>NZ_MUNM01000041.1 GCF_002286815.1 Pseudomonas sp. PICF141
ATGGTCGGGGTAAGGGGATTCGAACTCCTGACATCCTGCTCCCAAAGCAGGCGCGCTACCGGACTGCGCTATACCCCGGTTTGAAATTGGCTCCGTGACCAGGACTCGAACCTGGGACCCAATGATTAACAGTCATTTGCTCTACCGACTGAGCTATCACGGAACTACATATTTCAATTTACAACTGGTATTTCAATTTACAACTGTGAAGCTTGCTTCACCTCTTCGACCCGTTCGCATCGCTGCGTTCGTGTGTCTGAGGCGCGCTATTCTACAATCTTAAGCACCTCTGTCAACCCCCTAAATTGCTTTCAAGTTAATGATTTGCAACTTATTTCAGATTCCTGCTTGGGGAGCAGAAACCCTTCAGGGCGACTTACTGCGGGGCGCACTTTACAAGCCTTTTCCTTTGAGTTCAACAGCCTGGCGAAAAAAAGGCCTCACAACGCGAGGCCTCTTTCAATTTGCTGCCAGCGGGAATCAGACGAAAACGATTTCGTCGTTTTCCACCGTGCCCTTGGCCGTCTCGCCTGGCATGTATCGACCGGACAGAATCAGCTGGGCCAACGGGTTCTCGATCCAGCGCTGGATCGCCCGTTTCAGCGGCCGTGCGCCATACACAGGGTCGTAACCGACGGCAATCAGCTTGTCCATCGCTTCCGGGCTCAGCTCAAGCTTCAGCTCGCGCTCAGTCAGGCGGCTACGCAGGCGACCCAACTGGATCTCGGTAATGCCGGCGATCTGATCACGAGCCAGCGGCTCGAAAATCACCACTTCGTCGACCCGGTTGATGAACTCCGGCCGGAAGTGCGTGGAAATCGCATCCATCACCGCGGCGCGTTGCGCTTCGCGATCCCCGATCAGTTCCTGGATCTGCACCGAGCCGAGGTTGGAGGTCATGACGATCACGGTATTCTTGAAATCCACCGTGCGGCCATGGCTGTCGGTCAAACGGCCATCCTCGAGCACTTGCAGCAAAATGTTGAACACATCCGGATGGGCCTTCTCGACCTCGTCCAGGAGAATCACCGAGTAAGGCTTGCGACGCACGGCCTCGGTCAGGTAACCGCCCTCTTCATAGCCGACGTAGCCCGGTGGTGCACCGATCAGTCGAGCCACGGAATGTTTCTCCATGAACTCGGACATGTCGATCCGCACCATCGCTTCTTCGGTATCGAACAGGAACTCGGCCAGCGCCTTGCACAGCTCGGTTTTACCGACACCGGTCGGGCCGAGAAACATGAACGAGCCGCTCGGGCGATTCGGGTCGGACAACCCGGCGCGGGAACGTCGCACCGCGTTGGAGACAGCGATCACCGCCTCGTCCTGACCAATCACACGCTGATGCAGCAGACTTTCCATCTTCATCAGTTTTTCGCGCTCGCCCTCGAGCATTTTCGCCACGGGGATGCCGGTCCACTTCGACACGACTTCAGCGATCTCTTCTTCAGTCACCTTGCTGCGCAACAACTGGTTTTCGCTTTTGCCGTGCTGGTCGACCATTTGCAGGCTGCGCTCCAGGTCCGGGATCACGCCGTATTGCAGCTCGGCCATGCGGTTCAGGTCGCCTTTACGGCGTGCGGCTTCCAGCTCCTGACGGGATTGCTCGATTTTCTGCTGGATCTGCGCCGAACCATGGACTTCGGCTTTTTCCGAGTTCCAGATTTCCTCGAGGTCCGAATACTCACGCTCGTGACGGGCGATTTCTTCCTGCAGTTTTTCCAGACGTTTCTTCGCCGCGTCGTCGCTTTCTTTCTTCAGCGCCTGGGATTCCACCTTCAGCTGAATCAAACGACGCTCCAGACGGTCCAGCACTTCGGGCTTGGAGTCGATCTCCATGCGGATGCGGCTGGCGGCTTCGTCGATCAGGTCGATGGCCTTGTCCGGCAGCTGGCGGTCAGTGATGTAGCGATGACTGAGCTTGGCCGCGGCGATAATCGCGCCGTCGGTGATCGCCACCTTGTGGTGAACCTCGTAACGCTCTTTCAGGCCACGCAGAATGGCGATGGTGTCTTCTTCGCTCGGCTCATCCACCAGGACTTTCTGGAAGCGCCGTTCGAGGGCCGCGTCCTTCTCTATATATTGGCGGTATTCGTTGAGCGTGGTCGCGCCGACGCAATGCAGCTCACCACGGGCCAACGCTGGCTTGAGCATGTTGCCCGCATCCATCGAACCTTCGCCCTTGCCGGCGCCGACCATGGTGTGCAGTTCGTCGATGAACAGAATGATCTGCCCTTCCTGCTTCGACAGTTCGTTGAGCAGGGACTTGAGGCGTTCTTCAAACTCGCCGCGGTATTTGGCACCAGCAATCAAAGCCCCCATGTCCAGGGACAACAGACGCTTGCCTCTCAGGCCATCCGGGACTTCGCCATTGATGATGCGCTGGGCCAGGCCTTCGGCGATGGCGGTTTTACCCACGCCAGGCTCACCGATCAGGACCGGGTTGTTCTTGGTGCGGCGTTGCAGAACCTGAATGGTGCGACGAATTTCGTCGTCACGGCCGATCACTGGATCGAGCTTGCCTTCTTCGGCGCGCTTGGTCAGGTCAATGGTGTATTTGTCGAGCGCCTGGCGTGACTCTTCGTGGTTGGCGTCATTGACGGCCTCACCGCCGCGCAGGTTGTTGATCGCATTTTCCAGGGCTTTTTTACTTACGCCTTGGCTCAGCAACAATTTGCCGAGTTTGCTGTTCTCGTCCATCGCGGCGAGCAGCACCAGTTCGCTGGAGATGAATTGGTCACCCTTCTGCTGGGCCAGGCGGTCAGCCTGGTTGAGCAGGCGCGCCAGATCCTGGGACATGTTCACGTCGCCGGTGGGGTTCTGGATTTTTGGTAGCTGATCGAGAGCTTTGGTCAGCTCCTTGCGCAAGCTGTTGACGTCGAAACCCACTTGCATCAGCAGGGGTTTGATCGAACCGCCTTGCTGCTCAAGCATAGCCTGCATCAAATGCGCCGGCTCAATGGCCGGATGGTCGAGGCCGACGGCCAGGGATTGGGCGTCGGACAAGGCTAACTGCAACTTGCTGGTTAAACGGTCTATACGCATGGGTCACCTTCCTTTTGAGCAGGCCGGACCTATAAACATCCTGAATGAAGAAACCTGCCAGATACCGCTATAGATGCGGTCGATTCTGGAAGATTCAAGCGTCGAGATATTGATGCAGATCAGAGAAGCTTAGCGTTCGAGCCAGACCAGAGAGGCAAACCGACCGGTGCGTGGACTGCGGCGGTAAGAAAAGAAACGAGGATCGGTCACGGTGCAAAAACCGCCACCATAAACAGCAGTAACACCGCGAGCGGCCAGGCGCAAACGCGCCAGCTCATAAATGTCGGCCATGAACTTGCCGGCGTTGTGGCTTGGTACAAAGGCTTTGGCGGTTTCGGGCAATTGCTCGACGAAGGTTTCGCGCACTTCCGGGCCGACCTCAAAGGCTTGTGGGCCAATGGCCGGGCCAAGCCAGACCAGCACGTCTTGAGGCGGCACGGCCAGACTGTCGAGCGTCGCCTCCAGCACACCCGCCGCCAACCCGCGCCAACCGGCGTGGGCCGCTGCTACGCGAGTGCCGGCACGGTCGCAGAACAGCGCTGGCAGGCAATCAGCGGTCATCGCGGTGCAGGCGATACCGGGTGTTGACGTCCAGCTCGCATCGGCAGTGGCTACCAGGCCTGGGTCAGCCTGGACCACGACAATACCGTGAACCTGCTTTAACCAGGCCGGTTGAATAGAGAAGTGATCGGTGAGGCGACGGCGGTTCTCGGCGACGGCTTCAGGGCTGTCGTCAACGTGATCGCCCAGGTTGAGGCTGTCGAACGGCGCCAGGCTGACGCCGCCCGCACGGGTGGTAACGCAGGCTTTTACCCCGGCAGGCGCAGGCCAGTCGGGAATCAGCCAGTCACTCATCCGATGAACGCCTCACGGTCTTGCTTGAGCAGCGACAGCAACCAGACGAAGTCATCCGGCAATGGCGATTCCCAGCTCATGCGTTTACCGGTGGTCGGATGATCCAACTCCAGGAATCGCGCATGCAGCGCCTGACGCGGGAAATTCTTCAAGGATTCGACCATGGTCACACTGGCAGCCGGTGGAATTCGGAAACGACCGCCGTAGGCAGGATCCCCGACCAACGGGTAGTTGATGTGCGCCATGTGCACGCGAATCTGGTGCGTACGACCGGTTTCCAGCTTGACCCGCACGTGGGTGTGGGAACGGAAACGCTCGAGCACGCGGTAGTGGCTGACGGCTTGCTTGCCACCTTCCATTACGGCCATGCGCTGGCGTTGCTGGCCATGACGACCGATCGGCGCGTTGATCTTGCCGCCGGCGGTCACCACACCGATCACGATGCATTCATAGATCCGGCTTACGCTGCGGCTCTGCAATTGCGTGACAAGTTGTGTTTGTGCCTGAATGGTCTTGGCCACCACCATCAGCCCGGTGGTGTCCTTGTCCAGGCGATGCACGATACCGGCGCGGGGCACATTGATAATGTCCGGCACGTGGTGCAGCAAGGCGTTGAGCAAGGTGCCATCGGCGTGACCGGCGGCAGGATGCACCACCAGGCCTGCAGGCTTGTTGATCACCAGGATGTCGTCGTCTTCATAGACGATGTCCAGCTCGATGTCTTGAGCGATCCATTCGCCTTGAGCTTCCTGCTCGGCAGTGAGTTCAAGGATGGCGCCACCGTGAACGATGTCTCGCGGGCGGATTACCGCCCCATCCACAGTCAGGCGGCCGTCTTTGATCCAGGCGGAAAGGCGCGAGCGCGAGTGCTCAGCGAATAGTTGTGCGGCGACTTGATCGAGGCGTTGGCCGCCCAATTCGGACGGCACCTCTGCGCGAAGTTCAATTTTATCGGACATGCTCAGACTAGGCGTCGGCACAGCCTTTGGTTTCGGCTGCGCGCTTGTGGTTAAATACGGCGTCTTTTGCCCCGAGGCTTTTCAACGGGGCACTCATCATAACAGGACGGCCCCGCCCAAGACAGCGGCCGTCATAGGGACGCAAGCCGCCATGCAAGTGAAACACCTGCTGCTGATCGCCATCCTCGCATTGACCGCTGCTTGCTCATCGAAGGAAGTCGTAGACGAAAACCTGAGCGAAGTCGAGCTGTACCAGCAGGCTCAGCACGATCTGGACAACAATAGCTACACCGCCGCCACAGCCAAGCTCAAGGCCCTGGAGTCGCGTTATCCGTTCGGTCGCTACGCCGATCAGGCTCAACTTGAGCTCATCTACGCCAACTACAAGAATACCGAGCCAGAGGCTGCAAAATCCGCCGCCGAGCGTTTCATCCGCCTGCACCCGCAGCATCCGAATGTCGATTACGCCTATTACCTCAAAGGTCTGACGTCTTTCGACCAGGACGTCGGCCTGCTCGCGCGCTTCCTGCCGCTGGACATGACCAAGCGTGACCCGGGCGCCGCTCGCGACTCCTACAACGAGTTTGCCCAGCTGACCAGCCGCTTCCCGAACAGCCGCTACTCGCCGGATGCCAAGCAGCGCATGATCTACCTGCGCAATTTGCTGGCTTCCTACGAGATTCACGTTGCCGACTATTACCTGACCCGTCAGGCCTATGTCGCCGCCGCGAACCGTGGTCGTTACGTGGTGGAAAACTTCCAGGAAACCCCTTCGGTCGGTGACGGCCTGGCAGTGATGACTGAAGCCTACCAGCGTCTGCACCTGGACGAACTGGCCGCGACCACCCTCGAAACCCTGAAGCTCAACTACCCGAACCACCCAAGCCTGGTGGACGGTCAGTTCGTGCCTTCGAAGGACGAAGCCGACAACCGTTCATGGCTGAGCAAGGCCACGCTGGGCCTGATCGAATCCCGCCCACCGCTGCCGCCAGGTGAAACCCGCGCCAACCAGGACGTGCAGCGACAGTTCCAGGACGCCAAGGACGCGATTCCGAACGAGCTCAAGCCTAAAGATGAAGACGGCGAGGTGATCGAAGAAGAGCAGCACGAGTCCGAAGCCAACAACACCGACCGCTCGTGGTTCAGCTACATGACTTTCGGCGTGTTCGACTGACATACCAGGTTGTGCATAAAAGGGAGACTTTCGGGTCTCCCTTTTTTATTTCCGCTCTTCAATTGCACTGTGCGCCTGCCATGTCCTTGGCTAAACTGCCAATTCACTCGTCAAAAAGCAGCTCACCATGCTTCGTTTATTATTCTGGATCGCCCTGATTGCCGCTGCGGTATGGCTCTGGCGCAAATTCAAGGCGCCGGTTTCGGGCGCCAACACGCCGCGAGAGCAAGACGCGCCACCCATGGTCCGCTGCGCTCATTGCGGCGTACATCTTCCCCGCGACCGCGCGCTGAGCCTTCAACAACAGTGGTATTGCAGCCAGGCTCACCTTGAGCAAGGCCCGGGCTCCAGTGATCGCTGAGACGCCCAGTCCAGGCAACAAACAGGCCCAGCGACTGCTGCGCCTCTATCACCTCTACCGATTAAGCATCGGTATCACTTTGGTGCTGTTGATCTCCAGCAACATGGACAACCAGTTGCTGACGTTTGCCAATGACGACTTGCTGCGCAACGGCAGCTGGTTGTACCTGGTGCTGAATATCCTGCTGGTGGTCTTTCTGGAGAACACCCGGCGCCCGGCGCAGTTGTTCGGTCTGGCGCTGGTCGATGTCCTGCTGCTATGCGGTCTGTTTTATGCCGCTGGCGGCATGCCCAGCGCCATTGGCAACCTGTTGATCGTGTCGGTGGTCATCAGCAATACCCTGCTGCGCGGGCGCATCGGCCTGCTGATTGCGGCTGTTGGCGCCCTCGGCATCGTGGGTTTGAGCTTCCTTCTGAGCTTCAGCCACCCCACCAGCCCCAACGACTACCTGCAAATCGGCACGCTCGGCGCCCTGTGTTTTATCGCGGCCTTGCTGGTGCAAGGCTTGATCCGAAGAATTGAAGTCAGCGAAACCCTGGCCGAGCAGCGAGCCAGTGAAGTGCTCGGCCTTGAAGCCCTCAACGCGTTGATTTTGCAACGTATGCGCACGGGCATTCTGGTGCTCGACGAGCAACGGCGTGTGCAATTGGCCAATCACAGCGCCTTGACCTTGCTGGGTCGGGAAAAACTCGATGGACAACTGATCGACGACCATTCGATGCCGTTGGTCGAACGACTCCAACTGTGGTTCAACAATCCGACTTTGCGCCCGCAAAGCCTGAAAATCGCCAGCAACGGCCTGGAGCTGCAACCGAGCTTCATTGCCCTGGACCAAAGCCCACACCACCAGACGCTGGTTTTTCTCGAAGACATTGCCCAAATCGCCCAGCAGGCCCAACAACTTAAACTCGTCGCCCTCGGCCGCCTGACTGCCGGTATTGCCCATGAGATCCGCAATCCACTAGGCGCCATTAGTCATGCCGCGCAGTTACTGCAGGAATCCGAGGAACTGAACAGCACGGATCGGCGTCTGACGCAGATTATTCAAGACCACTCTCAGCGAATGAATCGGGTAATCGAAAACGTCCTGCAGCTGTCCCGTCGCCAGCGAACCGTGGCGCAACGGCTGAATTTGCGACCATGGCTGGAGCACTTCGTGGCCGAAGTCCGCGAGGGGGCAACCGAGCGTCAGCACATTCACCTGCGAATCGGTGGCGGAGACTTCAGAACCTTGATGGATCCGAATCAGCTGACACAGATTCTCGACAATCTGTTGCGCAACGCCTGGCACCATAGTGCCCTGCACCATTATCAGGCGCAGGTCTGGCTCGAGTTGTTTATTGACTCGGACAGCCAGTTGCCGATCCTTGAAGTCCTGGACGATGGCCCCGGCGTGGCGCCGGACCAGCGTTCGCATCTGTTCGAACCGTTCTTCACCACCAGCAGCCAGGGTACTGGCCTGGGGCTTTATCTGTCCCGTGAGCTGTGCGAAAGCAATCAAGCCCGCCTAGACTTCAACCCACGCCAAGGCGGCGGCTGCTTTCGCATCACCTTTGCTCACGGACGGAAACAAAGTTGAACATGAGCCCACGGCAAAAAATCCTGATCGTCGACGATGAGCCGGATATCCGCGAACTCCTGGAAATAACCCTGGGACGGATGAAACTTGACACCTTTAGTGCGCGCAACCTCGCAGAAGCGCAAGCACTGCTGGCGCGGGAGGCGTTCGATCTGTGCCTGACCGACATGCGCCTGCCCGACGGCACCGGTCTGGCGCTGGTACAGCACATCCAGCAGCGCTATGCGCAAGTGCCAGTGGCGATGATTACCGCCTATGGCAGCCTGGAAACGGCAATCAACGCCCTCAAGGCTGGCGCCTTCGACTTTCTGACCAAACCCGTTGACCTCACCCGCCTGCGCGAACTGGTCACCAGCGCTTTGAGTTTGCCGGCACCCAGCGGTGCCAGCAGCGCCATTGACCGGCGGCTGCTGGGTGACTCACTGCCGATGCGCAGCCTGCGTAAACAAATCGACAAACTCGCCCGCAGCCAGGCTCCGGTGTACATCAGCGGCGAATCCGGTAGCGGCAAGGAGCTGGTTGCCCGACTGATCCACGACCAAGGCCCGCGCGCCAGCCGACCGTTCGTGCCAGTGAACTGCGGGGCGATCCCGTCAGAATTGATGGAAAGCGAATTTTTCGGCCATCGAAAAGGCAGTTTCAGCGGCGCTATCGAAGACAAACCCGGGTTATTTCAGGCCGCCCATGGCGGTACTTTGTTTCTCGATGAGGTGGCAGACCTGCCATTGGCAATGCAAGTCAAACTTTTGCGCGCCATTCAAGAGAAAGCCGTGCGCAGCATCGGTGGACAGCAGGAAACCGTGGTGGATGTACGCATTCTTTGCGCCACCCACAAAGACCTCGATACAGAAGTCGCCGCCGAACGCTTTCGCCAAGACTTGTACTATCGCCTTAATGTGATCGAATTGCGGGTGCCGCCCTTGCGCGAACGCCGCGACGACATTGAGCTTCTGGCCAACAATATGCTCAAGCGGTTGGTAACTGGCACTGGCCAACCCGCGACAAAACTCCACCCGCAAGCCCTCGAAGCACTGAAAAACTATCGTTTCCCAGGAAACGTGCGGGAATTGGAGAACATGCTTGAGCGGGCTCACACCTTATGCGAAAACAAACAAATTGACGCCAGCGACTTGCGGCTGGCCGAGGGCAACTGCAACCCGGACGGCGATGTGCCAGACCTGACGCAGATCGACAACCTGGAAGCTTATCTGGAAAACGTCGAACGCAAACTCATCCTCCAGGCTTTGGAAGAAACCCGCTGGAACCGCACAGCGGCGGCTCAGCGGTTGAATCTGTCGTTTCGGTCGATGCGTTACAGGCTCAAGAAATTGGGGCTGGATTGAGGGCCTCTTCGCGGGCAAGCCTCGCTCCTACAGGTTGATATCGTTCACAAACTTATTGATCGACTCAAACCTGTAGGAGCGAGGCTTGCCCGCGAAGGCGTTCTGCCCGACAACAAAAATCATGCGGTCAAATACGCCCAGCCGGTGCATACGGCGCCGGATCGATAATCGGTGCCCGCCCCAGCATCACATCGGCAAACAACTGACACGACGCCGGCGCCAGCACCAAGCCGTTTCGGTAGTGCCCGCAGTTGAGCCAAAGCCCCTCAAACCCCGGCACCCGACCGATATAGGGAATCCCCTCCGGCGACCCCGGCCGTAGCCCGGCCCAATGCCCCACCACCTCGGCATCCGCCAGCGCCGGAATCAATTCCACCGCTGACGCCTTCAGGCTTTGAAGCGCTGTGTCAGTCGGCGTTTTATCGAAGCCTTCATGCTCCAGCGTACTGCCGATCAGGATGTGCCCGTCACGCCGAGGAATGGCATAACGCCCCTTGGCCAGGACCATGCTCGGAAGGAAGTCGGCCGCGCACTTGTAGAGAATCATCTGGCCTTTGACCGGCTCGACCGGCAATTCCAGGCCCAGTTTTTTCAGCAAGTCACCGCTCCAGGCCCCAGCCGTCAGGACCACCTGATCCCCCGTAATGGCGCCCATCGAGGTCTGTACCCCGACCACCGTAGCACCTTCACGGATAAATCCGCTGACCTCGCACTGCTCATGAATCGTCACGTTCGGCAGCGCCAGCAACGCTGCCTTGAGGGACTTCACCAGCCGTGGATTACGCACATTGGCCACATCGGCCATGTAGATCGCCCGGGAAAAACCGGCGCCCAATACCGGCACCGCATCGTGTGCGGCGGAGATATCCACAGCCCGCAACGGGCGGTTTTCCCGTTTGGCCCAGGCAAGCGCTTCGGCTTCGTCATCCAGGTCCAGCCAGTACAATCCGGTGGTATGCACTTCAGGATCGACACCCGTGGCGGTGAACAGGCGTTCCGCCAGCTGTGGATAAAAATCCTGGGACCAATGAGCCAGTGCAGTGACTGCCGGGCTGTAGCGCCACGGATAGAGTGGCGAAACAATCCCGCCCCCGGCCCAGGACGACTCCTGACCGACATTCGAGCGGTCCAGCAGCACGACGCTCTGTACTTCGGACGCGAGATTGAACGCCGTCAGCAGGCCAATCACCCCGCCGCCGACAATCACCACTTGCTGTTGCCTGCTCATGTTCTGATCCAACCGTTCAATAGACAGAGGGCGTAAAGGGCGCCCGGAAAGATAACCTCAACGACCCCAGCAATCCTTGGTGGTCAGACCGGACGTGGCATTGACCATGCTTCTGACGCCGGTATTGGTGAGAGTGAAATCACCGCACTTGTCACTCGCCATGGTCGAACCGGCCTTGCGTGTTGCCGTCAGCAGGAAGGTCTGATCGGTCAGGGTCGGAGTGATGGTGTAGAAATCATTGCCGGCGCTCAGACCGGTGGCATTGGTGTAGACATTATTCTTCGAATAAAAGCGCTCAAGGATGTGTGCCTGCTCGGAAAGCAGCCCGGCCACTTCCGCTCGGCGCCCCTTTTTCACGTACTCGGTGAGACTTGGATAGCCAATGGTGATGACGATCCCGATGATCGCAATCACGATCATGATTTCGATCAGGGTAAAGCCTCGGTTGGATCTGCGCATGCCTCAACTCTCACTTACTGTATTTGTCGCCACATGATGCGACGGCCGCTGCCGCCACCGGATTTTTCCACCAGTGTGGTCACGCCACCACTGGAGTCGTTTACAACCTTGCGGGTTGCGTCGTTGACGACCGCGTTCAGGGTCGGGATACCACCGGTGAAAATCACCCCGCTGGAAATCGTGTCGGCGCTGTCGACCACCCCGTCGGCATTGGTATCGAGCACAGCGTAATTGAGCATTTTACCGCTGAACGCATCGAGTTCGACCAGTTTGCCAGAGCCGAAGCTGGCGCAAGGGTCAACGGTATCCATACTGGCCGTGGTAAATACGATTCGCCCCGACACCAGGCTGGCCTGATTGATCACTCGCTCCCCGGTCAGTACGTTGTTGTAGACCAGCGGCAAGTACCAGCCTTTTTTTGCCGGGTAGATCACTTCGTTCTGGCTGGTGGTGATGAATTGCCCGCTGCTGCCAGAGAACACGCCGGTCACCGCCTGCGCCTGCAGGCTGGAAGTAGTGAATTGCCCCGCGCCTCCTTCGGCATCCCATACCGCATAAAACGCCTGTAGATCCTTGCTGGTCTTGTCGGCGGCTTCATTGAGTTTGCCGGTGCCGAAAAACACTTGCTTGCCGCCCAATGCGTGATCGGCGAGCAGCGGTTGTACGGTGATCGGCTGGGTTGCGCCGCCCGCCGTGGTGAACAACGGCTTGCCGGAAAACCCCACCCCCCAGGTTTCGGTGGTGGTGCCACTCAAATCGAACTTCCACAACCGCCCTTTCAGGTCGCCACCATAGGCAGCCTGCACCACATTCTGCGAATTGACCCTGAGCTTCACCGACGACAGACCGTTAGTGGTTTCTGTGCTGTCGACCACGATTTTCCTGATCAGCGAGCCATCGCGGATATCCACCACATACAGTGCAGCCACCCCGGAGTTGCTGCCATAACCATTGGAGATAAACGCGGCCCAGCGACCATCGGCCAAGCGTGCCACTTCTGGGCGCGCATAGGCATAACCCAGATCATTGAAAACGTTTGCCGTACTGGGCGTGGCCGGCGCGCTGATTTCCCACAACGCCTTAGTCGAATTACCGGCCGAGGCGTCGAACAATTGCAACGCATAGAAGGTTTTTCCGCCCGCCCCTGTTCCACCCATCGCCAGGGTTTTCCAGGTGCTGTCAAGTTGGGCATCGAACACGCCGACCTGACCGTCGACCAGATATTTGTGGCTCACACCGTTGATATAAGTGGGATCAGCAATGTAGCGCAATGACGGCAACACGCTGGAGGGCATATAGCCGTAACGCCTTGTACCGTTGGTCGAGTTGATGACGTTTACAAAGCCATCGTTGGCGTTCACCACCAGGCTGGCGTTCATATTGGCGGCTTTGGTGGCGAGGTAAGCGCTGTAGGTGGTATCGCCCACCAGATCGGACGCGGTCTGGTCCGTGGGTGCAGCCAGTACGAGAGGCGAATTGATGATATCGCCAAGCAATACACTGCGCGCTCTCAACCCGCTTTTGTGGATGCCCTTGCTCCACTCCACCAGATCGCTGCCGGTAATACCGACGGGCAGGCTCTGGCTTAGAGAAGCTTGCTGCGCCGGGGAGAAATTGCTGTAGGCCAAGCTAACAACGGAGTTGGTCAGGGTATTCCAGGACTGGTAAGTCGGGGCGGTAGCACCGGGCACGATGGTGGTATCGGTCGTCCACAGCACCGCGGCTGTGTTCACCGCACCCGCCGAGGTGAAGCCAAAAGATTTCACGGTGCCGCGCCAGTCCTTGGGGTCGTAGCTGGTCTGGAAGTAGTTCGAATTGCTGGTCAGGGTCGTGCCATTGGTCACACCGCTGCCGCCAGAGCCCGCTCTGGAGGTGATATCGCTCAAGGCTGAAGACAATGCGCTGTTGAGCTCGGCGCCGTCGATCGCCTGGTAATACTTGCCCTGCCCATAGGTCGCGGCGTCCGCCAGCATCTGGTTTGCCGCAGTGAAACCCAGGGTATAGGTATTCATGTTTTGTTTTGAAAAATCCGGGGCATTCCAGCTCTTGCCCGTGGCATCGGTTCCAGTGGAGCGCATGTCGATGTCGAAGGCGAACTTGGCGATGTCATCCAGGAACAGGGTATCGCCCTCCTTGTCGCCGAAACGATCGGCCCCGTCATTACTGCTGATACCATCCCAGTTCGGTAACTGGTTGCCACCCAGCGGATCGTCAGTCGGAAAGGTATGGTCGAAGGTTGGCAAACCACCTGTGATTACCACGCCATAATTTCTCTGGCAGCGATACTGAATCGGGCTGGTGTAGGTGGTGGGCGTCGAGTTGTTGTACGGCGTCATGCCACGAAAATAACGGGTGATCTCGTAATAGGCTTCAGCCAGGGGTGTACTGGCCTGGGCGCTCAGTTCATCGATTCCGGCAATCAATTCATTGTAGTTGGCATCGGCCTCAGCCTGGGTCACGGTGCCGCTGGCGGCCGACAAATCACTGATCGAGCGGACGATGTAACCGCCGTCATTCTTATGGTTGCCGACCGCCAGGTTGAATGTTGCCAGACCGATGCGTAGCGAGCGGTTGCTGGTCACCAACGTCTTGGAAACGTTGCGCGCCACGTTCATCCGGTAATCATTGGGAATCGAACCATCGGTGAAATCCCGGTCGGCGTTGTTGGCCAGGCTGATCAGGTACGACAAGTATTTAGCCGAATAGAGCGTGTCTTCGCGCCCCACCGGATCGGGAAGCTTCAGGCAAAGTGATTCCAGACCGAGAAGGCTGTTTTTATAAAACCCGTACCATCCATCCTTCGTACATGTCCCATGAGTCAAACTCGACAGGGCAATATTGTTATCGGTCATGTCGAGTTCGCGACCTTTCAAGCACGAACCATTCGAAAGGCAAATAGCCACCGGGGGGCGTGAGAGGGTCGGATCGAAACCTGCCGCCCAGATAATGCTGTTCATGCTCGCCGAATCATCAAGTAACAGCATTACATTGGGTGCCACGGCGGCGGCGTTCAACAGCGGCGAATCCGAGGGCGTGAAGGCGTAAGCCGGCGCTGCCAGATAAAGGCTCGATGCCGCGCCGAAAAACAGCTGCAATAACCAGCGGCGCCAGCCTGGGCGGGTCTCAGTACTTCGCATAGATACTCTCCACCACACTGCGCGAATTGCCCGCGATGCCCACGGCGGTCACCCGGTACAGCGTTGCCGACGTGTTGCTCGGTACGTTCACGGCCGTCAGGGTCGTCCCAATGTTCTGCACCCCGTAAAAGCCGTTGCCGGCGGCGATCCAGGTCACTCCCGAGGTGGAGTTGAAGCCGGCGGCGGTAATGATCGAGGCCTCGGCCGGCGGCGCGCATTGGCTGGTACCGCTGCAAACCGGTAATGAATAGGTGTTCAGTTGCACCGCGCTTTCGCCGATACGCAATGCCGCTTCCGCCCCCTGGAATGACTGGTTGCGCAGGATCACGCTGCCGGCCATTTTTTCCTGCAACGTAGCGCTCTGCATCGACGAAAGACCAATCAAGGTCAGCACCAGAAGAAACACCAGGCTGACCAACAGCGCCATGCCGCGCTGGGCGTGAGGGGGCGTGGGAGAAATATTCATCGGCCCTCCCCTCATGGCAACCGGTTGCGCAAGGCGGCAACCACGTTGAAGGTTTGATCGCTGACCCGGTGGTTCGGGTCGCTCAGTGTCAGGGTCAGTCGCACACTTCGGATCCGTGCCGGATCGGACGGGTTGCTGCTGTAGCTGGAAGCGGCCGTATCTGTGGCGGAGCTGGCAAGGCCGAAGCTCACCTTGAACTCGCGGACATTGTTCACCAGCACCTGCTGCGTCGGCGTGCCGGCACCAGAGCCCATCAGCAGTTGGTTGTTGCTGAAGCTGTAGACCAACCGCCGGATCGGAAACGCCAACTGCCCGGATGTGGTCGTTCGTGGACCGGAGTAGGCCGTTGCAGTGTTACGACAGTCCGAAATGACCGTCCAGGTCGGCGTTCCGCCACTGCCGCCGACATCGGCGGTGACAAGCGTTAATTTGAGGTTGGCATTGTCCCAACTGATCGGCGTGATCTGACTGGCATTGAAGCTCCCTGCCGAGCTGGCATCGATAATCGTGCCCAGGCAACCGAACATGCCGACCATGCGGATTTCCTGAATCATCTTGCTCAGGACGAACCGTGCATCTTCCTGCATGCCGGCGGCAGTGCTCTGGCTGACGTAGGTATTTTTAGCGGCGATGAAGATCTGCGCCACGCCAAGAACCACGACCAGACTCAACGCCAGGGCGATCAGTAACTCGATCAGGCCGAAGCCTTTGCTGGTTCTGATCATGGTGTTGTGGCCGGATCGACGGTGGCGCGACTGGTGAGGACGAAGCTGCGGCGCGAGTCGGCGCTATTGGCGGCCCGTGAGTCGTCCCAGGTAATGGTGATGGTGTATACCCGCTGGTTGCGGGTAATGCTGCCGGTCGCCGTGGCGCCGCCGAAATTGACGATGTTGGAGGTGAAGTCGTAAAGGTCCTGATCCCGGGCCACGCTCAGGTTGCCGGAGGTCGGTGGCGTGATGGTGTAATCGGCGCCGGAGTTGGCACGAATGCGGTCCATCATGTCGTAAGCGATAAAACTCGCCTGGCTGGTCATCCGCGAGCTGTCGGTGTACTTCAGCGCATTGAGCTGAATCGCCGCCGCGCCCAATAACCCCACGGCCAAAACCAACAACGCGACCAATACCTCGATCAGCGTCATGCCCTCCTGTGCGCGCTTGCTCCAACCCCTCATCCGCAGCTTCCACCCAATAGAATTCGTCCGTTCAAACACACATTCAGCGTCCTGTTCTGTGCCCCCAGTACATAACTGATCACGACGGCCGTGGACGGTGCCGACAAACCGCCCAGATTGTTGAAATCAATAGCGGTCACTCCTGAGGTTAGCGTCAGAGTTGCACCACTGCTCATCGCTGGAACAACCCGCAATACATTAGCCGGATTGCCAGTACCGTCATAAACGGCCAGCTCGCCGGTCCAGACGCTGCCGCCGGCTGTCGGGCGAACCCGGGTGGTCAGACCCCGGTCAATCGCCTCAAGCCGGGCGAAATTGAGCGCGCGTTGCAGGTCGCCGATTTCGGTATCGGCCTTGGTGTTTTGCACCGAGCGGTTAAACGCCGGAACGGCCAGGGTAATCAGAATCAGAAACACGGCGAGCGTGATCAGCAGCTCGATCAGCGTGAAACCTTTTGTACGATGATCCATCGGTGCCCTCCGTTGCCGTCGGCTATACCTGCTTCTACACGCTAGAACATTCGACCGGCAGATGTACGGTTGTTTTGCCATTACCGCGCGCGGATCGCGCGGGCCGCAGTACTCCAGGGAGGGAGATAACATGCATCAGCAAGGTTTCAGCCTGATCGAACTGCTCATGGGACTGACAATTGTCGGGATTGTTCTGCTGTTGGTCAGCCCGGCATTCGCTGCACTGACAGAATCAAACCATCGAGAGCAGGCCGCGCAGTCGATTGTCAGCGGTATGCGTACTGCCAGAACCGCGGCTATCACCCGCAATCAGAGCGTGGTGATACACGGCATCAACGGCGACTGGGGCCAGGGTTGGCGGATCATTCTGGATGTCAGCGGTAAAGGCCCGGAGGACAGCAGCAATCCGCTACTGATAGAGCACGCGAGTAGCACCCGGTTGCCGATTGTCGGCAATTGGGGGGTCAAACGTTTCGTGCGCTTCAGCAGTCTGGGCGAACCGTTGATGCCCGGACGGGCCTTTCAAGCGGGGACATTGCACTTATGCGCACGCCACGAACCGGTGAGTCAGCTCCAGGTGGTACTGGCCCGGACCGGTCGCGTCAGCCTGCGCAGCGATAAAACTGAACAGGTGCTGTGCGCTAAGCAAAAAAGCGTTAAGGCAAAGAGCGCACGCGCAACTCTTTAGGCATGGAGAACGTGATGTTCTCCTCGCGACCGGCCAGCTCGTCAGCCCCGGTGGCCCCCCAAGCCTGCAACTGTCGGATCACGCCACGCACCAGAACTTCCGGCGCGGAGGCACCAGCGGTGATGCCAATACGCTCGACACCATCGAACCAGCTCTTTTGCAGGTCTTCGGCGCCATCGATCAGATAGGCCGGAGTGGCCATGCGCTCCGCCAGTTCACGCAGGCGATTGGAGTTGGAACTGTTCGGGCTGCCGACCACCAGCACCACGTCGCATTCGTCCGCCAGTTGCTTCACGGCGTCCTGGCGGTTTTGCGTGGCGTAGCAGATGTCGTCCTTGCGTGGACCGCCGATCGCCGGGAAACGTGTACGCAGGGCGTCGATCACGCGACTGGTATCGTCCATGGACAGGGTGGTCTGGGTAACGAAGGCCAGTTTCTCAGGGTTGTTCACCTGCAACGCGGCGACGTCTTTCTCGTCCTCGACCAGATAGATCGCACCACCATTGCTGCCATCGTACTGGCCCATGGTGCCTTCGACTTCCGGGTGACCGGCATGGCCGATAAGGATGCATTCACGGCCGTCGCGGCTGTAACGCGCGACTTCGATGTGCACCTTGGTCACCAGCGGGCAGGTCGCGTCGAATACCTTCAGACCACGGCCAGCGGCTTCGGTACGCACGGCTTGGGAAACGCCATGGGCGCTGAAGATCACGATTACGTCGTCCGGTACCTGATCCAGTTCTTCGACGAAGATCGCCCCACGGGCGCGCAAGTCTTCGACGACGAATTTGTTGTGAACCACTTCGTGGCGCACGTAAATCGGCGGCCCGAAGACTTCCAGGGCGCGGTTGACGATTTCGATCGCCCGGTCCACACCGGCGCAGAAGCCACGGGGATTGGCGAGTTTGATTTGCATGCTGTGCCTCGTGTCTTGCGCGCGAAAAATTGGATCATTGCAATCCCTGTGGGAGCGGGCTTGCCCGCGATGAGGGCCTGATCGCCAACTCGGATGTCGGCTGATGTACCGCTATCGCGGGCAAACCCGCTCCCACAGGTCTGCTTTGTTTCTTACAGTGCTTTGACGGAAATGATTTCCACGTCAAAGGTCAGCGTCTTGCCAGCCAGCGGGTGATTGAAGTCGACGGTCACCTGGGCGTTACAGAATTCTTTCACCACACCGGGCAGCTCAGTATTGGCCGCATCGTTGAAGATCACCAGCAAGCCAGACGACAGTTCCATATCCTTGAACTGCGAGCGCGGGATGCTCTGTACGTTTTGCGGGTTCGGCTGACCAAAGGCGTTTTCCGGCGCAATGGTCAAGGTACGTTTGTCGCCGGCCTTGAAGCCGAACAGCGCCGCTTCGAAACCTGGCAACAGGCTGCCGTCGCCAACTTTGAAGGTCGCCGGGGCTTTGTCGAAGGTACTGTCGACGGTGTCGCCGTTCTCCAGGCGCAATGCAAAGTGCAAGGTGACTTCCGTGTTCTGGCCGATGCGATGCTCAGCCAATAACTGTTCAGTCATGAACGGCTTCTCCGGTTTTCTTACTTTTGAACATATCCAGTGCAAGCATTACGGCACCGACAGTGATTGCACTGTCGGCAAAGTTGAACGCCGGGAAATACCAGCGGTTCTGCCAATGCACCAGAATGAAATCGATCACATGGCCCAGGGCTATGCGGTCGTACAGGTTGCCCAGCGCGCCACCCAGCACCAGCGCCAAGGCGACCGCCAGCCAGGTTTCGTTACGTCCCAGGCGCTTGAGCCAGACCACCAGCACGGCACTGACCACCACCGCGATCAGGGCGAACAGCCAGCGCTGCCAGCCCGAGCTGTCAGCCAGGAAACTGAACGCCGCGCCGGTATTGTAGGCCAGGGTCCAGCTGAAGTAATCGGGGATCACCACGATTTGCTGGTACATGCTCAGCGAGCCTTCGAAGTAGAACTTGCTGGCCTGGTCGATGACCAGGACCAGCAAACTCAACCAGAGCCAGCTCAGCCGTCCGAAACGGCCAACGGCGTTAGGCATAGTGACGGACCTCGCCAGCGCCGCTGATGTTGTCGACGCAACGACCGCAGATTTCCGGATGTTCCGGGTTTACCCCAACGTCTTCACGGCAATGCCAGCAACGGGCGCACTTGGCATGGCTCGACTTGACCACTTTAAGCTTCAGGCCGCCAACTTCGGTGACCACTGCGTCGGCCGGAGCCTGCACGAACGGTGCAACGGCGGCCGTCGAGGTGATCAGCACAAAGCGCAACTCGTTGCTCAGCTTGGCCAGGTCGGCGCTCAGGGACTCTTCGGCGAACAGCGTCACTTCGGCTTGCAGATTGCCACCGACGGCCTTGGCCGCGCGCTGGATTTCCATTTCCTTGTTGACCGCCACCTTCACGTCCATGATGCGATCCCAGTAGGCGCGCCCCAGTTCGAAGCCTTCCGGCAGTTCGGTCAGGCCTTCGTACCAGGTGTTGAGCATGACGGATTCATTACGCTCGCCCGGCAGGTACTGCCACAGCTCGTCGGCGGTGAACGCCAGGATCGGCGCGATCCAGCGCACCAGCGCTTCGCTGATGTGATACAGCGCGGTTTGCGCCGAACGACGGGCTTTGCTGTTGGCGCCAGTGGTGTACTGACGGTCCTTGATGATGTCGAGGTAGAAACCACCCAGCTCCTGCACGCAGAAGTTGTGAATCTTGGAGTAAACATTCCAGAAGCGGTATTCGCCGTAGTGCTCTTGCAACTCGCGTTGCAGCAGCAGGGTGCGATCCACGGCCCAACGGTCCAGCGCCAGCATTTCTTCGGCCGGCAGGATGTCGGTAGCCGGGTTGAAACCGGTCAGGTTGGAAAGCAGGAAACGCGCGGTGTTACGGATTCGCCGGTAGGCATCCGCGCTACGTTGCAGGATCTGCTCGGAAACCGCCATTTCACCCGAGTAGTCAGTGGAAGCGACCCACAGACGCATGATATCGGCGCCCAGGGTGTCGTTGACCTTCTGCGGCGCGATCACGTTGCCCAAGGACTTGGACATTTTGCGGCCGGACTCGTCGACGGTGAAACCGTGGGTCAGCAGTTCGCGGTACGGCGCGTGGTCATCGATGGCACAACCGGTCAGCAACGAGGAGTGGAACCAGCCACGGTGCTGGTCCGAACCTTCCAGGTACAGGTCGGCACGCGGACCGGTTTCGTGGCCTATCGAATGCGAGCCGCGCAAGACGTGCCAGTGCGTGGTGCCCGAGTCGAACCAGACGTCCAGGGTGTCGCTGATCTTGTCGTACAGCGGCGCTTCTTCCCCGAGCAATTCGGCGGCGTCCATCTTGAACCAGGCTTCGATGCCTTCGACTTCGACCCGTTGGGCGACGATTTCCATCAATTCGACCGTGCGTGGATGCAGCTCGCCGCTTTCCTTGTTCAGGAAGAACGGGATCGGTACGCCCCAGTTGCGCTGACGGGAGATGCACCAGTCCGGACGGTTGGCGATCATCGAGTGCAGACGCGCCTGGCCCCAGGCCGGAACGAATTTGGTCTCTTCGATGGCCTTGATTGCCCGCTTGCGCAGGGTTTCGCCGGTTGCAGGCTCTTTGTCCATGCCGATGAACCATTGCGCGGTGGCGCGATAGATCAGCGGGGTCTTGTGACGCCAGCAGTGCATGTAGCTGTGTTCGATGGTGGTGGTATGCAGCAACGCGCCGACTTCGGTCAGTTTGTCGACGATGGCCGGGTTGGCCTTCCAGATGAACTGGCCGCCGAAGAACTCCAGCGACGTCGCGTACACGCCGTTACTTTGCACCGGATTGAGGATGTCATCGTTGACCATGCCATAAGCTTTGCAGGTCACGAAGTCGTCGACGCCGTAGGCTGGCGCGGAGTGAACCACGCCAGTGCCTGCGCCCAGTTCAACGTAATCAGCCAGGTAAACCGGCGACAGACGATCGTAGAACGGGTGGCGGAAATTGATCAGCTCCAGTGCCTTACCGGTGGTGGTCGCAATGACCGAGCCTTCCAGGCTGTAACGGGCCAGGCACGATTCGACCAGCTCTTCAGCCAGTACCAGCAGTTTGTCGCCCACGTCGACCAGGGCATAGTTGAACTCTGGGTGAACGTTCAGCGCCTGGTTGGCCGGAATAGTCCACGGGGTGGTGGTCCAGATCACGATCGAAGCAGGTTTGTTTAGCGATGGCAGACCGAACGCGGCAGCCAGTTTGGCTTCATCAGCGATTGGGAAGGCCACGTCGATGGTCGCGGATTTTTTGTTCTCGTACTCGACTTCCGCTTCAGCCAGGGCCGAACCGCAGTCAAAGCACCAGTTCACAGGCTTCAGGCCCTTGAACACGAAGCCACCCTTGACGATTTCCGCCAGGGCGCGGATTTCACCGGCTTCGTTTTTGAAGTCCATGGTCTTGTACGGGTTGGCGAAGTCGCCCAACACGCCCAGACGAATGAATTCGGACTTCTGGCCTTCGATCTGCTCGGTGGCGTAGGCACGGCACAGTTCGCGAGTCTTGTCCGCGCCCAGGTTCTTGCCGTGGGTCACTTCGACTTTGTGCTCGATCGGCAGACCGTGGCAATCCCAGCCCGGCACATAAGGCGCGTCGAAACCCGACAGGGTTTTCGAGCGGATGATCATGTCCTTGAGAATCTTGTTCAGCGCATGACCGATGTGAATCGTGCCGTTGGCATACGGAGGACCGTCGTGAAGTACGAACTTCGGACGATCCTTGCCAATTTCGCGCAACTTACCGTACAGGCCAATGCTGTCCCAGCGCTGCAGAATCTGCGGTTCGCGCTGAGGCAGGCCGGCCTTCATTGGGAAGGCGGTGTCCGGAAGGTTTAGCGTGGCTTTATAGTCGGTCATTTAAGGCTCTTCATTAGCGATTGGCGCTAGGTGCGACAGGGCACGGGCGGCGGCGATATCCGCATTGATCGCCGTCTTAAGCGCCTCCAGAGAGGCGAAACGCTGCTCTTCACGCAGCTTGTGGTGGAAAACCACCGTCAAACGCCGGTCATACAGATCGCCGGCAAAATCTAAAAGGTGTACTTCGAGGTGGGCTTTGCCATCCCCTTCGACCGTTGGCCGCACGCCAATATTGGCAACGCCCGGCCAGGTCTTGCCGTCGATGTCGACGCTGACCAGGTAAACCCCGCTCAGCGGCACACGACGACGCTTGAGCTGCACGTTGGCTGTGGGCGTACCCAATTGGCGCGCCAGCTTCTGGCCATGCAGCACCCGCCCGGCAATCCGGTACGGACGACCGAGCAGCCGCTCGGCCAAGGCAAAATCGGCAGCGGCCAGGGCGTTACGCACCTGAGTGCTGCTGACACGTATGCCGTCCAGCACAACGGTCTGCGCCGCTTCGACGGTAAACCCCTGAAGGACGCCGGCCTGTTGCAGGAAATCGAAATCCCCTAGCCGGTCGCAGCCGAAACGGAAATCGTCGCCGACCTCCAGATGCTGCACACCGAGGCCGTCCACCAGAATAGTATCGACGAATTCACGGGCGCTGAGTTTGCTCAGGCGTTGATTGAACGCCAGGCACAGCACCCGGTCGACGCCCTCTTCGGCCAGCAGCTGCAGTTTGTCTCGCAAGCGGGCCAGACGCGCCGGAGCGGTGTCCGGGGCGAAGAACTCTCGCGGCTGCGGCTCAAAAATCACTACGCAGCTGGGCACGCCCAACTCGAGCGCACGCTCACGCAGCCGTGCCAGGATAGCCTGGTGACCACGGTGAACACCGTCAAAGTTGCCAATAGTGGCGACACAGCCCCGATGCTGGGGGCGCAGGTTGTGGAGGCCTCGAACCAGCTGCATAACGCGCTTCTTGCTCATAAAGTGGCCGATTATAACCACACCCGGCGGCCGACGACAGGCAACACCGTAACCCAAAATGATCGAGCCGACAAAACCATCGGCCCGCCCGTGTTTTATCGAGGCAAAAGCTTCAGTTCAAAGCCTTGCGATTGAAGTCGCGCAAACGGAAGCCCATCAACAGCAACATGCCGAAATAGACCACCACGCCGGCGATCACCAATGCGCCCAGTCGCAGTAAACGCTCTGGCATATGCCCTTGCGCCCAAGCCGGCATAAAGTGCATTGCGCCCAGCAATACCGCGGACATCACCGCCACCGCCACCAGCAGTTTGAGACCGAACTTCGCCCAGCCCGGTTGCGGCTGATACATCTGCTGCTTGCGCAGTTGATAGAACAACAGCCCGGCGTTGATGCATGCGCCCGCGCTGATGGCCAGGGCCAGACCGGCATGAGCCAGCGGACCGATCAACAACAGGTTGAACAGCTGAGTGACGATCAAGGTGAAAATCGCGATTTTTACCGGGGTGCGGATGTTTTGTTGCGCATAAAAGCCCGGCGCCAGCACTTTGATCAGGATAATCCCCAGCAAGCCGACAGAATAGGCAATCAACGCGCGCTGGGTCATGGCCGCATCCAATGCGCTGAATTGGCCGTATTGGAACAACGAAACCGTCAGCGGCTCAGCCAGAATCCCCAGCGCCAGGGCGCACGGCAATACCAGCATGAAGCACAGGCGCAACCCCCAATCGAGGATCCGCGAATATTCATGGCGGTCCTGACTGGCATAGGTCCTGGCCAGCGTTGGCAGCAGAATCGTGCCCAGCGCCACACCCAGCACACCGGATGGCAATTCCATCAGGCGATCGGCGTAATACATCCAGGACACGGAACCGGCCACCAGAAACGAAGCAAATATGGTGTTGATGATCAGCGAAATCTGGCTCACCGAAACGCCGATAATTGCTGGCAGCATCTGCTTCATGACCCGCCAGACACCGCTATCGCGCAGGCTCAGGCGCGGCAGCACCAACATGCCGATTTTTTTCAGGTGCGGCAGTTGAAACAGCAATTGCGCCAGGCCACCCACCAGAACGGCCCAGCCCAGCGCCATGACTGGCGGATCGAAATACGGCGTCAGGAACACCGCAAAGATGATCATGCTGACATTGAGCAGGGTCGGCACGAAGGCCGGGACGGAAAAGCGGTTCCAGGTATTGAGAATCGCGCCTGCCAATGAAGACAGGGAAATCAGCAATATATAAGGGAAGGTGACCCGCAGCAGATCAGTGGTCAGCTCGAATTTTTCCGGGGTTGTGACGAAACCCGGTGCCGTGGCCCAGATGACCCAGGGCGCGGCGAGCATGCCCAGCGCGGTGACCAACGCCAATACCAGCGTCAGCAGGCCCGAGACGTAGGCAATGAAGGTACGTGTCGCCTCCTCGCCCTTCTGGCTTTTATATTCGGCCAGAATCGGCACGAAGGCCTGAGAAAATGCTCCCTCGGCGAAAATCCGCCGCAGCAGATTGGGCAGTTTGAAGGCGATAAAGAAGGCATCGGTCGCCATTCCGGCACCAAATGCACGAGCGATAAGGGTGTCGCGAACAAACCCCAATACCCGGGAAAGCATCGTGATAGAGCTGACAGCGGCCAACGATTTGAGCAGATTCATTGAAAGAGTTTTTGCCTGTCGATAAACAGCAGGCGAACAACGCGCCCACTTATGCGATACTCCGCGCCGCAACAGCACAGAGCCAAAGCTCGCGAGTTTACAGGTCGCACGCCGGAAAGAAATATCCAGCGCACCGCCCACTTGAAAACGTAGCGAGTGAAGGCAAGACAAGGCGAAAGCAGGCGAGAAAGTGAGTTGACTTCAGTCAATGAGCATTTCGAGTGAGCTTTCAACGCTGTATTGCCGAGCGCAGTAGTTTTCATGGGGTCGGAACCGGCCACTTAGCGGAACGTCTCTCCCGCCCTTGACAAGCCATCAACTCATCGGCATGATTCGCGGCCTATTTTGTTTGCTATTTCCTAAAAAGTCTTTCGAGGAGCTCGACGGTGGCCAACTCACCTTCCGCCAAAAAACGTGCAAAACAGGCTGAGAAGCGTCGCAGCCACAACGCCAGCCTGCGTTCCATGGTTCGTACCTACATCAAGAATGTAGTTAAGGCCATCGACGCAAAAGACGCTGCCAAAGCTCAAGCTGCTTATGTTCTGGCTGTGCCAGTTATCGACCGTATGGCCGATAAAGGCATCATCCACAAGAACAAAGCTGCTCGCCATAAGAGCCGCCTGAATGGCCACGTAAAGGCCCTGAACGTTGCCGCTGCTGCCTAAGCGACACGCTCATTAAAAAACCGACCTCAGGGTCGGTTTTTTATTGCCTGCGATTTCATTTATTCAGAGAGATTTGCTGCGCCCAATCTGGCGTCTTCGCGGGCAAGCCTCGCTCCTACAGGCTCGGATTGATCGCTTATTGTGCGAAAGACTCTATTCCGTAGGAGCGAGGCTTGCCCGCGAAAGCGATTCTCAGATCACTGATGAGCCCACGGCAAAATCGGAATCGCCGTCACCGCATTCTGCGGACTGCCCTCGATCAAACGATCGCTATAAACCAGATACACCAGCGTATTGCGCTTCTCATCCAGGAACCGCACCACCTGCATGGTCTTGAACACCAGAGACGTGCGCTCCTTGAACACTTCCTCGCCGTCCCTGAGCTCCCCCTTGAAGTTGATCGGCCCGACCTGACGGCACGCAATGGATGCTTCTGCGCGATCCTCAGCCAGACCCAGGCCACCCTTTACGCCACCAGTCTTGGCGCGGGACAGGTAGCAGGTCACGCCCTCCACTTTCGGATCATCGAATGCCTCGACAACGATACGGTCGTTCGGGCCAACAAATTTGAACACCGTCGACACTTGGCCAATTTCATCGGCCGAGGCCAGCAGCGGCATCGCCAATAACAAGCCCAACAATCCTTTTGCCACACGCATTCAGGTATTCCTTCAGACCAGAATCAGGTTATCGCGATGAACCAGCTCGGGCTCCGCCATGTAACCCAACAAACCGACAATCGCCTCAGACGACTGACCGATGATTTTTTGTGCCTCCAGAGCACTGTAGTTAGCCAGGCCACGGGCGATTTCACGACCGTCCGGCGCCACACAGACCACCATTTCGCCACGACGGAAACTGCCCTGGACCAGTTTGACGCCCACCGGCAGCAAACTTTTGTTGCCTTGGGACAACGCCGTCACCGCACCCGCATCCAGCACCAGCGTGCCGCGGGTTTGCAGATGCCCGGCCAGCCATTGCTTGCGCGCCGCCAGCATGCCGCGCTCTGGCGACAGCAAGGTGCCGATGCGCTCACCTGCTTTGAGACGATCCAGCACGCGATCAATGCGCCCGCCGACGATGATGGTGTGCGCACCGGAACGCGCCGCCAGACGCGCAGCACGCAACTTGGTCTGCATACCGCCACGGCCCAGCGCACCGCCCGTGCTGCCAGCCACCGCATCCAGCGCCGGATCATCGGCACGCGCCTCGTAAATCAGCTTGGCATCGGGATTGTTGCGCGGATCGGCATCGAACATGCCGTCGCGATCGGTGAGGATCACCAGCAAATCGGCTTCGACCAGGTTCGCCACCAGCGCCGCGAGAGTATCGTTGTCGCCGAAACGGATTTCGTCCGTGACCACGGTATCGTTCTCGTTGATCACCGGGATCACCTTGAGCTCGACCAGCGCGCGCAACGTACTGCGAGCATTCAGGTAGCGTTTGCGATCAGACAAATCGTCGTGCGTCAGGAGAATCTGCGCGGTATGCCGGCCATGCTCGGCGAAGCTGGACTCCCAAGCCTGCACCAACCCCATCTGACCGATGGCGGCAGCAGCCTGCAACTCATGCATTGCACTGGGTCGCACCGTCCAGCCCAGACGGCTCATACCCGCCGCTACCGCCCCGGAGGACACCAGCACCAGCTCGACACCCGCCTCATGCAGGGCAACCATCTGTTCGACCCAGACACTCATTGCCGCGCGATCCAGGCCTTTGCCGTCCGCCGTCAGCAAAGCGCTGCCGATCTTCACGACCCAACGCTGCGCACCTGTCACCTTGCTCCGCATCATCTTCAACCTTAGCTTGAGGACAGCACGACCCAGCGCTGCCCATGACGTTATTCGTGACTACTGATTTCCAGATACTAAAACGCCGCTCCAGTGAGCGGCGTTCAAGTTTATCGCAACGGATCAGTCACGCACGTAAATGATTTCCGGACCGTCTTCGTCTTCCACATCTTCTTCGTCCCAATCGTCGTCACCGATATCATGGACCGACTTCACACCACTGCGACGCAGGGCACGCTGATCGTCCAACGCCTGCAACTGGGCGCGCGCCTCGTCTTCGATGCGCTGATCGAGCTCGGCCAGCTCTTCCTTGTAGGCCGGGTCGTTAGCCAGGCGATCGGCACGATCTTCCAGGTAACGCATGATGTCATGGCAAAGACGCTCGGTGCCTTGCTTGGCAATTGCGGAGATCACGTAGACCGGACCGGTCCACTCCAGACGATCAACGATTTCCTTGACGCGAGCGTCGTGCTCTTCTTCAAGGATCTGGTCGCACTTGTTCAGTACCAGCCAGCGATCACGCTCAGCCAGGGACGGACTGAACTTGGTCAGCTCGCTGACGATCACTTCAGCAGCATCCGCAGCACTGGTGTCATCCAGCGGCGCCATGTCGACGAGGTGCAGCAGCAGACGGGTACGGGACAAGTGCTTGAGGAAACGAATCCCCAGGCCCGCGCCCTCGGAAGCACCTTCGATCAGACCAGGAATGTCCGCCACCACAAAGCTCTTCCAGCGATCGACGCTGACCACACCCAGGTTCGGCACCAACGTGGTGAACGGGTAGTCGGCGACTTTCGGCTTGGCGGCCGATACCGAGCGAATAAAGGTACTTTTGCCCGCATTCGGCAAACCGAGCAGACCGACGTCCGCCAACACCTTCATTTCCAGCTTCAGGTCGCGCTGCTCACCCGGCTTGCCCGGCGTGGTCTGGCGCGGCGCCCGATTGGTACTGGATTTGAAACGCGTGTTACCCAGACCGTGCCAGCCACCATGAGCCACCAGCAGACGCTGGCCGGCCTTGGTCAGGTCGCCAATGACTTCCTGAGTCGCGGAATCGATGACCGTAGTGCCGACCGGAACGCGCAGCACCAGGTCTTCACCTTTCTTGCCGGTGCAGTCAGTGCTGCCGCCGTTGGAACCGCGCTCGGCGTCGAAGTGTCGGGTGTAACGGTAATCCACCAGGGTGTTGAGGTTTTCGTCGGCAACCATGTAGACCGAGCCACCATCACCACCGTCACCACCGTTCGGGCCGCCGTTTTCAATGAATTTTTCGCGACGGAAACTCATGCAACCGTTGCCGCCGTCCCCGGCCTTTACTCGAATCGATACTTCATCAACAAACTTCATAACAAAACGCCTCTCGCCATACGGACGAGCCGAAAAAAACCAGACATAAGACTCTTGCAAAAATGAGCGCAGCGACCTCAACAACGACCGCAAATCCAGCGCTGGAGCCCATCACAAACAGCTTTGCAAGAGACTCACCCCACAAACGAAAAAGCCCCGTCGCAAGACAGGGCTTTTCCAGCAACTACGTAATTATGCCGCGACGACGTCAGTCTTCGGAACAATGCTTACGTAACGACGACCGAAGGCGCCCTTTACTTCGAACTTGATCACGCCGTCGATTTTAGCGAACAGAGTGTGATCCTTGCCCATGCCAACGCCGTAGCCAGCGTGGAATTGGGTGCCGCGCTGACGCACGATGATGTTGCCCGGAATGATAACCTGGCCGCCATACATCTTCACGCCAAGGCGTTTGGCTTCTGAGTCGCGACCGTTACGGGTACTACCACCAGCTTTTTTGTGTGCCATGAGTTCAATTCTCCTAGTGAGGAATTAGGCTGAAATTAAGCCTGAATACCGGTGATTTTGATCTCGGTGTACCACTGGCGGTGGCCCATACGCTTCATGTGGTGCTTACGACGACGGAACTTGATGATGCGGACTTTATCGTGACGACCTTGGGAGATCACTTCAGCCACAACGGTAGCGCCAGGAACAACTGGAGCGCCGATATTCACGTCGTCGCCATTGGCAACCAACAGAACGCGATCAAAAGTAACGGATTCGCCGGTAGCGATTTCCAGTTTTTCGATCTTCAGGTATTCACCTGGAGCAACTTTGTACTGCTTGCCACCAGTAACGATTACTGCATAAGACATGGTATTTCTCCGATAATCCTGCTCACCCAGCTCTTTATAAGAAGAGGTATTGGCTGGCATGGCTGCATAAGGCTGGAAGGCCTGTTTGCAATTGCGTAAGGCAGGTGCTGCCCAGGAAGTTCAGGGTGCGCGATTGTACGCAAGCTGCTTGAGCGTTGCAAGTGGCTGTCTATCGTGCCTTGACACCCGCCGACGTGGGTCCTAGCATGCCGCGCAACCCTTCTGGAGCAACTGTCGCTGATGCAACCCCAAGCTTTTTACCGCGCGGTGGCGGACGATTTTAGCGCCGTCGACGGCATCATCAAGAAACAGCTGACTTCCCGAGTGCCGCTGGTATCGAAAATCGGCGATTACATTACCTCGGCTGGCGGGAAACGCCTGCGCCCGTTGCTGGTACTGCTGTGTGGCAAGGCACTGGGCCGCGAAGGCGATGACCTGCGCCTGTTGGCCGCGACCATCGAGTTCCTGCATACCGCCACCCTGCTGCATGACGACGTTGTCGATATGTCCGGCATGCGCCGTGGCCGCTCGACCGCCAACGCCATGTGGGGCAATGCGCCAAGCGTGCTGGTGGGCGACTTCCTGTATTCGCGCTCTTTCGAAATGATGGTCGAACTGGGCTCCATGCCGGTCATGAAGATCCTTTCCCAAGCCACGCGAATTATCGCCGAGGGCGAAGTGCTGCAGCTGTCGAAGGTCCGCGACGCCAGCACTACCGAAGAAACCTACATGGAAGTCATTCGCGGCAAAACCGCGATGCTCTTCGAAGCCTCGACCCACAGCGCCGCCGCCCTGGCCGGCGCCACGCCGGAACAGAGCGAAGCATTGCGCACCTTTGGCGATCACCTTGGGGTGGCGTTCCAATTGGTCGACGACCTGCTGGATTACCGCGGCGATGCCGAAACCCTGGGCAAGAACGTCGGTGACGATCTGGCCGAAGGGAAACCGACGCTGCCGCTGATCTACACCATGCGCGAAGGCACTGCGGAGCAGGCTGCACTGGTTCGCCAGGCGATTCAGAAAGGTGGTATCGAAGATCTGGAACGCATTCGTGAAGCTGTTGAAGCGTCCGGCTCGCTGGATTACACCGCTCAACTGGCCCGCGATTACGTGGCCCGGGCGATCAAATGCCTGGACGCCCTGCCCGCCAGCGAATACCGCGATGCGCTGGTCGAGCTCAGTGAGTTTGCGGTCGCCCGCACGCATTAATCTGCGCCCTGTAGGAACGAGGCTTACCCGCGAAGAGGCCGTGTCAGTCGACATAAGTGTTGTCTGTTACGCCGCCTTCGCGGGCAAGCCTCGCTCCTACAAATCATGTGTCGCCCCCTCCCCGTATAAACCCTATATAATGTGCGCTTTTTAGCCATCCTGAACCCAAGGAGCTTTAGTGAGCACTTTGCCACCCTGCCCGAAATGCAATTCCGAATACACCTATGAAGACGGCGCACTGCTGATCTGCCCGGAGTGCGCCCACGAGTGGTCCGCCAGCGGCGAAGCTGAAGTGGCTTCCGATGACACTGTAAAAAAGGATTCGGTCGGCAATGTGCTGCAGGACGGCGATACCATCACCGTGATCAAGGATCTCAAGGTCAAAGGCACGTCGTTGGTGGTCAAGGTCGGCACTAAGGTCAAGAACATCCGTCTTTGCGATGGCGACCACGACATCGACTGCAAGATCGATGGCATCGGTCCGATGAAACTCAAATCCGAGTTTGTCAGAAAAGTCTGAATCTGCCGTATTCCATCCCGCGCTTAGCGTGGGATGGTGCTTTCCCCTCCCCCATCACCAAGTATTTCCCGCGCGGGTCACCAAAGTCCAGTCGCTTTGACAGCCCAACCATTTCCCCGCAGAAAAAAACACAAACCGCCAATAGGCCCTTGCTATTTGACGAATAAGAATTATTCTCATTGAACCCTGTCAATGGAGATGAGACTCATGACTTATTTGATCGATGCCTGGCTGGACCGCCCACATCCCTATCTCAGAATCCTGCATCGGGAAACCGGGGAAGTCTGTGCGGTGCTTGAAGAAGAAGCGTTGAACGAGCTGCAGGATCAGGGGGATCTGGACGTCAACGGCCTGAGTTCCAGCGAGCCGGTGGTGCTCAAGGAACTGGTGCGTAACCTGTTTCTGTTCTGCTATGCCCGGGCGTTGCGCCCGACCAGCGATCTGAACCATAAGATCGAACTATGAGACAACGCAAAAAACTGTGGGAGCGAGCCTGCTCGCGATGGCATCACCTCGGTTTCACAGAAAAACCGGGTTGACTGCATCGCGAGCAGGCTCGCTCCCACATTAGCCCGTCATAACGACAGGCCGGGCGTTACAGAACGTCGAGCAGTTCGACGTCGAATACCAATACGCTATGCGGCGGAATGCTGCCAACGCCTTGAGCGCCGTAAGCCAGTTCGCTCGGCACGTACAGGCGCCATTTGCTGCCGGCGTTCATCAGTTGCAGGGCTTCGGTCCAGCCAGCGATGACGCCGCCCACCGGGAATTCTGCAGGCTGGCCACGATCGTAAGAGCTGTCGAACACGGTGCCGTCGATCAGCGTGCCATGGTAATGAGTGCGCACTTGATCTTCACGGGTTGGCTTGGCGCCTTCACCTTGGGTCAGCACTTCGAATTGCAGGCCGGAAGCCAGCGTGGTGATGCCTTCGCGCTTGGCGTTTTCTGCCAGGAAAGCCAGGCCTTCGCCAGCAGCGGCTTCAGCCTTGGCTGCAGCTTCGGCTTGCATGATTTCGCGGATCACCTTGAAGCTGGCGGACATTTCTTCCTGACCCACACGGCTTGGCTTGCCGCCGAACGCGTCGGTCAGGCCAGCCAGGATCGCGTCCAGGCTGACGCCCGGCGGCGGATTGTCACGCAGCTGGTCGCCCAACTGACGGCCGATGCCGTAGCTGACGCGGGTTTCGTCGGTGGACAGATTTACTTCGGACATGACACTGCTCCGCTGTGGGGCACGCCTGAAAGGTAAATATTCTTACAGCACTTTCAGAAGAGCCCTTCATAAAAAAGGGCGAGCAGACTAGCACAGATGCCGTCACATTGATGAACGGCATCAGCGCTGTCACACGGAACGGAAGGTGATCGGTACTTTCAGGCTTTCCTCGGTGCTGGCACCGCACATTTCGTCATGGACCGAGGTATGCACAACGTTGAACGACAACTTGGGAAAGGCGTGAAGTACATCACGTGCATGCTCGACCGAGCGCAGCTGCAATGTTTGCCCGTGGGCATCGAGCAATCGATGCGACGCGCCATGCACCCGGGCCTCCAGCACGTAGAACACGCCTTCCATCGAGATCAGGTTCAGCTCATCAACCTTTCCGGCGACGGCATATGCATTCAATTCTTGCAAAGTCATAAGCGCACCTCACGCAGTGACGAGCCAGTATTTCTACATGGATATGCCTCGACGCGCCAAAGCACAAGCTACAAACAACACCGCCCGTCTGTTTCCCCCCCCTTTGCAGGAGCGAGGTTTGCCCGCGTAGGCGGCGTAACAGGCAACACTTCTGTCGACTGACACGGCCTCTTCGCGGGCAAGCCTCGCTCCTGCAAAGGATGTGCAGATCAGTGCTTGGTCAGCTTGTCCAGATAGCCCATGGCGAACGCCGACACCACGAACGTCATGTGAATGACCACGTACCACTTCAAATGCTCGGGATCGACGTTCTTGGCGTCCATGAAGATCCGTAGCAGGTGAATCGACGAAATCGCCACGATGGACGCCGCAACCTTCATCTTTAACGAGGACGAATCCATGGTGCCTAGCCAGTTGAGCTTTTCCTTGCTGTCGTCGATATCCAGCTGAGACACGAAATTCTCGTAACCGGAAATCATCACCATCACCAGCAAGCCGCCCACCAGCGCCATGTCGATCAGCGACAGCAGTACCAGAATCAGATCCGATTCGGCCATCGAGAATACGTTAGGGATGACGTGGAAGACTTCCTGGAAGAATTTCAGTGCCAATGCCAGCAAGCCCAGGGACAAACCGAAATAGATCGGCGCCAGTAACCAGCGGGAGGCGTACATTGCATTTTCGATAAAGCGTTCCATTGAATCTCACACAAGCGGCTGGAAATGGCGGCGAGTATAACAGCCACCTGTTACACCCAGAAACCGCCGAAAAATCCGTAACCTGCGTGTGTGTGACAAATTTTTTCTGCTAGTGTCCAGATGATTGACAGGTCAGCGACATCGGACAGGAAGACTGGAAATGGATGGGCGATTGCCGTTAACGAGTGCCGGACTTTGCTTCGCATTATTGCTCGGCGGCTGCTCTCCCAGCGATGAGAAACGCCAGGTCAGCCTCGAAGAAAAGATCGTACAGTTCGAACAATCCCTGGAGATGATCGAGGACCCCAAACTCAAGAATGCCGTGGCCGAGTTAGGCGGCTCCCTATTGTTACTCGAGCGCGCGCAACTCAAGCTCGATACCAAACCAGCGCTCACCGAATACGGCGAAGACGCCCTCGCCGTGCTCAAGCACTATCCCGTGCCCCAGGCGCTGGTCGACACCTACATCAACGGCCTGTTCGTGCTGCACAAGGAGACCAGCTCGGATTACCTGATCGACTTGCAACCGGTATTCCCCTTCAACTTCAACATTCCGGGCATGTTCTTTTTTCCTCACGGCCTGGAATGGCAATCGGTAACCCTGAGCAACAAGCGCGTTATCCCGTTCCAGCCCGAATGGTCGGAAACCGATCCCGGCATTCAGCTGAGCCCGTCGAGCTCCAACCTGAACCAGCCCGATGATTTGACGGTGACCTACCCCTTCATTGAAGACCTGACGGCGGACAAGAAGAGCCAGCCACAACCGGTGAGCCTGCAAGGCAAGGTGGAAGTCATCGCCCCGCGCCGGCTCTACAGCTTCTACCTGACGAAGAAGGACATTGGCCAGTCTCGCACTCACGACAATCTGAGTGTCACCCTGCTGAAACTGACCCAGAACTACGCTGAGATCGAATTCAGCAACAGCGCGCCGTTGGCTCCCGAGTTACGCGACATCTCACTCAACCCACTGATCGTTCAGGCCAGGGATGTCACCGGGCAATACCTCTCTCGCTCAGGTGCGATCAACGAAACCGCCGCGCAAATTGCGTTTTATCAACAACAACTGGCGCAGATGCAACAGCAGAAGGCCTGGAGCGAAGCGTTCGAAAAACAGCTCGATGACGAACAGCGTGCGTTTGAACAACAACAAACCCGGCATTACACCAAGGTCTACTTCAACGGCCCGATCGACACCGTCGAAGCCACCTTGCTGGACTTCTCGGCGGTCGCGGTAACCCGCAAGGAACTGGACCTGCCAATACGCCGCTTCGACCCGCACACCACGAAAAAAACCATTCAGCCGCTGACCTTGCCAGTGGTGGTGTATGACGACCAGGCTGCGACCTGGCTCAAGGGCGCAACGTTGAGCGAGGAGCAACTGAAAAAAAGCATCAGCATCAGTCAGTCGGTCGATGACCCAAGTGCCGCGCGCATCGAATTCAATCACCCCAGAAGCTTCAATGACGAACTGCTCGGCACCTCTTTCAATCCCGGCGAAAGCCCGGTGACGTTCTTTACCCAAGACCGCAAGGGCCAGCGCGATGGGCCGATCGAGCTGCCGCCGCAGGCGTATCAGGTCGATCCGATACGCGGCGTCATCACCTATGATCTGACCCTTTTTGCACAAACACCGGCCTATGCCGTGGGTTCCATGCCGCACTTTCTGGCGACCATCGACCCGCAAACATACGACGCCCGCCAGTTACCCAAAGGCCTGGTGCTCAAAGGGAATGCGTTGGTGGTGGATTTGAAACTGTTTCCCGCTCAGGACTGGCGTTTTTTTGCCAAAGACGACAGCGGCAATTATCTGAAAGAAATTCTGTCAGTCAGCCACGACGCGAGCGCGCAAGGCCCGGCGTTATTTTCAGTGCATTACTTCTATGGCCAGCCCACACGTCTGGAAACTTATCAGCGAACCAACCTCACCACCGTGCAATATGGGTTTGAGGTCAAACTCGAGAAGGCTGAGCCAGGCAACCCTGGGCAATAGCCTGTTCAGTGATCAGGCCGAAACTCGGGTCCGCTAAGGTTGCGGTAACGGCCTCCATTGATCTCTCGCAACTGGGCTTGCAAATGCAGGCACCAGATTTGCGGATCATCGGCGAGCTCGTAACCATGCAGAGTCAGGCTTTCAACGATGGTGTCGAGGATCGATTCCGCCACGACCGGCCCACGAAACGGGCCTTGGGCCTTGATGGCAGAAGGCTGCTCGCCGGCCATGCCGGCGGCGAAGAGCAAGGTCCACATCCCCGTATCTCCCGCCAGCGGGCGGATAGCGCATTCGATACGGGTCACAAGGCCCAGGCATTGACGGGTGAGACAGAGGTTGCGCGACATGGCGGCGACCCTCGGTAGATCCGGTATTCAGCCTCCACGGGAAGGCTGTCTCGATCCAGTGATTACTGTCGATATCCTTGAGCAGATAATAGAAGAAAAGTCTGGCTCGCACGCGAACCGGCATCAGAAGGTGCCGAGTGGTCACTGCGCAAATATTGACGCCAGAATTATGGCAAGCGGACTTACCGCCGTTGGGCCGGCAAGCGGCCCGGAAAGCGTGAAGCGGTTTATCAGAAAGACCGTATCAATCGATTTTACGACTGCCTCGCAGCCGAACGGGGGCAAGCCCCCTCGCCACAGGGAGCTTACCACTTTTGGCGGACAACTCAGGCCGGTTTGATTTCCAGCATCGCTTCCTGCGCCAATTCCTTTTCGGCTTCCTTGAGGTCTTCCTCACTGATCATTTCCGCAATCACCCGCAAGCGCTCCACTACCCGCGCGTTGATGCTGCCTTCAGGGAATGCGCCATTCTCATCCGGCGCGCCGGCTGGCTCGCCGACCAACAGGCTCAGCGCCTCGTCGGCCTGGCGCACCGCATAGACATGAAACTGCCCAGCGCGCACCGCCGCCAGCACCTTCTCGTCGAGCATCAGCGTAGCGACGTTGGCCTGAGGAATGATTGCCCCTTGCTCACCGGTCAAACCACGGGCTTCGCAGAGCCGGAAGAAACCTTCGATTTTTTCGTTGACCCCTCCCACCGCCTGCACTTCACCGAACTGATTGATCGAACCGGTAATTGCGAAACACTGCTTGAGCGGGGTTTTCGACAAGGCCGAGATCAGCGTGCACGCTTCGCCAAGAGACGCGCTATCACCGTCGACGTAACCGTAAGATTGCTCCAGGGCGATGCTCGCGGAAATCGCCAGCGGGAATTCCTGGGCATAACGGCTGCCCAGATACCCGGTCAGGATCATCACGCCTTTGGAGTGGATCGGCTGGCCAAGGTTGACCTCGCGCTCGATGTCGACGATGCCGCTGCCTCCTGGATAAACCGTGGCAGAAATCCGCGCCGGTATCCCGAAAGCCGAATCGCCGACTTCCAGTACCGTCAGCCCGTTGCACTTGCCGACAGCCGCGCCGTCAGTGTCGATCAGGATGATCCCTGCCAGCATGTCATCGAGAATCCGCGCTGAAACGCGCCCGGTGCGAGTGGCCTTGGCCTTGAGCGCACGCTCGATGTGCCCGGCGTCGGTCATGTTGTCACCCGCCAGGTCGCGAATGAAATCCGCTTCGCTGACCAGTTGGAACAAATCGCCGATCCGCGCCGACAATCGCCCCTGGTGTTCGGCCAGACGCGCGCTGTAAGTCGCCAGACGCGCCACCGCATCGGCGGTCAGCGGCGCCATGCCTTCCTCGGATGTACGGGTTTTGAGCAACTGAGCGAACTGCTCCAGGCTCTCGTCGACCATCGGGATGTCTTCGTCGAAATCCACCAGGACACGGAACATCTCCTGGAAGTCCGGATCGAGATCTTGCAACGTGTAATACAACTGCCGGGCGCCGATGATCACGACTTTGACCTGCAACGGAATGTGTTGTGGTGTCAGCGTCACAGTGGCCAGCCGGCCCAATTCACCCAGCGGCGATTCCATTTTCAGCTTGCGCGATTGCAGGGCACGCTTGAGCGCATCCCAGACGAACGGCTCACTGAGCATTTTTTCCGCTTCGAGGATCAGGAAACCGCCGTTGGCCCGGTGCAGCGCACCCGGTCGCAGCTGCCGATAGGTGGTGTAGAGCGCGCCCTGATCGGTGCTGTATTCGATGCGGCCAAACAGGTTGTCATAGGTCGGGTGCGGTTCGAACACCACCGGCGCGCCGCCGCTGAACGGATGACCGACCACCAGGCTTGGGGCGTATTGCTCTTCGAGCAATTTGCGGGCGATGGCGTCGGTCTTGCTGTCGTCGACCAGTTGCTCGACCACCGTCTTGAGCAGGTACACCTGCATCGCTTGCAGGTAACCGCAAACGCCTGCGTTTTCCGCGTACTTTTCCGACAGTGGCGCCAGCAATGGCTGCAAGGCCAGGGTGATGGTTTCTTCGTTGAGCTGACGCAGTTGATTGCTCGACTCGCGCTTCCATTGCGGCAAGCTGGCGAGTTCTTCGTTCAACCGCTCTTCCAGCCCGGCAATGTCATCATGGAAACGTTCGCGCTCGGCTTCCGGCAACTGGGCGAATTCCGCCTCATCCAGTGCCTTGCCTTCGCTCATCGGGGTGAAGGCGATGTTGCTGCTGTCGCGGTAGAGCGCGACCTCTTTCTCCAGCGCCAGACGCTCGATCACATCCAGGGCACGGTCATAACGCTGATTGAAAGCGCGGTCGATGGCGCTTTTCTTCTGCTGATAGGACGGGTGTTCGAATACAGCCGGAAAGGTCGCCAACAGGTTGTCGATCAAACCGTTGATGTCGCCGATGAAGGCACCGGCGGTGCCAGACGGCAATTCCAATGCACGCGGCTCGCGCGGCTCATCGAAATTATTGACGTAAACCCAATCCGCCGGGGTCTGCAGGCGTTTGCCTTCAGCCTTGAGGTAGCGTTTGACGAACGAAAACCGGCCAGTGCCGGGCTCGCCCATGACGAATACGTTGTAACCGGGGCGTGGCATGGCCACACCGAACTGCAAGGCTTCGACCGCACGTTCCTGGCCAAGCACACCGCGGAAGGGCTCCAGATCATTGGTGGTAGAGAAGCTGAACTGTTCAGCGGAAAACGGACGGGTCAGCGCTTCAGGCGCTAAACGCAAGCTGGCAGCAACAGGATCAGGCATCGGGCTTCCTTACATCAGGCGGGGCAGATAGCGGCATTCTGGCGCTGCCCGCACCTCACTGGCAAGGCGCGCCTCGAGCCAAAGCTCTGACAATCCCTGCGCCTTCGCCCTGGAGGCTCAAAATCGGTGTTTTCAACTAATGTTTCGCAAAAAGTAACGGAACCCGCCGAACCTGCCTAAACTCCAAACTGCGCGGCTGGATGATAACCGGCCCACTGGCACCATTAGGGGGCCAGCACCTTGTCCATTGGTATGCACACAAAGAGAACATAGCTATGAAACGGATTCTTCTCGGTACTCTCTTCACCGCTGTATCCATCAACGCCATGGCTCAGGCGCCAGGCGGTCCGGACTGTGGTTGGGGCAACATGCTGTTCGAAGGTCAGCGTGGCACCCCGGCACACTTCCTGGCATCCACCACCAACGGCACTTCCGGTAACGCAACCTTCGGCATGACCTCCGGCACCAATGGTTGCTCGACCAATTCGGCGCTGACCTATGGCGGCAAATCCTGGATTGCCATGAATGGCATGATGAACGAGCTGTCCGAAGACATGGCTAAAGGTCAGGGCGAAGCGCTGACCACTTACGCCGTGGTACTGGGCGTGGCGCCGGAAGATCGTGCGCACTTCGCCGCCGTGACTCATCAGCACTTCCAGCAGATCTTCAGCAATGCTGACGTGACCGCTGATGACGTGCATACCAACACCTTGGCCGTGCTGAAAAGCGACCCACGTCTGGCCAAGTACGCCACTCAAGCTTAAGCTCGACCGGCCCGCTCTCGTTGGGGAGCGGGTTTTATTTTTTGAACCTGACCCTTTTGGCCTGCCCCTCCGGGTCTTTGTTTCTTTCGGCTTAAGTTGCCCACTATGCTCAAACGCCTTGCCTGGCTGGCGCTCTGTGTCTGCGCCCCGCTGTCCGCCGCGCCACTTATCGACAATCAACGTTTGCAGCAACTGGCCAATGACCCCTTCTGGATTTCCCTGGGTCATTACGAAACCGCCAAGCTCGGTGCTGGCTGGCGCAGCTATATCAGCGACAAGAAGTTCTTTCTCGCCCCCGATGGCAACGAACACCCCGACCGTGAACTGACGGCGACCGTGCAGGCACTGTATGCCCCGGCCAGCGCCGGTGAGCAGCATGCCCAATGCGTTTACCCGGCCCGCACCCGCTGGCTCAAGGCGCAACTTGAGCTGGCGGATCTGCCATCGCCGGACTGCGCCGAGTTCAAGCAATGGTTCAAGGATGTTGCGCCCCACAGCGCGGTAATGATTTTCCCGGCGGCCTACCTGAACAGTCCATCGTCGATGTTTGGCCACACCTTGCTGCGCATCGATCAGGCCAATGTGCAGAGCGACAAGACCTCGCTACTCAGTTATGCGATCAACTTCGGCGCCTACATCGAAGGTTCGGACAACAGCATTCTGTATGCCTGGAAAGGCCTGATGGGCGGTTATCCCGGGCTGTTTGCGCTGGTGCCATACCAGGAAAAGCTTTCGGAATACCGTAGCCTCGAGAACCGCGACCTGTGGGAATACCGCCTGAACCTGACGCAGCAGGAAACCGAGCGCATGGTCGAACACGTCTGGGAACTCAAGCAGATCCAGTTCGACTACTTTTTCTTCGACGAAAACTGCTCTTACCGCCTGCTTGAGCTGCTGCAAGTGGCACGACCGAACCTGAATCTGACCGAGCAATTCCCGTTGACCGCTATCCCCACCGACACGGTCAAAGCGGTAAAAGAAGCCGGGCTGGTGCAATCGATCGAATATCGCCCCTCCCGCGAGCGTGAACTGCTGAGCCGTGCCGAGCCATTAACTGTTGAAGAACAGGAATGGGTGTTGAACGTCAGCGCCGACCAGAAGCAATTGCAGACTCCGGCATTCAAGGCTCTACCTCGCGCCCGTCAGGCATTGATCATCGATGCGGCTTATCGTCTGGAGCGTTATCGCGCCAATGGTCAGGAACGCGACCCGCAACGAGCCCAACGCAGTTTCGAATTGCTGCGCGCAATCAATCGAAACCCGCCTCCGGAACTGCAAATCCCGCAACCCGGCTTGCCCGAGGACGGTCACCAATCCCGCACCTGGCAGGCCGGCATCGGCACTCGAGGCGACAAGGCCTTCGGCGAATATGGCCTGCGCATGGCCTATCACGACCTCAATGACAACATGGAAAGCTTCCCCCATGGTGCGCAGATCGAAATTCTGCAGATGAAGCTGCGTCAATACGAAGGCAATGACTGGCAGTTGCAGCAACTGGACCTGGCGACCATCCGCTCGCTGACGCCGCGCAATGAGTTGTTGCAGCCGCTGTCGTGGCAAGTCACCGGCGGCCTGGAGCGCGTACCGGGCAAGCATGATGACGAAACCCTGGTCAGCCATGTCAACGGCGGTGGCGGCGGAACCTGGCAACTGGGTGACGACATGCTCGGTTTCGCCTTGGGCACGGTGCGTGTGGAGCATAACAACGACTTCGCGGGTTTCATCGCTCCGGCGGCGGGTTTCAACAGCGGCCTGCTGTGGAAAAACCCGCTGGGCAATTTCAGCCTGGAAGCCAAGGGTGATTACTTCACCAATGGCGAAGTGCGCCGCAGCATGAGCCTGAATCAGCAATGGGAACTGTCGCGCAATCTGGGCGTGCGCCTGAGCGCCCAACGCGAATTCAGCCACATCGCCTCACCCGAAAACGAAGTGATGCTTGAAGTGAAGTGGTATCACTATTGATCTTTTGACCTCTTTCACTCCCAGCCGACAAATCCGCTTCTAGACTTTCCTTATAGGCCGTTGAACGGTCGAGCGCGAAACGGGCCGGGCAACAAGAGAAAAACCGGGACGCCGCGCAAGCCTATCGCTCGCCATAAGTCGTTTACAGACATTCGTTGAAACTTAAAGCCTGCGACCATGGCCCAAACCCTATTAATGGGAGAAAAGCATGAGTCGCGCCTTCGTCAATGAAGATAACGCCGCCGCGCAAGCCGACCTGCCAGTTGAACGGCAGGTCAGTGCGCAGCCCAATTACGTCACGCCAGCGGGCCTGGCCCAGCTTCAGGCAAAAGTGGCCGAGCTGCAAAAGCTGCTGGATCAGGAAAGCGCCAAAGGTGACCTGGCCGACAAGCAGCGCCAGGCCGACCTCGATCGCGACTGGCGCTATTTCAAGCATCGCCTGCAAAGTGCGCAGCTGGTCACCCAGGCCTCCTCGACCGACAAAGTGCAGATCGGCAACTGGGTGACCTTTGCCGACGAACACGATCATCAGCAACGCGTGCAACTGGTTGGCGAAGATCAGGCCAATGCCGCCAAAGGCCTGATCAACTGGAGCTCACCACTGGGGCGGGCGCTGCTCGGCGCACAGCTGAACGACGAAGTGCTCTGGCAGCGACCGGCCGGTGATCAGTTGATCAAAATCATCCGCATCGAACCGGCTTAAACCACGCCTTGGGCGAGCATGGCGTCGGCGACTTTGACGAAGCCGGCGATGTTCGCGCCTTTGACATAGTGGATCCGGCCGTTCTCTTCACCGTAATGCACGCAAGCATGGTGAATCGACTGCATGATCGCGTGGAGCTTGTTGTCAACTTCACCACCGGTCCACAGCAGGCGCATGGCATTCTGCGACATCTCCAGCCCGCTCACCGCCACACCACCCGCGTTGGAAGCCTTGCCCGGCGCGAACAAAATCCCCGCTTCGATAAACAGGTCCACGGCCTCCAGGGTGGTCGGCATGTTTGCCCCTTCCGCCACACAGATACAGCCGTTGCGTAGCAACGTACGCGCCGCCTCGGCGTCCAGTTCGTTTTGTGTCGCGCATGGCAGCGCGATATCGCAGCTCAGCGCCCACGGGTGATGGCCCGGCAGGAACTCCAGACCAAAACGGCCAGCCAGTCCACTGATGCGTCCGCGCTGGACATTTTTCAGCTCCAGACTGCCAGCCATTGCTCTTCGGTCAAACCGCTTTCGCGGTAGAGCGTGCCTTCGGAGTCGGACAGCGAAACCACTACGCCCCCCAAATCCATGACCTTGCGCGCCGCATATTGCGCGACGTTACCGGAGCCCGAGATCGCCACGCGCTTGCCTTCGACGGTGTCACCGCTGCGCTTGAGCATTTCCTCGGCGAAGTACACACAGCCAAAACCAGTGGCTTCTGGACGAATCAGGCTGCCGCCATAGCTGGGGCCCTTGCCGGTCAGCACGCTGGTGAACTGGTTGCTCAGGCGCTTGTATTGCCCGAACAGGAAACCGATTTCGCGGGCACCGACGCCGATATCACCGGCTGGCACGTCAACGTCCGCGCCGATGTGACGGTACAACTCGCTCATGAAGGCCTGGCAGAAGCGCATGATTCAGCGTCGCTCTTGCCCTTGGGATCGAAGTCCGAACCACCCTTGCCTCCGCCCATGGGCAGCGACGTTAGCGAGTTTTTGAACGTCTGTTCGGAGGCGAGGAACTTCAACACCCCGAGGTTCACCGAAGGATGGAAACGCAGCCCGCCCTTGTAGGGACCGATCGCGCTGTTCATCTGGATACGGAAACCGCGATTGACCTGCACTTTGCCTTGATCATCCACCCACGACACCCGGAAGGTAATCGCGCGTTCCGGCTCGCAGATCCGCTCCAGAATGCCCGAGGTCAAGTAGTGGGGGTTGGCTTCAAGAAACGGCCACAGGCTGCGTAGGACTTCTTCTACGGTTTGGTGGAATTCCGGCTGGTCGGGGTCGCGTTTTCTGAGGCAGGCGAGGAAAGATTCAACGGATTCGATCCTGAAAAAGTCTCGGCAAATTGATTGTTTTTAAAGGAAATTGAGCCGGACCTTAGCAATTCATGTCACACCGCGACAGGGCAAAATGTCGCCTTTTTTGAATTTAAATGGCGCGCTAGATATAAAAAAGCAGACAAAAGGAGATTTTCTGCTCCTAAAAGGAGCATATCGATCAAAAGCATTCACCCTACCAAGCCTGGCGAGACCAACCAGTACGCGCCCACCGACGCAACACAGGCACTCGTTGCTAAAAGCACATTTAATATAGCTAACGAGTATAGCGAACTGTTAAATCTACCAGTTTCTAAAGCAAACAATGAAAGCTAATTTCTAAATGCACCAACCTGAAAACGACACTCTTAAAAAACACCGAAATATTATAATTTTCAATAAGGATGACTCATCATGGCCTCAACATTTGGAAACCAAGTAGATAGCGGATTTAATATCTCAGGCAGCGCCCCCGAACAATACATCATGTTGGTGTACACAATGAGATGTGGCCCATTCAACTTTCCTGCTACTGCCCCAGATGGCGCAACCGTCAGAATTGTCACGCAACACGCTGAAAGTGGGTCCTTTGTGGATAAAAATATTAACATTTCACCTCAGGCCAAGCTCGGGGGCGTACCTGGGGGCGAAAGATGGCTTTCTGACCACCACGTTTATTCATTTATTTTTAACGCAGCCACTTCCAAATGGGATCTTTCAGACCGGGACTTGAGGTCGGGCCCAGACTATGGTCCCGTCATTATATAACGGACTTTGCAACGCTGAACGCAACAACTACCCCATCATCGAGCATTGCAATGCGCGATGAAAACATTAAAAAGTATGGTCGTGGTTGGGAGGGTAATTAGCCGTCGTTCCCCGCTTCCACTGATTGAGTTGAATCGTCCTGCGTCAGCGCCGTATCCATCGCCTCCTATCCACACGCCCTCGTGCAGAGGTGCTTCATTTCGTTAGCGGTGGTCAGCTGACGACTGGACTTTTACCCGCAAGATTGAGCCCATATTAGGCGCACAAAAAAACGGAGCCCGAAGGCTCCGTTTTTCATATAACCGGCCTATCACAGACTGTGTGGAAACCTAGCAATCTGCGTAGTGCTCCGTATCGAAAGATACGGAGCATTTTTCGTTATGGCCTACATCCAGGGACAGTCCCGCAGCCAGACCAGTCTGTTTCCGGTCTCGCTGGAAGAGTTGATCCCCGAGGATCACCTCGTTCGCGTTATCGACCTTTACGTTGCCAAGCTGGATCTGGCCCGACTGGGCTTTGATAAAGCACTTCCCAAAAGCACCGGCCGTCCCTCTTACGATCCAGCGGATCAGCTCAAACTCTACCTCTACGGCTATTTCCAGCGGATTCGCTCATCACGTCGGCTCGAAGCCGAGTGCCAGCGCAACGTCGAAGTGATATGGCTGATCAATCGACTCAAGCCTGATTTCAAGACCATCGCTGATTTCCGTAAAGACAACAAAGCCGCTTTCATCGCGACGTGCCGGGCCTTCGTGCAGTTTTGCCGCACAGCGGGGCTGATAACCGGCGAGTTGGTGGCCATTGATGGCAGCAAATTTCAGGCGGTCGCCTCTTCACGGCGTCATATGAATTTGAAGCGGCTCCAACATCAAGAAAAGAAGCTGGAGAAGCGCATCGCCCACTATTTGGCCGAGCTGGACGAGGCAGATAAAACCGAAGCCGGCGAGAAGATTGACCGCAGTGCGATCAAGACGACTTTGGCGCAACTTGAGGTCAGGCATTCCAATAACCTGACGTGCCAGGCGCTGATGGAATCCATGGAGCTTGAGCAATTCAATACCCACGAAAGCGATGCGCGAATGTTGCGAACGCACAAAGGACCTCGGGTCGGGTACAACGTGCAGACAGCTGTGGACGCTGAGAACTGCATGATCGTGCATCATGAAGTGACTCAGGACAGCGATGATCGCAAGCAACTTGAACCGATGGCCAAAGCCGCCAAGGAACAACTTTCGCAGGATGAACTAACGGTCACCGCGGATGCGGGCTACTCCAATGGCAAGCAGTTCCAGGCATGTGAGGATGAGAACATCACGGCTTATGTACCTGTGGCGCGATCACTCAACTCCTGCGGTAAGGAACAGGCATTTTTCGATCGAACAGCATTTGCCTACGATACGTCGCAAGATCGATATAAATGCCCTGCCGGAAAATGGCTGATCTTTAAACAGATCAGCAAGAAAGGCCGGATCTACCAAGCGGCGGTCAGCGACTGCTCAAGCTGCCCGTTAAAAGCGCAATGCACCGACGCCCAACGCCGATATATCTCACGCCACCTGCACGAAAAGGCATTTGAGCGAATGGAACAGCGAATGCAGGCGCATCCCGAAATGATGGTCAGCCGAAGATCCATCGTCGAGCATCCCTTCGGCAATCTTAAACAGTGGTTATTTGGTAACGCTCGCTTCTTGCTGCGACAGCTTGAGGGCACGAGGGCTGAAATGGCCCTGGCGGTGAACGCCTATAACCTGAAAAGAGCGATTAACGTGCTTGGCGCACGTCAGTTGATGGCGTTGATGGGCTGAAAAGCTTTTTTCGTCTGCTGTGAGCACAAAAGCAAACGCCCCGGACAAGTCGGGGCGTTTGCTGGAACCACCATCAGTGCGTTTTCACACAGTCTGTATCAGGCCAGTTTCTTGTGCCGTACACGGTGCGGCTGGGAAGCCGCTTCGCCGAGGCGCTTCTTGCGATCGGCTTCGTATTCGGTGTAGTTGCCTTCGAAGAACACCGCTTGCGAGTCGTCTTCATACGCCAGGATGTGAGTCGCGACGCGGTCCAGGAACCACCGATCGTGAGAGATCACAATGGCGGCGCCCGGGAAGTCGAGCAAGGCTTCTTCCAGGGAACGCAGGGTTTCAACGTCGAGGTCGTTGGACGGTTCGTCGAGCAGCAGGACGTTGCCGCCCTCTTTCAGAGTCAGGGCCAGGTGCAAGCGACCACGCTCACCGCCGGACAGGTCTTTGACGAACTTCTGCTGATCGCCACCCTTGAAGTTGAAACGACCGACGTAGGTGCGCGACGGGATCTCGTAGTTGCCGATGCGAATCTGATCGGAACCGTCGGAGATCTGCTGGAACACAGTCTTGCTGCCATCCAGGTCTTCACGGCTCTGGTCAACACACGCCAGTTGCACGGTTTCGCCGACTTCGATGGTGCCCGAGTCCGGCGTTTCCTTGCCCATCAACATACGGAACAGGGTCGATTTACCGGCACCGTTACCGCCGATCACGCCAACAATGGCGCCTTTAGGCATGGAGAACGACAGGTTGTCGATCAACACGCGATCGCCGTAACCCTTGGAAACGTTCTTGAACTCGATGACCTTGTCGCCCAGGCGCGGACCGGCCGGGATGTAGATCTCGTTGGTTTCGCTGCGCTTCTGGAATTCCTGCGATTGCATTTCTTCGAAGCGTTGCAGACGCGCCTTGGATTTGGATTGACGGGCCTTGGCGCCTTTGCGCACCCACTCCAGCTCTTCCTTCATGGCCTTTTCGTGAGCCGATTGCTGCTTGGATTCGGCCGCCAGACGATCGGATTTGGCTTCGAGCCAGCCCGAATAGTTGCCCTCGTACGGGATACCGGCGCCACGGTCGAGCTCGAGGATCCAGCCAGCGACGTTGTCCAGGAAGTAACGGTCGTGCGTGATCGCAACCACGGTACCCGGGAAATCGTGCAGGAAGTGCTCCAGCCAGGCGACGGAATCGGCGTCCAGGTGGTTGGTCGGTTCGTCGAGCAGCAGCATGTCCGGCGCAGACAGCAGCAAACGGCACAGGGCCACGCGACGTTTTTCACCACCGGACAGGAATTCGACCTTGGCATCCCATGCAGGCAGGCGCAGCGCATCGGCGGCGACTTCCAGTTGGCGATCCAGGTTGTGACCGTCGCTGGCTTGCAGGATGGCTTCAAGCTTGGCCTGCTCTGCCGCCAGTTTGTCGAAGTCTGCATCCGGTTCAGCGTAAGCCGCGTAAACCTCGTCCAGGCGCGCCTGAGCGTCCTTGATCACGCTGACCGCTTCCTCGACCACTTCACGCACGGTCTTGGTCGGATCCAGGATCGGTTCTTGCGGCAGGTAGCCAATGTTCAGGTCCGGCATCGGACGGGCTTCACCGTCGAACTCTTTATCGACGCCCGCCATGATTTTCAGGAGCGTGGATTTACCCGAACCGTTGAGGCCGAGTACGCCGATCTTGGCGCCAGGAAAGAACGACAGCGAAATGTTTTTCAGGATTTCCCGCTTCGGCGGAACAACTTTGCCCAGCCGATGCATGGTGAAGACGTATTGAGCCATGGAGAACCTTGGGTCAGTGACTGATGAATGATTGGAGCGCAGGCAATGCCCGGCCAGGCCATGCGCGTCGTTCGTTTGATGGTATCAAGGCGTGCGCGCTGTTTGGGAGCTGGAACGCTCCCGCGTAACCGGCAAAGCTACCTTATTGATAGAAAGCAGTCCAGCCGAGCGGGGACTGGCACTTCGCCACAACTCAAGGCATGCTAGCCGCCCTTCGGGCGTCCGGCTTATAGTGCACGTCGCGTCAGTCCAGCCAAACCGCAGGATTACAGTTTGTCTAATGTCTCTCCGCCATCGTCCGTGAGCGCGCTCAATCCTGCGACCGGCTCGCCCCTGCGCGGAACCTTGAAAGGCGCGCTGGCAACCCTCGTGCTGTTGCTGCTCGCACTGCTGTTCTGGCAGCTTCTGGATCAGTTTCGCGAAACCCAGAAAAACCAGCGCCAGTACACCATCGACTACTCCGCCGACCTGGCTGCGCAAGTCAGCCTTAACATGGCGCTCAATGCGCAGATCGCCCTTAATCTGCTACCGATCATCGAACAACCGCAAAGCGCCGACGAACAACAGGCGTTATTGCGCAAACTGCAACAATCGCTGCCCGATCTGCGCAGCCTGGCGTTGCTCAGTCCCTCCGGAAAAATCCTCAGCGACAGCGCTGCCGACAGCCAGGACGCCAGTTACCTTGGCGAACTGGTTCAGCGTAGCCGCGCCCAGGCCCATTATTTCAGCAATGCCGATGACGGCTCGATGGTGCACCTGCTCCTGCATCAGGCCAGCGGCAGCAGTCGCGGTTATTGGGCCCTGCGCCTGACACCGACGTTTTTCTCCTCACTGACCAAACAGGGCGATGCCGGCATCCGCCCCCTGTGGCTGGTGGAAAACCGTATCAATCATCAGATCATCAGCCGCGATGACACCCAGCCCTCGGCCAAGCCGGCCAGGCTGACAGCCGACGAGCTGGCCAACAGTGTGCTGACCGTTCCGCTGAGCAGTAGCGATTGGCAATTGCGTGGGCTGTTCGACCGGCAACGGGTGATCGAACAACTGCTGCCGGCGTTCATCGGCAAATGCCTGCTGGGCCTGGCCTTTTCGTTGTTGCCGTTCATCGCCCTGCTGAACATTCGTCGCCGTCAACGCCAGTTGCATGAGGGCCGCCGACGTTATCAGGACATTTTCGAAGGCACCGGCGTTGCCCTGTGCGTGCTGGACCTCTCCGGGCTCAACAGTATCTTCGACAAGGCTCAGCTCAACAGCAGTGAACAGTTGCAGAGTTGGCTCCAGACACCGGAACAACGTCAGCAACTGCTGCAGGAATTACGCATTACCGAGGTCAACCAGGTTGCCCTGCAATTGCTCAACGTCAATTCCTGCGACCAGGCCTGGAAACTGCTGATCGACGGCTGCCCATCGGACTGTACGGCCATCGGCAATCAAGTACTTGAAACAGTGCTGCACCAGCAAAAACAGCTTGAACTGGAAATCAAACTCCAGGACGCCAATGGCCGCGACCAGCATTTGTGGCTGGTGCTGCGCTTGCCGGAAGATCAGGCCGACTATAAAGCGGTGATCCTGAGCATCAGCGACATCACCAGTCGCAAGCTCATCGAATTGTCGCTGCTGGAGCGTGAAGGGTTCTGGTCCGATGTGGTGCGCACCGTGCCGGATCATCTGTATGTGCAGGATGTAATCAGCCAGCGGATGATCTTCAGCAACCATCACCTGGGGCAAACGCTGGGTTACAACCGCACAGAACTGCACCAGATGGGCGAATACTTCTGGGAAATCCTCCTGCACCCCGAAGATGCCGATTACTACCACCGATCACGCCAGTCCCAACGGCACGCGGGTTACACCCAACTGATGCAATGCCAGCTGCGCTTCCGCCATCGCGATGGCAAATGGCGGCGTTTCGACATTCGCGAACAGGCCCTGGCGCGGGACAAACACAATCAGGTCACGCGCATCATCGGCGTGGCCAAAGACATCACCGACCAGATTGAAGCCAGCGAGTCCCTGCGCGACAGCGAGCAGCGTTACCGGATGCTCGCCGAAAGCATCAGCGATGTGATTTTCTCCACCGACAGCAAAATGTCGCTCAACTACGTCAGCCCCTCGGTGCAAGCCGTGCTGGGTTTCGACGCCGACTGGATATTCCAGAACGGCTGGCAAACGACCATCGCCAATCCGCAACAACTGACCGGCATCTACAGCCTGATGGACCGGGTCAGCAAAGCGCTGAATAAACCCGAACAACTGGCGCTGCTGCGCAGTCAGGTGCAGACCCAGCTGTTTCTGTTCGACTGCCTGCGGGCCGACGGGCGCAAGATTCCCATCGAGTTGCGTCTGGTGCTGGTCTGGGACGAACACGGCGCCTTTGAAGGTGTGCTGGGGGTCGGCCGCGACATCAGCCAGCAACGCCGGGCCGAAAAAGACCTACGGATGGCGGCCACGGTATTCGAGCACTCAACCTCGGCGATTCTGATCACTGACCCGGCGGGCTACATCGTCCAGGCCAACGAAGCGTTCAGTCGCGTCAGCGGCTATGCGGTGGCCCAGGTCCTCGACCAGTTGCCGAACATGCTCACCGTCGATGAGCAGCAGGAAGCCCATCTGCGCTATGTGCTTAAGCAATTGCATCAGCACAGCACCTGGGAAGGCGAAGTCTGGCTCAAGCGGCGCAACGGCGAGCATTACCCGGCCTGGGTCGGGATTACCGCGGTGCTCGACGATGAAGGCGATCTGGCCAGCTACGTGTGTTTCTTCAGCGACATCAGCGAGCGCAAGGCCAGTGAGCAACGGATTCATCGCCTGGCCTATTACGACGCCTTGACCCACCTGCCCAACCGCACACTGTTCCAGGATCGCCTGCACACCGCGCTGCAATCGGCTGAGCGGCAGAAGGCCTGGGTGGTGCTGATGTTCCTCGACCTTGACCGGTTCAAGCCGATCAATGACTCCCTGGGCCATGCCGCCGGTGATCGCATGCTCAAGGAAATGGCCACGCGCCTGCTCGGTTGTGTCGATGATGACGACACCGTGGCGCGCATGGGTGGCGATGAGTTCACATTGCTGCTGCAGCCCCGGGTCAACCGGGAGATCGCACTAAACCGGGCGATTCATGTGGCCGAACAGATCCTCGCCAGCCTGGTGAAACCGTTCGTGCTGGAAGGCCGCGAGTTCTTTGTCACCGCCAGCATCGGCATCGCGCTGAGCCCTCAAGACGGCAGCGAACTCAGTCAGTTGATGAAAAACGCCGACACCGCGATGTACCACGCCAAGGAGCGTGGCAAAAACAACTTCCAGTTCTATCAGGCCGACATGAACGCCAGTGCCCTGGAGCGCCTGGAACTGGAAAGCGACTTGCGCCATGCCCTGGAGCAAAATGAATTCGTCCTGTACTACCAGCCGCAATTCAGCGGCGATGGCAAACGCCTGACCGGTGCCGAAGCCCTGCTGCGCTGGCGTCACCCACGCCGCGGCCTGGTGCCGCCGGGGGATTTCATTCCGGTGCTCGAAGAGCTCGGGCTGGTGGTGGACGTCGGCGACTGGGTGATCAGCGAGGCCTGCCGTCAGCTCAAGACCTGGCATCAAACCAAAGTGCGGGTGCCGAAGGTTTCGGTGAACATTTCGGCCCGGCAGTTCTCCGACGGTCAGCTCGGCACGCGGATCGCCACCATCCTCAAGGAAACCGGCCTGCCGCCGGCGTGCCTGGAGCTGGAGTTGACTGAAAGTATTCTGATGCGCGAAGTCAGCGAGGCGATGCAGATCCTCGCCGGGTTGAAAAACCTCGGCCTGAGCATTGCGGTCGACGACTTCGGCACCGGTTATTCATCGCTCAACTACCTCAAGCAATTCCCGATCGATGTGCTGAAAATCGACCGTACCTTCGTCGATGGCCTGCCCTCGGGTGAACAGGACGCGCAAATTGCCCGGGCGATCATCGCCATGGCCCACAGCCTCAATCTGGCGGTGATCGCCGAGGGCGTGGAAACCCATGAGCAACTCGACTTCCTGCGTGAGCATGGTTGCGATGAGGTTCAGGGGTATCTGTTTGGGCGGCCGATGCCGGCGAACCGGTTTGAGGCGCAGTTCAGCAATGATGCGCTGTTCATGTTTGACTGATTTAGTAGTGAGGCGGGCGCCCCCTTCGCGGGCAAGCCTCGCTCCTACGGATATCAACGTCTGTAGGAGCGAGGCTTGCCCGCGAAGGCGTCCGCCCAGACACCGAAAATCCTGCGCCATGAACACCACTTGTCTGCGACATGATGTCCTTTCATATGCCATCTAAAAGCGGTTGGGTTAGAATGCCCCCCTTTTCTGCCCCGATCCTTGAGGACCGCCATGTTCAGCCGTGATTTGACTATTGCCAAGTACGACGCCGACCTTTTTGCCGCCATGGAGCAAGAAGCTCAGCGCCAGGAAGAACACATCGAGCTGATCGCTTCGGAAAACTACACCAGCCCAGCGGTGATGGAAGCTCAAGGCTCGGTACTGACCAACAAATACGCCGAAGGCTACCCGGGCAAGCGCTACTACGGTGGTTGCGAGTTCGTCGACGTGGTTGAGCAACTGGCCATCGACCGCGCCAAAGAACTGTTCGGTGCCGATTACGCCAACGTTCAGCCACACGCCGGCTCCCAAGCCAACAGCGCCGTTTACCTGGCCCTGCTGCAAGCGGGCGACACCATCCTGGGCATGAGCCTGGCCCATGGCGGTCACCTGACCCACGGTGCCAGCGTTTCGTCCTCCGGCAAGCTGTACAACGCTGTTCAATACGGCATCGACGCCAACGGCCTGATCGACTACGACGAAGTCGAGCGTCTGGCGCTTGAGCACAAGCCGAAAATGATCGTGGCCGGTTTCTCTGCCTACTCGCAGATTCTGGATTTCCCGCGTTTCCGCGAAATCGCTGACAAAGTCGGTGCCTACTTGTTCGTCGACATGGCTCACGTGGCCGGTCTGGTCGCCGCTGGCGTCTACCCGAACCCGGTTCCATTCGCCGACGTGGTCACCACCACCACCCACAAGACCCTGCGCGGTCCACGTGGCGGCCTGATCCTGGCTCGCGCCAACGCCGACATCGAGAAGAAACTGAACTCCGCGGTATTCCCGGGCGCCCAGGGTGGCCCGCTGGAACACGTGATCGCTGCCAAGGCGATCTGCTTCAAGGAAGCGCTGCAGCCTGAGTTCAAGGCCTACCAG
>NZ_MUNM01000042.1 GCF_002286815.1 Pseudomonas sp. PICF141
CTGTGGTGTTACCAGGGAATGGTCTCGCCCCTGTAGTTCACAAAATGATGCCCGCCCTTGCCGGCATACGCATTCACCTGATCGATCAAGCCGCGTGTGCTGGTGTCCACATCAATGTCCGCGCCTTCGCCACCCATGTCCGTCTTCACCCAACCCGGGTGCAGCGACAGCACGGTGAGTTTCTGTTCGCCCAATTGCGTGACGAAGCTGTTGGTCATGGAGTTCAGCGCCGCTTTGCTGGCCTTGTACAGCGCCAGTTCCGGCGCATCGGGCATGGTCACGCTGCCCAGCACCGAACTCATGAACGCCAGCACACCGCTGCCATCGCGAATCTGCCCCACGAAACGCTGGGCCAGATTGATCGGCGCCACGGCGTTGGTGAAGAACAATTGCCCCACCTCGGCCAACGTCGCGCCGCCCGGCGTCTGGACCTCCGGGCCCTTGACTCCGGCATTCACGAACAACAAGTCGAACACTTCGCCCTTGAGTTTTTGGCTCAGGGCGATGACCGCTTGCTGATCGTCCATGTCGAGTTTTTCGATCCGCACCTTGCCCAGCGCTTGCAAGGATTCGGCGCCCTGCGGGTTGCGCACGGTGGCGGTGACTTGCCAGCCGTCGGCCAACAGGGTTTTCACCAGACCGAGGCCCAAGCCTCGGGAGGCACCGATGATGAGTGCGGTTTTTGCCTTGGACATGAATGGCTTCCTTGATGGATGAAAATCACGGATTTAATGGACAACGTTGACCGAGCCGATGCTGCAGTTCCTGACGCAAGACATCGAGTTCGGCGATGCGGGTTTCGATCAGATTCAGTTTGTCTTGCAGCAGTTGGGTAACGGCATTGGCCGGGTCGGGCGACTGCCACAACGCGGCGACACTGCTGCCGATTTCGCCAAGGGTAAAGCCCAGCCGCTGAGCCGTCTTGATGTACAGCACCAGTTGCACCATCTCCGCCGGATAGTCGCGATAACCATTGGCGCTACGTTGCGCGGCGATCAATCCGCGCTGTTCGTAAAAGCGCAATGTGTCGCGGCTGACGGCGCTGGCCTGGGCTAATTCACCGATGCGCATCTTGATGTCTCGAGAAGGCTTGACCCTGGAGCATACTCCAGGCTTTAGCCTTGTTGCTCCCTGATTTTATGGAGCAAGACGGATGTGGACTTCAACGCAGTATCGTCAAGTGGTGCGTGGCAGTGCGTGGTACGACCTGATCGTGACCGCTGCTTTTGTGACGCCATGGAGTTTTGCGGCGTTGCATGGCCTGTTGTTGAGTCTGAGTCAGACTTTCAATTTGCCTGGCGAGCTACCGCCGTTCGAGCCGATGCACATGCTGATGGCGAATCTGTTGGGTTCGATTGTGTGCGTGTGGGCGGTGCTGCGGATTCGTGATCCGCAGCAGGTGTTTGGGCGGTATGACGCGGTGGGGAGGTTTTTGTTTTCGGCTTGGCAGCTGTATGCCTTGCTCCACGGCGCAAGCGCGGTACTGGTGATTTTCCTGTTCTTTGAATTGGCGTGGGGCGTGGCGCAAGCGTTGCCTGTTCGGGCGTCTTCGCGGGCAAGCCTCGCTCCTACAAGTTTTGTGTAGTTCGCCGATGACATGAACGACTCAAATCCGTAGGAGCGAGGCTTGCCCGCGAATAGGCCCGAACGGCCAACACCTAATGCCCTGCCTGCCACGGCTGCCCCAACGACACCGGCGCATACAACCGTGTGCGCACGGCATCCCGGGACAGCAGCACCAACACCACAATGGTCGCGACATACGGCAGCATCGCCAGCAGGCTCGACGGAATCGCCAGCCCCAACCCCTGCGCCACCAAATGCAGGATGCTGGCGAGACCGAACAGATACGCCCCGAGCAGCAATCGCCACACCCGCCAACTGGCAAACACCACCAGCGCCAAGGCAATCCAGCCGCGACCGGCGCTCATGTTTTCCGCCCACATCGGCGTGTACGCCAAGGACAGATAAGCCCCGGCCAACCCCGCCATCGCGCCGCCAAACAGCACCGCCAGCGTGCGCACGCGCAACACCGGCAAGCCCATGGCGCTGGCCGCATCCGGGTTTTCGCCGACTGCTTGAATGATCAACCCGACGCGACTTTTCAGAATCACCCAGGCCACTGACGTGAACAGCGCGAACGACAGGTACACCAGCAAGTCCTGGGCAAACAGCATCCGCCCGATCAGCGGGATTTCACTCAAGTACGGAATCGCCAGCGGCTCGAAACCCGCCAATGGTTTACCAACCCACGCTGCGCCGACAAAGGTCGACAGGCCCACGCCGAAGATCGTCAATGCCAACCCGGTCGCCACCTGGTTGGCGTTGAACACCAGCGCCACCAGGGCAAACAGCGACGACAGCAGCATCCCGGCGAGCATCGCCAGCAACACGCCAAGCCAGAGATTGCCGCTGTTCAACGCGACGATAAAACCGATCACCGCGCCAAACAGCATCATGCCTTCCTGCCCGAGATTGAGGACGCCACTCTTCTCGCAAATCAGCTCGCCCAGCGCCACCAGCAACAACGGCGTACCGCAGCGAATCATGGCGTAGAAAATATTGCTCAGCAGATCGATATCCATCACAAGGCACCTGCGTGTACGGCGGTGGTCGAAGTGCTCCGTACCCAGCGCAGGTTCAAACGCGGTCGGTAGAGAATCAGCACGTCACTGGCCAGCAGGAAAAACAGCATCATCCCCTGGAACAATTGAGTGATGGCTTGCGGCAGGTTCATGCCCATCTGCGCGCTCTCGCCACCGATGTACAGCAGCGCCATCAACAGGCTGGAAAATAGAATGCCGATGGGATTCAGCCGCCCGAGAAACGCCACGGTGATCGCCGCATAGCCGTAGCCCGGCGAAACTTGCGGCACCAATTGACCGATCGGCCCGGTGACTTCGCACACTCCGGCCAGTCCCGCGAGGCCGCCGCTGATCAACAACGCCAGCCAGATCAGCTGCTTCTCGCGAAAGCCGACGAAACCGGCGGCGCGCTTGTCCAGCCCAAGCACTTTGATCTGGAAGCCAACAAAGCTTTTCTGCAGCAACACCCACACCGCCACCAGCGCGAGCAGGGCGAAATAAACCCCGGCGTGAACCCGGCCGTCCGCCATCAACAGCGGCAGTCGACTGGTGTCGCCGAACATTGCCGACTCTGGAAAGTTGAACCCGGCCGGGTCCTTCAGCGGCCCGTGGACGCAGAACAGCAGCAGGTTCAGGGCGATGTAATTGAGCATGATGCTGGTGAGGATTTCATTGGCGTTGAAACGCGTGCGCAACCACGCCGTCAGCCCGGCCCATGCGGCGCCGGCCAGGGTACCAGTGAGCAGGATCAACACCAGCGCCCAGCGGCTTTGCCAGCCAATGACGTTCACTGCCAACGCACTGCCGACGAGGGCGCCGAGCAGCAACTGACCTTCGGCACCGATGTTCCAGATCCGCGCCTGATACGCCACCGCCAGGCCCAATGCGCAGAGCAGAATCGGCAGCGCTTTGACCAACCATTCGGAGACGCCATACAAGTCGCTGATCGGTGCAATCAGCAGCGTGTGCAAGGTCAGCAACGGATCGTGGCCCAAGGCGATAAACAGCAATGAGCCACAGCCCAGCGTCAACACGGCCGCCAACAAGGGCGAGCACCACAACATCAGGCGCGATTGCTGACCACGGGGTTCGAGAGAAAGCAGCATGTGAAACTCCGTTAAAGCGCTACGGGGGCAGGGGGTTGAGGGGCGTCGAATTGGCCGGCCATCCAGCCGCCGACGTCGCTCAGATGGGTGTCGACAGTGGCCTGCAATGGCGACAGCCGACCGCCGCACAGGGCGCCGAGGCGATCGCAGATCTGGAACAGTTCGTCGAGGTCTTCGGAGATCACCAGGATCGCCGCGCCGGCATCGCGCAAGGCAATCAACGCCCGGTGAATGGTCGCGGCCGCGCCGACGTCCACGCCCCAGGTCGGGTGCGCGGCCACCAGTAATTCAGGCTGTTGAAGGATCTCCCGGCCGAGGATGAATTTTTGCAAGTTGCCGCCGGACAGACTGCGAGCAGGCGCCAAGGCATCAGGTGTCTTGACCCCGAAGCGGCGAATGATGTCTTCGGCCAGCGCTTGGACCTTGCCGCGCTGGATCAGCCCGTTGCTGACAAGCCCCTGTTGAAACGCGGTGAGCAGAGCGTTATCTGCCAGGCTCAGCTCCGGCACCGCGCCATGACCCAGACGCTCGGCGGGGACGAACGCCAGGCCAAGTTTGCGTCGTGCATCCGGCCGCAGATGCGCCACCGGTTGCCCGCCGAAACTGATCGTTGCGCTGTCATCGCGGGGTAACCGTTCTTCACCACTGAGCAAGGCCAGCAACTCATCCTGGCCATTGCCGGCCACCCCGGCGACTCCCACGATTTCGCCGCTGCGTACGTCCAGATCAATATTCTTCAGCGAGCAGCCGAATGGGTCCGGGTTATGCCAGGACAACCCCGTCACACTCAAAAACGCATCAGCACCCACGACCTTCGGGTACTCGGTGATCAGCTCGGCGGCTTCACCAACCATCAATTGCGCCAGTTGCCGATCCGAGCACTGCGCCGGCACGCAATGCCCGGCCACCCGACCGCCGCGCAACACCGTAGCGCTGTGGCACAACGCGCGCACTTCGCCCAGCTTGTGGCTGATAAATAAAATGCTGCAGCCCTCGGCGGCCAGTCGGCGCAACGTGACAAACAACTCGTCGGCTTCTTGCGGAGTCAGTACCGACGTCGGCTCATCGAGAATCAACAGGCGGATGTCCTGCATCAGGCAGCGAATGATTTCTACCCGTTGACGCTCGCCGATGGACAGGCTGTGGACAAGTCGCTCCGGTTCCAGCGCCATGCCGTAGCGTTGGGACACTTCACGAATCTTCGGTTCGAGCTGCTTCGGCGTACCCGCCGCCGCGCCCATCGCCAGCGCGATGTTCTGCGCCACGCTCAGGGTTTCGAACAGCGAGAAATGCTGGAACACCATGCCGATCCCCAGGCTGCGAGCCTGGGCCGGGTTGCGCATGCTCACCCGCTGGCCCTGCCAGATCATTTCCCCTGAGTCGGCGTGAGTGACGCCGTAGATGATCTTCATCAGGGTACTTTTGCCCGCACCGTTTTCGCCGAGCAGGGCGTGGATCTCACCAGGGGCAATGCTCAAGTCGATGGCGTCGTTGGCCAGGCAGCCGGGATAACGTTTGCTGATTCTGCGCAATTGCAGGCGCGGTATTTGATCGGGGATCGGCACGGGGTTGGGCATGACAGGCTCAGGTCGACAGAAGGTATACCTGGGGATAAAGCAATTTCCTGGCCATTGAGTCAGGAAATAGGCAGAACCTTGCTGGCATCGGGGCTGTGGACGTTGACTCGCCTTATTCCAATTGCGAATCAGGCACCATTTGAGCGCACGCTCTTTGATCAGGCTCCGGTTTTGCCCGTGGTGAGTTGATCAAAAAACGAGCAGTAACCTGCAAGCTATGTCGGACATGGGGCTGCGCCAGCCATGAACGGGTTATCCACAGGTTGTTCCACAGTATTTGTGCGCAACACGAGCGCGGAGGCATAAGCGTTGAGTGGCTTTCTTCTAAAGGCGATAAACCGCTCTAACTGATTGTTTTCACGTGGAATAAACGTTGCCGCAGAAGAGTTGGATGAAAAATGAGCAAAGCCCGCAAAGCCGCATGACAGAAGGGTTACAGCACAATGTGCTCAGGTTATCCACAGCCGGGTGCACAGCAGATGTGGGCAAGTATCGTGAATAAAGAAAACCGGGGCGCCCCAAAAGATCGCAGCCTTCGGCAGCACTCCGGGATTGCGTTTTTACGGATGTATATGGTCGGCTGCTGAAGGCTGCGATCTTTTGACCTTCTAACGCCGCAACAAAATGCGCCCACGACTCAAATCCGCCAGCTGCGTTTGCAAGGCCTCTATCTGTCCCTCGCCGATCGCCAATTGCAGGTCCACGCCATTGGCTGTGAAGGTTTCTTCCACGACCAAACCGCCCAGTTCCGCTAACCGAAGCTTCACCAGCGCCAACTCGCCAAATGCACAGGCACAACTGACCGGCACGCGGCTGATCAGCTCGACCTTCGGCGCCCCTTGCAGGCATTTGTTGGCACCGCCGCCATAGGCCCGGGCAAGGCCACCGGTGCCCAGTTGAATGCCGCCATACCAGCGGATCACCAGCACCACAACCTGATCGCAATCCTGCGCCTCGATTGCTGCCAGAATCGGTCGGCCAGCGGTGCCGCCGGGTTCGCCATCATCGTTGCTGCGATATTGATTGCCGAGTTTCCATGCCCAGCAATTGTGCGAGGCGTTCAAATCACTGTGTTGCTCGATGAACGCTTGAGCTTCAATTGCACGGGTAATCGGCGCGGCGAGGGTGATGAAGCGGCTTTTGCGAATCTCTTCGCGGTATTGGCAAAAACCGCTGAGGGTAAAAGGCATAGAAATCTTAGATAGGAGGCGTCAGGCCGCAGCCTTTGAGAATGATGCGGATCAGGTTGTTGCCAGCATCGTCCATGTCTTGCTTGGTCAACTTGCTGCGCCCGGTGACACGGCAGATCTGCGTGGCAAAGTCGGCGTAATGCTGGGTACTGCCCCACAGCAGGAAGATCAAATGCACCGGGTCGATCGGGTCCATTTTGCCGGCGTCGATCCAGGTCTGAAACACTGCGGCCCGGCCCTGAAACCAGGTGCGGTAGTCCTGGTTGAAATGCTCGCTCAGGCATTCGCCGCCGCTGATGACCTCCATGGCGAAGACCCTCGAAGCTTGTGGCTGGCGCCGGGAGAACTCCATTTTTGCGCGAATGTATCGCGTCAACGCTTCGGCCGGATCATCCTCGACCGTGAGGGTATTGAAAGTGCTGTCCCAGAGTTCAAGGATGTTGCTCAGCACCGCCACATACAAACCGAGTTTGTTGGTGAAGTAGTAATGCAGGTTCGCTTTGGGCAACCGGGCCTTCTGCGCGATGGTGTTCATGCTGGTGCCTTTGAATCCGTGACGGGCGAATTCGTCTTCGGCGGCTTTGATGATGGTCTCTTCGTTCTTCTGACGAATGCGGCTGGCGGGTTTTGCGCCGTGGGCTGGGACTTCAAAGGTCATAGGCACTTCCGAACAGGTAGATGGGTGCAACCAGATGCGTTGATAGCGCACCCGCAGGTCGCAGACAAGTCCCGACACGATAAAACCTTGACCACTGCAATCCCTGTGGGAGCCGAGCTTGCTCGCGATGGCGCCAGGTCAGTCACCATCGATGCTGAATGTTAAGCAGCCATCGCGAGCAAGCTCGGCTCCCACAAGAATCTTCAGTTGTTCAGCGCGTTGCGGCCAGGCTCTCCAGAAAACTTTCCAGTACCAAGTGGGGCCGACGTCCCTTGCGTGTGACCGATGCCAGGCTCAGGTCATAAAAACGTGCCATGGGTTTCAGCGCACGCAAACGGCCTTGTTGCACCCAGAGGCTGGCGTAATGATCCGGCAGGTAACCGATGTAGCGCCCGGTCAGAATCAGAAATGCCATGCCTTCGCGATCCGACGCACTGGCGGTGCAATTAAGCGCCTGGTAATGGGCCTGAATCTCGGCGGGCAAACGGAAGGTTGGGGCAATGGCGTCCTGGCTATTGAGACGCTCATCGTCCAGTTGTTTGTCGTCGACGTAGAACAATGGATGGCCGACTGCGCAATACAGCAGCGAACGTTCGCTGTAGAGCGGCTGATATTCCAGCCCCGACAGTGCACTGGCTTGCGGCACTACGCCGACATGCAAGCGCCCGTCGAGCACGCCTTGTTCGACTTCATTGGGCGCGATCATGCGGATCTGGATCTGAACGTCCGGGCCGCGTTCCTTCAATTGTGCCAAGGCATGGGTAATGCGCATGTGGGGCAGGGTGACCAGGTTGTCGGTCAGGCCGATGGTCAATTCACCGCGCAAATGCTGGTGCAGGCCATTGACCTCGGTGCGGAAACTTTCCAGCGCACTTAATAGCTGCAACGCCGATTGGTAAACCTCGCGGCCCTCTTCGGTCAGGGAAAAACCGGCGCGCCCGCGTTGGCACAGACGCAAGCCGAGGCGCTGTTCCAGATCGCTCATCTGCTGGCTGATTGCCGAGCGACCGATACCCAGCACCGATTCCGCCGCAGAGAAGCCGCCGCATTCCACGACGCTGCGAAAAATCCGCAACAGGCGGATATCAAAGTCACTGACTTGCGCCAGTGGATCGGGACGACGGCTGCTCATGCCTTGTTTACTCAAAGTTTAGTGGTTGACTGACTGAAGGTTAGAAAAGTTGGATTTCACCGACTTTATCCCCGTGGCAATTTAGCTGCAAGAACGCTTTTCATCTTCACGCCGCTTATTGCTCTGCGAGGTTTTGCCCATGAACGTGCCTGAAAACGCCCCGACTTCCCTGGCCAGCCAGCTTAAGCTCGATGCTCACTGGATGCCCTACACCGCGAACCGCAATTTCCAGCGCGACCCGCGACTGATCGTGGCTGCCGAGGGCAGTTGGCTGACAGATGACAAGGGCCGCAAGGTCTACGATTCGCTCTCTGGTCTGTGGACTTGCGGCGCCGGGCACACCCGCAAGGAAATCCAGGACGCGGTAGCCAGGCAGTTGGGCACGCTCGATTACTCGCCAGGCTTCCAGTACGGTCACCCGCTGTCGTTCCAGTTGGCTGAGAAAATCACCGACCTGACCCCGGGCAATCTGAATCACGTGTTCTTCACCGACTCGGGTTCCGAGTGTGCAGACACGGCGGTGAAAATGGTGCGTGCTTACTGGCGCCTGAAAGGCCAGGCCACCAAAACCAAAATGATCGGTCGCGCTCGTGGCTATCACGGCGTGAACATCGCCGGCACCAGCCTTGGCGGCGTGAACGGCAACCGCAAACTGTTCGGTCAGGCGATGATGGACGTCGATCATCTGCCGCACACGTTGCTGGCGAGCAATGCGTTTTCCCGTGGGATGCCGGAGCAAGGTGGCATCGCCCTGGCCGATGAACTGCTCAAGCTGATCGAACTGCATGATGCATCGAACATAGCAGCGGTATTCGTCGAACCAATGGCCGGTTCCGCTGGCGTTCTGGTTCCGCCGCAGGGTTACCTCAAGCGTCTTCGCGAAATCTGCGATCAGCACAACATCCTGTTGGTGTTTGATGAAGTGATCACCGGTTTCGGTCGTACCGGTTCGATGTTCGGCGCCGACAGCTTTGGCGTGACGCCGGACCTGATGTGCATTGCCAAACAAGTCACCAACGGCGCGATCCCGATGGGCGCGGTGATTGCCAGCTCCGAGATCTACCAAACCTTCATGAATCAGGCGACGCCTGAGTACGCGGTGGAATTCCCCCACGGCTACACCTATTCCGCCCATCCGGTGGCTTGCGCCGCGGGCCTGGCGGCACTCGACCTGCTGCAAAAGGAAAACCTGGTGCAGAGCGTGGCGGAAGTGGCACCGCATTTCGAAAATGCCCTGCACGGTTTGAAGGGCAGCAAGAACGTCATCGACATTCGTAACTACGGGTTGGCTGGCGCCATCCAGATTGCGCCTCGCGACGGTGATGCCATTGTGCGGCCGTTCGAGGCCGGCATGGCCTTGTGGAAAGCCGGGTTCTACGTGCGCTTCGGCGGCGACACCCTGCAGTTCGGCCCAACCTTCAACAGCAAGCCGCAAGACCTCGATCGCTTGTTCGACGCCGTCGGCGAAGTGCTGAACAAAATCGACTGATTTTTTCTCTCTTTATAGTGGCGTCCTTCTGCGGGCGCCTGTGGACAACTTTCAGGAGCCCTGCATGAGCCTTATCCCGCATTTGATCAATGGCGAACTGGTGACCGAAGACGGTCGTACGGCCGACGTGTTCAACCCGTCCACCGGTCAGGCGATCCACAAGCTGTCATTGGCCAGCCGTGAAACCATTCAAAAAGCCATCGATTCGGCCAAAGCTGCGTTTCCGGCCTGGCGTAACACTCCAGCGGCCAAGCGCGCTCAGGTGATGTTCCGCTTCAAACAATTGCTGGAACAGAATGAAGCTCGCATTGCACAACTGATCAGTGAAGAGCATGGCAAGACGCTGGAAGATGCAGCGGGTGAATTGAAGCGCGGGATCGAGAACGTCGAGTTCGCCTGTGCTGCACCGGAAATTCTCAAGGGCGAGTACAGCCGTAACGTTGGGCCGAACATTGATGCCTGGTCGGATTTCCAGCCATTGGGCGTGGTGGCCGGTATTACTCCGTTCAACTTCCCGGCCATGGTGCCGCTGTGGATGTACCCGCTGGCGATCGTCTGCGGCAACTGCTTTATTCTCAAGCCTTCCGAGCGCGATCCAAGCTCGACGCTGCTGATTGCTCAGTTGCTGTTGGAAGCCGGCCTGCCGAAAGGCGTGTTGAGTGTGGTGCATGGCGACAAGGCTGCGGTGGATGCCTTGATTGAAGCGCCGGAAGTCAAAGCACTGAGTTTCGTCGGTTCGACGCCGATTGCCGAATACATTTACGCCGAAGGCACCAGGCGCGGCAAACGCGTCCAGGCGCTGGGCGGGGCGAAGAACCACGCGGTATTGATGCCGGATGCGGATCTGGATAACGCCGTCAGCGCACTGATGGGCGCGGCGTACGGGTCGTGCGGTGAGCGCTGCATGGCGATTTCGGTAGCCGTTTGCGTTGGCGATCAAGTGGCGGATGCGTTGGTGGCCAAACTGGTGCCGCAGATCAAGGCGCTGAAAATCGGTGCGGGTACCACTTGCGGTCTGGATATGGGGCCGCTGGTTTCTGGACAGGCTCGCGATAAAGTCACTGGCTATATAGAAGACGGTGTATCAGCAGGGGCGACCTTGGTGGTGGATGGTCGTGGCCTGGGCGTTGCCGGTCATGAGGGAGGGTTCTTCCTGGGTGGCTGCCTGTTCGATAACGTCACGCCAGAGATGCGCATTTATAAAGAAGAGATCTTCGGGCCGGTGCTGTGCGTCGTCCGGGTCAACAGCCTGGAAGAGGCAATGCAACTGATCAACGATCACGAGTATGGCAACGGCACCTGTATCTTCACGCGTGATGGGGAAGCGGCGCGGTTGTTCTGCGATGAGATTGAAGTGGGTATGGTTGGCGTCAACGTGCCATTGCCGGTGCCAGTGGCTTATCACAGCTTTGGCGGCTGGAAGCGTTCGCTGTTTGGCGATCTGCATGCGTATGGTCCGGATGGCGTGCGGTTCTATACCCGTCGCAAGGCGATTACCCAGCGTTGGCCGCAACGGGCGAGCCATGAGGCTTCGCAATTCGCATTCCCTAGCTTGTAAGTAGAAGGGCAGAAGGCCGACCTCTTGAGGTCGGCCTTCGTGTTTACGGGCTTTTTTGGCCTATATGACAGAAATGTGAAGATTTGGGTTGACGGCAGATTTTGAAGGCCTATAATTCGCCCCACTTCCGGCGCAGTCGAAACGGAAAACTCCTTGGTAAACAATGAGTTACGCGGTTTTCGGC
>NZ_MUNM01000043.1 GCF_002286815.1 Pseudomonas sp. PICF141
GCAAGCCCCCTCGCCACAGGTGTCCTTCTCTCGACTAACGGGCATTAGTCTCAAGGAGGGGCCACTCACCGCTATTTACTATCCGCCCCCCTTCTCCTGCATCTGCACCGATGACTTGGTGCCATCAGTATTGTCCTTGGTCTCGTTATCCGAGTTATCGAAACAGCCCTGCAACGCAAGCAGGCAGCAGCAGCAAAGGTAAAACGTGCGAGTGAGGTTCATGGGGATCTCCAGTGTCTCAGGCTTGAAGTAGTGACCCCCTGTCGGTGGAAATGGTTGCGACTTTTTTCGGCCCCGAACGATGCGCCCTGACAAGGGGTTCCCGCCTCCAGGTGGAGCAATGTTCAGCAGAATTTTCATCATGCCGATGCTGTCTGAAAATCAGGCGCTCCCCTATGAGGACTACGGCAATGAAATTCGCGAAAATCGCACAGAAGCTCTCTCTGTGGGCCGGCTATCCCCGGACTTTTCTGGGGGCGATCATTCTGATTGTGCTTTGGGGTTTGAGCGGGCCGGTTTTTCATTTCAACGATACCTGGCAATTGATCATCAACACCTCGACCACCATCATCACCTTCCTGATGGTGTTCCTTATCCAGAACACCCAGAACCGCGACACGGATATCTTGCACTTGAAGATCGATGAGTTATTGCGAGTAACCAAGGAAGCGCAAAACGCGATGCTGGGACTTGAATCGCTGGATATCAAACAGCTGGAAGAGCTGAGAAAGAAATATCGCACCCTCGGCGAGGGCGAAACAATTCCTCTGGACGGCACTGTCGTCCCGGAAACAAAGAAACAGGATTGAAGGAATGTTGATCCGTGCCCCGCGGGTGACCGGCGACGTCACCCGCGTCCGTGGTGCTAACGACTGGCTTGCAGAGCCCTGGCCATCTGCAGATGGTTTTGCAGTTTGGGCAGGGTTTCTTCGGCGAACGCTTTGATTTGCGGCACGTCCGTGGTCTGCGCCTGTTGTTGAAGCTGCTCGATGGATTGCTGTGTGGTTTTCACCTGGTGGGCGGCGTATGCCTGATCGAAGGACGCGTCGTCCTTCACCTCCGGGATCAACGCTTTGGCCTTGTCCATCACCTCTTCACGTGGCGCAACCGGTAAATCAAGTTGCTTGGCAATTTTTGCCAGATGCTGGTTGGCGGTGGTGAGGTCGTTGATTACCACGATCGTGTAATCCTTGACCTCCTTGGATTCGGTTTTCTGATGCGCCAGGCGATTGGCTTCGATGTCGGCCATGCCTTTGGCCGACGCTTCGTTGATGAATTCTGTGGCTGACTGGGCGAAGGCACTGCTGGCAAACAGACTCAATAACGTGACAATACTGACATTGCGTAAACGGGTGGCCATCCGGCTCATGGTCGCGCCCTCCTTCTTTGAAAATTCCAACGGGGGCTTTCGCCCCCGTCTTTTAATAAAAAGCACTTCACTATTACCGGGATTTCTGTCCACCTTTGCGGCCCATGCCGCCTTTCGCAGAGTCTCTATCAACGGTCGTTGTGGTGGTTTTCCCACCTTTGCGACCGGATTCAGACGACTTTGTTCGATCGTGGGCACTACCCGATCCTGGATTTTTGGAAGTAGGCATGGTTCTCATCCTCTTGGTGATGATCGTTGCGAGCAGCCGCTCGCATAGAATAAGAATTTCCAGTGCCAAAAAGGTTTAGAAAAACTGGCAACGCTGCGACGAACGGTGACGGGCTTTCAGGCCCCCAGGTTCAGGTGCTGCTGGCGCTTGGCGCTGTACATCGCCTCATCGGCATGCCTGAACAATTGATTTTCTTCAGTCCCGTGTTCAGGGTAGCGCGCAACGCCAATGCTCGGCTGGATGTTCAGGTTATGCCCGTCCAGGCGCAGGGGTTGAGCCAGCACCTGACGGATTTTTCTTGCCACACTCTCGGCATCCTCCGCGGCATGGATGCTGTGCAACAACACCACAAATTCATCACCGCCGATGCGCGCCACGGTGTCGGTTTCACGCACGCAGCCCTTGAGCCGATTGGCGACCGCTTGCAACAGCATGTCGCCAACCGCATGACCGTGGGTGTCGTTGACACACTTGAAGCGGTCAAGGTCGACGTAGAGCAATGCCATTCGACCTGAGCCTGTTCGGGCCAGTGTCAGCGAGGCTTTGAGTCGTTCGCGCAGCAACTCGCGATTGGGCAACTGAGTGAGTTGGTCGTATTGCGCCATGCGCTGGAGCCGGGCATGCAGTTGCTTGCGCTCGATAGCGGTCGCGACCTGCGCACAAACATATTGCAGCAGTTCCTTGTCTTGCTCGGTATAACGTTCGCCGCCCGGTACGCTTTTAACGACCAACGCACCAATGGTGCCGTTCTTCGAACTCAACGGCACGCCCAGCCAGCAGGGCGAATCCTGGCCTGCGACCAGTGCCGCAAACCCCGTCGGCGGATTGTCCTGATCCGGAGTCAGCAGGATCGGCACGCCGCTGCGAATCACTTCACTGCAAAGACGCCCGGTCACCGTCCCGGGCTCCTCGGGTTGCGGTTCATGGTCGTCGACGTGATAGGGGAAGTTCAGCTGCATGCAATGTTCGTCATACAGCGCCACGGAGAAATTCAATGCCGGAAGCCATTCGCCGATGATCGAATGGATGCGTTTGAACAGCGCCAGCAGATCTTCCGCCGCATGGGCAGCTTCGGAAATGGCATACAGCGCCGCTTGCCGGGACTCGGCCTGTTTGCGCTCGGTGATGTCGCGCGCCACGGCAATGCGCAACTGATCGACCTGCGACCACCGCGCCGACCAGAGAATGTGCACCACCCGGCCGTCCTTGCGCAGGTAACGGTTTTCAAAATTGAGCTTGGGCTCGCCGCCCATGATCTCCCGTGCGGCATCGAGGGTGCGCTGTCGGTCGGCGGGATGCACCAGGTCGATCATCGGCTGGCCGATCAACTCGTCGGGGGTGTAACCGAAAATGCGCTCGCAGGCCGCGCTGACAAATACGAAGCGACCTTGTTTATCTACCGCACAAACGGCGTCCAGCAAGAGATCAATGTAGCTCGCCAGTGGGGCGGAATTTCTGGTTTCCATAATGCCGAGAGCGTGTCCGGACAATGCAACATTGAACAACCCTCCCTGACCGGTCATCCGCCTGAGCGATGACTGTGCAGCCGAGGCTTCCCTGCGATCAGCTTCAAACTTTGTGCGTTACCAGCCCCGGCAGCGCATGCACCAGGGCATTGATGGCAAAACCGATGAACATTACCCCGCACAACCGGGTGATCGCCAGTTCATGACGCTGATACAACGTGCGAACCTGACGCGCCCCGACAATGCCTATGAGAATAGCGTAGGCCAAAAGGCCACCAACGAAGCTCAGGATGATCAACCAGGGCAACATCGACCAATGCAGCAATTCTGCACGGCTGGACAGCAGCGCGGTAAAGGTCGCCACTGCCACGGGATAAGCCTTGGGGTTGGTCAAACCGAACAGGATGCCATGCCAGAACGGCTGCCGAGCAGGCCCCTGAGGGGCATCGGCATTGCCGCGCCGAGCGCGAACCGCACGCAGACCCAGCCAGAACAGGTAGAGCCCACTGAATACGCCCAGTACATCGAATGCAGTGCTGCCGATTTCCCGCGCACCGACAATCGCGATCAGCGCCGTGCTGCACCAGACCACGTCGCCCAGCAAATGGCCGCACAGAAACCCCGCTCCGGCCCGCCGCCCGCGCGCCGCACCGATGCCGAACACCGCCAGCACACCCGGGCCCGGCGTGATGCCATAAATGAAGCCCGAGGCGAGAACGGCCATTAGCAGCGATGGAGTCATGGGATTCCTGTTGAAACGCCGGATGAATGGACGCAAGTCTATCTCAGGACCCGGAGCATCGACTCACTGATCGTCGAAGAACTTCATCCCCGCGTATGGCCGTTGCCGACAACCCGTCAGCCGCGACGCCAGGTCCCCGACATGCGCCTCCAGCTTGTGCCCGTCCGGGTCAAGAAAGTAGAACGAAGCCCCTTCACTGCGGTTGTCCCGCCACGCTTGCACGTTGGCCGATCGCAGGCGTTCGACGAACAACGGGAAGTGTGCGCAATCGATACTGAAGGCGTAATGGGTGTAGTCAGCAGCAGGCGCGGATTGGCGTAGCGGATCGAGAGAAAGGCACAACCACAGGCCGGGTAATGAGAGATAGGCGCCGGCGTCCCATGTGGCTTCCTGCTGGAATTGCAGCAGCTCGCGATAGAACGCCACGCTGCGGTTCAGGTCGGTGACGGCGAGGGTCAGGTGGTTGAGGCCGGTAAGCATGGGTTTGTGACCTAGAGGCGGGTTCCGACCGGAGCGTACAACTTAAACGTCGTTGAGCGTATAGCCGCAGGTGCCGATGAGGTATAGCGCCAACTCCACCAAGCGCTTGCTGGCCGCCGACACCCTCGGTAATGTCGGCTCGGACGAGATCGCAGCATAGCGCTCCTCCCCCCCGAACCGTGCCCTGGTTAAAACGCGCTGCGGAAAATCTCCTCGATCTGCCGCTGATCCGCCGGCCGTGGATTGGTCAGTCCACAAGCGTCTTTGAGGGCATTGCTGGCCAGCACCGGGATGTCGTTGAGCCTGGCACCGAGCTCGCGTAAACCGGCGGGGATTTCCACTTCCCTGGCCAGATCGCGAATGGCCGCGATCGCTGCCTGAGCGCCCTCTTCAGGGCTGAACCCGCGAATATCGGCGCCCATGGCGTGGGCGACATCGGTCAGGCGGTCAGCGCAGACCAACGCGTTGAAACTCTGTACGTGAGGCAGCAGCACCGCATTGCACACGCCATGGGGCAAGTCGTAGAAACCGCCCAACTGGTGAGCCATCGCGTGAACGTAACCCAGGGACGCATTGTTAAATGCCATGCCGGCCAGGAATTGCGCGTAAGCCATGTTCTCCCGCGCGATCATGTCACTGCCGTCGCGTACGGCCTGGGGCAGGTTATTGCTGATCAAGGTGATGGCTTTGAGCGCACAGGCATCGGTAATCGGGTTGGCCGCCGTGGAGACGTAGGCTTCGATGGCGTGGGTCAGCGCGTCCATGCCAGTGGCGGCAGTCAACCCCTTGGGCATGGCGACCATCAGCGCCGGGTCATTGACCGACAACAGTGGCGTGACGTTGCGATCGACGATGGCCATTTTCACGTGACGGGATTCGTCGGTGATGATGCAAAAACGGGTCATTTCGCTGGCAGTGCCGGCGGTGGTGTTGATCGCGATCAGTGGCAGTTGCGGTTTGGCCGACCGATCGACGCCTTCGTAGTCACGAATCGTCCCACCGTTAGTGGCGCACAAGGCGATGCCCTTGGCGCAGTCGTGAGGCGAACCGCCACCCAGGGATACCACGAAATCGCAGCGGGTTTCCTTGAGCAGGCCCAGGCCAAGTTCGACGTTGGCAATGCTCGGATTCGGCTTGGCGCCGTCGAAGATCACCGAGTCGATATCCTGCAAGGCCAGTTTTTCGGCAATCATCGTCGCCACGCCAGCCTTGGCCAATCCGGTGTCGGTGACGATCAGTGCCTTGCGAAAGCCATACTTGCGAATGGCGTCCATGGCTTCGTCAAGGCAACCGGTGCCCATGATGTTCACAGCGGGAATGAAAAACGTACTGCTCATGCGCGAGTCTCCTGGCTGAAGCCGAATCAACAGCACCGATCCGGCGGGTGCGCACAGAATCGACTCATTAGTCGTGCGGTAACTTGATCTGGCTCAAGTCCGGGTCGTGATAAAGTCGCCGTCCATCAGACCTTTTGCTTTGAGACGACAAACGCAATGACCGATTTCCAGGATGTCGATGCCCAACTTGAAGACTGGAACGCCTTGCGCACCACCGCCTCTTTCGGCGGCTTGCTGGTGGGTAACGGTGCCAGTCGTGCGGTTTGGGACGACTTCGGCTACGACTCGCTGTTTGAAAACGCCCGCACCGTCGAAGAGAAGCCTCTGAGCCAATCCGAAATGAGTGTGTTCGAGGCGATGCAGACGCGCAGTTTCGAACAAGTGCTCGGTGCGCTGAAAACCACCAGCCGGGTCAACAAGGCGTTGGCCGTCAGCTCGGCGGCACCGCGCAATCGTTATTACGCAATCAAGGAAGCGCTGATCAACACCGTGCATGCAGTGCACATCCCTTGGCGCTTGGTGGTGCCCTCGACGCTGGCGACGATCAACCAGGAGTTGGCCAGCTATCGGACGGTGTTCACCACCAATTACGATTTGCTCAACTACTGGGCGGTTCAGCACCGACCTGACGCTATTACCGATCTGTTCCAGGGCACCGAGCCGCGTTTTGACCTGAGCGTCACCGCGACCGATAAAACCCGGCTGCTGTACCTGCACGGCGGCCTGCATCTGGTGCGCAATCAGGACGGTACCGCGCGTAAATTGATGTCGACCGAGGGTACGTTGCTCGGCAGTTTCGCCATCAACAATACGATCAAGACCCTCGACGACGTGCCACTGTTCGTCAACGAAGGCCCGACCCAGGACAAGCTCAAAACCATTCGCAGCTCCGATTACCTGTCGTTCTGTTACGACCAGTTACTGGGCCATGGCGATGGGTTGTGCATTTTCGGGCATGCCCTTGGCGAGCAGGACAGCCACATCATTCATGCATTGCGTCAGGCGAAGCCGAAGACAGCGGCGATCTCGATTTACCCGCGTAGCAAGGCGTTCATCCAGCATCAGAAGCGGCATTACGCGAAGGTGTTTGAAGGGACGGGAGTGGAGCTGCGGTTTTTTGATTCGAAGACGCATGCGCTGGGCAGCCCGAAGCTGACGGTACCGGTTGAGGTTTAGTGGCGCCGAGGCCGGCCCCTTCGCGGGCAAGCCCGCTCCCACAGGAATTTGTGAACACCGCCGAACCTATGTGAGAGCGAGCAGGCTCGCTCCCTCATCAAGTATCCGGTGTGTCAGAGCACCGGCAAGGTCTTGTCCTTGATCACCGTGGTCGGACCGTTGGCTTTAACGCTGGCGATGCCTTTATCCCTTGCGGCATCCGATGAATAGGATTCGCTGCTGCCGATGATCTCGTGATTACCGGCCTTCAGGTTGAAGTAAGGATGACCGTCCTTGGTGGTTTTTTTCTCGTAGCGTTCGTCCAGCGGACTGTTGGCCTGAACCGAGGCGATACCGCCATCGGCCGCACCGCGAGAGGTGTACAGCTCACTGGTCAGAATGGTTTCGGCATTGGCCGCTTTCAATACAAACTTGAATTGGCCGTTGACGGTTTTACTCACTTCGTACCATCCAGACATGCTTTTACTCCTTGGCGATTGAGAGGTTTCGCGCTTCAGAGTAAAGACCAAGTCAGGATTTCTGTCGCCTGTACCGACCCCTTCGCGGGCAAGCCTCGCTCCTACAGGACTTCGGTTGACCGCAGGTTTGCGTCCGGCACAAATCCTGTGGGAGCGAGGCTTGCCCGCGAAGGCGTCCTCAACATGGATACAAACCGCTCTACTTCACCGCAGCCCGCACCACCGACAACTCAGGTATCTGCACCCGGCGCTGGCTCAGGTAGCGCATGCAGCTGACCCGCAAGAACGAGGCAAAATTCACCACTTCGCCACGGTAGTCCATCACCTCTTCATACAGCTTGGCGATCAACTGATTGGTGGTCATGCCGTCGACCTCGGCGATTTCGCTGAGGATGTCCCAGAACTGATTCTCCAGCCGCAGGGTGGTCACCACCCCGCAGATGCGCAGCGAGCGGGAGCGCGACTCGTAGAGAATCGGATCGGCCTTGACGTAGAGCTCGCACATGGAAACGTCCCTCGTTACAGCGTGATTTTGGTGCCCAGCAACCCGAGGAAACCGGCCAGCCAGCTCGGGTGCGCCGGCCAGGCCGGTGCCGTGGCCAGATTGCCTTGAACGTGACCTTGCGTCACCGGGATATCGATGAACGTGCCGCCAGCCAGGCGTACTTCCGGGGCACATGCCGGATAGGCGCTGCACTCGCGCCCCTCAAGAATGCCGGCCGCGGCCAGCAGTTGCGCACCGTGACAGACGGCGGCGATCGGTTTGCCGGCCTTGTCGAACGCTCGCACCAGGTCCAGGACTTTTTCGTTCAGGCGCAGGTACTCCGGCGCCCGACCGCCCGGCACCAGCAGCGCATCGTAGTCCGCCGCGTCTACCTTGGCGAAATCGAAGTTCAGGGCAAACAGGTGACCGGGTTTTTCGCTGTAGGTCTGGTCGCCTTCGAAGTCATGGATCGCTGTGCGCACAGTCTGGCCAGCGGCTTTATCAGGGCAAACGGCGTGCACCGTGTGGCCGACCATCAGCAGCGCCTGGAACGGCACCATCACTTCGTAGTCTTCGACGTAATCGCCGACCAGCATCAGAATTCTTTTAGCCGCCATGGGGAAGACTCCTCTGGAAAATGCGTGGGCATGCAGGAGTATTCAAGGTAGACCTTATCCGGCGGGTCGGGTAATAACCAGCTACTACGAACAATGAGCTTTTGTGGCGAGGGGGCTTGCCCCCGTTGGGTCGCGAAGCGGTCCTAATCCGGTTTATTCACTCAGGCCGTGGTCTCTGGTTTTGCGACTGCTACGCAGCCGAACGGGGGCAAGCCCCCTCGCCACAAGGACAGGGCTTTTTCGCTCTACCCTCGATTCTGGTTCATTCCTCGAGCATCAGAGGTAGCCATCAGCCCGCAGCAGTGTTTCCAGGCAATGTTCGCTGATGTGGTAGAAATCCTTCAGTTCCTGGATTTTCACCAACAGCTGAGCGGGATCAATCGGCTCGGCGCGTTTGACCGCCAGGATCATCTTGTTCTTGTTGGTGTGGTCCAGCGAGATGAACTCGAAGACCTTGGTCTCGTAACCGCACGCTTCCAGAAACAGTGCACGCAAACTGTCAGTGACCATTTCCGCCTGCTGGCCCAGGTGCAGGCCGTATTGCAACATCGGCTTGAGCAGTGCCGGGCTCTGGATCTGCAGGCGGATCTGCTTGTGGCAGCACGGCGAGCACATGATGATCGAGGCACCGGAACGAATACCGGTGTGAATCGCATAGTCAGTGGCAATGTCGCAGGCATGCAGCGCGATCATCACGTCCAGCTCGCTCGGCGCGACGCTGCGCACGTCACCGCATTTGAATACCAGCCCCGGATGTTCCAGCTTCGCAGCGGCGGTGTTGCATAGGTTGACCATGTCTTCGCGCAGCTCGACGCCGGTCACCTCGCCCTCGGCCTTCAGGGTATTGCGCAGGTAGTCGTGGATCGCGAACGTCAGGTAGCCCTTGCCCGAGCCGAAATCCGCCACCCGCACGGGTTTGTCCAGCGCCAGCGGCGACGAGGTCAGCGCATGGCTGAAGACTTCGATGAACTTGTTGATCTGCTTCCACTTGCGCGACATCGCCGGAATCAGCTCATGTTGCGCGTTGGTCACGCCGAGGTCTTTGAGGAACGGCCGACTCAGGTCGAGGAAACGGTTCTTCTCGCGGTTGTGCTCGGCGGACGGCACTTCGCGCAATTGCTGAGGTTTGCTCTTGAACAGCGAAGATTTGCCCTTTTTGCTGTATTCGAGCTGGGCTTCGTCGGTCAATGACAGTAAATGCGCATTTTTGAACGATGCAGGCAACAACGCAGCGATGGTCGCCACGCCTTCGGCCAACGGAAGGTTTTTGGTGATGTCGCGGGTCTTGTAGCGGTAGACGAAGGACAGGCAGGGCTGATCCTTGACCGTCAGTTGCTTGATGATCAGCCGCTGCAAATCCGCTTCGCCCCCGACGTACTTGGCCAGCACCAGTTTGATGAAGGCGTGCTGGTCGAGGCTGGTTTGCAGCAGGTCGATGAACTGGGCGTGATGATCCGGCGCGAGGCTGGCGGGAGTGGCGGTGACAGACATGGGGAAAAACGACCTCGGGCGGTGCGGATCGGGGAATGGTGGGTATTTTAGGGGGGATGGCCGTTCGGGACACGCAGTTATTTGCCAAACGGTGCGAATCCTGAGGCCAGTGAGTTCCTTGTGGCGAGGGGGCTTGCCCCCGTTGGGCTGCGAAGCGGCCCCCCATGTATCTTCAGTTGCACCGAGTTCTCTGGTTGACGACTGCTTCGCAGCCGAACGGGGGCAAGCCCCCTCGCCACAGGGAGCGGTGTCAATTGAAATTAGCTCAACACCACCAACCGATTCGGCAATTCGTTGCGCACATGGGTCACTGGCACATGCACCTTGAGCAACTCGCCGCAGGCCTCGATGCATGTCACAAACCCCTGCAAGGTCTGCCCTTGTTTCACCTGTTGCGTAAACGCCGCCACAATCGCGTCCCAGTTCTTGTTGTCCAGCCGTTTGGAAATACCTTCATCCACCAGGATTTCTACATAACGCTCGGCTTCGGAGACGAAAATCAGCATGCCGGTGCTGCCCACGGTGTGGTGCAGGTTTTGCTCCAGGAACTGCCGGCGCGCCAGGTTCGACGCCCGCCAGTGGCGGACCGAGCGCGGGATCAGGCGCGTGGTGACTTTCGGGATCCGGAACAGCAGGCACAACACGATGAAACTGAACCATTGCACCAGCAACAGGCTATGCATAGTCAGCCAGCCCGTCAGGTAATGCACGATCCCCGGCACCACCAGCGCCAACAGACTGGCCCAGAGCAGCGGGATATACGCGTAATCGTCGGCACGCGCCGCAAGCACCGTGACCAGTTCGGCATCGGTATCGCGCTCGACCCGGGCAATGGCCTCGGCGACTTTGCGTTGTTCGTGTGCAGTCAGTAATGCCATGGTTATGAATGCCTGCTCGCTATTGTTGTTTTTACCTGCAGTGTTATCACCAGCCGCCCGACGAGCCGCCGCCCCCGAAACTGCCCCCACCGCCGCTGAAGCCCCCGCCGCCACCGCCAAAACCTCCACCGCCGAAACCGCCCCTCGAGCCGCCACGGCCGCCGCCGCTTGGCAGAATACCGAACATCTGGCCGACGAAGATCGTCAGGATAAACAGCAACACCAGGAACACGAACAACCCCGGCGGCCGTTCAACGGCATCACTCTCCTGATCACCACGCGGGTCAAACACTGTCGACGGTTCGTCCAGCGGATTGCCGCCCAGCACCACCAGCATCGCCGCAACCCCGTCGCTGATGCCTTTGCTGAAGTTACCGGCCTTGAACGCAGGCGTGATCACCTGATGGATGATCACCGAACTCTGCGCATCGGTCAGGCGCCCTTCCAGGCCATAACCGACTTCGATCCGCAGCTTGCGCTCGTCTCGCGCAACGATCAGCAGCGCGCCATTGTTCTTGTCCTTCTGGCCGATGCCCCAATAGCGCCCCAATTGATAACCGAAATCCTCAATGTTGGCACCCTGCAAGTCCGGCAACGTGACCACCACCAACTGCTCGCCGGTGGTTTTTTCGTGGGCGTTGAGCTGTTGCGTCAGTTGCTCGCGCACCGCAGGCTCGATCATCTGGGCGTTGTCCACCACCCGTCCGGTCAGTTCGGGGAACTTCAGCTCGGCCTGGACCGTGAATGCCAATACCCACAGCACCCACATCAGGCCCACTTTCAACACGCGCATTGGCAACCTCATCCTTGTTGACGCTTCAAGCCCGTTCCGGCGCTTACTGGAACTTCACTTCAGGCGCTTTCTCGGCACCGGGGCTGGTCGCCTCGAAGGTTTCACGGATCGGCAGATCGCTGTACAACACGGTGTGCCACAGGCGACCGGGAAAGGTGCGGATCTCGGTATTGTATTTCTGCACCGCCAGGATGAAGTCGCGACGCGCCACGGCGATGCGGTTCTCGGTGCCTTCAAGTTGCGATTGCAACGCCAGGAAGTTCTGGTTGGCCTTGAGGTCCGGGTAGCGCTCGGACACCACCATCAACCGGCTCAGGGCGCCAGTCAGCTGATTCTGCGCCTGCTCGTACTGTTTGAGCATTTCCGGGTTGTCCAGCGTGCTGGCATCCACCTGAATAGAGGTGGCCTTGGCGCGGGCTTCGATCACCGCGGTCAGGGTTTCTTGCTCATGCCGGGCATAGCCCTTGACGGTTTCCACCAGGTTGGGAATCAGGTCGGCGCGACGCTGGTACTGGTTCTGCACCTGGCCCCAGGCGCCCTTGGCCTGTTCGTCCAGGGTCGGGATATTGTTGATGCCGCAGCCGGTCAGCAATGCGGTCAGCCACATCAAGGCTGCGACCTGCAGACTCGACCGATAGTGAAGTCGTACATTCATCTGGTTGATGCTCCCTTGCCTATTCCGTTGGATGAAACAACCTGCGAACTTGAAGCCGGCTCTTGGGGCATAATCTGCGCCGCTACTGGATTGCATCGAGCCAATGGGCTAAAAGATGCCCCGGCGCTAACACATAACTGTGCTGCATTCATTTGAACAACAATAGTCGCTCCCAACATTTTGGCTGACCGGCGTGTATTCACTGCCGTTTAGGCTTTCGAGAAAACCATTCATGAAGAAGCTGTGTTTGCTGGGCCTGTTCGTCAGCCTGGCCAGTCATACCGTATTGGCCGCCACGACGCCCGCACCGATAGAGAACAAGGACGCCTTCATCAACCACCTGATGAAGCAAATGACCCTCGATGAAAAGATCGGCCAGTTGCGCCTGATCAGCATCGGCCCGGAAATGCCGCGGGAGATGATCCGCAAGGAGATCGCTGCCGGCAATATCGGCGGCACCTTCAACTCGATCACCCGCGCCGAAAACCGTCCGATGCAGGACGCGGCCATGCGCAGCCGCTTGAAGATCCCGATGTTCTTCGCCTATGACGTGATCCACGGCCACCGCACCATTTTCCCGATTCCGCTGGCCCTGGCCTCGAGCTGGGACATGGACGCCATTGGTCGCTCCGGGCGTATCGCCGCCCAGGAAGCAGCGGCTGACAGCCTCGACATTACCTTCGCGCCAATGGTCGACATCTCCCGCGACCCACGTTGGGGCCGCACCTCCGAAGGCTTCGGCGAAGACACCTACCTGGTTTCGCGGATCGCCGGCGTCATGGTCAAGGCGTTCCAGGGCATCGGGACGAACGCGGCTGACAGCATCATGGCCAGCGTCAAGCATTTTGCCTTGTACGGCGCGGTCGAAGGCGGTCGCGACTACAACGTCGTCGACATGAGCCCGGTCAAGATGTACCAGGATTACCTGCCACCGTATCGCGCCGCCATCGACGCCGGTGCTGGCGGGGTGATGGTTGCGCTGAACTCGATCAACGGCGTGCCGGCCACCGCCAACACCTGGCTGATGAACGACCTGCTGCGCAAGGAATGGGGCTTCAAAGGCCTGGCGGTCAGCGATCACGGCGCGATTTTCGAGCTGATCAAGCATGGCGTCGCCGCCGACGGTCGCGAAGCGGCGAAGCTGGCGATCAAGGCCGGCATCGACATGAGCATGAACGACACCCTTTACAGCAAGGAATTGCCGGGGCTGTTGAAGGCGGGTGAGATCGAACAGAAAGACATCGACAATGCCGTACGTGAAGTGCTCGCCGCCAAGTACGACATGGGCCTGTTCAAAGACCCATACCTGCGCATCGGCAAGGCCGAAGATGACCCGGCCGATACCTACGCCGAAAGCCGTCTGCACCGCGCCGAAGCCCGTGATGTCGCGCGCCGCAGCCTGGTATTGCTGAAAAACCAGGGCGACACCCTGCCGCTGAAGAAAACCGCGAAAATCGCGCTGGTCGGTCCACTGGCCAAGGCGCCGATCGACATGATGGGCAGTTGGGCCGCTGCTGGCCGTCCTGAGCAATCGGTGACGTTGTTCGATGGCATGACCCATGCGCTTGGCGCACAGTCGACGCTGATCTACGCCCGTGGCGCAAACATCACCAGCGACAAGAAAATCCTCGATTACCTGAACTTCCTCAACTTCGACGCGCCGGAAGTGGTGGATGACCCGCGTTCGGCCAATGTATTGATTGAGGAAGCGGTCAAGGCTGCCAAACAAGCGGATGTAGTGGTGGCCGCGGTAGGCGAATCCCGTGGCATGTCCCACGAGTCGTCGAGCCGTACCGACCTGAACATTCCAGCCAGCCAGCGCGAGCTGATCAAGGCGTTGAAAGCTACCGGCAAACCACTCGTGCTGGTGTTGATGAATGGCCGTCCGCTGTCGATTCTCGAAGAGAACGAGCAAGCTGACGCGATTCTGGAAACCTGGTTCAGCGGCACCGAAGGCGGCAACGCCATCGCTGATGTGCTGTTCGGCGACTACAACCCGTCAGGCAAACTGCCGATCACCATCCCGCGCTCGGTGGGTCAGATTCCGACCTATTACAATCACCTGAGCATCGGCCGGCCGTTCACGCCGGGCAAACCGGGCAACTACACCTCGCAGTATTTCGAAGACACCACCGGGCCGCTGTTCCCGTTCGGCTTCGGCCTGAGCTACACCCAATTCAGCCTGACCGACATGGCCCTTTCTTCAACCACACTGAACAAGACCGGCAAGCTCGACGCCAGGGTCGTGGTGAAGAACACCGGCAAGCGTGATGGCGAAACCGTGGTGCAGTTGTACATCCAGGACGTGACCGGCTCGATGATCCGCCCGGTCAAGGAACTGAAGAACTTCCAGAAAGTGCTGCTCAAGGCCGGCGAACAGAAAGTCGTGCACTTCACCATCACCGAGGACGACCTGAAGTTCTACAACGCCCAGCTCAAGTACGCCGCGGAACCGGGCAGGTTCAACGTGCAGATCGGCCTGGACTCCCAGGACGTGACGCAGCAGAGCTTTGAGTTGTTGTAATCCCTGCACGGACTGATCGTTCCCACGCTCCGCGTGGGAATGCAGCCCGTGACGCTCCGCGTCACTGGACGCGGAGCGTCCCTAGAGGCATTCCCACGCGGAGCGCGGGAACGATCTGGGTGACTATCCCCGCCGATCCAGCATATTCACCACCAGCCGATCCACCCATCCCCACACCCTTTGCTTGATGCGTCGCCACAACGGGCGGCGTTTCCATGCTTCGATGCTGACTTCCTGGCTCAGGGCAAAGTCATTGCCGAAGCTCGCCGCCACCGCCAGGGTCAGTGCGGGGTCCAGGGCTTCGAGGTTGGCTTCCAGGTTGAAACGCAGATTCCAGTGATCGAAATTGCACGAGCCGATACTCACCCAGTCATCGATCAACACCATCTTCAGGTGCAGGAAACACGGCTGGTACTCGAAGATTCTCACCCCGGCCCGCAGCAGTCGCGGGTAGTAGCGATGCCCGGCGTAGCGCACCGACGGATGATCGGTGCGTGGCCCGGTCAGCAGCAGACGCACATCGACGCCACGAGCAGCCGCCCGACGCAGTGAGCGGCGGACTTTCCAGGTCGGCAGGAAATACGGCGTGGCCAGCCAGATTCGGCGCTGGCCGCTGTTCAGCGCGCGAGTCAGCGATTGCAGAATATCGCGGTGTTGGCGGGCGTCGGCATAAGCGACCCGGCCCATGCCCTCGCCCGTGACTGGCACCCGTGGCAAGCGCGGCAAACCAAAGTGCGCAGTGGGTTTCCAGGCGCGCCGATGGCGGTTGGCGATCCATTGGCGGTCGAACAGCAACTGCCAGTCGATGACCAAGGGCCCGGTGATTTCCACCATCACTTCGTGCCATTCGCTGGTGTCTTGGCCCGGGGTCCAGAACTCATCGGTGACCCCGGTGCCGCCGACCACCGCCAGGCATTGATCCACCAGCAGCAGCTTGCGGTGATCGCGATAAAAATTGCCCACCCAACGGCGCCAGCTCAGGCGATTGTAGAAACGCAACTCGACACCGGCAGCCATCAGGCGCTGACGCAAGGTCAGGGTAAAGGCCAGGCTGCCGTAGTCATCGAACAGGCAACGCACCCGCACACCGCGCTCGGCCGCCTGGACCAGCGCCTGCACCATGGCCTCGGCGCAAGCCCCCGCCTCCACCAGGTACAGTTCCAGTTCGACCTGTTCCTCGGCGCGGGCGATCGCCACCAGCATTCGCGGAAAAAACTGCGGACCGTCGATCAGCAATTCAAAGCGGTTGCCGTCGCGCCAGGGGAAAATTGCGCCGCGCATTTCAGCGCGCCGTGAAAATCAGCACCGCACCCACCGGCACCGACAGACTGATGGCCGACAAACCGGCAACCTTGCGCAAGCTTTCCAGGCCCGGGGCCAGGTCGAAGTCTTCAGCGTTGATCACCAACGGTTCGAGGGTCACCACTTGAAAGCGCCGGTCATCGAGACGGGTCGCCAGCAATTCGGCGTTGTACTGGTGTTGTTTGCCATGCAGGTTGACGGTCAGCGGCAAGCGCAACTCCAGTTGCGCTCCGGGCGCCAGGTCGTTGATCGGCCGCAGATCGATTTGCGTGGTGATCAGCGCTTCAGGGAACGTCTGGATATCGAACAGCTCCTTGCGCATGCGTTCGTCACGCAGCGGAATGCCACTGTTGATCGATTCCAGCTCAACTTCCACCTGCGCCAGGCCTTTGGGATCGACCTTGCCGTGAAGCACGAGAAAGCGCTGCACTTCGGAAATATTGGCGTTTTTAGTGCTGATGAACGACAGCCGCGAGGATTCGCCGTCCAGGTACCAATTGGCCTGGGCCGACACGGTGACGCCGGCCAGCAGCAGGGAGGCGAGGGTTTTGCAGACAAAGCGGTTGAACATAGAGACTCATGGGCAGATAAACCTGAGCGAACCTTAACTGGCTGTGGGCGCATTGCAAACTCTAATGCCCCGGATCTTGAATCAAAGACATTCCCCTGTGGCGAGGGGGCTTGCCCCCGTTCGGTTGCGCAGCAGCCGCAAAACCTGTGTATGTGGACTACTTGAAGAAACTCATTGCCTGATTTTGGGAGTGCTTCGCCCTCCAACGGGGGCAAGCCCCCTGGCCACAAAGAGTCTGATGGCTGTCAGGGCTGCAACCGACATCCCTGCCGTTCACCAACCCAAACAGCGCTATGGCTGCGCCCCATACCGCCCGCCTTCACGCGCTTGTTCGCGGCGTCATCGACGAACCCGCTGGTGGGCAAATACTGCTTCACATAGCCTTGGCAATATTCGGCCGGATTGTTCATCACATAGCGGCACGAGCAGTATTCCTTGGCGGTGTAGGCGCTGATGATGCCCGGGAAGGCCCACAGCGCCACCCGCTCCTGCCAGGCCCAACCGAGCAAGGCAATCAGCAGCACCAGCAAAAGTGTGCTGAACGGTCGACGACGAATAAAACTGCGTCGGTTCATGGCTGCACCTTCATGGCAAACGCCTTGAGCACGAGTTTGAGCAATTCGTTGTGCCGATAACTGCCATCGCGATCATCGCCGTAGCGCACGATCACCAGCTTTTCGCTGGGAATCACGTACATTGCCTGCCCCCAATGGCCCAGCGCGGCAAAGGTATCGGCGGGCGCATCGGGCCAGGGATGGGTTGCGCCCTCCACCGCGCGATTGAGCCACCAATGCCCGCCGGGTACCGCTTCATCCTGATTGGCTTGATAGCCAGCGAACGGTTCACGACTGAAGTCGACCCAGTCCTTGGGCAGCAATTGCCGCTCACGCCACCGACCGTCGCGCGCCATCAACAGGCCGACCCGCGCCAGGTCCCGGGCAGTGAGATAGGCGTAGGACGATGCGACAAACGTACCCGTGGCATCCACTTCCCACACCGCGCTGCGAATCCCCAAGGGTTCGAACAGCGCGGTCCATGGATAATCCGGATAACGGGCCGGGCCGACGATGGTTTTCAGCGCGGCGGACAGCAGGTTGCTGTCGCCACTGGAGTAGCGGAATGCCTGACCGGGTTTGGCATATTCGTCGTGGTTGGCAGTGAACGCGGCCATGTCGCGATGTCCACGGGTGTAGAGCATGGCCACCACCGAGGACTTCAATGGGGCATATTCATAATCTTCCTGCCAGTCCAAACCCGAGGCCCAGTGCAGCAGGTCGGCCATGGTCATGGCGGGGTGTTTTTCCAGCGCGGGATAGAATTTGCGCACCGGATCCTGGAGTTTGAACAACCCTTCGCCATAGGCCACACCCAGCACCGCGCCCATCACGCTTTTGCTGATGGACCAGGTCAGGTGCGGCGTTTGTGCAGTGGTCGGGCCGGCGTAGCGTTCGTAAATCAGTTGGCCGTCGCGGATCACCAGCAAGGCATCGGTGCGAATGCCTTGGTGAGTGGCATCGTCGCGGGGCGCGAAGGCGTAGTTCTCCAGGGCTTGAAGTGCCGGACCGGTGATTTTCGGGCCGGGCGACCATTGCTCGGCCGGCCAGTTTTCGGCCTGGGCTGTGAGGCTGAGCAGCAGCATGTAAATCAGGGACAAGCCTTTGAACATGAGGGGCGCTCGGAGGGATGAACCTGCAGAGCCTAGTCGAGCTAGATGACAGTTTTTGAATTTGCGTCGTCCAAGAGATCGCCTTCGCGGGCAAGCCTCGCTCCTACAGGATTTGTGCCGGATGCGATTTGTAGGAGCGAGGCTTGCCCGCGAAGGGTCCCTTCAGCCTTATAACAATCCCGCCAACGCCTTGGCCAACCGCTTGCCCCGCGCCCCTGCCGCCAAATCCATCACCGCCTGATCGCGCTGCCACATCTGCGCCCATTGTGGCGGGCCATCGGCCAGGGCCTGGTTCACTTCAGTCTTGAGCCCGTCGAACTGCGCAAACAACCCGCCCAGCAACACATGCCCCGCCGGATTGTTCGGCGCCTGGCGGCTGACCTCCGCGCACCCGGCCAGCAGCGCCAGCAAGCGCAGTTGCAAGGTTTGTGGCCAGTCGCTGTCCTGCCCGACGCCGAACAGCCACGCCGTCATGGCACTCAGCACATAGATGTCTTCCAGGGTGCGGAACGGTTTGACGTACGCATCCCAGCCATCGCCGGCGAGCAATTCACACAGCGCGTTATCGAGAAACAACCGGCCGTGACCTATGTCCGGCATCAATGGCATCGGCGCGAGTTTTTCCAGACGCACACCCGGTTCGCCGGGGTAAACCACCGCAAGGTTCAAGCGCGGCGTTTCGCCGGGTTCTTCACTGCGGGCGGCGACCAGCAACCAGTCGGCAGCATCGCCGGCGGTGACGAAATCCTTGCGCCCGCTCAGGCGCAGATCGCGCAGCCGGGTTTGCATGTCTGCCACTCGCAAGCTGCGCTGTTCAGTCGCGCACAACGCGCCGAGGCTCAGCGGCGCGCTCGGCCAGAGCATGCGCAACGCCGCCTGATAGCCCACCAGAAACGCCAGCCCTGGCGTCGCCATCAGCCGTCCACCGACCACCGCCAATTCGAACGGCGACACCGCGCCCAATTGTTGCAACAAGCTTGCAAAACCTTCCCCCAGATCAGGATTGACGGGCAGACGATCACGGCGTTTCAACAGGGTTTGCCAGGGCATAAGAGGCTCCTTGTGGGCTGTCATATAAGCATCACCAAAGCTTCATGGCGATGACACCGGGGCTACATAGCCTGACTTTGCACAACACGGCTGCATAAAGAAAGTCGATCGGCTGTAACCCAAGACGGGTGGCCAGCCCGTACGGAGACTCACAATGACTCAGATCGCCCGCATCAGCGACACCGGCAATGAACGCCGCCTGCAAGCCGAACGCCTGGTGGGCGCCGAGGCGTTGCAGGAAGCCCAGGCCTTGCGCTTCACCGTATTCAGCGGCGAATTCAACGCCAAGCTGAAAGGCGCGGAGCTGGGCCTGGACATGGACGACTATGATGTTCACTGCGCCCACATCGGCGTGCGTGACTTGAACACCGGGCGCCTGGTGGCGACCACCCGTTTGCTCGATCACACAGCGGCCAGCAGCCTGGGCAAGTTCTACAGCGAAGAAGAATTCCGCCTGCATGGTCTGGTTCATTTGAAAGGCCCGATCCTGGAAATCGGTCGCACTTGCGTTGACCCGGCCTACCGCAATGGCGGCACTATCGCCGTGCTCTGGGGTGAACTGGCCGACGTGCTGAACCAGGGCGGCTACAGCTATCTGATGGGGTGCGCGAGCATTCCGATGCAGGACGGCGGCATCCAGGCCCACGCGATCATGCAGCGCCTGCGCGAACGTTACCTGTGCACCGAATACTTGCGCGCCGAACCGAAGAAGCCACTGCCGACGCTGGATATTCCGTCCAACGTCATCGCCGAAATGCCGCCGCTGCTCAAGGCCTACATGCGCCTGGGCGCTAAAATCTGCGGCGAGCCGTGCTGGGACGAAGACTTCCAGGTGGCCGACGTGTTCATTCTGCTCAAGCGTGACGAGCTCTGCCCACGTTACGCCAAGCACTTCAAGGCGGCTGTGTAATGAGCCGCTTGCGGGTGTATGCGCGGATCGCGCGAGTGCTTTTGGTGGTGGCGCTGGGCTTGAGCATGGCCAGTGTGTTCGGGTTGTTCGAGCGACTGGGAATGGCCCATTCGATGGTTCGTCGCCAGCGCTGGTCGCGGTTTTTCATGGCGCGGCTGAGCAATGCCCTGCCCTTCCGCGTCACCGTCCATGGTGAATTACCACAGGCGCCGATGCTCTGGGTCAGTAATCACGTGTCCTGGACCGATATTCCATTGCTGGGCATGCTCACGCCATTGTCGTTCCTGTCCAAGGCCGAAGTGCGCACCTGGCCGGTGGCGGGCTGGTTGGCCGCCAAGGCTGGCAGCCTGTTCATTCGTCGTGGTTCAGGCGACAGTCAGTTGATCCGCAAACAGATGACCCGCCATCTGGAACAAGAGCACCCGCTGCTGATGTTTCCCGAAGGCACCACCACCGACGGCCGCTCGCTGCGTACGTTTCATGGTCGTTTGCTGTCCGCGGCGATCGATTCCGAAGTGGCGCTGCAACCGGTGGCGATTCGTTATCTGCGCAATGGCGAGCTCGATACCCTGGCACCGTTCATTGGCGACGATGATTTGCTCTCACACCTGATGCGCTTGTTCGCCAATGATCGGGGCGAGGTGGAGATTCACCTGCTCAAGCCGATCGAGTGCCAGAACCGGGAACGTGCGGCGCTGGCGTTCGAAGCGCAGCAGGTGGTGCAGAAGGCGTTGTTCGGTGAAGTCGCAAAACCTGCCGAGCCACGGCGTGCCGGCGAATTGATCGCTGCCTGAATCTGCTTCTGCAAATCTGCTTCTGCATCTGCTTCTGTAGGAGCGAGGCTTGCCCGCGAAGCTTTTGGCGCCCTCAAGGGCCTCTTCGCGGGCAAGCCTCGCTCCTACGGGGATGTGTGTTAGCGATTCTGCGCGAATGCCTGCAACTCGGGATAGAACAACCGGAAATCCTCGCTCAGCGGTTCATACAACCGTCGCAATTCCTGCATCGCGCCGGCCAGTTCCTCGGGCCGGGTCAACCTGCGCGAAATCCCTCGTAATACCTGCTCAAGCACTTCGAACTCCTGATATGAACCCAGCCAATCATTGGCCACCATGTGCGGCGCAATCTTCGCCAGGCGCTCCGGCAACTGCGATTCGGCGGACAACACCCGGTACACGTCGCAAGTGAATTGTGCGAGCGGACGGTCGGCATAGCGCATCCAGTCCCGCGCCAGGCAATGGTCGAAAAACACATCGAGCACGATGCCGGCGTACCGCCGGCGAGTGATGGAAAACCGTGACAGGGCGATGTCCACCTGCGGATGGCGATCGGTAAACACGTCGATGCTGCGATGCAACTGAATGGCCGCTTCGATCTCCGGATCGAACTGCCCTTGCAGCCGCCCTTTGACGAAATCGCCATACAGACTGCCGAGCAGTTGACCGGGGCGCTGGCCACCGAGGTGCAGATGTGCGAGATAGTTCATGCGCGCAGCTTAGCACTGCGTCATCCATATCGTTATAACCCGATATACCGATTCATGCGGTCATCAGACCAAAATCATATTGGTATATCGCGAAGTACCGATTTAAAGTTCGCCTCATCGCGATATAGCGTTTTACTCATCACGAGCCCACACCATGACCATCGACCTCGACGAAATAATAAAAGCGCTGGCACACCCAGTACGCCGAGACATCCTCATCTGGCTGAAAGACCCCAAGGTCCAGTTCCCGGAACAGCTCCACAACCATGAGTACGGCATCTGCGCCGGACAGATCGATCAACGCTGCGGCCTGTCGCAGTCGACCGTGTCCGCCCATTTGGCAACTTTGCAACGGGCCGGACTGATCAGCAGCCAGAAAGCCGGTCAATGGCACTTTTTCAAACGCAACGAGGACGTGATTCAGGCGTTCCTCGACGCCATCGTCAAGGAGCTCAGCGCTCCGACAAGGAACTGACAATGCCCCTCTCGCTACTCATTCTGGCCTTGAGCGCCTTCGCCATTGGCACCACCGAGTTCGTCATCATGGGCCTGCTACCCGAGGTGGCGGCCGACCTTGGAGTGTCGATCCCCGGCGCAGGCTGGCTGGTGACCGGTTACGCCCTGGGCGTGGCTATTGGTGCACCGTTCATGGCACTGGCCACCGCCAGACTGCCGCGCAAGGCCGCTTTGGTAGCGTTGATGGGAGTTTTCATCATCGGCAACCTGCTCTGTGCCCTGGCCAGTGACTACAACGTTTTGATGTTTGCCCGGGTGGTCACCGCGCTGTGCCACGGTGCTTTCTTCGGCATCGGTTCGGTGGTGGCGGCTGGTCTGGTGCCAGCAAACAAACGTGCATCGGCCGTGGCCCTGATGTTCACCGGCCTGACCCTGGCCAACGTGCTCGGCGTGCCGCTGGGCACCGCGCTCGGTCAGGAAGCCGGCTGGCGCTCGACCTTCTGGGCGGTGACCGTGATCGGCGTGATTGCACTGATCGGCCTGATCCGCTTCCTGCCGGCCAAGCGCGATGAAGAAAAACTCGACATGCGCGCCGAGCTGCGCGCCCTTAAAGGCGCCGGCATTTGGTTGTCGTTGAGCATGACGGCATTGTTCGCTGCCTCGGTCTTCACTTTGTTCACTTATGTGGCCCCGCTGTTGGGCGAGGTCACTGGGGTTTCGCCCCGCGGCGTGACCTGGACCTTGATGCTCATCGGTCTGGGCCTGACGGTCGGCAACATCATCGGCGGCAAGCTGGCAGACAAAAGCCTGGCCGCGACGCTGATCGGGGTGTTCGTCGCCATGGCGGTGGTGTCCACCGTGCTGACCTGGACCAGCATTGCCGTGATCCCGACCGAAATCACCCTGTTCCTCTGGGCCACCGCATGCTTTGCCGCCGTACCCGCGCTGCAAGTGAATGTTGTGACCTACGGCAAGGCGGCACCAAACCTGGTATCGACCCTCAACATCGGCGCTTTCAATGTCGGCAACGCACTCGGCGCCTGGGTCGGCGGCAGCGTCATCGCCCATGGCTTCGGCCTCACCAGCGTACCGCTCGCGGCAGCGGCACTGGCGGTACTCGCCCTGCTGGTGACCCTGATCACTTTCCGTCAGGGCGGCAATGCCGAACTGGCCCCCGCTACTAACTGATCGCTAAAAGAGAGCTATTTCATGACGACTATTTTCGATCCGATCAAACTGGGTGACCTCGAGCTGGCCAACCGCATCATCATGGCGCCACTGACCCGTTGCCGCGCCGATGAAGGCCGTGTGCCAAACGCGCTGATGGCCGAGTACTACGTACAGCGCGCCTCGGCCGGCCTGATCCTCAGCGAAGCGACTTCGGTGACGCCAATCGGCGTGGGCTACCCGGATACCCCCGGGATCTGGTCCAACGACCAGGTGCGCGGCTGGAGTAACGTGACCAAAGCCATCCACGGCGCGGGCGGCAAAATCTTCCTGCAACTGTGGCACGTGGGCCGGATTTCCCATCCCTTGTACCTGAACGGCGAAGCACCGGTCGCGCCGAGTGCCATCCAGCCTAAAGGTCATGTCAGCCTGGTGCGCCCATTGGCCGACTTCCCGACCCCGCGCGCCCTGGAAACCGCAGAAATCGCCGACATCATCGACGCTTACCGCGTCGGTGCCGAAAACGCCAAGGCTGCCGGTTTCGACGGTGTGGAAATCCACAGCGCCAACGGTTACCTGCTCGACCAGTTTCTGCAAAGCAGCACCAACCAGCGCACCGACAACTATGGCGGCTCCCTGGAAAACCGTGCGCGCCTGTTGCTGGAAGTCACCGATGCCGCCATCGAAATCTGGGGCGCGGGCCGCGTGGGTGTGCATCTGTCACCACGTGCCGATCTGCATGACATGGGCGACGACAACCTGTCCGAGACCTTCACTTACGTCGCTCGTGAACTGGGCAAACGCGGCATCGCCTTTATTTGCTCGCGCGAGAAAGAAGCCGGCGACAGCCTCGGCCCACAATTGAAAGAAGCCTTCGGTGGCCCATACATCGCCAACGAACGCTTTACCAAGGACAGCGCCAACGAGTGGCTGGCCAGCGGCAAGGCTGACGCAGTGGCATTCGGGGTACCGTTTATTGCCAACCCGGACTTGCCGGCGCGTTTGAAGGCCGATGCGCCGTTGAACGAGGCGCGTCCGGAACTGTTCTATGCGAAGGGGCCGGTGGGTTACATCGATTACCCGACGCTGTAAACATCTGCCGTTGAAATGCAAAAGCCCCGACTCGAAAGAGCCGGGGCTTTTGCGTTGGAAGATCAAAAGATCGCAGCCTTCGGCAGCTCAGATCTTGTCAGCGCTTGCGCTGTCCCCACGCGACCACAAGACCACTGAGGCAAATCACCGTGATACCGATCACGCCGAAGCTGTCCGGGGTATGGTCGAAGATCAAATACCCATACATCCCCGCAAACAGGATCTGCCCATAACTGAACGGTGCCAGCATCGCCGGCGCCGCATGGCGGAAGGCCTGGGTCAACAACATGTGACCGAGCATGCCGCAAGTGCCCAGCCCGATCATGAACAGGCCGTGCAGCCACGTTGGCGTGCTCCAGAAAAACGGCACCAACGCAGTCATCACCAGGCTGTTGAGAATACCGGTCAGAAAATTACTGGTGGTCGGGCTGTCGATACCGCTGAGCAGGCGGGTGACCAATTGATAGAAGCCAAAACACAACGCCGAACACAGCGGCAGCAGAATCGCCGGGGTAAACAGCGCACCACCAGGCCGTACGACGATCAGCACGCCAACAAACCCACCCAGCACCGCCAGCCATTGGTTACGCGTCACCCGCTCATGCAGCAACGGCACCGACAGCGCCGTCACTAATAATGGCGCAAGGAAGTTAACGGCCGTGGCTTCGGCCAAGGGGATGTATCGCAGACCGGTGGTGAAAAACAGGCTGGTGCCAATCAGGCACAGGGCCCGCAGCAATTGCAAACCGGGCCGTTTGGTGCGCACCACCGCTGAAAAACCAGTGCGTGGCACGAAAATCATCAGCATCAACACGGTGTGCACCACGTAGCGTGCCCATACCACCATCACGATCGGATAAAACCCGGACAGGTATTTGGACAACGTATCGTGACTGGCGAATAACAACACCGCCAGGCAAATCAGTGCGATGCCCTTGATTGGCTGCTCGGCGCCTTTGTACCCGGGGTTGTTAACACTCATTCACACACTCGACACAAAACTCCTACAAAATACGTAGCTCGCTACCTATCAACTCGGCGAACGTCCCTATATAAAAGCACCCCATTACAAAAAGGCGAATGAAGCGAAGACATCTCCTCGCTTCAAACCTTGACACAACCGGATCCAATTACGCATTTTGTTTCATTTGCGCAGGCTGGGACTCAAGCGCAGCATATCCAACCCTGTATCGGCGCAGCGCTCGGCTTCGGTGTGCAGTTGAAAACTGTCGGGAGCCAATAGCCACTGATACAGAATGCCATCGATGTACGCATGCAGGCTGATGGCCGCGCGGGCCGTGTCGAGGTCTTTCGGCAACTGCCCGCGATTCACCGCATTACTCAGGGCCAGTGCGATTCGCACATTGCAATCGAGACTGACCGTCCGGCGCTGCTGGCGCAGGTCGCACATTTCATCGGTGAATTCGCACTTATGGAACAGAATCTCATTGATGCGTCGGGTTTTCGGGTCCAGGGCAACTTGATGAAACAGATGAATCAACAGCTTGCGCATACAGCCCAGCGGATCGAGTTCATCTTCGCTTTCACTGGCCTTGGCCATTTCATCCAGCGGCTCATGCAAGGTATCGAGCATCGCCTGCAGCAGATCCGCCTTGTTGCTGAAATGCCAGTAGATGGCCCCACGAGTCACACCGGCCAGGTTAGCGATATCGGCCAGTGTCGTGCGGGCCACGCCCCGCTCGAAAAAGGCTTTTTCTGCCGCTTCGAGTATCTGGCTTCGGGTTTCTTGAGCTTCCTCTTTGGTACGACGGACCATGGCAGTAAAACCTCAATCAAGGGAGCTTCAGCGAAATCGGAATATCAGCTGAAGGAAAGTGGGGTGAGCGCTCGCGAACCTTTGGATGGCTTTTGTAACCGTGTGGATACATCGCCAAAGCCTTTACAAACAACCATGAACGTAAGTATATTACTTAGCAAGCTACTTATCTACCCGGCTAAATTTTTTTAACCTTCCACCTTTCTTGTGCGCAATTGCGCGCCTGACCGAGGATCTTCATGCAATTCAAGCCAGCTGTTACCGCTCTGGTTACTGCCGTCGCCCTGGCATCGCTGCTCAGCGGATGTAAAAAGGAAGAGGCGGCACCTGCCGCACCAGCACCTCAGGTCGGCGTCGTAACCCTGCAACCTCAAGCCTTCACCCTGACATCCGAACTTCCGGGGCGCACCAGTGCGTTCCGCATCGCCGAAGTTCGCCCACAGGTCAACGGCATCATTCTCAAGCGACTGTTCAAGGAAGGCGGCGACGTCAAGGCCGGTCAGCAGCTTTATCAGATCGACCCCTCGGTCTATGACGCGACCCTCAAAAGCGCCGAAGCCAACCTGCGTTCGACCAAATCGATCGCCGACCGCTACAAGCAACTGGTGGACGAACAGGCTGTCAGCCGCCAGGAATACGACACCGCGCTGGCCAACCGCCTGCAATCGGAAGCGTCCCTGCAAAGCGCCCAGATCAATGTGCGCTACACCAAGGTTTACGCACCGATCTCCGGTCGCATCGGCCGTTCGTCGGTGACTGAAGGCGCATTGGTCAGCAATGGCCAAACCGACGCCATGGCCGTTATCCAGCAACTGGACCCGATCTATGTCGACGTCACCCAGTCTTCGGTGGAGCTGCTTGAGCTGCGCCGCGAACTGGAAAGCGGTCGTCTGCAAAAGGCTGGCGACAATGCCGCCGCGGTCAAACTGACGCTCGAAGATGGCAGCCAGTACCAGCTGGACGGCAAGCTCGAGTTCTCCGAGGTTTCGGTTGACCAGACCACCGGCTCCGTAACCCTGCGTGCCGTGTTCCCGAACCCTGATCACACCCTGCTGCCAGGCATGTTCGTTCACGCGAAGTTGCAGGCCGGTGTGGACAGCGCGGCGATTCTGGCCCCGCAACAAGGCGTGACCCGCGACCTCAAAGGCTCTCCGACCGCGCTGGTCGTCGGTCCGGACAACAAGGTCGAACTGCGTCAGCTCAAGGCCAGCCGCACCGTCGGTAACCAATGGCTGATTGAAGACGGGCTGAAGGCAGGCGATCGCGTGATCACCGAAGGGCTGCAATTCGTCAAACCTGGCGTTGAAGTCAAAGTCACTGAAGCCACCAACGTTGGCGCCAAGAGCCCGGCCCCCGTACAGGCAGCTAACACAGCTGTCGGCGGCAAAGGGGAGTAAACCATGTCGAAATTTTTTATCGACCGCCCGATTTTCGCCTGGGTGATTGCCCTGGTGATCATGCTGGTCGGGGCTCTATCGATCCTCAAACTGCCGATCAACCAATACCCGAGCATTGCCCCTCCAGCCATTGCGATTTCCGTGACCTACCCGGGCGCGTCTGCACAAACCGTGCAGGACACCGTGGTGCAGGTGATCGAGCAACAGCTCAACGGTATCGATAACCTGCGTTATGTCTCCTCGGAAAGTAACTCCGACGGCAACATGACCATTACCGCGACCTTCGAGCAGGGCACCAACTCCGATACCGCGCAGGTTCAGGTCCAGAACAAGCTGAACCTGGCCACCCCGCTGCTGCCACAAGAAGTGCAGCAACAGGGCATCCGCGTGACCAAGTCGGTGAAAAACTTCCTGTTGGTCATCGGCGTGGTGTCGCGCGACGGCAGCATGACCAAGGACGACCTGTCCAACTACATCGTGTCGAACATGCAGGACCCGATTTCGCGCACGGCCGGTGTCGGTGACTTCCAGGTCTTCGGTGCCCAGTACGCGATGCGGATCTGGCTGGACCCGGCCAAGTTGAACAACTTCAACCTGACTCCGGTAGACGTGAAAACCGCCATCGCAGCGCAGAACGTCCAAGTCTCGTCCGGTCAACTCGGCGGCTTGCCAGCCCTGCCCGGCCAGCAACTGAACGCGACGATCATCGGCAAGACCCGTCTGCAGACCGCCGAGCAGTTCAAGGCGATTCTGTTGAAGGTCAACAAGGACGGCTCGCAAGTACGTGTCGGCGACGTTGCGGAAGTCGGTCTGGGTGGCGAAAACTACTCGGTCAGCGCCCAGTTCAACGGCGCCCCGGCTTCCGGTCTGGCGGTGAAACTGGCCAACGGCGCCAACGCCCTCGACACCGCAAAAGCCCTGCGCAATACCATCGACACCCTCAAGCCGTTCTTCCCGGAAGGGATGGAAGTGGTGTTCCCGTACGACACCACCCCGGTGGTGACCGAGTCGATCAAGGGTGTGGTTGAAACCCTGGTCGAAGCGATCGTGCTGGTGTTCCTGGTGATGTTCCTGTTCCTGCAAAACTTCCGCGCCACCGTCATCACCACGATGACCGTGCCGGTGGTATTGCTGGGTACGTTCGGGATCCTCGCGGCGTTCGGCTTCAGCATCAACACCCTGACCATGTTCGGTATGGTGTTGGCCATTGGCTTGCTGGTGGACGATGCCATCGTCGTGGTGGAAAACGTCGAACGGGTCATGAGCGAAGAAGGCCTGTCACCCAAGGAGGCCACCAAGAAATCCATGGGGCAGATCCAGGGTGCCCTGGTCGGTATCGCCCTGGTGCTGTCGGCGGTACTGCTGCCGATGGCGTTCTTCAGTGGTTCTACCGGTGTGATCTACAAGCAGTTCTCGATCACTATCGTTTCGGCCATGGCCTTGTCGGTACTGGTGGCGTTGATCTTCACCCCGGCGCTTTGCGCAACCATGCTCAAGGCGATACCGAAAGGTGAGCACGGCACGCCGAAACGCGGCTTCTTCGGCTGGTTCAACCGCAGCTTCGACCGTGGCGTCAAAAGCTACGAGCGCAGCGTGGGCAATATACTCACGCACAAGGCTCCCTACCTGCTGGCGTACCTGATCATTGTGGTCGGCATGATCTGGCTGTTCACCCGTATTCCAACGGCGTTCCTGCCCGAAGAAGACCAGGGCGTACTGTTTGCACAAGTGCAAACCCCGGCCGGTTCCAGCTCCCAGCGCACGCAAGTGGTCGTGGACGAAATGCGCGAATTCCTGCTGCGTCCAAGCTCGGAGGGCGGTGAAGGCGATGCCGTGGCCTCGGTGTTTACCGTGACCGGCTTCAACTTCGCCGGCCGAGGCCAGAGTTCGGGCATGGCGTTCATCATGCTCAAGCCATGGGAAGAACGTAACGCCGACAACAGCGTGTTCAAACTCGCGGCCCGTGCCCAGCAGCACTTCTTTACCTTCCGTGATGCGATGGTATTTGCCTTCGCGCCACCGGCGGTACTGGAGCTGGGTAACGCCACCGGTTTCGACGTGTTCCTTCAGGACCGCGCCGGTATCGGTCACGAGAAACTGATGGAAGCCCGTAACCAGTTCCTCGGCATGGCAGCGCAAAGCAAAGTCCTGTCGCAGGTCCGTCCTAACGGCCTGAACGACGAGCCGCAATACCAGCTGGAAATCGACGATGAGAAAGCCAGCGCCCTGGGCGTGACCCTCACCGACATCAACAACACCCTGTCGATTGCCCTGGGCAGTAGCTATGTGAACGACTTCATCGACCGTGGTCGCGTGAAGAAGGTTTACATCCAGGGCTTGCCTGGTGCTCGCATGAGCCCCGAGGACCTGAAGAAGTGGTACGTGCGCAACAGCGCCGGCACCATGGTCCCGTTCTCGTCGTTCGCCAAGGGTGAGTGGATCTACGGTTCGCCGAAACTGGCCCGTTACAACGGCGTGGAAGCGATGGAAATCCTCGGTGCCCCGGCGCCAGGCTATTCCACTGGTGAAGCGATGGCCGAAGTCGAAGCCCTGGCCAGGAAACTGCCGGCCGGTGTCGGTATTTCCTGGACTGGCTTGTCGTACGAAGAGCGTCTGTCCGGTTCGCAAGCGCCCGCGTTGTACGCCTTGTCGTTGCTGATGGTATTCCTGTGTCTGGCGGCGCTGTATGAAAGCTGGTCGATCCCGATCGCGGTGATGCTGGTGGTACCGCTGGGGATTATCGGTGCGCTGATGGCCACCAGCATGCGTGGCCTGTCCAACGACGTGTACTTCCAGGTGGGGCTGTTGACCACGATCGGTCTGGCGGCGAAAAACGCCATTCTGATCGTCGAGTTCGCCAAGGAACTGCATGAGCAAGGACGCAGCCTGCGCGATGCTGCGATCGAAGCCTGCCGGATGCGACTGCGACCGATCATCATGACCTCGCTCGCGTTCGTGCTCGGTGTGGTTCCGCTGGCCATTTCCACGGGCGCCGGCTCGGGTAGCCAGCATGCGATCGGTACCGGTGTGATTGGCGGTATGATCACAGCCACTGTGCTGGCGATCTTCTGGGTCCCCTTGTTCTTCGTCACCGTGTCGTCCATGGGCCAGCGCAAAGTCGCCGACCAGGATGACGCCATTGAACCATCTAAAGAGGCTGGCTAATGAGCAAGTCGCTACTCTCCATCGCAGTCGCGGCCTTCGTGCTGAGCGGCTGCTCGCTGATACCCGATTATCAGCAGCCTGAAGCTCCGGTGGCGGGCCAATACCCGCAAGGCCCGGCGTATTCGCCGGCCCAGGCGCCTAACCAGGCCGCTGCCGAACAAGGCTGGAAGCAGTTTTTCCACGACCCGGCGCTGCAACAGCTGATTCAGACCGCACTGGAGAACAACCGCGACCTGCGTGTCGCGGCGCTGAACATCGACGCTTATGCGGCTCAATACCGCATTCAGCGTGCCGATCTGTACCCGGCCGTTTCGGCCACCGGTAGCGGCAGCCGTCAGCGAGTTCCGGAGCGGGCCTCGCAAACCGGCGAAGCGAACATCAGCAGTTCCTATTCTGCCACCGTCGGCATCAGCGCCTATGAACTCGACCTGTTCGGTCGAGTGCGTAGCCTGAGCGAAGAAGCCTTGCAGAAATACTTCGCCACTGAAGAAGCACGCCGCAGCACGCAAATCAGCCTGGTGGCCAGTGTGGCCAATGCCTACCTGACCTGGCAGGCTGACAAAGAGCTGTTGAAACTGACCCAGGAAACCCTCAGCGCCTACGAGGAGAGTTACAAGCTCACCTCGCGCAGCAACGAAGTAGGTGTCGCCTCGGCGCTGGATCTGGCCCAGTCGCGTACCTCGGTGGAGAACGCCCGCGCGCAACTGGCCAAATACACCCGTCAGGTCGCCCAGGATGAAAACAGCCTGGTGCTGCTGCTCGGCACCGGTATCCCGGCCAATCTGCAAGCGGCCAAGCCACTGTCGGACGACGTGCTGAGCGAAGTGCCGGCCGGCCTGCCGTCGGACTTGCTGCAACGTCGTCCGGACATCCTTCAGGCCGAGTACAACCTCAAGGCTGCCAACGCCAATATCGGCGCGGCACGGGCTGCGTTCTTCCCGAGCATCAGCCTGACCGCCAATGCCGGCTCCCTGAGCCCGGACCTGTCCGGTCTGTTCAAGGGTGGTTCGGGCACCTGGTTGTTCCAGCCGCAAATCAACCTGCCGATCTTCAATGCCGGCAGCCTGCGCGCCAGCCTGGATTACTCCAAAATCCAGAAAGACATCGGCGTGGCCAACTACGAGAAATCCATTCAGACGGCCTTCCAGGAAGTCGCCGACGGCCTGGCCGCTCGCCAGACCTACACCGAGCAGTTGCAGGCTCAGCGTGACTTCGTCAGCGCCAACCAGGACTACTACCGTCTGGCCGAGCGTCGCTACCGTATCGGTGTCGACAGCAACCTGACCTTCCTCGATGCCCAGCGCCAGCTGTTCAGTGCCCAACAAGCGCTGATCACCGACCGCCTGGCGCAGCTGACCAGCGCGGTCAATCTGTACAAGGCATTGGGTGGTGGCTGGAATGAACAGACGGCGAAGAACGAGCCATTGAAAGAAGAAGCGCCGAAGATGAAGTTGTTCTGATAGCGCGGTAAAAACACGAAGCCCACCGATTGGTGGGCTTTTTGTTGGCGGCGGGAAAAGCCAGATCAAAAGATCGCAGCCTTCGGCAGCTCCTACGAAGGTGCGATTTTATGTAGGAGCTGCCGAAGGCTGCGATCTTTTGATCTTTTGCCGTTCGATAATCGCCCAAAACCCGCCCTCGCCGATTGAACCGTTCAGTTCCTTTCCCTCACCATCTGTCGCACAAAACCAATAACAACAGGTTCGACACCATGTCCCCGCGCCCTGCCCTGTCCGGCTGACTTCGCCCCCGTTTTTCTGAATTCGACATCTTATGTCTGCAACCCGAACGTTGCGGCACCGCCCCGTCTCATCCCCAAGAATTAGAGAGACCCCAGCCCATGACCCCTTTCACCGCGCAGTATTTCGTTCCCAGCCTGATCGCCATCGCATTGGCCACTGCGGCTCTGCCCGCCATGGCCGAGGAAGCCGGTTTTGTCGAAGGTGCCAAGGTCAACCTGAACCTGCGTAATTTCTACATCAACCGTAATTTCACCAACCCGACCAAAAGCCAGGGCAAGGCTGAAGAGTGGACGCAAAGCTTCATCCTCGATGCCAAATCCGGGTTCACCCAAGGCACCGTCGGATTTGGCATGGACGTGTTGGGTTTGTATTCGGTGAAGCTCGACGGCGGCAAAGGCACCGGTGGTACGCAGTTGTTGCCGCTGGACCACGATGGTCGCCCGGCAGACAATTTCGGTCGAACCAACGTGGCGTTCAAGGCCAGGCTGTCGCACACCGAAGCGAAGGTCGGCGAATGGATGCCGGTGCTGCCGATCCTGCGTTCGGACGATGGTCGCTCGCTGCCGCAAACGTTCCGGGGTGGCCAGATCACCTCGAAGGAAATCGACGGCCTGACCCTTTACGGCGGCCAGTTCCGCGCCAACAGCCCGCGCGATGACAGCAGCATGAATGACATGTCAATGAGCGGTAAAACGGCGTTCACCTCAGACCGCTTCAACTTTCAGGGTGGGGAATATGCCTTCAATGGCACACGCACCCAGATCGGCGTGTGGAACGCTGAACTCAAGGACATCTACAGCCAGCAATACGTCAACCTGACCCATACCCAACCGCTGGGCGACTGGACATTTGGCGCCAATCTGGGGTTTTTCTACGGCAAGGATGACGGCAGCGCCCGGGCCGGCGAGCTGGACAACAAGACCTGGTCGGGCCTGTTCTCGGCCAAATATGGCGGCAACACGTTCTACGTCGGCTTGCAAAAACTGACCGGTGACAGCGCCTGGATGCGTGTCAACGGCACCAGCGGCGGCACGCTGGCCAACGACAGCTATAACGCCAGTTACGACAACGCGAAGGAAAAATCCTGGCAATTGCGCCACGACTACAACTTCGCCGCCCTCGGCGTGCCGGGCCTGACGTTGATGAACCGCTACATCAGCGGCGACAACGTACACACCGCAACCACCAGCGATGGCAAGGAATGGGGCCGCGAAAGCGAACTGGCCTATACCGTGCAGAGCGGCACCCTCAAAAACCTCAATCTCAAATGGCGCAATTCAACCATCCGTCGCGACTTCAGCAACAACGAATTCGACGAGAACCGGTTGATTGTCAGCTACCCGATCAATTTGTTGTGAGGCGTTCATCAGGTTCCTCCTGAATCAGCGAAATAAGCCGCAAGGAAGCGGTTGCCGAGTCGTTATAACAAAATGAAAGTCATTTTATTATCAAAGCAACTTAACGCCTGTTAGTTCTGCCAGTAGACGCCTGCGCCTTGGACTTCTAGAGTCTGACCTTCGAAGTATCCAACGGCTTTTAACCATGGAAGGTAGACACTATGAACTGGTGGCAGATCGATTTATTGATTATGGCTTCTTATGGATTAGTCCATTCTTGCCTGACCACAAAACCGGCAATGAATCTATATGAAAAAATATTTCCCGCCTGGAGCTGGAATATCGGCATGTGTGTATTTTCTGCGGCCACGCTGATTCTGGGCATTCTTTATTGGCAACCGTCCGGGCACTATATTTATGTATTGATACCGGGCAGCCCACTGTTTCATTTCGCCGCATTATCGATGGTCACGCTGTTGGGCCTGACCATTTACTGTTTCCGGTATACCTCGACATTTTGGCAATGGCTCGGCGCTCACCAGCTAATTGCCCGTCTTAGAGGAAGAAAATCTCCCGAGCCCTATCGGCTGCATATTCAAGGCATCAAACGTTACATCCGTTTTCCCCATCATACGTTCTTGATGTTCTTTTTCTGGGCCCACCCGATCATGACGTACGACACCCTGCTCTTTTCAGTCGGTGCGACGATCTATATGTACATAGGCACGTGGCACATGGACAAACGTCTTGAAGCAATATTTGGCGATGAATGGCGGATCTACAAGAAAGATACCGGCCTCATGCTGCCGTCACCCAAAGCATGGTCACGGCTCTTTACAGATATTCGCCAGCAACAAGACGCTATCTGAAAGTGGCTCAGATAATTTCATGCAGGGATGCAATCATGTTTGAAACAGAACTCGAACCCTATCAATACCGGCTGGCCCAACATCCACTGTATGCGGCCATTCGTTCAATCGAACACGTCAGGTTATTCATGAGTCGCCATGTCTTTGCAGTCTGGGACTTCATGAGCCTTGCCAAACGACTGCAACGTGACCTCACCTGCACGCAAATTCCATGGATGCCGGTACAGCATGCCGACTGCGCTCGTCTCATCAATGAAATCATTACTGGCGAAGAATCGGATATCGATCTGAATGGCCACCCAGCCAGTCATTTCCATTTGTACCTGGATGCAATGGCGGAAGTCAGTGCGCCCACCGAGCGAATCGAGATGTTCATGCATCAATTCGCCCACTCTTTTTCGCTACCGCAGGCCCTGACTCAGGCTCGTGTTCCGGCGTACGTCCAGACGTTTGTCAGACACACCCTTAAAACGGCCCGCAAGGCATCCACTGCAGAAGTGGCCAGCAGTTTTCTTTTTGGCCGCGAAGACCCGATACCCGACATGTTTCAGACATTGTTGAACAATTGGGGGATCACCCAAAGTCAGGCCCCCAAGTTTATTCATTACCTGAATCGACACATTGAAGTGGACAGCGGCGACCATGGCCCTGGGGCGCAAAAAATGCTGTCCCGATTGATCACGACGCCCGACCTGCGGGAAAAAGCGTTGAGCGCCGCCATCGAGGCTATCGAACACCGCATCAGGCTTTGGAACGGCATCTATCGCGACATAAAAAAGTCGGACAGAGGTGGGTAAGAATCCGCAGCGATAGTTGGTCAGCCTCATGGACACAGAGGACTTCCTCATGCTCACACGACGAGAGCCAATGGCTCCCGAGAATACCCATTGGGACGCCAAGGCCTACCAGCAATTCTTCCGCCTTCGACAACGCCCTGTTAATGAGTTACTCAACCGGGTTGAACTGAAAAAGCCCAAGTATATTTACGACTTGGGTTGCGGCACCGGTATCGCGACTCAACTGCTGGCAAAGCGTTGGCCCCGAGCCCGTTTGCAGGGCATCGACAGTTCCGGACAAATGCTGCAGGAAGCCCGGTGCCTGCCCATCAAGGCGCTGTGGAAGCAATGTGATCTGCTCGACTGGGCGCCGGAACACTCGGCCGATCTGCTGTTCGCCGCCGCCGTATTGCACTTCATCAGCGACCATGAACAACTGCTGCCGCGCCTTCTTCGCCTGCTCAACCCTGGCGGTTGTCTGGCGGCGCACATGCCCGACTGGCGAGATGCGCCGTGGTACCAATTGATGCTCGACACACTCCAAGATGCCGGTCCCGGCCACACCGCCTTGGGCACCGCGCAACTGCGTCAGGCCATGGCGGCGAGACCGTTGTTGTCGCTGGAAGGCTATTACCGTTTGCTGACGCCACTCACGCAAAAACTGGAGATCTGGGAGACCGAGGAATTACAGGTGGTCGAGGGACGTTCGCCAATCTACGATTGGGTCAAGGTTTCAGCCCTGCGACCGGTATTGATGGCGTTGAATGATGATGAAAAGGCACGCTTTCTGTACCACTACCTGATGCGCGTGCATGCGCATTACCCGCCGGAGAGCGACGGGCTTACGTTGTTTCCATTCAAGCGGATCTTTATCGTTGCGACGGTGTGATTGCACACAGGGCGTTGATCAAGATCGACCACCGCCATCGCGAGCCTGCTCGCGATGGCGGTTAACAGGGTGCAACCTGATGCAAGGGTGGACAGTTACTCCCGCGACTCAACCCCCAACTCATCCCACACCGATTCAGCCAGGTGGAAGGTCGCATTGGCCGCCGGGATGCCGCAGTAGATTGCGCTCTGCATGATCACTTCCTTGATCTCGCCACGGGTCACGCCGTTGTTGGCGGCGGCGCGCAGGTGCAGTTTGAGTTCCTCGTTGCGGTTCATGCCGATCAGCATGGCGAGGGTGATCAGGCTGCGGGTATGACGCGGCAGGCCGGGGCGGGTCCAGATGTCGCCCCAGGCGTGGCGGGTGATCATCTCCTGGAACTCCGAGTTGAACTCGGTCAGTGCATTCAGGCTGCGGTCGACATGGGCATCGCCCAGTACAGCGCGGCGAACGTTCAGGCCCTCGTCATAACGTTGTTTCTCGTCCACAACCATCCCCTTAATGAGCTGACAAAAACGCCAGTACCCGGTCGCTGAACGCAGCGCCAGCCTGGACGTTGGACAGGTGCGCGGCGTTGAATTCGGCGTACTCGGCACCCTGCACACGTTCCTGAATGAAATGCCCGCCGGACGGCGGCGTCACCGCGTCTTCAGTGCCGGCGATCACCAGCAGCGGCACCTTGATCGAAGACAACTGATCGCGCAAATCGGCATCACGTACCGCCGCGCAATTGGCCGCGTAACCTTCAGGCGACGTTGCCGCGAGCATGTCGGTAATCCGCTTCACCACCGCCGGATTGGCCTCGGCAAAATCCGCGGTGAACCACCGCGCAATCGACGCATCACGCAATGCGACCATGGCCGCTGCACCGTCACGCAACACGGTTTCGATCCGTGGATTCCACACCGACGGGTCGCCGATTTTCGCCGCGGTGTTGCACACGATCAGTTTGTTCAAACGCTGACCGGCATTGATCCCCAGCCATTGACCGATCAACCCGCCCATGGACAAACCACAGAAATGCGCGCGTTCGATGTGCAGCGCATCCAGCAGCGCCAACACGTCGCGGCCCAATTGCTCGATGCTGTACGGCCCCGGCGTCACCAATGATTGACCATGACCACGGGTGTCGAAACGCAGCACGCGAAAGTGTTCGCTGAACGCCGGGATCTGCGCATCCCACATGTGCAGGTCGGTGCCCAGTGAGTTGGACAGCACCAACACCGGCGCATCCGCCGGTCCATCGAGTTGCGGCCCTTGAATTTGGTAGTGCAGTTCGCCCTCGGCGAGTTGTACGAATGCCACGGCAGTCTCCTTCAAGCTATCAACGCAAAATGTTCAGCCGTCGCTCGCTCGACCCAGGTATGGGCCTGACCGAGGTAATGGGCGGGGTCCAGCAGATGATCGAGTTCGGCGTCCGACAGCTGCGCAGTCACTTGCGGTTCGTCGCCAAGTACCGCGCGCAGATGACGTTGCTCGGCCACTGCGCGCTTGCAGCATTGCTCCAGCAGATGGTGCGCAGTGTCGCGACCCACCCTTTGCGCCAGCACGATGCTCACGGCTTCGGCCAGCACCAGGCCCTGGGTCAGGTCGAGGTTGCGCGTCATGCGGTCGGCGTCCACTTCCAGTCCGTCGGCCACCAATAGCGCTTGCTGCAGGCTGCCTGACACCAAACAGCAGATCTCGGGCAGGGTTTCCCATTCGGCATGCCACAGCCCCAGGCTGCGTTCATGTTCCTGCGGCATCGCGCTGAACAACGTCGAAAGCAAGCCAGGCACCCGCGTCGCCGCGCCGATCAGCACCGCCGCGCCCACCGGGTTGCGCTTGTGCGGCATGGTCGAGGAACCGCCCTTGCCCGGTGCCGACGGTTCAAACACTTCGCCGGCCTCGGTCTGCATCAACAGGCTGATGTCACGACCGAGTTTGCCGAGGCTGCCGGCGATCAGTCCAAGCACCGCGCCAAACTCCACCAGACGATCACGCTGGGTGTGCCAGGGTTGATCCGGCACGGTCAGTTGCAGTTCTGCGGCCAAGGCTTGGGCAATTGGCATGGCCTGTTCGCCAAGGGCCGCGAGGGTGCCGGAGGCGCCGCCGAATTGCAGCACCAGCAAGCGCGGTTTGAGTTCCCGCAGACGCTGACGGCTGCGCGTCACCGCCCCCAGCCAACCGGCGATTTTCATGCCGAGGGTGACCGGCGTTGCGTGTTGCAGCCAAGTGCGTCCGGCCATGGGTGTGGCGACGTAACGCCTGGCCTGGGTCGCGAGGGTTTCCCCCAGTTGCGCCAGATCAGCTTCGATCAATTCCAGCGCGTGGCGCAGTTGCAGCACCAGGCCGGTGTCCATTACATCCTGGCTGGTCGCGCCCAGATGCACGTAACGCTCGGCTTCGGCATCGTTCTTCGCGATCTGCTTGCCCAACGCCTTGATCAGTGGAATCGCCGAATTGCCCGCCGTGGCAATCGCCTCACCCAGCGCGGCGAAGTCGTAATGCTCGGCCCGACATGCCGCGTCGATAGACGCAACAGCCGTCTGCGGAATCAGCCCAACCCGCGCTTCGGCCCGGGCCAGTGCCGCTTCGAAATCAAGCATGGCCTGAATCCGGCCCCGATCGCAGAACACTTCACGCATGTCGTGTGCCGTGAAGTAGGCATCGAACAATTGATTGCCCGGTCGCTGGTTCATAAACAGTCCTTGCAGGCGTGGGGCCGGTCAGGCCGACACGTAAAGATCAAAGGTCGTGGTGCAAATACTTCGCCGACACGTATCAGTGAACATTTCGAGTCCAGACAGGCATTGCAATATCCCGTTCCATGCTATCCCTGTGGGAGCGGGCTTGCCCGCGATGACTGATTCACATCCAACATTAATGTTGACTGACCCAACGCTATCGCGGGCAAGCCACGCTCCCACAGGTTTGCGGCTTTCACTCAATAATCGAAGAACACCGTCTCGGCATCCGTCCCCTGCAAAACCACATTCCACTGATAAACACCCGCAGCATCCCGCTTCGCCAGCAAGGTGCTGCGCCGCTCGGCTGGCACACATTCCAGTAACGGGTCCGCCACGTTGGCCGGTTCGCCATCAAAGTAAATCCGCGTCAGCAAATGCTTGACTAACCCGCGAGCAAACACCAGCACCACCAAATGCGGCGCCTGGGTCGTGCCTTTCAAGCCTTCCACAGTGCCCGGTTTGATCGTGGTAAAGCGGAAGCGCCCTTGCGCATCCACCGGCACCCGGCCAAACCCTTCGAAGTTCGGGTCCAGGGGTTTGTCCTGATCGTCTTCGGGGTGGTCGTACTTGCCGGCGGCATTGGCCTGCCAGACTTCGAGCATCGCATCGTTGACGAAGTCACCATTGCCATCGACGACTTGCCCGGTGATCGCCACGCGTTCGCCGAGTGTCTGCGCAATGGTCAGGTCTTCGCGGTTCAGCCAGGTCAGGCCAATGTGGTAATACGGCCCGACGGTGTGGGACGTGGTTGCGTTCAGCGTCATCTTATTTCTCCATCGGCGTGGCTTCGCGGCCGCGCAAGACGATGTCCCAACGATAACCGAGGGCGTAGGAAGGGATGGTTTTTTCCAGGTCGAAACGGGCGATCAGGCGCTCTTTGGCGCTGGTATCGGGCACGCAGTTGTAGATGGGGTCGTAGGCCAGCAACGGGTCGCCCGGGAAATACATCTGGGTCACCAGACGCGTGAGAATACTCGGCCCAAACAGTGAGAAATGGATGTGCGCCGGGCGCCAGGCGTTGTGATGGTTACCCCACGGATAGGCGCCAGGCTTGATGGTCTGGAACTGATACCAGCCATCGGCATCGGTCACGGTGCGGCCGGTGCCGGTAAAGTTAGGGTCCAGCGGTGCGTCGTGCAGGTCACGCGCATGGTTGTAGCGACCGGCGGCGTTGGCCTGCCAGATCTCCACCAGAATGCCTGGCACCGGCAGACCGTTTTCATCCAGCACACGGCCGTGAATGATGATCCGTTCACCCAGTGGTTCGCCCGAGTGCTGGGCAGTCAGGTCATTGTCCTGCTCCTGGATGCGCTCGGCGCCGATAGTCGGCCCGGTGATTTCCGACAGCGAATGAGGCAAAAACACCAACGGTTTGGACGGCGAGCGCAGGTTGGTGGATTGATAAGGAGGGTGCAGGTATTCCGGCTGAGTGCCCGCCTGTGGGCGACGGTAACCAGGTTTGTCAGTCATTGCGCTTTCCTCAATTCTTGTTAGTTACTGCTGGGTGTCAGACCCGTTCGATCGCCAAGGCCAGACCCTGGCCGACACCGACGCACATGGTCGCCAGTCCCTTCTTGCCACCGGTTTTTTCCAGCTGATGCAGCGCGGTCAGTACCAGTCGTGCACCGCTCATACCCAACGGATGACCCAAGGCAATGGCGCCACCGTTCGGGTTGACCTGGGCGGCGTCATCCGCCAGCCCCAGCTCACGCAACACCGCCAAGCCTTGGCTGGCGAACGCTTCGTTGAGTTCGATCACATCGAAATCGCTGACCGCCAGGCCTAGGCGCTCGGTCAATTTGCGCACTGCTGGCACCGGGCCGATGCCCATCACCCGAGGTGCAACGCCGGCGCTGGACATGCCGAGCACTTTGGCGCGAGCGGTCAGGCCGTGCTTTTCAACTGCTTCGGCCGAGGCCAGAATCAACGCCGCCGCACCGTCGTTCACCCCGGAGGCATTGCCAGCGGTGACGGTTTTGTCCGGGCCATTGACCGGCTTGAGTTTGGCCAGGGTTTGCAGCGTGGTGTCGGCGCGAGGATGCTCATCCTGATTGACGACACTTTCACCCTTCTTGTGGGCAATGCGCACCTCGACAATTTCTTCGGCGAAAAATCCGGCGGCTTGCGCGGCGGCTGTCCGCTGCTGACTGCGCAGCGCGAAAGCGTCCTGATCCTCGCGGGAAATTTCGTAATCGTCAGCCACGTTGTCGGCGGTCTGCGGCATCGCATCCACGCCGTATTGGGCTTTCATCAACGGGTTGATGAAACGCCAGCCGATGGTGGTGTCTTCCAGCTTCATGTTGCGCGAAAACGCCGCATCCGCCTTGCCCATCACGAACGGTGCGCGGGACATCGACTCGACGCCGCCGGCAATTGCCAACTCCATCTCGCCACTGGCGATGGCGCGGAACGCGGTGCCGATCGCATCCATGCCCGAGGCGCAGAGGCGATTGAGGGTCACGCCCGGAATGGTTTCCGGCAGGCCCGCCAGCAGCAACGCCATGCGCGCCACGTTGCGGTTGTCTTCGCCAGCCTGGTTGGCGCAACCGAGGAACACCTCGTCCACCGCGCTCCAGTCCACCGAGGGGTTGCGCGCCATCAACGCCTTGATCGGCACGGCAGCCAGATCATCGGCGCGAACCGCTGACAGACCGCCGCCGAAACGGCCGATGGGGGTGCGAATGGCGTCGCAGATATAAACGTCACGCATCAGGCTTCTCCAGGTGCTTGGCCGTGGGCGGCTGCGGTGCGGGCTTCCAGATCCCTGAGCGCCTTGAGTTCGACTTCGGTCGGCTCGGCGGTGTTTTCAACATGTTCTGCAAAACGAACAGCCCAACCGGTAGCCGCGGTCACTTGCTCCCGAGTCACGCCCGGGTGCAGCGCAGTGACGACGAATTCATGGGTGCCGGCTTCCGGTTCCATGATGCACAGGTCGGTAATGATGCCGACCGGTCCAGCGCCCGGCAGGCCGAGACGCTTGCGCGAATCACCGCCCTCGCCATGGCCGACCGAGGTGATGAAGTCGAGCTTGTCGACAAAGGAGCGCGCCGACTGCTTGAGGATGATCAATACGCTCTTGGCGGAACCGGCGATTTCCGGCGCGCCACCGGCGCCTGGCAAGCGAACTTTCGGCTGATGGTAGTCGCCCACCACGGTGGTATTGATGTTGCCGAAGCGATCGACTTGCGCGGCGCCGAGGAAACCGACGTCGATGCGTCCGCCCTGCAACCAGTAGCGAAAAATCTCACCGGTCGGGACAACAGTGTCGGCGGTTTCCGCCAGTTCACCGTCACCGATCGACAACGGCAGTACGCTGGGCTTGGCACCGATCGGCCCCGATTCATAGATCAGGACGACATCTGGCGAGGAAGTCAGGCGTGCCAGGTTGGCGGCTTTCGACGGCAGGCCGATGCCGACGAAGCATACCGAACCGTTTTTCAGACGACGGGCGGCGGCGACGGTCATCATTTCATTAGTGGTGTAAGTCATTACTTGGCCTCCGAAGCAGCGGCCAGTTTGGCCTGGAACTCGCTGAAGTCAGCGCAGCCATGGATGTACTCGTTGATCCATGCGGTGAAGGTTTCACGGTCACGGGCAATCGGGTCCCAGGCTTGATAGAAGCGGTTGTCGCGTTCGGTGTAACCGTGGGCGTAGGACGGATGCGCGCCACCTGGCACATGGCAGACCGCGCTCAAGGCCCAGGTCGGCAGCACGCAAGCGTTCATCGGTGCATTGAGGTCGTCGACGATTTCCTCGACAGTGACGATGCAGCGCTTGGCGGCCAGTGCGGCTTCTTTCTGCACGCCGAGAATGCCCCAGAGCAGTACGTTGCCTTTGCGATCGGCTTTCTGCGCGTGAATCACGGTGATGTCCGGGCGCACCGACGGTACCGCCGCCAGCACTTCGCCGGTGAACGGGCACGTGACGGTTTTGATCAGCGGGTTGACCTTTGGCAGGTCGGAGCCAGCGTAAGCACGCAACACCGCGAAGGGTAAGCCCGAAGCGCCCGCGACGTAGGCATTGGCCAGGTCGGCGTGGCTGTGTTCTTCGATTTCCAGCGCATGCGGCCACTGCCTTTCGACCGCGTCACGCAGACGGTGCAGAGAACCCACGCCCGGGTTCCCCCCCCAGGAGAAAATCAGCTTGCGAGCACAACCGGCACCGATCAACTGGTCGTAGATCAAGTCGGGCGTCATCCGCACCAGAGTCAGGTCTTTCTTGCCCTGGCGGATGATTTCGTGACCCGCCGCCGTAGGAATCAGGTGAGTAAAGCCTTCGAGCGCGACGGTATCGCCGTCGTTGACGAACTGCTTTACCGCGTCATGCAGCGAAAGGATTTCAGCCATGGGGCAGGCTCCCGTTTTGTTATGAACCGACAGTGGTAGAAAAAGGCGCGAGGTTCGGCGCCGGAATGACTGAAGGTTAAGCCCCTGAAAAACGCTAAACAATCCGATAATCGACTGAGTGTTCGTTTATCGAACAGATTGTTACTTCCCTACCGATTTCCTTTGCCGATCGTTCCCACGCGGAGCGTGGGAACGATCATCACCTGCCCTCAGGTCGCATCCGCATGGCTGACCATGCCCTTGATCACCACCGCCGTGGTCGCCAATGCGGCCGGAATCACCAGCGCCGTCAGCACCTGTTCGAAATTCCAGCCCAGGCCCAACAACGTTGCGCCCATCCAGGCACCCAGGATCGCGCCGAAGCGGCCAATCCCGAGCATCCACGACACTCCTGTCGCCCGGCCTTGAGTCGGGTAGAACCGCGCCGCCAGCGACGGCATCGCCGATTGCGCCCCGTTGACACACATCCCGGCCACCAGGACCAGGGTCGCCAGCAATGTGATGTTGCCCAGGCTCTGCCCTACCGCGTAGGCAAACACCCCGGCGAACAAGTAGAAAATGCCGATGACCTTGTGCGGATTGAACCGGTCCATCGCCCAGCCCACACCCACTGCGCTCAACACCCCACCGAACTGGAACAGCGCACCAATGAACGCCGCCTGCTCCATGCTCGCGCCGCTGTCACGCATCAGTGTCGGCAACCAACTGGTCAACAGGTAAACAATCACCAGGCCCATGAAGTACGTCAGCCACAGCAACAACGTGCCGGTGCTGTAGGTGCCGGAGAAGATCACCGCAAACACATTGCGCGCCTTCACGGTTTTCTGTTCCGGCACGCTGAAGCTCGAAGCCTGAGCCACCACCGTCGGGTCGATCGGCGCCAAGGCCTTGCGCACCTTGTCCGTGCCACGATTGCGCACCACCAGATAGCGCGCCGATTCCGGCAACCAGAACAGCAAGACGACAGCGAGGATCAACGGCAGAATCCCGCCGATCATCAACAGACTGTGCCAGCCGAAGGCCGGGATCAGCTTGGCCGAGATGAACCCGCCCCCGGCCATGCCAAGGTTGAAGCCGCAGAACATGCTGGTCACCAGCAGGGATTTTTTGCGCTCCGGTGTGTATTCGGACAGCAGCGTTGTGGCGTTCGGCATGCCGGCGCCCAGGCCCAGGCCGGTGAGGAATCGCAGTACCAGCAATTGGTCGACGTTGGTGCTATAGGCCGACGCCAGGCTGAAACCGCCGAACACCAACACCGCGCCCACCAATACGACTTTTCGCCCGAAGCGGTCAGCCAATGGGCCGGAACCCAAAGCGCCGAAGACCATCCCGATCAACGCCGCGCTCATTACCGGGCCGAGACTGGCGCGATCGATGCCCCAGTCCTGAGACAGTGCCGGCGCGATAAAACCCATGGCCGCGGTGTCGAGGCCATCGAGGAAAACAATCAGGAAACATAAAATCACCACCCGCCATTGGTAGCGCGAAATGGGTTGAGTGTTGATGAAGGACTGCACATCGAGGCAGTTTCCTACAGCAGACTGAGGCTGGTTCATTATTTTTATTCCACGCAAAGACGCAGTCGAACAGGTGTCAGCCGGGGCTGACGCTATGACAGGAAAGGAGGTCGGAATCAGGCAATCCGGTTTCGGCAGCTAAACCGATGGGAACAGCGACGGTCGGAAAACGTGCGCATGATGGTGCCTCTTCTCATTATTATTGGGGGCATGATCCGGCGATCGGGCTTAAGGCCAACAGTGCCGGATGACGCTGCCGCGACATTAATGATCCGAGGGAAAGAGCGTCAATTCGATAAACGCGACTCTGTGCGTTTATCGAACAGCTTAGGCAAAGAGCTGCGCGCTCAGGTCACGACTGGCGCTTAGCAGGCCCGGCAAGAAACGTTGCTCCAGCTCGTTGCGACTGACCCGGCCGGCGTGGGTGCTGACGTTCAAGGCCGCCACCACTTGGCCAGAAGCGTCGTACACAGGAACGGCAATTGAGCGCAGGCCCTGCTCCAACTCCTGATCAACAATGCACCAGCCTTGTTGCCGTACCTCTTGCAGGCATTCGAGCAACGCCTGGGGCGTATGCAAGGTGCGACTGGTCTTGGCCTGCAGCTCGGCATGGTCGAGGTATTCACGCAGTGACGTATCGTCCAGCGCGGCGAGAAGAATCCTGCCCATGGACGTGCAATAAGCCGGCAGTCGTCCGCCCACCGAAAGGTCGACGGAAATCAGCCGCTGGGTGGTCGCCGAGCGCGCAATGTACAAAATGTCATCGCCCTCCAGCGTGGCCATGTTGCAGGCCTCATGCAATTGCTCGCTCATGCGGTCCAGATAAGGCTGGGCAGAAACCGCCAAGGGCGTCGACGACAAATAGGCGTGGCCCAGGGTCAGTACTTTGGGCAGTAGCGAATAGGTACGCCCATCGGTGGTGGCGTAACCGAGCTTGATCAGCGTATGCAGGCAACGTCGCACAGCGGCGCGGGGAATTTCGGTGCGATGGCTGATCTGCGCAATGGTCAGGTGCCGCTTGCGTTCCTGGAACGCTTGCACCACCGCCAGGCCACGGGCCAAAGAGGTCATGAAATCCGGGTCACCGGTCAGCGCCTGGATTCGCTTGGCGGGCGAGGCAACGATCGGCGGTGCCACTGAAGCGAAGGAATTGCGCATTTGATCGTTCATATAGTTGTTTCCCACACGAATCAGCGACTATTACAAGCGGCTCCCGGTCTGACACACAAGCCTACGGCCGCCAAGATTGGGCGATTATCGAACCATGGATCGATAATCGCAATCCATGGTTGCTGAGTGTGCGCCCTGCTGCTTTCAGTCTCGGTGCAATACGTTTGTTATTTTCAGTCGCGTTTTAAAGAAGCACCCGTGTACTAATTCGTTCGGCTTAATGACGCCAGAAAGTCACCGCGGTAACTGGCATCACGGCACTGTAGTTGCCGGTAAAAGTTTGCGAGTAACAAAACAATCACACACGAGGAACTACTTTTAACTCCCAAGAGATAGTGTTCTTCGGATCGACCGCTATAATGCATCTCAACGGCGACCGGTTTTTTACGTGCCGATTTCGCCAACCGGCAGCGCAATATCCATTGCCGCTGTCCGCAGCAAGCGCCTGACGCTCATTTCATATGCTCCGCCAACGCGCTCGCTGAAACAGGAGACTGATGCTACGTCAGCTGTTTTTCTCTGGTGCCGTGGCCGCCTGCAACAAGGACGAATTGATTGCTCCGAGGGAACGATGCCGAGTCAGGCATTGTCCCTTCAACGAACGCGGTCAATAAATCGATGCAGCGCGTTTCACCAGAATTAATCTCAACTCAATCAGGTAGCACTGTGACGAAAGACGAACTGCGCGCGGAACTTGAGCGCCAGGAACAACGTTACAAGGAAGTTTACGGCGGGGAAGTCACCACCTACGCCGCTCAGCCCGAACCCGAACGCAAACCCTGGCGTAAACGCGCCACCGTTCAGGACCAGGCCTTCTCTCAGGAATTGCAGAAGATGGAAAAGGAACTCAAAGCCGAAGAGCCATGACTGCTTGGGTTTGAATTCTTTCAAGAGCCTGCATCTACACCTGTTAAAAGCGGGTTGTATCGATGATGCTTTTCGCGCCCGCTACAAGCGGGCGGCGGTCCCTCATCCATTGGATGAGGTAAATGGCTCCTGTCCGACCTTCTTCTCAGATATTTCACACACGCGTTCAAGCCTCTCGCCCTGCCGGGAGAAACCCTTGTGGCTACGGCCTTTGCAAGTCAATTCAATGACTTGTAAAACCCCGAAAAAACCTGGGGCCCGAGGGATTGCTACAAATTAATTCGTTGAAGAATGTAACCGATGAGCAGCTAGTGCATCGATTACCCATCTTTTCTGGCATAATCGCGCCCCCTTACGACCGGGTCAGAAAACCTTCATGATCGATTTATTCAGCGGACTGGATGCTTGGGTGCTTGTGAGCCTCTTCCTCGCCCTGGCTTTTGTCCTCGCCTTCGAGTTCATCAACGGCTTTCATGACACCGCAAACGCGGTGGCCACTGTTATCTACACCAAAGCCATGCCGCCTCATCTGGCGGTGTTCTTTTCCGGTGTGTTCAACTTCCTCGGCGTGCTGCTGGGCGGTGTGGGCGTGGCGTATGCCATCGTCCATTTGCTGCCGGTAGAACTGCTGATCAATGTGAATACCGGTCACGGACTGGCCATGGTGTTCTCGTTGCTCGCCGCCGCCATCACCTGGAACCTGGGCACCTGGTACTTCGGTATCCCCGCCTCCAGCTCGCATACGTTGATCGGTTCGATCCTCGGTGTCGGCCTGGCCAACGCCCTGATCAACGATATTCCGTTGGCCGATGGCGTGAACTGGCAGAAAGCGATTGATATCGGTGCCTCCCTGGTGTTCTCGCCAATGGCCGGTTTCCTGATCGCCGCCCTGGTGCTGATCAGTCTTAAATGGTGGCGTCCGCTGTCCAAGATGCACAAGACACCGGAACAACGCCGCAAGATCGACGACAAGAAACACCCACCATTCTGGAACCGTCTGGTGCTGGTGATTTCGGCGATGGCCGTCAGCTTCGTGCATGGCTCGAACGATGGCCAGAAAGGTATCGGCCTGATCATGCTGGTGCTGATCGGTATCGTACCGGCACAGTTCGTTCTCGACCTGAACAGCACCACCTATCAGATCGAACGTACTCGCGATGCGACCCTGCACCTGAGCCAGTTCTACGAGCGCAACCGCGAATCCCTGGGTGAGTTCCTGGCACTGGGCAAAAGCGTGAAAGGCGATCTGCCGGAGAAATTCCGTTGCAACCCGCAACAGACCGAACCGACCATTTCAGCGCTGCTTGGCACCCTTAAAGGTGTAGCCGACTACCATTCGTTGCCGTCGGAAAGCCGCATCGAAGTACGTCGCTACCTGCTCTGCCTGGACGACACTGCGAAGAAAGTCGCCAAGCTGCCAGGCCTCGCTGCCCGTGAAAAAGCCGACCTGGACAAACTGCGCAAAGACCTGACCACCACCACCGAATATGCCCCGTTCTGGGTGATTCTGGCGGTCGCACTGGCCCTCGGCCTGGGTACCATGGTCGGCTGGAAACGCGTGGTCCTGACCATCGGCGAGAAAATCGGCAAGCAAGGCATGACCTACGCCCAAGGCATGTCGGCGCAGATCACCACAGCGTGCATGATCGGCGCGGCGAACATCTTCAGCCTGCCGGTTTCCACTACCCACGTCCTGTCTTCAGGTGTGGCCGGCACCATGGTCGCGAACAAAAGCGGCCTGCAAGGAGGCACCGTCAGAACCATCCTGCTGGCCTGGGTCCTGACCCTGCCAGCCACCGTGGCATTGTCGGCCGGCCTGTTCTGGCTGGCGTCGAAGGCTCTGGCTAGCTGATACACAGCGGCATAAAAAAAGGCGCGTTCCGTGAGGTTCGCGCCTTTTTTATTGCCCGCATTTCGGTATTAGATCGTTCCCACGCTCTGCGTGGGAATGCAGCCCGGGACGCTCCGCGTCCCTTTCGAGAGCTGGAACGCGGAGCGTCCCTTGAGGCATTCCCACGCAGAGCGTGGGAACGATCGAACTGCGGACAAAAAAAAGGGCGACCGAAGTCGCCCAAAATGCCTTGCGTGCTCATTGCTCCAGAAAGACCCTACGGTTTTTTCCGCTTGTGCGAATCCTTCCAGATAAAAAATCCAAACCCTGCAAAAAACAGAACCATGAGGCCGACAGTCAGCACTCCGGCGATCACCACGTTGTCAAAAAACATGACTGGCCTCCTGCACTTGCCCTGTTGCGATGGCGCTAAGTTAACCAATCAGGCAGGAGAGAAAATTGACCGGGATCAATGCCGCCCTACAAGGGCGTAAAAGGAAGGGGAATAACTGACCTGCATCAATCGATGCAGGGTGTTTCAACGCTTTTTCGGTTTGTTCTTCGGCTTTTTCTTCGCTTTGCCCAACGGCATCGCCTGCTCGAACGCCTGGCGCACTTCGTTCAAGCGCTTTTCATTAAGGTCATGAACCCGCTTGGCGCGTTCGGTATTGAGGTCAATCAGCTTGTCATCTTGGCTCATGGCGTTCAGTGCATCGCTTGGAAATGAATTCAACTGCCGATAAAGGCGACAGGATTACGCCAATAATGCGGTCTGGCGAGTGCGCTGACCAGTAATCCGGCATTCAGATTTCGATATCGACCCACAACCCCTGACGCGGCTGATCCTCCATCAACGGCACCACCGGTACGGTGTTGTCGGCATTGAGCTCATTACCGGGAATCGCCAGGTGCTCTTCAGGATCTTCATCAGCCTCACGACGGCGGCGCTCCCGTTCCTGTTGCCGACGCTGTTCCTCGCGCAGCTGCAGGCCTGCCTCCTCCGGATCGCGCTTTTGCAGGTCGATGGTGCTTTCGTTGGAGCTTTCCTGCACCGGCACCACGGGCGGGATATCCGGGCGCTGGCGAACCGGATCCTGCTGTGACGTGATCGGTACGGCGCTCAAGGGAAGCATCGGTGGCAGCATATTATTAATCTCCTGTCAGCAAGCTGTCGGCTGCCGCAATGGCGACTTGAGCCATCGGTCACAAACTTGTGATCAAGCCTGGCACCGCAGGAGCTGGCGCAGCCTGCGATCTTTTGATCTTCAGCGTCTGAAAAGTTCGCATCCTCCGTCGGCGCGCGCATGTAATCCTTTGGCCCTGAAGGCTCATTCCGTTAAGATAGCCCGCTTTTTCAAGGTGGGAGTCAGGCAGCATGGCGCAGCAGTATCAACCGGGGCAACGCTGGATCAGTGACAGCGAAGCCGAGCTGGGTTTGGGCACCGTTCTGGCACAGGACGGCCGCTTGTTGACCGTGCTCTATCCGGCCACTGGCGACACTCGCCAGTACGCGCTAAGGAATGCGCCCCTCACCCGCGTGCGGTTTTCGCCGGGTGACAGCATCACTCACTTCGAAGGCTGGAAACTGACCGTCCAGGAAGTCGACGATGTCGATGGCCTGCTGGTCTACCACGGCCTCAACGCGCAGAACGAAGTGGTCACCCTGCCGGAAACCCAACTGTCGAATTTCATTCAATTCCGTCTGGCCAGTGACCGTCTGTTCGCCGGCCAGATCGATCCGCTGGCCTGGTTCTCCCTGCGTTATCACACCCTGGAACATACCAGCCGCCAGTTGCAATCCGCCCTTTGGGGCTTGGGTGGCGCGCGTGCGCAACCGATCGCGCACCAGTTGCACATTGCCCGTGAAGTCGCCGACCGCATTGCGCCGCGGGTTCTGCTGGCAGACGAAGTGGGCCTGGGCAAAACCATCGAGGCCGGTCTGGTGATTCATCGCCAACTGCTCTCGGGCCGCGCCAGTCGCGTATTGATCCTGGTACCGGAAAACCTCCAGCACCAATGGCTGGTGGAGATGCGCCGCCGCTTCAACCTGCAAGTCGCGCTGTTCGACGAAGAACGCTTCATCGAAAGCGATGCCGCCAACCCGTTCGAAGACACCCAGCTCGCACTGGTTGCGCTCGAATGGCTGGTAGATGACGAGAAAGCCCAGGACGCGTTGTTCGCCGCCGGCTGGGATTTGCTGGTGGTCGACGAAGCGCACCACCTGGTGTGGCATGAAGACCAGGTCAGCCCTCAGTATTCGCTGGTGGAGCAACTGGCCGAAGTCATTCCTGGTGTGTTGCTGCTGACCGCGACCCCGGAACAACTGGGTCAGGACAGTCACTTTGCGCGTTTGCGCCTGCTCGATCCGAACCGTTTCCATGACTTGCACGCCTTCCGCGCCGAGAGCGAAAACTATCGCCCGGTGGCCGAAGCCGTTCAGGAGCTGCTGGACAAGGGGCGCCTGTCGCCTGAAGCGCACAAGACCATCCACGGTTTCCTCGGCAACGAAGGCGAAGCCCTGCTAGCCGCCGTCAACGATGGCGATATCGAAGCCAGCGCCCGTCTGGTCCGCGAATTGCTGGACCGTCACGGCACCGGCCGCGTGCTGTTCCGTAATACCCGCGCCGCCGTGCAGGGCTTCCCGGAGCGCAAACTGCACCCGTACCCGCTGCCCTGCCCGGCCGAATACCTTGAACTACCATTGGGCGATCATGCCGAGCTGTACCCGGAAGTCAGCTTCCAGGCCCAGCCGGACGCCAACGAAGAAGAGCGCTGGTGGAAATTCGACCCACGTGTCGAGTGGCTGATCGACACCCTGAAAATGCTCAAGCGCACCAAAGTGCTGGTGATCTGCGCCCATGCCGAAACCGCCATGGACCTGGAAGACGCCCTGCGCGTGCGTTCCGGCATTCCGGCCACGGTCTTCCACGAAGGCATGAACATCCTCGAGCGTGACCGCGCCGCCGCCTACTTCGCCGACGAAGAATTCGGTGCTCAGGTGCTGATCTGCTCGGAAATCGGCAGTGAAGGTCGCAACTTCCAGTTCTCGCACCATCTGGTGCTGTTCGATCTGCCGTCGCACCCGGACCTGCTGGAGCAGCGTATCGGTCGTCTCGACCGGATCGGTCAGAAGCACATCATCGAACTGCACGTGCCGTACCTGGAAACCAGTCCGCAAGAGCGGCTGTACCAGTGGTACCACGAAGCGCTGAACGCATTCCTCAATACTTGCCCGACCGGCAACGCCTTGCAGCATCAGTTCGGCCCGCGCCTGTTGCCGCTGCTGGAAACCGCCGACGACGGCGAGTGGCAAGCGCTGATCGACGAAGCCCGCGCCGAACGCGAGCGTCTGGAAGCTGAACTGCACACCGGTCGCGACCGCTTGCTGGAGCTCAATTCCGGCGGCGCCGGCGAAGGTGAAGCGCTGGTCGAGGCCATCCTCGAACAAGACGATCAGTTCGCCTTGCCGATCTATATGGAAACCCTGTTCGACGCTTTTGGCATCGACAGCGAGGACCATTCGGAAAACGCACTGATCCTCAAGCCAAGCGAAAAAATGCTCGACGCCAGCTTCCCGTTGGGCGACGACGAAGGCGTGACCATCACCTATGACCGCAACCAGGCGCTGTCTCGCGAAGACATGCAATTCATCACCTGGGAACACCCGATGGTTCAAGGCGGCATGGACCTGGTCCTGTCCGGCTCGATGGGCAACACCGCCGTGGCACTGATCAAGAACAAGGCGCTGAAACCGGGCACCGTGTTGCTGGAACTGCTCTACGTCAGTGAAGTGGTTGCCCCGCGCTCGCTGCAGTTGGGCCGTTATCTGCCACCGGCGGCCCTGCGCTGCCTGCTCGACGCCAACGGCAACGATCTGTCGACGCGAGTGTCGTTCGAAACCCTGAACGATCAACTGGAAAGTGTACCCCGCGCCAGCGCCAACAAGTTCATCCAGGCCCAGCGCGACCAGCTGACGCCACGGATCAACGCCGGCGAAGAGAAAATCACCCCGCGTCATGCCGAGCGTGTGGCCGAGGCGCAACGTCGCCTGGCGGCGGATACCGACGAAGAACTGGCACGCCTGACCGCCTTGCAAGCAATCAACCCGACCGTGCGCGACAGCGAACTGGTTGCCCTGCGCAAACAACGTGAGCAAGGCCTGGCCATGCTCGACAAAGCGGCGCTGCGACTGGAAGCGATTCGGGTGTTGGTGGCGGGTTAAGTCCCTGCTGCTCCACCACTAAAAACAAGGCCCGCAGCGATGCGGGCCTTTTTTTGTCTGCTTGATTGTTGTGGTGTTCTTGACGGCCTCATCGCGGGCTTGCCCGCGATGGCGATTAGGCAGTCACCGCAGGACCCGCAGGCTCAACCACCGCCACCAACCCTTCCTTCATCCGCTTGGCATCGCGTACAAAACACCGCGAGGCCAAAAACAGAAACACCATGGTGAAGAACAGCGCCACCGGGATCAGGTACATCGCGTCATGCAAACCCACCGCCTTGTACGCCTCGGTCATCTGTTCGGCACCCGCCGAAAGCATCGCACTATGGGCGAAGTGATCGGACAAACCGCCGACCACCACCGGCCCCAATCCGCCGCCCAGCAAATACAGACCGGCGAAGAACAACGCCATGGCCGTAGCGCGCAGGCGCGGTTCGACCACGTCCTGGATCGCCGTGTACACGCAGGTATAGAAGTTGTAGGCAAACAGCCAACCCAGGCTGAATACCGCGACAAATACGCCGATCTCGATGCGTCCGGCGTGCAGCGCCCAAGCGGTGCATACGGTCGAAATGATCAGGCTGAACGCCGCGAACAGCAGCCGACCATTGGCTACGCGCTGGTGAATCTTGTCAGCAATCCAGCCGCCGAGCGTCAGGCCGAACAGCCCGGTTACCCCAACGATCACCCCGGTCGCCACGGCTGCGTCCTGCAATGGCATCAGAAAATATCGCTGCAGCATCGGCACCAGAAACGAGTTGCAGGCATAAGTCGCGAAGTTGAAACACAGCCCCGCCATGACCAGCCACAGGAAAGTCGGCACCGCCAGCACTCGACGGATCGGCCGGTCCACGCGTTCCTGAGACACTTGCACGTTTTCCGCCGCGCCGCGCTTGGGCTCTTTGATGAAGAACATGAACACCGCCAGGATCAGCCCCGGTACCGCCGCGATAAAGAACGGCGCGCGCCAGCTGTCGAACGCCTTGACCATCCAGCCGATGGTGAAGAACGCCAGCAGCAACCCCAACGGCAACCCCAGCATGAAAATGCCCATGGCCCGAGCCCGACGATGAGCCGGGAACAAATCGCCGATCAGTGAATTGGCGGCGGGTGCGTAACTGGCTTCACCGATGCCGATGCCCATGCGCACGATCAGGAAACTCCAGAAACTGCCCACCAGCCCGTTGACCGCCGTCAGCCCGCTCCAGGTTGCCAGGCCCCAGCCCATCAACTTGCTGCGCGAACCGGTATCGGCCAATCGGCCAAGGGGCAAGCCGGCAATGGCGTAAACGATGGTGAATGCGGTGCCGATGATCCCCAGTTGAAAATCACTGAGGCGCCATTCCATGCGGATCGGCTCGATGATGATGGCCGGGATGGTGCGATCGAAGAAGTTAAACAGGTTGGCCAGGAACAGCAGGAACAGAATGCGCCAGGCATTCGCCGCTTGGGTCGAGTTCTGCATGGGTCCGTCTCTTTATTGTTATTGGGGCTTCACTGCCAGCGCATTCGAGCCCGGAACCGTCAATCTAGTCAGGCGCACCCGAACTGTCTGTAATTATTCGTAATGCTGATACCCATCCATGGCAGCCATTGCGAGCCATGAAACAATTTATTTCCAATCGTTCTAAATGCCATTCCAAAAACATTGGGACTAAGGTGCCATCACCGCTTGCGCTCCTTTCAAGGCCTCTATACTGCAAGCATTCGCCAGCGTGCACGGCGCAGGCCAGGGAATTCAGAGACGGGACATGCTATGGAGTGGCTTGGTTTGCATTTCATGACCGGGCTACCAGAGAAGGGGCAGGTCATACTCGATTGCACCCATAACCCGTTTTTGGTCTTGCTGGCCTATCTAGTGGCTTGCGCGACCGGTTTCGCCACACTGGGCATGACCGAGCGGGTCGGCCAAGTGGAAAAACCCGCCACCCAGCGACTTTGGCGCTGGGTCGGTGCCGGGTGTCTGGCGGTCGGTATCTCGGCCATGCATTTCATCAGCATGCTGGCGTTCCAGGCGCCAATCGAAATCCATTACCACTTACCCACTGTCCTGCTCTCGCTGTTGTTCGTCCTGATCGCCGCATGGCTGGCCATGCATACCCTCAGTCATCCTCAGCTCAATTTCTGGCAATACTTGCAGGCCGCCGTGTGGATCGGCCTGGGCATCGCAACCATGCATTACGTGGGCATGGCCGCTCTGCGATCGAATGCGATGGCTTACTACCAACCCGTTCTGTTCGCGCTCTCCATTGTGATCGCCATCGGTGCCAGCCTGGCGGCGCTGTTGATTTCCAGTCACTTGCGCGATGGCGCCGGCGTGTTTCATCAATTGCTCAAATACACCGCCAGCCTGGTGCTCGGGGCTGGCATCGTAAGCATGCATTTCACCGGCATGGCGGCGTTCAGCCTCGTGCTGCCCGCCGGCAGCCTCGGGCCGCTGCCCGGCGACAACAATCACATGCAACTGGGTCTGACGGTGGCGGTAATGACGCTGCTGATCATCGGCAGCGTCATTACCGCTGCATGGGCCGACAAGAAGCTGCAACACAAAGAGCATGACCTGCAACGGGTCAACGCCCTGCTCAGTCAACTGGATCAGGCACGCCTGTCGCTGCAACAGGTGGCGCATTACGACCCCTTGACCAGCCTGATCAACCGACGAGGCTTCAATCAGATCTTCGCCGAGAAACTCATCCAGAAAACCAATGAAGGCGGCATGCTGGCGGTGATGTTCCTCGACATCGACCATTTCAAGCGGATCAATGACAGCCTCGGCCATGACGCCGGTGACGAATTGCTTAAAGTTCTGGCCGGCCATATCAAGACTGCAGTGCGCAGTCATGAAGACGTGGTGGCGCGTTTCGGTGGCGATGAATTCTGCATCCTCATCACCTTGTATGACCGTGAAGAAGCGCGGCAGATGGCCCAGCGCATCATGCTGAAAATGAAGGAACCCATCGAATTGTCGGGACGGCGCATGGTCATGACCACCAGCATCGGCATCAGCCTGTTTCCCGAAGACGGCAAGACGTGCGAAGAACTGCTGAAAAACGCCGACCTGGCGCTTTACCAGTCCAAGGATGGCGGTCGTAACGCCCTGCATTTTTTCAGTGCGAACCTGAAAACCCGCGCCACCCTGGAGTTACAACTTGAAGAAGAACTGCGGTATGCCCTGCGCGAAAACATCGGCTTGATGCTGTATTACCAACCGATTTATGACCTGAGAATCGGCCAGGTCAGCAAACTTGAAGCGCTGATTCGCTGGCAACATCCGGTTCACGGGTTGCTCACACCGGACCGGTTCATCACCATTGCCGAAGCCAACGGCCTGATCGGCGAACTGGACAACTGGGTGCTGCGCAAGGCTTGCGAGGACTTGAGCGAGCTGTCCCATCCCGATTGCGAAGAACTCAAAATTGCAGTGAATTGCTCACCCTTGAACCTGGCGCGAGAAGAACTGGCCGACGAAATCGAACACGCCCTGCACGCCTTCGGGGTAACACCACAGCGCCTTGAACTGGAAGTGACCGAGAATGCGCTGATGGGCAATATCAGCAACACCCTGGTGTTGCTGCGCCAGATTCGCGCCCTCGGGGTCTCGTTGTCGATCGATGACTTCGGCACCGGCTATTCATCCCTGGCCTACCTCAAGCGCCTGCCATTAAACACATTGAAGATCGACCGCTCGTTCATTCAGGACATCCCCAAGGCTACCCAGGACATGGAAATCGTCCAGGCCATTATCGTCATGGCGCATACCCTGCATTTACAGGTCGTCACCGAAGGCGTCGAAACCCTGGAGCAATACGACTTTCTCGAACGCCATGGCTGCGATTTCGTTCAGGGCTACCTGCTCAGCCGTCCGGTGCCGCTGGCCGAGTTGCGTCCAGTGCTGGCCGAAATCAATCAGCGCAAGCACATGCACACCGTCAATCCTTTGAGCTTGGCTCACGGTACAACTGCACTAGCGTCGACGGATCCTTTTCCAGGTAACCCTGGCCCCCATGGAGGCGCATCAGTTGTGCGGCCAATCCGCTGATCGGTGTGGCCGAACCCTGTTCACGGGAAAATTTCACGGCAGTGTCCAGATCCTTGAGCAGCGTGCGTACGTGCCATTTCACCGGTTCGAAATGGCTGTCGGCCATTTGCGGCGCAAGAATCTGCAGCGGTTTTGAATCGGCGAAACCACCGGCGAGCGCCTCGGCGATCAGCCCGGCGTCGACGCCGGAACGCTCGGCCAAGGCCACCACTTCGGCAATGACCAGGGCATTGCACGCCACGATCATCTGATTGCAGGCCTTGGTCACCTGCCCCGCACCGACAGCGCCCATGTGAGTCACGCGCTGGCCCAGGGTCAGCAACACCGGGCGCACGCGCTCAAGGTCAGCCGCCTCGCCACCGACCATGATCGCCAGGCTGCCGGCCTGGGCACCGACCACTCCACCGGAGACCGGCGCATCGAGCCAACTCATGCCGGTTTTACTGGCCAGTGCATTCGCCATTTCCCGCGTCGCCGTGGGTTCCAGGCTGGAAAAATCCACCAGTAGCTGGCCGCTTTTCGCCCCCTCGGCAACGCCTGCCGCGCCAAACATCACTTCCTGTACGACAGCGGTGTCGGCCAGACACAGCATCACCACATCAGCGTGTGAGCACAATTGGGCCGGTGTCGCCACTTGCCGCGCGCCGGCCTCGACCAGCGCGGCGCACTTGTCAGGGTTACGGTTCCACACCGTCAGCGGATAACCCGCCGCCAACAGGCGTCGGCACATTGGCAAGCCCATCAAACCGATTCCGGCAAACCCCAGCGCTGGCAACGTTGCCATCATTTAGCCTCCTTTTGATTAAAGATCATCGAATATTGGCCGATCCAGCATGACCAAGGAAAGGATTCCCCCGAGCGATGCACAGGTCCAAGACCCTGACGCTTGGGCCACATTCGCGCTGAACAAAGACGCGAGATCTCATTCCGTGATGACTCGATGACACTTGTCGCCGAGCCGACCAGTCCAGGTATATGGCGCACAATGACTTCTAAAAATAATCCGGCAACCGCGATATCCGACCTGACCCTGAGCCCCGCGGCGAACAGCCCCTCCTCGTCGAAGCCATTGACCCCGTCGCGTCCGCTGGCGACCCAGCAATACCTGTACTTCACCGAAACCAATACCGACCGCATCCTCGACAACCTCGACGGCCTGCGCGACATGGTATTCCCGCGCCCGCCCCATCTGGAAGGCGACAACGAACAACACAGCGATCAGGAATTCCCGTCGGTGTGCCTGATCGGCCTGGGTCGCTGTGGTTCGAACATCGCGCTGGACGTAGCGGAACTGGTGTACAACGCCCGTAAGTTCTACCTCAACGAATTCAACAACGAAGATCGCCTCTCGCCAGACAAACGCTACGCCGAAAAGGGCTACAGCCCGGCGCAATGGATACGAAACAACCTGCGCCTGGGGTCGAACAAGGCCAGCAAACCGGTGTTTCTGGTCGAGCCGCTGGTGATGCTCGGCGACCTGGACAAGGACATCGCCGGCCGCATCCGTTTCTCGCGCAAGGGCGAAAAAAGCGGCTTTCTGCGCGATTACAGCAAAATGAAGATCATGGATTTGTCGGAAGTCCACGCCGGTGGCGCCGGTAACGCGCCGATCCTCGGCCAGTACCTGGCCAAGATCATCCTGAACAAGGATACCCAGCGGTTCTCCAGCCCTGACTGGAAGATGATTCATTCCTACCTGATCGACAGCTGCGGGATCAAGGCGAATCAGTCGCGCCTGTATTTCTCGATCTTCAGTGCCGGCGGCGGTACCGGTTCGGGCATGGCCTCGGAGTTCGGCCTGGCCCAGCAGCACTCGTACATGAACAAGACGTTCGACACCAAGCCGATGGACGAACACGACAGCAAAAGCGGTCATTCCTTCGTCTTCGAGCCGATCTTCACCAGTGGCATTTGCGTGTTGCCGAACATCTCCGATCACCGCAGCGAAATGTCCGAGGCGCTGCACATCAATGCCGGTCGCCTGCTGTGCAAATACCTGTCGGAAGAGTGGGACTTCTCCTACAACTTCGCCAACGAAGACAGCAGCGAAGCCAGCGTCATGGGCCGTATCCGCCCATGGAACGCGATGATGCTGATCTCCAACGACATCATGCGTTATGCCGAAGAAAGCGATGACGGCAACATCCAGAACATTGATGTCAATGCCATGGAAAAGCACGCCAACCAGTACATCTCACAACAGATCTTCAACATTCTGACGGCGCAGGCGGTCACTACCGACTACGACCAGAACTATTTCCGTCGTGCCGGCATCGACATCGGTGAAACCATTCGCCTGGACGCCAACGACCTGTTCATGAGCCTGGCCGGCCCTGTGGCAATTGCTTACGCCGAATCCGTCGTGCCAGAAACCCCGCCGCCGAGCAGCGACAAGTTCAAGGTGTTCGAAAAAGAACCGCAACGCCTGAACATCGACGACCTGTTCTTCCGCTCCATCGACCTGCCGCACTTCAACAAGGTCACGCAGGCGATCGAAGGCATCAGCCTGTTGCCGATCGAGTCCAAGCGCTATCGCGCCTCGCTTGAGCAGTACAAGAATTCGGGCTATGACGCCGCCGCGTTGCACGACCTGCACTTCTTCAAGAATTGTTCGTCGGTGGTGTCCATTGTGTCCTTGCCCAAGGACTACAAGCTGTCCTACATGGACCTGAACCGGTTGAAGACCCACCTCAACAGCCTGTTCCCCAACACCACGCTCAAGCGTTACGCGTTGGTAATCGGCGCCTCGGCCAATTTGTCGCTGACCACGCTGATCGCCAAGAGCCCATGCCTGTCGGACGACTTCCTGACCCTGATCGTGGCCTTCATCAAGCGCTGCTTTGCGAAAAACCCCTACCGCTTCGACGAGACGCTGGACAACTCGATCCTGGACTTCATCATCAGTGAAGACTTCGACGAAGACCGTATCGACGAGTTGCTCAACGAATTCGAAAACCCGGCGAAAATCCTCGATACCAACTGGTACGCGATCAAACCGATGTACGAGAAGAAGTACCGCGAACTGATCAACGACAGGGACAAGTTTGTCTCGATCAATGACATTCGCTTGTCCCGGGATTGCGTGAAGAAGTCGATCAAATATTTGCGTGAGATCTATCGTCACCGGATTGGCAAGACCAAGGTTATTTCGCTGAATAACCATACCGGCAAGACGGCTTAACTCACCTACTGTCGATCGTTCCCACGCTCTGCGTGGGAATGCCTCAATGGACGCTCTGCGTCCGTTTTGGGACGCAGAGCGTCCCGGGCTGCATTCCCACGCGGAGCGTGGGAACGATCACAATTAAGCAGCCCGTCGGCTGCTCAATAAACTGTTCCCGTTACGTTTACGTCACCCTCGCCAAGACCCTTCTGTGGCCTTTCTCTACGGCAACATGCCACCACGCTACGCGGCTACACACTTTTAACCGGCAACGTAGCGCACCAATTAAGTGCAAACGTTCAACTCGTCGCCCTTTCCTGGATCAGAATCCACGGTGAAACGACCACGGCCCACAGCTCGGGATCGCGCTCGAAAATATCCAGCGCCCGCGTTTCAGACAGCTTGGCGACCTTGTCGGCGGCCAGCCAGGCAGCGACTTTCTCGCCTTCATCGGTTGCTACCGCCTCTGCCACCGCGATCAAATCCAGGCCGGAATCGACCCACAATAGGGCACCCTTGGCGAAGAATGGCTCCAACTCTTTCCAGGTAATAGATGCGGTCTCACCAAGCAGCTTGGCATAGAGGGTGCTAGGTTCTTGAATCATGGGTTCGTGTCCGCAAAGAAAAATCGACGTGAATGATAACGTCGGTCATGCGCCAGAAAAACCCGGATGCAATTGCGTTACCGATTGAAAAACGTAGGAAAGCCAAGGAATGCAGCTGAATTCAAGTAGTAGCCAGCTAACATCCCGCCGTGATTCTGTCTTTTTCTTTCAATAAAGCGACACCCTCAGGTTTTGCCCCCCGGCGCTGCCTTCCCAGGCTGACAATCGGCGCTCTACACTGTACCGGTACAGTTGCCGGGGGCATTTTCCGGAGGATATCAACGATATCTGACCCGGTTCTGCTGCTACGGCGCCAGGACTATAAAAACTACAACAGTAAGAGTGGAGCACTATGACTAAGGCTACTAAGCAGATTTCAAAACTGTTTGCCGCTATGGTTCTGGCCGGGGTTGCCAGCCATTCGTTCGCCGCTGACACCATCAAGATCGGCATCGCCGGCCCTAAAACCGGCCCTGTAGCCCAATACGGCGACATGCAGTTCAGTGGCTCGAAAATGGCCATCGAACAAATCAACGCCAAGGGCGGCGTCGACGGCAAGAAGCTCGAAGCCGTTGAATACGACGATGCCTGCGATCCAAAACAGGCGGTTGCTGTTGCGAACAAAGTCGTCAACGACGGCGTCAAGTTCGTGGTGGGTCACCTGTGCTCCAGCTCCACTCAACCGGCGTCCGACATCTACGAAGACGAAGGCGTGATCATGATCACTCCGGCTGCCACCAGCCCGGACATCACCACTCGCGGCTACAAGATGATCTTCCGTACTATCGGCCTGGACAGCGCCCAGGGCCCTGCCGCCGGTAACTACATCGCCGATCACGTCAAACCGAAAATCGTTGCTGTGTTGCACGACAAACAGCAATACGGTGAAGGCATCGCCAGCGCCGTTAAAACCACCCTCGAGAAGAAAGGCGTCAAGGTTGCCGTGTTCGAAGGCATCAACGCCGGCGACAAAGACTTCTCTTCGATGGTCTCCAAGCTCAAGCAAGCCAACGTCGACTTCGTCTACTACGGCGGCTACCACCCAGAGCTGGGTCTGATCCTGCGTCAATCCCAGGAAAAAGGCCTGAAAGCCAAGTTCATGGGTCCGGAAGGCGTGGGTAACGACTCCATTTCGCAGATTGCCAAGGAAGCTTCCGAAGGCCTGCTGGTGACCCTGCCGAAGTCCTTCGACCAGGATCCGGCCAACATCGCCCTGGCTGATGCGTTCAAAGCCAAGAAAGAAGACCCGAGCGGTCCGTTCGTGTTCCCGGCCTACTCGGCTGTGCAAGTCATCGCCGAAGGCATCAAGGCCGCCAAGAGCGAAGACACCACCAAAGTGGCTGAAGCTATCCACAAAGGCACGTTCAAAACCCCGACTGGCGACCTGTCTTTCGACGAGAAGGGCGACCTGAAGGACTTCAAATTCGTGGTTTACCAGTGGCACTTCGGCAAACCTAAAACTGAAGTTTCGCCTCAGTAAGGCCTGGCCTGACTGACTGCCAATAAAGCCCACGGCGTGCCGTGGGCTTTATTTTACGAACGTATTGGGCTGCGCTGGCGTGATCCGCCGGTCTTCCCACCTGAAAATCTCAAAACCGTCATCAGCGGTTCGCTGGCAAACCTCGAATTCGAAGTGGATGCAGATCCACGGGGCTCGAGCGGGAAAATGACTCCACCAGTGAAATGCGTATCAGGTTTTTAGGAGCGCTGTAATGCCTGACATTTATCATTTCTTCCAACAGCTGGTTAACGGTCTGACCGTTGGCAGCACGTATGCCCTGATCGCCATCGGCTATACGATGGTTTACGGCATCATTGGAATGATCAACTTCGCCCACGGCGAGGTGTACATGATCGGCTCTTACGTGGCGTTCATCGCCATCGCCGGGCTGGCCATGCTGGGACTCGACAGTGTCCCGCTGTTGATGACCGCGGCTTTCATCGCGACCATCGTCGTGACCAGTGCCTATGGTTACAGCATCGAACGGATCGCCTACCGCCCGCTACGCGGCAGCAACCGTCTGATCCCGCTGATTTCCGCCATCGGCATGTCGATCTTCCTGCAGAACACGGTTCTGCTGTCGCAAGACTCCAAGGACAAATCCATCTCCAACCTGATCCCCGGCAACTTCGCCATCGGGCCAGGTGGCGCACATGAAGTGCTGATTTCCTACATGCAAATCGTGGTGTTCGTGGTGACGTTGGTCGCCATGCTCGGCCTGACGCTGTTCATCTCCCGTTCTCGCCTGGGCCGCGCCTGCCGCGCCTGTGCCGAAGACATCAAGATGGCCAACCTCTTGGGCATCAACACCAACAACATCATCGCCCTGACCTTCGTCATCGGTGCCGCCCTGGCGGCCATCGCGGCCGTGCTGCTGAGCATGCAATACGGCGTGATCAACCCGAACGCCGGTTTCCTGGTCGGCCTCAAGGCCTTCACCGCAGCGGTACTGGGCGGTATCGGCAGCATTCCCGGCGCGATGCTCGGCGGGCTGGTGCTTGGGGTGGCGGAAGCCTTTGGTGCCGATATCTTCGGCGACCAGTACAAGGACGTCGTGGCGTTCGGTCTGCTGGTTCTGGTGTTGTTGTTCCGGCCAACCGGCCTGCTGGGCCGTCCGGAGGTTGAGAAAGTATGACTAGGAATCTTAAACAGGCGTTGTTCAGCGCCTTGCTGGTGTGGGCGGTTGCCTACCCGGTACTGGGTCTGAAACTGACCATTGTCGGCATCAACCTCGAAGTCCATGGCACTAGCACTTCCACGCTGATCACCATCGCCGTGTGCTCGGTGCTGATGTTCCTGCGGGTGCTGTTCGACCAGCAGATCAGTTCGGCCTGGAAAGCTTCGCCCAACTTGCCGGTGATCCCGGCCAAAGCCAGTAACTTCCTGACCCTGCCGACGACCCAACGCTGGATCATCATCGCGTTGATCATTGGTGCTCTGGTCTGGCCGTTCTTCGGCTCTCGCGGGGCGGTGGACATCGCCACGCTGGTGCTGATCTACGTGATGCTCGGCCTGGGCCTGAACATCGTGGTCGGCCTGGCCGGCTTGCTCGACCTGGGCTACGTCGGTTTCTATGCCGTCGGCGCCTACAGTTATGCGCTGTTGTCGCATTACTACGGCCTGAGCTTCTGGATCTGCCTGCCGATCGCCGGGATGATGGCGGCCACCTTCGGCTTCCTGCTCGGTTTCCCGGTGCTGCGTTTGCGCGGTGACTACCTGGCAATCGTGACGCTTGGTTTCGGTGAAATCATCCGTCTGTTCCTGCGTAACCTGACCGACCTCACCGGCGGCCCGAACGGTATCAGCAACATCGAGAAACCGACGTTCTTCGGCCTGACCTTCGAACGCAAAGCTGCCGAAGGCCTGCAGACGTTCCACGAATACTTCGGCCTGCCGTACAACTCGATCAACAAGGTGATCTTCCTTTACCTGGTGGCGTTGTTCCTGGCGCTGTTCGCGCTGTTCGTCATCAACCGTTTGCTGCGCATGCCTCTGGGCCGTGCCTGGGAAGCGCTGCGTGAAGACGAAATCGCCTGCCGTGCGCTGGGTCTCAATCCTACGGTCATCAAGCTATCGGCCTTTACCCTCGGTGCTGCGTTCGCCGGTTTCGCCGGCAGCTTCTTCGCCGCGCGCCAAGGCCTGGTGACACCGGAGTCCTTCACCTTCATCGAGTCGGCGACCATCCTCGCCATCGTGGTGCTGGGCGGCATGGGCTCGCAACTGGGCGTCGTACTTGCCGCCACAGTGATGATCCTGTTGCCGGAAATGATGCGTGAATTCAGTGAATACCGCATGTTGATGTTCGGCGCCTTGATGGTGCTGATGATGATCTGGCGTCCTCAGGGTCTGCTGCCCATGCAACGTCCTCACATGGAGCTGCGCAAATGAGCCGCGAGATCCTTAAAGTCGAAAATCTGAGCATGCGCTTCGGCGGCTTGCTGGCGGTCAACGGCGTCGCCCTGAGCGTGAAAGAAAAACAGGTGGTGGCACTGATCGGCCCCAACGGCGCCGGCAAGACCACGGTGTTCAACTGCCTGACCGGTTTCTACAAACCGAGCGGCGGCAGCATCCTGCTGGACGGCGAGCCCATTGAGGGCCTGCCCGGCCACAAGATCGCTCTCAAAGGCGTGGTGCGGACTTTCCAGAACGTGCGGCTGTTCAAGGACATGACCGCGGTCGAGAACCTCTTGATTGCCCAGCACCGTCACCTGAATACCAACTTCCTGGCCGGTCTGTTCAAGACGCCGGGCTTTCGCAAAAGCGAACGCGAAGCCATGGAGTTCGCCGAGTACTGGCTGGAAAAGGTTAATCTCAAGGAATTCGCCAACCGTCCGGCCGGCACCCTGGCTTACGGCCAGCAACGTCGTCTGGAAATCGCCCGTTGCATGATGACCCGTCCGCGGATCCTCATGCTCGACGAACCGGCCGCCGGCCTGAACCCGAAGGAAACCGAAGATCTGAAGGCGCTGATCAGTGTGCTGCGTGAAGAGCACAACGTCACCGTACTGCTGATCGAACACGACATGAAACTGGTCATGAGCATTTCCGACCACATCGTCGTGATCAACCAGGGCACGCCCCTGGCCGACGGCACGCCGGAACAGATCCGTGACAATCCTGAAGTGATCAAAGCCTACCTGGGGGAAGCGTAAATGCTGCAGTTCGAAAACGTTTCCACCTTCTACGGCAAGATCCAGGCGCTGCACAGCGTCAACGTCGAAGTTCGCCAGGGCGAGATCGTGACCCTGATCGGCGCCAACGGTGCGGGCAAGTCGACCCTGCTGATGACTCTCTGCGGTTCGCCGCAAGCCCACAGCGGCAGCATCCGCTACATGGGCGAGGAGCTCGTTGGCCAGGACTCGTCGCAGATCATGCGCAAGAGCATCGCCGTGGTCCCGGAAGGTCGTCGGGTGTTTGCCCGCCTGACCGTGGAAGAGAACCTCGCCATGGGGGGATTTTTCACCGACAAGGGCGATTATCAGGAACAGATGGACAAGGTCCTCGGACTTTTCCCACGCCTGAAAGAACGCTTCGCCCAACGCGGCGGCACCATGTCGGGCGGCGAACAGCAAATGCTCGCCATCGGCCGTGCGCTGATGAGCAAGCCCAAGCTGTTGCTGCTCGACGAGCCATCGCTGGGTCTGGCACCGATCATCATCCAGCAGATCTTCGATATTATCGAGCAGCTGCGCAAGGACGGCGTGACGGTGTTTCTGGTGGAGCAAAACGCCAACCAGGCACTGAAAATCGCTGACCGGGCCTATGTGCTGGAAAACGGCCGGGTGGTGATGACAGGAACAGGTGAAGCGCTGCTGACCGACCCGAAAGTGCGCGAAGCGTACCTCGGTGGTTAAGCCATTGCGGTAAACAAAAAACGGCCTTCGCAGGCCGTTTTTTTATGCCTGCTACAACCCCACACAATGAAAATCCCCGTAGGAGCTGCATATTCACAATACAAGCTTGCCCTACAGATACATTATTCATATATTTGCATCTACAGACCAATACAAGTGATCGCCATGACAGCAACCTCCCAGGCACAAGCCTTCAGCAAAGACCAGTGCGTGACGGGTTTGCGAGCGGCTGTAGGCATACTCGAAAAGTGGCAAGCGTCGAGCGATCAGGCCTGTCGTATCTTGCGCATTTCCCGCAGTACCTATTCCCGGGCAAAGCAGCGCGATCCCGATTGGTCCGTCAGCCTGGATTCGGACCAGATGCAGCGCATCAGTTTTATTCTCAACATCCATGCCACCCTGCGCCTTGTCTTCGACAACCCTGAAAACGTCTATGGTTTTGCGGCAATGGCGAACGAGAACGAGTTCTTCAACGGGCGTAGCCCCCTCGAAATCATGTCCCAAGGCGATATGATTTCCCTGTACGAGACGTTTCGACGGATCGACATGCTGCGAGGCGCACAATGGTAACGGTGAGCCAGCTGGCCATATTGGCCGGTGAACAGTTACAGGCCTACCGATTGATCAATTCGAAATTTCCGCCCATTGCACTGTTTGACGACGTGGCAAACGCGGACGAATTTGATGTGCTGTATCAGATCCAGGCCCTCACCAATCCGAGGCTGCAAAATGAAGTCGGCCGGCTTGAGCTGATACCGCGTGCGCAAATTCCCTTCGGCATCCCCGGGTGCTCTTACGCAATCGCTCCTTTCACCCACATCAACCCAGCAGGTTCGCGCTTCAGCGATGGCAGTTTCGGCGTGTTGTACCTGGCGGCTTCGATGGACACCGCACTGGCCGAGGTGCGTCATCATCAGAACCAGTATTGGTCGAAAGTCCAGGGGCTCAATTACGAGAGGTTTGTTTTCCGCGGGTTATCCTGCATTTTCGTTGACGAAGCCATGCGGGACGCCGTGTCCATCGCGATGGACGATCCAATCTACGATCCTGTCGATTACACGCACTCCCATCGCTTGGGAAAGGCCATCAAGGATGCCGGAATCCCTGGTCTGCGGTACAACTCCGTGCGCATGCAGGGGAGCCACTGCTGGGCATTGATGACTCCCAGCCCTCTCTCATCGATCACTCAAACAGCCCACTACGAGATGATCTGGAATGGTCAGATCACCAGCGTCAATAAACTCAGCATTGCCTGACGACCTTATCGGCAAAAAATTTTATGGGTGGCCTGTAACGCATCGTCCTGTCGTTTCTCTAGAGCAGTAAGCAAGCACAAACGCTTGCCAACCCAAGCTCAATTTCGGAGAAACATCATGACTGCTACCACCCGCACCCTGTCCGCCACCGCCCTGGTGCTGGCCCTCGGTTCTGCCCTGAGCATCGCCGCTGTGTCCACTGCCCATGCCGCTGACGACAACATGGAAAAATGCTTCGGCGTGGCCATGAAAGGCAAGAATGATTGCGCCGCAGGTGCTGGTACTACTTGCGCCGGCACGGCAAAGACCGACTATCAGGCCAATGCCTGGAAATACGTCCCCAAGGGCACCTGCGTCACGACGATGAGCAAAACTTCGCCGACCGGTTTCGGCCAGTTGGAAGCCTACAAAGCCAAGTCGTAATCCACGCCCAGCCTGAGCGTCGACCATGAACCATTCATCTTCAGGGCTCCCGCCCCGCTCCGGGCTGGGGCTCAAGACCGAGCACTTTCGTGAAGTGCTCGGTGCACAACCGGACATTGGCTTCTTCGAAGTCCACGCCGAAAACTACATGGTGGCCGGCGGCCCGTTTCATCATTTTCTGGGGTTGATCCGCGAGCGATATCCGCTGTCGTTGCACGGCGTTGGCCTGTCCATTGGTGCCGAAGGTCCGCTGGATCTTCAGCACCTGCAAAGGCTTGCCGCGCTGATCGAACGCTATCAACCCCAATCCTTTTCCGAACACCTGGCCTGGTCCAGCCATGGCCCGGTGTTTCTCAATGACCTGCTGCCCCTGGCCTACGACGCGCCGACGCTGAACCGCGTCTGCGAGCACATCGATCAGGTGCAGAGCTTCCTCAAACGGCCAATGCTGCTGGAGAACCCGGCGACGTATCTGGCGTTCCAGCGCTCGACCATTGATGAAGCCGACTTCATCAGCGAAGTCATTCGCCGTACCGGCTGCGGCCTGCTGCTGGACGTCAACAACGTCTACGTCTCCTGCATCAATCACCAAAGGGATCCGCTGGCCTACATCGACGCACTGCCGCTGGACGCAGTGGGAGAGATTCATCTGGCCGGGTTTGCCGAAGACACCGACAGCCTCGGCGACCGTCTGCTGATCGACGATCACGGCGCGCCCATCGATAACGCGGTGTGGACGCTCTACCGGCAAGTGCTGGAGCGGGTTGGTCCAATTGCCACGTTGATCGAGCGCGACAACCAATTGCCGGCCTTCAGCGTGCTGCATGCCGAAGCCCGCCAGGCCGATGAATGGCTGCATGGCGCGGGGAGCCGATCATGAGCACTCAAGCTGCGTTTGCCGCCGCCTTGCTCGATCCGCAACAACCCTGCCCTGACGGTTTGCTCAGCGCCAATGGTGCCGATCCGGCCAGCCGCTTCGCGGTGTATCGCAACAATGTGCAGAGCTCGCTGATCAACGCCCTGGCTGACAGTTACCCCGTGGTTTCGCAGTTGGTGGGCGAAGCGTTCTTTCGGGCGATGGCGGGATTGTATGTGCAGCATTGCCCGCCTCAAGGCCCACTTATCAACGATTACGGCAAGGACTTCGCCGAGTTCATTGACAGTTTTGAGCCGGCAGCCAGCGTGCCGTATCTGGCCGATATGGCGCGGCTGGAGCGGTTGCGCGTGCAGGCCTATCACGCCGCCGATGCGCAGCCCCTGAGCCATGCACAAATCGCTGACGCGTTGTCGGACCCGCAGGCGCTGAGCGAACTGACGGTCGTGTTTCATCCCTCCTTGAATCTGTTGACTTCAGCTTTTGCCGTGGTTGCGATCTGGGCCGCGCATCAACAGGACGACGCGACGCTGGCCGGGATTGACATTGACCATGGGCAACATGCGCTGGTGTTGCGCAATGGCCTGGAGGTTGAAGTTTTCGCCATCGACCACGGCGCCAGCACGTTCATTCAGAACCTGCGACTCGGCCAGCCTCTGGCCCAAGCGCTGGAAACAGCACCCGCCTTCGACCTCAGCCAAACCCTGGCGCTGTTGATCAGCCACAACGTCATTACCCATTTACATCACCAGGTATCGCCATGATCCTTCATCAAAATCCCATTGCCCGCGCCATCGAGTGGCTGGAAAAAATCCCCCACAGCCTGATTGCCTTTATCGCGCGCTTTTCCATTGCCGCGGTGTTCTGGAAGTCCGGACAAACCAAGGTGGAAGGCCTGGCCATCGACTTGGTCGATGGCACGTTTCAACTCGGTGTACCAAGGCTGGCGGACTCGACCATCCCGTTGTTCCAGAGCGAATATCGCCTGCCGCTGCTCTCCCCGGAACTCGCGGCGCACCTGGCAGCCTTCGCCGAGCATTTTTTTCCCGTGCTGATCCTGATCGGCCTCGCCACACGGTTTTCGGCGTTGGCGCTATTGGGTATGACCCTGACCATTCAACTGTTCGTGTACCCCGATGCTTATCCTACCCACGGCACTTGGGCAGCGGTGTTGCTGTACCTGATGGCGACCGGACCGGGCAAGCTGTCGATTGATCATCTGATTGCCAAGCGTTACGCCCACTAACCGCGAACCATTGCCGGATGGATTCCCTGTAGGAGCTGCCGACGCCGATTGTCATTAGCCCGTTACCGCGACAGCCGAGCCAACGCCTCGCCACTGCGCTTGAACCAATCCGTCAAATAATCTGCCAGCACTTGAGTACGTTTTGGCAAACCGCCTTGATACGGGTGCACCAGGTACATCGGCATGCTGCGAGTCTGATAATCGCGCAGCAGCCAGCGCAATCGCCCATCAGCCAGCTCCTCTTGCAACAGGTACGACGGCAAACGCGCAATGCCCGCATCCGCCAGCGCGGCTTTCTTCAAGAGGTTGTAATGGTTGCTGGCAAACGTTCCCGAGACTCGCACCCGCAGTAACTCGTGTTGCTGGTGATAGAGCCATTCTTCGCGACCGCTGTAATGGCTGTTGAGCAGGCAGCGGTGTTCGGCCAGTGCCGGAGGCGTCAAGGGTTCACCGAATCGTTCAAGGTACACAGGGCTGGCGCAGGTCATCTCGTGCCAGGCCAACAGCGGGCGGGCGACCAGGCGTTCGTCGTTGGCCACTTCCGAGCGGATTGCCAGATCGAAACCGTCCCGGGACAGGTCGCGGTAGTTATTGTTGAGTTCCAGTTCGATCTGCACCTGAGGGTATTGCCGGGAAAACTCCAGCAGCGCGCCGTCAAAGAAGGTTTCCCCCAGCGAAACCGGAACCGTCATCCGCACAGGGCCAGCGATATCGTCCTTCAACCTTGCCAACGCCTGACGCGCTCGCTCGACTTGAATCACCAATGCCTGGGCTTGCGGCAACAACGCCGCACCCGCCGCCGTCAGGCTCAAGCGGCGCGTGGTGCGTTGCAGCAACACCACGGCAAACCGCGTTTCCAGCAGGCTGATGCGCTTGGAAAGTTGCCCTTTGCTGCAACCCAGTTGCTGGGCGGCCAACGTGAAACTGCCCGCTTCGATCAACACCGCAAACGCCGCCAGGTCGTCCATTTCGCTCATGGGGATTGTTTCCATTTGAAAACCAAAGGTTGCCTATTAGCCCGCTTATCAAGGGGAAAAACCACTCTAAACTTAGATTTAAATCCAGCCCATTCAGGTACAGCACGATGAAAATTCTTTTGATTGGCGCTTCTGGCACCGTCGGTTCAGCCATTGACCATGAACTGTCCCAGCGCCACGAAATCGTCCGTATCGGCCGTAAAAGCGGTGAATTCCAGGTCGACATCAGTGACAGCGCCTCGATCCGCAAACTGTTCGAACAGACCGGCAATTTCGATGCGCTGATCTGCGCCGCCGGCAGCGTCAACTTCGTGCCGTTGGCGACCATGACCGAACAGGACTTCGAGCTTGGCTTGCGGGACAAGTTGATGGGCCAGGTCAACTTGCTGCTGATCGGCCGGGAATTCGCCAATGACGGCGCCTCATTCACCTTCACCACTGGCATCCTCAGCCACGATCCGATCCGTACGGGCAGCTCGGCTTCTCTGGTCAACGGCGCCCTCGACAGTTTCGTTCGTGCAGCGGCAATCGAACTGCCGCGCGGTCTGCGCATCAACTCGGTCAGCCCGAATGTGCTGGCCGAAGCCATGGGCAGCTACGCCCCGTACTTCCGTGGTTTCAAACCGGTTCCCGCCGCTGAAGTGGCGCTGGCCTACGCCAAAAGCGTGGAAGGCTTGCAGACCGGCCAGACCTACCACGTCGGCTAAACCGCCAAAATCAAGAGATCGCAGGCTTCGCCAGCTCCTGCAAAGGCCCGGCGTACCTCCTCTCGGACGGGAGGGCATTGCAGGGTTGTGATGAGCGGTCAGCCTGAGTAACGTGGCGGCACTTGTCAGGAGACTCAAAGATGCGTGTTGCCCGTTCCTTAGTGCTTGCTGCCCTGCTTCCGCTGTTCGCCGCCTGCCAATGGCTGGATGGCCCGCGCGAAAGTGCTTCCCATGTGGGCCAGACCCGCCTGCAGGGCCAGTTGACGGCGGCCGACGGCAAGTTGCTGTTCCAGCCGTGCAATGAGCAGCGCAGTTTGGTGGTCAACGACACGGGTGGCACCAGCGTCCTGCAAGAAGCCGCAAGCCTGGCCGATGATCAGGGCAAGCTGTTCGCCGACGTGCGCGGCCGGATCACCGCCAGCGGCCAGCTGGATCTGGAGCAGTTGTACCGCGTCGAACGCTCGGGCACGGCGTGCGACGATCCAGATTTCAAGCAGCTGACGCTGCGCGCCGCCGGCCATGGCCCGGAATGGAGCGTCAAAGTCAGCGGCAAAGGCATGGTCATCCACCGCGCCGGTCAGCCGCCCCTGGCCCTGCCGTACGTTGAAGAACAACTGGGCGATGGCCGCTTTAACCTCAGCACGGAAGCCAATAACCAGCGCATCGAGCTCTGGGTTGCGCCGCAACGTTGCGTCGACACCAGCACCGCCAGCGTGCAGCACATGAGCGCCGAGCTGCGCATCAATGGCCAGGTGCAACGCGGCTGCGGGTATTTTGGCGGATCGCGTAACGACTGATCGTTTTTGCCTCACGGGAATCGTCCGTTGAGGCTTATAATCGCGGGCTTCAAACGCCTTGGCGCAGTTGTGCGCCCCGCGAACCGGATCCCGTCATGTTACGAATCACCGAACTCAAGCTGCCGATCGACCATCCCGAAGAAGACCTGCGCCCTGCCATTGTGCAGCGCCTGGGCATCGCCAGTGATGACCTGCTCGATTTCACCTTGTTCAAGCGCAGCTACGATGCGCGCAAAAAATCCTCTGAACTGTGCTTCATCTACACCATCGATCTCAACGTTCGCGATGAAGCATCGGTGCTGCACAGGTTCGCCGATGACCGTAACGTCAACGTGGCGCCGGATGTCAGCTACAAAGTGATTGGCCAGGCGCCCGCTGATCTTGAGCAGCGTCCTGTCGTCGTGGGTTTCGGCCCGTGCGGAATCTTCGCCGGCTTGCTGCTGGCGCAAATGGGCTTCAAGCCGATCATTCTCGAACGTGGCACCGAAGTGCGTCAGCGCACCAAGGACACCTGGGGCCTGTGGCGCAAAAGCGTGCTCAACCCCGAATCCAACGTGCAATTCGGCGAAGGCGGCGCGGGCACGTTCTCCGATGGCAAGCTCTACAGCCAGATCAAAGACCCGAAATTCATCGGTCGCAAAGTCTTGCACGAGTTCGTCAAGGCCGGCGCGCCGGAAGAAATCCTCTACGTCAGCAAACCGCACATCGGTACGTTCCGTCTGACCGGTGTCGTGGAAAACATGCGTGAGCAGATTCGCGCCATGGGCGGCGAAGTGCGCTTCCAACAGCGCGTCACTGACGTTTTGATCGAAGATGGCCAACTGGTCGGCGTCGAGCTCAACGGCGGCGAGCAGATCCATTCGAAACACGTGATTCTGGCCCTCGGCCACAGCGCCCGGGACACCTTCCGCATGCTCCACGGTCGTGGCGTGTACATGGAAGCCAAGCCGTTCTCGGTGGGTTTCCGCATCGAGCACCCGCAATCGCTGATCGACCGCGCGCGCCTGGGCAAATACGCCGGGCACCCGAAACTCGGCGCTGCCGACTACAAACTGGTGCACCATGCCAGCAACGGTCGTTCGGTCTACAGCTTCTGCATGTGCCCGGGCGGCACCGTGGTGGCGGCGACCTCCGAGCCGAACCGCGTAGTCACCAACGGCATGAGCCAGTACTCGCGTAACGAGCGCAACGCCAACTCCGGGATCGTCGTCGGGATTACGCCGGAAGTCGATTACCCGGGTGGCCCGCTGGCCGGCATCGAATTGCAGGAACGTCTGGAATCCCACGCCTTTGTACTGGGCGGCAGCAATTACGAAGCGCCAGCGCAATTGGTTGGCGACTTCATTGCCGGCAAACCGTCGACCGAGTTGGGCAGCGTCGAGCCGTCCTACAAGCCGGGCGTTGCCTTGGGTGATTTGGCCCTGGCGTTGCCGGCGTTCGCCATCGAAGCGATTCGCGAAGCCTTGCCGGCGTTCGAGAAGCAGATTCGTGGCTACTCGCTGCACGACGCCGTATTGACCGGGATCGAAACGCGTACCTCATCGCCACTGCGCATTACCCGTAACGAGTCGATGCAAAGCCTGAACGTGAAGGGCTTGTTCCCGGCGGGTGAAGGCGCGGGTTATGCGGGCGGGATTCTGTCGGCGGGTGTGGATGGTATTCGGATTGCCGAAGCGGTGGCCCGAGACATTCTTGGCCTCGAAGCCTAAGGAACGATCACACGCCCCTGTAGGAGCGAGGCTTGCCCGCGAAGAAGTTGACGCGGTCTTCCTGAAAGACCGCATTATCGTTCTTCGCGGGCAAGCCTCGCTCCTACGGGGGGCGGTGTCTGGTGTCAGATGTTTGCGCGCAACACGCTGGCCGGCAGCGGCTCGCCGCGCTCGACACTCGCCGCCACGGCATCCATCAAGCCACTCAACTCATACCCCTGGGCCTTGAGCCAGGCCTGATCGTAATAGGTGGTGGCATAGCGCTCGCCGCCATCGCACAAAATAGCCACGATCGAGCCCGACTCCCGCGCCACTTTCATTTGTTGCGCCGCCATCAACGCGCCGATCAGGTTGGTGCCGCTTGATCCGCCCACATGCCGACCCAAACGCTGCGCCAGGTAATGCATGGCCGCCAGCGACAACGCGTCCGGCACTTTGACCATCGCATCGATCACTTTGGGCAGGAATGACGCTTCCACTCGCGGCCGACCAATGCCTTCAATCCGTGACCCGCAATCCAGGCGCAAGCTGGCATCGCCAGTCTGGTAGTAATCGAAGAACACTGAACGCTCGGCATCGGCGCACAGCACGCGGGTGCAGTGCTGGCGATAGCGCACGTAGCGACCGAGGGTTGCGGTGGTGCCGCCGGTGCCGGGGCTGGAAATCAGCCAGCTCGGTTCCGGATGCCGCTCGAAACGCATCTGCTGGAAGATCGATTCGGCAATGTTGTTGTTCGCCCGCCAGTCAGTGGCACGCTCGGCGTAGGTGAACTGGTCGATGAAGTGCCCGTCGTGTTCGCGCGCCAGGCGTTCGGATTCGGCGTAAATCTGCGTCGGATCGTCCACCAGATGGCTGTTGCCACCGTAGAAAGCGATCTGCGCGATCTTTTCCTTGGACGTGCTGGCAGGCATCACCGCAATAAACGGCAAACCCAGCAACCGAGCGAAGTACGCCTCGGAAATCGCTGTCGAACCGCTGGACGCTTCGATCACCGGCGCACCGGGTTTGAGCCAGCCGTTACACAAAGCGTAAAGAAACAACGAGCGCGCCAACCGATGTTTCAGGCTGCCAGTGGGATGGCTCGACTCATCCTTGAAGTACAACTCGATCCCCGGCAACCCCGGCAGCGGCAAGGGAATCAGGTGGGTATCGGCGCTGCGCTGGAAGTCGGCTTCGATGATCCGGATGGCTTCGCGGGCCCACTGTCGGTTGTCGCTCATGATGGTTTTCTCGTTGAATCAGGCAGGGTCGGCCTAGTTGCAAGGCTCAGCCCACAAGCTTAGGAAAGAACCTACATCATGCACAGATACAGCTGAGGTCCAATACGTTTGGCAACTGCTAGGCTCAGACCTTTGTTGAGCACCCACGTTGTAACGGTATATAACAAAAAAGAATATAACTTTTGTTTTAACAACTAACGGTACGGGTTAGGGTGTGCCACCTTTTGAATTCATCGATGGAGAGCGACCTTGCCTCTGCGTAGCACGTTCACGCGTTTCTTTCAGTTGGAAGCTGCCAGCGGTCTGTTATTGATCGCCGCCGCCGCTCTCGCCCTGATCATCAACAACTCATCACTGTCATGGCTCTATAGCGGGCTGCTGGACACCCCCGTGGTGGCTCAGATCGGCGCGCTGAAAATCGCCAAGCCACTGCTGTTGTGGATCAACGATGGCTTGATGGCCCTGTTCTTCCTGCTGATTGGCCTGGAAGTGAAGCGTGAAGTCCTCGACGGCCAGCTGTCGAAGCCCTCGCAAATCGTCCTGCCCGGCGCGGCGGCGATTGGCGGCATGGTGGTGCCGGCGCTGATCTACTGGTTCCTCAACCGCGACAATCCGTCCGCCCTGAGTGGCTGGGCCATTCCGACCGCCACCGATATCGCCTTCGCCCTCGGCGTACTGGCCTTGCTCGGCAAACGCGTGCCGGTGTCGCTGAAACTGTTCCTCATGACCCTGGCGATCATCGACGACCTGGGCGCGATCATCATCATCGCGATCTTCTATTCCGGCGCACTGTCGACCTTGTCCCTCGCGTTGGCCGCGGCCTGCATCGCAGCGTTGATCGGGATGAATCGTCTCGGCGTGGTCAAGCTTGGGCCTTACATGATCATCGGGCTGATCCTCTGGATCTGCGTGCTCAAGAGTGGCGTACATGCCACGCTGGCTGGCGTGACCCTGGCCTTCTGCATTCCACTGCGCACGAAAAACGCCGAGCCTTCGCCGCTGCTGTCCCTGGAACATGCCCTGCATCCATGGGTGGCCTACGGCATCCTGCCGCTGTTCGCCTTCGCCAACGCCGGCCTGTCCCTGAGCGGCGTGACCGTCGACAGCTTCACCCACGACGTACCCATGGGCATCGCCGTCGGCCTGCTGCTGGGCAAGACCGTCGGTGTCTACGGCCTGACGTGGCTGGCGGTAAAAATCGGCATCGCCACCCTGCCCCAAGGCGCCAATTGGGGCCAGATCATGGGCGTGGCGATCCTTTGCGGCATCGGGTTCACCATGAGCCTGTTCGTCGGCTCCCTGGCCTTCGTGCCCGGCACCAGTGAATACGCCGGGATGGATCGAATGGGAATTCTGACCGGCTCGATACTGGCGGCATTGATCGGTTATGCGGTGACGGCGGCAGCGAGTCGCAAGAACACCGCCCTGCCTTCCTGAGCGATAGAGAACACTCTTAGCGACATTCAGGACTCGTCCTACAGCCACGCTTAGCCACGTTCGTTAACGTCGTGCAGCCCCTCTTTCAGGGGTTGCCGATGGATCAGCGAAAGGACAATCAGTGGCTGGCAACAAGGACATCCCCCGGGTTAAAAACCCACCGTCAGGCGATGGGCATCACGTCACCCACCGCTACATGACGGCCACCGAACTGGCCGAGCGCGATGCCAGGCAAAAACTGGCACTCAGAACAAACCAGCAGATCCAACAAGGAAGGTCGAGCCATGAAGCACTTAATTATGGGGGTTCCGAAAGGCGAGGATTTTCCTTCATTTGAGAAGCAGATCCCTATTTCCACCATCGAACTCAAACTGATTATGGGCTGGGAGAAAGACGAAGACTCATTACATGACTATCGCCTTACCGAACAACAAATCATCGGTATAGAAAAAGCATGCTCACTCGATCTGCCTAAAAATCTCGAATTATTTCTGACATCACACGACTAACGAGTTATCGAAACGACTTGCATGCGACGTCTGCCAGTACCCACGCCATCCATAAACAATCCCAATAACAAAAACCCCGACCAGTCACCTGATCGGGGTTTCTTTTACCCTACATTCCCGCTTAGTGCGTAACGCGGCTGGTGCCATCAACCGTGGCAATCCGCACCCGCTCGCCCACGCGGAACACTTCATTTGGCTGAACTTCCTGCACGTAGGCGCGCATGCTGCCATCGTCTTCGCGCACGGTGATTTCAACACCTTGCGTACGGGTCAGGCCTTCTTCGGCAGCCGAGCCTATCAGGCCGCCGGCGACAGCGCCGATGACCGCTGCGACGATGCTGCCGCGACCGCCGCCGATGGAGCTACCGCCGACACCACCCACGGCGGCGCCCGCGACGCTGCCGATCGGGGTTTTGGTGCCTTCGATTTTCACCGGACGCAGCGCTTCGATGGTGCCCATGCGAATCGTCTGCACACGACGCGCTTCGTCACGGGAGTAGGAGTCACCGGTCAGGCTCGATTGGCAGCCAGTGAGCAACATCGCCATCGTGGAAAAAGAAGCAACCAGTAGAACAGACTTACGCATAGCATCAAACTCCATAGGACAGGTATCCATTAAACTCCGCAGCTTGACGCCTGTCACGGCATTGCCCGGATAAAATTGGTTTCATTCAGGCCCGATACAGGCGCTTTATCGAACTCGGCATACAGTAGCGCCAAAATACGAAATCTGCGCCATCGACCCAAGGATTTTCATGGATTACTTCATCATTGTTGTCACGACCGTCGCCGGCTTGTACTTCCATTGGTGGCTGTACGTGCGGATCAAACGCTGGATGGACCGCGATCTGGCGTTGTCACTGGCGGGGCAAGACGAACAGAAAAGAGCCTTCATGCTCCAACAACTGGCGAACGCTCAAGCGCAGAAGATCAAGCGGCGGGACCTGCCCCAGTGGCTGGCGGCCGCTGCGGCAGGGTATTCCAATCGGTAGGCTATTTACGTTACGGCGCCAGACGCTCACGAACCCAGTCGGTGCCTTGCAAGCGATAGTTGAGGCGATCGTGCAGACGGCTCGGACGGCCCTGCCAGAATTCGATGCGCTCGGGTAGCAAACGATAACCGCCCCAGTGTTCGGGGCAGTGAGGCTGAGTATCGCTGAAACGTTGCTCGGTGTTCTTGAGCAGCGCTTCCAGTTCACCGCGATCGGCGATCACCCGGCTCTGTGGCGAGGCCCAGGCACCGAGACGGCTGCCCAGAGGACGAACCTGATAATAAGCGTCGGACTCTTCAGGCGTGACCTTCACCACCCGCCCTTCGATACGCACCTGGCGCTCCAGGGCCGGCCAGAAGAACGTCATGGCCGCAAATGGATTGGCCGCCAGTTGCTGACCCTTGTCGCTTTCATAATTGGTGAAAAAGGTGAAGCCCTGCTCGTCCAGGCCCTTGAGCAGCAGGATGCGGCAATGCGGCCGCCCCTGCTGATCGACGGTGGCCAGCGTCATCGCATTCGCCTCCACCGGCACTTGTTCGGTGTTCACCGCGTCGGCAAACCATTGATGAAACAGTTCGAACGGCTCGGCCGGGGCTTGTGCCTCGGTCAGGCCATCTCGGGTGTAGTCGCGACGCATATCTGCCAAGGGCCGGGTCATGGCGCATTCCTTTTGGTTAACGAATCACTTCTTTGTGTCATCGGCGACAGCGACTTTCTTGGTGTCGACCGCCGCTTTGGCTGGCGCAGTCTTTTTCACCACGGCTTTTTTGGCTGGCGCCTTGGCAGCCGGCTTCTTGGCCGGGGCCTTTTTCGTCGCCGGCACAGCCGCTTTCTTCGCAGCAGGCGCCGGGGTCACAGGCTTGGCCACTGGCTTGATGTCTTGCGCAGCGATCATGGTTTTCACCGGTGCCGGAGCCGGCATGTTGTACTTGCTCAGCAACGCGACCATGGTGTTTGCTGGCGTCACCAACAGCTCGACGCGACGGTTCAGGGCACGCCCTTCAGAACTGTCATTGGCGGCACGTGGAGCCTCGCCACCCATGCCACGCAACATCAGGCGATCACGCTGTAGGCCGCTCAGACGGAAGATCGCCGCCACCGCTTGGGCGCGCTCCTGGCTCAGCTTCACGTTGGCCGGTGCAGCGCCTGTCGTATCACTGTGACCGAGTACCAGCACGGCAGTCTTTGGATCGACTTCGAGGATTTTCGCGACACGGGTGAACGGGCCGAGGGTTACCGGCAGCAGCATGGATGGACGATCAGGGTTGAACGAGCCTTCTACCGGCGCCGTAACGACCAGCACGTTTTCGCGGCGCTCGAGTTTCAGGTTGCTGTCCTTGATCGCCTCGCGCAGGCGCGGTTCGTAATCGTCGAGCCAGGCCTGGGTGACTTTCGGGTCGGGCATCGGCACGGCCTTGGCGGTGCTTTGCTCCTTGCCGCCAAACGGCCACCACCAGTTGCCACCGGCATCGGCTTCAGCCTTGGCCACAGCGACCGGCTTGGTTTCAGGTTTAACGTCCGGTTTCACGTCCGGTTTGGCCACTTTGTCGGCAGCGTCATCGGAACCGAATGGCCAATACCAAGGGGATGCACTGTCAGCTTTGGCGACGGGTGCTGTTGCAGCAGGTTTCAACGGAGCCGGGGCCGGTTCTTTGGTCGCAACCTTGTCGGAAGAGCCAAACGGCCACCAGCTGCCACCGTCTGCATCATTTTGTGGGGTTTGTGCGCAACCGGTGATAGCGAAGCACAGGGCCAGGGCGAGCGTTTTATTGGATGACATCGGATATCCACAAAATGAAGTAATGAAAAATCAAACCGGGTTAGCCCGGATAAACAGCGCTTTGAAACCACAAAGGCTTTCGGGTTCCGGCCCTGGCCCCCTTAAGCGTGATTTACAGACAAGTGGCCAGTACTCGCACCAGCTTTTGCGCTCGTGGATCCATCAAGACGTACGGCCCCAGGGTATTTGTCACAAAGCCGAAGGCAACATCATAGTGCGGGTCAGCAAAACCGATGGAACCGCCGGCGCCCGGGTGACCGAACGCCCGTGGGCCGAGGCCATAGGTGGCGTTGGGTACATCCGGTTGATCGAGCATGCAACCCAGGCCGAAGCGGGTCCGGGTCAGCAAAGTCTTGTCTTCGCCGACGCTGTGTTCGCGGGTCAGTTCCTCGAGCATTTCGCTTTCCAGCAGGCTACCGTCGAGCAAACCGGCGTAGAACCCGGCCAGGCTGCGGGCATTGCCATGGCCATTGGCGGCGGGCTGCTGCATGCGCCGCCATTCCGGCTTGTTGGTACTGGTCATTATAGACGGCGGGTTAGTGAAAGCCCGGGTGCTCATGGCCGTCGGCTCGCGCAGGGTCACTTGCAGCAAGCGCTGGGCCGCGGCATCGCCGAGGTTGCCCTTGCTCCGGGCAATGTGCGCCACGCGATGGAACTCTTTGTCGGCGAGGCCAACATGAAAATCCAGCCCCAAAGGCTTCGCGACCCGTGCCACGATGGACTCGCCCGGCCCACGACCGTCAGCGCGACGCAGCAATTCACCGACCAGCCAACCATAGGTGATCGCCGCATAACCGTGACCTTGACCCGGCGTCCACCAAGGCGCTTCGCCAGCCAGGGCATCGACCATGGTCTGCCAGTCGTAAAGTGCTTCTGGCGGCAGCAATTCGCGCAGAGCAGGCAGGCCCGCCTGATGGCAGAGCAAGTGGCGCAGTGTCACCGATTCTTTGCCGGCGGCAGCGAATTCGGGCCAGTAGCGAGCGACTGGAGCATCCAGTTGCAGCTTGCCTTCGGCTACCAGTTGCAGCGCTGTCACGGCGGTGAAGGTCTTGGTGCAGGAAAACAGGTTGGCAATGGTGTCGCTGTGCCAGGCCTCGGTGCCGTCCTTGTCGGCGGTGCCGCCCCAGAGGTCGAGAACGGTTTCCCCGCCAATGCGGATGCACAACGCCGCGCCACGCTCCTGAGGATCGTCGAACAGCGCCGCAAAAGCTTCGCGCACCGCTTCGAACTTAAGCTCGTAATGACCCTGAATCTGCACCCACAACGCTCCCGGATAAACGCTCTATAAAGTGGCCCGCATTGTTCCAGCCCTTGAGGGTTTTGGGAACAGGGCCGGGCCGGGCGGTCAATTCAAGATCAAGATCAAGATCAAAAGATCGCAGCCTTCGGCAGCTCCTACAGTGAGGCTGAGTACACCCCGTAGGAGTTGCCGAAGGCTGCGATCTTGGCGATTTCAGGAATCAATGCCCATTAGCAGAATGCCCACCCGCATGGCCGGCGCCCTGCTCTGCACCTTTGTCGGCAGCACCCTGCTTGCCGCCCTCGCCTTCATGGTTCCCGGCGGCTTTTTCCGCCTCGGCCCTGGCCTTTTCGGCCTCTTTGCCAAGTTGATCGACGGTCTGCAGATTGCTTTTGCGCACCGTGTCGACAAAGCCCTGGAACGGCAGGTCAGTAATACCCACCAGCCCGAAATGCCCGTTCTCGCCATCCAGCAGTCGACCGGTCACCGGTTGATCGAGGTACTGGAACCAGTGCACCCCGACAATCGACGGTTCGCTCATCGCCTGTTTGAGGAAATTGGCGTAGGCCGGGCCACGGTCTTCTTCTTTCGCCAGTTGGGTCACACCACCCCAGAACGGACCGCGATCCGTCGAACCGAAATTGAATTCAGTGATCAGCACCGGTTTGTCCAAGCTGCGCAGTCTGGCGAAGTCGTAACCGTCCTGGGGTTGCAGGGTGTACATATTGAAGCTCAGCACGTCGCAGTATTGCGCGCAGGACTCGACGGCTTCCGGGGTGCTGACGGCAAAACGGCCACCCAGTAACAACTGGTTCGGCGCATGCCACTTGAGCGAGTCGGAGACGGTTTTGAAGTAGGTGTCGGCGAACACTTTCTGGAAGTATTTGAAGTCGGCTTCGATTTCCGGGTACTCGGCACTCGGTTGCGGCGGAACGAAGCCTGGGTCTTCCATCAATTCCCAAGCCGGCAGATCGATGCCCCAGGCTTTGGAAAGGCCCGCCTGATTGCGGTACTTGTCACGCAGCTGTTTGAGGAAGGCACGTTTGGCCGGCACATCGGTGGTCATTTTCAAGGTCCCGTAGGCCAGCGCGTAACGGGCCTTCGGGTCATCGCCGGGACCGGCCCAGGCCAGTTCGTTGTCGGCGAAGTAACCGATCAGCCACGGATCGTCGCGGTGGTCGCGGGCGGCGATGGCCACGGCGCGCTCGGTGGCCATGGCGAAACGCGGATCGAACGGATCAGGCATACCACCCCACCAATCGGTGCCGGTACTGATGCTGGCGTAATCGCCGACGATCGACAGCGGCAAGGTGTATGGCACCCGGTCAGCATTGCCAAACACCGGGGCGCTCCAGTTACCGAGGGTGTTGAACCCCCAGGCTTGCAGGCGATCGAGGGTGTGACTGGCCCAACGCTTTTCGTCGAAAACCACTTTGCAAGGTTCGGCGCTCGTTTGCTCGGCCGCGTTTTCGACTGACGCTTCAACGGCGCCGGTCTTGGCCGCTTCGGCAACCCCGGCCGCGGATTCGGTTGCCACAGGATCGGCTGAGGGTGCGGCGGCCTTATCGGCCGTCGCCTCGACCGCATCGGCCTTGGCCGCTTCGGCGATACCGGCCTTGGTGTCGCTGCCCGGTGCACAAGGCTCGCCATAGAGGCGCTGCAGGTTGGCGCCATAGAAATCGTACCAGCGCCCGGCGTTGTAGGCTCGGCCCTGATCGGCGCCATTGCCGCCACGGTTGTCGCCTTCGCCGTAGTGGCTGGCAAGGGGCTCATCGGGTTGGGGCAGCGACTCGAACATCCATTCGCGACCGGCGACGTAGGTCTGGTTGACGTTCGGGGTCACCGTGTTGACGCCGAGAGAATAGAACGGATGCCCTTCCGGGGTCACCAGGTACCAGCGACCGTCACGTTTTTCGGTGCGGAAAAAGCCGCTGGCCTTGAATGCCAGGCCGTTGGTCCAGCCGCCGAACTTGTCCAGGGACTGCTTCTCGCGCTCGGCCAGCCAGGTTTTCAGTTGCTGCTGTTCTTTGGCCGCGGCGGATTTCAGTTGCTCGTCGCTGCTGACCTTCTCTGGCCATTTGGCCCGGGTCGATTGGCCGTAAGCGTCCACCAGGCCGCCATAAGCGGCCTTGGTGACAGCCTCGCCGTCCTGCACACCGAAGCGCTCAAGCAGGATGCTTTGGGCGACTTTGGGCTGATCCATCGACAAGGTCACTGACACCACTTGGCTGCGGTCCAGCTCACCGGCGCTGCTGGCCAGCAATACACGCTGGCCTTCGTAGTTGATCGGCATCGGCGGGCCGGCCTTCATGCCCTGGCTCAAAGGCGAACTCGGTTGCAGTGGCACCAACAGGGTTTGCGCCGGGCCGGCGGGCAGATCGACGCGGCTGACCAGGGTTTTGCCGTCGTTACTCTGGATGGTTAAGTTCAGGGTCACGGCCCAGTTCATCGCGCTCTGGATCCGCAGGCTCATGACGCCCGACTGCGACCAGTCCCAGGCACCGGTCTGCGGCGTCAGGCGCAAGGTCGGTCGCGCAGCCGGGTTGAAGGTCACGCGGCGCAGCACTTCGCCTTCGGCTGTTTGTTCGGCGTTGGCCTGCGGCAGGCTGGCGTCCTGGGTCGCCACCTGAACCACGTCGGCGGGACGCACAAAATTGAACAGCGTCTGCTGACCGGCAGGAGCCGCCAGCAAAGGGGCTGCGAACATCAGGGCAAAAACAGCGGGCAACGAACGGCGAATCATAGGAACGTGTTTCTCCCTAACGACCTTCAATAGGCCAGTGGAAAAGCATTGGCAGTGAGGTAGACAACGCGGTGGGCCAATTTGCCCACCGGCGTTTCAGGAAATTTCACGACGAAATGGCGGCAACGCATTGAGGATCGCTTTGCCGTAGCGCTGCGTGACCAGACGACGGTCGAGCAAAGTGATGGTGCCGCGGTCTTCTTCGGTCCGCAGCAAGCGACCGCAGGCCTGGACCAGTTTCAGCGAGGCATCTGGCACGGAGATTTCCATGAACGGATTGCCGCCACGGGCCTCGATCCATTCCGCCAGCGCCGCTTCGACCGGATCGTCGGGCACCGAGAACGGAATCTTGGCGATCACCACGTGCTCGCAGTACGCACCGGGCAAATCCACGCCTTCGGCGAAACTCGCCAGGCCGAACAGCACGCTGGAATCCCCGCCATCAACCCGCGCCTTGTGCTTGTTCAGGGTTTCCTGCTTCGACAGGTTGCCTTGAATGAACACTTGCTTGCGCCAGTCGCGGTCCAGACCGTCGAACACGTCCTGCATCTGTTTACGTGAGGAGAACAGCACCAGGGTGCCACGGGAACCTTCTACTAGTTGCGGCAGGTCGCGGATGATCGCTGCGGTGTGAGCCGGCGCATCACGCGGGTCGGCTTTGAGGTCTGGCACCCGCAGCACGCCGGCGTCGGCGTGATGAAACGGGCTCGGGACCACGGCGGTCACAGCCGTTTTGGGCAGACCGGCACGCATGCGGAAGCGGTCGAAGGTGCCAAGAGCGGTCAGGGTCGCCGAGGTCACCAGCGCCCCGTAAGCCACGTTCCACAGGTTGCGCCGGAGCATGTCCGCCGCGAGGATCGGGCTGGCATTGACCTCGATGTCGAACAGCGAACCGCTTTCGGCCAGGGTCAGCCAACGGGCCATGGGCGGGTTGTCTTCCGGGTCTTCGACGGTGAAGGCGGTCCACAACTCCCAGTTGCCCGAAGAACGCGACAACAGGCTGCCAAACAGCGGATACCACTCTTCGGCCTGGTTACTGGCGATGCCGATATTGACCTCGCCGTCCATGCCTTCCTTGAGCAGTTCGGTGAGCCGGGTAAACAAATCGGTCAGGCGGGCAAAGCCCTTCTTCAATTCAATGCCCATTTCGCGCATGTGTTCGGGAATCACCCCGCCGAGGAAACGGTGACGTGGCCGCTCGCGGCCTTCGACGTCTTCGCCGGGTTTGAACTCGGCGACTTGCTCGCAGGCGCTGAACATGAACTGCTGCTGGGTCTTGATCTCCCGGGCCAGCTCCGGCACCTGCTCGATCAACTTGCCCAGATCCCCCGGCAACGGGTGCTGGGCGAGTAATTTGGTGAGGTTCTTGGCAGTGGTTTCCAGCCAGTCGGCAGTGGAGCGCAGGCGCGTGTAATGCGCGAAGTGACCGATGGCCTTGTCCGGCAGGTGATGGCCTTCGTCGAACACGTAGATGGTGTCACGCGGGTCCGGTAGAACCGCACCACCGCCCAGGGCCAGGTCGGCCAGGACCATGTCGTGGTTGGTGACGATCACGTCGACCTTGCCCATGCCTTCGCGGGCCTTGTAGAAAGCGCACTGGCCGAAATTCGGGCAATGACGGTTGGTGCACTGGCTGTGATCGGTAGTCAGACGCGCCCAATCGGCGTCTTCCAGCGCGGTGGACCAACTGTCGCGATCGCCGTCCCACTTATTGCCGGCGAGCTTCTCGATCATGCTGGTGAACAGCTTCTGGCTGGCCTCATCGACTTCGATCTTGAAGCCTTCTTCTTCGAACAATTGCGCGGTAGCAGTCTGCGCGTGACCTTCCTGGAGCAACATATCCAGCTTGGACAGGCACATGTAGCGCCCGCGGCCCTTGGCCAGGGCGAAGCTGAAATTCAGCCCGCTGTTGCGCATCAGGTCGGGCAAATCCTTGTAGACGATCTGCTCTTGCAGGGCCACGGTGGCCGTGGCGATCACCAGACGCTTGCCGGCGGCCTTCGCGGCAGGGATGGCCGCCAGGCTGTAGGCCACGGTTTTGCCGGTGCCGGTGCCGGCTTCCACCGCGACAATCGCGGGGTCGCCACTGCGCCGGCCTTCGTCGTCGGTGTCGATGTCACCGAGGACTTTGGCAATTTCGGCGATCATCAGGCGTTGGCCGTAGCGCGGCTTGAGGCTCTTGGCTTCGAGAAAACGCGAATAGGCGCCCTGGATCGTGGTTTTGAGTTCGGTGCTGATCATTGGTTGTCGGGGCGCAAAAAATGCTGGATAAATTTTCAGTGGTTCGGATCGGCCGCTATCATACCCCGCTAATCAATCCCGCGCAGAACGGAGTACCTCAATGACACCTTTTGGCATCGTTTATACCCTGCACGTCCTCGCTGCCCTGGTGTGGGTTGGCGGTATGTTTTTCGCCTGGATGGTCTTGCGCCCCGCGGCGATGAAGGCACTCGAAGGCCCTGCCCGTTTGAAGCTGTGGGTGGAAGTGTTTCAAGGTTTTTTCCGTTGGGTCTGGATCGCAGTGGTGCTTTTGCCGATCAGCGGTGTGGGCATGATTCATCTGCAGTTCGCCGGATTTGAAGCGGCGCCGCGGTATGTGCAGGTGATGATGGGATTGTATGTGGTGATGACGGCGCTGTTCATCCGAATCCAGGCGTTGATGCTGCCGGAACTGCGCACGGCGGTGGCCGCTCAGGACTGGCCGACGGGTGCGGCGGTGCTGGGTAAGATTCGGCGGTTGGTGGGGATTAACCTGATGGTCGGGTTTGTGCTGGTGGCGATTGCGGCGGCGCGGCCGTGATCGTTCCCACGCTCTGCGTGGGAATGCCTCAAGGGACGCTCCGCGTCCAGTGACGCGGAGCGTCACGGGCTGCGTTCCCACGCAGAGCGTGGGAACGATCACTTGAGGGGTTTACAACCGCTGAATCGTCACTGAGCCCGCCACTCCCGCAGGCCCTGGCTGGCCGTCGACACCGGGGCGGCCGCTTTTGCCGCCATCGGCTTTATAGACGAAACAGCCCTTGGCCTTACCGCCCGCCCCTGGTTTTCCACCGAGCCCTGCGGTACCACCTTCCCCGCCCGCAATCTCGACCTTGATCTGCTCAGCGGGGTAATCACGCGGCACCTGCAGCCGAACCAGCGCACCTGGCGCTCCCGGCTGGCCATCACTGCCATTGCTGCCATCGGCGCCGCGACCGGCCTGGCCCCAGGTACAACCCGGTGCCTGACCATTAGCCCCATCGAGGCCGACAAAACCTGGAGCACCCGCGCCACCGCGAGCGTCTACCGACAATTGAGGCGCGTTCAATACTTTGATCTGCAAATCCAGATTGCGCCCGGAGCGAGCGGCCTTGAGGTATGTCCCCGGCGCGCCCCGTGCAGTGATCTGGCTGCCTTCAGCCAATTCGGCACGATTGATCTTCAATGCCAGAACTTGTGCGCTCGGCACAATGGCGATCCGCGCATCCCGTCCCAGGTGCAACTCACCGACCGTGACTTCGGTCACATTCGAAGGAATCAGCAAGGTGCCGTAATCGGCGACTTCCAACCGTTCCAGTTGCAGGGTACTGGTGGTGTTGGGCAAGCGCATCAGCGAGTTGGTTTCGACGCTCACCACCTGTGCGCAGGCCAATGGGCTGATAAATGCAGCGAGCAGACAGAGTTTACGCATGGGAGGCCTTCGAAGCGGCCGGGGCCGGAATGGTTTGCAGGTGGAAAACGCCGAAAAAGACAATCTTCAGGCGATCGCGCCAAGGGTGGGCTCGACCTTTGAGGCTGCGGTTGCAGAACACCAGCTCCAGAAGATGAAGCCCGGCCAACACACTGCCTGCAAAATTGATCAACAGGTTAAATGGATGAACGAATGGCATGAGCAGATTGGCCAGCAACACCAACCAGAACAGCAGGGTCAACAACTTCCCCAGCCCCCAAAACACCTTCATACGCTCCCCCGTTGAGAATTATTCTTTGCGCGCACAGTAACGGCTTACAGGCGGGATAAGCCAGAGGGCAACAAAAAATTCTTCCCGAAGGTCGCAGATGGGCCGTCGGATCAACCCGCATCGTTGTCCGACAGCTCTATGACAAGGCTCAGCGATTGATGTGCAACTCCACGCGACGGTTTTGCGCCCGCCCTTCTTCCGTGTCGTTATCGGCCACTGGCTGGCTTTCGCCCCGGCCTTCGCTGGTGAGTTTGTTGGGCGCGACGCCCTGGCTCAACAGGTAAGCCGCGACGCTGCTGGCACGACGTTCGGACAGTTTCTGGTTATAGGCGTCCGAACCCTGGCTGTCGGTATGACCGATGACTTTAATGCTCGCCACATCGGCGTTCTGCAGTTTGGCCATCAGCGAATCCAGCTCACTGCGCGCTTGCGGCATCAGCTCGGATTGGTTGTACGCGAACAACACGTTGCCGTTCAGGGTGATGACTTCGGAGACTGGAGGTTCAACAGGCTTCACGCTGGCCGGGTATTGCGGCAGCGGGCAACCGTGATGTTCGACAGGCGTATCGGCGGGCGTGTCGGGGCAGCGATCACGTCGATCGAAGACACCATCATCGTCTTCATCGCCATCCTGGGCGTAGCAGATCAGGCCACCGGTCAGGATCCCGAGCGCAGCTCCTCCCGCTGCCCAGGCACTACTTTCAATCGCGCCCAAACCGCCACCGACCAGTCCACCCATGACGCTGCAGATCGGCCAGGTACGTTGATTGAGGGGGGCGGTGCCATCGCTGCGAGTTGCACAACCGGTCAGAAGACTGCCCAGCAGCAGTACCGGTAAGACAGTCCTTGTGAGAACGCTCATTGTGAATGCTCCTGTGTCACCGGCCCATACCGGTCACACAGGAGTAAAGACCCGCATCCGCGACTGTACAAGCCGCGCAAAGGGAGAGGCCTAGCGGTTGATTTTGATTTCCGTGCGGCGGTTCATCGCACGGCCGTCAGCGGTTTTGTTATCGGCCACCGGCTGGCTTTCACCGGCACCGGTCACGGACACGAAACTGCTGCGTGGCACGCCTTGGTCAATCAGGTATTCCACCACTGAATGAGCGCGTCTATCCGACAGTTTCTGGTTGTAGGCATCGCTGCCGACGCTGTCGGTATGACCGGTGACAGTCAGTTGGGCGCTGGAGGATTCCTGTTTCAGGCGCGTGGCAATGGTGTTGAGTACGTCTTTATCGGCAGCCGTGAGCTTGGCCGAGTCGAACTGGAAGTGCACATCACGGATCACGATGACTTCTTCCTTGACCACTGCCACCTCCTCGACCACCGGCGCAGGCGCGGGCGGAGGGCAGCCGTTGGCATCGACCTGCACGCCTCGAGGCGTACCCGGGCACTTGTCGCGGCTGTCCGGTACGCCGTCGCCGTCTTCGTCGCCGTCACCATGCACCCAGCAATAAGCGGCTGCCGTGCCGCCAACCAGCAGCGCGCCATACCCCGCCCATGCCGAGCTTTCGGTCGCGCCGAGCCCTGCACCGATGACGCCACCGACCGCCGCACAGGACGGCCAGTCGGTTTTCTGCAAACCTGCGCAACCAGTCAACACACTGGTTAGCAGAACCAAGGGTAATGCTGTCCGAATTATGCTCATCTAGTTCTTCTCCTGAGGGATCGGCTTAAAACCGATTCCAGGAGTAAAGACCCGACTTTTAATCTCCGCCAGCAATAGGCCATTGCTGTTTTATCCTGTGTTCGCGGAAGATCGGCGCTTTTTGCCTAAACCCGCTAGAAGGGACGCTAGGCCCGGACGTTGGGGCAGGCTAATCTTGGCGCTCTGATTGAGGATCTTCGATGATTGCAGGTATTTCTTCGCGCACACCCCAGCAGGCGTTGGCCGCTTTGCTTGATCGTTATGCCCCGGCGCGTCTGCTGCTGATTGGCGCCAGCGAATTCCCCGCGCTAGAGGCATTCAAACTTGCGCACCCGGACAGCATCGTCGCCTGTGCGGCCCCTGGGCCACTGCCCGCCGACCTGGCGGCGCAACGGTTTGATCTGGCGCTGGTGGTCGATTGCCTCGAACATTTGCCCAAGCGCGACGGCCTGAATCTGCTCGGCGGGATACGCAACCTCAATGCCAGCCGCATTGCGGTGCTGGCTGACTTGCCCGCCTGCGGCTGGAAGGAGACGGACTTCTTCTCTCTGGCGTTGCAAGCCAGCGAACGCTTCCAGCGTGAAGATCAAGTACTGACGCTGTTTACCTACGATCTGCTTGACTATAAACAGGTGCCCGACTGGCTCAACTCACGCTTCTGGGCCAATCCGGAAAACTTCGGGAAATATTGGTGGTAACGCAATGAGTACATCCATTTGCCCTTGCGGCAGCGGCACGCCGCTCGATGCCTGCTGTGGCCATTACCATGCCGGCCATCCCGCCCCCAGCGCCGAAGTCTTGATGCGGTCGCGCTACAGCGCCTATGTACTGGGGCTGATCGACTATCTGGTGGCGACCACTCTGCCCGCACAACAGGCCGGCCTGGATCGTCAGTCGATCAGCGACTGGAGCGCCCAAAGCACCTGGCTGGGCCTGGAGGTCGAAAGCGCCGAAGTTTTCGGCGGTCAGCCGGAGCACGCTTTCGTCACCTTTACCGCTCGCTGGCACGACAGCAGCGGCGAACACAGCCATCGCGAACGCTCGTCATTCGTACAGAACGCCGGCCACTGGTACTTCATCGACCCCACCGTGTCACTCAAGGCCGGACGTAACGACGCGTGCCCGTGCGCCAGCGGGCAGAAGTTCAAGAAATGCTGCGCGAGTTACTTTGGCGCTTGAGGTGATCCCTGTACGTTCGCCTGTAGCAGCCTCGCAAGCTCGACAGCTGCTACGAGGGAGAAACACCGACCATGAACACCCGGCGGCGCGCATTACAGCTGTTCACCTTGCTCCTGTTTCTGGGGCTCGGTGGCTGTGCGTCGTGGTTCAGCGACGACCTGCCAGACCCGCAGGTGCATCTGGTCAAGGTCAAGGTGATCCGGGCCAATCTGCTGGAGCAAAAATTCCTGCTGCATTTTCGCGTCGATAATCCCAACGATCGCGACCTCACGGTGCGTGCCCTGGAATATCGCATTCACCTGGGGGATATATTGCTGGCCGAGGGTGAGCACGAACGCTGGTTTACGGTAGGCCCCAAACGCAGCGCTTATTTTAAAGTACCGATCCGCACCAACCTGTGGCCGAAAGTCCGGGACTTGGTGAAACTGCTGAAAAAAGCCGACCAACCAATTCCCTATCGGCTGGAAGGTGAGATGAAAACCGGTTTATTCATCGCGCACCACGTGCACCTGGCACGCAATGGCGTGATAATCGCCGCCGATTTAATTCCGGAGTAAGCCCGATGACCCAGCAACCTCATGTCCATGGCCCTGACTGCAACCACGATCATGACCATCACGATCACCATGATCACGACCATGGCCATGTCCACGGCCCGAACTGCGGCCACGCCCACCAGGAACCGGTGCGCAACGCCCTGAAAGACGTCGGCCGCAACGACCCTTGCCCATGCGGCAACGGCAAGAAATTCAAGAAGTGCCACGGCGCTTGATGCTTCGGGCGAAGATAATCTTCGCCTGTTGAATCGCTATCGCGGGCAAGCCTCGCTCCCACAGGGGTATCGTCGTTCACAGATTTCGCGTACGACACAATCTACTGTGGGAGCGGGCTTGCCCGCGATGACGGCGGCACATTCAATACAACTGTTTCAGTTAGATCCTCATCGCGGGCAAGCCCGCTCCCACAGGTTTTTTAGTCGGCCTGCAGAATTTTCGCGGTACTGACGACCGTCGCATACTCGCCATGCAAATTACCCAGCGACATCGCATGCACCTCCTCGGCTGAATGGGCATTGCCGAAAAAGTCCGCCTTGTCGAAGGTAAAGCACGCATCCTCGGCAACCCACGCTTCGAACCCCAGATTCCCGGCCGTTCGCGCCGTTGATTCCACCGAGTTGTGGGTCGCCACGCCAACGATGATAAACTGATCAATCCCCGCCTCGCGCAAACGTGCTTCCAGCCCCGTCGAACAAAACGCATCCGGCACCTGTTTCTGAATCAGCCATTCACCCATCGATGGCTGAAAACGCTCTTGAAATTCCACCCCCGATTGCTGCGGCCAGAACACTGAATCCTCTGAGCGGGACAGGTGCTGCACGTGAATCACCGGCCGCCCGGTTCGACGCCAATGCCCCAGCAGCTCCAGGATGCGCGCTTCGGCCTGAGGATTGTTTCGGCGGCCCAGCCTGGGATGCAGGATGCCTTTTTGTTGATCGATGATGATCAGCGCCGCGTTGGTCTTGAGCTCCATGCTGATTTTTCTCGTGCCGGGCCATTGAATTTCCCGCACTTCAGCATCACCTCCTCCCACTGGCAAGCCATCAACCGCAAACAGGACGACCTGATGCCGACGGTCGCTGTCCGTACCTGACGATGTCTCTTGATAATGAAGTTTTCATGATCGATCTGTATTACTGGACCACCCCCAACGGCCACAAGATTTCGATATTCCTGGAAGAAGTCAATCCGCCTGAATCCTGAGGCCCTGCACTCTGATCGTTCCCATGCTCCGCGTGGGAATACCTCAACGGACGCTCCGCGTTCGGCTCTGAATGTGACGCAGAGCGTCACGGGCTGCATTCCCACGCAGAGCATGGGAACGATCACCGTAAAGAAATAACACCGCCGCCGCTTGCGCGGCTTCCTCCTGCTCACTAACGTAGCGCCTTTATTGCGTCACTACCCCCGCAGGAGCTTTGCCATGGCCTCGCCAGCCCTCTCACATTTTCTTCCCCGGTTCGGCGTTGCCGCAGCAGTGGCCGGTGTTTTAAGCCTGACCGGTTGTCAGACCTGGAACACTCAAGACACCCTCCTGCCGACTTCCGGTGTGCAACCGCTCAAGGGCCTGGCGCAAAACGTTTCGATTCGGCGCAATGCCATGGGCATGCCGCTGATCGAGAGCAATAGCTTCCACGATGCGCTGTTCAGCCTGGGCTACGTGCATGCCAGCGACCGCATCAACCAGATGGTCACTCTGCGTTTGCTGGCCCAGGGCCGTTTGGCGGAGATGTCCGGCGCGGACTTGCTTGACGCCGACCGCTACATGCGTGCGGTCAATCTGAAGAAAAGCGCGGGTGAGCTGTACAAGGCCTCTTCGCCGCGACTCAAGCGTTTCTTCGAAGTCTATGCCCGCGGGGTCAACGCCTACCTGTTCCGCTACCGCGACAAACTGCCTGCCGACCTCGCGGCCACTGGCTACAAGCCGGAATACTGGAAACCGGAAGATTCGGCGCTGATGTTCTGCCTGCTGAATTTCAGTCAATCGGCGAACCTGCCGGAAGAAATTGCCTCATTAATGCTGGCTCAGACAGTCAGCACCGACAAGCTGGCCTGGCTGACGCCGTCCGCTCCTGACGAAAAATTGCCGGTCGCCGAAGCGGAAAAACTTCAAGGCATCAAACTCAATGGGCAAATTCCAGGGCTGAGTGAAGTCAGCAAAGCCACCGCTCAACTGTCGAATCTGAACCTGCTGGGCGCCACGTCTTCCAATAACTGGGCGATCGCCCCGCAACGCAGTCGCAGTGGCAAAAGCCTGTTGGCCAGCGACATCCATGGACCGCTGGGCGTACCGTCGCTGTTCAGTTACGTGCAGATTCGCGCACCGAAATACCAGGCCTCCGGCGCGACCATTGCCGGGCTACCCATGGTGCTTGGTGGTTTCAACGGCAAAGTTGCATGGAGCATGACCACGGTCATGGGCGACAACCAGGACCTGTTCCTGGAAAAAATCAAACGTCAGGGCAATGGTCTTTCCTACGAAGTCAGCGGCAAATGGCAGCCGGCGATCGTGCGCAACGAAACCTATTTCATCAAAGGCCAGAAGCCGATTCGCGAAGCGGTGTACGAAACCCGCCACGGGTCGCTGCTCAACAGCGCCCAAGGCAGTGCACTGGCGAATGGTTTCGGCCTGGCCTTGCAGATGCCCAACTTCACCGACGACAAAACCCTGGACGCGTTTTTCGACCTGTCCCGAGCGCAGAGCGTGGAGAAAGCCTCGGACGCCAGCCGCGAAATCCGCGCCATCGCCCTGAATCTGGTGTTTGCCGATGCCAGCAATATCGGCTGGCAAGTTACCGGGCGTTACCCGAACCGTCGCGAAGGCGAAGGTTTGCTGCCGTCGCCGGGCTGGGAAGGTCGCTTTGACTGGGACGGTTACGCCGACCCGATGCTCCATCCCTATGACCAGGACCCGGCTCAAGGCTGGCTCGGCACCGCCAACCAGCGAGTCATCCCTCATGGCTACGGCATGCAGCTGTCCAATTCCTGGTCGGCGCCGGAGCGCGGCGAACGCATGACTGAGCTGGCGGGCGTGGGCAAACACGACACGCGTAGCCTGATTGCCATGCAATACGACCAGACCACCACCTTCGCTGCCAAGCTGAAGAAGATGTTTGAAGCGCCGGGCATGTCCCAGCCCCTCAAGCACGCCATCGAAGCATTGCCGGTGGCCGATCGCGGCAAGGCTCGTGAGGCCTATACACGCTTGATGGCCTTCGACGGCAAACTCAGCCCGACCTCCGCCGACGCGGCGATCTACGCGCTGTTCCTGCAGGAAAGCACTAAGCAGATTTTCCTCGATGAACTCGGCCCGGAAAGCAGCCCGGCGTGGAAAGCCTTTATCGCTAATGGCAAGTTGTCTTACGCGGCGCAGGCCGATCATCTGCTGAGCCGTGAGGACAGTCCGTTCTGGGACGACTCGCGCACAGCGCAGAAAGAAGACAAGCCGACGATCCTCGCCCGTAGCCTGGCGGCCGCGATCAGCGCGGGGGACAGCCAGTTGGGTGGCGATCACAAAGCCTGGCAGTGGGGAAAACTGCACCGCTACGAGTGGAAGAACGCCAGCGGCCAGACCGTGCGCGGTCCACTGGCCGCCGGTGGCGATCACACCACACTCAACACCGCGGCGTTCACCTGGGGTCAGGACTTCAACACCACGCTGGCGCCGGCCATGCGCTTTATCGTCGACTTCGGCCAGGCCGAACCGCTGATGGGCCAGAACGGTACCGGCCAGTCCGGCAACCCGGCCAGCGCCCACTATCTCGATAGCGTCGAGCCTTGGCTCAAGGGGCAATACATGAGCCTGCCGATGCAGCCACAGAACTTCGACAAGGTGTATGGCAAGACGCGGTTGACGCTGACGCCTGGCAAGTAACCTGGAGTGGGACCGGGTCGGCTCGCGAAAGCATGCTGTCGGTCCCACTGCTGCTGAAAATCCATTGTGGCGAGAAAGCTTGCTCCCGCTCGACTGCGCAGCAGTCGCAATACAGACGCCTGTGTTCTAACTGGATCTGCGCGGCGGTAGATTCGGGGCCGCTGCGCGCCCCAGCGGGAGCAAGCTCCCTCGCCACAGATGCGATATCCCTCGCTAAAAAAGCGGCCTGTTTAACGCCTCCATTCTTCCCGAAAATAAATCGAACTTCTCGTTTCGCGCAAACCTCCTAGCTAACAGGCCTCTCCATTTGGGTAACAACATGGACCTTGTTATCGCTCGTCCTGAAGGTTTGTACTGTCCGCCCGGGGATTTCTATATCGACCCGTGGCGCCCGGTCGAACGCTCGATCATCACCCACGCCCACAGCGACCATGCTCGCCATGGCAATCGACATTATCTGGCCGCGGCGCCGGGTGCAGGCATTTTGCGTGCGCGTCTGGGCCAGGACATCAGCCTGCAAACCTTGCCTTATGGCGAGCCGTTACTGCATCGCGGTGTAACACTGAGTTTTCACCCCGCAGGCCATGTGCTCGGCTCTGCCCAGGTGCGTCTGGAATATGGCGGAGAAGTCTGGGTCGCCTCAGGGGATTACAAGACCGAGCCCGATGGCACCTGTGCGCCGTTCGAACCGGTGCGTTGCCACACCTTCATCACGGAATCGACGTTCGGCCTGCCGATTTACCGCTGGCAACCCCAGGCGCAGATCTTTGCCGAGATCAATCAGTGGTGGCGGGCCAATGCGGCGGTCGACAGAACCAGCGTGCTGTTTTGCTATGCCTTCGGCAAGGCCCAGCGGATTCTCCACGGCATCGATGCCAGCCTGGGCCCCATTCTGGTCCATGGCGCGGTTGAGCCCATCAATCGGATTTATCGCCAGAGCGGCATTTATTTACCGCCAGCAATCTATGCCGGCGACGTTAAAAAGCATGACCCGATGATGCGCAAGGCCTTGGTCCTCGCGCCTCCTTCGGCGGGTGCCAGCCCTTGGGTACGGCGTTTCGGTGATTACAGCGACGGCTTTGCCAGCGGCTGGATGCGCTTGCGCGGTACACGGCGCCGGCGCAATGTGGACCGCGGCTTTGTGTTATCGGATCACGCCGACTGGCCCGGCCTGCTTTGGGCCATCGAACAAACCGGAGCCGAACGCGTGATCGTCACCCACGGTTCGATCGGGGTATTGGTGCGCTATCTGCGCGAACAAGGCCTCGATGCCAAGAGTTTCAGCACCGAATATGGCGATGATGAAGAAATCGCAGTCCTCGAGCCCGAGAGCGCGGAGGTGGTGGCATGAAAGCCTTCGCCGAGTTGTATGCCGAACTCGACGCCACCACCTCAAGCAATGCCAAACTGGCGGCGATGCAGAGCTATTTCGCCCAGGCCGCGCCCGAGGATGCCGCCTGGGCGGTGTACTTTCTGTCCGGTGGGCGACCTCGACAATTGGTGCCGGTACGAATACTGCGGGAAATGGCCACAGCGTTTTCCGGACTCTCACCCTGGTTGTTCGAAGAAAGTTATCAGGCCGTCGGTGATCTGGCGGAAACCATTTCGCTGGTGCTGCCCGAAATGCCCCACACCTCCACCGATGGCCTGGCCGTGTGGATTGAAGACAAACTGCTGCCACTGCGTAACGCGCCCCCGCTGACCCTGGCCGAATGCTTGCCTGCCTTGTGGGCACAACTGGATCGCCAGAGCCTGATGCTGTGCATCAAACTGATCACCGGCAGTTTCCGGGTCGGGGTCTCCAAATTGCTGGTTACCCGCGCCTTGGCGGCGATGGCCGGGCTCGACAGCAAACGCGTGGCCCAGCGGCTGGTGGGTTACACCGACTTGTCTAACCGCCCAAGCGCCGCCAGTTACCTGAAGCTGATCGCTCCCGAGTCACCTAATGAGCATGCCCAACGGGATGGTCAGCCATACCCGTTTTTCCTCGCCCATGCGTTATCGAACCCGGTCGAACAGTTCGAAACTCTGCTTGGACCTGCCAGCCGATGGCAAGTGGAATGGAAGTGGGACGGCATCCGCGCGCAAGTGGTCAAGCGTGACGGGCGTTTGTGGGTATGGTCTCGTGGTGAAGAATTGGTGAGCGACCGTTTCCCCGAACTGGACAGCCTGGTTCACGACTTGCCCGACGGGACAGTGATTGACGGTGAAATCGTGGCCTGGAAAGCCGCACAACCACGCACCGAGGACGCCTTCGACCCGCAATCGCCGTCGTCACCTTCCGTGCAACCCTTCGCTCTGTTGCAACAGCGGATCAGCCGCAGGACGCTGAGCAAGAGAATCCTCGATGAGGTGCCCGTGGTGATCATGGCCTATGACCTGCTGGAATGGCAGGGTGAGGATTGGCGTAACCAGACTCAAGCCACACGCCGTACTCAACTGGAACAATTGATCAAAACCTGTGCAAACCCGGTGTTACTGAGCTCGCCCGTGCTGAGCGGCGAAAACTGGTTCGACCTCGCCCGCCAACGGGAAGCCTCCCGCAAATTGGGCGTCGAAGGCATGATGCTCAAGGCCCGCGATGCGCTGTATGGCGTCGGGCGGACCAAGGACATGGGTGTGTGGTGGAAATGGAAAGTCGACCCGTTCAGCGTCGATGCGGTGCTGATCTACGCCCAGCAAGGCCATGGTCGCCGGGCCAGTCTCTACACTGATTACACCTTCGCGGTATGGGACGGTCCACCCTCTGCCCGCGAACGCACGCTGGTGCCATTCGCCAAGGCCTACTCCGGATTGACTGATGAAGAAATGCGTCAGGTCGACGGCATCGTACGCAAGACCACCGTGGAAAAATTCGGACCGGTGAGCAGTGTGAAACCGACGTTGGTGTTTGAGCTGGGATTCGAGGGTATTGCCCTGTCGAAGCGGCACAAGAGCGGGATTGCAGTACGGTTTCCGAGAATGTTGCGTTGGCGGCAGGACAAGTCGGTGGAGGACGCTGACAATTTGGCGACGTTGCAGGATTTGCTCGCCTGACCTGATTTCGCTGAGCTGATCTTTGTAGCAGCTGGCGAAGCCTGCGTTCGGCTGCGCAACAGTCGTGAAACCAGAACTTGCGGTGTAATCAGGCAGACCGCATTGGACTTACGACTGCTGCGCAGCCGAACGCAGCCTCGCAGGCTCGACAGCTGCTACAGGCCCCTCACCCTTCTGCGCACCACCCTGGCGCAGGAGTCTGGCGATGCCCGTTTTCGTGCATAAAACCCCGCGTAGCCACTTCTTGTATTACCTTTTAAACGCTTGTTCGGGAGTCTGGTTCGGAAATTGCTACTTTTAATAGGTCTTACGCTTTCCAGTAACAGTACTTCTGCGCCACAAGCGCTCATATTGGTTCTTAGGGATTGAATAATGAAAAAAGCATTGCTGACCCTTTCTGCACTGGCGTTGTGCGTGGCTGCCGGTTCCGCGCTGGCCAAGGAATACAAAGAATTGCGTTTTGGCGTTGACCCTTCTTACGCGCCGTTCGAGTCCAAAGCAGCCGACGGTAGCCTGGTAGGCTTCGACATCGACCTGGGCAATGCGATCTGTGCCGAGCTGAAGGTCAAGTGCAAATGGGTCGAAAGCGATTTCGACGGCATGATTCCGGGCTTGAAAGCCAATAAATTCGACGGTGTGATCTCTTCGATGACCGTCACGCCGGCCCGCGAAAAAGTCATCGACTTCTCCGACGAGCTGTTCTCCGGCCCAACCGCTTACGTGTTCAAGAAAGGTTCCGGCCTGAGCGAAGATGTCGCTTCGCTGAAGGGCAAGACCGTCGGCTACGAGCAAGGCACTATCCAGGAAGCCTACGCCAAGGCCGTGCTGGACAAGGCAGGCGTGAAAACCCAGGCCTATCAGAACCAGGATCAGGTGTATTCCGACCTGACTTCCGGCCGTCTTGACGCTGCAATCCAGGACATGTTGCAAGCCGAACTGGGCTTCTTGAAGTCGCCAAAGGGCGAAGGCTACGAAGTCAGCAAACCTGTGGACAGCGAACTGCTGCCATCCAAAACGGCGATCGGTATTAAGAAAGGTAACACCGAGCTGAAAGCGCTTTTGAATAAAGGTATCAAAGCGTTACACGACGATGGCACCTACGCCACCATTCAGAAGAAACACTTTGGCGATCTGAATCTGTACAGCGGCAAATAATGCCCGGCGCCCATCTCGCGATGGGCGCTTTTTTTATCCGATCAGGTTGCTGATTTATGTTTGAAAACCTATTACAAAGCCTGGGGCTTTCAGCCTTCAGCCTTCAGGGCTTCGGCCCATTGCTGATGGAAGGCACCTGGATGACCATCCAATTAGCGGTGTTGTCACTGTTGCTGGCGGTATTGCTCGGCCTGCTCGGTGCCAGTGCCAAACTGTCAAAAGTCAAACTGATGCGCATACCGGCTCAGCTCTACACCACGCTGATTCGCGGGGTGCCCGACCTGGTGCTGATGCTGCTGATTTTCTACAGCCTGCAAACCTGGCTGACCTCGTTTACCGATTTCATGGAATGGGAATACATTGAAATCAACCCCTTCAGCGCCGGGGTCATCACCCTGGGCTTCATTTATGGCGCGTACTTCACTGAAACGTTTCGCGGAGCGATTCTCGCCGTACCGCGAGGCCAGGTCGAAGCCGCCACGGCCTATGGCCTCAAACGCGGTCAGCGTTTTCGTCTCGTGGTGTTCCCGCAAATGATGCGCTTCGCCTTGCCGGGCATCGGTAACAACTGGATGGTAATGCTCAAGGCCACCGCGCTGGTCTCGATCATCGGCCTCGCCGATCTGGTCAAGGCCGCGCAGGACGCCGGTAAAAGTACTTATCAACTGTTCTACTTCCTGGTGCTTGCCGCATTGATCTACCTGCTGATCACTAGCGCCTCCAATGTCGTCCTGCGCTGGCTCGAACGCCGCTACGCCGCCGGTTCCCGGGAGGCCGTCCGATGATCGAACTCTTGCAGGAATACTGGAGACCCTTCCTTTATACCGATGGCAACAACATCACGGGCCTGGCCATGACCCTGTGGCTGCTCAGCGCGTCGCTCTTCATCGGCTTTGTGGTCTCGATCCCGCTGTCTATCGCCAGGGTTTCGCCCAAAATTTATATCCGCTGGCCGGTGCAGTTTTACACCTATCTGTTCCGGGGCACGCCGCTGTATATCCAGCTGCTGATTTGCTACACCGGCATCTACAGCCTGGCCTCCGTACGTGCCCAGCCAGTCCTCGATGCATTTTTTCGCGATGCGATGAACTGCACGATCCTGGCCTTCGCCCTGAACACCTGCGCCTACACCACGGAGATTTTCGCCGGGGCGATTCGCAGCATGGCGCATGGTGAAGTCGAAGCGGCCAAGGCCTACGGTCTGTCTGGCTGGAAGCTCTACGCCTACGTGATCATGCCGTCGGCCCTGCGTCGCTCGTTGCCTTATTACAGCAACGAAGTGATTCTGATGCTGCACTCGACCACCGTGGCGTTCACCGCGACTATCCCGGATGTCTTGAAAGTCGCTCGCGATGCGAACTCTGCGACCTTCATGACATTCCAGTCATTCGGCATCGCCGCGCTGATCTACCTGACCGTTACCTTTGCGCTGGTCGGCCTGTTCCGCCTCGCCGAACGCCGATGGCTGGCCTTCCTCGGGCCGACTCACTAGGACAACTCGCACATGCGCCACCAGATTCATGACCTGCTGGCCCCGCTGCCGGGGACCGTGCGACAGATTCACAGTTTCCACTTCGGGCCGTCGTCGGCCAAAGGCAAGATTTACATTCAGTCCTCTCTGCATGCCGATGAATTGCCCGGCATGTTAGTGGCCTGGCACCTCAAGCGTCGCCTGGCGGAGCTGGAAGCCGCCGGCCATTTGCGCAGTGAGATCGTGCTGGTGCCCGTGGCCAACCCGGTCGGCCTGGAACAGGTGTTGATGGACGTTCCACTGGGCCGCTACGAGCTGGAAAGCGGGCAGAACTTCAATCGCTGGTTCGTCGACTTGAGTGAAGAAGTCGGCAACGCGATCGAAGGCCTGCTCGGCGACGATCCGCAACGCAACCTCGAACTTATCCGGGACAGCCTGCGCACGGCATTGGCGCGGCAGACCGCAGCCACTCAATTGCAATCCCAGCGCCTGACCCTGCAACGGCTGGCCTGCGATGCCGACATGGTGCTGGACCTGCATTGCGATTTCGAAGCCGTGGCGCACCTTTACACCACGCCCGAGGCCTGGCCGCGGGTCGAGCCGCTGGCGCGCTATATCGGTTCCGAAGCCAGCCTGCTGGCTACCGATTCGGGTGGCCAATCGTTCGACGAGTGCTTCACCTTGCTCTGGTGGCAGTTGAAAGAGCGTTTCGGCGAGCAATTCGAAATTCCGCTGGGCAGCTTTTCAGTGACCGTCGAATTGCGTGGCCAAGGTGACGTCAATCACCCGCTGGCCAGCCTCGATTGCCAGGCGCTGATCGATTATCTGATTCATTTCGGCGCCATCGCCGGTGAGCCGGCGCCATTGCCCGAACTATCCTACCCGGCGACACCGCTGGCCGGCGTCGAACCGGTCGCGACCCCGGTGGGCGGGTTGCTGGTGTTTTCGGCCCTGCCCGGCGAATACCTGGAGGCCGGCCAACTGATTGCCGAAATCATCGACCCGATCAATGATCGCGTCACTCCTGTTCATTGCACCGGCGCCGGGCTGATGTATGCCCGTTCGTTGCGGCGCATGGCCACTGCCGGCATGGTGATCGCCCACGTCGCGGGCACCGAAGCCTATCGCAGCGGCTATTTACTTTCGCCTTGAGGATGCATGCCCCATGTACAAACTGACCATTGAAGGCCTGCATAAAAGCTATGGCGATCATCAGGTGCTCAGAGGCGTTTCGCTCAAGGCCAGAACCGGCGACGTCATCAGCCTGATCGGCGCCAGCGGCTCGGGTAAAAGCACCTTTTTGCGTTGCATCAACTTTCTTGAACAACCCAACGATGGCGCCATGAGCCTGGATGGCCAGACGATCCGCATGATCCACGACCGTCATGGCATGCACGTGGCCGATGCCGATGAACTGCAGCGGATTCGCACCCGCCTGGCCATGGTGTTCCAGCACTTCAACCTGTGGAGCCACATGACGGTGCTGGAAAACATCACCATGGCCCCGCGCCGAGTGCTCGGCTGCAGCAAGCAAGAGGCCGAAGACCGTGCCCGACGTTACCTCGACAAGGTTGGTCTGGCGGCGCGCGTAGCGGATCAATACCCGGCCTTCCTGTCAGGTGGCCAGCAACAACGGGTTGCCATTGCCCGTGCACTGGCCATGGAACCGGAAGTCATGCTGTTCGATGAACCGACCTCGGCGCTCGACCCGGAACTGGTGGGCGAAGTGCTCAAGGTGATCCAGGGCCTGGCCGAAGAAGGCCGGACCATGATCATGGTCACCCACGAAATGAGCTTCGCGCGCAAGGTATCGAGTCAGGTGCTGTTCCTGCACCAGGGGCTGGTGGAAGAGGAAGGTGCGCCGGAAGACGTGCTGGGCAACCCGAAGAGCGAGCGGCTGAAGCAGTTCCTCAGCGGCAACCTCAAGTAACCCCTTGCACTGCCCCTTTCAGGAGCGAGGCTTGCCCGCGAAGACGTAGGCACATCCAGCATCGATGTGACTGAAAAACCGCTTTCGCGGGCAAGCCTCGCTCCTACAGAAATCAGCTTGTCCCAGAGGTATCAGGCCACAGGCGCGGGCGGTGGCTTATCCGGCACAGTGGGCTCTCCGGGCTCTTTTGGCTCTTCATTGGGCGTGTCAGGATCAGGCTGAGTGGGGATGCCCCCTGCCATGACGGGCGGATGCGCCAACAAGGACCAGGCCAGCACGCCAACCTGATTGGGCTCAAGCCTTGCCAGTTCGGCACTTATTCGCGGATCGATCTTCATGAAGCACTCCTGAGCGATGGCCCGATCCGCTTTGCGCGAATCGGCAGTACATTCCATAGAGTGTACGCCCGCCCAGGAATTCCAACGGTTTGTCAGACGGCTGACTCAGGTACGCGGCAAGGTCACGCCACGCTGGCCCTGGTACTTGCCGCCACGGTCCTTGTAGGAGACTTCGCATTCTTCGTCCGACTCAAGGAACAACATCTGCGCCACGCCTTCGTTCGCGTAGATTTTCGCCGGCAGATTGGTGGTGTTGGAGAACTCCAGGGTCACGTGACCTTCCCACTCAGGCTCGAGCGGCGTGACGTTGACGATGATGCCGCAACGCGCGTAAGTGCTTTTACCCAGGCAAATGGTCAATACGTTACGCGGGATGCGGAAGTATTCGACGGTGCTGGCCAGAGCGAAGGAGTTCGGCGGGATGATGCACACATCGCTATGGATGTCGACGAAGCTGCCAGCATCGAAGTTTTTCGGGTCGACGATTGCCGAATTGATGTTGGTAAACACCTTGAAGTGATTGGTGCAACGCACATCGTAGCCGTAGCTGGACACGCCGTAGGAGATCACACGGCTATCGTCGCTGCCGCGCACCTGGCGCTCGACGAAGGGCTCGATCATGCCGTGCTCTTGCGCCATGCGGCGAATCCACTTGTCCGATTTGATGCTCATGGCGGGTGTCCTGAATAGCGAGGTGGAAAAATTCTGTCCGGCATCTTACCGGGCAGGCGCGCCGGGTTCAAAGTCCGGGAGACAATTCTCGCCAATCGCCCGTGAATCCCGGGTCTTCACCGCCAGTCAATGGACCGCCAGTCATGAAAACAGAGAAACCTTCGCAAGAAACATTGGCACGTTCCGGAAAAAGGGTTAAGGTGGCGCCACTGTGCTGCTTGTGTCACTGAGAATCTCTACACGATATGTTGAATTTCGATCCAACCATCTACAAGAATTTTTCCTGCTCTTTGCACTCAGTCTCGGCCAGGGTTCTTCCTGCGTCGCAGTTATCTTTGTTCAAGGAGTTACACCATGTCTAATCGCCAAACCGGTACCGTTAAGTGGTTCAACGATGAAAAAGGCTTCGGCTTCATCACTCCACAATCCGGTGACGACCTGTTCGTTCACTTCAAAGCTATCCAGTCCGACGGCTTCAAAAGCCTGAAAGAAGGCCAACAGGTTTCTTTCATCGCTACCCGCGGTCAGAAAGGCATGCAAGCTGAAGAAGTTCAAGTTATCTAACTTGTACTTGCTTTAGTAAAAAGCCCCGCCCTCAAAAGCGGGGCTTTTTTGTGCCCGTGTGTTTTTGCATGGCAAAAAAGATCGCAGCCTCGCTTCGCTCGACAGCTCCTACGTTGATAGGTGATCTCCGTAGGAGCTGTCGAGCGAAGCGAGGCTGCGATCTTTTGATCTTTGTGCGTGTTACCAGGTCACGCCAAACCCTGCGGTGTATCGGGTCTTGCTCAGGTCGGCCTCGTCGCTACCGCTGATAATGTCTTTCTCGGCCTTCAGGTTCAGCGACGCCCAATCGGTGACTTTGTAGCGCAGGCCGACCTCGGCATCGAGGGCGTAATCCGCCACACCCGACAGCGGTTTGCCAACCTCACCATTGGTGAAGAACTCGACCTTCTTGCCGATCAGGTAGCGGTTGTAGTCCCACTTCATCGCCAGGGAGTAGAAGTTTTCCTTGTTGCCGTTGGAATACTCATAGTCCGCGTTGTTCAGCAGCGAGCCCAGGGAGAAGGCGCCTAGCTCGTTATCCCAGAATTGATAACCGGGGCCGGTACCGATGGTGCGCTGACGGGCGAGTTCTTCGATTTTGTCGCGCTTATAGTTCAAACGACCTTGCCAGAACCATTTCTCGGTAAGAAAACGGTCGAGGGCGTACTCACCCCGCCAATTATCCGTGGTGACCACGTCATCCTGGAACTCGCGGTTGTACTCGCCTTCTGCCGTGTGTCGCCACCTGCCATGGCGCGCACTGGTCTTGAAGTCGACGTCATAATCATCCGTGTCTTTTTCGGCACGCTGGTAATCCAGCGCCAAATCGACATGCCCCTTCCATACCAGATCCTCAACCACCGGTTTGGGCTTGAGCATCTGCTGGATACTGGTCAATTCCACGGTTTTGGGGCCATCGCCGTTGGCCAGAGTGACTTTGCCATCCTCTGCCGCGTGCAGCGACCTGGCCTTCTCACCGGTGTAGGCATCCTGCTTGACCAGCAGTTGCTGGTCGCTTTCCAGGGTTTTGACCTGATTCCAGTCGATTGGAACCGCGCCTGCGTACTCGGTCTGAATCAGCAGCTTGCCACCATCGAATACAGTGATTTTGCCGCTCAATTTGTCACCGTTCTTCAACCAGACGGTGTCGGCGAGCAAGGGAGTGGAAGCACCGAAGACAGCGAGGCACAGCAAGGTTCTGGACAACATAAGCGAATCGAAGGCTCAACTTTGCGAAAAAAATTCGGCATTATCCATAGGAATAAGGCCCTAGCAAGGACTGACCCGACTTTTTCTATTGAGTTCATTTCTCAATAGGCGATCCTGGATTTACTCTACAGACGGTCAATTGCGCATTTTTTCAGGAAGACCGGGACGTGACCGACTCAACCGCTGAAACCGAAAGCGCAGCGCAAATCCGACGCACGGCGCTCTACATGACCCTGGCGCAAGTGCCTGAGGGTAAAGTCGTGAGTTATGGCCAGCTCGCCGAGCTAGCCGGACTGGGTCGTGCTGCCCGCTGGGTCGGGCGAACACTGAGCCAATTGCCCGGCGACACCCAATTACCCTGGCATCGGGTACTGGGTGCCGGCGGTCGGATCAGCCTGCCTGTGGGCAGCCCTTCGGGGGATGAACAACGGGCCCGATTGCGCATGGAAGGCATAAGTATCCTGAACAATCGTGTTGATATTCAGCGCCATGGGTGGCGCCCGGTAGAGCACAGCGGTTAGAGTGCGCGCTTTGTTTCCGTAATCCTTGAGGCAGACTCCAGCCCATGCCCCGTAAAACCTGGCGCGCCGCGCTCGCCGCCTATGCCAGCCCCTCGACGCTCGTGCTGTTGCTGCTTGGTTTCGCCGCCGGCTTGCCTTACATGCTGGTGTTTTCGACGCTTTCAGTCTGGCTGCGCGAGGCCGGTGTTGCCCGCGAAACCATCGGCTATGCAAGCCTGATCGGCCTGGCCTACGCCTTTAAATGGGTCTGGTCGCCGCTGCTCGACCAATGGCGCCTGCCATTTCTTGGCAAGCTTGGCCGACGACGCTCCTGGCTGGTACTGGCCCAGGCACTCGTGATCCTGGGCCTGATCGGCATGGGCTTCTGCGACCCGCAAAAGCACCTGTCCTGGTTGATCGCGATCGCCGTGGTCGTCGCCTTCGCCTCGGCGACGCAAGACATCGCCGTCGACGCTTATCGCCTGGAAATCGCCGACGAAACCCGCCAAGCCGCGTTGGCGGCCAGCTATATGGCCGGCTATCGGGTCGCCGCCCTGCTGGCGACTGCCGGCGCACTGTTCTTCGCTGAAGGCTTCGGCTCCACCGGTTTCAACTATAAGCATGCGGCGTGGACCGGCACCTATGTGCTGTTCGGCGTCTTGATGATCCCGGCACTGCTGACCACCCTGTTCATGCGCGAACCGCCGGTGCCTTTGCGCACTCAGTTGCAGGCCGGGCGCTACAGCTTTGTGCACCAGTTGGCGTCGGTATTCGTGCTGATCGTGCTGCTGGTGTCCGTACCGGCGATGTTCACCCAGCTCTACAACACTGACTTCGCCAGCGTACTGTTCGACGACGTCAGCGTGCTCGACCTGCTGCTCGAAGACCGTGCGTTCCTGCGGGCGATCCTCTATATCACGCTTACCGGCCTGTGCTTGTCGGCCATGGGTCGCCGTGGTTTGGCCCCGGTGCTGACGCCGGTCAATGACTTCATCCTGCGTTACCGCTGGCAAGCCCTGCTGCTGCTCGGGCTGATCGCCACCTATCGGATGTCCGATACGGTCATGGGCGTGATGGCCAACGTGTTCTACATCGACCAAGGGTTCACCAAGGATCAGATTGCCAGCGTCAGCAAAATTTTCGGCCTGATCATGACACTGGTCGGCGCCGGCATGGGCGGCCTGCTGATCGTACGCTTCGGCATCCTGCCTATCCTGTTCATTGGCGGCGTTGCATCGGCCGGTACCAACCTGCTGTTCCTGATGCTCACGGATATGGGCGCCCATCTGCAAATGCTGATCGCCACCATCTCGCTGGACAACTTCAGCTCGGGCCTGGCAACGTCGGCATTTGTCGCTTACCTGTCGAGCCTGACCAACCTCAAGTTCTCCGCCACCCAGTACGCCCTGCTCAGCTCGATCATGCTCTTGCTGCCCCGCCTGATCGGTGGCTACTCAGGGGTCATGGTGGAAAAATTCGGCTATCACAACTTCTTCCTGATCACGGCCCTGCTGGGTGTTCCAACCTTGGTGTTGATCGCCTTGCACTGGTTCCAGGAAAACCGCCGCGCGGGTCCGACGCCGACGCCAGAACCGGTGCAGTCCCCGGTCGCGGAAGAATCGTAGGTATTTAATGCAGGATGCATCGCAGAGGGAGCAGCTTTTCTCCCTCTGCGACACAGCCGGCCACACGCCTGTACGCCAGCAGATCTCGCCCGTACAATGTTCCGTCATTTCTCGTCATCAGCAACCGACAACGGCCAACCATGCGCACCAGTCAATTTTTGCTCGCCACACAGAAAGAAACGCCTTCCGACGCGGTCGTCATCAGCCATCAGCTGATGCTGCGCGCCGGCATGATCCGCAAACTCGCCTCCGGCCTGTATACCTGGCTGCCCATGGGCTTGCGAGTGATGCGCAAGGTTGAAGCCATCGTGCGTGAAGAAATGAACGCCGCCGGCTCTCTCGAAGTGTTGATGCCGAGCACTCAACCGGCTGAGCTGTGGCAGGAATCCGGCCGCTGGGAAGAGTACGGCCCTGAATTGCTGCGTTTCAAGGATCGCCATGGGCGCGACTTCTGTGCCGGCCCGACTCACGAAGAAGTCATCACCGACCTGATGCGCAACGAGTTGAGCAGCTATAAACAGCTGCCGATCAACCTGTATCAGATCCAGACCAAATTCCGTGACGAAATCCGCCCACGCTTCGGTTTGATGCGCGGCCGCGAATTCATCATGAAGGACGCCTATTCGTTCCACGCTGACCAGCCTTCGCTGCAGATCACCTACGACCGCATGCACCAGGCGTACTGCAACGTGTTCACTCGCCTGGGCCTGAAATTCCGCCCGGTCGAAGCCGACAACGGTTCGATCGGTGGTGCCGGCTCCCACGAATTCCATGTGCTGGCCGAGTCCGGTGAAGACGATATCGTCTTCAGCAACGGTTCCGACTATGCGGCGAATATCGAAAAGGCCGAAGCCGTGCCGCGCGAAACCTCTCGCGCCGCGCCAACCGAAGAGCTGCGCCTGGTCGACACGCCGAACGCCAAGACCATTGCGCAACTGGTCGAAGGCTTCAACCTGCCGATCGAAAAGACCATCAAGACCCTGGTGGTGCACGCTGAAGAGAAAGGCAAACTGATTGCCCTGATCATCCGTGGCGATCACGAGCTGAACGAAATCAAGGCCGCTAACCAGCCTGGCGTGGCCAGCCCGCTGGTCATGGCTTCTGAAGCTGAATTGCGCGACGCCATTGGCGCCGGCGCCGGTTCCCTTGGCCCGTTGAACCTGCCACTGCCCATCATCATCGATCGCTCCGTCGAGCTGATGAGCGACTTCGGCATCGGCGCCAACATCGATGACAAGCATTACTTCGGCGTGAACTGGGAACGTGATCTGCCGGTTCCGACCGTCGCCGACCTGCGCAACGTCGTGGCCGGTGATCCGAGCCCTGACGGCAAAGGCACCCTGGAAATCAAGCGCGGCATCGAAGTCGGGCACATCTTCCAGCTGGGCAACAAGTACAGCAAAGCGATGAAGTGCGAAGTGCTGGGCGAGAACGGCAAGCCGGTCACCCTGGAAATGGGTTGCTACGGTATTGGTGTATCCCGCGTGGTGGCAGCCGCCATCGAACAAAGCAACGACGAGAACGGGATTATCTGGAGCGATGCTCTGGCCCCGTTCCAGATTGCCCTGGTACCGCTGCGCTATGAAACCGAACAGGTTCGCGAAGCCACCGACAAGCTCTATGCAGAACTGACTGCCGCCGGCTTCGAAGTGCTGCTGGACGACCGCGACAAGAAAACCAGCCCGGGCATCAAGTTCGCGGACATGGAGCTGATCGGCATTCCACACCGGATCGTGGTCAGTGACCGCGGTCTCGCCGACGGCAATCTGGAATACAAGAGCCGCACAGAGGCCGAGGCGCAAGCGCTGCCGGTCGCTGACGTGCTGTCTTTCCTCCAGGCCCGTATCCGCCGCTGACACCAGATAGAGACGTCATGTTCAAGCGAAACACCTTAGGCCTCGGTGGCGCCGCCCTGTGCGGCGCCCTGCTGGTCAGCGGCTGTGCCAATCAGATGTCACAACGCAACGAGCACGAGGAACGGGTCGAGCGTAAATTGCTCGATCACAGCCTGCAGATCGATGTCGGCGAGCCCAAGGTGCTCGAGCTGCCACAACGTCGGGTGAAAATCCACGAGCAGAAAACTTTCGAAGTCACCGAGTTCGAAGTCACGCGCCACTACGATCGCTATACGCCTTACCAACCCTGGCGGGAGGTTTATGAGATCCCGCTGGGCGCGGTGGCTGTGGTGGCCGGTGTCGGTGCGAACGTGGTCAACGTGTTCGCCCTCGGCAATCTGTCGGACAGCGTGACCAAGGACTGGCTCAGCTATGGTTTCGCCGGGCTCAACCCATTCATGAACGCGCAGTCCCATGGTCGGGCGCAACAGAACCTGGCGGGTATCGACGAAGTCCAGCGCGACAAGCGCACGGAATACTCGAGCCTGCCGTGGAGCGAGCGTCCGGTGCAGGTCAAGGCCAGCAAGAACACCTTCGAACTGACCACCGACCGTAACGGCGTGCTGCGCCTGAACCTGCTGGACAGCCCGTTCGCCGAACATGACCTCAATCACCTGGGCAAGCTGCAGATCAGTGTCGAGGACAATAAGGACGATGTGCACACCGACTCGTCCCTGGCAATCAGCAGCAACTTGCGCGGCAAGCTGCTCGAAGCCCATGGCTTGATTTACGACGACCTCGAAGACGATGAAGTGAGCCAGTGGGTACACCGGGTCAAACGCCTGTCGGAACTGGGTCTGGAAGAAGAAGCCAGCGAGCTGGAGCAGAGCCTGATCGAACTGACCCGCAACGATCCCGAGTTGCAGACCGAATTCCTCAAGTCATTGACCAAGGATGCCGGGCGACTGGTGGCGGATCCGGGACCGAATTAAAGTCAAAAGCTTCGCGGGCAAGCCTCGCTCCTACAAGGATTACGCAATACCCGTAGGAGCGAGGCTTGCCCGCGAAGGCGTCATTGCATACACCACCGCACCAAAACCCTGCCCCTACCGCTCAAACAACTCCATCTGCTCAAACCCGCCCCGTAAATCCTCCAGCCTCACCCCGATCCCCAACAACCGCACCGGTTTCCCGCCACGGTTAAAAGCCTGGGTCAGCAGCAACTGATAACTCCCCAGATCCCGCCCTGCCCCGGCCTGCTCCAACGTAGTCTGGGTAAAGTCATGAAATTTCACTTTGACGAACGGCTTGCCCGGCCGATAACTGCTGTCGATCCTTGCCATGCGGCCGCTCAAGGATTCCAGCAACTCGGGCAATTTATTCAGACAACTCGCCAGATCCGGCAAGTCCGTGTCATAAGTGTTTTCGACGCTGATCGATTGCCGGCGACTGTCGTTATGCACCAACCGCTCATCGATCCCACGAGCCAGGCTCCAGAGCCGCTCGCCGAAGCTGCCGAACTCACGCACCAGCGCCAACTTGTTCCATTCGCGCAAATGTGAGCAATCGACAATGCCGAGCCTGCCGAGTTTGTCGGCGGTCACTTTGCCAACGCCGTGCAGTTTGCTCACTGGCAAACCACTGACGAAGTCTTCCACCTGATCCGGCGTGATCACGAACAAGCCGTTAGGCTTTTTCCAGTCACTGGCAATCTTGGCGAGAAACTTGTTTGGCGCCACGCCGGCCGACACGGTGATGTGCAATTGATTGGAGACCCTGCGGCGAATGTCTTGGGCGATTCGCGTGGCGCTGCCGCCAAAATGCGCACTGTCCGACACATCTAGGTAAGCCTCATCCAGGGACAGCGGCTCGATCAAGTCGGTGTAATCGCGAAAGATCGTATGAATTTCCTTCGATGCCTCTCGATAGGCCTCCATGCGCGGCTTGACGATGGTCAGGTCTGGACAGAGTTTCAAGGCATGTCCGGAAGACATGGCCGAGCGTACGCCATAAGCCCGCGCTTCATAGTTACAGGTGGCAATCACCCCACGCCGATCTGCCGAGCCGCCCACCGCCAATGGCTTGCCGGCCAGGCGCGGGTCGTCGCGCATCTCGATGGCGGCGTAGAAGCAGTCACAATCGATGTGGATGATCTTTCGCTGTGTCATATAAAAGCAGGGTTCGGCGAAGAAATGAGGTGTGGGCGAGTCATGACCGGCAGTATCGCACTGACACCTGTATATAGCACCAGTACTCTGAATGTTCTTTTTCCTTTGTAGGAAAAGTACCGAAGAAATTTATTTTCTCAATCGAAAGCCCACTACCGATAGAGCCACAAGCCTTGCCCTGCCTGCGTTTCAGACCGATTGGCCGCGCCATTTTTCACCTAAGCGCTTGAACAGGAACAGGTTTTACCGAAATTGCAGGTTGACAGCCCTGCGATCCTCTGTAGAATGCCGCCACACAGACGCGGGATGGAGCAGTCTGGTAGCTCGTCGGGCTCATAACCCGAAGGTCGTCGGTTCAAATCCGGCTCCCGCAACCA
>NZ_MUNM01000044.1 GCF_002286815.1 Pseudomonas sp. PICF141
GCTGGGCATGTTCGACCATTGCGCATACAGCTGCGGCATGCGCACCGAACCGTTATCCCCGTTGAACGTCAGGCTGCGGTCGTACTGGTTATACAGCGAGGCCATGCCGTCGACACTGAACACCGAGCCGTCGTCCAGGGTGAACAGATCCTGACGCAACTCCAGCTCCGCATACTGTTCGCATTCGTTACCCAACCGGTATTTCGACTGCGCGCCCGGTAATTGAAAGCACGACTGGGAGCTGCTGTTGACCGAGGTGCCGACACCGCTACGCATATAGCCGGCGAACTCCAGCGCATGGGCCGATAACGGTAATGCCAGGTATATGCCCGCCGCTACAAGGCTGCGATTTATTGTTGTTTTCAAAAACCACCTCATTATTTTTATTGTGTGATGCAGCAAAAATCGGCGCGCAAAACTCCCCCGCGCAGTGTTCTGCGTGTGCTTTTTAAACGGTGTTTTATTGGTTAAGCGTTAGTGGTCGCTCAGGTGCAGAACGAACGATTCATAAGGCCGCAAAAAGACCTGTCGGCTTCGATGCGGACTCTCCGGGTAGTTGCTGATGACCAGGCGTTGCGTCATCGCTTCACTGATCGCCTCTGGCGGCAATTCGACTTCGCACGGCGTGCCGTAGAAGTTGTTCAGTACCAGCAAACGCTCGCCATGCCCTTCGCGCACGTAGGCCCAGATTCGTGTGTGCTCAGGCAATAACTGCCGGTAAACACCGTCGGACATCAACGTTTCACTGCGGCGCAGGGCAATCAAACGACGGTAGTGATGCAACACGGAATCCGGATCGTCGAGTTGCTGCGCGACGTTGATCTGCGCCGCGTTGGCCGGTACACCGATCCAGGGTTCGGCAGCGCTGAAACCGGCGTTCGGCTCAGCGTTCCAGTGCATCGGCGTACGACCGTTGTCCCTGGACTTCTGCATGATCGCCGCCATGTTATCGGCGTCGCTGCTACCGGCTTCACGCTTGAGCCGGAAGATGTTCAGGGTTTCGACGTCGCGGTATTGATCGATGTGATCGAAGCCCGGATTGGTCATGCCCAGTTCTTCGCCTTGATACACGAACGGCGTGCCCTGCAAAAAATGCAGCGCCGTGCCGAGCATCTTCGCCGACACCACCCGATGTTCGCCATCGTGACCAAAACGCGAGACCACACGCGGCTGGTCGTGGTTACACCAGAACAGCGCGTTCCAGCCGCCGCCGGCCTGCATGCCGGTCTGCCAGTCGGAGAGGATGCGCTTGAGTGCGAGGAAATCGAAATCGGCGCGGACCCACTTCTGCAGGTTCGGGTAATCAACTTTCAGGTGATGAAAGTTGAAAGTCATCGACAGCTCTTTCGACTCCGGCCGCGAATAACGAATGCAGTGTTCCAGGCTGGTAGACGACATCTCGCCGACGTTGATCAGGTCATGGCCTTCGAACACTTCGCGGTGCATCTGCTGCAAGTAATCGTGAACGTTTGGGCCATCGGTGTAGAAGCGTCGACCGTCGCTGTTGTCCTCAGGGAAATCCGCCGGTTTGGAAATCAGATTGATCACGTCCAGCCGGAAACCGCCCACGCCTTTGTCGCGCCAGAAGCGCATCATCTTGAACACTTCGGCGCGCACTTGGGGGTTATCCCAGTTCAGGTCGGCCTGCGTGTGGTCGAACAGGTGCAGGTAATACTGACCGGTCTGGGCCTCGTACTCCCAGGCGGAACCGCCGAATTTGGATTCCCAATTGTTCGGCTGGTCACGCCAGATGTAGAAATCGCGGTAAGGGTTGTCGAGGCTGCTGCGGGCCTGCTGGAACCAGGTGTGTTCGATCGAGGTGTGGTTGACCACGATGTCGAGCATCAATTTGATCCCGCGCTTGCCGGCCTCGGCGATCAGCAACTCGCAGTCGGCCATGGTCCCGTAGCTGGGATCGATGGCGTAGTAATCGCTGATGTCGTAACCGTTGTCGCGCTGGGGCGAACGCAGGAACGGCGTGATCCACAGGCAATCGACACCCAGCCAGTGCAGGTAGTCGAGCTTGGCCACGACGCCGAGCAAATCCCCCGTGGGGTTGCCGGCGTGGCTGTGAAAACTCTTCGGGTAGATCTGGTAGATCACCGAACGTTGCCAATCTTGCATGGCGGGATTCCTTCAGTAAGTTTTGTACTGGCCTTGGGGCCTCTTCGCGGGCAAGCCTCGCGCCTACAGGGTTTTGCAATGTAGGAGCGAGGCTTGCCCGCGAATGCGATCTGTCAGGCGACCCGATACCCGGGCCGGACAATCCTCATGCTCAAACCGCAGGTCAGAACAAACGGCACGACCATGGCAATCACCATCCCGACCACGAACATCGGAATGAATTGCGGAATGATCGAGATGAAACCGGGCAACCCGCCAACGCCGATCGCCGAAGCCTGGACCTTGTTCATCGACAGGAAAATGCTGCCCAGCGCCGAGCCGATCAGGGCCGCATAAAACGGAAATTTGTAGCGCAGGTTGACCCCGAACATCGCCGGTTCAGTGATGCCGAAGTAAGCGGAAATCGCCGACGTCGAGGCCATGCTTTTGTCCCGCACACTGCGGGTCATGTAGAACACCGCCAGTGCCGCGCTGCCTTGGGCGACGTTGGACATGACAATCATCGGCCAGATGAAGGTGCCGCCCTGGGTCGAGATCAGTTGCAAGTCCACCGCGAGAAACATGTGGTGCATGCCGGTGATCACCAGCGGTGCGTAGAGCAGGCCGAAAATAGCGCCGCCGATCATGGGTGCCAGGTCGAACAGGGTGACCACGCCTTCGGTGATGAGAATCCCCAGATGACGGGTCACCGGGCCAATCACCGCCAGCGCCAGCACGCCGGTGACGACGATGGTGGTGATCGGCACCACCAACAATTGCACCGCATTAGGCACCCGCGCCCGCAGCCACTTTTCGATGACGCTCATCACATAGGCCGCCATCAGGATCGGCAGGATTTGCCCCTGATAACCGACCTTCTCGATCTGAAACATACCCAGGATGTCGAAGTACGGCAGGCTCTGCCCTTCAAGCCCAGCCACCGCTTTGCCGTAGTTCCAGGCATTGAGCAGATCCGGGTGCACCAGCATCAGGCCGAGCACGATGCCGAGGATTTCGCTGCCGCCAAAGCGCTTGGCCGCCGACCAGCCCACCAGTGCCGGGAGAAACACGAACGAGGTGTTGGCCATCAGGTTGATCAGGCTCCAGAGCCCGTCAAGCTTGGGGTAGGCGTCCAGCAGGGTCTTGCCCTCGATGAACATGCCCTTGGCGCCGATCAGGTTGTTGATGCCCATCAGCAGGCCGGCAATGATCAGCGCCGGAAGGATCGGCATGAATACGTCGGAAAACACCCGCACCAATCGCTGCATCGGATGGATCTTGTCCGCGCTTTTCTGTTTGACGTCGGCGATGGTCGAGGCGGCGAGACCGGTTTGCCGGCGCAGCTCGGCGTAGACCTTTTCCACTTCGCCGGGGCCGATGACTACCTGGAACAGGCCACCGGTATAGAACGAACCTTTGACCAGATCGATCTGGTTCAGCGTGGCGCTGTTCACCAGGCTCGGGTCCTTGAGGGCCAGGCGCAAGCGTGTGACGCAATGCGCGGCCTGCTCGAGGTTATCGCTGCCACCGAGGCTGTGCAGCAGCTCGGAGGCGATGTTCGGATAGTCGTGGCTCATGCTTGTTCTTCCGCTGTAGTTTTTTGTTATTGGCAGCACGCCGAAGCGAAAAGTACTCGTCTGTACGAGTTATTGCAACAACTCGTACAGACGAGTTTGGTTTTGTTTATCCTGAACCCGACAAGCGGCGATATTTCCTACCTCAAAAGTCGAAGAAACCTAAACCCGCATGGACAAACCCCTACCCTGCCCTTAAGGTTCAAAACCTTGAGCACAGCGCGGCACAGAGCCATCCCCATGAGTAAATACAACCAGATCTACAGCGATCTGCTTGCCAGCATCACGACCGAACGTCTGGAACGCGGCGCCCGATTGCCGTCCGAAACCGAACTGATGGACAGCTACCAGGCCAGCCGCGGCACCGTGCGCAAGGCCATCGAGCAATTGCAGGAGCGCGGCTTCGCCCAGAAAATCCACGGCAAAGGCACCTTTGTGCTGTCGACCAACCCGATCGAGTTTCAGCTCGGCGGCATCGTCAGTTTCCAGGAAACCTACCCGCGACTGGGCAACGACGTCAGCACCGAGGTGGTCGAGTTCACACAAATCCCCCTCGAAGGTCCACTGCTCGAACACATCAAGGCCGAACAAGGCAGCCTGATCACGCGGATCAAACGCGTGCGCCGGATCGACGGCAAACGGGTGATTCTGGACATCAACCATTTCGTCAGCGACGTGATTCCCGGCTTGTCCCGCGACATCGCCGAGCACTCGATCTACGCCTTCATCGAGCAAACCCTGCAACTGCAAATCGCCTACGCCCAGCGCACCATTGAAGCGGTGCCCCGCAGCAAGGACGACCAGCAACACCTGGACCTCGATGGCCAGAGCCATGTGATCGTGGTCAGTAATCAGACGTTTTTGCAGGACGGCCGGCAGTTCGAGTACACCGAGTCGCGGCATACGCTGGACAAGTTCTACTTTTCGGATGTGGCACGGCGCTGACGCTACACGGTACTGAATCCCAATGGGCATAACTATGTAGTGCACAGTCCTTGAGCGAACGGGTCATCCTCGACGCCCGTTTCTCAAGGATAGAGAGCATGACCCCGACCGAAATACGCCCACTGCCCAATGCCGCCGACAAGGCCGCGCTCAAGGCGATCGCCACCCGCATCATCCAGACCTGCCCCAGTCTGCAAGACACGGCTCACGAGGTCGCCCGTGATCTGCTGAAGAAATATGGCATCACCGATCTCGATCCGGATCGGGTGTACTTCCATCGCTTTGACGCCTCCCAAAGCAGTTCGAAAGCCTTCACCGGTTGGGAGCATGCCAAGGCCACGCCGACATCTTCCATGACCCTGACACAACTGGTGATCCACCGTTTCCGGGTTGCCGACCAGGACAACGCCGATCTGCTCGACGTGTATGCAGGCTTCTACACTGCCGGCCCGAACGCCGGCACGTTCGATGAAACCAATGAAGTACGCCTGCATGGCAACGAGGTACTGAAGGATTTCTGGAGCATTGATTTCTGTTCGCTGTACACCGACCGACTGACCGCCTTCTGGAATGATTCGGGCACTGATTTCCGCACACTGGCCAAGTGCAGCTTCCTCGGCAAAGCCGTGGAGGCACGGGACAAACGCCAGTTGAGCGACGAGGATTTCCAGTTCATCACCACTGCCGTCATCGGCCCGATCACCTGGCCGGTCAACCTGCAGTTGTTGCAGGCCCGACATCCCTGTTCTGACAGCGTTCGGACCCTGGATGTCGACCAATACACATCCACCCATATTCTTCGCTTCATCGCCCCCAAGGGCCGGCAAATTGTGTATCTGCCCGGTGAAGCCGATGCCTTCCAGGTGCTGGAAACCGCAACGGACATGCACTACTGGATGCTGCTGCGGATGAACAAAGAAGACGCTCGCCAAACATTCATGGCGCATTTTTCCCTGGCTGATCGACAGGATATCGCCGAGAACATCAGCGATATCATGAACCGGCTGGTCAGCACCTGGGGCAAGTACGACCATCACCTGATCAACCCAAAAAACCAGGCCATTACCGGCGATGCCTTCAATTGGCTAGGCGACTCGACCAAAGATGCGATGTTCACTGAAGCCCGACTTTCGCTGACCTCCGATGGCGATCTACGCAAAAAACTCTGGATCGGTTACCTCAGCGCCGGTGTGAAAGTGTTCGGCCCGATGGCGGTTGTCGGCTGGCCCGTCGCACTGCCGGTGATCGGCGCCAGCATCGCCAACCTGGGCCTGAACATTGATCAAGCGGTTAACGGTAATACCGCCGAAGAACGCAAGGCCGGCATCCTCGGCGCAGTGCTCAGCGGCATTGATGTGCTGTTCAATCTGCTTGTCATTAAAGGCCCGGGCGCACTGGAAGACATCGGCGCCGAAGTTAACGCTGCCGAGGCGAAGGAAATGGCCGAGCTGATGGAAGCGAATGCCCCCAAACCCGCCGCCGCAGTAACCGGTGAAGCGTCACTGATTGAAGAACTCACACCCACACTGCCAGAAACCCGGCAAAGCCCCATGGTGCCCGATCACTGGCAAGCCAATGAACTGCTCGAAGGCGAAACACCTGGTGCCGGGCCGGGGAAATTCCAGGGTATCTTCCAAGTCAATGCCAACCCTTCAACCGCCATCATGATGGACGATCTCGCTTACTACGTTCGCTATGAGAGTGATCTCAATGGCACAGGTCACTGGGCGATCATCGATCCGGAAAACCCGCACAGCTTCAGGGATTCGATTCCGGTACGCCTGAACGAGGAAGGGAAATGGCAAATAGTGTCGCGCAACGGGCTCAAGGGCGGTGGCAAGACGCCCGCCACTGCCGGCACGAGCACGGCACGGGAGCCCAACCGCGCACCGACGGTACCGCTGCCCGCCTCGGAATATGACGTTCCCCCTCAGTTGAAACCGCAGCTGGAGGACGGCGCTGCCGGGTCAGACGATGATGCGCTGCGAGATGCCTACGACAGCCTTGATGACTTCGATGCCCATAGAGACTTCAAAGCCATCAGAAAGCGTCTTTATCGTGATGCCATACGTTTCTATGCCGACCTCAACCTGCCCGAGCGGCCTCCCATTCCTCAATTGAACCCCAACGCCACAGCCGAGGAAATTATCGAAAAGATTTTCGACCATGCCCGAGGTCTGGTCATCGGCGAGAGCCATGACGGAATCGGCAGTAAACAATGGCTGATCGATAACATGGCACTGCTGGCCCGCAGAAATGTGAAAACCCTCTACATGGAACATTTGCTGACCGACTTTCATCAGGCGGCACTGGACTCCTTCGGGCAAACCGGGGTCATGTCAAAAGAACTGGAGCGTTACCTGAAAGTGCTCGATACCGGGAACATGACCGATCCGCTTGAACGCGATACGTTCCTCGGCCTGGTCAAGGAAGCCGGGAAACAGGGTATTCATGTGCAAGCCATTGACTGCATGGCCAGTTACAGACTCAACGGCATGGACATCGTCCCGGACCAGGAACGCTTTATCGACGAAACGGCGCGTCAGAAAATGATGAACTATTTCGCCAGATCAATCATTCGTACCGACCAGGCGGTTCGCGGCGCGCATAAATGGGTGGCGCTGATGGGCAACTCCCACTCCAACACCTTCGAAGGCGTTGCCGGCGTCAGCGAACTGGAAGAAGGCATCGGCATTCGTGTGGAAGACGTTGCCGAAGGAACCTCCCACGGTATTGAAGTCGATCCGGGGAAAATCCTGCCCATGGGCAACGATATATTCGATCGTACCGCACTGGTCAGGGGTGACTTACGCTTGCAAGTCGAAACGCCCTGGATAGCACAATCCATGACAGAGATCGAAGCTCTGTTATCTCACCAAGGTATGTACACCTTGAAGCTTCAACCCGGCATGACGTTTCTGGTTCACCGCAGCCGCAACAACTCAATCGTCCGCACCCTGATCCAAAACGATGGCGGCCGCTACTACATCGAACGCCCTAACTGGCCTTCGGTCAGTGGCAAACGCTATGGCGGTATCAAGGCACTTTTACAAGGGTTGGATGCGATGGGGCTGAAGCTGGCCGGGTGGTCGAAACCGCTGTAACCCGGGAACGAAAAAGCCGCGTGAAATCGAATTTCACGCGGCTTGTTCATGCTTCAGCGTTCAAGCCATCAAGGCTTGTGCGGGATCACTCCCACTCAATCGTCGCCGGCGGCTTGCTCGACACGTCGTAAGTAACACGGGAGATGCCTTCGATTTCGTTGATGATGCGGCCGGAAACGGTTTCCAGCAGTTCGTAAGGCAGGTGTGCCCAACGCGCGGTCATGAAGTCGATGGTTTCCACGGCACGCAGGGCCACGACCCAGGCGTAACGACGGCCATCGCCGACAACGCCCACCGATTTCACTGGCTGGAACACCACGAACGCCTGGCTGACCTTGTGGTACCAGTCGGCTTTACGCAGTTCTTCAATGAAGATGTGGTCGGCGCGACGCAGCAGGTCGGCGTATTCCTTCTTCACTTCACCAAGAATCCGCACGCCCAGGCCCGGGCCCGGGAACGGGTGACGGTAGACCATGTCGTACGGCAAGCCCAGCTCCAGGCCCAGACGACGGACTTCGTCCTTGAACAGCTCGCGCAGGGGTTCAACCAGCTTGAGGTTCATTTCTTCCGGCAGGCCACCCACGTTGTGGTGCGACTTGATCACGTGAGCCTTGCCGCTTTTCGCGCCAGCCGACTCGATCACGTCCGGGTAAATGGTGCCTTGGGCGAGGTACTTGATGTTATCCAGTTTGCTGGATTGCGCATCGAACACGTCGATGAAGGTACGGCCGATGATCTTGCGCTTCTTCTCTGGGTCGCTTTCGCCTGCCAGATTGTCGAGGAACTGGTCCTCGGCGTTGGCGCGGATCACCTTGACGCCCATGTTCTCGGCGAACATGGCCATCACTTGCTCGCCTTCGTGCAGGCGCAGCAGGCCGTTGTCGACGAAGACGCAAGTCAACTGGTCGCCGATAGCCTTGTGCAGCAACGCGGCAACCACCGAGGAGTCAACGCCGCCGGACAGGCCGAGCAACACGTTGTCGGTGCCAACCTGGGCGCGGACCTGGGCGATGGCGTCTTCAGCAATCTTCGAAGGGGTCCACAGGGCTTCGCAGCCGCAGATGTCGAGGATGAAGCGCGAGAGAATGCGACCGCCCTGCTTGGTGTGGGTCACTTCCGGGTGGAACTGCACGCCGTAATAGCGGCGCTCGTCACTGAACATGCCGGCAATCGGGCAGCTCGGGGTGCTGGCCAGGATGTGGAAGTCTTCCGGCAGTTTGGTGACCTTGTCACCGTGGCTCATCCATACGTCGAGGCCGAACAGGCCATCGGCGTCGATATGGTCTTCGATGCCATCGAGCAGGCGGCTCTTGCCGACCACATCAACGCGGGCGTAACCGAATTCGCGCAGATCGGAACCTTCGACCTTGCCCCCCAGCTGTTCAGCCATGGTTTGCATGCCGTAGCAAATACCGAAGACCGGAACGCCCAGGTCAAACACCGCTTGCGGGCAGCGCGGGCTGTCGGCTTCGTGCACGGACTCGGGGCCGCCGGCGAGAATGACGCCTTTTGGAGCGAATTCGCGAATCGCCTCGTCGTCCATGTCGAACGGATGCAGTTCGCAGTACACGCCGATTTCACGCACACGGCGGGCAATCAGCTGGGTGTACTGGGAACCGAAGTCGAGGATCAGGATGCGGTGAGCGTGAATGTCGAGGGACATGGGAAAGAACTCAAAAAGCAGTTGCTAGCTTCAAGCTGCAAGCTGCAAGTAGTCGGAAGCTGCGCGGTAGCTGCGTAATCGCAGTACCGCTTGCAGCTCTTAGCTTGTGGCTTATAGCTGTCGGCGTCAGCCGACCCGATAGTTTGGCGCTTCTTTGGTGATCTGTACGTCGTGAACGTGGGACTCGGCCATGCCAGCGCCGGTGATCCGCACGAACTCAGGCTTGGTACGCATTTCTTCGATGTCGGCACTGCCGGTGTAACCCATCGAGGAACGCAGGCCGCCCATCAGTTGATGGATGATGGCGCTCAGGGTGCCCTTGTACGGAACACGCCCTTCGATGCCTTCCGGAACCAGTTTCTCGGCGCCGGCCGAGGAGTCCTGGAAGTAACGGTCGGAGGAACCTTGAGCCTGGGACATGGCGCCCAGCGAACCCATGCCACGGTAAGCCTTGTAAGAACGGCCCTGGAACAGTTCGATCTCGCCTGGCGCTTCTTCGGTACCGGCAAACATGGAGCCCATCATCACGCAGGAAGCACCGGCAACGATGGCCTTGGACAGGTCACCGGAGAAACGGATGCCGCCGTCGGCGATCAACGGAACGCCGGTGCCTTCGAGGGCTGCGGCGACGTTGGCGATGGCACTGATTTGCGGGACGCCGACGCCGGCGACGATACGGGTGGTGCAGATCGAGCCAGGGCCGATACCGACCTTGACTGCGTCAGCGCCAGCTTCGGCCAGGGCCTTGGCGGCAGCGCCGGTGGCGATGTTGCCGCCGATGACCTGCACTTCAGGGAAGTTCTGTTTGACCCAGCGAACGCGGTCGATCACGCCTTTGGAGTGACCGTGAGCAGTGTCGACCACTACCACATCAACGCCAGCGTGGACCAGGGCAGCTACGCGGTCACCGGTGTCTTTACCGGTGCCGACCGCAGCGCCAACGCGCAGACGACCTTGATCGTCCTTGCTCGCCAGCGGATAGGCCTTGGCTTTTTCGATGTCGTTGACGGTCATCATGCCTTTGAGGGCGAATTTGTCATCGACGATCAGCACGCGTTCGATACGGTGCTTGTGCAGCAGTTCGCGCACGTCGTTCTTGTTGGCGCCTTCCTTGACCGTGACCAGACGCTCTTTAGGCGTCATCACTTCACGGACGGCGGCATCCATACGGTTTTCGAAACGCACGTCACGGGAAGTGACGATGCCGACCAGGTCGCCATCGTGCAGTACCGGTACGCCGGAGATGTTATGCAGGCGGGTGAGTTCGAACAGTTCACGAACCGTGGCGTCAGCCTCGATGGTGATCGGGTCCTTGACCACGCCGGCCTCGTACCGCTTGACCTTACGCACTTCGGCAGCTTGCTGCTCGATGGTCATGTTCTTGTGAATGATGCCGATGCCACCTTCCTGAGCCATGGCAATTGCCAAGCGGGCTTCAGTAACGGTGTCCATGGCAGCAGAAACCAGTGGAATATTCAGCTCGATGCCACGGGTAAGGCGGGTCTTGAGACTGACTTCGTTAGGAAGAACCTCGGAATAACCGGGCACTAAAAGAATGTCGTCGAAGGTCAGAGCTTCTTGGCTGATACGCAGCATCGCGGGGGCTCCCGAGCGGGAAAATGGAAGCGCGCCATTATAGTCAGACACCCCCTCGGGTTCAATGTAAAACTCTGTCTATTATCGACGCGGTGATCGACGGAGGTTTTGGCACACGAATCCCGTAGTAGCGAGGCTTGCCCGCGAAGGCATCGACTCGGTGCATCTGATGTACCGCAGCGATACCTTCGCGGGCAAGCCTCGCTACTACAGTACGGGACCAGCTCAGGTTTAAAGTTCGACTTTGACCCAGCTCACAGGTTGATCCAGCCAATCGGCGAATTCGTCGATGAAGCTCTGCGTGAACCCGGCCTCGAGCCAGTTGTTGAAGATGAAACCCAGGTTGGAAAAACCGCATTCCTGCAAGAACAGAAAGCCGTTGATGTCATCTTCATGCCCGCACTCAGGGCACGTGAAATTATCGGTACGCCCCGGCATCCAGTCTTCCAGGCTTTCGAACAATGCTTCGCCGATCTCCTTGCGGCACTCGGCGCAGCCGGCTTCTTCGAGAAACCCCTTGGCCGGTGTGTAGATGCAGCGCTTGGTGATGATTTCCAGGCCATTGACCGGCTCGCCGAACGGCAGCGCGTCAGGGTGCAAAACTACCGCGCGGGCACCGTCGGCGATGGCGTGGGCCATGCGATTGCCGGTGCGGCCACAGGTGGTCAGTTCTTCTTTAATGATGTTCTTGCGCACCAGCCAACGCACGACCGCCCGGGCCCGGGGTTCATGCACCGGCAGGGTGGAGATTTTCGGGACGATGATGCTTTGCGAGTTCATGGTGCAAGCCTACTGCGTCAAATGGATATTTCTGCGGTGTGTCGGATGACGCCTTCGCGGGCAAGCCTCGCTCCTACAGGGAAATTTATGGAACAACACCAATCCCTTGTAGGAGCGAGGCTTGCCCGCGATAACGCCAAGGCGGCCGGCAGCTTAATCCCTGACGAAATCCGGTCAAGTACTCAAGTAGCGCCCGATCAAGGCAATCCCGCTGGCCAGCACCAGCCAGGTCACCAGCCGCACGAATGTCTCGCGGGACAATTTCATGGTCAACCGCCGGCCGATCCACAAGCCCAGCGCCATCGCCGGCAACAAACACAGCGCCAATACCAACAAGGGTAGCTCGGCATACACACCGGCGATGGCAAACAGGCTCAAACGCACCACGGTGCTGCAACTGATCAGCGCACTCTGAGTCGCCCGGGCCGCGTCCTTGGGCAGCCGACTGTTCAGATAGATTGCATATAAGAAGCCGCCACTGCCAAACAGCGCCCCGAACATCCCGCCCACCGTGCCCATCGGCATTGCCCACCCGGCGGACAATTGCGCCGGACGGGTTTTAATCCACAAGCTGTAAATTGCATAAGTGCTGATAAACAACCCCATCAGCAGCAGCAAAACATCGGACTTCAGGTTCAGCAGAAAAATCACCCCCAACGTGCAGCCCACCGCCATGCACGGCAGCAGTCGCAGTAATTCGGGCCGCGCCACATCCCGCCGCGAGGGCAGCAGATTGCCGAATGCGGCGACGAAATCCAGCAACACCAGCAGCGGCACAATTTTCGACAGCGGCATGAACAGGATCAGAATCGGCCCTGCCACCAGCGCGGTACCAAAACCAGCAATGCCGAACACGATGTAGGCCAGCGCAACGCCCAGCCCAATCACCAGCCAATCCATCGCAACCCACGGCCATTGGTTTAACAACTCCAGCACATTCATCGACACCGCTTCCTATTTATTCCCGCGATGACTTTAGCCAGCGCCGAGCGTTGCGACTAATATCTTCAACGTCGACCACCCATCTCGAAAAGGCATACCTGGTGCTTTCAACTCGCCAATTGCGTTACTTCGTGGAAATCGCCGAGAGCGGCAGCTTCAGCGCGGCAGCCGAACGACTGTTTATTGCGCAATCGGCCTTGAGCCGGCAGATCAAAGACATGGAAACCCGACTGCAAACGCCGCTGTTCGAACGCACCGCGCGCCAGCCCCGTTTGACGGCGGCGGGTGAAGCCTTTTTGCCACGGGCGAGAAACCTGCTGAATGAACTGAGCAAGGCTAGCGAGATGGCCACCCAGGTGGGCAGCGGTCAACTCGGCGTGTTGCGTCTGAGTCACTCCAGCACGGTGCCCATGAGCGGTCGGCTGCTGCGAGGCATCAGTGACTATCTGGATCGGCACGCCGGTGTGTCGATGGACATCGTCAAGCTGTCCTCCGAGGCGCAACTGGAAGAGCTGGCCGAAGGTCGTCTCGATGTCGGTATGTTGCGCCTGCCGGTGTTGCGCCAGCGTGAAGGCGTGCAGATTGTTCCGCTGTACCGCGAGCGTCTGTTGCTGGCGGTGCCGCCGAATCATCGGCTGGCTGTGGATAAGTCCGCCCGAGGCATCGATCTGGCGCAGTTGAAGAATGAGGCGTTTATTTCCATCCCTCATCCACAGCGTGGCGGTTTGAGCTATCTGTCTGCCGAGTTGTGCATGCGCCAAGGATTCTTTCCTCAGGCGGCTCGAGTGGTGTCACGCAAAACCACGCAACTGCAATTGATCCAGGCCGGGTTCGGCATCGCACTGTTACCGGAATCGATGCAGGACATCGCACCGTCGGATATCCACTTTCTGCCCCTGGCCGACACGGATTGCCACAGCACCGTCGCCCTCGCCTGCCGGCAAAACCCCACGGCGCTGGTCCAGCAATTTGTCGAACACTTCACCCGATCGGCGTAGGAGCTGCCGAAGGCTGCGATCCTTTCATCTTCAGCAATTTCAGCCTCGCCGAAAATCAAGATCAAAAGATCGCAGCCTGCGGCAGCTCCTACAGGGGGATCGTGCATTGCGCAGGAGATTGCCTTTATCATGCGCCCCATGATTAAAGATCCCTTTGCAAGACTCGGCCTGGACCGGGAAGTCCTGACTGTCAGCCAGCTCAACGGCCGTGCGCGGGTGTTGCTCGAAGACGTGTTCAGCAACATCTGGGTCGAAGGCGAAATCTCCAACCTCGCTCGCCCGGCGTCCGGCCATGTGTATTTCACCCTCAAGGACAGCGGCGCCCAAGTGCGTTGCGCGCTGTTTCGGCAGAATGCCGCACGGGTTCGCCAGGCGCTGAAGGACGGTCTGGCGGTCAAGGTTCGCGGCAAGGTTTCGCTGTTTGAAGGTCGTGGCGACTATCAACTGATTCTCGACACCGTGGAGCCGGCCGGTGACGGTGCCCTGCGTTTGGCCTTCGACGCGCTGAAGGAAAAGCTCAGCGCCGAAGGCCTGTTCAGTGCCGAGCGCAAAGTGCCGCTGCCGGCGCACCCGCAACGCATTGGCATCATCAGCTCGCCCACCGGCGCGGTGATCCGCGACATTATCAGTGTGTTCCGCCGCCGCGCGCCGCAGATCCAACTGACGCTGATCCCCACCGCCGTGCAAGGCCGCGAAGCCACTGCGCAGATTGTGCGTGCACTGAAACTGGCGGACGCCCGTGGTTTCGACGCGTTGATCCTGGCCCGAGGCGGAGGTTCGCTGGAAGACCTCTGGTGTTTCAACGAAGAAGCCGTGGCCCGCGCGGTGGATGCCTGCGTGACGCCGATTGTCAGCGCCGTCGGCCACGAAACTGACGTGTCGATCAGTGACTTTGTCGCCGATGTCCGCGCCCCTACCCCCTCCGCCGCAGCCGAGCTGCTGGCGCCGGATTCCAGTGATCTGGTTCGACGCATCGAAAGCCTGCATCGGCGCCTGGTGATGCGCATCCGCGATCGCTTGATGCGCGATCGTATGCGTCTGGAAGGCATGACCCGGCGCCTGCGCCATCCCGGTGAACGACTGCGTCAGCAAGCACAGCGCCTGGATGATCTGGACATGCGCCTGCGTCGCGCGTTCGAACGCAGCCTCAATACCCGTCGCGAACGCTTGATCCGCCTGGAAACACGCCTCGCCGGTCAACATCCGGGGCGTCAATTGGCGATGCTTCGCCAGCGCCTCGACAGCCTCGCCGAACGACTGCCCCGGGCCATGCGCGAAGGGCTGAAATCCCGCCGCCTGCAACTGCAAAGCCAGATGCAGACGTTGCACGTGGTCAGCCCGTTGGCGACCCTCGCCCGTGGCTACAGCATTCTGCTGGACGAGCGCGGCAATGCGATTCGCAACGCCGCCCAGACCCATACCGGTCAGCGCCTGAAAGCCAAACTGGGTGAAGGCGAGCTGCAAGTACGCGTCGAAGACAATCACCTGACGCCTGTCACCCTTTCTTTACTGGATTGATCCATGCCGCGTTTTTTTGCTCCCTTGCTGTTGCTGTGCCTGACCTTCAATGCCCATGCCGACAGCTACATCACCCGCCTGTTGAACAAACCGGTGCCGGGCGGTGTAGCCGTCGTGGACCTGGGTACTTCGGCACAAGCACCGAAGGCCATGTATCAGGGCAAACCGGTGCTGGTGGTCAAGGAACAGAACAACTGGCTGGCCATTGTCGGCGTGCCGTTGACGGTCAAGCCGGGAGCCCAATCGATCAGCAGCGGCGCACGCAACCTGAGTTTCACTGTCGGCAGCAAGAAATACCCGGAACAGCGCATCACCCTGAAAAATACCCAGCAGGTCAATCCGGACCCGGAGAATCTCAAGCGCATCGAGCGTGAACTGGCCGAGCAGATTGCCGCCTATCGCACCTTCAGTCCAAACACTCCGAGCAATCTGCTGCTCGATAAACCGGTCAATGGGCCGCTGTCGAGCAAGTTCGGTGTGCGCCGCTTCTTTAACGGTGAAGAGCGCAATCCCCATTCAGGCCTGGATTTCGCGGTGGGCGCTGGCACGCCGATCAAGACCCCGGCCGCCGGCAAGGTGATTTTGATCGGCAATTACTTTTTCAATGGCAATACGGTATTCGTCGACCACGGCCAGGGCTTCATCAGCATGTTCTGTCACATGTCGAAGATCGATGTGAAGGTCGGCCAGCAACTGGCGCGCGGTGGAGTGGTTGGCAAGGTCGGTGCGACTGGCCGGGCGACCGGCCCGCATATGCACTGGAACGTCAGCCTGAATGATGCCCGGGTGGATCCGGCGATTTTCATTGGCGCGTTTCAGCCCTGAAGTATTGTGAGGCCAATGGCCTCATCGCCAGCAGGCTGGCTCCCACATTGGACCGTGTTCACAACACAACGCCCCTGTGGGAGCTAGCCTGCTAGCGATGACGTACTCCCAGACACTGAAATATCTCGACCGGCGCAATTGCGCACCTATCAAACCCCACGCAAAAATCACAACGATCGGTCGAATAAAACACAATAAAATCGCGCAAACCTGCGCTTTTCGAGTATTCCTCTCAATTTTTTTCGACTGCTTGCCATCCTTTCCCCCCGCGGTTAGGGTTGAAGGCATGAAAACCTCTCACACCCTCATTCAGCTTCGCCAGCACCGCAGTCTGTGCCTTGTCAGCGCACGACTGCCAGGTTGAATCGCGGTGCCTCGTCTTACGCTTTATCCCAATTTTTTGATCCACCGGCAGGCCGCCTTTTTTCGGCCCACACAATAAGGATTCCCCGATGAGCATGCTCAAAGACCCGTCTTCGAAATACCGCGCGTTCCCGACCATCGATATCCCGGACCGCACCTGGCCATCGAAGACCATCACCGCCGCGCCGATCTGGTGCAGCTCGGACCTTCGTGACGGCAACCAGTCGTTGATCGAGCCGATGGACGCGGTCAAGAAGCTGCGTTTCTGGAAAACCCTGGTGCAAGTCGGCGTGAAAGAAATCGAAGCCTCGTTCCCGGCCGCTTCGCAAACCGACTTCGACTTCGTGCGTACGCTGATCGAAGACGGCCACATCCCGGACGACACCACCATCCAGGTGCTGACCCAGGGTCGTGAAGACTTGATCGCGCGCACCTTCGAATCCCTGCGCGGTGCCAAGAAAGCCATCGTTCACCTGTACAACGCGACCTCCCCTTCCTTCCGCCGCATTGTCTTCAATCAGGACAAGGACGGGATCAAGGCCATCGCCGTAAACGCCGCCAAGCTGTTCGTCAAATATGCCGCCCAGCAGCCGGAAACCCAGTGGACTTTCGAGTACTCGCCAGAAACCTTCAGCGCCACCGAACTGGAATTCGCCAAGGAAGTCTGCGACGCGGTGATCGAGGTGTGGAACCCGACGCCTGAGCACAAAGTGATCCTCAACCTGCCTGCCACTGTTGAATGCGCCACCCCGAACATCTATGCCGACCAGATCGAATGGTTCGGTCGCCACATCAACCGTCGTGACAGCGTGATCATCAGCCTGCATACCCACAACGACCGTGGCACTGGCGTGGCCGCCACCGAGCTGGGCCTGATGGCCGGTGCCGACCGTGTCGAAGGTTGCCTGTTCGGCAACGGCGAGCGTACCGGTAACGTCGACCTGGTGACCGTGGCCCTGAATCTGTACACCCAGGGCGTAAACCCTGAGCTGGACTTCTCCGATATCGACGGCGTGCGCAAAGTCGTTGAAGAGTGCAACCAGATCCAGGTGCACCCACGTCACCCGTATGTCGGCGACCTGGTTCACACCGCGTTTTCCGGCTCGCACCAGGATGCGATCCGCAAGGGCTTCGCCCAGCAGCAACCGGACGCCCTGTGGGAAGTGCCGTACCTGCCGATTGACCCGGCCGACATCGGCCGCAGCTACGAAGCGGTGATTCGCGTCAACAGCCAGTCGGGCAAGGGCGGTATCGCTTACCTGCTGGAACAGGAATACGGCATCAACTTGCCGCGCCGCATGCAGATCGAGTTCAGCCAGGTCGTGCAGCGTGAAACCGATCGTCTGGGCCTGGAAATGACAGCCCAGCAGATCCACGCCTTGCTGCACAGCGAGTACTTGCAGGCCAACACGCCGTATGCGCTGGTCAGCCATCGCTTGCAGGAAGAAAACGGTCACAGCGCCGTGGAAGTGGAAGTCTCCAGCAAAGGCCAGGGCGAAACCAACCTGCATTGGCGCGGCAAGGGCAACGGTGCTCTGGAAGCGCTGGTGGCCGGTCTGCCGATTCCGGTGGAAATCATGGACTACAACGAACATGCCATCGGCGCGGGCACCAATGCCAAGGCTGCGGCCTACATTGAACTGCGCGTAAACGGTGAACGTGCGGTGCACGGCGTCGGCATCGACGAGAACATCACCACCGCCAGCTTCAAGGCCCTGTTCAGCGCGCTGAATCGCTCCTTGAGCCAGCCGGAAGCGAAAGCGGCGTAAGGCTGCGCTGCAATGCAAAAGGCCCCGGGGTGAGAACCTCGGGGCCTTTTTGTTGATCGTTCCCACGCTCTGCGTGGGAATGATCGGTTACGTGAACTCAAAGGTATCTGCATCCAGATTCGCCGGAAACCGCGTGCGATAAGCCTCCAGTTCCGCCGCGTCCAGAACGACCTTGAATACCCCATCGGCATTGCCAGCACTGAGCAACGTCTCACCCTGAAAATCCAGCACCTGACTGTCACCGCTATACGCAAAGCCTTTGCCATCGGTACCGATACGGTTCACCGCCGCCACATAGCAGAGGTTTTCGATCGCCCGTGCCGGCAGTAGACGGTTCCAGTGCTGGCGCCGGGCGCCCGGCCAATTGGCGGTGTACAGCAACAAGTCGGTGTCTTGAGGGTCGCGGCTCCAGACCGGGAAACGCAGGTCGTAGCAAATCAGCGGCCGCACTCGCCAGCCCTTCAATTCGAACTGCACCTGACGCTCGCCCGGGGTGAAATGGTTGTGCTCGCCCGCCATGCGGAACAGGTGACGTTTGTCGTAATGCCACACCTCCCCGTCCGGTCGCGCCCATAACAGACGATTGCGATGACTGCCGTCAGCCACCTGGACGATGATGCTGCCGGTGATCACCGCGTCCAGCTTCGCCGCCTGAACCCGCAGCCATTTACTGGTGGGGCCATTTTCCGGCTCGGCAAGGGTTTCCGATTCCATGGAGAAACCGGTGGTGAACATTTCCGGCAGGATGATCAAGTCAGCGCCGCGAGCCTGTTCCAGCAAAGGCTCGAAATGCTGCAGATTGGCCACACGATCATGCCAGGCCAGGGTCGTCTGGATCAGCGCGACATTCAGATTGGGCAAAGCACTCAGATCACGCATAGTTTTTCCCCTGCTTCACGCAGAGTCTCCTCGCGTTTGGCAAAGCACAGGCGCACCAGGCGCTGGCCTTCGGGTGGCGTCTGGTAGAACACCGAAATCGGAATACTCGCGACGCCATGTTCGCGGGTCATCCACAGCGCCATCTCGACGTCATTAAGGTCCGGGCGAATCTGCGAGTAATCGACCAGCTGGAAGTACGTACCGGCCACGCGGGTGAAACTGAAGCGCGACGGCGCCAGCAAATCGCAGAACAGATCGCGCTTGGCCTGATAGAAGCCCGGCAACGTTTCGACGTGTTCCGGGTGCTCGGCCATGTAATCGGCCAACGCGTATTGCAACGGCGTCACGCCGCAGAAACTGACGTATTGATGAACCTTACGCAGCTCCGCTGTGAGGGCCGGCGGCGCGACCACGTAGCCGGTTTTCCAGCCTGTGACGTGATAGGTCTTGCCGAAGGAGCTGACCACGAAAGCACGCTGATACAGCTCTTCGTGATTCAACACGCTGACATGGGGCACACCATCGAACACCAGGTGTTCGTAGACCTCGTCACTGATGACATAAATGTCGCGGTCGCGAATCAACGCCGCCAGCTGATCCAGCTCGGCACGACTGATCAGCGCGCCGCTTGGGTTATGCGGGGTGTTGAGGATGATCATCCGCGTGCGCGGTGTAATGGCTTCACCGAGCTTCTGAAAGTCGATGGCGAAATCATTCAGGCCCAACGGCACATGAACGCAACGACCACCGGCCAGTTCAACCGAGGGCTCATAACTGTCATAGGCCGGATCGAACACAATCACTTCGTCGCCGCCGTGGATAACGGCTTGAATAGCGCAGAAGATCGCCTGGGTTGCGCCGGGAGTGACTGTCACTTCATGGTCGACATCCACATTGACGCCGTAGCTGCGGGCGATCTTCGCCGCAATCTGCTGACGCAATGCCGCAAGCCCGGTCATCGGCGAATACTGGTTGTGGCCATTGGCGATATGCCGACCAACTGCATCGCACAGGGCCTGCGGGGCATCGAAGTCGGGGAAACCCTGGGACAGGTTCAACGCCCCGGTTTGCGCCGCAAGCTGAGACATCTGAGTGAAGATAGTGATGCCGACATTCGGCAGCTTACTGGTGATCATCGGTGAGCCCCTGCAGGTGAGCTGCAAGTTTCAAGCGACAAGCTGCAAGTGGTCAAGCGTCAAACCACCAGACACAAAAAAGGGTCCCGATAAGGACCCTTCTGCTTTTACTTGAGGCTTGCAGCTTGAGGCTCGCCGCTGCTTCTATCGCTTGTCCCGGCGCTTTTTATCGGCTTTCTTGTGGTGCGACATCATCCGACGCTTCTTGTTGACCTGGCGGTCGGTCAGCGAGTTCTTGTTACCTTCGTACGGGTTCTCACCCCCCTTGAACTCGATGCGGATCGGCGTACCGACCAGCTTCAAGACACGACGATAAGTGTTTTCCAGATAACGGACGTAAGACTTCGGCACCTTCTCGATCTGGTTACCGTGAATCACGATGATCGGCGGGTTGGCACCGCCCAAGTGGGCGTAACGCAGCTTGATCCGACGGTTGTTGACCATCGGTGGCGCGTGCTCGCCGACTGCATCTTCCAGAATCTGGGTCAGGCGGTTGGTCGGCCAACGGGTGACCGCGGACTTGAACGAGTTCTGTACCGACGCGTAGAGGTTGCCTACGCCAGTGCCGTGCAGGGCCGAGATGAAGTGGATATCGGCGAAGTCGACAAAGAACAGTCGACGTTGCAGTTCGACCTTCACGAAGTCGCGCTCGCTCGGCGTCATGCCGTCCCACTTGTTGATCGCGATAACCAGCGCACGACCGGCCTCAAGGGCAAAGCCCAGCAGGTTGAGGTCGTGGTCGACGACGCCTTCACGGGCATCCATCACGAAGATCACCACGTTGGCGTCTTTGATCGCTTGCAGGGTTTTGACCACGGAGAACTTTTCGACTTCTTCGTGGATCTTGCCGCGCTTGCGCACACCGGCGGTGTCGATCAGCGTGTACTTCTCGTCGTTACGTTCGAACGGGATGTAAATGCTGTCGCGGGTGGTGCCGGGCTGGTCATAAACGATCACCCGGTCTTCACCGAGCATGCGGTTGACCAGGGTCGACTTGCCAACGTTCGGGCGGCCGATGATGGCGATCTTGATACCGTCTTTTTCGCTTGGGCCAGGAATGCGCTTGGCTTCCTCACCTTCTGCAACGATCTCTTCTTCGCTTTCTTCCGATTCTTCTTCGTCTTTCGGGAAGTCGCTAAGGGCGATTTCCAGCATCTGGGTGATGCCACGACCATGAGCGCCGGCGATCGGGATCGCGTGGCCCATGCCCAACGGGGCGAATTCGGCGCGGGCCATTTCAGGGTCGATGTTGTCGACCTTGTTGGCAACCACGTAAGAACGCTTGTTACGCTTGCGCAAGTGCTCGGCGATCATCTGGTCGGCCGCGGTAAAACCGGCCTTGGCATCTACCAGAAATAGAACGACATCCGCTTCTTCAATGGCCAGCAGCGACTGCTCGGCCATTTTTTCGTCCATACCGTGCTCGTCACCGGAGATACCACCGGTGTCGACCAGAATGTAGGAACGCCCTTGCCACTTGGCCTCACCGTACTGGCGATCACGGGTCAGACCGGACAAGTCGCCGACGATGGCGTCGCGAGTCCTGGTCAGGCGGTTGAACAAGGTGGACTTGCCGACGTTCGGTCGGCCCACCAGGGCGATTACGGGAACCATGCGGCTCTCCACTTCGTTATTTCAGAAAATACAAAAGCCGCTGCGAGGCAGCGGCTGGTGCTCGGGGCAGCGCCTGTAAGCGCTGCGAGCCCCGCAAAACGGGGCCGCTTGGGGGTTAAACCCCAAGCATAGTTCTTACTTGATGGTCAGGGCTTCCAGTTTGCCACTGTTGCCATACAGATAAATCGTGTCACCCACCACCAGCGGACGGGCACGCAGGCCATCGCTGTCGATGCGCTCGCGGCCGACGAAACGACCGTCCACCTGACTCAGCAGGTGCAGGTAACCTTCCATATCACCGACTGCAACATAGCTGGAGAACACTTCCGGAGCCGACAGTTGACGGCGGGCCAGCGAATCGTTGCTCCACAAGGCAGTGGTGGAACGTTCGTCGACGCCTTCAACAGTGCCCGCAGACAGGCTCACGTAGACACTGCCAAAACCCTGGGCAACGCCGGCATAGCTGGAAGCATCACGCTGCCAGAGCTGACGACCGCTTTCCAGGTCCAGCGCCGCGACGCGACCCTGGTAGCTGGCGACATACAGCGTACCGCCGGACAGCAGCAAGCCACCGTCAATATCGACCACACGCTCCAGCTCCGAACGACCTTGTGGAATCGCTACACGCTGTTCCCACACCGGCACGCCGTTGGAAACATCCAGAGCAACCACTTTACCAGTCGACAGGCCAGCCACCGCGAGGCGGTTAGTGACGATCGGTGCGCTGGTACCACGCAAGGTCAGAACCGCTGGCGTGCTGTCATACAACCAGCGCTGGTTGCCGGTCGCGGCATCCAGACCGATCAGACGGTCATCCTGGGTCTGAACCACAACAACGTCACCGTTGGTGGCCGGCGGCGCGAGGACTTCACTGGTCACGCGAGCGCGCCATTTCTCTTCACCGCTGCTGGCATCCAGGGCAACAATTTCACCCTTGAGCGTGCCGATCATGACCAGACCGTAACCTACGCCAACGGCGCCGGAGACAGGCAGTTCGAGATCTTTCTTCCACTTGACGTCGCCATTGCTGCGATCCATCGCCATCACCACACCGGTGACGTCGGCGGCATAGATGGTATCGCCATCGATCGCCGGAACCAGCATGTTGTAGGTTTCGCCCTGACCGTCACCGATCGAACGACTCCACTGCTTTTGCAGCACCACTTCTTCCTTGAAGTCGGTCAACTCGGCCGGTGGCAGTTCTTTTTTGCTGTTGCTGCTGCAACCCGCGGCCAGTATGGCCAGAGCCAGCAATGCTGCATGTTTCCAACGGATCACGTCACGCATCCCCTTTGGCCAGGTCGTCCAGCTTGATTTGTAGGCCGCCAACCGCCGCTTCATCCGACAGTGCCGCCTTGGCTTTCTGATACGCCGCGTTCGCTTCGTCGGTACGACCCAACTGCACCAGCAGGTCGCCTTTGAGCTCTTCGCGAGTGGCCAGGAAAGCTTTGTCGGCATTGCCTTCGAGCAGTTTCAGGGCTTCATCGACCTTATTCTGGCCGGCCAGCACTTGCGCCAGGCGCTGACGGGCAATTTCGCCGAGTGCCGGGTTGGCCGGTTTGGCGACAATGGCTTTCAGTTCGCTGGCTGCGTCGTCCAGCTTGCCGCTGTCGACTGCTACTTTGGCCACGAACAGGCTGCCGTATTGTGCATAAGCGGTGCCGCCAAACTCGCTGTTGAGCTTGCCAGCCAGATCCGAAACACGTGCAGCATCAGGCTTGCCATCAGGCGTCAGCGTGGTTTCGAGCAATTGCTGATAGAGAATCGAGGCGCCTTGCGACTGATTGCTCTGATACTTCTGAAAGGCCTGCCAGCCGAACACGATGACCAGCGCCAACAGGCCGCCAGTGACCAGGGGCTTGCCGTTGCGTGTCCACCAGTCCTTAAACTCCGCCAGATGTTCGTCTTCGGTACTCGACACCCCAATACTCCTTAATCGCTAAATCGGCTGTTTGACAGCTTCAACCCTGCACGATGCAGGTGGCCAGGTGTGCAGCAAGCGCATCCCAGGCAATGCTTTGTTGTTCGCCCTGGCCACGCAGGGGTTTGAAACCTACCACTTGCTGGGCCATTTCGTCCTCACCGAGGATCAATGCATACAGCGCACCGCTCTTGTCGGCTTTCTTGAACTGGCTTTTGAAGCTGCCGGCGCCGGCATTGACTTGCAGGCGCAGGTTGGGCAATTGATCACGAACACGCTCGCTCAGGGCCAGGCCGGCCAGCTCGGCGGCTTCACCGAAGGCGCAGAGATAGACATCGACCTGACGGGAGATTTCTTCCGGGATCTGCTCCAGGGTTTCAAGCAACAGCACGAGACGCTCGATGCCCATGGCGAAACCAACGCCCGTGGTCGGCTTGCCGCCCATCTGCTCCACCAGACCGTCGTAACGACCACCGGCACATACGGTGCCCTGGGCGCCCAACTTGTCGGTGACCCATTCGAAAACGGTCTTGCTGTAGTAATCCAGCCCGCGAACCAGTTTCGGGTTGATCACATAAGGAATGCCGGCGGCGTCCAGACGAGCCTTGAGGCCCTCGAAGTGCACGCGGGATTCCTCGTCGAGGTAATCGGCCATCTTCGGCGCGTCGGCCAATGCCGCTTGAGTGTCGGGATTCTTGGTATCCAGAACCCGCAGCGGGTTGGTCTTCAGACGACGCTGGCTGTCTTCGTCCAGTTGATCCAGGCGAGCGGACAGGTAGTCGACCAGTGCATCACGATAACGACCACGGGACTCGCTGGTGCCCAGGCTATTGAGCTCGAGCTTGACCGCATCGCGGATACCCAGCTCGCCCCACAGGCGCCAAGTCAGCACGATCAGCTCGGCGTCGATGTCCGGACCGTCGAGGTTGAAGACTTCACAACCGATCTGGTGGAACTGGCGATAACGACCTTTCTGTGGGCGTTCGTGACGGAACATCGGGCCGATGTACCAGAGCTTCTGTACCTGACCACCGCCGGTAATGCCGTGCTCGAGCACCGCACGCACGCAGGCCGCTGTGCCTTCAGGGCGCAGGGTCAGGGAGTCGCCGTTGCGATCCTCGAAGGTGTACATCTCTTTTTCGACGATGTCGGTCACTTCACCGATGGAGCGCTTGAACAGCTCGGTGAACTCGACAATCGGCATGCGGATCTGCTTGTAACCGTAGTTATCCAGCAGACGCGAGACGGTACCTTCGAAATGACGCCACAGGGGAGTCTGTTCGGGCAGGATGTCGTTCATGCCACGAATGGCTTGCAGAGACTTGCTCACTATAAATCCTTAAATTCGTTCGGCTCTTTAGTCAGGCTCAGCCGCGAGCGATTACCGCTGCGTCGGCTTCGACCTTTTCGGCCGCTTTCTGGCGGATCAAGCGTTCAAGCTCATCCACCAGATTGTCATTAGTCAGTTTCTGCGCCGGCTTGCCGTCGATGTAAATCAGGTTTGGCGTGCCGCCGGTCAAGCCGATATGGGCTTCCTTGGCTTCGCCCGGCCCGTTGACCACACAACCGATCACCGCGACATCCAGCGGTACCAGCAGGTCTTCCAGGCGCCCTTCCAGCTCGTTCATGGTTTTGACCACATCGAAGTTCTGCCGCGAGCAGCTCGGGCAGGCGATGAAGTTGATGCCACGGGAACGCAGGTGCAGGGATTTGAGAATGTCGTAGCCGACTTTCACTTCCTCGACCGGGTCGGCCGCCAACGAGATGCGAATAGTATCGCCAATCCCTTCGGCGAGCAGCATACCGAGGCCCACGGCGGATTTCACTGTGCCTGAACGCAAACCACCGGCTTCAGTGATGCCCAAGTGCAACGGCTGAACGATTTCCTTGGCCAGCAGGCGGTAGGCGGCGACGGCCATGAACACGTCGGAAGCTTTCACGCTGACCTTGAAGTCCTGGAAATTCAGGCGTTCGAGGTGTTCGACGTGACGCAAGGCGGACTCGACCAGCGCAGCGGGCGTCGGCTCGCCGTATTTCTTTTGCAGGTCTTTTTCCAGGGAACCGGCATTGACGCCGATGCGGATGGGAATCCCGCGATCACGGGCGGCATCGACCACTGCACGCACGCGGTCTTCACGACCGATGTTGCCCGGGTTGATGCGCAGGCAATCGACGCCCAGTTCGGCGACGCGCAAAGCGATCTTGTAGTCGAAATGGATGTCGGCCACCAATGGCACTTTGACCAATTGCTTGATCTTGCCGAAGGCTTCGGCGGCATCCATATCCGGCACGGAAACCCGCACGATATCGACGCCAGCGGCTTCCAGACGATTGATCTGGGCCACGGTAGCGGCCACGTCATTGGTGTCGCTGTTGGTCATGCTCTGCACAGCGATAGGCGCATCGCCGCCCACGGGCACATTACCGACCCAGATTTTGCGGGATTCGCGACGTTTGATTGGAGATTCGCCGTGCATGACTTATTGACCCAACTTCAGGCGAGCAGTCTCGCCACTGATGAACGGAGCGACATCAACCACCTGCCCGTTGTAGCTGACCTGCGCACCACGGGCGAAGCCCAGACGCACGGAAAAGGGCGGCTTGCCGCTAACGGAAACATTTTCACCTTTACGCTTTAGACCGCTCAACAGCACCTTGCCGGTGCCATCGGTCACTTGCGTCCAGCAATCGGCGGTGAATTGCAGTTGAACCTGGCCTTGGCCGGCCACCGGAGCTGCCGGAGCGGGAGCCGGAACGGTCGGAGCGATTGGAGCCGTGATAACCGGGGCCGGTACAGCGGGAACAGCGGGGGCAGGCGTCGCTGGCGTCGCCGGTGTCGCGACAGCCGGAGCAGTGCTGTGGGCCACAGCCGCAGGCGTTACTGCAGAAACGACTGGCGCTGGAAGCGGTGCACTCGTTTCAACACTCACTGGCTCCTGGGCCGAAGTGTCGGTAGAGGACTCGGCCTGAGGCAGCGCAAGCGGCGTTTCACCTTCAGCCTGACCTTGCGCAACGGCCTGGTCTTCCGGCTCGTCCAATGGATGGATCTGGGTGGTACCGTCGGCGCCTTCGACTTCAACGTGTTCCGGCGCCAGACCGATCAGATCCTTGGTACGCAATGAAGTTTGATCCTGCCACCAGATAAAACCACCGCCGATCACCGCGAGTAGCAACAGCAGGCTGACAATTCGCAAAATGGTGTGGGAAACCCGAACCGGCTCTTCGATACGCCCAAGGCTGTGGACGTTGCTGCCATGGGCGTCGGTACCGGTGGATTGGTCGAACTGCTGGACCAGAACGGCTTGGTCCATGCCGAGCAATTTGGCATACGCGCGAATATAGCCACGAGCAAAGGTGTGGCCAGGCAGCTTGTCGAAAGCGCCGGCTTCCAGATTGCTCAGGGAATTGACGGTGAGGTTGAGCTTGAGGGCCACTTCGGCCAGCGACCAGCCATTGCTTTCGCGGGCCTGGCGCAAAGTCTCACCGGGATTAACGCGATTCGCTGCTACAACTTCGGGATGCGCCGCTTTCATCATTGCTCCGACAGGTATTGCTGATATTCCGGCGTACCGGGATAGAGTCGTTTTAATTGCAGGCCAAAACTGGCGGCCTTGTCGCGATCTTCGAACACTTTTGCCAGCCGAACGCCGAGCAATAGACTACGTGCATTTTGCTCGGTGAGCAGGCTAAAACGGTCGTAATAGTCACGCGCGGGCACATAATGCCTGTCTTCGTAAGACAACTCAGCCATTTCCAGCAATGCACGTGGCTGTTGCCGATTCAGACGCAGGGCTTTTTCCAGTTGCTGGCGGGCCAGATCACGCTGCCCCAGCTTTGAAGCGGTCATGCCCAGGTTTTCGAAAACCCGTGAACGCTCAGGATACAGAGTGTCGGCGGCGGCCTGTTCGAAGCGCTCATACGCCTCTTTGTAACGTTTTTCTTCGAAAAGAAAGCTGCCGTAGTTGTTCAGGATTCGCGCATCGGCGGGACGAGATGACAGCGCCTTGCGAAAATGCTCATCAGCCAGTTCCGGCTCCATCTCAGCCTGGAACACCAGCCCCAGCGCCGCGTTGGCGTCAGGATCCGAGCTATCCAGGTCCAAAGCCTTCTTCAACGGAACCTTGGCGCGCTCGGTCATGCCCTGTTGCAAATACCCCAAGCCCAGCTGCACGTAGGCGGCACGCGCTTCATCACGACCTTTGCTGGTCTTCATCGGGTTGAAATCGCCCGACAGGACACAACCAGCACAGAGGCTGGCCAACAGCACAAGCAGCGCGAAGCGCAGGGACATAGAGATCCTCTCTTAATTATTGTTCGCGGCGTTCGTTGCGATATCGTTTTCGGCGCTCAACTCGCGCACGGCGATATAACGTTCGCTGCGACGGGTGCGATCCAGCACCTGCCCTACCAATTGGCCACACGCGGCATCGATGTCTTCACCGCGGGTGGTGCGTACGGTGACATTGAAGCCTGCATGGTGAAGCTGATCCTGAAACCGGCGAATCGCGTTGTTGCTTGGGCGTTCGTAACCGGAATGCGGGAACGGATTGAACGGAATCAGGTTGATCTTGCACGGGATGTTCTTGAGCAGCTCGATCATCTCGACGGCGTGTTCAACCTTGTCGTTGATGTCTTTGAGCAAGGTGTACTCGATGGTCAGCACGCGCTTTTCGCCCAGGGACGACATATAGCGCTGGCACGACTCGAGCAGCATCTTAAGCGGATATTTCTTGTTGATCGGCACCAATTGGTTACGCAATGCGTCATTCGGTGCGTGCAGGGACAACGCCAGGGACACGTCGATGTGCTTGGACAGCTCATCGATCATCGGCACCACGCCGGAGGTCGACAGGGTCACGCGGCGCTTGGAAATGCCGTAGCCCAGGTCATCCATCATCAGGTGCATGGCGGCGATGACGTTGTCGAAGTTCAGCAGCGGCTCACCCATGCCCATCATCACCACGTTGGTGATGGCACGGTCGACGGTCGCCGGGACGCTGCCAAAGGATTTGTTGGCAATCCACACCTGACCGATGACTTCGGCGGCGGTGAGGTTGCTGTTGAAGCCTTGCTTGCCGGTGGAGCAGAAACTGCAATCCAGGGCACAGCCTGCCTGGGACGAAACGCACAAGGTGCCGCGTTTGCCCTGGGGAATGTACACGGTCTCGACGCAGCTGCCGGACGCCACGCGCACCACCCATTTACGGGTGCCGTCGCTGGAGATGTCCTCGCTGACTACTTCCGGACCACGGACCTCAGCAACAGCCTTGAGCTTTTCGCGCAAGGCCTTGCTGACGTTCGTCATGGCGTCGAAATCATCGACGCCAAAATGGTGAATCCATTTCATTACCTGACCGGCACGGAAACGCTTCTCCCCGATTGAGTCGAAGAATTTTTCCATTTCCTGTTGAGTCAGACCCAGCAGGTTGGTTTTTACAGTCGATGTAGTCATGGATTCACCTTCACTCTTTAAGCCAATGCTTAGCGAGTGGTTACTTCAGTAGCTGCGAAGAAGTATGCGATTTCGCGAGCAGCAGCGGCTTCGGAGTCCGAACCGTGTACAGCGTTGGCGTCGATCGATTCGGCGAAGTCGGCACGGATGGTGCCAGGAGCCGCTTCTTTAGGGTTGGTAGCGCCCATCAGTTCACGGTTGCGAGCGATAGCGTTTTCGCCTTCCAGAACCTGAACGACAACCGGACCGGAAGTCATGAAGGCAACCAGGTCACCGAAGAAACCGCGCTCGCTGTGCTCAGCGTAGAAGCCTTCGGCTTCGGCTTTGGACAGTTGCTTCAGTTTCGAAGCTACAACGCGCAGACCAGCGTCTTCGAAGCGAGTGGTGATCTTGCCGATCACGTTTTTAGCAACGGCGTCAGGCTTGATGATGGAGAAAGTACGTTGAACAGCCATGGTGTAACTCCAGAAACGGTAATTTGCGAAAAATTAAACCCGCGAATTATACGCGGGTTCTTTGGTATTGCCTAACGGCGTACGGCGCAGAATCAGTCTGCTTCTTCGATCCAGGCGGCCTGAATGGCTTCAAGCACCTTCTCGCCACCGCGGGTCGGATCATCACTGAACTCCGGCAATGCCAGCACCCATTGATGCAGATCGACGAAGTTCACATAACGCGGATCCACATCCGGCTTGGATTCAGCCAGCTGGATCGCGATTTCCAGCACATCAACCCATTTCAGACTCATATCGATTCCTTGAATCAGTGCGGCGCTTCGGCTGCATGGTTGAGCGAGTATTTCGGAATTTCGATCGTCAGGTCTTCTGTTCCGACGATCGCCTGACAGGCTAGACGAGATTGCGCTTCCAGCCCCCACGCCCGATCAAGAAAGTCTTCTTCCAGCTCATCGGCTTCTTCCAGCGAATCGAAGCCTTCGCGAACAATGCAGTGACAAGTGGTGCAGGCGCAGACGCCGCCACAGGCGCTTTCCATCTCGATATGGTGTTCATGGGCCAGTTCGAGAATGGAAATACCGGGCTCAGCCTCTACAACCATGCCTTCCGGGCAGAACTTCTCGTGTGGCAGAAAAATGACCTGCGGCATCAGTTATCCTCGATTTCATTCAGGTTGCGTCCCGCCAGAGCGGCTTTCACCGTCGAGTCCAGGCGGCGGGCAGCAAAGGCATCGGTCACTTGCGACAGACGTTTGGTCTGCTGCTCGATGGCGTAACCATCGGTGCCTTTCATCAATTCGGTCAGTTCCTGCATCTGCAATTCAATGACCATGCGCTCTTCAGCGTCGAGCAGGCGTTCGCCGTCAACGTCCAGAGCGCCCTGCACCGCCTCGATCAAGCGCTGGGCATCGACCTGCTGCTCACGTAATACACGCGCGACTTTGTCGTCGTTGGCGTGCTGGAACGAATCTTTAAGCATTTTGGCGATTTCGCCGTCGGTCAGGCCGTAGGACGGTTTGACCTGGATGCTGGCTTCGACGCCTGAACCCAATTCGCGGGCCGAGACATTGAGCAGACCGTCGGCGTCGACCTGGAAGGTCACGCGAATCTTCGCCGCACCGGCCACCATCGCCGGAATACCGCGCAATTCGAAACGCGCCAGGGAGCGGCAGTCGCTGATCAACTCGCGCTCGCCCTGCAACACGTGGATCGCCATGGCTGACTGGCCATCTTTATACGTGGTGAAGTCCTGGGCCCGGGCGACGGGGATGGTGGTGTTGCGCGGAATCACCTTCTCCATCAGACCGCCCATGGTTTCCAGCCCCAGGGACAAAGGAATCACGTCCAGCAACAGCAGTTCGCCACCGTCCCGTTTGTTGCCGGCCAGGGTATCGGCCTGGATCGCGGCACCGATGGCCACGACCTGATCCGGATCGATTTCGGTCAGCGGTTCGCGACCGAAGGCCTGCGCAACAGCTTCACGGACACGAGGCACACGCGTCGAGCCGCCGACCATGACCACAGCGTGAACGTCTTCCAGCTCGATACCGGAATCACGCACCGCGCGACGGCAGGCTTTCAGGCTGCGAGCGACCATCGGCTCGATCAATGCATTGAAGGCGTCACGGGTCAGCTCGGCCTTCCAGTCGCCATAAGCAACTTCAATGGACGAGGACTGGGTCAAGGCTTCTTTAGCCGCACACGCGGTTTGCAGCAGATTACGTTGCGCACCCGGATCAAGGTCAGCCGACAGACCGGCATTCTCGATGATCCAGCCAGCGATTGCATGGTCGAAGTCATCGCCGCCCAGCGCGCTGTCGCCGCCGGTGGCCAGCACTTCGAACACACCGCCAGTCAGGCGCAAAATCGAAATATCGAACGTACCGCCGCCCAGGTCATAAATCGCGACCAGGCCTTCGGCGTGTTGATCCAGACCGTAAGCCACAGCGGCGGCGGTTGGCTCATTAAGCAAACGCAGCACGTTCAGGCCGGCCAGCCGGGCCGCATCCTTGGTGGCTTGACGCTGAGCATCATCGAAATAGGCCGGAACGGTGATCACCGCGCCAACCAGCTCGCCACCCAAGGTCGCTTCAGCACGCTGACGCAGCACCTTGAGGATATCGGCGGAAACTTCGACCGGGCTTTTCGGGCCTTGCACCGTATCGATGAACGGCATGTGCGACTCGCCATCGACAAAACGGTACGGCAGTTGATCGCCCAATTGCTTGACGTCGGACAGACCACGACCCATCAAGCGCTTGACCGACAGCACCGTATTCAAAGGATCGGACGCGGCAGCCAGTTTGGCCGACTCGCCAACTTCGACACGATCGGGGTGATAGCGCACCGCAGATGGCAGGATGACCTGCCCTTGTGCGTCGGCCAGAGGTTCGGAAAGACCACTGCGCAACGCAGCGACCAGCGAATTGGTAGTACCCAAGTCAATCCCCACAGCCAGACGACGCTGGTGCGGTTGAGGACTTTGGCCGGGTTCGGCGATCTGCAGTAGGGCCATCGTGATCAGGACTTATCTGTATATCAGGCGTGCGACCGGAGCGGCACTGGGTTAATCGTCGAGGCGCTCTTCTAACTGGCGCACTTCGTAGGTGAGCTTGTCGAGAAACTGCATACGCCGCATCAGGCGTTCGGCCCGTTCACGTTGCGCTGCATCATCCCAACAGGCTGCGAAGCTTTCGTTCAGTTCATCCTGCGCGATCTTCAAGCGGCGCTTGAACACGGCAATGCCGGCCAGGTCGGCGCTGTCTTGCAGATCTTCGAGCTCTTCACGCAATTCCATCTGCTGCAGAAGAAACTCCGGATCATGCACCGTGACCTCCAGCGGCAACTCGCCACCACTCAACGCAAGCAAGTATCGCGCGCGTTTTGGGGGGCTTTTGAGCGTTTGGTAGGCCTCGTTGAGGCTCGCGGATTGCTCGAGCGCCAGCCGCTGCTCACGCTCGGAAGCGTCGGCAAAGCGGTCCGGATGAACACCGCGCGCCAACTCTCGGTAGCGCGTGGCCAACTGATCGAGATCCAGACGGAAGCTCGGTTTCAGCTCAAATAAAGCGAAATGACAAGGAGTACCCACGAGCAGCCTCAGATGTTGAAGCTTTCGCCGCAGCCACATTCACCGCGAACGTTGGGATTGTTGAACTTGAAGCCTTCGTTCAACCCTTCCTTGACGAAATCGAGTTCGGTGCCGTCCAGGTAAGCGAGGCTTTTCGGGTCGATGATCACTTTTTCGCCGTGACTTTCGAACACCGTATCCTCTGCCACCACCTCGTCGACAAACTCCAGCACGTAGGCAAGGCCGGAACAGCCTGTGGTGCGAACACCCAGACGAATCCCTTCACCTTTGCCGCGCCCGTTGAGGGAGCGTCGCACGTGTTGAGCAGCCGCTTCTGTCATGCTGATAGCCATCGGTGACTCCTTACTCGTCGCCAAATCTTGAAAGTCAGATCAAGCCTTTCTTCTGCTTGTAATCGCGAACGGCCGCTTTGATAGCGTCTTCAGCAAGTACCGAGCAGTGAATTTTCACTGGCGGCAGAGCCAGTTCTTCGGCCAGCTGAGTGTTCTTGATGGTCTCTGCTTCATCCAGAGTCTTGCCTTTCATCCATTCGGTCGCCAGGGAGCTGGAGGCGATCGCCGAACCGCAACCGTAGGTCTTGAACTTGGCGTCTTCGATGACACCTTGTTCGTTGACCTTGATTTGCAGGCGCATTACATCGCCGCACGCCGGAGCGCCGACCATGCCGGTGCCGACATCAGGATCTTCCGCGTCCATCTTGCCGACGTTGCGCGGGTTCTCGTAGTGGTCGATGACCTTTTCGCTGTAAGCCATGATTCTTAATCCTCACTCATCAGGAGTCGCTCTTGAAGCCCTGCAAATCGTGGATTCACAGGGCCCGGTTGCGGCGACTTGAATATCAGTGTGCCGCCCACTCGATTTTCGAAATGTCGACGCCGTCTTTGTACATGTCCCACAGCGGCGACAGGGTGCGCAGCTTGGTAACGGCCTCGCAGACTTTCTGCGCGGCGTAGTCGATTTCTTCTTCGGTGGTGAATCGGCCGAAGGTGAAGCGAATCGAGCTGTGTGCCAGTTCGTCGTTGCGGCCCAGGGCGCGCAGTACGTACGAAGGCTCAAGCGACGCCGAGGTGCAGGCCGAACCGGATGAAACAGCCAGATCCTTGAGCGCCATGATCAGCGACTCGCCTTCAACGTAGTTGAAGCTCAGGTTCAGGTTGTGCGGTACGCGGGCGGTCATGCTGCCGTTGACGTACAGCTCTTCCAGGCCTTCGACCTGCTTGAAGAATCGGTCGCTCAGGGCCTTGATGCGCACGTTCTCGGCAGCCATGTCTTCCTTGGCCACACGGAAAGCTTCGCCCATGCCAACAATCTGGTGGGTCGCCAGGGTACCGGAACGCATGCCGCGCTCGTGACCGCCGCCATGCATGGTCGCTTCGATGCGAACACGCGGCTTGCGGCTGACGTACAGCGCGCCGATGCCCTTGGGGCCATAGGTTTTGTGGGCAGAGAACGACATCAGGTCGACTTTCAGTTTCGACAGGTCGATCTCGACCTTGCCGGTGGACTGAGCAGCATCGACGTGGAACAGGATTCCCTTGGAGCGGCACAGTTCGCCGATGGCGGCGATGTCGTTGATGGTGCCGATTTCGTTGTTCACGTGCATGACCGACACCAGGATGGTGTCATCGCGCAGGGCCGCTTCGACCATCTCTGGAGTGACCAGACCATCTTCGCGAGGATCGAGGTAGGTCACTTCGAAACCTTCACGCTCCAGTTGGCGCATGGTGTCGAGGACAGCCTTGTGCTCAATCTTGGTGGTGATCAGGTGCTTGCCTTTGGTGGAGTAGAAATGCGCCGCACCCTTGATTGCCAGGTTGTCGGACTCGGTGGCACCGGAGGTCCAGACGATTTCACGCGGGTCGGCATTGACCAGGTCAGCGACCTGACGACGAGCGTTCTCGACGGACTCTTCAGCTTTCCAGCCGAATACGTGGGAACGGGACGCCGGGTTACCGAAGTTTCCGTCGACCAGCAGGCATTCACTCATCTTTTGCGCGACACGTGGATCAACCGGGGTCGTCGCAGAGTAATCAAGGTAAATCGGCAATTTCATGGACTATCTCCTAAATCAGGCTGGCTGGCGTGCCGCTAGCTCTTTGGCTGTTATTCGACGGCGGACGCTTCAATCTTGTCCAGGCGTGGCGCCTTGCTGTTGCAACGACGCTGATCCTGACGCTGGGCTACTTCTTGCACCTCACGGCGAGTTACAAGATCAGCCAAGCTGATACCGCTCAGAAATTCGTGAATCTGCAGGCTCAGATCGCACCACAAGTGGTGGGTCAGACAGGTATCGCCGGAATGGCAATCGCCTTGGCCCTGGCATTTGGTTGCATCGACCGATTCGTTGACCGCATCGATTACCTGGGCGACCTGAATGCCCTGCATGTCGCGGGACAGCTGGTAACCACCGCCTGGACCGCGAACACTTGACACCAGATTGCTGCGGCGCAATTTGGCAAAAAGCTGCTCGAGGTAGGACAGGGAAATGCCTTGGCGCTCGGAGATATCGGCCAGGGACACCGGCCCGTGCTGCGCGTGCAACGCCAGGTCAAGCATGGCGGTCACGGCGTATCGGCCTTTTGTAGTCAGTCGCATGGACAATTACCACGGAATTCGGAATGGGGCGAGTATGCAATTCCCGAGTATTTAAGTCAACTATAAGACCTAGTGCTTTAGTCAGGTTTACCCGCAAAAGAGCGCGCGCATCATAACAGGGTCTACAGCGCAATGGCACACCGATGAGCGCGCCGCCATTATCTGAATACGACCTGCAGGAGCTGCCGCAGGCTGCGATTTTTTTGATTTTGTCCTTCTAAAGCAAAGATCAAAAGATCGCAGCCTGCGGCAGTTCCTACGCCTGACTCTGATCCTTGTCTTTTACGCAGGCGAAGTCTTCTTCGCGCAGTTGAGGCAGATCTTTCGCACAGTAATTGCTACCCAGATCTTTCAGCGCCCCGCACATTCCTTCAAGCCGACCGTCTACAGCCTGCAGATGATCGAGCAACTGATTGATGGCGCGAGCCACAGGATCCGGCATGTCTTCACCAACACCATAAGCATCGAAGCCGATTTTCTCGGCCATGGCCTTGCGCTTGGCATCCTGCTCATCATCGGACTTGACGATGATCCGTCCCGGAATCCCCACCACCGTCGCTCCAGGTGGAACCGCCTTGGTGACCACGGCATTAGAGCCCACTTTGGCCCCGGCGCCCACCGTAAACGGGCCGAGCACCTTGGCGCCCGCCCCGACCACCACACCATCTTCCAGAGTCGGATGACGCTTGCCTTTATTCCAGCTGGTGCCGCCAAGGGTCACACCTTGATACAGGGTGACGTCGTTGCCGATCTCGGCGGTCTCACCGATAACAATGCCCATGCCATGGTCGATAAAGAAGCGACGACCGACCTTGGCCCCCGGATGAATTTCGATTCCGGTCAACCAGCGGCCGAAATTCGATACCAGCCGCGCCAGCCATTTCCAGCCCATCCCCCACAACGCCGACGACAGGCGATGGATCCAGATGGCATGCATGCCCGGGTAGCACGTCAGAACCTCGAAAGCATTGCGTGCCGCCGGGTCACGATGGAAAACACTCTGGATATCTTCACGCAAACGCTCGAACATCATTAATCCTTCCGCTTTAGAAGCTCGCCACGGGCCGCTTTCTGGGTTTCCGTGAGGATGCCACGCAATATATTCATTTCCGCCCGGCTCACCGAGCTGCGTCCGTACAACCGGCGCAGGCGCGCCATCAAGTGCCGTGGCTTTTCCGGGTCGAGGAATTCGATGGCCACCAGGGTTTGCTCCAGGTGTTCATAGAATCGCTCCAGCTCATCCATGGTCGCCAGCTCACCACTTTTGGTGGACGCCACTTCCTCCTTCTCGACCTTGCTCGGCTGACCATGAGCCGCCAGCCAGGCCATACGCACTTCATAGCTCAACACTTGCACCGCCGCCCCGAGGTTCAGCGAACTGAACTCAGGGTCTGACGGGATATGCACGTGATAATGACATCGCTGCAGCTCTTCATTGGTCAGGCCGGAGTCTTCACGACCAAAAACCAATGCAATCTCGGCACCTTGCTCCGCCTCTTCGACCACCTTCACACCGCATTCGCGGGGATCGAGCAACGGCCAGGGAATACGACGATCCCGGGCGCTGGTACCGAGCACCAGATTGCAGCCGACCAAAGCATCTTCCAGAGTGGCGACGACCTGGGCATTTTCAAGGATGTCACCGGCCCCGGATGCACGCGCATCGGCTTCGTGATGCGGGAACAGCCGCGGCTCGACCAACACCAGCCGTGACAGGCCCATGTTCTTCATGGCACGCGCAGCCCCACCAATATTGCCGGGGTGACTGGTATTGACCAGAACGACACGAATGTTTTGCAGCAAGGGAAGCGCTCTCGAACACATTATCGGGAGCGGAATCTTACAGCGCCTCAGAATGTCCCGCCTCAAAAATAGCTGTTCACTTTCGACGACGCTCAATGTCGGCATTGATACGCGGCCACTTCTCCAGAATATGAACGTATTTGCGAGTCGAGATATACCGTTAAGCCATGAAAGCGAACGCCGACCTTCTCCTGTAGAAACTTTCTGATAGAATGCCCGGCTTTCTTTAACAACCTTAGGTGACACATCCATGCAGCCCATGCTGAATATCGCGCTGCGCGCCGCCCGCAGCGCCAGTGAATTGATTTTCCGCTCCATCGAGCGCCTGGATACCATCAAGGTCGACGAAAAAGACGCCAAGGATTACGTATCCGAGGTGGATCGCGCCGCCGAACAGAAAATCGTCGATGCACTGCGCAAGGCCTACCCTAATCACTCGATCATGGGCGAAGAAACCGGCATGCACGCCGGGAGCGGCATCGAAGGCGAAGAATACCTGTGGATCATCGATCCGCTGGATGGCACCACCAACTTCCTGCGCGGCATTCCGCATTTCGCTGTCAGCATCGCCTGCAAATACCGCGGTCGTCTGGAGCACGCCGTTGTCCTGGACCCGGTTCGCCAGGAAGAATTCACCGCCAGCCGTGGTCGCGGCGCCCAACTGAACGGTCGTCGCCTGCGCGTCAGCGGTCGCACCAGCCTGGACGGCGCCCTGCTGGGTACCGGCTTCCCGTTCCGCGATGAGCAGATGGACAACCTCGACAACTACCTGGGCATGTTCCGCGCACTGGTAGGCCAGACCGCCGGCATCCGCCGCGCTGGCGCAGCGAGCCTGGACCTGGCCTACGTGGCTGCCGGCCGTTTCGATGCATTCTGGGAATCAGGCCTGTCGGAATGGGACATGGCTGCAGGCGCCCTGCTGATCCAGGAAGCCGGCGGCTTGGTGAGCGACTTCACCGGCGGTCACGACTTCCTTGAGAAAGGCCATATCGTCGCCGGCAACACCAAGTGCTTCAAGGCAGTATTGACGGCGATCCAGCCACACCTGCCAGCGTCGCTGAAGCGCTAAACACCCCCGCTTAAAAAGCCGCAACACCTCAAGCAAACGCCCCGACTTGTTCGGGGCGTTTGCTTTTGCGCGAACTAAATACCACCAACTCAAGCCGCAACGCGATCCATAGCAGCCGCGCTCAGCTGTAGCAGCTGCTACAGAGCGCATCGCCGTTGTGATTTATAGGCGCCATAACGAAAAATGCCCCGCATCTTTCGATACGAGGCATTTTCCTGGATCACCAGCCTGAACAGGCTGGCAATTCGGCATCGGAAGCTGGACTTAAGCCAGTTTTTCCTTGATGCGAGCTGCTTTACCGGACAGGTCACGCAGGTAGTACAGCTTGGCTTTACGTACGTCACCGCGACGCTTGACAGCCATGCTGTCGATTTGCGGGCTGTAGGTCTGGAAAGTACGCTCTACGCCAACACCGTTGGAGATTTTACGAACGGTGAAAGCACTGTTTACGCCGCGGTTACGCTTGGCGATAACTACGCCTTCGAACGCCTGCAGACGCGAACGATCACCTTCCTTCACTTTCACCTGAACGACAATGGTGTCGCCCGGGGCAAAGGTAGGGATCTCTTTGGTCATCTGCTCTGCTTCGAGTGCAAGGATGATTTTGTTAGTCATGCTGTGCTCCTAAGGTAAATCGTCGGATCTACCATCGATACGTTGTTAACTATCGTCCCGCTCGCGGATATATTCCTCGAGCAGCTTCTTCTCTTCTCCAGAAAGCGAGCGGCTTTCCAGAAGATCGGCGCGTCGTTCAAAGGTCCTACCAAGGGACTGCTGTAAACGCCAACGCCGGATGTGCGCGTGATTGCCACTTAGCAATACGTCGGGAACACGCTGATCCGCATACACCTCCGGTCGGGTGTAGTGCGGGCAATCCAGCAAACCATCCGTAAAGGAATCTTCCTCGGCGGAGTCCGCATGCCCTAAAGCTCCAGGCAGCAGTCGTGTAACCGCATCGATCAGGACCATCGCCGGCAGCTCGCCGCCAGACAGTACATAGTCGCCAATCGACCACTCTTCATCGACATGAGCATCAATAAAACGCTCGTCAATGCCTTCATAGCGGCCGGCAATCAGGATCAATGCATCCAGATTCGCCAACTCGCGTACCGCCGACTGAGTCAGTTGACGGCCTTGGGGGGACAGGTAAATTACCTTCGCCGCCTCCCCGACTGCTGCCTTGGCCTGAACCAGAGCGTCTTCCAGGGGTTTGATCTTCATCACCATGCCCGGACCACCGCCAAATGGGCGATCGTCCACAGTGTGATGTCGATCCGTCGTGTAGTCTCGCGGATTCCAACAAGTGAGCTGCAACAGCCCCTGTTTCACCGCCCGACTGGTGATGCCGTACTCGCTGATGGCGGAGAACATCTCGGGAAACAAACTGATCACTTCTACGCGCAAGTTAGCCACGTTTAGAAGTCCGCATCCCATTCCACCTTCATCTCGCCTGCGGCAAGGTCGACAGCCAACACGCATTGCTCCGTATAGGGCAACAGGCGTTCGCGATCATCCAGGCTGCCAGCGCAAGGCTTGACCACCATTACATCATTGGCGCCGGTTTCCAGAAGATGATCGATTTTTCCGAGCAATTGCCCGAGTTGATCAATAACCTTCAGACCTTCCAGCTGGTACCAGTAGTACTCGCCGTCGGTCAATTCAGGGAACAGGCTGCGCGGCACGCAGATCTCATAACCAGCCAGAAGACGCGCTTCTTCACGATCATCAAGACCCTTGAGCTTTGCGACCAGGAACTTGTCGCTCCCACGTCCACTGACCAGCTCGACCTGTTTCACACTACCTTCGCGCTTGAGCGTCCAGGTTTTGTACTGCAACAGGTTTTCAGTCGGATCAGTAAAGGAATACACCTTCACTTCGCCGCGAACGCCATGAACAGAATAAATTTTGCCAACAACGATCAAATCATCGGCAACAGCTGGCGTCGCGTTCATATTGCTCAGGCCGCAGCCTTGGCAGATTCCTTCAACAACTGAGCAACGCGCTCAGAAGGTTGTGCACCAACGCTCAGCCAGTAGGCTACGCGCTCTTGGTTCACGGACAGACGAACTTCTTGACCACGAGCAACAGGGTTGAAGAAACCAACCTGTTCCTTGTGCGAACCGTCGCGCGGGTTGCGGCTGTCGGTTACGGTCAAGTGGTAAAACGGGCGCTTTTTGGAGCCGCCAAGGGCAAGACGGATTGTTAGCATGTGAACATCGTTCCTGTAGTCGGTGCTGCAAATCTAAAGGCACAGCGGGCATAGGTGCCCGAAAGGCCGCATATTCTAAGGAATATCCGGACTTTTGCAAATGTCTTTTTCCGGCGGCCTATCGGTCGCCATCCAGATTTGCTATAGAGCCGTCGTTGAAAACGGCCAGTCAGCTCCCGCCAAGTGCGGGTTTGCTGGAGATCCCACTTCCATGTGGGAGATGCAAGGGCAAGCCCTTGCGTGAATACTTTACATTTTCGGCATGCCGCCGCCGGGCAACATACCGCCCATGCCGCGCATCATTTTGGCCATTCCGCCTTTCGCGGAAAACTTCTTCATCATCTTCTGCATCTGCTTGTGCTGCTTGATCAAGCGACCGATGTCCTGCACCTGAGTGCCGGAACCCATGGCGATCCGGCGCTTGCGCGAACCGCTGATCAGTTCAGGGTCGCGGCGCTCGGCCGGGGTCATGGAGTTGATGATGGCTTCCATTTGCTTGAATTGTTTCTCTGCCGCGCCTTGGGCATTGCCCATTTGCGCCAGATTCACACCACCCATGTTCGGCAGTTTGTCCATGAGCCCGCCGAGGCCGCCCATGTTCTTCATCTGTTGCAGCTGATCGCGGAAGTCTTCGAGATCGAAGCCCTTGCCCTTTTTCAGCTTCTTGGCCAGTTTATCGGCCTTGTCTTTATCGAGGGTCTGTTCAGCCTGCTCGATCAGGCTGAGCACGTCGCCCATGCCAAGGATGCGCGATGCGATACGTTCAGGGTGAAACGGGTCGAGCGCTTCGGTCTTCTCGCCCATACCGATGAACTTAATCGGCTTGCCGGTGATGGCGCGTACCGACAGCGCGGCACCGCCACGGGCATCACCATCGACCTTGGTCAGGATCACACCGGTCAGCGGCAGCGCATCGCCGAAAGCCTTGGCCGTGTTGGCGGCGTCCTGGCCGGTCATGGCATCGACCACGAACAGGGTTTCGACCGGGTTGATCGCGGCGTGCAGCGCCTTGATCTCGCCCATCATCTCTTCATCGATGTGCAAACGACCGGCGGTATCGACGATGACCACGTCGATAAATTTCAGTTTGGCTTCTTTGATAGCTGCTTGCGCGATGTCGACCGGCTTCTGACTCAGGTCGGACGGGAAGAAGGTGACGCCAACCTCACCCGCGAGCATTTCAAGCTGCTTGATCGCCGCCGGACGGTAAACGTCCGCAGACACGACCATGACCGACTTCTTCTTGCGCTCTTTAAGGAAGCGCGCCAGTTTGCCGGCGGTGGTAGTTTTACCCGCACCTTGCAAACCGGCCATCAATACGACGGCAGGAGGAACGGCGCTCAGGTTCAAGTCTTCGTTGGCCGCGCCCATCAGGTTTTCGAGTTCGGCCTGGACGATTTTCACGAAGGCCTGGCCCGGCGTCAGGCTGCGCGACACCTCGGTACCGACAGCACGCTCCTTGACCGAGTTGACGAAGTCTTTGACCACTGGCAAGGCGACGTCGGCTTCGAGCAGCGCCATGCGCACTTCGCGCAAGGTGTCTTTGATGTTGTCTTCGGTCAGCTTGGCCTTGCCGGTGACATGGCGCAGCGTCTGCGAGAGACGGTCGGTTAAGTTTTCAAACATTACGCGATCCTTTCAGGCCCTGTGTAGACCGGGATAATGGCGGCCCAGACCGGAATAAACATTTGCTCGGCGAGCCTGCGGCGTGGGCAGGTCGCGGATTATAGCGAAGACTGCGTCTGGCGGACACCTCGCGATCAGGTTGCATGGTCTTTCGTGCGATGTGGGTTCTATGCCAAACTCAGCGCCTTTCGGGCTTGCCTAACAGGATTTATGCTCCCCTTGTCACCCAGTTTGCTTACCACCCTCGCCGCCGCCTGCTTATACGCCGCTGCGACTCTCTATCAGGGCACTCGCCTGGCCAACGGCGCCAAGGCGAACAAACGCCTGCTGGTTACCTTCGGTGTGCTGGCCGTGCTGGCTCACAGTGCCAGCCTGGTCACCTATCTGCTGACACCGATCGGCCTGGCCCTGGACTTTTTCAGCGCCGCCAGCCTGATTGCCGCAGCCGTCATCGCCCTGACGCTGCTGGCCTGTTCTCGGATTCCGGTGGAAAACCTGCTGCTATTGCTGTTTCCGTTGGGCGCCGCCACCGTGATGCTGGCACAGTTCGCCCCCGCCGGTACGGTGCAGATCATTGACGAAGCGCCAGGCATCCTCGCCCATATCCTCTTGTCGATCCTCGCTTACGGCATGTTCACCATCGCCGTGTTTCAATCTTTGCTGCTGCTGGTTCAAGATTATCAGCTCAAACACAAGCATCCATCCGGGCTGATCAAGAACTTCCCGCCGCTGCAAACCATGGAAAGTCTGCTGTTTGGTTTCCTCTGGGCCGGCTGGAGCCTGCTTTCGTTGTCACTGATTTCCGGCTGGTTGTTCGTCGAGAACCTGTTCGCCCAGCACCTGGTGCATAAAACCCTGCTGGCGTGCCTGGCCTGGATCGTGTTCAGCGTGCTGCTTTGGGGGCGCAACCGCCTCGGCTGGCGCGGACACAAAGCCATCCGCTGGACCCTTGCCGGTTTTTGCCTGCTGATGCTGGCGTATTTCGGCAGCAAGCTGGTCCGCGAATACATTCTGCATATCTGACGGGCGGCATTAATGGACGATTTGCCCATAGGGCCGATGCTCGCAGTGCTGGCCCTGCTGATTTTATGGTCGGGACTGTTCACCGCCATCGAAATCGCACAAAAGCACTTGCTGGCCCAACGCACGGCCTCGCGTTCGAGCGACAAACCCGTGGCGAAGCTGAGTTTCCCGCTCAATAGCCTGATCCTCTGCAACACCCTGTGTCGCGCGCTGGTAGTGGTCATCAGCACCTTGCTGGCAATTTTCACCTGGGCACAAAACGGTCCATGGATTGCCTGCCTGGGTGCCAGCGCCGTGCTGCTGGTGTTCGCCGAGTATTTGCCGCGCACCCTTGCCGCGCGCTATCCGGATGCGGTCCTGAGCCTGGGCAATACACTGCTCGCCATCCCCTTGAAGATCGTCTACCCGGCTGCCTGGCTACTCAATGCCGTCAGCCAACTGCTGATACGACCCTTCACCCGCAAAATCAATGTGGTGCAACAAAGCGAAGACGAGGCACCCGCAGATCGGCATGACGATCATGAACACGCCGCCAGTCGCCCGCATTCGCTGTCAGGTATCCATGCGCTGGATAACATCACCGTCAACGATATTCTGGTACCGCGCAGTGACGTCGACGGGATCAATCTGGACGATTCCCTCGAAGAAATCATCGAACAACTGCGCCACAACAGACGTACCCGCCTGCCGGTATTCCACAGCGACATCAATCAGGTCGAAGCGGTGCTCAACACCCGGCAGATCCGTCATTTGCTGGCGGATTCAAGCCTGACCCGGGAAGCGCTGCTGGCCGCCAGTCACGAACCGTACTTTGTACCGGAAAGCACCCCGCTGCAGCTGCAACTGCTGAACTTTCACAAACAGCAGCGACGCTTGGGCATGGTGGTCGACGAATACGGCGAAGTGCTGGGCATCGTGACCCTGGAAGACATACTCGAAGAGATCGTCGGTGAATTCGAAAGCCAGCACAGCCTGGATAATCCGCACATTCATCCGCAGGCCGACGGGCGCCTGGTCATAGAAGGGGCGGCGTCGATTCGCGAATTGAACAAGAGTCTTGGCTGGCATTTGCCCAGCGATGGTCCGAAAACCCTCAACGGGTTAGTGACCGAGGCGCTGGAAACGATTCCAGACAGTGCGGTTTGCCTGAAAATCGGGCGTTATCGGCTGGAGATCCTGGAGACGGAAGACAATCGTGTCACGCGCGTGTTGATCTGGCACACCAGCTCAGTGCCTGCCCTAGCCTCTAGCCGTTAGATCGTTAAAAGATCGCAGCCTCGCTACGCTCGACAGCGCCTACAGTTTGGAGTGCGTTCCTTTTTTGTAGGAGCTGTCGAGCGAAGCGAGGCTGCGATCTTTTCAATATCCATGCCTTGTTCAATCGTTAGCCGCCTTCCTATAATCCGCCTACCCAAGCCCCCGCCGAACCACGTGCTTACCCCGCGCGCAGCAGGTTCCGGCCCGATCATCGGCAATAGCCGCACCACTGCGACGACTGTTCCTACCTTGAACAGCGACCGTATCTGAACCCACATCCCTGGGTATTCGACCATAATAATTCGCTCCACTGGAGCCCATGACTGTCAGGGATTACCGCATGACGACCAGCACAACGTTCAGCGACACCGCGCCCGTTCAACCAACCAACTCCGCCACCCGAGTAGCCACTGCGAGCTTCATTGGCACGGCCATCGAGTTCTATGACTTCTACGTTTATGCCACCGCTGCAGCGCTGGTAATCGGCCCGGTGTTTTTTCCGCAGACCTCCGGCACCGCCCAGATGCTGTCGGCGTTCCTCACTTTCGGTATCGCCTTCCTTGCGCGACCATTGGGCTCCGCGCTATTCGGCCACTTCGGCGACCGCATCGGGCGTAAATCGACACTGGTTGCTTCCCTGCTCTTGATGGGCGTGTGTACCACGCTGATTGGCGTGTTGCCGGGTTATGACAGCATTGGCGCCTGGGCGCCGATCCTGCTTTGCGTGCTGCGCTTCGGCCAAGGTTTGGGGCTAGGTGGTGAATGGGGCGGTGCCGCATTGCTGGCCACGGAAAACGCGCCCAAAGGCAAGCGTGCGTGGTACGGCATGTTCCCGCAACTCGGCCCATCGATCGGGTTTCTGGCGGCCAACGGCCTGTTCCTGACCCTGGCCATGAGCCTCAACGACGAGCAGTTCCGTTCGTGGGGCTGGCGGATTCCGTTCCTGCTCAGTGCCGCACTGGTGATGGTGGGCCTGTATGTGCGCCTCAAGCTCCACGAAACCCCGGTATTCGCCAATGCCATGGCTCGTCAGGAACGGGTGAAGATCCCGCTGGTCGAGCTGTTCAGCCAATATTGGGCGCCGATGCTGCTGGGTGCCGGTTCGATGGTGGTGTGTTACGCGCTGTTCTACATCTCAACGGTGTTTTCGTTGAGCTACGGTGTTTCGACGCTTGGCTACACCCGCGAAACCTTCCTCGGCCTGCTGTGTTTCGCCGTGCTGTTCATGGCGGCCGCGACACCGCTGTCGGCCTGGGCCAGTGATCGTTTCGGACGCAAACCGGTGCTGATCGTCGGCGGCGTTTTGGCGATTCTGTCCGGATTCCTCATGGAGCCGCTGCTGACGCAAGGCTCGACCTGGGGCGTGGCGCTGTTCCTGTGCATCGAACTGTTTCTGATGGGCGTGACGTTTGCGCCGATGGGCGCGCTGCTGCCAGAGCTGTTCCCGACCCACGTGCGCTATACCGGCGCGTCGGCGGCCTACAATCTGGGCGGCATTGTCGGAGCTTCGGCGGCGCCTTTCTTTGCGCAGAAACTGGTGGCGATGGGCGGTTTGAGTTATGTCGGCGGGTATGTGTCGGGGGCGGCGGTGCTGAGTTTGATTGCAGTACTGTGCCTGAAGGAGACGCGGCATAACGATTTGAATCGGGTTGCCTGAAGCCAAAAGCTTCGCGGGCAAGCCTCGCTCCTACAGGGATCACGTCAAACGACAGTAGTGCGTTCAACAAGTGACCTGTAGGAGCGAGGCTTGCCCGCGAATGGCGCGACTCGGTTTAGAGCTCTACAACAACAGCCTGAGAAGCACGGGTCGCTTTAGCCCTTGCAGCTTCGATGGATTCATCACGCGCCAACGCCACACCCATCCGCCGCTGGCCATTGACCTCAGGCTTGCCGAACAGACGCAACGCAGTATCCGGCTCGCTCAGCGCAGCGCCCAGATTGGCGAATGCGGTCTGGGTGGACTGCCCTTCCACCAGAATCACCGCCGAAGCCGAAGGCCCGAATTGACGAATCGCAGGAATCGGCAGGCCCAGGATCGCCCGTGCGTGCAGTGCGAACTGCGACAGGTCCTGGGAAATCAGGGTCACCAGACCGGTGTCATGCGGGCGGGGCGAGACTTCGCTGAACCACACTTGATCACCCTTGATGAACAACTCGACACCAAACAGACCACGACCACCCAGGGCCTCGGTCACCGCTTTGGCAACGCGCTCGGATTCAGCCAGAGCAACCGGGCTCATGGCTTGTGGCTGCCATGATTCCTGGTAGTCGCCCTTCTCCTGTCGGTGGCCAACCGGCGCACAGAACGTAGTGCCGCCAACGTGACGTACGGTCAGCAAGGTGATCTCGTAGTCGAAGTCGATGAAGCCCTCAATGATCACGCGACCTTTACCGGCGCGGCCACCCTCTTGAGCGTAATCCCAGGCTTTCTGCACGTCATCAACGCTGCGCAACAGGCTCTGGCCTTTGCCCGAGGAACTCATGACCGGTTTGACCACGCACGGGAAACCCAGATTTTCGACAGCCTTGCTGTAGTCCTCGAAGGTGTCGGCGAAGTAGTACGGCGACGTCGGCAGGCCCAGCTCTTCAGCGGCCAGGCGACGGATGCCTTCGCGGTTCATGGTCAGCTGTGCGGCGCGAGCGGTCGGAATCACGGTGAAGCCTTCGGACTCCAGCTCTACCAGGGTCGCGGTGGCGATGGCTTCAATTTCCGGCACGATGAAGTCCGGTTTCTCAGCTTCGATCACTGCACGCAGGGCGACACCGTCGAGCATGTTGATCACATGGCTGCGATGGGCAACTTGCATGGCCGGCGCATTGGCGTAGCGATCGACGGCAATCACTTCAACGCCCAGGCGTTGCAGCTCGATCACCACTTCCTTGCCCAACTCACCACAGCCACACAGCAATACGCGGGTCGCGGTTGGCGACAATGGAGTTCCGATACGGGTCATCTCAGGTCCTCAAGAAGCGGATCATCGAGGGATGCGGTGCCTGGCACGCTTCCCATGGGGAGAAAGCGCGGCATTTTACATGAACCGGAGGGTTTGGCTCAGCTGGCGACAACCTGATTACGCAAGCGCCAGGCCATGATCAGCCACACGACTGTCACACCGGCGAACTTCGAACCCATGGCGGTGAGAATCACGGCCGGAGTGAACGCATCGATCATGCCGAAGAAGATGAAAGTGTCCAGCGGGATACTCAGCGCCGAACTTATCCACAGGCGATCGTGCAATGGCCGCTTGGTGATGCTGAACACCAGCCAGTCGATGCACTCCGAAACGGCGAACGCCGTGGCGCTGGCAAAGGCAATGGACGGGTCGGAAGTGACATAGGACAACACCAGCGCCACCAGCATCGCCGCCATCGCGCCATGGCCGAAACGGGTTTGCACCATGTCACGCAGCACGAACACCAAACCACCCCAGGCCGACCAGACGATGTCCAGGTGCGGGGCGCTGGAAAAGGCGTAATTGATCAGCACGACGCTGCTGATGTAGGTGATCAGGAAGAGCATGGCGCGTGGAGTACCTGTCGATTTTGATGCACAGGGTACTTCATCTCAAGCGTACAGATCACCTGTAGCGAGGGAGCTTCGTGGCGAGGGGGCTTGCCCCCGTTCGGCTGCGCAGCAGTCGCGAAATCAGCAAATGCCGTACGCTTGAAAGAATAACGTCGCAGGTTTAGCGCCGCTTCGCAGCGCAACGGGGGCAAGCCCCCTCGCCACGGAACCGCGTATAACCATCAGGAATCGGATTTGGAGGGCAACATCCAGATCAACCCGCTCGACTTCGCCCGCTCATGACACAAGCCCAACACCTTGCGCCGCTCCGCGTTGTCCATCCGGCTCCAACGGGTGATTTCTTCCACCGTGCGCTGACACCCGGTGCAAATGTCATCCTCATCCAGCGCACAAATGTTCACGCATGGCGATGGAACCGGCCGTTCAATGGCGCTCATTCTTCCTGCTCGACCAGATCGCGGGCGTAACGCTGCGAGTTGTGCACATAGTGGGCGGCGCTGGCTTCGAGCATTTTCTTCTGCTGCTCGGTCAACTCGCGCACGACCTTGCCCGGCGAGCCCATGACCAATGAACCGTCCGGAATGTCCTTGCCCTCACTGATCAGCGAGTTGGCGCCGATGATGCAGTTCTTGCCGATTTTCGCACCGTTGAGGATCACCGCATTAATACCGATCAGACTGTAATCGCCCACCGTGCAGCCGTGGAGCATGGCGTTGTGACCGATGGTCACGCCGGTGCCAATGGTCAGCGGGTAGCCCATGTCGGTGTGCATCACGGTGCCATCCTGCACGTTGCTGTTCTTGCCAATCAGGATCAATTCATTGTCGCCACGCAGCACGGTGTTGAACCAGACGCTGGCGCCCTCTTCCAGTTTGACCTTCCCAACCAGTACGGCATTGGGGGCAACCCAGCTCTGCGGATGGGTGTCGACGCGGGCGTCGCCCAGGCGGTATTTCATCTTGTTTTCCTCAAGGCTCAGGCTGCCGCGGGTTCACGGGTTCACGCCATACGCGCGATGGCTTCAGGTTTTGATAAAACTCTTGGGTGGTTGATGCAGGCTGATTTTCTCGTCATAGAGAAGGTTGATCAACTCGACGATCATGATCGCCGTCAGCCCCCAGATCTTGTATTCGCCATAACGGTAGCTCGGTACGTACCAACTGTGCCCTTCATAGTCGATGCGATGGGTGTGCTCGCGCGGGTCTTTGCGGAAGAACTCCAGCGGCACACTGAACACCGCGGCGATCTCGGCGTCGTTGGCCTGGTATTCGACGAAACCCGGAATCACGCCGACGTAGGGCGTGACCTTGATGCCATGCAGGGAGATCAGTGGGCTAAGCGGGCCAATCACTTCGACCAGGCCCGGCGGCAGGCCGATTTCTTCTTCGGCTTCGCGCAAGGCAGTAAAAACCAGATCAGGGTCTTCGGGGTCGCGTCGACCGCCGGGAAAAGCAACTTCGCCACCATGGGTCGATAGCCCGCTGGCGCGAAGGGTTAGCACCAATTCCGGTTCGTCACTGCGCGTGATGGGCACCAATACCGCGGCTTCGGGGAAACGTCGGTCGGTTTCCAGCGTTCGCGGCGTGTGATTGCTTACCCGGTGCAGTAGCTCGTCCAGCATGAGTCTTCTCGATCTGTGCCTTACCCTGCATCATGCACCAATCGCATCGACCGCCCAAGCCCCGAACGGCCTCATGTCGCGAAACGACAACTTGCCGACCGATACCGCTGCACGCCAAGATAGGCGCAGCATTCAGGAACCCAAGCATGAAATTTTGCAGCCAGTGCGGCAACCCGGTAACCCAGCGCATTCCCGAAGGCGATTCTCGCCTGCGTTTTGTCTGCGACAGCTGTCACACCATCCATTACCAAAATCCCAATATCGTCGCCGGTTGCGTGCCGGTCTGGGGTTCGAAGGTATTGCTGTGCCGTCGCGCCATCGAGCCACGGCGCGGTTACTGGACCCTGCCCGCCGGGTTCATGGAAAACGGTGAGACCATCGAACAGGCCGCCATTCGCGAGACCGCCGAGGAAGCCTGTGCCCGGGTGCGCAACCTGAGTATCTATACACTGATCGACGTGCCACACATCAGCCAGGTGCACGTATTCTTTCGCGCCGAGCTGGTGGACCTGGATTTTGCCGCGGGCCCCGAGAGCTTGGAAGTGCAACTGTTCGAAGAAGCCGACATCCCTTGGGGCGAACTCGCTTTCCGCACGGTGGGCCGTACCTTAGAATGCTACTTCGCTGACCGGCGGGCCGAGGTCTACCCCGTGCGGTCCGAATCGATCCCGCCGCTCGTCCAGCCTGCCATCATTTAACGCGCCTACACATAAAAGCATCTATAAAATTAATAATCGCGACACCTTTTAGGGATATCGTTTCAATGCGCTGGTTGCTTGCCGTTTTTTGCTTGTCGTTCATCGCTGTCAGCCAGGCTTCCTCCACGGAAACGCTGGACGGCAAAGTCATCGAAAAAGTCCTGGTGCTCAAGTCTGCCCATCAGTTGCAGTTGATCAATGACGGCAAGCCGATCAAGACCTATCGCATTTCCCTGGGCAAAAGCCCCAAGGGGCCCAAGCTGATGGAAGGCGACAAACGAACCCCCGAAGGCTTTTATTGGGTGGATTGGCGCAAGATCAGCGACCGTTTCAACCTGGCAATGCATATTTCCTACCCCAACATCAGCGACGCCGCCCGTGCCCGGCGCGAAGGTGTCGAGCCTGGCGGCATGATCATGATCCACGGCACCCCGGACACCGAAGACAATCCCGAAGACCTGTTCCATACGCTGGACTGGACCGACGGCTGCATCGCCATGCGTAATATGGACATGCGCGAGGTTTGGGGTCTGGTGCCGGACGGCACGATGATTGAGATTCGCCCGTAACGGCAACCTTCAAGGCCAAAGATTAGAGAGCCCACTTCCGACGGACAACCTGAAAGACTTGTGGGAAGGTTCTGATGTTTTTTCTGCTCAATAAACATCGCTGCCTGTCAGGCCGCCTTCGCGGGCAAGCCTTGCTCCTACAATTGAGCCATGTGCATCTTCGAGATTGGTTGGCTGTCAGATCGCCTTCGCGAGCAAACCCGCACACTCAATCAACAAGAACCTGGACGGCCCTAAGGCCGCCACGCCCTAATCACAGCCAACAAAAAACCCGCTGAAATCACTTTCAGCGGGTTTCTCATTTTCAGCGGCCAGGAAGATCAGAAATCCTCCAACCGCCACACCTCGTAAGCCGGCGTCTCATAGGGATGGCTCTCTTTCAAAGCCACCACCACCGCTCGAATCAACTCATCGCTGACCACCAGCTCGACCTTCCATTCCTCAACCTGCTCGACCTGCCCCGCTTCACCCATAAACGGCTGACTGCCATCCAGAGGACGAAACTGACCCAACCCGAACACCTGCCACGCGCAGTGATCATAAGCCCCGATCCGCCCGCCACCGGCAGCGAACACAGCGCTTTTGACCACCTCGACATGGCTGGCCGGAACAAAAAAACCGAGCTTGTACACGGCAATCAGCTCCCCGCTCTTAGTTAACCCAAACGCGAGCGTTGCGGAACATACGCATCCATGGTGCGTCTTCGTTCCAGTCTTCCGAACGCCACGAGTTCTGCACCGCGCGGAATACCCGCTCCGGGTGCGGCATCATGATGGTCACGCGACCGTCACGGCTGGTCAACCCGGTGATACCGCGCGGCGAACCGTTCGGGTTGGCCGGGTAGTTTTCGGTGACCTTGCCGTGGTTATCGACGAAACGCATCGCCACGCAACCCGACAAATCGGCTTCCAGCAACGCTTCTTCGCTGGCGAATTCGGCATGGCCTTCACCGTGCGCGATGGCGATCGGCATGCGCGAACCGGCCATGCCCTGCAGGAAGATCGAGTTCGACTCCTGGATCTGGACCATGGCAACGCGAGCTTCGAACTGCTCGGAACGGTTACGCACGAAGTGCGGCCAGAACTCGCTGCCCGGGATCAGCTCGTGCAGGTTGGACATCATCTGGCAACCGTTGCACACGCCGAGGGTGAAGCTGTCGTTACGTTCGAAGAAGCCCTGGAACGCATCGCGAGCGCGGCTGTTGAACAGCGCGGATTTCGCCCAGCCTTCACCAGCACCCAGGACGTCGCCGTAGGAGAAACCGCCGCACGCCACCAGCCCTTTGAACTCGTTCAGGTCGACGCGGCCGGCCAGAATGTCGCTCATGTGCACATCGATCGCGTTGAAACCGGCGCGGTCGAACGCGGCCGCCATTTCCACCTGACCGTTGACGCCCTGCTCACGCAGCACGGCAACTTGTGGGCGGATGCCTTTCTTGATGTAAGGCGCGGCGATGTCCTGGTTGACGTCGTAGCTGAGCTTGACGCTCAGGCCCGGGTTGTCTTCCTCCAGCAGCACGTCGAATTCCTGATCGGCGCAGTCAGCGTTATCACGCAGACGCTGGATCTGGTAGCTGGTCTCGGCCCACTGGCGTTGCAGCAGACGACGCTGGCCTTCGAATACGGTGTCACCGTTGAAGGTGATGTTGATCTCGCCGTTGTTCATTGGCTGACCGATCACCGACACACACTCCCCAAGGCCGGCAGCGCTGAACTGCGCAAGGATATCCGGCGTGGCGTCCTGGCGAACCTGGATCACGGCACCCAGCTCTTCGTTGAACAGGATCGCGGCAATGTCGGCGGAGGTTTCTGCCAGACCGTCAAGGTTCAGGCTCAGGCCACAATGACCGGCGAAGGCCATTTCCACCACGCTGGTCAGCAGACCACCGTCGGAACGGTCGTGATAAGCCAGCAAATGACCGTCGGCGTTGAGGCCCTGGATCACGGCGAAAAAGGCTTTCAGGTCTTCGGCGTCATCGACGTCCGGGGCCTGCTTGCCGAGTTTGCCGTGAACCTGAGCGAGGATCGAAGCACCCATGCGGTTCTGACCGCGACCGAGGTCGATCAGGATCAGGTCGGTGGTGCCCTTGTCCATGCGCAGTTGCGGGGTGAGGGTCTGACGGATATCCGTCACCGGGGCGAAACCGGTCACGATCAGCGACATTGGCGAAGTGACGGACTTGTCGACGCCCTCATCGTTCCAGCGGGTGGCCATGGACATCGAGTCCTTGCCGACCGGAATGGTGATGCCCAGCTCAGGGCACAGTTCCATGCCGACCGCTTTCACGGTGTCGTACAGACGCGCGTCTTCACCCGGGTGACCGGCGGCGGACATCCAGTTCGCCGACAGTTTGATGTCGGAGATCTTGGCGATGCGCGACGCCGCGATGTTGGTCAGGGTTTCGCCGATGGCCATGCGGCCCGACGCCGGAGCGTCCAGCAGCGCCAGCGGAGTGCGCTCGCCCATCGCCATCGCTTCACCGGTGTAGACGTCGAAGCTGGTGGCGGTGACGGCAACGTCGGCCACTGGAACCTGCCATGGGCCGACCATCTGATCACGGGCCACGAGGCCGGTGATGGTACGGTCGCCGATGGTGATCAGGAAACTTTTGCTGGCCACGGCCGGGTGATGCAGAACGCGCTCGACGCAATTGGCGATGTCGAGGGTCGACGGATCGAAATCGTCGCCCAGCTCGTTTTCACGCACCACGGAACGGTGCATGCGCGGGGCTTTGCCCAACAACACTTCCAATGGCATGTCCACCGGGCTGTTGCCGAAATGGCTGTCGGTGACGGTCAGTTGCGGTTCGGCAGTGGCTTCGCCGACGACGGCGAACGGGCAGCGTTCACGTTCGCAAATCGCCTTGAAGCGCTCGAAATCAGCCGGGCCGACCGCCAGTACGTAACGTTCCTGGGATTCATTGGACCAGATTTCGTGCGGGGCCATGCCCGGCTCATCGTTCGGAATGTTGCGCAGTTCGAAACGGCCACCACGGTCACCGTCGTTGACCAGTTCCGGGAAGGCGTTGGACAGGCCGCCAGCACCCACGTCGTGGATGAAGCTGATCGGGTTCTTGTCACCCAGTTGCCAGCAACGGTCGATGACTTCCTGGCAGCGTCGCTCCATTTCGGGGTTTTCACGCTGTACAGAGGCGAAGTCCAGATCCGCCGAGCTGGTGCCGGTGGCCATGGAGGAAGCCGCGCCGCCGCCCAGGCCGATCAGCATCGCCGGGCCGCCCAGCACGATCAGCTTGGAGCCGACGACGATCTCGCCTTTCTTGACGTGTTCTTCGCGGATGTTGCCCATGCCGCCCGCCAGCATGATCGGCTTGTGGTAACCGCGCACTTCGTCGCCGTGCGCGGTGGTGATCGATTGTTCGAAGGTACGGAAGTAGCCAGTCAGGGCCGGACGACCGAATTCGTTGTTGAACGCGGCACCACCCAATGGGCCCTCGATCATGATGTCCAGCGCGGTGACGATGCGCTCAGGCTTGCCGTACGGCACTTCCCACGGCTGTTCGAAGCCCGGGATCTGCAGGTTGGACACGGTAAAACCAGTGAGGCCAGCCTTGGGCTTGGCGCCGCGACCGGTTGCACCTTCGTCGCGAATCTCGCCACCGCTACCGGTGGATGCGCCCGGGAACGGGGCAATCGCGGTCGGGTGGTTGTGCGTCTCGACTTTCATCAGGATGTGCACCGGCTCCTGCACCGCACCGTACTGGCGGGTTTCAGGGTCCGGGAAAAAGCGACCGGCGACGGAGCCGACGATCACCGAAGCGTTATCCTTGTAAGCCGACAGAACGCCTTCGCTGTGCATCACATAGGTGTTCTTGATCATGCCGAACAGGCTTTTTTCCTGGCTCTGACCATCGATGTCCCAACTGGCGTTGAAGATCTTGTGGCGGCAGTGCTCGGAGTTGGCCTGGGCGAACATCATCAGTTCGATGTCGTGCGGGTTGCGCTTCAAGCCGATGAAGGCGTTGACCAGGTAATCGATTTCGTCTTCAGCCAGGGCCAGGCCCAGCTCGGTGTTGGCTTTTTCCAGTGCGGCGCGGCCGCCACCCAACACGTCGATCGCGGTCAGTGGCTTGGGCTCGGCGTGGCTGAACAGGCCGGCGGCCTGTTCAAGGTTGCCCAGGACGATCTGGGTCATGCGGTCGTGCAGACCGTCAGCAATCAGCTGCGCCTCAGCGTCGCTGAACTGGCCGGCGACGTAGAACGCGATGCCGCGCTCCAGGCGCTGGATCTTGGTCAGGCCGCAGTTGCGAGCGATGTCGCTGGCTTTACTGGACCATGGCGAGATAGTGCCGAAACGTGGCAACACCAGAAACAGACGACCGGTTGGCTCTTGTACTGGAACGCTTGGGCCGTACTTCAGAAGGCGCGCGAGCACCTGCTGTTCGTCGCCGGTCAGGACGCCGGTAACTTCGGCGAAGTGAGCGAATTCAGCATACAAGCCGCTGACAGCCGGAACCTTCTGGCTCAGTTGCTCAAGGAGTTTGCTGTGGCGAAAGGCAGAAAGGGCAGGAGCGCCGCGCAGGATCAACATCTTCGGGACAGCCTCGGGAAGGGGTGTGCTTTGAGGCCGTGCATTCTAGCCTAAACCGCCCGCGACAGCACCCGAAACGGTACGCACGGCTGCACCCGAACGTCGGGCCGGGCATCCGGGCCCCGAACAGGCGCGCGCCGAGGGTTATTTTTTCTGTCAAAAAATGCTGTTCGGGCCCATTCCTGCGGGCTCCAAGCGGGTTTCAGACGCTCTAGCAGACAAGCCCTTTGCTGTCGAGATATGGCGCTCGTGGTCCTTTGCGTATACTGCGCAGATGTTTTCCCCAACGGCTTTGCGTCCGCGGTACGCCAAATGGCTGATCGCAACCGGACTCTTCCTGGTGCTCGGTGGCTGTGTTGATAAACCCAACACGCTGGAGCGCGTAAAGGAGGATGGCGTGCTGCGGGTGGTTACCCGTAACAGCCCCGCCACCTACTTTCAGGATCGCAACGGTGAAACCGGCTTCGAATACGAGCTGGTAAAGCGCTTTGCCGAGGATCTGGGGGTCGAGCTCAAGATCGAAACCGCCGACAACCTCGACGACCTGTTCAATCAGGTGGGCAAGCCCAATGGCCCGGTGCTGGCTGCTGCTGGCCTGGTCAGCAGCGAGCAACGCAAAAAACAGGTGCGGTTTTCCCACTCCTATCTCGAAGTCACGCCACAGGTCATCTACCGCAATGGCCAGTCGCGGCCGACCGATGCAGGCGATCTGGTCGGCAAGAAGATCATGGTGCTCAAGGGCAGTACCCACGCCGAACAATTGGCAGAGCTGAAAAAGAAATATCCCGGCATTGAATACGAAGAGTCCGACGCGGTTGAAGTCGTCGACTTGCTGCGCATGGTCGACGAAGCCCAGATCGATCTGACCCTGGTCGACTCCAACGAAGTCGCGATGAACCAGGTGTATTTCCCCAACGTGCGGGTCGCCTTCGATCTCGGAGACGCCAGCAATCAGAGCTGGGCCGTGGCCGCCGGCGAAGACAACAGCCTGCTCAACGAGATCAACGATTATCTCGACGAAGTGAAGAAAAACGGCACTCTGCAACGCCTCAAGGATCGCTATTACGGGCACGTCGACGTACTCGGTTACATGGGCGCCTACACCTTTGCCCAGCATCTGCAGCAGCGGTTGCCCAAATATGAACAGCATTTCAAGACGTATGCCAAGAAAGAGAAAGTCGACTGGCGCTTGTTGGCCGCAGTCGGTTATCAGGAATCGCTGTGGCAAGCGGCGGTCACGTCCAAGACCGGCGTGCGTGGCTTGATGATGCTGACCCAGAACACCGCGCAAGCCATGGGCGTGTCCAATCGACTCGATCCCAAGCAGAGCATCATGGGCGGTGCGAAGTACCTGGCCTACATGAAGGAGCAACTGGATGAGTCGATTCAGGAGCCGGATCGAACGTGGTTCGCGCTCGCAGCCTACAACGTCGGCAGCGGTCATCTGGACGACGCACGCAAACTGACGGCCAAGGCAGGGTTGAACCCGGACAAATGGCTGGACGTGAAGAAAATCCTGCCGCGCCTCTCGCAGAAACAGTGGTACAGCAAGACGCGTTACGGCTATGCCCGTGGCGGCGAGCCGGTGCATTTTGTGGCGAACATCCGTCGTTATTACGACATCCTGACATGGGTCACACAGCCGCAGCTGGAAGGCAATCAGGTCGCCGAAGGCAACCTGCATGTGCCGGGGGTCGACAAGACCAAGCCGAGCCAGGAAACCCCACAGCTTTAAACCTTCGTCGCCTTCAAAGACGCCATCGCGGGCAAGCCACGCTCCCACAGGTCCGCGTCGAATACATAGTTGTCGTTCAACCCGGACCTGTGGGAGCGTGACTTGCCCGCGATGGCAGCGCCGCCGATCTAGCCTTTCAAGGCAGCGGCCAGAATCAGCGCTTTCATTTCAGAAACAGCCGACTTGAACCCGACGAACAACGCATGGGCCACCAGCGCATGGCCGATGTTCAATTCGTTGATCCCCTTGATCGCCGCGACTGCTTCGACGTTGTGATAGTGCAAACCGTGACCGGCGTTGACGATCAGCCCCTGGGCCAGACCAAACGCCACGCCATCGGCCACGCGCTTGAGCTCTTCCGCGACTGAAGCTGGCGTCTCGGCATCCGCATAACGCCCAGTGTGCAATTCGATGGCTGGCGCACCGACACGGCGGGACGCTTCGATCTGCCGCTCGTCCGCGTCGATGAACAGCGACACTTCACAACCGATCTTCGCCAGGCGATCCACTGCTGCCTTGATCCGCGCCTCCTGCCCTGCCACGTCCAGACCGCCTTCGGTGGTCAGCTCCTGACGGGTTTCCGGGACCAGGCAAATGTGCGCCGGGCGGATGCGTTCGGCGAACGCCATCATTTCTTCGGTGACGCCCATTTCGAAGTTCATGCGGGTTTGCAGCACATCCTTGAGCAGCAGCACATCGCGCTCCTGAATGTGCCGGCGGTCTTCGCGCAAGTGCACGGTGATGCCGTCAGCGCCCGCCTCTTCCGCGTCCAGCGCTGCCTTGACCGGATCCGGGTAGCGAGTACCCCGGGCCTGACGCAGGGTGGCAACATGGTCGATGTTCACGCCAAGAAGAATGCGATTGCTGGTGGTCACGGAAGCGCTCCTGAAATAGGGGAAAGGTCGGTGCACAGCATACACGGCGAGCCCGGGTCTGTTGACGCAAGCATCAACAGTTCCTGTCGCTTGCGAAACTATGGCTTGCGAAACAACTCGCGACTGACCAGAGGACGACCACCCAGATGAACGGCCAGTGCCTGACGCATCAAGCGCTTGGCAGCGGAAAGCGCTCCGGGCGCAGACCAGTCGGCATCGGCCATGGCCAGCAATTCAGTACCGTTGAACAGACCCGGTTGTAGCAGGTAGACCCGTTCCAGGCCTGCATCCACTTGCAAGCGGTAGAGGCCGTCCGGCGCGATGGGGTCGCCATGGAGATCAGTGTTCAAGGCGAAACCGTAACCGAGGTCGTCGAGCAAACGCCATTCGAAAGAGCGCAGCAATGGCTCCAATGGACGACCTTCGGCCAGGGCGAGCAAGGTCGCGGCGTAGTGATCGAAGACCGCGGGATGGGGGTCTTCGGCGGGCAGCAGACGGATCAGCAATTCATTGAGGTAGAGGCCGCTGAACAGTGCCTCGCCATGGAGCCAGGTGGAAACACCGGCGCTTTCCATACGACCGACGTTTTTCAATTCACCCCGACCACGGAATTCGACTTCCAGCGGTACGAACGGCCGCGCCAATGTCCCGGCCTTGCCTCGCGCACTGCGCAACACCGCCCGCAGCCGACCTTGCGGCGTAAGGAAATCCACCAGCGCACTGCTTTCGCGGTAGGCGCGGGAGTGGAGAACGTAGGCAGGTTGACCGGTTGGCGCGGTGCTCGACATGGAAATCGCAGTTCTCAATTGAAGGAGTGCAGTTTTACTGACACCCCAAAACCAATGTGGGAGCGGGCTTGCCCGCGATGGCGGACTTACATTCAACATCTCTGCTGAATGTTACATCCTCATCGCGGGCAAGCCCGCTCCCACAGGGTTCTACGGTGCAGCACACCGGGTTTACAGATCGCCGTAACCCAGCGAACGCAGCGCACGTTCGTCATCGGACCAGCCACCTTTAACCTTGACCCACAGGTTAAGCATGATCTTGGAGTCGAACAGCAGCTCCATGTCCTTGCGCGCCTCGGTGCCGATGCGCTTGATGCGTTCGCCCTTGTCGCCAATGATGATTTTCTTCTGGCCGTCACGTTCGACGAGGATCAACGCATGGATGTGCAGGGTTTTGCCCTGCTGCTTGAACTCTTCGATTTCCACGGTGATCTGGTACGGCAGCTCGGCGCCCATCTGACGCATGATTTTCTCGCGTACCAGCTCGGCGGCAAGGAAGCGGCTGCTGCGGTCAGTGATCTGGTCTTCCGGGAAGAAGTGATCGTTTTCCGGCAGGTGCTCGGCGATCACTCGTTCCAGCGCGTCCAGATTGTGCCCGTGCTGGGCCGAGATCGGCATGATCTGCGCATTCGGCAGCTGTTCCTGCAACCAGCTCAGGTGCGGCATCAGCTCGGACTTGTCTTCGATACGGTCGGTCTTGTTCAGCGCCACGATCAGCGGGCCGGTCACGTATTGAACGCGCTCGAGGACCATCTGGTCTTCGTCGGTCCACTTGGTGCGGTCAACCACGAAGATCACCACGTCGACGTCTTTCAACGCCGCCGAAGCGGTTTTGTTCATGTAGCGGTTCAGAGCCTTTTCGCCGCCCTTGTGCATGCCCGGCGTATCGACGTAAATCGCCTGAACGGCGCCTTCGGTCTTGATGCCGAGCATGTTGTGACGGGTGGTTTGCGGCTTGCGCGAAGTGATCGCCAGCTTCTGACCCAGAATGTGGTTCAGCAGCGTGGACTTGCCCACGTTGGGACGGCCGACGATGGCGACATAGCCACAGCGAGTTGCGGTTGAATCAGTCATTGCCATTCTCCACACCCAGGGCAATCAGTGCTGCGGCGGCCGCTACCTGTTCGGCAATACGACGACTCACACCCTGACCTCGGCTTTTTTCATTCAGTAAGATGATTTCACATTCGACGAAGAACGTCCGGCAATGCGGCTCACCCTGGATATCCACCACTTCGTAACGCGGCAGTTCACAACCACGGGACTGCAGGAATTCCTGCAGGCGGGTTTTCGGATCTTTGTTGGTGTCGACCAGTGTCAGGCCTTCGAACTCTCCGGCCAGCCAGGCCAGCACGCGCTCACGCGCCATGTCCATGCCGGCGTCCAGGTAGATCGCACCGATCAGCGCTTCCAGGGCATCGGCCAGAATCGACTCGCGACGGAACCCGCCGCTTTTCAATTCGCCGGAGCCCAGGCGCAGGTATTCGCCCAAGTCGAAACCACGGGCCAGTACGGCCAGGGTCTCACCTTTCACCAAGCGGGCGCGCAAACGCGACAACTGGCCTTCGCGGGCCAACGGGAAGCGATCGAACAGCGCCTCGCCAGCGACGAAGTTGAGGATGGCATCACCGAGAAACTCCAGGCGTTCGTTGTTGCGCCCGGCAAAGCTGCGGTGAGTCAGGGCCAGGACCATCAGTTCCTGGTCTTTGAAGGTGTAGCCGAGCTGACGCTCTAGACGGCTTAAGGAGAGGCTCACGGTTTACCCACGCTGAGTTCGTGGCTGGATTCCACCGCCATCGCCGTGGTGCGGCGCAGGCTTGGGACAATTAACGCTGTGTTCAAAAATAACGTCCTGAATATCATTGTTTTTCATGCATCCGGTGCCGATTGTGGCGGTTCCAGAAAAGCATTCGGCGCTGTGGTCAACAGCGCCGTGTGTGATTACTTGATCAGGCCAACCCGCGAGAAATTCGGCAGGTGACTGAGTTTGGGTTCCGGCCAGCTCATCCAGACTGCGAAGGCCTTGCCGACGATATTCTTGTCGGGAACCATGCCCAGCAGATTCTTGGGAATACTCGGATCATCCCAGTAGCGACTGTCGTTCGAGTTGTCGCGGTTGTCGCCCATCATGAAGTAGTGCCCGGCAGGCACCGTCCACGAACGATCCGGCGCTGCGCGGTAGCGGCTCATTTCCTTGCGGATAAGGTGCTCGGCGATGCCGAGTTTTTCCTTGTAGAGCTCAGCGCTGCCCAACGTGCCCGGCTCGGAGCCGACCAATTGTTCGGCAACCGACTCACCGTTGACGAACAGACGCTTGTCGGCTGTGTAGCGAATCTGGTCGCCCGGCAGGCCCACCACTCGCTTGATGTAATTGACATTCGGATCGCTCGGGTAGCGGAACACCATCACATCGCCGCGCTGCGGATCACCGACTTCGATGACTTTCTTGTCGATCACCGGCAGGCGGATCCCGTAAGAAAATTTGTTCACCAGAATGAAGTCGCCGACGTCCAGGGTCGGCTTCATCGAACCGGAAGGAATCTGGAACGGTTCCACCAGGAACGAACGCAGCACCAGTACGATGAACAACACCGGGAAGAACGACTTGCCGTATTCGACCAGCAGCGGCTCTTTGTTCAGTTTCTCGATCACCACCATGTCAGCCTGGCTGACGCTACCCTGATAAGAGTTAATGGCAGCCCGGCGCCGTGGCGCCAGGAACAGCAGATCGAGCAACGCCAACAGGCCGCAGACGAATACGGCGATGACCAGCAACAGCGGGAAATTTAGTGACATAGGACCTAACTATCCAACCTGAGCACGGCAAGGAAGGCTTCCTGTGGAATTTCCACGTTACCGACCTGCTTCATGCGTTTCTTACCGGCCTTTTGCTTTTCCAGCAGCTTTTTCTTACGGCTGACGTCACCACCGTAGCATTTGGCCAATACGTTCTTTCTGAGCGCCTTGACGGTTGTTCGCGCCACAATCTGCCCGCCAATGGCGGCCTGGATTGCCACGTCGAACATCTGCCGCGGAATCAGTTCTTTCATCTTCTCGGTCAACTGGCGACCTTTGTAGTGCGCGTTGTCACGGTGCACGATCAACGCCAGGGCGTCGACCTTGTCGCCGTTGATCAGTACGTCCAGCTTCACCAGACTAGCCGATTGGTAACGATCGAAATGGTAATCCAGCGAAGCATAGCCGCGACTGGTGGATTTCAGGCGATCGAAGAAGTCCAGCACCACTTCGTTCATCGGCAGGTCGTAAGTCACTTGTACCTGAGTGCCAAGGAACAGCATGTCGACCTGCACACCGCGTTTTTCGATGCACAGGGTAATGACGTTGCCCAGGTGTTCTTGCGGCACCAGAATGTTGGCACGCACGATCGGCTCACGCATGTCTTCGATCGAAGACAGGTCCGGCAGTTTCGACGGGTTATCGACGTAGATCGTCTCACCGGTCTTGAGCAGCAGCTCGAAGATTACCGTCGGCGCGGTGGTGATCAGGTCCAGGTCGTACTCGCGCTCCAGGCGCTCCTGGATGATTTCCATGTGCAGCATGCCGAGGAACCCGCAACGGAAGCCGAAGCCCAGTGCGTCGGAGCTTTCCGGGGTGTATTGCAGGGAGGAGTCGTTGAGCGTGAGCTTTTGCAGCGCTTCACGGAAATCTTCGAAGTCGTCGGAGCTGACCGGGAACAGACCGGCATACACTTGCGGCTGAATGCGTTTGAAGCCTGGCAGCACCTCAACGTCTGGCGTAGAGCTCAAGGTCAGGGTGTCACCAACCGGTGCGCCGTGAATATCCTTGATACCAGCGATGATGAAGCCTACTTCGCCGGCCTTCAGGTCAACGGTGGCAGTGTGTTTGGGGTTGAAGACGCCGACGCTGTCCACCAGATGGATCTTGCCGGTGGATTTGACGAGGATTTTGTCGCCCTTCTTCACACGACCGTGACGCACGCGTACCAGAGAAACAACGCCCAGATAGTTGTCGAACCAGGAATCGATGATCAACGCTTGCAGCGGATCTTCGTAGTTGCCGGTCGGCGCAGGAATCGTGGTTACCAGGCGTTCGAGCACTTCATCGACGCCCAGGCCGGTCTTGGCAGAGCACTCGACCGCGTCAGTGGCATCGATGCCGATGATTTTTTCGATTTCTTCTTTGACGCGATCCGGATCGGCCTGAGGCAGGTCGATCTTGTTCAGCACTGGCATGACTTCCAGGCCTTGCTCGATTGCCGTGTAGCAGTTGGCGACCGACTGGGCTTCAACGCCCTGACCGGCATCGACCACCAGCAATGCACCTTCACAGGCCGCCAGCGACCGGCTGACTTCGTAGGTGAAGTCGACGTGGCCGGGGGTGTCAATGAAGTTCAGCTGGTACTTGATGCCATCGCGGGCGGTGTAATAAAGAGTGACGCTGTGGGCCTTGATGGTGATCCCGCGTTCACGCTCAAGATCCATGGAGTCCAGCACCTGGGCTTCCATTTCACGTTCGGCAAGACCGCCGCACATCTGGATGAATCGATCGGCCAGCGTCGACTTGCCATGGTCAATGTGGGCGATGATGGAGAAATTGCGGATATGACTCAAATCACTCACGGATCAACACTCAAAAAGGCTGCAGGCATAGCCCGCCGAAAAATAGCCGGGAATTGTACCTGATCCACGGCGCAAGCGTCACGTTCGCAGGTCAGACGGCGGATACAAAAACGCCCCGGTCTTGCGACAGGGGCGTTTCGAGCGACCATCATGGTCAAGAGAAACCCTTGATCAACCGGCCCGGCGCAACAACCAGACCCCGGCCAGGGCACAGACGCCGGCCGGCACCAGCACCGCAAACAACGGCGAGAAACCGAATACCAGGCTCGAAGGCCCGAGCAAATCCTGGACGATGCGGAAGGTGAAGCCCACCAGCACACCGGTAAACACCCGCTGACCGAGGGTTACCGAACGCAACGGGCCGAAGATGAAGGAAATCGCCATCAGCACCAAGGCGGCGGTCACCAACGGCTGCAACACCTTGACCCAAAATGCCAGCCAGTACCGACCGTTGCTCAGACCCTGGTCAGCCAGGTAGTGGATGTAACTCCACAGACCGGTGATCGACAATGATTCCGGCGCCATCACCACAGTGCTCAGCAGTTGCGGGCTCAGCGCGACCTCCCAACGCTCCACCGGAGTCGTCACCACTTCGGTGTTCTTTTCATGGAACAACGTGGTCGTGACGTCGCTCAGCTGCCAGTGATCCGTGTCGAATTCCGCGCGCTTGGCGAAGCTTGAAGACAGGATGTGGCGTTGATCGTCGAAGCGATAACGGGTCACGCCGTACAGCAGCCCATTGGGTTGCACGGAATTGACGTGAATGAATTCGTCCCCCTGGCGGTGCCACAGACCGTGCTTGGCGCTTTGCGCATCACCACTGCCCTGGGCCAGTGAACGGTTGGCCTGAGCGGTGACTTCCGTTGCCGGCGCGACGTATTCACCGATCACCAGCCCCACCACCATCAAAAGCAGCATCGGTTTCATGACCGCCCAGACGATACGCCCGAGCGACACGCCCGCAGCGCGCATGATGGTCAGTTCGCTGTGGCTGGCCAGGCTGCCAAGGCCGATCAGGCAACCGATCAGCGCCGCCATCGGCAACATGTCGTACAGACGGCGCGGCGCAGTCAGCAACACATAGCTGAGGACATCCACCAGCGTGTAGGTATCGCTGACGTCACCCATCTCATCGATGAAGGCAAACAACGTTGCCAGCCCCAGAATGATCCCCAGAACCGCCAGGATCGCCATGAACACACTGCTACCAATATAGCGATCGAGCTTATCCACGGGCCACCTCCAGCGCACTGCGGCGACTCGCCATCTTCAAGCGCAAAGGCTCCCAGTACAGCAATCCCAGGCCAATGGCCAGGAAGATCGAATGCACCCACCACAAGCCCAATGCCGCCGGGATCTTGCCCTTTTCGAGGGCGCCGCGAGCGGCAATCAGGATGGACAGGTAAGCCATATAAAGAAGAATCGCCGGCAGCAGCTTGAGGAAACGGCCCTGACGCGGATTGACCCGCGACAGCGGCACCGCCATCAGGGTCACAATGAAGACCAGCAACGGCAAAGACAGGCGCCATTGCAGCTCGGTGCGTGAGCGGATGTCGTCATTGCCCAACAGGGAGCGAGTGGTCATCGCGTCGCGATCGGTGACTTCGTCGCTGACGTCCGGCTTGGGCAGCAATACACCGTACTCCTGGTATTTGATGGCGCGGTAATCGGCCTGCCCCGGATTGCCGTCGTAGCGATAGCCGTTGTCGAGAATCAGATACCGATTGCCGTCGGGGCGAATTTCCTGACGGCCCTTCTCGGCCACCAATACGGAAATCCCGCGATCCTTTTTGTCGGAACTCACATTCTTTTGCGAAATGAACACGCCGCCCAGATTGACGCGGTCATCCGACAATTGCTCGGTGTAGGTAACCCGGGTACCGTCGCGCAAAGCCTGGAAACGGCCGGGTTCAAGGGTATCGAATTCAGTCAGTGCGTCCTGTTTGTTCAACAGCAGCTGGAACTGATTGGCACCTTGTGGCGCCAGGCTCAGGCTCAACCAGGCCACCACCAGCGCAACCAGCGTGGCCGGAAACAGGGTGATGCGAAACAGCCGCTGCTGGCTCATGCCGGTGGCCGACAGCACAGTCATTTCGCTGTCGAGGTACAAACGACCGTAGGCCAGCAGGATGCCGAGAAACAGCCCCAAAGGCAGGATCAGCTGAAGGAAACCCGGCAGACGAAAGCCCATGATCAGGAACAACGAGCCCGGATCCAGGGCGCCAGAGGCCGCTTGGGCGAGGTATTTGATGAAGCGTCCGCTCATGATGATGACCAGCAGCACGGCGCTGACGGCGCTCAAGGTCAACAGGACTTCGCGGGATAGATAACGGAAGACAATCAAACCAGACACTCCAGGGTTGTCAGGCTAAGCGGCCAAACAAACAAACGTATCGGTCGGCCCGCAGGGCAGAGCCGCCGAAAAAGATGGCGCATTATCCTGTGATTGGGTGCGCCTGTCACTGCGCACGCTCAAGCAGAGACCTGAACCACGGAAGTTCGCACGACCGAGGGTTGTCAGGCGCCGGTAGCGAGGTTCAAACTGCCGCCTTTGTCGCTGGCACTGCACCGGCGTCCTTCTATTTATAAGCAAGCCTTTGCGCGTCGCGCACTTTGACCATTAATTCAGGGATCCAGACATGGAACTGGTTGTAAAAAGCGTTAGCCCGGAAACGTTGAAGACCGCCACGCTGGTGGTCGCCATCGGCGAAGGCCGCAAACTCGGCGCCGTTGCCAAACAACTCGACGAGCTGAGCGGTGGCACCCTCAGTGCCGTGCTCAAGCGCGGCGACCTGGCCGGCAAAGTCGGCCAGAGCCTGTTGTTGCACAGCCTGCCCAACCTCAAGGCCGAGCGCGTGTTGCTGGTGGGCGTGGGCAAGGATGAGGAGCTGGGCGATCGCCCGTTCCGCAAAATCATCGCTGGCATCCTCAACACCCTCAAAGGCCTGGGCGGTAGCGATGCAGTACTGGCCCTGGACGAAGTCGTGGTCAAAGGTCGCGACAGCTACGGCAAGACCCGCCTGCTGGCCGAGACCCTGGTAGATGGCAAGTACACCTTCGACCAGTTCAAGAGCCAGAAAGCCGACCCGCTCTCCCTGAAGAAAATCACTCTGGTGACCATCAAGGCAGCCCAGGCCGAAGTGGAACGCGCCGTGGTCCATGCCACCGCGATCGCCAATGGCATGGCCTTCACCCGTAACCTGGGCAACCTGCCGCCAAACATCTGCCACCCCACATTCCTGGGCGAGCAAGCCAAGAACCTGGGCAAAGAATTCAAGAGCCTGAAAGTCGAAGTCCTCGATGAAAAGAAGATCAAGGACCTGGGCATGGGCTCGTTCTACGCCGTCGGCCAGGGCAGCGCCCAGCCACCGCGCCTGATCGTGATGCAATACAACGGCGGCAAGAAATCCGAGAAACCGTACGTACTGGTCGGTAAAGGCATCACCTTCGACACCGGCGGCATCAGCCTCAAGCCGGGTGCCGGCATGGATGAAATGAAATACGACATGGGCGGCGCCGCCAGCGTGTTCGGGACCTTGCGTGCCGTGCTCGAGCTGAAACTGCCGATCAACCTGGTGTGCATCCTGGCTTGCGCCGAGAACATGCCGAGCGGCAACGCTTCGCGTCCGGGAGACATCGTTACCACCATGAGCGGTCAGACCGTGGAAATTCTCAACACCGACGCCGAAGGCCGTCTGGTGCTGTGCGATGCCCTGACCTACTCCGAACGCTTCAAGCCGCAAGCGGTGATCGACATCGCCACCCTGACCGGTGCATGTGTCGTCGCATTGGGCTCTCACACCTCGGGCCTGTTGGGCAACAACGACGAACTGATCGGCCAGCTGCTGAGCGCCGGCCAATCCGCCGACGACCGCGCCTGGCAACTGCCGCTGTTCGACGAATATCAAGAACAGCTGGACAGCCCGTTCGCCGACATCGCCAACATTGGCGGCCCGAAAGCCGGCACCATCACCGCGGCCTGCTTCCTGTCGCGCTTCACCAAGAACCTGAACTGGGCGCACCTGGACATCGCCGGCACTGCCTGGACCAGCGGCGGCAAGGACAAGGGCGCCACTGGCCGTCCGGTGCCCCTGCTGACCCAATACCTGCTGGACCGCGCCAACGCCTGAAACCGATGACCCCGAGCGGTGCCACTGACCCGTGGCGCCGCCTGTGGCTCAGGAACCGCAATGACCAAAGTCGACTTTTATATCCTGCCCAGCGCCGATCCTTCGGCACGGCTGGATTTCGCCTGCAAGCTCACCGAAAAAGCCTGGCGCATGGGCCACCGCATCTACTTGCATTGCAGCGATGCCGCCCAGCGTGATGACCTCGATGCGCGGTTGTGGGCTTTCAAGGGCGAGAGCTTCGTGCCCCACGGTCCCGCCGAAAGCGAGCCGCAGGGTTTGATTGTTCTGGGTTTTGGCGATGACTGCGGTCAGCATCAGGACCTGCTGGTCAATCTCGACCTGAAAGTCCCGGCATTCGCCAAACAGTTCGCCCGCGTGGCGGAAGTGGTAGTGGAAGATCCGACGATTCGTTCGGCGGCGCGGGAGAGTTTCCGTTTCTACCGCGAACAGGGCTATTCTCTGCAAGATCACCGTTTACAGCGACTTTGAGCCTTCCGATGGACACTCCAAAACCGCAGCAAAATTCCGCGAATCTGCTGGATGACCTCGAATCGATCCGCCAATTGCTTGGCGATGACAACCTGCAACCGCCCTTGCTGACCGACACGGTCATTGAAGGTGATCAGGAACAGATCCCCATGCTGTTCGACACGGTCGGCAATGCGCCGCAACCGGTCGAAACGACACCGCCGCCCGCCCCGGCCGCGCAACCGTCGCCTGCCACGAGCAATAGCCCCGACGCTCTTTTGCACCTGGACAGCGAACTGCGTGCCGCCGCGCTATTGATCATGCAAGACGTGATCGACGACTTCGCCCCGCATATTGAAACCGAAATCAAACGCCGTCTTGATGCGAGGATGGAACGGCTTCTCGCCGCAGCTGCAAGCGGCAAGCTTTAAGCTGCTAGCAAAAGTCAAAGCAAAAGCCGGACTCCCTCTTGCAGCTTGTGGCTTGTAGCCTGTAGCTGCCCCCCCCGCTATACTTGCCGGCTTTTCCTGATTAAATGCCAATAGGGTCCCGCCGCGCATGGATAAGACCTACCAGCCACACGCCATTGAAACTTCCTGGTACAACACCTGGGAGTCTGAGAATTACTTCGCCCCGCAAGGCGCGGGCGAGTCCTACACCATCATGATCCCGCCGCCGAACGTCACTGGCAGCCTGCACATGGGTCATGGCTTCAACAACGCGATCATGGATGCCCTGATCCGTTTCCGCCGCATGCAGGGTCGCAATACCCTTTGGCAGCCGGGTACCGACCACGCCGGTATCGCCACGCAAATGCTGGTGGAGCGTCAACTCGAAGCCCAAGGCCAGAACCGCCACGATCTGGGCCGCGAAAAATTCCTCGAGAAAGTCTGGGAATGGAAGGATCAGTCCGGCGGCAACATCAGCCGTCAGATCCGCCGCCTGGGCTCGTCCGTGGACTGGAGCCGCGAGCGCTTCACCATGGACGACGGCCTCTCGGAAGCGGTTAAAGAAGCGTTCGTGCGCCTGCACGAAGACGGCCTGATCTACCGTGGCAAGCGCCTGGTCAACTGGGACACCAAGCTGCACACGGCGATTTCCGACCTCGAAGTGGAAAACCATGACGAGAAAGGTTTCCTGTGGAACCTGAAGTACCCGCTGGCCGATGGCGCCAAAACCGCTGAAGGCAAGGATTACCTGATCGTCGCGACCACGCGTCCGGAAACCATGCTCGGCGACGCGGCCGTGGCCGTTAACCCGAACGATGAACGCTACAAAGCCCTGATCGGCAAATTTGTCGAGCTGCCGCTGGTTGGCCGCCGCATCCCGATCATCGCCGACGATTACTGCGACCCTGAATTCGGCACCGGTTGTGTGAAAATCACCCCGGCCCACGATTTCAACGACTACGAAGTCGGCAAGCGCCATAACCTGCCGCTGCTGAACATCTTCGACAAGAATGCCCACGTATTGCCGGCCTGCCAGGTGTTCAACCTCGATGGCACGCTCAACGAAAGCATCGACGGCAAGATCCCGGCCGAATACGCCGGCCTCGACCGTTTCGAAGCGCGCAAACAGATCGTGGCCGCATTCGAAGCCGCCGGCCTGCTGGTCAGCGTCGACGATCACGCCCTGAAAGTGCCGAAAGGCGACCGCTCCGGCACCATCATCGAGCCGTGGCTGACCGACCAATGGTACGTCTCCACCAAGCCATTGGCCGAGCCGGCCATCGCTGCGGTTGAAGACGGCCGCATTCAGTTCGTGCCAAAACAATACGAAAACATGTACTTCTCGTGGATGCGCGACATCCAGGATTGGTGCATCAGCCGTCAGTTGTGGTGGGGCCATCGGATTCCGGCCTGGTACGACGAGTCGGGCAAGGTCTATGTCGGTCGCGACGAAGCCGAAGTGCGTGCCAAGAACAACCTTGGCCCGGACGTTGCGCTGCAACAGGACAACGACGTTCTGGATACCTGGTTCAGTTCGGGCCTGTGGACTTTCTCCACGCTCGGCTGGCCGGAGCAGACCGAGTTCCTGAAGAAATTCCACTCCACCGACGTGCTGGTGACCGGTTTCGACATCATTTTCTTCTGGGTTGCCCGGATGATCATGCTCACCATGCACCTGGTGAAAAACGAAGACGGCACGCCGCAGGTTCCGTTCAAGACCGTTTATGTGCACGGTCTGGTGCGTGATGGCCAGGGCCAGAAGATGTCCAAGTCCAAGGGCAACGTCCTGGACCCGCTGGACATCATCGACGGCATCGAGCTGGAAGAACTGGTGCGCAAACGCACCTCCGGCCTGATGCAGCCAAAACTGGCGAAGAAGATCGAGAAGCAGACCCGCGACGAGTTCGCCGACGGCATCGCCAGCTACGGCACCGACGCCCTGCGCTTCACGTTCTGCTCGCTGGCATCGACCGGCCGCGACATCAAGTTCGACATGGGCCGCGTCGAAGGCTATCGCAACTTCTGCAACAAGATCTGGAACGCTGCGCGCTACGTGCTGGACAAGGGCGAGGACTGCGGTCAGAACGGCGAAGCCTACGAGCTGTCCCTGGCGGATCGCTGGATCATTTCGCAGCTGCAACGCACCGAAGCCGAAGTGACCCGTCAGCTCGATCAGTTCCGTTTCGACCTGGCCGCACAAGCCTTGTACGAGTTCATCTGGAACCAGTATTGCGACTGGTACCTGGAACTGTCCAAGCCTGTGCTGTGGGACGAAAACGCCCCGCTCGAACGTCAGCGCGGCACCCGTCGCACGCTGGTGCGAGTGCTGGAAGTCGCCCTGCGTCTGGCGCACCCGTTCATGCCGTTCATTACCGAAGAAATCTGGCAGCGCGTCGCGCCGCTGGCCGGTATCGAAGGCAAGACAATCATGCTGCAACCTTGGCCAGTGGCCAACGAAGCCCGTATCGATCAGGGCGCCGAAGACGACATCGAATGGCTCAAAGGCCTGATGCTCGGCACGCGTAACATCCGTGGCGAAATGAACATCGGCCCGGGCAAGCCACTGCCGATCTACCTGAAGAACGTCAGCGCTGAAGACCAGCGCCGTCTGACCGAGAACGAAGCGCTGCTGAAAAAGCTGGCGCGTCTGGAATCGATCACCGTTCTGAAGGCTGGCGAAGAAGCGCCGCTGTCCGCTACCGCTCTGGTTGGCGAGATGGAAGTGCTGGTGCCAATGGCTGGCCTGATCGACAAGGGTGCTGAGCTGGCACGCCTGGACAAGGAAATCCTGCGTCTGCAGGGCGAAGTCCAGCGCGTCGGCGGCAAACTGTCCAACGCCGGTTTCGTTGACAAGGCCCCGGCCGAAGTCATCGAGAAGGAACGCGCCAAACTGGCTGAGGCCGAACAGGCTTTGGGCAAGTTGGCTGAGCAGCATGCGCGGATTGCCAGCCTGTAACGGTAAGCTGCAATGAAAAAGGGAGGCCGCAATGGCCTCCCTTTTTTATGCCCGCCAAACACCATCCCCCTTCTGTAGGAGCGAGGTTTGCCCGCGAAGAACGATGACGCGGTTCAACAGATACACCGCGGCTATCCTTCTTCGCGGGCAAGCCTCGCGCCTACGGGATCCACCGCGCGGCCATTGTCTGTGGGACAATACCCGCCACTTTCAGCCATACCCGAATCGACCACACCCATGAACGCCCCCCGCACACCCAAACCTGCGCGCAAGAAGCCCGATGCTGCGACCCCGGCCAGAGCCGTAGAGCCGCGTGAAAAGGCCAGCCTGCACCCGCGCAATCGCCACCAGGGTCGCTATGACTTCCCGGCGCTGATCAAGACCACGCCAGAACTGGCGAAGTTCGTGATCACCAACCCGTACGGCAAGGAAAGCATCGATTTCGCCAGCCCCGATGCGGTGCGCGTGTTCAACCGGGCGTTGCTCAAGGCGTTCTATGGCATCGAACATTGGGACATCCCGGCCGACTACCTTTGCCCACCGGTACCGGGCCGTGCCGATTACGTGCATTTCCTCGCTGATCTGCTGGCCAGCATGAATGACGGCAAGGTCCCGCGCGGCGCCATCGTCAACGTGCTGGACATCGGCATGGGCGCCAACTGCGTTTACCCGCTGATCGGTAACAGCGAATACCGCTGGCACTTCCTCGGCTCAGAGATCGACCCCACTGCCGTGGCTGCCGCCAGAGCCATCGTCCAGTCCAATGGGCTGAACAAGGTTATCCAGCTGCGTCAGCAGGAAAATCGCAAGCACATCCTGATTGGCTTGCTGGAACCGGGCGAGCGCTTTGACCTGACCATGTGCAACCCGCCGTTCCACGCCTCGCTGGAAGAAGCGACCAAGGGCAGCGAGCGTAAATGGCGTGCCTTGGGTCGTGCCGACCCGAAACGCAAACTGCCGGTGTTGAACTTCGGTGGTCAATCGGCCGAGCTGTGGTGTGAAGGGGGCGAAGCGCGTTTCGTGACGCAACTGATCGCCGAGAGCGCAAACTTCCAGCACAAGGTGTTGTGGTTCAGCACACTGGTGTCGAAAGCGTCGAACCTGCCCGCCATCGAAACGGCGCTGAAGAAGGCCGGCGTGCTGGAAAGCCAGGTGGTGGAAATGTCGCAAGGGCAGAAACAAAGCCGCTTCGTGGCCTGGACCTTCCAGACCAAATCCGAACAGCAGATCTGGCGTCGTGAGCGCTGGACGCGCTAACCGTGTAGTAGTTGGCACGCTGCGATCTGTTGATCTTGACTCTGAAACAAGATCAACAGATCGCAGCCTCGTTTCACTCGACAGCACCTACAGTTCTTTTCAGTGATTGATCAAATCGCAGGCACAAAAAAACCGTGCCCGGATGACTCCGGAGCACGGTTTTTTCTGACAAGTCTTACTTGTTAACAGCGTCGGTCAGGCCTTTGGCCACAACCAGCTTGATAACTTTCTTGGCAGCGATTTCGATGGCAGCGCCAGTCGAAGGGTTACGGCCGGTACGGGCAGGACGCTCAGTCACTTTCAGCTTGCCGATACCTGGCAGGGTGATTTCGCCGCCGTTTTCCAGCTGATCAGCAACGATTTGGCCCAGTTGGTCCAGAGCGTTACGCGCGGTGGTTTTTGGCGCGTCGATAGCTTCAGCAATGTCGGCGATCAGTTGGTCTTTAGTAAGAGCCATTTAGTGTTCCTTCCCTATCAAATTCATATGGATTGCAGAGTGCAGTGTCAGCCATCGAGCCCGATCTTCTGGATCTGGCACCCTCGGTATAACCTCGACGAGTCGGGGTTATAGATACCGAAATCAGGGTTTGGTTCGACCTGACAAATGCTGAATGCACGCTTAACGCAGTGACTTCGCGTAAGACCGGGCAAAACTAGCACAGAGACGGGGAAATATCCGCCTCTAGCTACCCATTTGGTCAGCTTTATTGCTTTAAATCGGTAAAAAACTGAATAAGGGTCGGCACACCGCTGCAAATTGCCCTAGGCACCATGCCAAAACCAGCGATTGCGGTACACTTGGCGCTTTTTCGGGGAGCACGCCCTCCTCTCTTCAATCAGCCGAGAAGCCCATGCCGATCCGTCATTGCATCGTCCACCTGATCGACAAAAAACCCGACGGCACACCCGCAGTTCTTCATGCCCGCGATTCCGAGCTCGCCGAGTCCAGCGCCATCGAGTACATGCTTGCCGACCTCAACGAGAGCTACAACGCCAAACAAGGCAAGGCCTGGGGTTTCTTCCATGCCGAGTCCGGGGCGCATCCGTTCAGCGGCTGGCTGAAGGAATACCTCGACGGCGGCAAGGACTTCACAGCCTTCAGCCGAGTGGCGGTGGAACATCTGCAAAAGCTGATGGAAGAGTCGAACCTCTCTGTGGGCGGCCATGTGCTGTTTGCGCATTACCAGCAAGGCATGACCGATTACCTGGCCATTGCCCTCTTGCACCACAGTGAAGGCGTGGCGGTGACTGACCAACTGGACGTGACCCCCTCGCGACACCTGGACCTTGGCCAGTTGCACCTGGCAGCGCGGATCAACGTCTCCGAGTGGCAGAACAATAAGCAGTCCAAGCAGTACATCTCGTTCATCAAAGGCAAGAATGGCAAAAAGGTTTCGGAGTACTTCCGCGACTTCATCGGCTGTCAGGAAGGCGTCGACGGCCCCGGTGAAACCCGCACATTGCTCAAGGCCTTCAGTGACTTCGTCGAAAGCGAAGACCTGCCGGATGAGTCTGCGCGCGAGAAGACCAAGACCCTGGTGGATTACGCCAGCAGCCAGGCAAAAATGGGCGAGCCCATGGGCCTGGAAGAACTGTCCGGGCTGATCGACGAAGAGCGCCCGAAAGCGTTCTACGATCACATCCGCAACAAAGACTACGGCCTGTCGCCCGAGATCCCTGCCGATAAGCGTACCCTGAACCAGTTCCGCCGCTTCACCGGCCGCGCCGAGGGCTTGTCCATCAGCTTCGAAGCGCACTTGCTGGGCTCGAAGATCGAATACGACGAAGAAGCCGGTACGCTCATCATCAAAGGCCTGCCAACCCAACTGACCGATCAGCTCAAGCGACGCAATTGATGCTCGGCGGTGTATTGAAGGAAAGGCCTAGGAGGCGCTGGGCGGACGCGGAACTCCGCTGATCGATGTGAACGGCACATTGATTCGCGGGTATGACCCGGACAAGGTTCTTGCGGCGCTGAAGTAACTCTTCAGACCGACACCGCCCCTTGTGGGAGCTGGCTTGCCTGCGATAGCGGAGTGTCAGGCAACATCAATATTGCAGGGCTGACCTCATCGCAGTTCAAGCCAGCTCCCACAAGTTAGTGCATGAACAAAAATTCAATGATTAGCGCCTACTGCGCTTCGATGCGAAACCCGAACCGCGGAAAGTGCACATGCACCACGCCGGCCCGCTCGTCTTCACGTCGCAGAATTAATTCTTCACTGCCCGCAAACAATAACTCACCTGCCACCGGATCAACCCCGTAATCGGTCGCGGCGATTATCACCTGCTGGCCAACCTCGAACCCGTTCGGCTCATCGAACTGCTCATCCGGCAATGCGGCCGGTGTAGCGTTGCGCGCAACTTCAAGCGCTTCCTCAGAGGTCATCTCGCTGAACGCGCCATGACCAAACCCCATCACCCGGCCAAACCACGCCGACACGGCCGGGTAAGCATCCACCAACGGTGACGTCACGTGCGTCGCTTTGAGGAACCACAACGAGTGGGCAAGGGCAAAATCGGCAATCGACGGCTCGCCGAACAGGAAGTCCCCCTCCTCGCGCTGAAGCTGCTGCTCCAGACGCGCCATGATCGTTGGCCACTGATGCCGGGCCTGCTCCGCCGACAACCGTGTGGTGCTGCCACCGCTGAACAAACCGGCGCGATCGGCCAGGAACCCCTTGATCGCTTCCGGTGACAATTTACCGAAGCGCACCGCCACCGACGCCGGCTGGAACACCAGGCTGACCGCATGTTGGAACACCACCGAATCAGCCCATGCCGCGAAGGTCGCGGTGATCATTTCCTGACCTTCCGGGAAGAATGCCGGCAAGGCTTTTTCCTGCTCCAGACGACGTGCCATCAGCGCGGTGTCGCAATAGACATCAGCGCCAATCTGCAACACCGGCGTCTTGCGGTAGCCACCGGTCAGCGCCGTCAGATCGGGTTTCGGCATCACTGGCGAGATGTTCACCGAACGCCAGGACAACCCCTTGAAGCCCAGCAGCAAGCGAGCCTTTTCGGCAAAAGGGGACGTCGGGTAATGATGCAGAATCAACTCGGACATGCTCGGTTCCGTCGCTCGGATAAGGAACCCGCAGCTTAGCGCGCAATCCGTACGCGGCCTACCCATCTGCCTGATGGGCCCTTATCAGTCAGGTTGATAAGCCCGCAGCCGCGCTCGCCACCAGACATTCCTTGGCGCTTTTCTTGAGTTTTTTAATCAATCGTTCCTGCCGCAGTGCTTCGCTTTTGTCGCGACAGACTTCGGTGTACACCAGCGCCACGGCCGGGCTGGACAGGAAGAAACGCGCACCTTTGCCACGTTGATGAATAGCGAAGCGGCGGACGGGATCGTCGCTGATCCCGCAGTAGAGCGAACCATTGGCCGCGCGAACGAGGTAGACGAACCAGGGTTTGCTGACAGGCAGCGGCGGTTCGGCGGCAGTGACGGAAGATTCGCTTGAGGTGTTCACGGGACGGTCAAGGCTTGTAGGAAACAAGCCGCGATCTTATCAGCGACTGGCCTGGAATGCCTTTAACTCCTTCAAGGCTTGAGCGCGAACGGCGTTTCTCACCGCCAGCAGCCTTCATCAACCAAAAAAAGAATATAAAAAATACACTTACTCCTAATTAACCTATAGAACTGTCAATTCTGACAGTAGGCCAGTACTCCCTCCCCTCCTAGCATAGGAAAACGTAAAACCGTTTTATATGTTCAAGGAGAAAACCCAATGACAGGCATGGTAAATACAAGAACCGGGACATTCCAAATTGACTTACCTATCGCCTTTATAAATGGCAACTCTGGGCGAGGTCCAGCATTAGATCTGAACATACGCCACCCATCGGTTGGTGGCCTGTCTTGGTGCGATTGGGATCTGAGGATCAATCACATCGTATCTTATGAAGGCAGCCCAAAAAAATATGACTTCTTATTAACCAATGGAGAACGCTTCGAAGCCGACACATTCCCCGTTGAACTGCAAGGCCTGACCGCTACAAAAACCACAATTCAAAACAAGGAGACTATTCAGATAATCTACAAAGACGGCACAAAGGAGATTTACACAAATTTTCACTCGACTACCGTCAAGAACAAAAAAGCAGCCATTTACGTTTTGACGAAAAAATATACCGACACTGGTGACTCTTTAACTATTGAATGGAAACTTGAGGCCGAGGCCATTCAACTACACACCATCAAAGATGACACATATGATCTCCTGCACACGCTTTACGTTCAAAACCATAAACAGGAAGATGCTCCAACTCTAAAAATTATAAAATATCCAAACACTACAGATTTAAGTTTTGTCGAATTAAACAGCGCCCAGTGGCGCCTCACCACCAAAGCAATATCAAGCCAAAAAACATATATAATTTACAACAAAGAATTTTTAGTATCCGAAATAAACCATCCTGGCGGATTAAAAGAAATCATCAAGTACACCAGCGACAACAAAGTAGAAGAACACTCTCTAATCACCTTAAACGGTCAACCCACCATTACCACTCAATACACTTACAACACAGAAGAAGGTACAACCACCGCCACTCAGATACATCTAGAAAAAAACATTTCGACTGTTTACCATTATGACAATCTTGGCCAACAAACAAAGGAAGTTCGCACCCAAGGTCGCTCCATACTCACGACGGAGTCAAAAAAAAGATTTGATAGCCTATCAAATAAACTGGAATGCGAAACGATCATCACCTACGAACGAGATGATCACTCAAGAACAGAAAGCATAAAAACAAATTATGACGAGGATGGAAATATTGTCAGAATAGAAAAAGACGGAATCATTACAGATTTAACTTATTACAAAGGCATGAAAACCGAGAACCATACAAAAACCGAGTTTACTTATTCAAAGGGAATACTGGCAAGTATAGCAAGAGGTTTAACAATCACCTTCCCACTCACCGAGGCTGCCAGTGACACTTTAGGTATAACACGGAGCATTGCACAACGAGACATCACTACCCAAACAGCTTTCCTAAGCGACTACGGCCAACATGAATATAACCTCCCAATCCATATAATCTGCCCAGAAAACCCTGATCTATTCAAGGTTTTCCTGGAATCGGAAAAAACTTATTGCTACGTCAATAACGTGCGCAAAAATTTGAAATGGACATTCTACGGATATACAAAAGTACGCACACCAAAATTACCGCCAGACAAATACGCTATTAAACTCTCACACATCGGCACCATCCACAACCCACTGTCGGATGACGGGATAAAACTGAAATCCTGGGAAGGAATGATCATTCGAGGCATCGTCTATTACGAGAACAACGACGACCTTTATAGCGGACGTATCAAACGTCAGAGTAAGACGATCATTGACGGCAATGGCATTCCATACCCCCTTTCAACCCGCCTCATAGAAATAGAGTACGAACAAGTCAATACAGTTGACCAATACCACACAAGATCAATTACGACCAGCTCCAGCACTGAGATAACCGAAGAAGGACTGAGAATAAATTCCAAGCAATCACTATCAACCTTTACAGGCGAATTACTTACCACCGAAGATAATAACTCCACGAAAACAGATTATAAATATGACATGTACGGACGCTTAACCGAAAAAACGGATTTTGTCGGTCACAGTACATTTAGCAGCACCACAAAATTCACATATATCACATCAGAAAAAAGCTTCACAGTTACCATGGAAACCCCCTCTGGGGAAAAGTACCGAAATGAGTTCGACAGCTTGGGACGGCCAATAAAAAGCGAATACTACAATTTGAAATCAGAAAGCTGGTTGCGCCTTTCCAACAACTCATACGATGGCGTCGGTCGTATCGAGCTAACTCAGGAATACGACTATTACCCTGACGGAAGGCAATTGCGCTATCAGAGCTGGAAGATCGAATATGATGACTGGGGTAACCAATACAAAGCGCATGCTAATGACGGCTCCGAGCATATTTTCGCCTACGACCCAATAAGTCGAAATTCCGCTCACATGATAAAACGGTCATCTTCCTACAGCGGCTATACCAACCATGAGACGGACTCCACAGATGGTGGAAAAAACAATGATGAGTTCTTTTACGTCAACGGCAATCTTGCTGGATCACGAACCCTTTTCACTGACGTATCAGGCCAGCTATACAAGGAAACCTCATCCTTCTTTCCGACTTATCATTATGAATATGATCGATTCCAGCGTTTGACGGGCGTCATTAACAGCGACACTGTGATCACCAATCACTACCCCAAGCACACATCGGCCCCGATTGCAATTGCTGCGATGATACACAAGAATGGTGAAGACATTAACAGCCCATACGAAACTTTTGGTAACGGCATCCTGGGCACTAGAAAATTAGATAGCTATGATCGTGTGGTCAGCACTAACATTGGTGGTCGCAAACAAACCTATAGCTACGACGGTAATACTCAATGGGGAAAAACCAACGACTATGTAAACATACCGACAACAATATTACCCATAACCATCAGCTATGATAAAAAAGAGCGAGAATTCACAGAAACCCTACACAAAGAACAATCGACCTTCCATTCGCTAAATGGTTTACTGCTGCAAACAACTGACGCTTTCGACAATTCAACCTCTTATATATATGACAATTTTGATCTAATAAAAACATGGAGCGAAAAACTCAATAAAACACTAGACTACAGCGAAGACCGCAATCTAAACGTAGAAACAATCACGGACAAAAAAAGCGGAAAACAAATAATAATTTCTTACGAATACGACAATTTAGGGCGGGAGTACAGTCGGTCTTTTTCAATCCGCGATCATCTTGACTTTAAAATCGTACGCACATTTGACTCGACCGGGCGTGTAACTAGCGTAGAGAAGTCTACAGGAAAAACCATGCTAAGCCAGGAGACCTATACCTATACGTCTGGAGGACAACTTGAGGCTTATTTCTGCAGCGGAACACTCTATCCGAAAGATAAATCGGAAGACTCCATCACACAACAGACATTCAAATACGACACACGTGGTGGACTTTCCTATTACACAACCTTCTCCACCAACACAACAGCAGTTCGTACTTACCTTCACCCTGAAACGGATTATTCTCAACTTGATTCAATCCACCTGAAAAACCATGACCAGATGTCCACTGAGTACATTGCGAGTCACGACAACCAAGGTAGACTCTTCAGGCTCAACAATGATCATCTTGAATACAACCGTGCAGGACAGTTGATCCAGCACCTCGTTGAGGGCAGCAAAGCCTACGTATACACTTATGATTCAATTGGAAGAGTTGCAGCCTGCACCGGCGCTGAATACACTGACAATTTCTATTATCTAGGAGACTATCAGTATGCTAGGCAGGGATTTTTTTTAGATGAAGGAAAGTACACCGAACGTACGTCAATTTTATTAAACGAGAGTGACTCATGCGTTCTACAAGAGCAGACCTTGCGTTTTGATACTGGAGCCTCATCTACCACTAATAGTTTCGAACTCAAGGATGCCGACGGTTCATTGATCGCCAGCTACGATCTTTCCAGCGACGAAATAACCTATTTTTCTTATACACCCTTTGGCCATCGTAAAGTTGATTACCGATCAAGAAGCTGGCTGGGCTTTAAAGGTCAACCGATCGATCTAGTTAGCGGAAACTACCATCTTGGAAATGGAGTTCGCGTCTATAATCCATCAATTCAAGTCTTCCAAACCCCAGATAGCTTAAGCCCTTTCGGCAGTGGCGGCCCACATAGTTACAGTTACTGTAACAATGACCCTATCAACTATTCCGACCCTAGTGGTTACTCGCCAGTACGTCATTCCTACGAGAACGTAAGTGTGCTCCATCATGCTTATATTGACAGGCCTTATGTACAGAATGTCGTGTGGGGTGGATTGGGTATCGCCCTCGCACTTGTCACAGGAGGGACATCACTATCCTGGACAGTTGCCGCTGTCGGTCTTGCTATCGTATCAGCGGGCTTGAGTATCGCCGCTGAAGCCCTAGAAGACAGTGATAGCCAGCTGTCGACATATTTAGGTTGGGGGTCATTTGCTACAGGATTGGCCAGCGGGGGGGCTGGACTGATATCGGCCACCAGAGTAACCGAAGCCACTATTGCAAGAGGAGTGGGTATGCCACCAGGATACATGAGGACAATAAAATTCAACACGGCATCTCGTCATAATAATGCGGCAGTACAGTACGAGCTATACAGTGGAGGAAGGCAAGCCAATCGTTTATTGATAGACGCTCATGGGTTCCCACGTTTTGGCAAACATAGATTCAATTTACCGGCCAACACCGAAATGAGGTTTTATTCGCGCAAGGGGCAACAGGCCAGGGCGAACTATAGATTGTTCCATGCCCAGCTCGCAGGAGAAGGTGGAACTCATATCCACGCTGCCGGAGCAATGGGCGTGCCTGATTACCTGCTCACAGAGTTCGGTGGAGATACTTTGCTTCGTCTTGGAATCATTCATGATATCGCCAACTTAAAAGCAGAGTATGCACAACTTGCCAAAACATACGGCGTGGACATTCTTCGACCTATACAAGGTGAAATTCCGCTCAGTGAGGTAATTGCAAACCTGCACAATAATGGTATGCGTTATACCTACATTGATGGAAACTTCTGTCGAGGATCTTTCTCCCCCTCATCGCCCTACCTCTTCGTCAAAGCGGGACGAAAATTAGGGCTTCACCATTTATAAGCTCTGAGCGTTTCACAAAAAGTCAGGGTACTTTGAGCAATCACAAAGTACCCTGACTTTATCAACAAAGAAGTTAGCGACTTTCCTGAAACGCCTTCAACCCCTTAAGCACCTGAGTCCGTACGGCATTTTTCACTATCGGCGTCCAGCCCAGCAACAGCCCTTTGAAACCCAGCGCCTGACGCGACCAACGCCACAGATCAAAGCTGTCGTGATGCTCGCAGATCTTGCCGTCACGAAACACGAAACGCGCCTGGATGTCGTTGACCACGGTATTGCCGGTCTGGCTGAACAGGTAGGTCGCCACCCAATGGGCACCGCCGGTGCGTTCATCGCTACGCACATTATCGAAGGTCAGGGAGAAGTCCTTGGCCCGGGTGGTGAGCATGCGCCACATGTCACCGGCATCGCGCCCACGCAGTTCGCCGAACGCCGGATCGCTGAATACCACATCGTCGGTGTAGCAGGCGCTCATGACCTCGGCATCGAGTCGCTGGAAGGCTTGGTAGAACCGGGTGATCAAGGCGTTGTGGGCATCACTCATGGGCAGGCTCTCTGGATTGCAATGTTGCTTCGAAAGATAGCCTGCAACGATAGTCAACAACTGCGCGGAACACTATCGGCATTCGTGGGCCGAATACCGACAGTGCGCAAAACGTCAGACTTTCTCGCTTTGAACCTGAACGTACAACGAACGCCCGGCACCGAGGCCGGCGATGATCGCGCCCAGACCGATAACACCGAAGATCCAGCCCACGGCGCTCCAGCCGCCGGTCCAGTCATGCACCACGCCAACCGCGAACGGCCCCATGGAGGCCAGGGTGTAACCGAACCCCTGGGCCATGCTCGACAGATTGGCCGCGACATGGGCATCCCGCGAACGCAGCACGATCAGGGTCAGCGCCAGGCTGAAGGTGGCGCCCTGCCCCAACCCCAGCAGGATCGCCCAGCCCCACAGGCCATCGATCGGTGCGTAGAGGCAACCGAACAAACCACCAAGGGTCATGGCCATGACGATCACGATCGCCGGCCGCTGATCCTTGCCGCGTGTCGCCAGCCAGGGGGCTGCCAGCGAGCTGATCAACTGGACAATCACCGAACCCGACAGCACCAGACCGGCCTGGGTCGGCGTCAGACCGCGACCGATCAGAATCGACGGCAGCCAGCCAAACACGATGTAGGCCAAAGACGATTGCAGGCCCATGTAAAACGTCACTTGCCAGGCCAGCGGATCACGCAACAGCCCTCGAACCCGATAGGCAACATGGTGCGCGCCGTGTTTCTGACCGATTTGCGGCAACCAGAAAATCGCCGCAACCAATGCCGGAACGACCCAGAAGCCGAGGCCCAAGGCCCAGCTTTTGTCAAAATGCTCGCTCAATGGCACAGTCGCGCCCGCCGCCATGGCCGCACCCAGGCACAGGGCCATGGTGTAGACGCCGGTCATGGTGCCGGCCTGTTTCGGGAAATCGCGTTTGACAATGCCAGGCAGCAACACGCCGATCACCCCGATACTGGCGCCGGCCAGCACGCTCCCGGCGAACAGGCCCGTCTCGCCGAACGAACTGCGCAAAATGATCCCGCCGGCCAGCATCAGAAGAATCCCCAACACCACCCGTTCGGCACCAAAACGTCGCGCCAGCACGGGTGCCAATGGGGCGAACAGCCCGAGACAAAGTACCGGCAAGGTGGTCAGCAACCCGGCTTGGGCAGCCGATAGCCCCAGGCTCCTCGAAATCTCGCTGAGCATCGGCGCCATGCTCGACAGCGCCGGACGCAGGTTCAGCGCCACCAGAATCAGGCCAAGCAACAGCAGCCACGGCCGCTGAAGGACCGGGTGAGTTTGTTGAACCTGCTCGTCGTCGGCCTCGGCGTCGATCAACAGCTCTTCGAGCTCCGCCGTGCGTTTGCACTCAATGAGGCTGCTGTTGCTGACCTGCTGGCTGGACATGGGGCTCTCGGTTTCAAGGTTCATTGATCAACTGCCTCGTCAAGGCTTTGGCCCGTTCCGGGTCACGCTGCTCGACGGCCTCGAGCAGTTCGACATGAAGGTCGAACACCGCTTGGCGTCGAGGTGAGATGTTCAGGGTCTGGCGCAAATGCGCGCCGACGATGCTGGAGAAGTAGCGATACAGCTCGCTGAGTGTCGAATTGTGCGCCGCGTCCACCAGACGGCGGTGGAACACCAGGTCGCAGGCGATGTAGGTATCGAGATCGCCGTGATAGTGACTGGCGCTGACGTCGAGCGCTTCGCGCAATGCCACCAGGTCTTCATCAGTGCGACGTAATGCCGCCAGGCCAATGGCTTCGACTTCCAGAATGTGCCGGGTTTCCCGAGCCTGTTCCTGAGTGCAACGGGACAATGCCTTCATGGTGTCGAGTGGATCAACCACCGCCCGCAGATAGCTGCCGTCGCCCTGGCGAATCTCGATCAACCCGGAAAACGCCAACACGCGCATGGCTTCGCGCACGGTGTTGCGACTGATGCCCAGCTCAGTCGCCAGTTCCGGCTCGGTGGGCAAACGCTGGCCTACCGTCCAGATGCCTTGGTTAATGCGCAGGCGTAACTGATCCAGGGCCTGATCGACCAGGGAGCGTTTGATTAATGGAGAAATGTCTGACATGGAATTCGCCCTTTCATCCAATCATAGGATGAATTTTCTGACATGTTAGTCAGCTTCTACCAATCAGACAACCTCCGCTCATCTACACGGTCCAACAGCGACAAAAGCGTAAAGCCTACAAATTGAATCGCAAAATCCCTTTATATCCAGAGAGATTTCCCACCTAGCCGACAAGAATGTACCGACATCCCTCGCCGGCAAGGAACTCCAGACTTCGGACATTGATTTGCGGGTGTTTTCGCTCGTCACTTGTCCAAAGGGAAATGGAAAAACTCATGGTAGAAGTAAATTTCGGCAGACGGCACAGCCGCCCACTTGTCTTGGAGAAAAATCGGCAACTGCTGGCCGTACGCAGTCACGCAGGAAAACAGCTGGCACAGGCTTTGTGTTGCGAAACGGCCTACTCGGCGCTTGAGGGCAGCGAACTGCTTTTGCATGTCGAGGACGCCGACGTTCAGGTGTTCAAACTGCCGCAGGATTCGGACGTTTCACGATGCAAGGCTTTGCTGCGCGGGTTGTCGGACGTACGTTTCGTCGGCAGCGTGCTGGTGGATCCTCACACTCAAGAACCCGTTCTCTACACCGAGAACATTTTCTTGAAGTTTATTGATCCCCTCTCCACCACGCAGTGCCTGGCCATACTCGATGAGTTGGGCCTTAGGATCAAACAACAGGTGCCCTACGCGCTGAATGCCTTCTTCGTTCATCATCCGGACGTCCAGGGCGCCGATGTGTGCGCACTGACCTGTGAATGGCTCAAACGAGATGACATCGAGTACTGCCACCCGGAAATGCTCCGCCAAGGGAAACGCCGGGCGATACACGCCAATCAATGGCACCTGAAGAAAACTACTGTGACCTATCAAGTCGAAATCGACGCCAGCGCCAACGTCGAAGCCGCCCATGACCTCGCGTTAGGGGAAGGGATTGTAATTGCAGTCATCGATGATGCCTTTGATATCGACCATCCCGAGTTCGCGGGAGAAGGCAAAATCATTGCAGCGCAAAACTTTGATCGGCGTAACGCCAAGCAAGGCCCACGCCCGAAAAATGCGTTTGAACGCCACGGCACTGCCGCCGCCGGTGTCGCTTGTGCCAATGGTGAAGCGGGAGCCAGCGGCGTTGCCCCCCGAGCCAGTCTGATGCCGTTGAAACTCACCAAACCCTTGGGCGCGCGTGCGGAAGCCGACGCTTTTTTCTGGGCCGCCGATCAGGGCGCCGACATTATTTCCTGCAGCTGGGGGCCGGCCGAAGGCCATTGGGCCGATCCCACCGACTCTCGTCACACGAATGTGTTCCCGCTGGCCGCCAGCACCCGCCTGGCCATCGAGTACGCGGCAACCAAGGGCCGTAATGGAAAAGGCTGCCTCATATTCTTTGGTGCCGGCAATGGTAACGAGCGTGTGGATAACGATGGGTATGCCAGCCATCCCATGGTGATTGCTGTTGGCGCCTGCAATGACCAGAGCCGGCGCAGTGCCTACAGCGACTTTGGCAAGGCACTCTGGTGCTGCTTTCCCAGCGGCGACCAATCGCACCCGGATCCGAAGTTCAAGCCCGCCACGTCAAACGTGCAAACCCGCGGAATTCGCACGACGGACCTGAGCGGCAAGTTCGGCAATTCGGCCAGAGACGCCTATACCGAGCTTTTCAGCGGAACCTCCAGCGCCTGCCCTGGCGCGGCTGGTGTCGCCGCTCTGGTGCTTGGCATCAACCCGACACTGGATCGCGAAACCGTTCGACAAATCCTCGCCGATTGTTGCGACAAAATCGGCCATGCCGACGACGGGCCGCTCGGCCAATATGACCTCAACGGCCATAGCCATTACTACGGCCATGGACGCCTCAATGCACTTCGCGCAGTGCGCCTTGCACTGCAAAGACGAGAGGCAAAAGATTAAATCGGTTCCATAAAAAAGCCCCGCTGTCTGCGGGGCTCTTAGTAACGCTATCGCTCAACCAATCAATGCAGAATCTGACTCAGGAACAGCTTCGTCCGCTCGTTCTGCGGGTTGTCGAAGAAGTCGTTCGGCGCAGCCTGTTCGACGATTTCACCTTTGTCCATGAAGATCACGCGATTGGCCACGGTACGGGCGAAGCCCATTTCGTGGGTTACGCAAAGCATGGTCATGCCGTCTTCGGCCAGGCCGATCATGGTGTCCAGTACCTCTTTCACCATCTCGGGGTCGAGGGCCGACGTCGGTTCGTCGAACAGCATGATTTTCGGTTTCATGCACAGCGCACGGGCAATCGCCACGCGCTGTTGCTGACCGCCGGACAATTGCCCCGGGTACTTATGCGCCTGCTCCGGAATGCGTACGCGCTCCAGGTAATGCATGGCGATTTCCTCGGCCTTGCGCTTGGGCATCTTGCGTACCCACATCGGCGCCAGGGTGCAGTTCTGCAGAATGGTCAGGTGCGGGAACAGGTTGAAGTGCTGGAACACCATGCCGACTTCACGGCGGATCGCTTCGATCTGCTTGAGGTCGTTGGTCAGCTCCACGCCATCGACCACGATGCGGCCCTGCTGGTGTTCTTCCAGACGATTGAGGCAACGGATGGTGGTGGATTTGCCGGAACCCGACGGGCCGCACAGGACGATACGCTCGCCCTGCTTGACGTTCAGGTTGATGTCTTTCAACACGTGGAACTGGCCGTACCACTTGTTCACGCCCTGCATCTGAATAATGCCTTCAGGGCTCACAGGCTGTTTGATCGCTTCACTCATAAACTACGCTCCTAACGCTTGTGGCCAGTGTCCAGCTTACGTTCCAAATGCATGGAGTAGCGGGACATACCAAAACAGAAAATCCAGAACACCAGGGCCGCGAATACATAGCCTTCAGTGGCCATGCCCAGCCATTTCGGGTCGGCGGCGGCTTGCTTGACGCTGTTGAGCAGGTCGAACAGGCCGATGATGATCACCAGGCTCGTGTCCTTGAACAGCGCAATGAAGGTATTGACGATGCCCGGGATTACCAGCTTCAGGGCTTGCGGCAGAATCACCAGGCCCATGCTGCGCCAGTAGCCGAGCCCCATCGCTGCAGCCGCTTCGTACTGACCTTTGGGAATCGCTTGCAGACCGCCACGCACCACTTCAGCGATGTAGGCCGACTGGAACAGGATCACACCGATGAGCGCACGCAGCAGTTTGTCGAAGTTCATGCCTTCGGGCAGGAACAACGGCAACATCACCGAAGACATGAACAGCACGGTGATCAACGGCACGCCGCGCCAGAACTCGATGAAGGTCACGCAGACCACGCGAATCGCCGGCATGTTCGAACGCCGGCCCAGGGCCAGCACAATTCCCAGCGGCAATGCGCCGACGATACCAACGGTGGCGATCACCAGAGTCAGCATCAGGCCGCCCCATTGGCTGGTCGCCACTTCGGTCAGACCGAACCAGCCACCGTGCAACAGGACGTAGGCAATGATCGGATAGAGCACCAGAAAGCTCAGGCCGTAGATGGCCTTGTGTGGAACGCGTGCGACGAACAACGGCGCCACGCCAATCACCGCCAGCCACACGGTCAGGTCTACGCGCCAGCGCAGGTCCGTCGGGTAATAACCGTACATGAACTGGCCGAAGCGCTGCTGGATGAACACCCAGCAGGCGCCCTCCTTGGTGCAATCGGCGCGGGTGGTACCGACCCAGTTGGCGTCGAGAATCGCCCAGCTCACGATAGGCGGAACTATCAGGTAAATCAGATAGAACGCGAACAGCGTCAGCAGGGTGTTGATCCAGCTGGAGAACATGTGCGCCCGCATCCACGCCACGACCCCGATGCTGCTGCTCGGTGGTGGCATGTCGGGTTTGAAAGTATGAGTCGTCATGCGCTTTTCCTTACCGCTCGATCAGCGCAATGCGCTTGTTGTACCAGTTCATCAGCAGGGAGATGCTGATACTGATCGCCAGGTACACGCTCATGGTGATGGCAATGACTTCGATCGCCTGCCCGGTCTGGTTCAGCACCGTACCGGCAAACAACGACACCATCTCCGGATAACCGATACCGGCCGCCAGCGAGGAGTTTTTCGCCAGGTTCAGGTATTGGCTGGTCAGCGGTGGAATGATCACGCGTAGGGCTTGCGGGATGATCACCTTGCGCAGGGTCGGACCATTGCGCAAACCCAGCGAGTGAGCCGCTTCGGTCTGGCCGTGACTGACGGACTTGATGCCCGAACGCACGATTTCAGCGATGAACGCCGCGGTGTACACCGTCAAGGCCAGGGTCAGCGCCAGCAGTTCCGGGATCAGCACCCAGCCACCGACGAAGTTGAAGCCCTTGAGCTCTGGCATTTCCCAGTGCAGGGGCGCGCCGAAGATCAAGACACACAGCGCAGGGATCACCAGGAACAGCGCCAGGCCTGCCCAGAATTTGTGAAAGGGCTCGCCGGTGGCTTCGAAGCGTTTGGTCGCCCAGCGGCTCATCAGCACGATGGCCACGATAGCCACGACGATGCTCGCCACAAACGGCCAGAAACCATCCGCCGCCAACGCTGCGGGCATGTTCAGGCCGCGGCTGCTGACGAAGAAGGTGTCGCCGAAGTTATGGCTGTTGCGTGGCCCTGGCATGGTCAGGAACACCGCGAAGTACCAGAACAGGATTTGCAACAGCGGTGGAATGTTACGGAAGACCTCTACATAGACCGTCGCCAGCTTGGCAATAATCCAGTTCTTCGACAGCCGTGCCACACCGACGATGAAACCGAGGATCGTCGCCAGGATTACACCGATAAAGGTGACCAGCAGGGTGTTGAGCAAACCGATGACAAACACACGGGCATAGCTGTCCGATTCGGTGTAGTCGATCAAGTGCTGAGCGATACCGAAACCGGCGCTGCGCTCAAGAAAGTCGAAACCCGAGGTAATGCCCCGGTGCTGAAGGTTGGTTTGCGTGTTATCGAACAGAAACCAGCCTAGCGAGACCACCGCCACAATGGTAATGATCTGGAATACCCACGCACGCACTCGTGGATCGCTGAGGCTGAGCCTCTGCTTAGGTGCGCCGATTGAATTTTGCATGAAGTGCCCCGCAAATAATGGAACAGAACATCACCCGGTGGTTGGCCCACCGGGTGATAGAACCATCAGCGCACTGGTGGTGCGTATTGAATGCCGCCAGCGTTCCACAGAGCGTTCAGCCCGCGGTCGATTTCCAGCGGAGTTTTCTTGCCGAGGTTCTTCTCGAACACTTCGCCGTAGTTACCGACTTGTTTGACGATCTGGACCACCCAGTCTTTCTTCACTTTCAAGTCTTTGCCGTATTCACCGTCCGAGCCCAGCAGACGAGCGACGTCCGGGTTCTTGGTGGATTTGGCTTCAGCTTCGACGTTCGCCGAAGTGACGCCTGCTTCTTCGGCGTTGAGCATGGCGTAACCGGTCCAGCGCACGATGGCCAGCCACTCGTCGTCGCCGTTACGCACGACCGGGCCCAGCGGCTCTTTGGAGATGGTTTCCGGCAGCACCACGTAGTCCTTCGGCGAGGCCAGCTTGCTGCGCTGGGCGAACAATTGGGACTTGTCGGAAGTCAGCACATCGCAACGACCGGATTCCAGCGACTTGGCGCTTTCATCAGAGGTGTCGAAAGTGATCGGGGTGTATTTCAGACCATTGCCGCGGAAGTAGTCGGAAACGTTCAGCTCGGTGGTGGTACCGGCCTGGATGCAGATGGTCGCGCCATCCAGCTCTTTGGCGCTCTTGACGCCCAGCTTGTTGTTTACCAGGAAGCCGATGCCGTCGTAGTAAGTGATGAAGCCAGGAAACTTCAGGCCCATGCCCGCGTCACGGGAACTGGTCATGGTGGTGTTGCGCGACAGGATGTCGATTTCACCGGACTGCAGCGCGGTGAAACGCTCTTTGGCGTTCAACTGGCTGAATTTGACCTTGGTCGCGTCGCCGAATACGGCGGCGGCTACAGCGCGACAGAAGTCAGCATCGATACCGACGATCTTGCCAGTGGCGTCCGGAACCGAGAAACCCGGCAGACCGTCACTCACACCACACTGCACGAAACCTTTCTTTTGCACTGCATCCAGGGTTGCACCCGCCTGAGCGAACCCACTGACACCGAGCACTGCGGCTGCAGTCACGATGGCCAGGGTGGATTTCATTAACTTCATTCAAACCTCCAGTTTTGCTCTTGTTGTGTCGGAGCTTGAGCCCTGTCGCACCCTTATGAGGCGTTATTGACCCAATGTTGGCTTTTTTTAGGGTCAACCGACGCAGGACCGTCGCCATGAGTCTAGTAGGAGAAAACCCGCGTTCCGGATAACTCCCTTCTCACCAATCGGCCGAACGGGCGGTAGCCCTTTCACGTTCGCGAAGCCCGTAGCGGCCACTGGCGAACATCCATCACCGGATTCTTTGCTATCCCATGACAAGCCATACACTGATAGTGTTACCGCAAGGCATGAGATTGGTTGCACAGGCTTCCCCATAGCAAAGCCCGTACCAGACCGCTCGCTAAAGCGATTCAGCGCAAGATCAATAGCAAAACTTTCAACCTTGCGACATCTTCTTAACTGATCAACCCATTGCGCACTCGAACCTCGCACTTCTTGAGAGCGCACGCACAACAATGGAGCAGACATGACCGAGCCCCTGATTCTTCAACCCGTCAAGCCCGCAGACGCCTGCGTAATCTGGCTGCACGGGCTGGGTGCCGACCGCTACGACTTTTTGCCGGTAGCCGAAGCGCTACAGGAAAAACTGCTCAGCACCCGTTTCGTTTTGCCCCAGGCCCCGACTCGTGCCGTCACCATTAATGCCGGCTACCAGATGCCCAGCTGGTACGACATAGTGGCCATGAGCCCGGCCCGCGCGATCGACCGCGAGCAGCTGGAAGCGTCCGCGCAACGTGTCGTTGATTTGATCGAAGAGCAGAAGGCCAGCGGAATAGACGCCTCGCGGATCTTTCTCGCTGGTTTTTCCCAAGGCGGCGCAGTGGTACTACACACAGCCTTTTTGAAATGGCAGGGACCGCTGGGTGGCGTACTTGCTCTCTCGACTTATGCCCCGACCTTCAGCGATGAACTCGAGCTTTCCGCCAGCCAGCAACGCATTCCGGTGCTGTCGTTGCATGGTCAGTACGATGAGGTGGTGCAAAACGCCATGGGCCGGACCGCCTACGAATACCTAAAGCACCATGGTGTCACCGTGACATGGCAGGAATACCCAATGGGCCACGAAGTGTTACCCGAAGAAATTCGTGACATCGGTGTCTGGCTCGCCGAGCGTTTGCGTTAAAAGCGACCCATTGATCCATCCCACTACGCCGCGCCCGATTCTTGCATTACACTGGCCGGCGTATATTCCTTAACCAATTGATGAGATGACCGTGCTCAAAGCACTCAAGAAAATGTTCGGTAAAAGCGAGACTGAGCAGCTCGCGCCAGTCTCCAGCGCTCCTTCTCACACTCCCAGCCACCGCACCGACGGTAATCAGCCTGGCCGGACCGCAACCGTAGCCGCACCGAAACACGAACCGGTGACCACACCGACCGCTCCCGCCGTCAAGCCCATCGCCTCTGAGCCGCCGCGCAGCGAAGCCCCGAAACCGCCAAAACCGCGTCGCGAACCCAAGCCAAAAGCGCCGGTTATTCCCTGGAAACTCGAAGATTTCGTCGTCGAACCCCAGGAAGGCAAAACCCGCTTCCACGATTTCAAACTCGCCCCCGAACTGATGCATGCCATTCAGGACCTGGGCTTTCCGTACTGCACGCCGATCCAGGCGCAAGTGCTTGGCTTCACCCTCGCGGGCAAAGACGCCATCGGTCGCGCCCAGACCGGCACCGGCAAAACCGCCGCGTTCCTGATTTCGATCATCACCCAGTTGCTGCAGACCCCGCCGCCCAAAGAACGCTACATGGGTGAACCGCGGGCACTGATCATCGCCCCGACCCGGGAACTGGTGGTGCAGATCGCCAAGGACGCAGCCGACCTGACCAAATACACCGGCCTCAACGTCATGACGTTTGTCGGCGGCATGGATTTCGACAAGCAGCTCAAGCAGCTCGAAGCCCGTCACTGCGACATCCTCGTGGCCACTCCGGGCCGCTTGCTCGACTTCAACCAGCGTGGCGACGTGCACCTGGACATGGTCGAAGTCATGGTGCTGGACGAAGCCGACCGGATGCTCGACATGGGTTTCATCCCACAAGTGCGTCAGATCATTCGCCAGACCCCGCCAAAGAACGAGCGTCAGACGCTGCTGTTCTCCGCGACCTTCACCGATGACGTGATGAACCTCGCCAAGCAATGGACCACCGACCCCTCGATCGTCGAGATCGAAGCGCAGAACGTGGCCAGCGAAAACGTCGAGCAACACATCTACGCGGTGGCCGGAGCCGACAAATACAAACTGCTCTACAACCTGGTCAACGATAACGGCTGGGAGCGGGTGATGGTCTTCGCCAACCGCAAGGACGAGGTGCGGCGCATCGAAGAACGCCTGGTGCGCGATGGCGTCAACGCGGCGCAACTGTCTGGCGATGTGCCGCAGCACAAGCGCATCAAGACCCTCGAAGGTTTCCGCGAAGGCAAGATCCGCGTGCTGGTGGCCACCGATGTGGCCGGTCGCGGTATTCACATCGACGGCATCAGCCACGTGATCAACTTCACTTTGCCGGAAGTCCCGGACGACTACGTGCACCGCATCGGTCGTACCGGCCGTGCCGGCGCCGATGGCGTGTCCATTAGCTTTGCCGGTGAAGACGACTCCTACCAGCTACCGTCCATCGAGGCGTTGCTGGGTCGCAAGATCAGTTGTGAAACGCCACCGACGCATCTGCTGCGGGCGGTTGAGCGCAAGCGCCCGTAACCCGGGCCTTCAGAAAGAGGCGCAGCCGGAAACGGACTGCGCTTTTTTTTCGTCCGGCTTTTTCAACAGGTGCTTGATCAAGACAACTAAAAGTCCATAATGGACAAATTAGTTTACTTTCAGCGCCCGGAGCCGACCATGCCCAGCACGCCTTACGTGATCACCCAACCCCAGGCCCGTGAATTGCTGGCGCACGTTGATGTGCCGCGGATCCTGCGCAAGCTGTTCCGCGACCTGGCTACCGGGCAAGCCGTGCAACCGGCGCAACAGTTGGTGGAATTCCCGAAGGGTGCCGGAGACTTCATCAACTACCTGGGTGTACTGGCCGAAGATGGCGTATATGGCGTCAAGACCTCGCCCTACATCGTGCGCGAGCAGGGCCCGCTGGTGACCGCCTGGACGCTGCTGATGTCGATGCAGACCGGCCAGCCGCTGCTGCTTTGCGATGCCGGTGAATTGACCACCGCACGCACCGCCGCGACAACGGCGGTGGCGGTCGATGCCCTCGCCCCGCTGAAGGCCCGGCGACTGGCGATTATCGGCAGCGGTAAAGTGGCCCAGGCGCACCTGCACTACGTCAAGGGCCTGCGGGACTGGCAAAGCATCAGCCTCTACTCGCCGAGCCTGAGGGGCAAGAATCCGGAAGCGTTGGCACAGCTCAAAAGTCTCGATCCACGGCTGACCCTCGCCAACCGTTGCGAAACCGCGATTGAAGACGCCGACGTGATCATGCTCTGCACCTCATCCGCCGGCCCGGTGCTCGACCCGTCAATCTTGAGCAAGCCGGCGCTGATCACCTCCATCAGCACCAACGCCCCACGCGCCCATGAGGTGCCGCCGCAGAGCCTCAATGACATGCAGGTGTTCTGTGACTATCGTCAGACCACGCCAGGCTCGGCCGGCGAGATGCTGATCGCCGGCGAACAGTATGGCTGGGACAAGCGCTCGATTGTCGGCGACCTGCCCGATTTGCTCAGCGAACACGTACAGCGGCCCGAATACGATCGCCCGGTGTTCTTCCGCTCCATCGGCCTGGGCCTGGAAGACATCGCACTGGCCAATGCCCTTTACCAATTACAGCGCTAACACCACAACCCCCTGTAGGAGCTGCCGAAGGCTGCGATCTTTTGATCTTGCCTTTAAAAAGCAAAATCAAAAGATCGCAGCCTCGTTTCACTCGTCAGCTCCTACAGGGGAAATTCACACTTTCGGCATTTGCGCCCCCACAGGAGACGTTCATGAGCCAGGCAGACTTCATCATCATCGGCGGCGGGATTGCCGGCGCTTCCACCGGTTTCTGGCTGTCCCGGCACGGGCGGGTGATTGTGCTCGAACGCGAATCCCATCCGGCCTATCACTCCACCGGACGCTCGGCGGCGCTGTTCACCGCCGCCTATGGCACACCGCAGGTTCGGGCATTGACCCAAGCCAGCCGCGATTTCTTCGACGCGCCACCGCCCGGTTTCTGCGAACACCCGCTGCTGACCCCGCGTGGCGAGATGACTGTCGATTTCACCGGCGATCCGGCCGAGTTGAGCAATCAATACCTGAGCGCCAAAGCCACGGTGCCGCAAATGCAATGGCTCAGCGCCGACGAAGCCTGTGCGCGTCTGCCGATCCTGCGGCGGGAAAAAGTCCACGGCGCGATCTACGACCCGACCGCCAGCGACATCGATACCGACGCCCTGCATCAGGGTTATCTGCGCGGTATCCGCCGCAATAAAGGTGAGGTTCATACCGACAGCGAAGTGCTGAGCCTGAGCCGGGATGCCGAAGGGCAATGGCAGGTTCAAACCGACACTCAGACCTTCAGCGCGCCGATCATCATCAACGCCGCCGGTGCCTGGGCCGACAAGATTGGCGAACTGGCCGGCGCCCGACCTCTGGGCGTGCAGCCCAAGCGCCGGGCAGCCTTTATCTTTGCCGGCCCCGAGGGCCTGGATATCCACGACTGGCCAATGCTGGTCAGCCTCGATGAATCCTTCTACATGAAGCCCGACGCTGGGATGTTCCTCGGCTCACCGGCCAACGCCGACCCGGTGGAACCGCACGACGTGCAGCCCGAAGAACTGGACATCGCCATGGGCATCTACCAGATCGAAGAAGCCACCACCCTGACCATCCGCCGCCCGACCCGCACCTGGGCCGGCCTGCGCAGTTTCGTGCGCGACGGCGATTTGCTGTCCGGCTTCGATCAGCAGGTGCCAGGGCTGTTCTGGGTCGCGGCGCAAGGCGGCTACGGCATCCAGACGTCACCAGCCATGGGCCAGGCAAGCGCAGCATTGGTACGCGGCGAAGCCTTGCCCGAGCAGCTCACCCGTTTCGGCCTGGACGCCGAGATGCTCTCCCCCGCCCGCCTGAGCTGACGCTGATCCTGCCCCCTGAGGTGACGTGTCCACACGATTGCGGCAAACTTCCAGTGCCCCTTTTAACGGGGCGCTGACGCTGCCTGGAGTTGCACTGTATGAACGCACCTGAAAAAGACTCGGCCCTGGACGCTACGTCCATGGACAACTTCCGCGCGATTGCCGATGCGATCGCCACGTTGTTCTTCCCTCACGCCGAGGTGGTGCTGCACGACCTGCGCACGCAGAAGGTCGATTACATCGCCAACAACCTGTCCAAACGGGAAATCGGCGACGACTCGTCGCTGGAAGACATGCTCAGCGACGACGTCAGCGAACGAAACATCGGGCCGTACGAAAAGCTCAACTGGGACGGCCAGAAAATTCGCAGTCTCAGCAGCGTGCTGCGCGACAGCGAAGGGCGTCCACTGGCGGTGCTGTGCATCAACCTGAATATTTCGTTGTTCGAAAACGCGAAAGCGGCGCTGGATTTGTTCCTGTCGCCGACCAAGCTGATCCCGCAACCGGACTCACTGTTTCGCGATGACTGGCAGGAGCGGATCAACACCTTTCTCCACACCTGGCTGCGCGAGCGCCAGCTGAGCCTGAACGTGCTGACCCGCGACCACAAACGCGAACTGGTGCTGGCGCTGCACGCCGAAGGTGCCTTCAAAGGCAAAAGCGCCTCCAACTATGTGGCCAATGTGCTGAACATGGGGCGGGCGACGGTGTACAAGCATTTGAAGGAATTGAAGGGCTGAGCCCTGAGATCCTGGTCGATTGAAAGGGCCCCTTCGCGGGCAAGCCTCGCTCCTACAGGTTTCGCATCGTTCACCCGATTTGTGAACAACGTTGGACCGTAGGAGCGAGGCTTGCCCGCGAAAGCGATTGTTCAGTCGCCGTAGATATCCGACTTGAAATACTTCTGCGAGATCTTCTGGTATTCGCCGCTGGCGCGAATGTCGTCGATCGCCTTGTTCAGGTCCGCCACCAATTGCGTGTTGCCCTTGCGCACCGCAATCCCGGCGCCCTCACCCACGTATTTGGGGTCTTTCAATTCCGGCCCGACAAACGCATAGCCCTTGCCACGCGGCATCGCCAGGAAGTCACTCAACGGAATGGTGTCGGCAAAAATCGCATCGAGACGACCGGCGGCCAGGTCCATGTAGATTTCTTCGTTGTTGCTGTAGCGCTTGACGTTGATGCCCTTCGGTTCAAAAACTTCGGTGGCATAACGGTCGGTGGTAGTGGCGCGCTGCACGCCGATATTCTTGCCCTTGAGGCTGGCGTACTGGTCATCCACCACTGCGCCGTCCTTCATCACCAGACGCGATGAAGTGAAGTAATACTTGTGACTGAAGTCCACTGATTTCTTGCGGTCTTCATTGATGGTCATCGACGACAGGGCCATGTCGATTTTCTTCACTTTCAGGGAAGGAATCAGACCATCGAACTCGCCTTCGACCCACTCACACTTGACCTTCATCTGTGCGCACAGGGCATTGCCGATTTCGTAGTCGAAACCGACGATCTTGCCTTCCTGGGTTTTGGACGCGAACGGCGGATAAGCCGCTTCGATGCCGATGCGCAGGGTTTTCTCGGCGGCAAACACGCTACTGCACGCCAACAGGCTCAGGGCCAGACCGGTGATGAGGGGGAATTTCTTCATATTCGTTCTCTCGCGGGTTGTTGTTGGTTTGGCAAGACAGAAGAAAAAATTGAAACGGAGCACGCTTTTTTGTACTTGGAATTCCATACTGGACTTTTATGTATTTTCCGTCAATCAGGCAAGCAGCCTCATACCCCTCCTCCGGTCGGGTGCTGACACAAATATGAAAAAGGCCGAGTCGATGCTTCGCCAACAAGCGAAACACCGACCCGGCCCCGCGGGAACCGCCCAGCGAGTTATTCCAGCACGGCAGCCGGCCCGAAGAATTCGTAACGGCTTTGCTTCTCCGGCACGCCCAAGGCCTTGAGGTGACGCTTGATCGCCGCCATGAAGCCTTTAGGCCCCAGGAAGTACGCATCCACGTCACGCTGTTCCGGCAGCCACTCGCCCAGTTGCGCCTGGCTCAACAGGCCAACCTTGTCCGCCGCCGGGCTGATGCCGTCGTCTTCGGCATAGCAATAAAAACGCTTGAGCTGCGGATGACGCTCGGCCAAGCCATCGATCCAGTCACGGAAGGCATGCACGCTACCGTTGCGCGCGCAGTGGATAAAATGCACCGGCCGCTGGGTCGCCAGCGCCGCTTCGAGCATCGGCAATGTCGGAGTAATGCCGACACCGCCACTGATCAGCACCAGCGGTTTGTCGCTGGCGGTCAGGGTGAAATCGCCCGCTGGCGGGAACAGCATGATGCTTGCGCCGACGTGCAGTTGATCGTGCAAATGGTTGGAAGCGCGGCCGCCGGTTTCGCGTTTGACGCTGATGCGGTACTGACCTTTGTTCGCCAGCGCCGACAGCGAATAGTTGCGTCGAATTTCTTCGCCATCGAGGATCAGTTTCATGCCGATGTACTGGCCTGGCTCTGCCGCAAGAATCGGGCCCTTGTCCGCCGGCTCGAAGTAGAACGAGGTGATTTCCGCGCTCTCCTCGACCTTGGCCGCCACGATGAATTCCCGCGCACCACGCCAGCCGCCCGGCGCCTGGGCTTTCTGGTCGTAGATGCTGGCTTCGGCGCCGATCAGGATCTCGGCCAATTGACCATAGGCCGCGCCCCAGGCACTCATCACTTCAGGCGTGGCGATCTCTTCGCCCAGCACTTCGGAGATCGCTCGCAACAGGCAGCTGCCCACAATCGGGTAATGCTCCGGCAGGATTTGCAGGGCCACGTGCTTGTTGATGATTTTGCTCACCAGGTCGCCCAACTGATCGAGCTGGTCGATGTGCCGCGCATACATCAATACACCGTTGGCCAGGGCGCGTGGCTGATCGCCACTGGCTTGGTGAGCCTGGTTGAACAGCGGACGGACTTCCGGGTATTCGGAGAGCATCATGCGATAGAAGTGAGTGATCAACGCTTCGCCGCCGCTTTCCAGCAAGGGCACGGTGGATTTGATAATTGCACGGTCTTGAACGCTAAGCATAAAGGGCGACTCCTGAGCTTTATGTGAATATCTTTCACCTATCAGTTTCCATGCCAACAATTAAACCCTTACAAATCATCAACTTAAAAACGAAGTAGTCATATCGACACGCGACGCTTTATAGTCACACCGACTACACGGAGTCATTATGACTGCAAAATTACTGCTCACGACCCTGCTGCCCCTGGTCTCCGACCTGTCCCGCGAACTGCCCGAAGGCGAGCGTTATCGACGCTTGCTCGAGGCCATGCGTGCCCTGCTCCCGTGCGACGCCGCCGCCCTGCTGCGACTCGATGGCGAATGGCTGGTGCCGCTGGCTGTGGATGGATTGAGCACCGACACCCTCGGTCGACGTTTCAAAGTCAGCGAACACCCGCGCTTCGAAGCGCTGCTCAGCAGTCCCGGCCCAACTCGTTTCGCCGCCGACAGCGATTTGCCCGACCCTTATGACGGTCTGGTCGTCGGCCTTCACGATCACCTGGAAGTCCACGACTGCATGGGCTGCCCGCTGTTTATCGACGAGCGTGCGTGGGGTTTGTTGACCCTCGACGCGCTCGCTCCTGAACGTTTCCAATCGATCGAGCTGGATGCCCTGCAAGCCTTCGCCGGCCTCGCCGCCGCCACGGTCAACGCCGCCGAGCGCATCGAACGACTGGCCAATCGCGTCGAAGACGAACATCAGCGCGCCGAGGTTTACCGTCAGGCCAGCGGCCAGCAGAACCGGGAAATGATCGGCCAGAGCAAGACTTACAAACGATTGATGGAAGAGATCAGCCTGGTGGGCGGCAGCGACCTGACGGTGCTGATCACCGGCGAAACCGGGGTCGGCAAAGAGCTGGTGGCGCAGGCCATTCACGCGGCGTCGCCCCGGGCCGACAAACCGATTATCAGCCTCAATTGCGCTGCCCTGCCCGACACGCTGGTGGAAAGCGAATTGTTCGGCCATGTGCGCGGTGCTTTCACCGGGGCGACGAATGATCGGCGTGGCAAATTCGAACTGGCCAATGGCGGTACGTTGTTCCTCGATGAAGTGGGCGAACTGTCGCTGACGGTGCAAGCCAAATTGCTGCGAGTGTTGCAGAGCGGGCAATTGCAGCGGCTGGGGTCGGACCAGGAACATCAGGTCGACGTACGATTGATTGCCGCGACCAACCGCGATCTGGCCGAAGAAGTGCGCAGCGGTCGCTACCGTGCCGACTTCTATCATCGCCTGAGTGTTTATCCGCTGCTGGTGCCTGCGCTGAGGGATCGCGGTCGGGATGTGTTGTTGCTCAGTGGCTTTTTCCTGGAACAAAACCGCTCACGCATGGGCCTCAACAGCCTGCGCCTGACCAGCGATGCGCAGGCGGCATTGTTGGCCTATGCCTGGCCGGGGAACGTGCGGGAGCTGGAACATTTGATTGGTCGCAGTGCGTTGAAGGCGCTGGGTAACTGCAAGCAACGGCCAAAAATTCTCAGCTTGAGCGCGGCGGATCTGGACTTGCCCAACGCCAGCATTGAACCGGCGCCAGAACCGCAGGTTGCGGCACCGACGGCTGCATTAATTACAGGGGATTTGCGTAAAGCCACCGAACATTATCAGCGCCAACTGATCAGCGCTTGCCTGGAACGGCACCAGAACAACTGGGCCAGTGCGGCGCGGGAGCTGGGTCTGGATCGGGCGAACCTTGGACGAATGGCCAAGCGGTTGGGGATGAAGTAACCCCGGCATCATGGTTAGGAACTTCTGTGGCGAGGGGGCTTGCCCCCGTTCGGCCGCGAAGCGGTCGTGAAACCAGCGATGAGGTTGTACTCTGGAAAAAACGGGAGCGCTTCGCACTCCAACGGGGGCAAGCCCCCTCGCCACAGGCAAGCCCCCTCGCCACAGGGGTTTGTTTGGGCGGCAATGGGGATTACTCCTAAAGCCTGCCTCCGCCAAGTCGATAACCCGGCATCGATAGCTGTTGGCGATCGCACAATCGCCCATCACCTTTTTCCACAGAAGGTTTTTATGTCTTCCAACAAAGCCCGCGCAGATTCACTTTCGCTTCTGCTGTTTACCTTGCGCAGCGGCAAGCTGATGGCGATCAACCTGCTGAAAGTCAGCGAAATCATCCCCTGCCCGCCGCTGACCAGGCTGCCGGAGTCGCACCCTCACGTCAAAGGCATCGCCACCCTGCGCGGCGCATCGCTGTCGGTGATCGACCTGAGCCGCGCCATCGGCGAGCGACCGCTGGAAGACCCGAACGGTGGCTGCCTGATCGTCACCGACGTCAGCCGCTCCAAGCAGGGCTTGCACGTTCAAGCAGTGAGCAAGATCGTCCATTGCCTGACCACCGACATCCGTCCACCGCCCTTCGGCTCCGGTGGCGTGCGTTCGTACATCACTGGCGTGACCTCTGTCGACGGCACGCTGGTGCAAGTGCTGGACATCGAAAAGGTCATCCACGGCATCGCGCCGGCGCAGATCGAAACGGCCCCGACCGAATTGAGCATGGAAGACGCCGAAGTCCTCGGCAACGCACGAATCCTGGTGGTCGATGACAGCCAGGTCGCCCTGCAACAATCGGTACACACCCTGCGCAACCTCGGCCTGCAATGCCACACCGCTCGCAGCGCCAGGGAAGCCATCGACTGCCTGCTGGACCTGCAAGGCACCGCCCAGCAAATCAACCTGATCGTCTCCGATATCGAAATGTCGGAAATGGACGGCTATGCCCTCACTCGCACATTGCGCGAAACCCCGGACTTCTCGCACCTCTATGTATTGCTGCACACCTCGCTGGACAGCGCGATGAACAGCGAGAAGGCTCGACTGGCCGGAGCCAACGCGGTGCTGACCAAATTCTCCTCACCGGAACTGACCAAATGCCTGATCGCGGCGGCCAGGGCCGTCACTGAACAAGGTCATTGAGTGGTGGCCGAGACCTTTTGTTTTCTGATGCGGCGCAACCTCGCTGAGGATGTGCCGCCTTTCACTTGGCCAAACGGCATTGAGTTGACCCAATACCGTCCCGAGCTCGCTGAAGCCGTTCATCATTTGATGGAACTGGGCTATCGGGAAGGTAGCGGTCGCGTACCGGCGCTGGAAGTCTGGCAACAGCGTTTCGAAACCGATCCCGAATACGATCCGTCCCTGTGCTTCATCGCGATCGACGCCGAAGGAATCGTCGGCGTCGCCCAGTGCTGGACCAGTGCCTACATCAAGAGCCTGGTGGTGCATCCGCGCGCTCAAGGCCTCGGACTTGGCCGTGCGCTGCTACTCAATGCTTTCAAGGTGTTTCAGCAACGCCGCGAAGGCTACGTGGATCTGAAGGTGCTGGAAAATAACCTCCGGGCCCAGCGTTTGTACGAAAGTGCCGGGATGTATGTGGTCCGCCGGGAGCCGGTTCCAACCTGACACCGCCTTCGCGGGCAAGCCTCGCTCCTACAGGTTCGGTGAACGATACATGACCTGTGCAGGAGCGAGGCTTGCCCGCGAAGAGGCCCGCACAACCATCCAAAACCATCAGGCATACTCCGACCTCGGCCACCACACGCCAAGGATGCCCAAACCATGAAAGCCACCACCCTGACCTTCCTCTGCCTCACTGCCCTCACCACCCAAGCCCATGCCTCCAGCCCCGATGCCTGGGCCACCCACGACAAAGCCGTGCTCGCCAGTTGCACCAAAACCAGCGGCCTGAAAAACGTCAAACCCGTCGGCAACGTCGCGCAATTCGATGACCGGGTCGGATATACCGCGCTCCTGCTGCAAGGCCAGTACCCGCAGAAACACATGAAAGACCAGCAAGGCACTGAGCTGTGCCTCTACAACAAGAAAAGCAAAACCGCCTATGTGACCGAGTGGGACTCCATCCGCCCACCCGCAAAAGCGCAGTGACTGGCGCATAACTTGCTTCGGCCCAGGCCTTTGCGGTGGCTTTTTGTCGCCATTTCATACCTTCAAAGGTGACTGGCCGTTCCATGAATACAACGTTTTCCTGCGTAGGTTGTGGCAAATGCTGCAACGACCACCACGTGCCCCTGACACTGGCCGAAGCCCGGATGTGGGCGGCTGACGGCGGTCAGGTGATCGTGCTGGTGGAGGCCTTTCTCGCCAATGGCCTGGGCCTGCCCACGCAGCAACGCGAACACGCCGAACGCCGCTCGGTGGTGGTTCGAAGCGGCGCCTGCCAGGCGCATGTGGCGATCACCTTTGCCGCCTACAACGTCGGCCCCTGCCGTAATCTTGACGAAGACAACCTCTGCCGTATCTACGAACGCCGACCGCTGGTATGCCGCATCTACCCGATGGAAATCAACCCGCACATCCCGCTCAACCCGGCAATCAAGGAATGCCCGCCCGAGTCCTGGGAAGCAGGGCCGGATTTGATCATCGGGGGTGAGTTGGTGGATCAGCAACTGACGGAATTGATCCAGCGCTCCCGTCAGGCCGATCGCGATGAGATTCAGACCAAGGAGGCGATTTGCGCGTTATTGGGGATTCGGACGACAGCATTGAAGGGTGATGGCTTTACCGCTTATTTGCCGGATATGAACGCGTTTGCCACGGTCATCGATCAGGTTTCAACGCAATCGCAGATAAAGTCGAGCAGTGACTGGCTGTTTCACGTGTCGGGTGAAGATATTGCCAGGCAAGTGCAAGCAGCGGGTGCACAGGTGGCAACCGATACACCGGTCAGCTATGGGTTTATTTCGTTGCGGGCAGCTTGAAACACTTAACCACTGCACAACATTGGTTGCGCAGCGGTTTGTCTGATGGTGAATCAGCGAGCAGCAACCGCAAGGCATTCGATTTCCACTCGAGCATTCGCCAGCAGTTTTTTAGCCGCGAACGTTGTCCGGGCAGGTAGGCGATCGGCCGGGAAAGCCTGGCGGTATACCGCATTCATGGCATCGAAGTCTTTGATATCGGCCAGTATGACCGTGCATTTGGCCACATGAGAGAGGGAAGAGCCTCGGCGTTGCAGTTCGGTGCGCAGGTTCTCCATGGCCTGGGTCATTTGCGGGCCAATCCCGCCCTTGACCAGTTGGCCATCGGCATCCAGACCGAGCATCCCGGAAAGATAAAGGGTCTCACCGGCCTGTACCGCATCGGAAAATGGCAAGCCTTCTTCATTCGGAAAGTAACGTGGGGAATCAGGTACTGCTGGCGGCAAGTAGCGCTCGGTAATCGCTTGGTACTGACCATTGTGCTTGAGGCGCTCAAGGGCCGCATTCAGGTTATCGCGCAAGCGGGTGTCGCTTTTGCGCACTGCCATCGCCACACCATTGCCCAGCATCGGATCATTGAGGGCGGGACTGGCGAAGTCGAACGCCTGCCCCTGAGGTTGGCTTAGCAACGCTTGAGTGATTTCGATGGAGTCTTGCAGCGTGGCATCGATCTCACCCGCCAGAAGACTGGCAATCAACTGATCGTTGAATTGAAAACTGCGCACCGTTACACCTGCGTCCGCCCAACGCGCCTTGGCGAACGCTTCACGACTGGTACCCGCCAGCACGCCGATACGTTTGCCTTTGAGCGATTGCACATCCGTTTGCAACGTCGCGCCTTTGCGCGCTACCAGACGGCTGTTCAGGGGATAAAGATTGTCGGTGAAATCGACCCGTTCGCGCCGCGCCTGTGTAGCCGTCATCGGCATGATCACGTCGAAGCGGCCGGCTTCAAGGGCAGGGAGGTTAGTCGCGTAATCCTGATCGATCCAGACACAGCGGGATTCGAGTTCAGCACACAATGCGTTGCCCAACTCGATGTTCAATCCGACCAGCTCACCTTTGTCGTTACGGCTCTCGAACGGTGGAACCAGGGCTTCGACCCCGAAGCGGATCTGCGGATCGACCGCAGAGGACACGCAGCCGGAGGTCAGGGCCACCAGAGAGAGCAGGGACAGGGTTTTCAGCAGAGACATCTGGCGACCTTCATCAAAAATTCACAGGGCGTGAATTCTTGACAAATGACAACCGCCTTTCCTAGAGGAGTAATCGCGCGTCCTTGTGGGAACTGTCTCATTGGCGGGAGGAATAATTACCCGCCAACATATGCCTGATTCTCAGCGCTTACCCATCGAACGACGAGTGCCAGGAGGTGCTGCCCCCGGGGTTTTGGTATGGCCATTCTTGGCGCCGTTCTTGTACCAAGGCTGGCTGGCATTTTTCGCCGCGGCCAATTCACCTGGCTTGAACGGAAACTTGAATGCCGGGATCGCTGCTTTGGTTTCGCTGTCTGCGCTGGAGTCGACGCTGTCTGGCAGGTCTGCCTGGTCGTCGCTCAAAGCGTCGGCAACCGGCGGTTGGGTCGGGGAAGTCATGAAAGCTCCGGGTGATGCTCAAAGAGTCGGGCCCGGTAGGCGAGCCGCGAAAGGCGGCAGTATACCTGTGTCCGGAGCCGCAAGCTGCAGTGGGTCAGTCGGGTTTTGTGTTGACCGACCTGCCGCTATCGCGGGCAAGCCCGCTCCTACAGTGGAGCGGTGCACCCGCCATCACCATCATTAGGCCGAGCGTTAGCTCGCCTTCAGCTTTTGATCAGGGGGAATCCGCATCAATCCAAAGAGGTCCAAACTGACAGCGCCGTCAGTTACCAGTCACTCTCCTGACGGGCGAACAGGTTTATAAAGGAAGGTATAAACCTGATAACACTCCGACCACTCTGCCCGGCGCCCCACTCGCATGCGAATTCAGAAAAAAATCGCCCTGTTCGCCGCCCTTCTGATCACCCTGGCAGCGCTGGGCGTGTGGTACGCCGCCAAACCCGCCACGACCAAATTGGCCCCTTCCACCGCCATTCCCGTGCGAGTGGTCAGCGTCGCCGAAAAAGACGTGCCCCGCTACATCAGCGGCATTGGCTCGGTGTTGTCGTTGCACAGCGTGGTCGTGCGTCCGCAGATCGACGGCATCCTCACCAAGCTGCTGGTCAAGGAAGGCCAATTGGTGAACAAAGGTGATCTGCTGGCCATGATCGACGACCGCTCGATCCGCGCCAGCCTCGACCAGGCCCGGGCGCAACTGGGTGAAAGTCAGGCGCAACTGCAAGTGGCTCAGGTCAACCTCAAACGCTACAAGCTGCTGAGCGTCGACGACGGCGTGTCCAAGCAGACCTATGACCAGCAACAAGCTCTGGTCAACCAACTCAAAGCCACCGCCCAAGGCAATCAGGCCTCGATCGACGCCGCTCTGGTTCAGCTTTCCTACACACAGATTCGCTCCCCGGTCACCGGTCGCGTCGGTATTCGCACGGTGGACGAAGGCAATTTCCTGCGCATGAGCGACACCCAAGGCTTGTTCACGGTGACCCAGATCGACCCGATCGCCGTGGAATTTTCCCTGCCGCAACACCTGTTGCCGACCCTGCAAGGCCTGATCAACGATCCCCAGCACACGCCGGTCAAGGCCTACATCGGTGCCGACACCGACGGCGAAACCGGCAACCTGCTAGGCGAGGGCCGCCTGACCCTGATCGACAACCAGATCAACGCCAACACCGGGACCATCCGCGCCAAGGCCGAGTTCGCCAACCCCGCCCAGAAACTCTGGCCAGGCCTGCTGGTAACGGTAAAAATTCAGACAGCACTGGATAAAAATGCGCTGGTGGTTCCGCCCTCCGTCGTACAACGTGGCCCCGATCAACATTTTGTCTATCGGGTCAACGGCGATAAGGTCGAAGCCGTTCAGGTGCAGATGGTTTACCAAGGCAGCGGCCAAGACCTCATCAAAGGCGTGAAAGCGGGCGATGTGCTGGTCAGCGACGGGCATTCGCGGCTCAAACCGGGTTCCACCGTGCAGGTGGTGACCGAGCCGCCGCAAGTGGTGCAATCGGAGCCGAAACCATGAAGGGCCATGGCTCGATTTCCGCATGGTGCATCGATCATCCGGTGGCGACGGTCCTGCTGACCTTTGCCTTGGTACTGCTCGGTGTCATCGCCTTCCCGCGACTGTCGATTGCGCCACTGCCGGAAGCGGAATTCCCGACCATCCAGGTCGCCGCGCAATTGCCCGGTGCCAACCCCGAAACCATGGCCTCGTCGGTGGCCACACCGCTTGAAGTGCAATTCAGCGCCATCCCCGGCGTGACCCAGATGACCTCGAGCAGCGCCCTGGGCTCGACCATTCTGACCTTGCAATTCACCCTCGAAAAAAGCATCGACACCGCCGCGCAGGAAGTCCAGGCCGCGATCAACACCGCCGCCGGCAAACTGCCCAAAGACATGCCGAACCTGCCGAACTGGAGAAAGGTCAACCCGGCCGACAGCCCGGTGCTGATCCTCAGCATCAACTCGCCGCAAATGCCCGGCACCGAAGTCAGTGACCTGGTGGAAACCCTGCTCGCCCGTCAGATCAGCCAGATCGACGGCGTAGGCAATATCAACATCACCGGTCAGCAACGTCCGGCGATCCGCGTACAGGCGTCAGCGGACAAACTCGCCGCCATCGGCCTGACCCTGGCGGACATTCGCCTGGCGATCCAGCAGACCAGCCTCAACCTGGCCAAGGGTGCGTTGTATGGCGAGTCGAGCATTTCGACCTTGTCCACCAACGACCAATTGTTCCACCCCGAGGAATACGGTCAGCTGATTGTTTCCTACAAGGACGGCGCACCGGTTCATCTCAAGGATGTAGCGAAAGTCGTCAACGGTTCGGAAGACGCCTACATTCAGGCCTGGGCTGACGGTCAGCCGGGGGTGAACCTGGTGATTTTCCGGCAACCGGGGGCCAACATCGTCGAGACCGTCGACCGTATTCAAGCGGCCCTGCCGACGCTGGAGGCCATGCTGCCGGCCTCGGTGCAGGTCAAGGTGTTGGTCGACCGCACCCAGACCATCCGCGCTTCGTTGCATGAAGTGGAAGTCACTCTGCTGATCGCGATCCTGCTGGTGGTCGCGGTGATGGCGCTGTTCCTGCGGCAGTTATCGGCGACCCTGATCGTGGCCTCGGTGCTCGGTGTGTCGCTGATCGCCAGTTTCGCCCTGATGTACATCATGGGCTTCAGCCTGAATAACCTGACGCTGGTGGCGATCGTGGTGTCCGTCGGGTTTGTGGTGGACGATGCGATTGTGGTGGTGGAAAACATTCACCGTCACCTGGAAGCCGGCGACGGTATGCGCGAAGCGGCCATCAAGGGCGCCGGCGAAATCGGTTTTACTGTGGTTTCCATCAGCTTCTCGCTGGTGGCGGCGTTCATTCCGCTGCTGTTCATGGGCGGTGTGGTCGGGCGGCTGTTCAAGGAGTTCGCCCTGACCGCCACCTCGACCATCATGATTTCCGTGGTGGTGTCCCTGACACTTGCGCCGACGTTGGCCGCGCTATTCATGCGTGCGCCGGAACACAGCCGATCGGGCTTCGGCGAGCGCTTGCTGGCGCTTTATGAAAAAGGCTTGCGCCGCGCCCTCGCCCATCAGAAGTTGATGATCGGTGTATTCGGTCTATCGCTGGGGCTGGCCATCGCCGGTTACATCTTTATCCCTAAAGGCTTCTTCCCGGTACAAGACACCGGTTTCGTTCTTGGCACCACCGAAGCGGCGGCAGACATTTCCTACGGCAACATGGTGAAAAAACACTTGGCGATGGCCGAAATCGTCGCCGCCGATCCCGCCGTAGCGACGTTCTCCCACTCGGTCGGCGTTGCGGGCAGCAACCAGACCATTGCCAACGGCCGCTTCTGGATTTCGCTGAAAAAACGCAGCGAGCGGGACGTATCGGCCAGTCAATTCATCGACCGGATTCGTCCACAACTGATGAAAGTCCCGGGCATCGTGCTGTACCTGCGCGCCGGGCAAGACATCAACCTCAGCGCCGGCCCGAGCCGCGCGCAGTACCAATATGTGCTCAAGAGCAACGACGGGGCACTCCTGAGCACCTGGACCCAGCGCCTGACGGAAAAACTGCGCGCCAACCCGGCGTTCCGCGATATTTCCAATGACCTGCAATTGGGCGGCAGCATCACCCACATCAGCATCGACCGTAGCGCGGCGGCGCGTTTCGGCCTGACCGCCAGCGATGTCGATGAAGCGCTGTATGACGCCTTCGGCCAGCGGCAGATAAACGAGTTCCAGACCCAGACCAACCAATACAATGTGATTCTGGAACTGGACACCAAGCAGCGCGGCAAGGCCGAAAGCCTCAACTATTTCTACCTGCGTTCGCCGCTGAGCGGGGAAATGGTGCCGCTGTCGGCCCTGGCGAAATTCGAGGCGCCCACCATCGGCCCGTTGTCCATCGCTCACGACGGGATGTTCCCGGCGGCCAACCTGTCGTTCAACCTGGCGCCCGGCGTCGCGCTCGGCGATGCGGTGATTATGCTCAACCAAGCCAAGACCGATATCGGTATGCCGGTGGCCATCAGCGGTAATTTCCAGGGGGCGGCCCAGGCGTTCCAAAGTTCATTGGCCAGCCAGCCGTGGCTGATTCTGGCGGCGCTGCTGGCGGTGTACATCATTCTTGGCGTTCTGTACGAAAGCTTCGTGCACCCGCTGACGATCATTTCGACGCTGCCCTCGGCGGGGCTCGGGGCGGTGATCATGCTGTGGATCTGCGGCCAGGACTTTTCGATCATGGCGCTGATCGGGCTGGTGCTGCTGATCGGTATCGTCAAGAAAAACGGCATCCTGATGATCGATTTCGCGCTGGACGCCCAGCGCAACCGTGGCCTGATGCCGGAAGAGGCGATCTATGAGGCCTGTATGACGCGGTTCCGGCCAATCATCATGACCACCCTCGCCGCCCTGCTCGGCGCCCTGCCGCTGATGCTCGGCTACGGCACCGGCGCCGAACTGCGCCAGCCATTGGGCATCGCCGTGGTCGGCGGTTTGCTGGTGAGCCAGGCGCTGACGCTGTTCACCACGCCGGTCATCTACTTATGGCTCGAGCGGATATTCCATCGGCCTAAACCCGCACCGCTGTCGGCGCTGGCAACCACGGACTGAGGTGGGGTCTCACGCGGTTCAGGGGCCGCTTCGCAGCCCAACGGGGGCGAGCCCCCTCGCCACAAACTACCGAGCCAGGGTAATTATCGACTACCCACTGAATGTCTTCTAAGCTTCAATTAGCAAAAGGCCAGCATGTTTTGCTGGCCTTTTTTTTATCCGGCATTTATACAGGCGCTCTGGACGCGACCGGTTTCTGGGACTCTGCCCGATTGTTGTAAAAGAACTTTCATAACGCCTTATTTGCAGAAGTCAGAACCATGAGTGTGAGCAGTGCGAAATCTCAACATCCGATCCGTTCGACACGATCGGAGCGGCTTCTGGTTCTGGGTAGTTTGTTGTTGGTGATTGCGATACTGAGCATCGTGGCGTTCCTGCTGATCCGTGAACGCGCCAATGCCGAATTGTCCGCCGCTCGTGCCGCCAACAATATCGTGCAATTGATCGATGCCGACGTCCTGCGCAATGTCGAACTCTATGATGTGTCCCTGCTGGGTTTGATCGCTGCCTCCCAGCGAGAAGACCTCAAGAGCGTGTCCCCGGCCATTCGCCATCTGGCCTATTTCGACCGTGCCACTGCCGCGCCCTACAAAGGCAACATTTTGTTGCTCGACAACAAGGGCGACGTGATCGCCGACTCGGCCTCGGTTGAGCCCAGGCAAGGCAACTATGCCGATCGTGAATTCTTCCAGTCTCACGTGGATAACCCGGACCCGGGTATGTTCATCAGTCCCCCCTTCAGAGCCCGGTCGCCGGAACAGGATTGGCGAATCAGTTTCAGCCGCCGGGTGAACGGCCCCCACGGTGAGTTCCTGGGTGTGGCCGAAGCCGCCATGCGCTTGAGTTACTTCGATCAGTTGTTCAACAGCTTGAACATCGGGCGCGACAGCACGGTCAATCTGATCAGCAAGGACGGGACACTTCTGGCTCAACAACCACAACTGGCCGAAGAGCTGATCGGCAAGAACTTCAGTCACCGTCCCAATTTCCAGCGCATCGTCAAAGAAGGCAACGGCAGCTTCACCAGCCTGTCCAGCCGCTACCAGGAAAAGCGCTTGTACACGTTCTCCAAGGTCGGGAACTTGCCGTTGATCGTCATCGTTGCGCTATCGAGCGATGAAGTCTTTGCGGCGTGGAAGCGCACTGCCGTGGTGGTCAGCTTTGCGACCATTGCCCTGTGTGTGAGCTTGCTGTGGCTGACCTGGTTGCTCTGCCGGGAATTGCGTCGACGCCAAAGCGCCGAGCATGAACTGTCACAACTGGCCGCTACCGACCCCTTGACCGGCCTGGCCAACCGTCGAAGCCTGGATCAGGCCTTGCACCATGAATGGTTTCGCGCCCAACGTTCCGGCCTGCCCTTGTCGGTGCTGATGATCGATGTCGATCACTTCAAGGCGTACAACGATCGCCATGGCCATCAGGGCGGCGATGATGCCCTGCGCTGGGTAGCCAAGGTGATCAGCACCCATGTTCGACGGCCGGCGGACCTGGTTGCCCGTTACGGTGGCGAGGAGTTTTCGGTGATTCTGGCTGAAACCGACAGCGTTGGCGCGCAACAGATTGCCGACACCATTCGCGCAGCCGTGGAGCAGCTGCCATTGGTGGGGGACGATGCATCGCCGATTACTGTCAGTATTGGTATCAGCACCTGGACGACGGCATCCGATATCAGCCTGGAGCAGTTGTTGTATAGGGCAGACAAGGCGCTGTATCAGGCCAAGGAAAGTGGTCGGAATCGGGTGGTTGCAGCAGACTGAGATCTACGGTGTGGCGGCCGGCCTCTTCGCGGGCAAGCCTCGCTCCTACGAAGTGTGGAAATTAAATGCGCCGCTGTCCCGTAGGAGCGAGGCTTGCCCGCGAAGAGGCCATGGCAGACACCACAAAACACCACTTTCCCGCCCCCATAAAAAAAGGCCACCCGAAGGTAGCCTTTAAAAAACTAGAGAGGTTTTTTGCTTACACGGCCGCAACAGGACGCATGTAAGAGATCGGTGCAGTGCTGGCGTCTTCGAACGTCACGACTTCCCAAGCATCTGTCTGCTCAATCAACTTGCGCAGCAGCTGGTTGTTCAATGCATGTCCGGACTTGAAGCCCTTGAACTCACCAATCAGGCTATTGCCCAGCAGGTAGAGGTCACCAATTGCATCGAGGATCTTGTGCTTCACGAATTCGTCTTCATAGCGAAGGCCATCTTCGTTCAGTACACCATCCGCGTCGACCACGATTGCGTTTTCAACGCTGCCGCCGAGTGCGAGGTTGTGCTTGCGCAGGTACTCGATGTCACTCATGAAACCAAAGGTACGGGCGCGGCTGACTTCTTTTACGAACGAAGTGCTGGAAAAATCCACGCTTGCACTTTGTGTGCGGTCACGGAAAACCGGGTGATCGAAATCGATCTCGAAGCTCACCTTGAAACCTTCGAAAGGGACGAAAGTGGCGCGCTTGTCGCCGTCTTCCACTGTCACTTCCCGCAGGATCCGGATGAACTTCTTGGCGGCGTCCTGTTCTTCCAGGCCGGCCGATTGAATCAGGAATACGAAGGGTCCAGCGCTACCATCCATGATCGGGACTTCGGACGCGGAGAGCTCGACGTAGGCGTTATCGATGCCCAGGCCAGCCATGGCCGAGAGCAGGTGCTCCACCGTGTCCACTTTGACGTCACCGTTAACAAGCGTGGTCGACATAGTGGTTTCGCCAACGTTTTCCGCGCGGGCAGGAATCTGCACCACAGGGTCGAGGTCAGCACGACAAAACACAATGCCGGTGTCGACGGGCGCTGGCTTGAGGGTCAGGTAGACCTTCTCCCCGGAGTGCAGGCCGACACCTGTGGCACGGATAATATTCTTCAGGGTGCGTTGTTTTATCATGGCATGGGCCGCTTCAGCGCAAATTGCGAACTGGTATCAACAAAGGCTGGCGATGATAGCAGACCAGACCTTTGCTGAACACCAATCACCCTAATACCCCTGATACATTTCATCAATCGGCCTGACGACGCAGGAAAGCCGGGATGTCCAGGTAGTCCAGGTCATCTTGCGGGTTCATCTTCGCGGCAGTCGCAGCACCGGCCTGAGCCTGGTTGCGCATGACGGTCGGACGGTCCAGGTCACGGTAATTCACCGCAGGCTGTTCCTGACGAACAGGGGCTTGTTGTTGTGGCTGGGAGGCCATCGAGGTGTGAACGGTATTGTCGATGACCTTGACAGGCTTCTCGATTTTAGCGCCTAAACCGGTGGCTACAACAGTCACATGCAGCTCGTCGCGCATGTCCGGATCGATAACGGTACCGACCTTGACCATCGCGTGCTCGGAAGCGAAGGCTTCGATGATGCTACCCACGTCGGAGTACTCACCCAGGGACAGGTCAGGACCGGCGGTGATGTTCACCAGGATGCCGCGTGCGCCTTGCAGGTTCACGTCTTCGAGCAACGGGTTGCGAATAGCCGCCTCGGTGGCTTCGCGCGCACGGTTCGGACCGCTGGCGCAGCCAGTGCCCATCATCGCCATGCCCATTTCGGACATCACGGTGCGTACGTCGGCGAAGTCAACGTTGATCATGCCCGGACGCTTGATGATGTCGGAGATACCGCGAACGGCACCGGCCAGTACATCGTCAGCCTTGGCGAAAGCCGACAGCAGGCTGGCGTCTTTACCGAGGATGGTCAACAGCTTCTCGTTGGGAATGGTGATCAACGAGTCGACGCTTTCAGACAGCAGACGAATACCTTCGTCGGCGAGCTGCATGCGCTTGCGACCTTCGAACGGGAACGGACGGGTCACTACCGCTACGGTGAGGATCCCCATTTCCTTGGCCACTTCGGCAATGATTGGCGCAGCACCGGTACCGGTACCACCGCCCATGCCGGTAGTGATGAACACCATGTTGGTGCCCTGCAGGACTTCGGCAATGCGCTCACGGTCCTCGAGAGCGGCCTGACGACCTACTTCAGGGTTGGCACCGGCGCCCAGACCTTTGGTCACGCTGGTACCCAGTTGCAGGATGGTCCGCGCGCTGATGCTTTTCAGCGCCTGGGCATCAGTGTTGGCGCAGATGAATTCAACGCCTTCAATGTTGCTCTTGACCATGTGATTGACAGCGTTGCCGCCGCCACCGCCAACACCGATAACTTTAATTACCGGGCTTGCGGGGATGTTGTCTACGAGTTCGAACATGTTCCCTCTCCTTACGTTCTCTAGTTTTTTTCGCCTACTGCGTTTTGCTGCTTTTACCGCATGCCGCTTGAAACTTGTCGCTTGAAACTGCTTTGTCAGAAGTTGCCTTGGACCCAGCTCTTGAAGCGATCGAGCAAGGCAACTTTCGGTTCGTCGTTGCTGTAGCTGTCGCGGCTGCCGATGCCCGAGAACGAAATCCCGTCGGACTGCTTCTGCAGGCCGTACATCAACAGGCCGACGCCGGTGGAATAAATCGGGTTGCGGACCACGTCGTCCAGGCCCTTGACGCCATGCGGCACGCCCAAGCGAACCGGCATGTGGAAGATTTCTTCAGCCAGTTCCACCGCGCCTTCCATCTTCGACGTACCGCCGGTCAGCACGATGCCGGCCGGGATCAGGTCTTCGTAGCCACTGCGACGCAGTTCGGCCTGGATCAGGGTGAACAGCTCGTCGTAACGCGGCTCGACCACTTCGGCCAGGGCCTGACGTGACAGTTCGCGCGGTGGACGGTCGCCGACGCTCGGCACCTTGATGGTTTCACCGGCACCCGCCAGTTTGGCCAGGGCACAGGCGTAGCGAATCTTGATTTCTTCGGCGTATTGGGTCGGGGTGCGCAGCGCCATGGCGATGTCGTTGGTCACCTGATCGCCCGCAATCGGAATCACCGCGGTGTGGCGGATCGCGCCTTCGGTGAAGATCGCGATGTCAGTGGTGCCACCGCCGATGTCCACCAGGCACACACCCAATTCTTTCTCGTCGTCGGTCAGGACCGAGTAGGCCGAGGCCAACTGCTCGAGAATGATGTCGTCGATTTCCAGACCGCAGCGGCGTACACATTTTTCAATGTTCTGTGCGGCGTTGACGGCGCAAGTGACAACGTGAACCTTGGCCTCCAGACGCACGCCGGACATGCCCAGCGGCTCGCGAACGCCTTCCTGGTTATCGATCACGTAATCTTGCGGCAGGGTATGCAGCACGCGCTGGTCAGCCGGGATCGCCACCGCCTGGGCAGCGTCAAGAACGCGCTCAAGGTCGGCAGAGCTGACTTCGCGATCACGAATCGCCACGATGCCGTGGGAGTTCAGGCTGCGAATGTGATTGCCCGCCACGCCGACAAATGCCGAGTGGATCCGGCAACCGGCCATCAGCTGCGCTTCTTCGATCGCGCGCTGGATCGATTGCACGGTGGACTCGATGTTCACCACTACGCCTTTTTTCAGGCCGCGGGACGGATGAGTACCGATCCCGACGATTTCGAGCGTGCCGTCGTCCGAGACCTCGCCTACCAGCGCCACCACCTTGGAGGTGCCGATATCGAGACCGACGATCATTTTGCCGCTTTGCACGTTTGCCATGGTCCTGCCTCTTCTTAATTCTGCGCGACAGCGGGTTGGGCTGTCGTGGGCGCTACAGGTTCCCGCCAGCCAACAGCGAGGCCGTTGGCGTAGCGCAGATCGATGCGCGCAATGTTCGTAATCTGCTCTTTGAGCGTCTTGTCATAGATGGCAATGAAGCGGCGCATCTTTTCCACCAGCTTGCCGCGTCCCAGCAGCAGTTCGATTCCCGGGCCCGCGCTGCCGGCGCCGGTGGTCAGGAACCAACTGCCTCGTTCACGCAACTCCAGGCGTGCAATCGAGAAGCCCAAGGGCCTGAGCATCTGGCTCAGCACCTGGTATTGCTGCATCACTTGCTGCTGGGCCCGCTGCGGGCCGAACAACTGCGGCAAGTGTTCGTAGTTCGCCAGTTCACGCGGGGTGAACGCCTGCCCCTGGTTGTTCAACAGCGACTCATCGCCCCAACGGGCCACCGGCAGTTGTTCTTCCAGGCGAATCACCACCTGATCGGGCCATACCCTGCGCACTTCGGCGTGGGCAATCCATGGCATCTGTTCAAGCTCGGTGCGCATGCCCGCCAGGTCGATGGTGAAGAAGCTCGACGCCACGAATGGGGCGATCCGCTGCTGCACCGCTTGCTGGCTGATGTAACTCAAGTCACCCTGCACCGCGATCCTGGTGATCGGCCGGTCGGCGTACGGCAGCAAACGCTGTGCGCCTTCATAAGTGCCAAACCCCAGCGCGACCAACAGCACGGGCCAGAACAGACTTTTCAGAAAACCAAAATTGGCTTTCGGCAGGCGCGCAGACATCGGCTCTTTGGCCACCATTCGGCTGGCACCCCGCGGCACCGGCTTGCGGCCGGGAGCGGAAGGCTGATGACGTAGCTGAGCGCCTTGCATGGTCTTAACCTCTTGTCGGCTCTTGGTTACCGGCAGCATTGCCGGTAACGCTGGCGGCCAGAATCGCCAGAACCAATTGCTGGAAATCCAGGCCAGCGGCACGGGCCGCCATCGGAACCAGGCTGTGATCGGTCATCCCCGGTGCGGTATTGACTTCCAGGAACCAGAACTGCCCATCGGCGTCCTGCATCACGTCTGCCCTGCCCCAACCGGCGATCCCCAGCGCCTCACAGGCTTTGGCCGTGAGGTCCATGAGTTCTTTTTCCTTGTTGCTGTCCAGGCCACACGGAATCCGGTACTGGGTATCGGAAGCCACGTACTTGGCGTCGTAGTCGTAGAAACTGTGGGTTGTGCCCAGGGCAATTGGAGGCAACACCTGGTCACGCAGGGTGGCGATGGTGAACTCCGGACCTTGAATCCATTGCTCGACCAACACTTGCGAATCGTAGGTACTGGCCGCTTTCCACGCGTCGATCAATTCAGACGCGGAAGTCACTTTGGCCATACCGATACTGGAACCTTCATGGGCCGGTTTGACGATCAAAGGGAAGCCCAGTTCCGTGGCCGCCGAAATACAATCGGCCTCAGAGCTCAGTACCGCGTGGCGTGGCGTCGGAATACCGAGGCTGTGCCAGACCTGCTTGGTGCGCAATTTGTCCATGGCCAGGGCCGAGGCCAGAATGCCGCTGCCGGTGTACGGAATCCCTGCGCATTCCAGCAGGCCCTGCATGCTGCCGTCTTCACCGCCACGACCGTGGAGGATGATGAAGGCGCGGTCGATTTTCTCGTTCAGCAGACGCTGCAGCAGGTCATCGCCCACATCGATGCCGAAGGCGTCCACACCGGCGCTTTGCAGTGCGTCGAGCACCGCGTTACCCGATTTCAGGGAGACTTCACGCTCGGCACTCTTGCCGCCGAACAGCACGGCGACACGGCCGAAATCTTTCGGCGCGATCGTGGAAACGAGGTTGGCGTAAGCAGCAGTCATTTCAACTTCCCCACGCTTGGCACGGCAACCGCGCCAGCGAACAACGGACTGTTCAATAGTTTCGGTGCGAGACCGCCGATATCACCGGCGCCCTGGCACAACAGAATGTCGCCGGCACGCAGCAGCGGCTTGACGATTGGCGCGAGGTCGACGCCACGCTCGATGTAGATCGGGTCGAGCTGACCGCGCTGGCGAATGCTGTTGCACAGCTTGCGGCTGTCAGCACCCGGAATCGGTTCTTCACCGGCCGGGTAGACTTCCATCAACAGCAGCACATTGGCGTCGGCCAGCACATTGACGAAATCGTCGTACAAGTCGCGGGTGCGGCTGTAACGGTGTGGCTGATACACCATCACCAGACGACGCTCCGGCCAGCCACCGCGCACGGCTTTGATCACGGCCGCGACTTCGGTCGGGTGATGACCGTAGTCGTCCACCAGCATCACGTTGCCACTCTCAACCGGCAGTTCGCCGTACACCTGGAAGCGACGACCGACACCCTGGAACCCGGACAGGCCCTGGACGATGGCTTCATCGCTGACGCCCTCGTCAGTGGCAATGCAAATGGTCGCCAATGCGTTCAGCACGTTGTGGTTGCCCGGCATGTTCACCGACACATCCAGCGGCTCGCGATCAGGACGCAACACGGTAAAGAAGGTCTGCATGCCTTGTTGGCGCACATTGATGGCACGCACGTCGGCATCGTCGCCAAAGCCATAAGTGACCGTCGGACGCTTCACCTGCGGGAGGATTTCACGCACCACCGGATCGTCCAGGCACATCACCGCCAGACCATAGAACGGCAGGTTGTGCAGGAACTCGACGAAGGTTTTCTTCAGCTTGTTGAAGTCGCCGTCGTAGGTCGCCATGTGGTCGGCGTCGATATTGGTGACCACAGCCACCAGCGGTTGCAAGTGCAGGAAGCTGGCATCGCTTTCGTCGGCTTCGGCAATCAGGTAGCGGCTGGTGCCGAGCTGGGCATTGGTGCCCGCGGCATTCAGACGACCACCGATCACGAATGTCGGGTCCAGGCCACCGGCGGCGAACACCGAAGCGATCAGGCTGGTGGTGGTGGTTTTGCCGTGGGTACCGGCGACGGCGATGCCGTGGCGGTAGCGCATCAGTTCAGCCAGCATCTCGGCCCGTGGTACCACCGGAATACGGCGTTCCAGGGCGGTGGCCACTTCCGGGTTGGACGTGTTCACAGCGCTTGAGGTGACCAGCACATCGGCGTTCGCGGCGTTCTCGGCACGGTGGCCGATATAAATGTGGGCGCCGAAGGATTCCAGGCGCTCGGTCACCGGCGATGCCTTGAGGTCGGAACCGGATACTTCATAGCCCAGGTTCAGCAACACTTCGGCAATGCCGCACATGCCCACGCCGCCGATACCGACGAAGTGGATGCGACGGATGCGGCGCATTTCCGGGTGCGGCATGGCTTTTTTGTTCTCAACCATGGGCCACCTCCAGGCAGGTATCGACCACGTTACGAGTGGCATCGGGTTTGGCCAGGCGGCGTGCCGCGGTGGCCATGTCGTTGAGTCGTTGCGGTTGCATCAAGACCTCTGTCAGGCGAGCGGCAAGGTCCGCTGCGCCAGTCGTTCTTTGCGGCATCAGGAAGGCAGCGCCTTCACGGGCCAAATAATCGGCGTTGCGGGTCTGGTGATCGTCGATCGCGTGGGGCAAAGGCACCAGCATCGAGGGCAGACCGGCAGCCGCCAGTTCACTGATGGTCAATGCGCCTGCACGGCACACCACCAGGTCGGCCCAGCCATAGGCTTGGGCCATGTCTTTGATGAAAGGCTGCACGTGCGCCTCGACGCCAGCTGCGCGATAGCGCTCTGCAGTCACTTCATCGTGGTTTTTGCCGGCCTGATGAAACACGTCCGGACGCAGGTCGGCAGCGACTTGCGACAGGGCTTCAGGCAGCAATTTGTTCAACGGCTCTGCGCCCAGGCTTCCGCCCAGGATCAGCAAACGCGCCTTGCGACCGGCCAGGGCAGGTCGCGGTGTTTCGAGGAACAGCTCGGTACGCACCGGGTTACCGGTGGTGCGACGGCTGTTCGACAGGGTAAAGGTGTCGGGGAACGCTTCACAGACTCGGGCGGCCAACGGCACCAGCAACCGATTGGCGGTACCGGCGACGGCGTTCTGCTCATGAACGATCACCGGCACGCCGGACAATTTGGCTGCAACACCGCCCGGCCCGGTCACATAACCTCCGAAGCCGACCACGCAGACTGGCCGCAGCTGACGAATGACCGCCCGTGCCTGCCAGATCGACTTGAGCAACATGAAAGGCGCCATGAGCAGGGACAATTTGCCCTTGCCGCGCAAACCGCTGGCGTTGATCCGATGCAATTGAAGGCCGGCCGCCGGCACCAGATCGTTCTCGATCCCGCGCGGTGTGCCCAACCAGTGCACGGTGTAACCGCGGGCCTGGAACTCGCGAGCGCAGGCCAGTGCCGGGAACACGTGGCCCCCGGTGCCGCCCGCCATGATCAATACGTTAGCGCCCATGGGTCGGCTCCTCGGCGAAGTCGCTCTCATGGAACTCCATCTCTTCACTGCCCAAGTGGGTTCGACTCTCCCACTCGATGCGCAACAACAAGCCAAGACAGGCACAGCAGATCACCAACGAGCTGCCGCCATAACTGAGGAATGGCAGGGTCAGCCCCTTGGTTGGCAGCAGGCCCACGTTCACTCCGATGTTGATCAGAAACTGACCGATCCACAGGAACGACAAGCCATACGCAATGTAAGCGGCGAAAAACTGTTTGGCCTTCTCGGCCCAGTAACCGATGTACATGCCACGAATACAGACAAAGACGAACAGCGCCAGGGTGCACAACGAACCCACGGCCCCCAGTTCTTCGGCCAGCACCGAGAACACGAAGTCAGTGTGGGCTTCCGGCAGGTAGAACTGCTTCTGCACGCTGTTGCCCAGGCCAACGCCCAGCCATTCGCCACGACCGAAAGCAATCAAGGCTTGAGATAACTGATAGCCCGCACCGAACTGGTCGGCCCACGGGTCCGCGAAGTTGGTCAGTCGCGCCATTCGATACGGCTGCATTTGAATCAACAACACCACCGCACCGACAGCCAGGACAACCATCAGGGAAAAACGGAACAGCCCGACGCCGCCGAGGAACAGCATCGCCGCAGCGGCCCCCATCATCACGACCGTGGCACCGAAGTCCGGCTCCATCAGCAACAGGCCCGCCATCGGCAGCAGAACGATGAACGGCTTGAAGAAGCCCATCCAGCTTTCACGCACTTCTTTCTGGCGACGCACCAGATAACCGGCGAGGTAGATCACCACGAACACCTTGGCGATCTCGGAAGGCTGAACGTTGAAGAAGCTGAAGCCGATCCAGCGCATCGAACCGTTCACCTCGCGACCGATCCCGGGGATGATCACCATCACCAGCAAACCGAAAGCGCCAATCAGCATCAGCCAGCCCAGGCGTTGCCAGGTAGCAATCGGAATCATCATGCTGACGATGCAGGCACCAAGGCCCAGCACCACGTAGATCAGGTGGCGGATCATGTAATACAGGGCACTGCCCGATTGCACCGCCGCCACTTCAGTGGATGCCGATGCAATCATCACCAGCCCCAGCCCCAGCAGTGCCAGGCAACCGGCGAGCATCGGGAAATCGAGGTCAATGCCGCGCCCAGTGATGATCGGCGACGGGTACGGCTTGATGATATTCAGGAGGCTCATGCCAAGTCCTCCACGGCGCGGACAAACTGGTGACCGCGATCTTCGTAGTTCTTGAACATGTCGAAACTGGCGCAGGCCGGCGACAGCAGCACCGCGTCGCCCTTTTCGGCGATGGCGCGGCATTGGGCGACTGCTTCGATCAGCGAGCCGACGCGAATCAGTGGCACGGCGTCGCCGATGGCCTCGCCGATCTTGTCGGAATCACGGCCCATCAAAATGACGGCGCGGCAGTTGGCCGCGACCGGATCACGCAGGTCCTTGAACTCGGCACCCTTGCCATCGCCACCGGCGATCAGCACGAGTTTGCCGTCGATGTCCGCACCCAGGCCTTCGATGGCGGCCAGCGCGGCGCCGACGTTGGTGGCTTTGGAATCGTTGTAATAGCTCACGCCATCGAGCTCGCGTACCCATTGGCAGCGATGCTCAAGCCCGGCGAAATTGCGCAAGGCCGAAAGCATGGCGTCGAACGGCAACCCCACGGCGTGGCCCAGCGCCAAAGCCGCCAGAGCGTTGGACTGGTTATGCGCGCCACGAATCTTCAATTCGCGCACTGGCATCAGGTTCTGGAATTCGAAGGCCAGGTACTTCTCGCCGTCCTCTTCCCGGATCCCGAAGGCCTTGAAATCGGGTTTGCTCAAACCGAAGGTCCAGCACGGCTGACCTTCGCCCATCAGCGGACGGCTCAGGGCGTCCTGACGATTGACCACAAACTGCCGGGCACCCCGGAAGATCCGGTGCTTGGCCAAGTGATAGGCCGGCAGACCGCTGTAGCGGTCCATGTGGTCTTCGCTGATATTGAGCACGGTCGCCACTTCGGCGTTGAGTTGATCGGTGGTTTCGAGCTGGAAGCTCGACAACTCCATCACGTACAACTCGACGTCATCGCTGAGCAAATCCAGCGCCGGCGTGCCGAGATTGCCACCAACGGCGACACGCTTGCCGGCTGCCACGGCCATCTCACCCACCAGGGTGGTGACGGTGCTTTTCGCATTGGAACCGCTGATGGCGACAATCGGCGCCTTCGCGTTACGCGCGAACAGCTCGATGTCGCCGGACAACTTCACGCCACGGGCGGCGGCAGCCTGCAGGGCCGGGGTCGCCAGCGCCAGGCCGGGGCTCACGTAGAGCTCGTCGGCACGGCACAGGAACTCGACGTCCAGCTCGCCACAACGCACTTCCACGTGCGGATAGTCACGCTTGAGCGTGGCCAGTTCCGGTGGATTTTCCCGCGTGTCGGCGACAGCAAACGACACGCCCCGGTTCGCCAGGAAGCGAACCAGGGACATGCCGCTCTTGCCGAGGCCGACAACGATGCGGAAGTGGTCAGAAGCGATCAGGGACACTCGTTCTACCTCAGCTTCAGGGTGGCAAGGCCGATCAGCACCAGAATCACGGTGATGATCCAGAAACGGACGATCACGCGCGGCTCGGGCCAGCCCTTGAGTTCAAAGTGGTGGTGTATCGGTGCCATGCGAAACACACGGCGACCGGTCAACTTAAAGGAGGCAACCTGGATGACAACCGACAGGGTCTCCATCACGAACACGCCGCCCATGATGAACAGGACGATTTCCTGGCGGACGATCACCGCGATGGTGCCCAGCGCCGCGCCCAGTGCCAGTGCACCGACGTCGCCCATGAATACCTGGGCCGGATAGGTGTTGAACCAGAGGAAACCCAGACCCGCGCCGATCAACGCACCGCAGAACACAATCAACTCACCGGCGCCCGGCACGTAGGGAATCAGCAGGTATTCAGCGAATTTCACGTTACCCGACAGGTAGCAGAAGATCCCCAGGCCGCCGCCGACCATCACGGTAGGCATGATCGCCAGACCGTCGAGGCCGTCGGTCAGATTGACTGCGTTGCTGGAGCCGACAATCACGAAATAGGTCAGGACGATGAAACCCGCGCCCAGCGGAATGCTGTAGTCCTTGAGCATGGGCAGGATGAGGGTGGTTTCTACCGGCGTTGCCGCGGTCATATAAAGGAAGACCGCCGCGCCCAGGCCGAACACCGACTGCCAGAAATACTTCCAGCGGCTCGGAAGGCCACGGGAGTTTTTCTCGATGACTTTGCGGTAATCGTCTACCCAGCCGATGGCGCCGAACAGCAAGGTGACCAACAACACCACCCAAACGTAACGGTTGGCCAGGTCGGCCCAGAGCAAGGTGCTGACACCGATGGACGAAAGAATCAGCGCCCCGCCCATGGTCGGGGTACCGGATTTGGACAGGTGCGATTGCGGGCCATCGTTGCGAACGGATTGACCGATCTGACGGTTCTGCAAGGTGCGGATCATCCACGGGCCATAGCACAGCGACAAGACCAGCGCGGTCAGCACACCGAGAATCCCGCGCAGGGTCAGGTACTGGAAGACCGCGAAGCCTTTGTAGAACTGTTGCAGATACTCCGCTAGCAGCAGCAGCATTAATGTTTCTCCAGACGGGTCCCGCACAAAGCGGCGACGATGTTTTCCATCGCGGCGCTGCGCGAGCCCTTGATCAAAATGGTGGTGTTTGGGTCCTGCTCGGCTTCCAGGGCCTTGATCAGTTCAGCCTGAGTACTGAAGTGAAAAGCCTGCTCGCCGAAAGCGTTTACGGCGTGAACCATCATTGGCCCGACCGCGTAAAGCGCGGAAACCTTGCCGCGGGCGTACTCGCCCACATCGCGGTGCCCCTGCTCCGCCCAATCGCCCAACTCGCCGATATCTCCGAGCACCAGAATGGTGCGGCCGGAAAAGCCGGCGAGTATATCAACGGCGGCGCACATGGAGGTGGGGTTTGCGTTGTACGTGTCATCGATCACGCGCATACCGTTAGTTGCCAGTTGCGCAACGGCGCGCCCCTTGACCGGTTGCACCGCATTGAGCCCCGAAGCGATATGCGACAAGGACACGCCCAGGGCATAAGCGGCGGCAGCGGCAGCAACTGCGTTGGTAACGTTATGCCCGCCGAGCAGATTCAATTGAATCCGGGCAATACCTTGCGGTGTGTGCAGTTCGAATGCAGGGCAGCCGCGTGCATCGGAAACGATGAAACTGGCATAAAAATCCGCGCCGGCATCCAGTTGAGAGAAACTCATCACCTGGCGGGCAGCGGCACGAGCCTTCCAGATTGGAAACGCTTTGTCGTCGAGATTCAAAACGGCGACGCCCGAAGCATCCAGCCCTTCAATGATCTCGCCCTTGGCCTCGACGATTTTTTCCGGGCCACCGAACTCGCCAACGTGAGCAGTACCGGCATTGTTCAGCACGGCGACATGGGGTTTGGTCATGGCAACGGTATAGGCAATTTCGCCGAGCCGCGAGGCCCCCAGTTCAATGACTGCCGCCGTGTGTTCCGGTGCCAGTTCGAGCAGGGTCAGCGGAACACCAAGGTCATTGTTCAGATTGCCACGGGTCGCCAACACAGGACCGCGCGTGCGCAGGATGCTCGCGAGCATTTCCTTGACCGTGGTCTTGCCGCTGGAACCGGTAATGGCCACGACCGGTTGAGTGAACGCCGCACGGTTCATCGCGCCCAATTGGCCGAGGGCCTGGCGGGTGTCCTTGACCAGCAGTTGCGGCAGCGCGCTGCCAGCAACTTCGCGCTCGACCAGAGCACCCACGGCGCCTTTGGCGGCGACGTCATTGAGGTAGTCATGGCCATCGAAACGCGGGCCGGCCAGGGCAATAAACAGCTGGCCAGGCTTGATTGCGCGACTGTCGATGCTGACGCCGTCGAAGCTGGCGTCGCCGGCAATCAGGCGACCATTCAATGCACGGGTCAGTTCGCTCAGTTTCAAGGCCTTAAGCATGAGCCACCTCCCACGCGGTCAGGGCGTGATCAGCCTCGACCAGATCGGAGAAAGCGTGGCGCTCGCCGTTGATTTCCTGATAGTCCTCGTGACCTTTACCGGCCAGGACAATCACGTCATCGGCCGATGCGCTGGCGATCAATTGGGCAATCGCCTCGCCACGGCCAGCGACGAAGGTCACTTTATCCACAGCGGTAAAACCGGCGCGGATGTCGTCGAAAATCATGGTTGGGTCTTCGGTGCGCGGATTGTCATCGGTGACCAGTACGCCATCGGCCAGACGTTCGACCACTTCTGCCATCAGCGGACGCTTGCCGCGATCGCGATCACCACCGCAACCGAACAGGCACAGCAACCGGCCTTTGGCGTGTGGACGCAGGGCCATCAAGACTTTTTCCAGCGCATCCGGCGTGTGGGCGTAATCGACCACCACCAATGGCTGGGTACCGCCACCCAGGCGCTGCATGCGACCGGCCGGACCTTCGAGTTTGGGCAGCACCTTGAGGATTTCGTCCAGCGCGTAGTCCAGCCCGAGCAACGCGCCGACCGCGGCCAACACGTTGCTCAGGTTGAAACGACCGAGCAAGGTGCTGCGCAAATGGTGCTCGCCTTGCGGCGTGACCAGCGTGGCGCGCACACCTTCATCATCGAACTGCGCCTGGCGGCAATACAGGTAGGCGCCGGCATCTTCCAGGCTGTAAGTGATCAGTCGCGACTCGCCCTCATCGGCAGCCAGTTGCCGGCCGAATTCGTCGTCCAGGTTGACCACCCGGCACTTCAGGTCATTCCAGGCAAACAGCTTGGCCTTGGTTTCGCCATAAGCCTGCATGGTGCCGTGGTAATCCAGATGGTCGCGCGACAGGTTGGTCATCACCGCCACATCGAAGGCCAGTGCGCTCACGCGGCCCTGATCCAGCCCGTGGGAAGAGACTTCCATGGCCACGGCTTTGGCGCCGGCTTTTTTCAGGTCGGCGAGGGTCGCTTGCACCGCAATCGGGTTCGGCGTGGTGTGCAGACCGCTTTCCAGCGCGCCGTAGAAACCGGAGCCCAGGGTGCCGACAATGCCGCAGTGCTGACCCAGCAGGTCGAGCGCCTGGGCGACCAATTGGGTCACGCTGGTTTTACCGTTGGTACCGGTCACGCCGATCAGGTTCAAATGACGGCTCGGGTCGCCATAGAAACGCCCGGCAATGTCCGACAGCTGCGCCGCCAGGCCCTTGACCGGAATCAACGGCACGTCGGTGATTGGCAGCACAGTCGCGCCTTCGACTTCATAAGCCACGGCAGCAGCGCCGCGTTGCAAGGCGTCGGCGATGTGCGCGCGCCCGTCGAACTTGCCACCAGGCACCGCGAGAAACAGATCGCCTGCTCTTACGTTACGGCTGTCCAGCGCCAATTCGCGAATCAGCAGATCGCGACCGGCGTGGGCGAATATCTTGTTCAGGCTCAGCGACATCAGCCGCGCCCTCCATTGGCTTTCAGCGGCACGACCGGTGTGGCGTTCGCTTGTTGAGTGGCAGGCAGGTTGTCCGGGGTGATGTTCATCAGGCGCAAGGTCCCGGACATCACTTTGCTGAACACCGGCGCCGATACCAGACCGCCGAAGTAACCGGCTTTGGTCGGCTCATCGATCACCACCACGATTGCGTAGCGCGGATCGCTCATCGGGCCGAATCCGGCGAACAGCGAGCGGTAGGAATTCTCGGCGTAGCCTTTGGTACCGACCGACGTTTTACGTGCAGTACCCGACTTGCCGCCCACGTGATATGCCGGCACTTGCGCACGGAATACACCGCGCGGGGCTTCGATCACTTGTTGCAGCATCGTTTGCATGGTTTTCGCGACGGCTTCCGGCAATACCTGTGTGGTTTGCGGTGCCTTGTCGGTTTTGATCAGGGTCAGAGGTGCAAGGCGACCATTGTTGGCCAAGGCCGAAAAGGCGTGGACCAACTGGATCGCCGTCACCGAAATACCGTAACCGTAGGACAGCGTGGCGGTTTCAGCCTTGCGCCATTCGCGGTAGTTCGGCAGGTTGCCGACGCGCTCGCCCGGGAAACCGAGCCCGGTGTCCTGGCCGAGGCCGACTTTCTGCGCCAGGCGGAAAATCGTTTCGCCGCCGATATCGAACGCAATCTTACTCATACCGACGTTACTGGAATTGATCAGAATGCCGGTCAGGTCGAGTACCGGGCCTTCACTCTTGGAGACGTCCTTGATGGTGTACTTGCCAATCTGCAAAGAGCCTGGGTACACCTCAACCGTGTCGGTCGGCTTCCAGCGCCCGGTTTCAATCGCGGCGCTCATGGAGATCGCCTTCATGGTCGAACCCGGTTCGAACACGTCGATCATCGCGCGGTTGCGCATCATCGAAGGTTGCAGGTTACGACGGTTGTTCGGGTTGTAGGTCGGCTGGTTGACCATGGCCAGGATCTCGCCGCTCTTCACGTCCATGATCACCAGGCTACCGGCCTTGGCGCCATTCTCGATGATTGCATTGCGCAGTTCACGGTTGGCCAGATATTGCAGGCGCAGGTCAATGGACAACGCCAAGGGCTTGCCGGCCTTGGCGTTTTTGGTGACCTGGACATCTTTGATCAGCCGGCCGCGCCGGTCCTTGATCACCTGCCGCTTGCCGGGCACGCCGGCCAGCCATTCGTCATAAGCCAGCTCGACGCCTTCGCGCCCGTGGTCATCGATGTCGGTGAAGCCGACCATGTGGGCGGTGACTTCGCCGGCCGGGTAGAAACGCCGGAACTCTTCAATGCCATAAACGCCCGGTACTTTCAGATCGAGCACGGCCTGGCCCTGCTCGGGGGTCAACCCGCGCACCAGATAAATGAATTCTTTGTTGGCCTGGGCTTCGAGACGTTCGGCCAGGGCTTTCGGATCCTGTCCCAAGGCAGCCGCCAGTGCCGGCCACTTCTCTTTGGCCGTTTGCATTTCCTTGGCGTTGGCCCACAGGGTAGTGACCGGAGTACTCACGGCCAACGGCTCGCCATTACGGTCGGTAATCAGACCACGGTGAGCCGGAATAGGAATATGGCGAACGCTGCGCGCATCGCCCTGACCTTTGAGGAAGGCACGGTCGACCACTTGCAAATCAATGATGCGCCAGGCAATCGCCGCCACCATGATGCCGAGCAACCCGACCACCAGACGGAACCGCCAGGGAAAGAGCGCGCCTTCGAGTTTCATCATGGCGCCACCATCTGCACTTCAGCGGCGCCGGGAATGCGCATCTTCAGTTGCTCGGTAGCCAGGACTTCGATGCGGCTATGGGCGGTCCAGGTGCTTTGCTCGAGAATCAACCGCCCCCACTCCGCCTGCGCCTTGTCGCGCACGCTCAATTCGCCGTACAGAGTATTGAGCAGTTGACGATTCCAGTGCGCGCTATAGGACACGCCTATAGCCGACACAAGCACGCCGGCAAACAACAGCAGCATGAAAAAGCTTCCGCCGGGAAGTGGCTTGGCGAAAAGCTTGCTCACCGCAGCTTCTCCGCGACGCGCATGACGGCGCTACGAGAACGTGGGTTGGCTTTGAGTTCGGCCTCCGAGGCGGTCTGCGCTTTGCCATGGATTTTGATGATCGGTTCGAAAGCGACATGACGGACCGGCAGGTTGCGCGGCAAGTTGTCGGCTTCGCCTTTCACCAGCTTGCGCATGAACAGTTTGACGATGCGGTCTTCCAGCGAGTGGAAGCTGATAACGACCAGACGGCCGCCCACTTCAAGGCATTCCAGCGCCGCTTCGAGGCCGGCTTCCAGATCGCCCAATTCGTTGTTGACGTGAATACGCAGGCCCTGGAATGCACGGGTGGCCGGGTGCTTGCCCTTTTCCCATGCCGGGTTGGCGACTTTCAGCACTTCAGCCAGATCGCCAGTGCGCTCGAACGGCTTGATGTCGCGACGCTCGGCGACGGCACGTGCCATGCGTCCGGAGAAACGCTCTTCGCCGTATTGCTTGAACACCCGGGCGATTTCTTCCACCGGCGCGGTGTTGACGAACTCGGCGGCGCTTATCCCGCGGGACGGGTCCATGCGCATGTCCAACGGACCGTCGTTGAGAAAGCTGAAACCGCGCTGCGGGTCGTCGAGCTGTGGCGAGGACACGCCGAGGTCGAGCAGAACACCGCTGACCTTGCCGGCCAGACCGCGTTCGGCGACTTCCGAACCGAGCTCGGCAAAGCTGCGCTGCACAACGACAAAGCGGCCGTCTTCGGCCGCTAGCGTTTGCCCGGTGGCAATCGCTTGGGGATCTTTGTCGAATCCGAGCAACCGGCCATCAGGCCCGAGCTGGCTGAGGATCAACCGACTGTGCCCGCCACGTCCGAACGTACCGTCCAGATAGCAGCCATCAGGACGTACGGCGAGAGCCTCGACGGCTTCGTCAAGCAGTACGGTGATGTGGTTAAAGCCGCTATCAATAGTCACAGGATTAAATCACGCAGTTCATCAGGCATGGCGCCCGGTTGTTGAATAGCAGCCAGGTCAGCGGCAGAAACCGCATTCCAGGCATCCTCGTCCCACAATTGGAACTTGTTCAGTTGGCCTACCAACATCGCGCGCTTATCCAACTTGGCATATTCGCGAAGACGCGGCGGAACCAGAAAACGACCACTGCCGTCGAGCTCGAGGTCGACGGCATTACCAATCAGTAAACGTTGCAGGCGGCGGTTCTCTTCGCGAAGCGAAGGCAATGCGCGCAATTTGGTTTCGATAATTTCCCACTCATCGAGGGGATAAACACACAAACACGGATCAACGGCATCGATGGTGACGATTAATTGACCGGAACTACGCGAAACCAGCTCGTCACGGTACCGGCTCGGCATTGCGAGACGGCCCTTTGCATCGAGACTGATAGCGTTAGCTCCGCGAAACACGTCAGCGTTTCTCCAAATATTAGCGTTTTGCGCTCAAAAAACCCACTTCATGCCACTTTCCGCCACTTGCGCACACTATAGGAATGCGCCCACCACACCGTCAAGGCGCGCATTAAAGGAAAAGCCTTACAGAACGGAGATTTAGCCGCGGGAAAGAAGGGTTAACGAGAATCTGACGGATGAATTCGATCGATAACTTGAATCAGCACAGAAGGCTGCGTTCAAAAGTTAAAGTAGTTTGTTAAGAGTAAGATTTTTTCGGTATTACAAAAGCGCTTCTGCTATTGATTCAGCAGGGAGGGAAATTGCCATTACACACATCGCTGCCAATGATCCGGCAGAGAGGAAAAAAGGTGGAGAGTCGATCTGTAAGCCGGGTTCTGTCTTGAACAGTCATTCGTCTACGATGGCCATCACTGGACATCTTTAGCAACCTACCCGGTCCCAGCGCGGGCCACGCCTTGGGACCCTATTTGGTCTTGCTCCAAGTGGGGTTTACCTAGCCACGAACTGTTGCCAGACGTGCGGTGCGCTCTTACCGCACCTTTTCACCCTTACCGGCGCCGAAGCGCTTAGGCGGTTATTTTCTGTGGCACTTTCCGTAGGCTCACGCCTCCCAGGCATTACCTGGCACTTCGCCCTATGGAGCCCGGACTTTCCTCCCCCCCCTAATTTTCATAGAGGGCAGCGACTGTCCGATCGACTCTCCGCCGCGAAGATTAACGGCAGAGCGGCCGAAGAACAAGCGCTAAAAGCCTCTGGCCGGCGCTGCACATCGGTTTTACTCGCCCTTCTGTTTATCCAGGGCGACCTGATAGAGCACATTCTTGCGTTCGCCAGTAATTTGCGCCGCCAATGCCGCCGCACGCTTGAGCGGCATCTCTTCGAGTAACAGATTGAGAATACGCATGGCTTCGCTGCTGACAGCGTCTTCGGTCTCAGGGGCAGACCAACCCGCCACCAACACCACGCACTCGCCACGCTGCTGATTGCTGTCCGACTCGACGAATTCGCGCAATTGGGCCAGAGGCAAGCCTTTAAGGGTTTCGAAGGTCTTGGTCAGCTCACGCGCCAGCAACGCTGGACGCTCGCCACCGAATACCAGCTCCATGTCTTGCAGGCATTCGAGGATGCGGTGCGGTGCTTCATAGAAAATCAGCGTGCGCGGCTCTTCTTTAACGAGCTCCAGACGCGCCCGGCGGCCGACAGCCTTGGCCGGCAAAAAACCTTCGAAGATAAAACGGTCCGACGGCAGGCCCGCCGCCGACAATGCCGCAATCAAGGCACACGCTCCCGGAACCGGCACCACATTGATTCCCGCGGCACGAGCCTGACGCACCAAGTGATAGCCCGGATCGGAAATCAGCGGCGTCCCGGCGTCGGAAATCAACGCCACATCGTCACCCGCCAGCAGACGCGTGATAAAGCGGTTACCCTCCTCCCGCTCGTTGTGTTCATGACAGGCCGCCAGCGGCGTGGGAATACCGAAATGCTGCATCAATCGCTGGGAATGGCGAGTGTCTTCGGCCGCGATCAAAGCGACGTCGCGCAGGATTTTCAGCGCACGCGCACTGATGTCGTCCAGGTTGCCGATGGGCGTCGCCACCACATAAAGCGAGCCAGCAGCGGAATTCAAAGCACCTGGAGCAGTCAAAGCGCACACCTCATGATCGGTAAAAGGCGACATTGTAGCGCGTAGCGGCGCTTGCGATACGCCTCACTCTGCGCGGGTTTTCCAGCCTTTTGAGCAGTGCGGCAACATTTACACGAGCTAAATTGATCGATTCACGCCAGTAACATCGCGCCCCGGCCAGTGCTTGGGTACAATTCCACGCTAATTTGATCGAGTACCAGGAACACTACATGATCGCTTGCCTGCGGCTGTTCACTGCCCTCTGCCTCGCTGCCTTGCTGGCGGCTTGCGCCAGCTCGCCCTCCTCCAGCCTTGGCGAACTTCCACGGACCCCGGATGCCAGTATCGAGCAACTGCTCGAACAGGCCACTAAAAGCAAAGACCCGGAAAAAGCCGCCCTATTGCGCTTGAGCGCGGCAGACCTGGCTTATCGCCAGGGCAATGCCGGCCAATCCGCGCAAATCCTGCAACAGGTGCCGGTGGAACAACTCAAGCCGGGCCAGCAAGTCTTCGCCAGTACGTTGGCGGCTGAACTGGCCATGGTCCGCAATCAGCCCAAAGCGGCGCTGACTGCCCTGAGCCATCCGAGCCTGCAACGCCTGGGCGAACTGCCCGCCGAACAACAGGTTCGCACCGCCACCGTTCATGCCCGCGCCCTTGAGGCCGACGGCCAGACCCTGGCCGCCGCACGGGAGCGCATCTTTATTGCGCCGATGCTGGAAGGTGAAGCCGCGAGCAAAAACCACGAAGCGATCTGGAACCTGATCGCTTCGCTGCCAACCGATCAATTGCAGCCGATCACCGACGATGACTTCGGCGGCTGGATCCGTCTGGCGCTGGTGGTGAAAACGGCCGGCACGCTGGAACAGCAGCAAGCCGCGATCGACACCTGGCGCGAACAGAATCCAAAGCACCCGGCTGCCATCCAGCTGCCGTTGCCATTGACCAAACTCAAAGAACTGGCCAGCCAGCCCTTGAGCAAGATCGCCCTGCTGCTGCCCCAGGACGGCCCACTCGGTTCGGTTGGCAAAGCACTGCGCGAAGGCTTCATGGCTGCTCATTACCAGGCGCAACAAGCCGGGCAGAAGCCGCCAGCCATCGAGTTCTATGACAGCTCGCGCCTGACCTCTCTCGACGAGTTCTATCGCAAGGCCCAGGCCGACGGTGTGCAACTGGTAGTCGGCCCTCTGGAGAAGCCGCTGGTCAAACAACTCAGCGCGCGCCCGCAATTGCCGATCACCACCCTGGCGCTGAACTACAGCGAAGGCGAACAAGGTCCGGCTCAACTGTTCCAGTTCGGTCTTGCCGCCGAAGACGAAGCCCGCGAAGTGTCACGTCGCGCACGCGCCGATGGCCTGCACCGCGCCGCGATCATGGTGCCGAAAGGCGAATGGGGCGACCGCGTACTCAGGGCGTTCAGCCAGGACTGGCAAGCCAACGGTGGCAGCATCGTCGCTACCGAACGCGTCGACCAGCCGGTGCAACTGGCCCAGCAGATTGCCGACATGTTCCAGCTGCGCCAGAGCGAAGGCCGCGCCAAAAGCCTGCAAAGCACCGTTGGCTCGCAGGTTGCCGCCCAACCTTCGCGCCGCCAGGACATCGAGTTCATCTTCCTGGCCGCAACGCCGCAACAGGCTCAACAGATCAAACCGACCCTGAACTTCCAGTACGCGGGTGACGTGCCGGTTTACGCCACCTCCCATGTATTCAGCGCCAGCGGCGATCAGAACCAGTACAACGACATGAACGGTATTCGCTTCTGCGAAACCCCATGGTTGCTGGATGCCAATGACCCCCTGCGCAAACAGGTCACTGCCCAATGGCCACAAGCCGGCGGCAGCCTGGGCCGCCTGTATGCGATGGGCGTTGACGCCTATCGCCTGGCACCGCGCCTGGGGCAACTCAAGGCCTTGCCGGACAGCCGCATCCAGGGTCAATCGGGCAGCCTGGGCATGACTCAGAGTCAACGGGTCGAGCGTCAGTTGCCATGGGCGGAGTTCATCAACGGTCAGGTTCAACGCCTGCCGGACACCTCACGCTGATGCCTGACAGGTCACGCCAGCAAAGCGGTAAAGATGCCGAGCGTCATGCGCTCGAGCATCTTCAGCAACGAGGTCTGCGCCTGCTGGCGCAGAACTGGTTGTGTAAACGCGGCGAGCTTGATCTGGTCATGCTTGATGGCGATACAGTAGTATTCGTCGAAGTCCGCTATAGAAAAAACACCCAATGGGGTGGCGCGCTCGATAGCATCGATGGGCGCAAACGGCAGAAACTGATTTTCGCCGCGCAGTATTTTCTTCAGCGCGAGTCGCGTTGGGCCAATTCCCCCTGCCGCTTCGACGTGGTTGCCATCGACAGCAACCTTGATCAGTTGAACTGGTTGCAGAATGCCTTCGACAGCTGATCGCTTGCGTCCCGAACCGGACACCTTCACCCAACACTTTTGCTCTTTGCTTTGCGGGCTGCACATTCATGTGCCGAGTAGCCGCGCTAATTAAGGTCACACAGATGGACATGCAATCGCGAATTCGCCAGCTTTTTCAGGCCAGTATCGACACCAAGCAACAGGCGATGGACGTACTTGCACCGCACATCGAGCAAGCCAGCCAGGTCATGGTCAACGCCCTGCTCAACGAGGGCAAAATGCTGTCCTGCGGCAACGGCGGTTCCGCCGGTGACGCACAGCACTTCTCCTCCGAGCTGCTCAACCGCTTCGAACGCGAGCGCCCGAGCCTGCCTGCCATCGCACTGACAACCGACAGCTCGACGATCACCTCGATCGCCAACGATTACAGCTACAACGAAATTTTCTCCAAACAGATCCGCGCCCTCGGCCAGCCGGGTGATGTTTTGCTGGCGATTTCCACCAGCGGCAACTCGGCAAACATAATTCAAGCGATCCAGGCCGCACATGATCGCGAAATGATTGTCGTAGCATTGACCGGTCGTGATGGCGGCGGCATGGCGTCACTGCTATTGCCTGAGGACGTCGAGATTCGCGTGCCGGCCAACGTCACAGCACGTATTCAGGAAGTCCACCTGCTGGCGATCCATTGCCTTTGCGATCTGATCGACAGCCAACTGTTCGGGAGTGAAGAATGACCCCTAATCGCCTAGGCCTTCTGGCCTTGACCCTGTGCCTTGGCATCAGCGGCTGCACCTCGGTGGTTAACGCCAGCCGTGAAGCGCCGATCGATGATGACCGTGGCACCCGCACCTTCGGCAGCAAGATCGACGACTCTCTGATCGAAACCAAGGCTGGTGTCAATATTGCCAAGGCCGATCCGGACCTGGACAACAATTCGCACATCGTCGTCACCAGCTTCAACGGCGTGGTACTGCTCGCCGGGCAAACCCCTCGTGCCGACCTCAAGGCCAAGGCAGAACAGGTTGCCGCCTCCGTTCAGCGTGTAAAGAAGGTGCACAACGAACTGCAAGTATTGCAACCGTCCTCATTGCTGGCGCGTCAGAACGACACTTGGCTGACCACCAAGATCAAGACCCAAATGCTCGCCGACGCCTCCATCCCGGGCTCGCGCATCAAGGTTGTGACCGAAAACGGCATCGTCTACTTGCTGGGTCTGCTGACCAAGCAGGAAGCGGCTCAGGCGACCAATTTGGTACAAGGCGTTTCCGGGGTGCAGAAAATCGTGAAGTTGTTCGAGTACATCGACTGACCCCTTGTTGGAGCACGATGGTGTCCTTGATGTCGCCATCGTCCCCACGCGTTTGACGTGGTGAAGTAATAAAAAAGGCGATCCATTCGGATCGCCTTTTTTATTACTTCACCACTTTCAAACTGGGTCGACCGCTGGGACGCGGCGGCTCACTGTCGGGTGGCGGAACATCATCATCCGGCTCGATCTCTTCCTCGTCTTCCAGAGGCTCCATATCGAATACCATGCCCTGACCGTTCTCCCGGGCGTAAATGCCCAGGATCGATGCGATAGGCACATACAGGGTGTGCGGCACGCCACCGAAGCGCCCCTCGAAACTGACGGCCTCGTTATCCATGTGCAGATGCCGCACGGCTGCCGGGGAAACGTTCAGGACAATCTGTCCGTCACTGGCGAAACCCTGAGGCACCTGCACCGATGGATACTCGGAATTGACCAGCATGTGCGGGGTGCAATCGTTGTCCACAATCCACTCGTAGAGCGCGCGGACCAGATAAGGTCGACTGGAGTTCATAGCGGCTCCTTAAGCCTTAGCGCATATCGCGTTCGATACCAGACAGACTCGCCTGGAAAGCCTCACGCGCAAACGAGCGCTCCATATAATCAAGCAGCGGCTTGGCAGGCCGCGGCAGTTCAATACCCAGAATCGGCAATCGCCAGAGTATTGGCAATAGGCAGCAATCCACCAGACTTTGTTCCTCACTGAGGAAAAACGGCTTGTCGGCAAACAATGGCGACACGCCTGTCAGGCTTTCGCGCAGCTCTTTACGCGCCACGACTCGGGCTGCTTCCTTGGTCCGCGAATCCAGAATCAGATCCACCAGGCCACACCAGTCACGCTGAATACGATGAATCAGCAGACGACTGTTGGCACGCGCCACGGGATAAACCGGCAGTAGCGGCGGGTGCGGGTAACGCTCATCCAGATACTCCATCACCACGGTTGACTCCCACAACGCCAGGTCACGATCGACCAGGGTGGGCAGGCTTGCGTAAGGGTTCACTTCAATCAGTTTAGGCGGCTGGCGACCAGCCTCCACGTAAATGATTTCGGCGCTGACACCCTTCTCTGCAAGTACGATGCGCACTCGGTGGGAATAGTGGTCGGCGGGGTCGGAGTAACAGGCCAACCGATTGGTCACGCCCATGGCGATCCTCCTCGCTTGTTGAAATTATCGGAAACGGAAAAACACACGCGCCCAGAGGGCGTCTCCCGTAACGCCTGGATCACCAGACTCGTTACACCTTCAGAGACGCCCCTGGGCGCGCGCGATTAACAGCAATGGCTTACAGCTTTATCAATGGACGTCTTTCCAGTATTCACGCTTGAGCAAGTAAGCGAATACGAAGAAGAACGCCAGGTACAGCAACACATAGGTACCGATGCGCTGATGCTGCAGCTTCACCGGGTTGGCCGAGTAGGCCAGGAAGGTCACCAGATTCTTGACCTTCTCATCGAACTGCTCTTCGCTCAGCGTGCCGGTTTTCGGCAATACAGTCAGTTGATCGCAGGCTTCATGGGTCAAAGCGGTGCCGGTCAGTGGATCGTATTGCTTCTTGCCGTCATCGACGACTTGAACCTGTTTGCAGCCTACCACCTGACGACCCTGCAGGCCGACAAGAACGTTAGGCATGCCGACGTTCGGGAACACTTTGTTGTTCACCCCCCATGGACGCGACGGGTCTTCATAGAACGAACGCAGATAGCCGTAGAGCCAGTCGGTGCCACGAACACGAGCCACCAGGGTCAGGTCGGGCGGCGCGGCACCGAACCAGGTCTTGGCATCGGCCGGCTGCATGCCGATGTTCATGTGATCGCCAATCTTGGCGCCGGTGAACACCAGCTTCTCAAGCATCAAATCGTGAGGAATGCCCAGGTCATCGGCGACACGCTCGTAGCGCTGGAACTTCGCGCTGTGGCAGCCCATGCAATAGTTGGCGAACGTACGCGCGCCGTCCTGCATGGCCGCCTTGTCGGAAACGTCGATGTCGACCTTCTCAAGCTCCGGGCCACTGGATGTCGATGCGAAAGACAGTACGGGCATCGCCGCAAGAATCATTACAGCAAATAGCTTTTTCATCAGCCAGTCACCCTTTCCGGAACCGGTTTGGTCTTCTCGAGCCTGGTGTAGAACGGCATCAGAATGAAGTAGGCGAAGTACAGGAAGGTACATACCTGCGACAGCAATGTACGGCCTGGCGTTGGCGCCAGAACACCCAACACGCCCAGGATCACGAACGAGATGCAGAACACCCAGAGCCAGATCTTGCTCAGCCAGCCTTTGTAGCGCATCGACTTGACCGGGCTGCGATCCAGCCATGGCAGGACGAACAGCACAGCGATGGCCGCGCCCATGGCGATTACGCCCAGGAGCTTGTCCGGAACCGCCCGCAGAATCGCGTAGAACGGGGTGAAGTACCAGACCGGAGCGATGTGCTCAGGAGTCTTGAAGGCGTTCGCCACTTCAAAGTTCGGTTTCTCGAGGAAATAGCCGCCCATTTCCGGGAAGAAGAATACGATCGAGCAGAAGATGAACAGGAACACCACCACGCCGACGATATCTTTCACGGTGTAGTACGGGTGGAAAGCAATGCCGTCCAGCGGTACGCCGTTTTCGTCTTTGTACTTCTTGATGTCGACGCCATCCGGGTTGTTCGAACCCACTTCGTGCAGCGCCAGAATGTGCACCACCACCAGACCGAGAATCACGATCGGCAGGGCAACCACATGCAAGGCGAAGAAGCGGTTCAGTGTAATACCGGAAATCAGGTAGTCGCCACGAATCCATTGGGTCAGGTCGTTACCGATGACCGGGATCGCACCGAACAGCGAGATGATCACCTGGGCGCCCCAGTAGGACATCTGGCCCCACGGCAGCAGATAACCCATGAAGGCCTCAGCCATCAACGCCAGGTAGATCAGCATGCCGAACACCCACACCAGCTCGCGCGGCTTCTGGTACGAACCGTAAAGCAGGCCACGGAACATATGCAGGTAAACGACGATGAAGAACATCGAAGCCCCGACTGCGTGCAACATGCGCAGGATCGACCCGTGCTCGACGTCGCGCATGATGTATTCGACGGAAGCAAACGCCTCTTCCGCCGACGGGGTGTAGCTCATGGTCAGCCAGACACCGGTAACGATCTGGTTGACCAGAACGAGCAGTGCCAGGGAGCCAAAGAAATAGAAGAAGTTGAAGTTCTTCGGGGCGTAGTACTTGCTGAGATGGTCTTCCCACATTTTGGTTGCGGGGAAGCGCGCATCAACCCAATCCATGAACTTGCTCATCACGCTTTCTCCGTATCGACGCCAATGACAATGATGTCATCGGACTCATAGGAATGCGGGGGAACTGGCAGGTTCAAAGGCGCAGGTTGCGACTTGTAGACGCGGCCAGCCAAATCGTAGTGAGAACCGTGGCAAGGGCAGAAATACCCCCCGACCCAATCCTTGCCCAGATCTGCAGGCGCCACTTCCGGACGGAAAGTCGGTGAGCAACCCAGGTGTGTGCAGATACCGATCAGCAGCAGAACTTCTGGCTTGATCGAACGCGTCACCGGGTCGACATAGGTCGGTTGCGTCGAGTTCTTGGAGGTCGGGTCAGACAGCTGGCCCTCGATCTTTTTCAGATTCCCCAGGATTTCCTCGGTACGGCGGACAATGAACACCGGCTGGCCGCGCCACTCAGCAATCATTTGCTGACCTGGCTCGATCTTGCTGACATTCACTTTCACCGGTGCACCTGCGGCTTTCGCCTTGGCACTGGGAAACCATGACCCCACGAACGGGACCGCAGCCCCCACCGCTCCTGCAGCACCCACCACGGATGTGGCTGCTACCAAGAAGCGACGCCGGCCTGCATTCACGCCGTCATTGCTCATTCAGTCCTCTCCCATCAGCTTTGTGGCCTGTTAAATCAGGCGTCTACTAAGTAAAAATCTGAACTTATAAAAATTTTGCCGAATGGTAATGAAAAGCCCCAATCCTGACAAGGTAATTACCGAGGGGCTTCACTGCCAAGCCTTGCAGTATAGGGCCTCTGCGGATGTGGCAAGTTGTCACAGCGCAATTCCTCGATAAATCGCGCCCATAAAAAAACGCCCAGCTTCGCGAGGAAACTGGGCGTTCTTCTTGAACGTGAAAGCGAATTAACGCTTCGAGTACTGCGGACGCTTACGCGCTTTACGCAGACCAACTTTCTTACGTTCAACTTCACGAGCATCGCGAGTAACGAAGCCAGCTTTGCGCAGAGCGCCACGCAGGGTTTCGTCGTACTGCATCAGTGCGCGAGTGATACCGTGGCGGATTGCGCCAGCCTGACCACTTACACCACCACCGATCACGGTGACGTAGATGTCGAACTTCTCGACAGTCTCAGTCAATTCCAGCGGCTGACGAACTACCATGCGGGCAGTTTCGCGGCCGAAGAAATTATCCAGCGAACGGTTGTTGATGGAGATGTTACCAGTACCCGGACGCAGGAAAACGCGTGCGGTTGCGGTCTTGCGACGGCCAGTGCCGTAATTTTGAGTCGCCGACATAATGAACTATTCCGTTAAAACTTCAGTTCTTGGGGCTGCTGAGCAGTATGAGGGTGTACAGCGCCCGCATAGACTTTCAGCTTACGATACATGTCGCGACCCAGCGGGTTCTTAGGCAGCATGCCTTTGACCGCGGTCTCGATCACGCGCTCAGGGGCTTTAGCGATCAGCTTTTCGAAGTTGATCGACTTGATGCCGCCCGGGAAACCGGAGTGGGAGTAGTAGATTTTGTCGGTGGTTTTAGCACCGGTTACACGAATCTGCTCGGCGTTGATAACGACGATGTAATCGCCGGTGTCAACGTGAGGAGTGTACTCAGCTTTATGCTTGCCACGCAGACGGCTCGCGATTTCGGTGGCCAGACGACCCAGGGTCTGACCTGCAGCGTCGACGACAAACCAGTCGCGCTGTACTGTTTCCGGTTTAGCAGTAAAAGTTTTCATTCTTTATAGCCTCAGGGGCCGCCCTGTAAATTAGACGGCGGATCTTACTGAATAGTGCGTACTTTGACAAGTCAAAGGCAGCCGGATACAGACGCTTTCGGGGGCTCGGGTCGGCGCGTCCGTTCAACGGCAAGATTCTTCGGCGGCGGCGCATCACTTCCACTGCAGAAAGAGGTGCGCAATTATGCAGATTGCGAAAAATATTTCAACCTGCTTTTATGATTGTTTTGCCCAAGGAGCGCCCGATGGACTATCGCCAGCTAGGCCGAACCGATCTGAACGTGAGTGCAATCTGCCTTGGCACCATGACTTGGGGTGAGCAAAACAGCGAGACTGAAGCCTTCGCCCAGATCGAACGGGCCAAGAGCGCGGGGATCAATTTCATCGACACCGCCGAGATGTATCCGGTGCCACCCAAGGCCGAAACCTACGCCACCACCGAGCGCTACATCGGTAATTACTTCAAAAGTCGCGGCGATCGCGCCGACTGGATCCTGGCGAGCAAGATCGCCGGCCCCGGCAACACCATCGACTACATCCGCGACAAAAACCTCAAGCACAATCGCGAGAACATCGTCCAGGCCGTGGATGCAAGCCTCAAGCGCTTGCAGACCGACTACATCGACCTCTATCAACTGCACTGGCCGGAACGCAGTACCAATTTCTTCGGACAACTGGGCTACAAGCACACGAGTGAAGTCAACCTCACGCCATTGGAAGACACCCTCCAAGCATTGGACGAACAGGTCAAGGCCGGCAAGATCCGCCACATCGGCCTGTCCAACGAAACACCATGGGGCACCATGCGCTTCCTCGCCATCGCCGAAGCCCGGGGCTGGCCGCGCGCGGTGTCGATCCAGAATCCTTACAACCTGCTCAATCGCAGTTTCGAAGTCGGCCTGGCGGAAATCGCCATCCGCGAACAGTGCGGCCTGCTCGCCTACTCGCCACTGGCGTTCGGTTTCCTGTCGGGCAAGTACGAAGGTGGTGCACGTCCGCCCAAAGGTCGCCTGAGTCTTTACAGCCGCTTCAGCCGCTACTTCAATCCTCAGTCAGAAGCAGCGTGCAGCCGTTATGTGGCACTGGCGCGTGAACACGGTCTGGATCCGGCGCAGATGGCCCTGGCCTTCGTCACCCAGCAACCGTTCGTCACCAGCAACATCATTGGTGCCACCACGCTTGAGCAACTGGACAGCAACATTGCCAGCGTCGAGCTGAAACTTTCCGACGAAGTGTTGGCGGGGATCGAGGCGATTCACCAGGACCATCCGAATCCTGCTCCTTGATCGATTCGTAAGCCCAATCGCGGGCAAGCCACGCTCCCATAGAAAATCACCGTATCCTGGGGGAGCGCGGTTTGCCGCGATGGCATCCGGCAACGCCAATCAAAGCGACCGCGCAATAATCTCCTTCATGATCTCATTGGTCCCGGCATAGATCCGCTGCACCCGCGCATCCGCCCACGCCCGGGCGATCGGGTATTCCCACATGAACCCGTAACCGCCATGCAACTGCACACACTCGTCGAGCACCTTGCATTGAAGATCGGTGCCCCAGTACTTGGCCATAGCCGCTGTCGGCACGTCGAGCTTGCCTTGCAGATGCAGTTCCAGGCAGCGATCGACGAAAACCCGGCCGATCTGGATTTCGGTCGCCATTTCAGCGAGTTTGAAACGAGTGTTCTGGAAGTCGGCGATGGCCTTGCCGAAAGCCTTGCGCTCACGGGTGTAATCCAGCGTCCATTGCAACGCCGCTTCAGCTGACGCCAAACCACCCACCGCCACCGTCAGACGTTCCTGCGGCAGTTCCTGCATCAAGTAAGCGAAGCCCATCCCGGCTTGGCCCAGCAGGTTCTCCTTCGGCACCCGAACGTCCTGGAAGAACAGCTCCGAGGTGTCCTGAGCCTTCATGCCGACCTTTTCCAGACGTTTACCCTTGGCGAAGCCCGGCGTGTTGGCCTCCACCAGAAACAGACTGGTACCCTTCGCCCCCGCCTTCGGATCGGTCTTGGCCACGACAATCACCAAATCAGCCAGAAAGCCATTGGTGATGAAGGTCTTCGAACCGTTGATCACGTATTCGTCGCCATCCAGCACCGCGGTGGTTTTCACCCCTTGCAGGTCGGAACCGGCACCCGGCTCGGTCATGGCAATCGCGGTGACCATTTCGCCAGACACCAGTTTGGGCAGGTATTTGCGTTTCAGCGCTTCACTGCCGTAATGCAGGATGTAAGGCGCAACGATGTCCGAATGAAGTGAAAAACCAATCCCGGTCAGCCCCAGGCGACCGACCTCTTCGATCACCACCGCGCTGTAGAGAAAGTCTGCCCCCAGCCCGCCGTATTCCTCCGGCAGATGCGAACAAAGCATCCCCGCCTCCCCTGCCTTGTTCCAGAGTTGGCGGTCGATATAGCCTTGTTTTTCCCATTGCCCGTGGAACGGCAGGGCCTCTTTTTCAAGGAACGTTCGCACGCTGTCGCGAAAAAGTTCGTGCTCGGAGCTGAACAAGGTTCTGGGAATCATGCGGCACCTGTCGTTATTGTTAGGCGGAATTGACCTTTAGAGACTAAGCCTCGCTTCAGATACAGGACACTGGACACATCCGACAAAAAATAAGACGATCCAGCCGTCTGGTGACCACTTTCCCCTATAAGAATAAAGTTGAATTATGTCTAACCAAGTCTCCACGCCCTTGCGGCGCGTCAGCATCCTGGCTATCGACCGGGTTTTCGCTTCCACCCTCATGCAAGCCAAGGATTTCTTCCATCTGGCCAGCCTGCGCTACGGCAAACAACTGGGCCACGGCCTGACACCGGCGTTTGAAACCCGGCTGGTCAGCCCCGACGGCAAACCGGTAAATAGCTTCAGCGATGTGATCATGCCGGTGGACGGTGGCCTGGAGAATGCCGACGTCATTATCCTTCCCGCCTTCTGGGACGACTTCGACACGCTCTGCAAACGTTATCCACAGGTCCTGCCATGGCTGCGTCAGCAGCATGCACGCGGCGCCGTGTTGTGTGGTGAAGCCACCGGCGTGTTCTGGCTGGCTGAGGCCGGCTTGCTCGATGGCAAGGAAGCGACGACCTACTGGCGTTTCTTCAATGCCTTTGCCGAACGCTTCCCGCAGATTCAGCTCAATCAGGACAAACACCTAACCGACGCCGACAACCTGTATTGCGCCGGCGGTACCACTTCGGCCTGTGATCTCTACATTTATTTGATCGAGCGTTTTTGCGGCGCCAACGTGGCCCAGGCCGTGGCCCGCGACATTCTTTATGAAGTGCAGCGCAGCTATGCGCCGGGGCGGATCGGTTTCGGCGGGCAGAAACTGCACCAGGACGTGATCATCCTGCAGATCCAGCATTGGCTCGAAGAACATTTCGCCGACAAGTTCCGCTTCGAAGACGTGGCCCGCGAACACGGCATGAGCATCCGCAACTTCATGCGCCGCTTCCAGACCGCCACCGGCGACAAACCGCTGCATTACCTGCAACGACTGCGCATCGAAACCGCCAAGGGCTTGTTGTCCGGCAGCCGCAAGAGCATCAAGACCATCAGTTATGAGGTCGGCTATGACGATGCGAGCTTCTTCGCCCGGCTGTTCCGCCAGCACACCGAGTTGTCGCCGAACCAGTATCGGCAGCAGTTTCAGCAAGCGGCGTAGCCCTGGAGAACAAGCGGGCTTGCCCGCGATAGCGGCGGCACATTCAACATTATTGTGGCTGATGCACCGCCATCGCGGGCAAGCCCGCTCCCACAGGTTCTGCGATAAACGAAAAAGGGCCTGCATATGCAGGCCCTTTTTTATGTTTTCGAATTGTCTACGGCTTATGCGCCCGGGACAGGAATTCATGTGACTGCATTTCCAGCAAACGGCTAAGCGTGCGCTGGAACTCGAAGTTCAGGCGACCGCCGGTGTAGAGGTCTTTGAGCTCGACTTCGGCGGAAATGATCAGCTTCACGTTACGATCGTAAAACTCATCGACCATGTTGATGAAGCGTCGGGCGATGTCGTCGGTGGTGACGCTCATCTGTTCGACATTGCTGAGCAACACGGCGTGGAAGATTTTACCCAGTTCGATGTAATCGTTCTGGCTGCGCGGGCCGTCGCAGAGTTCGCGGAAGTCGAACCAGGCCACGTCATCGCAGGTACGCACGGCGCGGATTTCACGGTTCTCGATCACCAGCACGTCGTTCTCGATGGCTGCCGTGCATTCCGGCGTCAAGGCACGGAAGCTCTTGCGCAGGCTTTCCTGGGCGGCCTCGTCCAGCGGGAAGTGGAACAGTTCCGCTTGCTCAAGGTGACGCAGACGGTAATCGACGCCGCTGTCGACGTTGACGATCTCGGTGTTCTGCTTGATCAGCGCAATGGCCGGCAGGAAGCGCGCACGTTGCAGGCCGTCCTTGTACAGGCCGTCGGGCACGATGTTCGAGGTCGCGACCAGGGTCACGCCGTTCTTGAACAGCTCTTCCATCAATGTGCCAAGGATCATTGCATCGGTGATGTCAGAAACGAAAAACTCATCGAAACAGATCACTCGCGACTCGTTGGAGAAGCGCTTGGCGATGATGGTCAGCGGGTTTTTCTCGCCACCCAGAGTCTTCATCTCTTCATGCACGCGCTTCATGAAGCGGTGGAAGTGAGTACGGGTCTTTTCCTTGAATGGCAGCGCTTCGAAGAAAGTATCGACCAGATAAGTCTTGCCGCGACCAACGCCGCCCCAGAAATACAGGCCTTTGACCGGCCCCTGGTCTTTCTTGCCAAACAGTTTACCGAGCATGCCCGGTTTGTTCTGCGAGGCCGCGACCAGATCGTCGTACAGGCGCTGCAAATGGCGCACGGCAGTTTCCTGCGCGGCGTCATGGAAGAATTCCGGGCGTTTCAGATCAGCTTGATATCGTTCTAGGGGCGTCATAATTCGTTAGCAAGGCAACAAAAACGGGCCGTCACTGTAGCGACGGCCCGTGGGAATGGCAATCGGCCCTTGGTCGGACCGAGCCGTTGATTATTCCTGAACCGGTGTCAGGGCAACGCGCAAAGCACCGATGGCAGCATCACGAGCAGCGCTGTTGGCAAAGGCCGGGCTGTCGGCAACGCGCTCGCCTTCCAGCCAGACACTGAAGCTCAGGTCTTCACTGCGCACATCCAAGGCTTGACCGGATTGCAGTTGCTTGGTCACTTGCCCTGCGGTTTTACCATCGGCGAAGTTGCGCGACAGCAACAACTGCTCGCCATCGGCCGCCAGCAAACGGAAGCGGAAACTGCCGTCGTCTTCACGGAAGCTGACGAAGCGCGCGGCTTTTGCGGCTTTCTTCTTCGTGGTCGCTGCGACTTGGGTCTGAGCGACGAAAGAACGCAGGCCGACCGCCTCGCGCAATTCGTGGAGGAACGGCGTCGCCACCGAGCGGGCCTTTTTGGCGCCAAGCTGCAGCATGTCTTCCAGATCCGCCGGGCGTTCGATCAGTTGATGATAACGCTCGCGGGATTCACCCAATTCGCTGTCGAGCAACTGGAACAGACGATTTTTCGCCTCGCCCCAACCCAGGCCCTGGAGCAATTCGCTGCGGAATTCGTCGGATTGTGCCGGCGTAGCGAAGGCCTGGAACAAGGTGAACAGGTGCGAATTGTCCGGATCCTTGGCTTCGCCCGGGGCACGGGAGTCGGTGACGATCCGCGAAATCGCGTCTTTCATCTCTTTGGCGCTGCTGAACAACGGAATGGTGTTGTCGTAGCTCTTCGACATCTTGCGACCGTCGAGGCCCGGCAAGGTCGCGACGCTTTCCTCGATCAGCGCTTCGGGCATGGTGAAGAATTCTTTACCTTGGCCGAACAAGTGATTGAAGCGCTGGCCGATGTCCCGAGCCATTTCCACGTGCTGGATCTGGTCACGACCGACCGGCACCTTGTGGGCGTTGAACATCAGAATGTCTGCTGCCATCAACACCGGGTAGCTGTACAAGCCCATGGTGATGCCGGCGTCCGGGTCTTCGCCGGTTTCGATGTTCTTGTCCACCGAGGCCTTGTAGGCGTGCGCACGGTTGAGCAGGCCCTTGGCGGCCACGCAGGTCAGCAACCAGGTCAGCTCAGGGATTTCCGGGATGTCGGACTGGCGATAGAAGGTCACACGGTCCACGTCCAGGCCACCGGCCAGCCAGGTCGCGGCAATTTCCAGACGCGAGCGCTGGATGCGCAGCGGGTCATCGCATTTGATCAGGGCGTGGTAGTCGGCCAGGAAGTAGAACGAATCGGCATTGCTGTCATGGCTGGCGATGATCGCCGGACGGATAGCGCCGGCGTAGTTGCCCAGGTGCGGCGTGCCGGTGGTGGTGATGCCGGTGAGGATACGGGTACGAGTCGTCATGGGTAGTCGCTTGTCAGACTGCAATCAATTCGAAAGACGCGGCAGGATCAGATCCTTGAGATCGGTCAGCTTGCCATGAAAAAAGTGTCCGCATTCTGCCACTTTCAGCAGCTCATGGGGGCGCTGGAGTGCGTCGGACCAGTCGTAAACGAGCTGCGGGTCGATGACTTCGTCGGTTTCCGGCTGGATCAGGGTCAATGTACCTTGTTGCGGCAGTTGATCCTGATCGCCCAAGCGCATGACGGCGGGCGCCACCATGAACAAATGCTCGAGCTGCTCGCCGTTGGCTTCCAGACGTCCGCCGAGACTTGCTGCAACAAATCCGCCAAAGGAAAAACCGAACAGGGTCAAAGGTATTCCAGGATGCCTGGCCCGCAGCCACTGGGCCGCCGCCTGGGCATCGTCGACTTCACCCGTGCCCATGTCGTGCGAGCCTTCACTGGCGCCGACGCCACGGTAGTTGAAACGCAAAGTAATCAAGCCGGCGTCGCGCGCGGTGCGCTGCAAGGTCGAGACGACTTTGTTGAGCATGGTGCCGCCCTGCACCGGGTTCGGATGACAGATCAGCGCCAGGCCGCGCGGCTGTTCAATATCCAGGTAAAGGGCTTCCAGTTGGCCGACCGGGCCATCAATCATTACGGGGGTTTCGCGCATAAGCAAGGAAGGAACTCCGTGACCTCGAATCGGGTCGACTCGTCTAGCCAATTGTCTGTGCCAATCTATTGCGAGTGAATCGCGGTATACAGCGCAGGTTCGAGCCGTTAACGTAAAGCAAAGCCGTTTATAGAGGAAGGACTCGTGGAACACTCGCTCTTAGTTTGGTTGTTACCGACTCTTGCCCTGGTTGTGGGTGTCGCCATTGGATTTCTGATCGCTCGCCTGGTGCCGAATGCCGCGCCTAACCGCACGCAACGTCAGCTGGATGATATTCAGGAACGTTTTGACAATTATCAAAACGAAGTGATCACCCACTTCAACAGCACTGCAACACTGGTCAAGAAACTGACTCAGAGCTATCAGGAAGTGCAAGATCACCTCGCCGAGGGCGCCAATCGTCTGGCCCTGGACGAGCAGACTCGCCAACGCTTGCTGGCTGCCCTGCACGCCGACGCGGCGCAGGCTCCACGGGAACGCCTGACGCCACCGCGCGATCAGGAACCGCCTCGCGACTACGCCCCCAAAGCCCCGAACGCGCCGGGCATGCTCGATGAGCATTACGGCCTGAAGAAGTAATCAGGTTTCGCGTGACATGAAAAAGCCCTCGGATGAATGATCGTCCGGGGGCTTTTTTGTTGCTGATCCGATATCTCTGGTGCCTGTCAGGGCCTCTTCGCGGGCAAGCCCGCTCCCACAGTGTTCTTCGTCGATCACAAGATAGGGGTCAAACACAAATCCTGTGGGAGCGGGCTTGCCCGCGAAGAGGCCTGAGCAGGTGACACAGAAAAGCCCGCCCGATCTGCTGAAGATCGGGCGGGCTTTTTACGCCTGGGGTTCAATCAGACGCTTTAAGGATACTGCTGCACTTGACCCTGCTGCTGATATTCCTGACCCGGAATCGGCTTCAGGTTGACCTCGACACGACGGTTCTGCGCCCGGCCATTGACGTCACTGTTGCTGGCTATCGGGTTATCCGGCCCGGCACCGCGTGCTGTCAGGTTGGCGCCGCTGACACCTTGGGAAGTCAGGTAAGTCGCCACACTCTGGGCACGACGCTGGGACAGGTCCATGTTGTGCTGACGGCTGCCGGTGCTGTCGGTGTAGCCGACGATCTCGATCTGGTTCTGGTTGAACTCCTTGAGCGAACTCGCCAGGTTGTTCAACGGCTGATAGAAGCCCGACGCGATGTTCGCCGAATCGGTGGCGAAGGTGATGTTGCCCGGCATGATCAGCTTGATCTGATCGCCCTGACGCTGCACTTCAACCCCAGTGTTGGCCATGCTGGCCCGCAATTTTTTCTCCTGCTGGTCGGCGTAGTAACCGTAACCGGCGGCGGAAGCACCCACCACGGCAGCGCCAATCAGCGCGCCTTTGCCACGGTTATCGTGATTGATGGCAGCACCGGCCAGAGCACCGGCCAAGGCGCCGAGGCCACCGTATTTGGCGGTTTTGCTCATGCCCGTAGAGCTGCCATCAGCTGGACCCTGGTTGTCATAAGGGGTCTGCGATGCGCAACCGGACAACAAAGCCACAGCAGTAGCGACAATAATCAAACGACGCGAGGTGAACATGGAGAGCTCCTACTTTTTTTTGCATTCTGGGGTGCAGCGGACTTAAGCAATGAACCTTTGCGGGCGTTGGATCATGGCCAACGCCAAAAATTCCGTCGTGCCTTTCATAACTGCACATTCAGGCTCGTACAAAGGGGTTACCGCGCATTTCATCACCCAGGCGAGTATCCGGACCATGACCGGTCACCACTGTCGCCTCTTCGTCGAGGGTATACAACCGTTGTTTGATCGAGCGCACAAGAGTCGCCTGATCGCCGCCCCATAAATCCGTGCGCCCTACCCCGCGCTTGAACAGCGTATCACCGGCAATCAGCAGCTTGGCCTCGGAAAACCAAAAGCTCATGGAGCCGGGTGTGTGACCCGGCGTGTGCAACGCCACACCGCACCCGCAAGCCAGCTCTTCATCATCGGCCAACCAACGATCCGGCGAGGGCACGGGGGTATAAGGCACCCCGAACATCTGGCATTGCATCTCCAGGTTGTCCCAGAGGAATTGATCTTCTTTATGCAAGTGCAGGGTTGCGCCGGTTTTCTCCTTGAGTTGCCCCGAAGCCAGGAAGTGATCCAGATGCGCGTGGGTGTGAATGATGCTGACCACTTTCAGGCCCAAGGCATCGAGACGCGCGAGGATCAGTTCGTGGTTGCCGCCCGGATCGACGACGATGGCCTTTTTGGTGATCGGGTCGCCGATGATTGTGCAGTTGCACTGGAGGGGGCCGACGGGGAAGGTTTCGCGGATGAGCGCTGGGGTCGGAACGTTCATGGAAGGTCCTGATTAATCAATTTCGTACAGGATACCAGCGCGCATTCCTCAAGACTTAGTGGCGCACGCCGACACAGGTTTTGCTGGACAGTTTTTTGACGCCATCAATTAAAAAAATAATGGCCATGTGATATCAATTGACGCTGGCTCTGGTGCAAAATCGCTTTTTGTAGCGGCCACATACAGGACGGTCGCGGCTCTCTCAGGATATTTAGAATGTCGTCTCCGCTTGGTTACGTTTTAACAAAATCATCTGTTCTGACCGGTAATCAACAAGTCGACAGCCTGATCTACGGCACCTCTTGGCTGAGCCCTGACTTTGGCGGCGACCTTTCCGCGACACGGCTGACTTATAGTTTCGTCAACAGCCAGTCGTATTTCGCTATCAAATACAGCGACCAAAATGAATTCCTGGATAGTTTCGCCCTGACATCGGCTCAACAAAATGCCGTGACGAATGCGCTTGGCGCCTGGAGCGCCGTGGCCAACATCAAATTCACTCTGGTGAGTGACAACATCAATACCGTGGGTGATTTGCGATTCGGCGGCTATTGGGGCATGGATGATGGCGTTGCTGCCTGGGCCTATTTCCCCGATCGGACACCGCTGGCCGGGGATGTCTGGATCGGAACAGCGACGAGCAACGCTGCCCCCGTCAAAGGCACTTATGACTTCATGACGTTCGTGCATGAGATCGGTCATGCCCTGGGCCTCAAGCATCCATTCGAGTCGAGCAAATCCAACGGTACGCTGATCTCATCACTGCTCGATGATTCGCATTACACGATCATGAGCTACAACAATGCGTACTCCTACCAGCCGACGACGCCGATGCTGCTGGATATTCTCGCTATCCAGAAGATTTACGGCGCCAATATGCTTTGGCAAACCGGTAACAACGTCTATCGCTGGGCAGCGGATCAATCAGTGTTCGAAACCATCTGGGATGCCGGCGGCAACGATACGATCGATGCCAGTAATCAACTGGCGTCCGTCAGACTGAACCTGAATGAGGGCGAGTTCAGCAACATCGGCAAGGCATTCGTCGACATTGCGAATCTGGAACTGATCAATGACGGGCTGGCGATTGCCTTTGGTGCCAAGATCGAAAATGCCACCGGTTCAGCCTTTGACGATGAACTGATCGGTAATGCGCTGGGTAACGTTCTCGATGGCGGTGCCGGCCAAGACATCATGATTGGTGGTGCAGGCAACGACATTTACGTTGTGGATAACGTGGGTGACCTGGTGATGGAAACCAGCACCTTGCTGACCGAGATCGACACGGTCATGTCGTCTATCAGCTACTCCCTGGGCAATAACCTGGAGAACCTGAGCCTCACTGGCGGCGACCACCTCGACGCCACCGGCAACGCGCTGGGCAATCGCTTGATCGGCAACAGCGGCGATAACATTCTTGACGGCGGAATTGGTGCCGATGTGATGATCGGCGGCAGCGGCAATGACACCTACATTGTTGATAACCTCAAGGACCTGGTTACCGAGAACAGCATCCTCACCTCCGAAATCGACACCGTACGCGCCTCGGTCAGTTGGACCCTCGGTACCAACCTGGAAAACCTCACCTTGACCGGCGGTGACAATACCAACGGTGTCGGCAATGCCCTGAACAACGTACTGACCGGCAACGTCGGCAACAATATCCTCAACGGCTTGGCTGGCCTGGACACGTTGAGCGGCGGCGCCGGCGACGACATTTACGTCCTTGACCAGGCCGGTGAGCTGGCACTGCTGCAGGATGGCGTTGATCAGGGCAATGATCTGCTGTACATCAACTACGCATCGACCCTGGCCGCCAACACTGTCGATCTCAGTCAAAGCAACTTGCAAAACGTCGAGGATGTCATCGTCACCGGGCTCGGTGAATTCACCGTAGTCGGCAACGACCTGAACAACATCCTGATCGGCAACAATTATAACAACACCCTGCTGGGCGGGGCCGGCAACGACTGGCTGGATGGCTGGGCCGGCTCTGACAAGCTCATTGGCGGCAGCGGCGATGACACCTACGCCATTTACAACAATGGAGTGCATGTCACCGAACTGGCCGACGAAGGCCACGACCTGATCAGGACGGCGGTGAGCTACTACTTGGAAGACAACGTCGAGGATGGCTTGCTGCTCGGTTCTGCAGCGCTGAGCCTCACCGGTAATGAACTGGACAACAGCCTCACCGGCAACGCCGCCGCCAATGTACTCGATGGCTGGGACGGAGCCGACACCCTCGAAGGCGGTGCCGGCAACGACACCTACGTCGTCGACAATGTCGGCGATACGGTAATCGAACGAGGCACTTCGCTGGCCGAGATCGACACGGTGCTGTCGTCGATCAGCTACACCCTGGGCAGCAACCTCGAGAACTTGACCCTTATCGACTTCGACGACGTAAATGCTACCGGTAATGCGCTGAATAACCGCCTCGTAGGTAACCGCGGCGACAACATCCTCGACGGAGGCCTTGGCGCCGACGTGATGACTGACGCCAGCGGCAGCGACACCTACATTGTCGACAACGTCAAGGACATGGTCGTCGAGACAGGTATCTGGACGTGGGATACCGACACCGTGCGTTCCTCGGTCAGCTGGACCCTGGGCGCCAACCTGGAAAACCTCACCCTCACCGGCAGCAACAACCTCAACGGCGTCGGCAACACCCA
>NZ_MUNM01000045.1 GCF_002286815.1 Pseudomonas sp. PICF141
CCTCGACAACTTCTACAGCCAGCACCTGGTCAACCTGACCTACGTGTTGCCAGTCACCACCGGCCAGTCGCTGAAGACGGATCTGCGCTTTGCCCGTTCCACGGATGATGGCGGCAGCAATATTGATAACAATGCGATTGGCGCGATGTTCACCTACAGCCTCGGCGGGCATGCGCTGGGCCTGGGTTACCAAGGCATGAGCGGCGACACCGGCTACGCCTACGTCAACGGCACCGATGCGTACCTGGTGAACTTCGTGCAGATCGGCGACTTCGCCAGCAAGGACGAAAAGTCCTGGCAGGCGCGTTACGACTACAACTTTGCGGCCATTGGCATTCCGGGCCTGACCTTCATGACCCGCTACCTCACCGGTGACAACATCGATCTGGGCGGCAATCGCCCGGAAGGCAAGGAATGGGAACGTGATACCGACATTGGTTATGTCGTGCAGAGCGGGCCGCTGAAGAATGTCGGCGTGAAGTGGCGCAACGCGACGGTACGCTCGACCCACTTCGGCAGCGACCTGGATGAAAACCGCCTGATCGTCAGCTACACCTTGCCGATCTGGTAAGTCGATTCAATTTCTCTGAGGGGGGCACGCTACCGGCGGGCTCCCCTTTTTCACGACTCGGGAATCTTCGGTGTGCTGGAGGGCCTCATCGCGGGCAAGCCCGCTCCCACAGAGTTCTGCTGTAAATGCAGTATTTGTGAACAACAGAGATCACTGAACTGCCCCCCAAAAGTCAGGATCGGTGTCCAACTTTTGGGGGGCAGTTCATCACTCTGAGTAAGTAGCAGCTGCCGAGCCCGCGAGGCAGCTGCTACGGAGAACATTTACGGCTTAACTATCTACACGCAAAAAAAAGTCCCGTGACCAAATGAGGCACGGGACAAAAAATTGGTTGGTTGCGGCCAACCAAAGGAGCATTTTTAAGAGCGGTTACCGGTTACAGGCATTCCTGCGCGGCGCGTTCGAAACTCGAAGGCATAAAGTTCGATGCCAACAAGTGGCGTTCATACAAAAACACCTTGCCGCCATTCGGGGCCTTGTAGGCTTCGAGAACGTTATCGGCCGCGACTTTGCTCGGTACCACGATCCGGTAGCTGCGCTGGGTTTGCGAGACCGTCGGCTTCAGTGCACTGCCCTGCAACTTCGGTATTACGCAGTCGGCGTACTCGGCAGGCGTTTTTTTCGTCTGGAAGGTCAGCGTCGGGGCGTTCGGTGCGGAAACGCAACCGGCCAGCAGTAAGGAGGCGAAAGCCATGACGGGGACAAATAAAGGGCGCATCGGTGAAGTCCTGAAAATAAAAAGTCTGGTTCATTGAGCAGCGTCTTCGATGGGGGCGATTCTCCGCCTTTGCCCAACAAACCAGAACTTGCGTTTCTTGATGGTCACTATTACTTGAACCGATAGTTGCACCGCGCTATCGCGAGTGAAGGACAAAAGTCCGACTTGGATAAAACCAAGCCCCGCCAAAGCGGGGCTTGATGTATTTCACCTGGCATCAGGGTCTACGTCCGCCGCCAGGGTTTTGCCCTCCACCTTGATTTTGTCCTCCTTTTTTACCTGCTTCAGACGCTCTTTCCCTGTCGTCGGCAAAGTTGCCCGAGCGGCCTCCTCCCTGTTCGCTGCCGGAGCGGTTGGTCTCGCTGGATTGACGGCCCCCTGAGGCCTGTCCACCTTTTTTGCCGGCATCGGAGGAGCGTTGCGGATCGTTCATCATACCGCCGCCCGACTCCCCGCCTTTTCTACCGGCTTCGGAGGCTTTTCCAGGGTCATTGGCAAAATTGCCAGGGTTCTTGTTACCGGTGTTAGCCATTTTCGTTCTCCTCATGGTTACGAACGAACCTTTGTCGGCTCGTCTTATTCCGAGGTTTTGCGGGATTGAAAGTTTGAACTGATGCGGCATTCTTGCGACAAGCGGATTGGAGTTATTAGTTCCAGAAAACTCCGGCTACGGCGACTAATGGAAGTGATTAAAACGAGTATAAAAGCGGGTTGTGCTTATATAATTTGATGAAAGAAAAGAGCGTTGAGGTCTGGCATTATTCGTCTTCGACTCTCTATTTATCCCGTATGGAGGGACGTCGATGACAGAGCACATCGTCCACTTTCATTGTCAGATCGATCAGGGCACCATGGAGCGCTTCAGAGACTGCTGCCTCGACGCCATCGACCAGGGCGCTTCTTCCTTGCTGCTGAATCTATCCACCAGCGGTGGCAGCACCAACTTCGGCTTTGCCCTCTACACCTTCCTCAAATCCCTGCCGGTGCCGCTGTGCGCGATCAATGCCGGCAACATCGAGTCGATGGGCATCATCATGTACCTGGCCGCCGGTCGACGGATCACCGCGCCCCATTCGCGGTTTCTGATTCATCCCATGAATTGGTACTTCAGCCAAAGCTCGGTCGACCACCAGCGGCTGCGCGAATACCTCTCGAGCCTGGATAACGACCTCGCGCGTTATGTGCAAATCTTTGCCCTGGAAACCGCACACGCCGATACCAAACTGGACATTTTTCATTGCCTTTCAGCGGAAGAAAAGGTCATTGCAGCGCATGAATCCCTGGCTTACGGCATCGCCCACGAAATGCATCAGATGGTGTTTGCCGATAACGTCAAGCACTGGAAAATCAGTGGCGGCTGACGCAGGTTCGGGACGGCCCTCCTGACGTCAGGTGCCCGGAACGGGATGGATATCCAGGGTCATTCCGTCACTCAAAATGAGTTTCAAATCCTTGACAGTGCCGGCCACGCGGTCCTTGAACATCGGCTCGCCTTCGGGATCGAGTACATCGTAGATAAAGCGATTGCCCTCAAGCCAGCCGAAGGGCGTTTGCAGTTCAGGCGCGAGGTAATAGTTGCCGTCCAGAAAAAAACCGGCAAACGGTTCTACCCTCTCGCGGTTCTCGATTTCGTAGCGCACACCGGGGGTCATGCCTGTGGATTCATCAATCATGATGCGTACCTCGTCATGCGTCTGATCTTGGCGTCCGGCCTGTTTCAGGGCTCGACAAACAGGGCTCGACGGGACGTCTGCGTGTGACCTCCCGTCTTGCCCTGACACTCGTCAAGAAGTCCCCAGCCCACGCGACAGATCGGCCGAGGTTTCGGACGCAGTCTTGCGCATCGCGCCCGTTTCTCCAGCGGTTGTCTCGTGGGGTTCTGTGGTTTCCATCACCTTTTCGCGCACGGCCTCATAGCCCTCCCGTGCTTGCTGTTTGACCTTGCCGGTGAGGCTGGCGCTGGTCCTGCCCAGATAACGGCGCTCCGTTGCGGTAGTGGGTAAAGCCGCCCCCAGCAACGCGCCCACCGCGATCCCCATCGCCGCCATCAGCAGGGGTTGCTCCTTGAGCAGATGACTGAACTGGTCGCCCATTTCATGGGTCCTGCGCGCCAGGCGATCACTGGTGTCATGGACGGTGTGACTGAGCTGATCGGTCTTGGCATGCAGGCTATCGCTCAGATGTGCGGCCTTGCCCTTGACGGCCTGATAGCTGTTTTTGAGCGAATCGGTGGTTTGGTGCAGACGCTCCCGGGCGCTGTCGATGCCATCGGTGAGCCCTTCGCCCACATCATCGGTCCAGTCGATATCCAGCTCAGTCTCAACCCGATATTCCCTGGGCGTTGGCGGGCGATTCTGGCTCATTATCAGCCACATCAGGCCGACCGAGGTCAGCACCGCGGGCATGGGATTGTTGCGCACACTGGTGCCCAGATTGTGCAGGAAAGTCGAGCCGTTGCTCTGCATCATCAGCAGCGCCTGATCGAACATCTGGCCAGGGGTGAACTTGCTTTCCAGAGCGTCGACGATATGCCCGATGTTTTCCCGTTGCGCATCGATTTCACGCTCGATGGTTTCCGGACTCTTGGCCGCTTCGGTGTCTATTTCTCGCTTCATGACACTTTCCTCCGCAGGGCTTCCTGGTCTTTGTTCAGCGCGTCCAGGGTGCGATCAGGCTTGAAGTGGGAAGGCTCGAATTGTTTTTTGCCTGCCTGCAGCATCACGAAGCCGATGACCATCACCACGACGCCGACAATCAGCGCGGCCAGCCAGGGCGCCATCACCAGGCTCAAGGCATAGACCACCGCCATCAGCACAATGATGAACCCGGCGAGCAGCACAATGGCGCCGCCGGCGACCCCGGCAATCCCTGCTTTCAATGTCGTCAGGCTGGCCTGTAGTTCCGCCTTGGCCAACGCCAGCTCTTTGGTGAACAACGCCGGAACTTCCCGAGATAACTGCCGCAATAAACCGACCACGGAAGCATCATATTCAGTCGTCGTGAACGACGGGTTGACGGGCTGTGTGCGTTGCAGTTCTGGATCGTCTCTGTTCATTACCGTTCTCCTGTGAAGGGGCTGGACCCCGGCATTGAAGAAGTATCGCCACGATGGTCAGGCGCGTTCGGCGAGGACGGCGTGATGCCAGTGGCCAATCCGGGCGACAAATCGCCTGCCGATGGCATCGACGTTTCATAAAATTCCTGCGAGCCATCGCCACTGAACGAGGATGTGCTGCTCTGGTCCGTGAACTCATGGTCGGTTGTTGGCGAGGCCGCCGTACCCGCTTTCAGGAATCGCGACAGACCAAACCCGACCGCTATGCTGCCGACAATGAATAACCCTGGGTTGTCGCGCGCCAGATCAGCGCCATCGTGCAGCAGCTCTTCGGCACTTTTGCTGCGCAGTTTTCCCGCCAGGCTGCTCATGCTGTCTGCCATGTTCGCCAGGTAGTCGGACATCCCAAACGTATCGTTCGTCCTGATCTCGGAAACGACTGACTGGGCGCCTCTGGCCAATGCTTCAATCTGGTCCGCTGCGGTATCGCGGTACTGGCCGAACTGCTCATCGGCCTGATGCCGGGCACCGCCTATCGCTTCGGTAACCTCCTCCTTTATATGTTGAAAGTTTTGTTCGGAGCCCGCTGAATCCCGAGGGCCATCCGGTTGTCCGGTTCTGCTGTCTGGAATAGTCATGTCATCCATCGCCTTCGTAATGAATACGTGAGGAAGTGGCCGCGGGTGTGGCCGCGGTGGTGCTTCATTGCAAATGACGGAGGGGGCTGGCAGGGAGTTCCACGCAGATGATGAAGTGATAAAAAGCGCACCGATGGTACTCACAGGTTCCGGTGGGTATTTGTTGGATGCATCTCGCATTAAAAATCTGCTACGTTGTACGATGACAGACGAGTAAACCCTTTCTCTCGTCTGACACTCAATAACAACAAGGAAAAACACCCATGAAAAAAACGAAATTGCTTATCGGTTTCTTGTGCCTCTTCAGCGGCTATGTGATGGCAGCCCCCTTCTCGGGCGAAAAGGATGTTGCCTTAGCGGTAGACCATCTGACTCAAGCGATGCTGCACAAGAACATTCCCCAATTGAACGCGCTCACCGCTGAAAACCTTACCTACGGCCACTCCAGCGGGAAAATCCAGGACAAGAAAGCGTTCATCGCTGACATCGAAACCGGTAAAAGCGCTTTCAAGACACTTGAAATGACAGGCCAGACCATCACGCTGTCGGGTGATGTGGCGCTGGTCCGGCATCATTTTTCGGCACAAGCCATCAAGGGTGAAGAGATCGTTCCCACGGAAATCGAGAACTTCCAGATCTGGCAGAAACAGAAAGGCAAATGGCTACTGGTCGGACGACAAGCGTTTCGTTTCTGAAATTGAGGGTGTCGATCATCGTTCCCACGCTCTGCGTGGGAATGCAGCCCAGGACGCTCCGCGTCCCTTCAGGAGCCGAACGCGGAGCGTCCGTTGAGGCATTCCCAACGATCCACTGGGGCGGATCATCAAACCGGCTCGCGAAGCCTCAATCATCCTCGTGCAATTTGATGCCGCGTTTATGCAGCACATACGGAACCAGCAGCACCAACAGCGTCAGCACCAGGAGCGAGGCCGCGATCGGTTGTGTCACAAACACCATCCAGTCGCCCTGGCTGATGGACAAGGCATTGCGCAGTTGTTTTTCCGCCATCGGGCCCAGCAGCATGCCGACGATCACCGGCGCGACGGGGAAGTCGAAACGCCGCATCAACACCCCGGCCCAACCGATGGCCAACATCAGAAACAGGTCGAACGTCGAGTGACGCATGCCGTATACGCCGATGGTGGCGAATACCAGAATGCCGGCGTTCAGGTACGGTCGTGGAATCTGCAAGAGTTTGACCCACAGGCCCACCAACGGCAGGTTCAGCACCAGCAGGATGGCGTTGCCGATGTACAGCGAGGCCACCAGCGTCCAGACCAGTTCGCCCGAGGTCTGGAACAGCAGCGGCCCCGGTTGCAGGTTGTAGTTCTGGAATGCGGCCAACAAGATCGCCGCCGTGGCAGAGGTCGGAATGCCCAAGGTCAGCAACGGCACCAGCGAACCGGTGGCGCTGGCATTGTTGGCCGCCTCGGGGCCAGCGACGCCTTCGATGGCGCCCTCGCCTTTGCTGGCCGCGAACTCTTTCGGGTACTTGCTGAGTTTGCGCTCGGTCGAGTACGACAGAAACGTCGGAATTTCCGCGCCACCGGCCGGAATCGACCCGAAGGGAAAACCGATCAGCGTGCCCCGTAGCCATGCGGGAATCGAGCGCTTCCAGTCGGCGCGGGTCATCCACAACGAGGTCAGGCGGTGTCGGCCGGCGGTTTCTTCCTTTTGGTAGAGAACGCTGTACAAGGCCTCACCGACGGCAAACAAGCCCACCGCGACGAGCACCACTTCAATGCCATCGACCAACTCGGGCACCGCCAGGGTGTAGCGGGCAATGCCCGAGGTCGAGTCCAGGCCGATCAAGCCGATGGTCAGCCCGATCCCCAACGAGGCAAAGCCGCGCAGCATCGACGCACCGAGCACCGCCGACACCGTGGTGAAGGCCAGCACCAGAATCGCGAAATACTCGGCCGGCCCGAACTTCAGCGCCAATATCGCTACAAGGGGCGCGAACAGGGTCAGCAAGATCGTCGCGATGGTGCCGGCCACGAATGAGCCTATCGCAGCCGTCGCCAACGCCGGACCTGCCCGCCCGTTGCGCGCCATGAGGTTGCCTTCCAGGGCCGTGACCATGGAGGACGATTCCCCTGGCGTGTTGAGCAGAATCGAGGTAGTGGAGCCGCCAAACTGAGCACCGTAATAGATGCCGGCGAACATGATCAGCGCGCCGGTAGGATCGACTTTGGCGGTAATCGGCAGCAGCAGTGCCACCGTCAGCGCCGGCCCGATTCCCGGCAAAACACCGATCGCGGTGCCCAGCAGACAGCCAATGAAGCCCCACATCAGATTGATCGGCGCCAACGCGGCACCGAAGCCGGTTGCCAGACTCGAGAGAATGTCCACCTTGTCGACCTCCTTGGGGCCCGGATCAGATCCAGGCGTTGACCAGGGGCGGCAGGGAAACCCCTAGCCCGGCGGTAAAAAGCCAGTAAATCGGCAGCGTCAGGGCGATACCGATGGCCAGGTCCCGCACCGGGCTGCGACTGCCAAAACCCCGTGCCGAACAGGCAAACAGCAATGAGGCGGCCAATACGAAGCCGATGTAGGTAATGAGCAACGCAACGCCCATCAGCCCCGCCGTGACCCAGGTTGCGCCGAGCTTGCCGCCGGGCTGAGGCCGGGTGGTCTCATGATCGTCAGTAAGGTTGCGAAAACCACCGGTGAGCGCCTGATAGCACATCAACAGACCGACGACGCCCAGAAACGCCGCGACGGCGTAGGGATACACGTACGCCGCCATGATCACGAAGCCCATCTCGGGAGGAAACCGCGAGGCGCCGATCGCCAATACCGCGCTGATGGCGACGACACCTAAACCCATCGCCAGTTGGGCCGGCATGACTCTCCAGCGTCCGGCCATCTCAGAGCAGCCCGACCTTGACCAGCATCGCGCGCAGGCGCCCATGCTCTTCTTCGACGAATTTGCCGAAGTCATCCCCGGTCAGAATGCTCGGTGACCATGCATTGGTTTTTACGTTGTCTTGCCAGACCGTGCTTTTGGTGGCGGTCAGGACGGCTTCGGTCAGTTCTTTGCGCTGTTCAGGCGTCAGGCCAGCGGCGCCATAAACACCCCGCCAGTTGCCGATCGTTACGTCATAGCCACTTTCCTTGAGGGTCGGTGCATCGATGCCTTCTACGCGTGTGGGCGCACCGATGGCGAGTAAGCGGAACTGTTTGGACTGTACGTATTTGGCAAGCTCGGCATAGCCGCCGGTGATCACCGTGATGTGGCCCCCCAGCGTCGCGGCGACGACTTCGCCGCCACCGGCGAAGGCAACGTAATTGACCTTGTTGACGGGGACGTCCATTTTGCTCGCCAGTTCGGCGATGCCGATGTGGTCGATCGACCCTTTGGAGCCACCGCCCCATTTGATGCTGGACGGGTTGGCTTTGAAGTCTTTGAGCAAGTCGTCCAGGGTTTTGTAGGGCGAATCGTCACGCACGGCAATCACGTTATATTCGGTAAACAGCCGGGCAATCGGCGTCACGTCTTTCAAGGTGATTTGCGGTTTGTTCTGCTCGATGGCTGCGACCATGATCGCGCCGACCACGATCAGGGCATTGGCATCCCCCTTGGTGCCGTTGGCAAATTGCGCCAACCCCAGGGTCCCACCGGCGCCACCCTTGTTCTCGAAGGTTGTGGACTTTGCCGTTTTCGCCTCGACCATGGCTTTGCCCAGGACGCGTGCGGTCTGGTCATAACCACCACCGACTGAACCCGGGGCCATGAACTTGACGGTATCGAGCGCAAAAGCCGGTGAGGCGAGCGCGGCGGCGGTAAGGAAAACGGCAAGGTTGCTGCTGAATCGACGGGCCAATGCAAACATGAGTCGTCTCCGGATAGCTGTTCTTGTTGTTGTCGATCAGGGAAGAGCCCCTGTGAACATGCGTCTGGAATAAGCGTAGGTCATAGTTGTGTTTATTGGCGGGCTTTCAATGGGGTTCCTAACGCAAGTCAATTATGAATGCAGAACCTGTGGGAGCTGGCCCTGTGGCGAGGGGGCTTGCCCCCGTTGGACTGCGAAGCAGTCCCAAAACTGCTACCTCCTTCAGCCAGGCACACCGCATGCACTGAATTTGCGACTGCTTCGCAGCCGAACGGGGGCAAGCCCCCTCGCCACAGGGCCTGCTCCCACAGGGATTGCAATGTCTGTACCTATGTTGACCAAATGGCGGAAGGCAGCCGGAGTCGAACCTGCCCGGGAACGGATGCCGTCCCCAACCGGGTTTGAAGCCCGGCCGCGCCACCGGGCGCGATTGCCTTCCTTGAACTCAGTTTGTTGTCGGTTGAGCCAGTGCATTGTCGAGCCGAATGTGGCGCCGGTCGCCAACACGTCGGGTCAGGCCGATCCGGTCGAAGTACTCCAGAATCTGAACGCTGCGCTTGCGCCCCAAGCCCACGGCATCGCGAAACGCGGTGACCTGAATCACCGGGTCATCCCTGGCCAGTTGCACCAGCATAGCCGCCAATCGGCGCACCAGCGTCTCGGTATAAAACAAATCACGAACCACTTGATGCACCAGCCCCAGCCGCGCCATCTTGCGCATCAGCAGGCGCACGGCGGCCTCTTCACGGCCCGTCGCTTTAGCCAGATCACGCACCCACGGCGCATCGAAACCCGCCTGTTCGAACAACGGCTGTAATTGTTGCCACAGGGTTTCGTCATCCTCACTCAAACGCACTTGATGGTCTGGCAAATGCAGCCACGGGCCGCTGGCGATGATCGATCCGCTGGCCAGCAATTCGTCGAGCAGGCTGATAAAGGTCGGCCGCTCCAGCGCGGTGCCGGCGAAGCGACGCAGGCGATCCCTGTCCGGTCCCATTTGATCCGGTTCCAGTTGATGAAAGCGTGCGAGGTGTTCCAGCAGCGGCGCTTTCAGTGCTTCCCAGCGCACCGCGCTGAACAGCAAGGGTCCCTGCCGCGTATCGATCAAGCGCACGTCATCGGGCAACACCCACGTGTGGCGCGGACGGTTGAACTGGCGTTCCAGACGCAGCGGATCGAGCCCGGTGTCGCTGTTGGCCAGCAGCGCCGGCAGTGCTGCTTCCAGGCTGTTGGTGGTGGCCAGCGTTTGTAGCTGCGCTAATCGCTCGGGGCTGCGACGGTGTCGGACCGGGGCGAACGGGTCAAGCACCTGGCCACCGCCGAGGGTGCGCTGAGCGCTTTGGTCGCGCAGGATCAAGCGATCGCCCTTCACCGCCAGCACCGGTGCATTCACCAGCAACTGCGCGAACATCCGCTCTCCCGGTACCAGGCTGTCGCCCTCCAGCAACGCCACTCGCCCGGTCACGTCCTGAGTGCCAAGGTGCACGTGCACGGGCTGAAAGTGCTCGAAGCTTCGCGCCTCGCTGGCCAGCAAGGTCATCTCGATATCCAGACGCTGGGTCGGCGCGTGCAGCCATTCTGCCAGCAGCCAATGGCCCCGGTGAATCTGTTCCAGGGCTAGACGATCGGCACTCAGGTTCAGTGCGACGCGCTGCCCGGCCATGGCGCTGTCAGCCGTCTGATTCTGCGCATGCAGGCCTCGCACCCGCACGGGTTTGCCCTGCGGACTCAACACCAGCGTATCGCCCACGGCCACGTGGCCAGACAACGCGGTGCCGGTCACCACGATCCCGACGCCGGCCACGCTGAACGCCCGGTCAATCGCCAGGCGAAAACCGCCGCCGGCGCTGCGTTGAAGCACCTCATGTTGCGCATCCAGCAAGGCCTGACGCAGCGCCTCGACACCCTCGCCGGTCACACTCGATAGCGCGATTTGTGGCGCATTGGCATAAGGTCCGGGTGCGAGCAATGCTTCAATCTGTTCCCTGACGGCTTGCACACGAGCAGGATCGACGCGGTCGCATTTGGTGATTGCAATCAGTGCCCGTGGGATGCCCAGCAACTCGACGATCGCCACATGTTCGCGGGTCTGCGGCATGACGCCGTCATCGGCAGCCACCACCAACAACACCAGATCAATGCCCTGAGCCCCGGCCAGCATGTTGTGGGTGAAGCGCTCATGACCGGGCACATCGATAAAACCGGTCAGCGCGGCGCCCGGTTCCAGCGCCGCGTAGATATAGCCGAGGTCGATGGTCATGCCGCGTTCGCGCTCTTCCCGGCGACGGTCGCCGGCCTGACCGGTCAATGCCTGGAGCAAGGAGGTCTTGCCGTGATCGATGTGCCCCGCCGTGCCGACAATCACCCGTCCCGGCCCTCCTCCTGCAACTGATCGAATTGCGCCAGCTGATTGAGCTGCGCCAGCCACGCGGCTTCGTCATCCAGTTGGCGCAGGTCCAGCCAAAGCGCATCAGCATCGATGCGCCCCAACACGGGAATCGGCAACCGACGAAACGCGGCCTCCAGCCCCAGCAATCGCCGTCCGCGCAGACGTTTGGAAACGTTGGGCCGCAGGCATAACGCGGCGCTCGGTAAACGAGCCACCGGTTGGCTGCCGCTGCCGATCATGCCCAGCGACGGCACCGCGCTGACGCTCCAGCCATCACCCAACACCTGTGCCAATGAGGGTTGCAGGCGTTCTGCCTGGGCGAAGATGTCGATTTGAGGGCGGGTCAGCAGACGCAGACTCGGCAGGCGCTCGGCCAGTCGATCCGGATCGCGGTACAGCATCAACACCGCTTCGAGCGCCGCGAGGGTCAGTTTGTCGACCCGCAATGCACGCTTGAGCGGGTTCTTCTTGATCTTGTCGATCAGGTCTTTGCGCCCGACGATCAACCCGGCCTGGGGACCGCCGAGTAATTTATCGCCGCTGAAAGTGACGATGTCCGCACCCTCGAGCAGCGCTTGGCGCACTGTCGGCTCGGCGGGCAGGCCCCAGCGAGTCAGGTCCAGCAGGCTGCCGCTACCGAGGTCTTCCAGCAGCGGCAGCCCGTGACGGTGAGCCAGCTGCGCCAATTCAGCCGTTGGTACCTGGGCGGTGAAACCCTCAATGGAATAATTGCTCGCGTGTACGCGCATCACCAAGCCAGTGCGCGGACCGATGGCGGCCTCGTAATCCCGGGCATGGGTGCGATTGGTCGTGCCCACTTCGTGCAGCCGTACTCCGGCGCGGGCCATGATGTCGGGAATGCGGAAGGCCCCGCCGATTTCGATCAGTTCACCACGGGAAATGATGCCTTCCTTGCGCGCGCCCAGGCTGTTGAGCGTCAGTAACACGGCAGCGGCATTGTTGTTGACCACGGTCACCGCTTCGGCGCCGGTCAGCTCGCGGATCAGGCCTTCGATCAAGTCATCGCGGTCGCCGCGCTTGCCGTTGTGCAGGTCGAATTCCAGATTGAGCGGATAGCGGGCAGCCAGTTGAACGGCTTCGACAGCCGCCTCCGGCAACAACGCGCGTCCCAGATTGGTATGCAGTACGGTGCCGGTGAGGTTGAACACCCGCCGCACCTGGCTGCGATGCTGGATCGCCAGACGCTCACCCGCCCTGCCCGCCAAGACATCGGGGGCAATTTCAATGGCATTGAGTTCGCCCTTGAGCACCGGCTCGCGCAAGTCATCGAGCAGTTGCCGCAAACCGGCCAGCAGCGCATCACGCCCGTAACGCTCGGCCAGTGGTTGGCAGGCGGGATGGCGCAGCAAACTGTCGATGGAGGGCAGCCGCAAGGCTTGGCTGGCGGATGTGGCAGACATCAGAGGCTCCCGGAAGCGAATGACCGTCGCGTCTGAGTGTAGCCGCTGAGCTTTAAGGGCATGCTCTCTGCCCACTATCACCATCACCGCGCAATGATCTCGCTGATGGCGAGTGCCCCACTGCAACACCCTGCCAAACGCCGCGCTCCCAGCGACTACTACCAAAAAACTGTCAGAGGTTTCCTCATTTTTTTTGAGGCGCATCCACTCATTGCAGAGGGGCGTGTTTAATGACACTCGGTGTTACGTCCTAAAGGCTACAACGCCTTGCGTCGTTGCCTACGCGTGCGCCAGAATCCGCTGGCTTGTGCGGCTGTGGGGCGGGCTATATCGTTTCCCTGTCACTGAAAAACAGTGATCGGGTTTGGTAGCCCGCCTTTAAGTAGTCGTATGGCGACACCTTATGCAGTCTCTTTTTGGGGGCTCGGCTTTATATGGTGGTCATGCGTGGGGCTCCATTGTGAGCGCCGGGTTTCCTACTTAGACCGGTCTACCAACCCGCGTATGGCCGCCACTCTTCGTTTGGTAGCGAGGGTGATGGCTCCTAAATATTCTAAGTAGGAGTTTCATCTATGTTCAAAATAACACCCAATCCGCCGACCACAGATCCGGCATCCCCGTACGAATCACTCGATTCAAAAAAACTCAACGAAGCCGCCGAGCGCGCCCTCGATTATTACCTCAATCCGAGTGCCCATGTCATGGCCACGCCGTATAAACCCAGCCAAATGTTCATCATCAACCCAGAGATCGGCACCGAATCTCTGCTGGCCCACGCTTGCGAGTCACTGGCTTCGGCCAGCGTCATGCTCAACGATGTTGCAGCGCTGCTACAGGGGCCACACCGCCATACCATTCTAGGCATCGCGCAAGTCATCATGCAGGGCGAGTTGGCGGTGAACCGAGCGCTGGACAAACACGAACCACCTAAGTAATCACAAGCGTCCTGTCGCTAGGGGCTTGCCCCCGTTCGGCTGCGCAGCCGTCGTAAAACCGGTAATCGCGGTAAGGCTGACCTACCACAGGCACCGGTTTTGCGATCGCTTTACGCTCAGTCACCTCCCGGTGCCAGCATCAGATTCGGCGACAGGCGCTGGTAGCCTTCCTGCTCCAGGCGCATATCCAGCATCAGGCTGGACAGGTCTGCCGAAAGTGCTTCGGCTTCGGCGTCGTTTTCCAGGTAGATCAGTTTCAGGTAGCTGTTGCAGCCGGGGCAGACTTCTGCCCGCAACGGTGCCTGATTGGCTGCGTGACGGTCATCCTCGAAGCTGACGTATTCAAGCCCCTTGCTCTGTTCGCAGTACACGCATTTGACCCGCACCGCATGCCATTCGCAGGCGCACAACGAGCACACCAGATAACGCAAACCGTTGTATTTGCCCCGATGACGAATCACCCCGGCCATCGCCGGCGAACCGCAGGCCGGGCATTGGCTGAGGCAGTCGCCGCGCTTGAGCTCAAGGTTGGCTAAACCCAACAGCCAATGGCTCCAGGCCGCTTGCAGCGCTGCACCGAGAAACGGCACCAACTCCGCTGGCAGCATTGAATACTGGCCGCTGACCAAGGCAATCGCCCAGGCTTTGAGCAGCCCGGGGTTGGCGCTGCGCAACGTGGTCACGGCGTTTTCTACCGCCGTTTGTGGCGGTGGCTGATAGCGTTGCAACAGCGCTTCGAGATACGGCAGCCAAACGTTTTCACGCACCAGGCTGTCGGCGGCTAACGGTGGCAAGCCATGTTCCATGCACACCCGCAGACGTTCGGGATCGGGCATGGCGGCCACGGGCGGATCGTCCATCAGGTTTTGTTGAACGTGACACAGTCCGGCAACCAAGCGCAGGTAGTCCGCTAATGGATGCCCGTCGGCCAGGCGCTCCAGGCGCCGCGCGCGCAAGGTGAACAGGTTGTGCGGTGGCAGGTACAGAAACGGCGGTGAACTCGCCGCTGCTTCTATCTGCCCAGGCTCGAGGATCGTGGCCAAGGGGTCATCCTTTTTTGCTGATCGGCGGCTCCGGCGTCTCGTCTCGGGTCATTTCCCGGTACCAGAGTTCATGGTGTCTTCTCGCCCAGGCGCGGCTGACCCGGCCGCGCACCATGGCGTGGACCGAGCCGCGAATCCAGATACCGGCATAGACGTGAATGATGATGCTCAGCACCAGGATGAACCCCGCCAGCGCATGCAACAGCATCGCCCAGCGAATACTGGTGATGCCGAAGTAAGCGCTGAACCAGGCACGCCAGATCACCAGGCCGCTGAACAACAGCACCAGCATGCAGATCAGCAACACCCAGAACAGCAGCTTCTGTGCCGGGTTGTATTTGCCGATCGGCGGCACGCCCTCCTCTTCATTACGCATGACCGTCCCGACACGCCTGAGCCACAACCGGTCGTTGGCGCTGAAATAATTCGCCCGCCAGAAACTGAACACCAGGCCCAGGAACAGCACAAACATCGCCACGCCCATGTACGGATGCAGAATGCGCGTCCACGAACCACCGCCAAACAGGTTGCTCAGCCAGAACAGTCCCGGGTGGAACAAGGCCAGCCCCGACAGCGCGGCCGCGAGAAACAGAATCGCCACCAGCCAGTGATTGGTGCGCTGGTTGGCGGTGTAGCGCAGGATCGGTTTGTCGTTCATGGCCTGTCCCCCCCGCCGGGTTTCGTCGGATCAAAGGTGTGCACCGATGGATCGAACTCATGCACCGCCGGGTCGAGGGTGACGGGATGTTCGTCCTCCTCGACCAGCTGTGGACCGACACGCACGTAATGGAAGAACCCGGCCAGCACCGCCGCGCCCATGGCCAGCAACGCCAGGGGTTTGCTCAGGCCTTTCCACAAGTCCACCAGCGGACTGATCGCCGGGTGATCCGGCAATCCGGCGTACAACCTGGGCGTGTCGGCATGGTGCAGCACATACATGACGTGGGTACCGCCGACGCCAGCGGGGTCATACAAACCGGCGTTTTCGAAACCGCGGCTCTTGAGGTCGACGATACGTTCGGCGGCATGCTCCTTCATGTCTTCCTTGCTGCCGAAAACGATGGCGCCGGTCGGGCAGGTTTTTACGCAAGCCGGTTCCAGCCCCACCGCCACCCGGTCCGAGCACAGCGTGCATTTATAAGCCTTGTGGTCCTTTTGCGAGATGCGCGGAATGTTGAACGGGCAACCGGTGATGCAATAGCCGCAGCCGATGCAGTGGTCCTGATCGAAATCGACGATGCCGTTGGCGTGCTTGATGATCGCGCCGGGGCTGGGGCACGCCGCCAGGCAGCCGGGTTCGGCGCAGTGCAGGCAACCGTCCTTGCGAATCAGCCATTCGAGGTTGCCGGCGTCGGTTTCATGCTCGGTGAAGCGCATCAAGGTCCAGGTGTCTGCGCTGAGGTCTTGAGGGTTATCGTAAGTGCCGAGGTTGTGACCGACATCGTCGCGCAACTCGTTCCATTCCGAGCAAGCCACCTGGCAAGCCTTGCAGCCGATGCACTTGGTGGTGTCGATCAGCTTGGCCACTTCATCTTGGGTGCGCACCGAGGGCGGCCTGGTGGTGGTGGCCGAACGGGCGATGATGTCTTGGCTGGCCATTTAGACTTTCTCCACGTTGACCAGGAATGACTTGGATTCCGGGGTTTGTGTGTTGCCATCGCCGAGGAACGGCACCAGGGTGTTGGTCAGGTAACCGTGACGGGTGGCGCCGGTGAACCCCCAGTGCAACGGGATACCGATCTGGTGCACCACTTGATTGTTGACCTGCAGCGGACGAATCCGCTTGGTCACCACCGCCACCGCTTCGATATGCCCGCGCTTGGAGCTGACCCGCACCCGATCACCGGCCGCAATGCCTTTCTCCCTGGCCAGCACTTCGCCGATTTCGACGAACTGCTCAGGCTGGGTCACGGCATTGATCGGGCAATGCTTGGACCAGAAGTGAAAGTGTTCGGTCAGCCGGTAGCTGGTGGCCGCATAAGGGAAGTCCTTGGCCTGCCCGAGGGTGTCCCAGACGGACTCGAAGACCCGTCCGGCCGGATTGCTGGTCGCCTGCTTGTTGTTAGGGTGCATCGGGTTGATGCCGATGGGCGTCTCGAACGGTTCATAGTGTTCCGGGAATGGCCCTTCGTTCATCTTGTCGAGGGCGAAGAAACGCGCAACGCCTTCGGGGTTCATGATGAACGGATTCATCCCGGCTTCCGGCGGCACATCGGCCTTGTAGTCGGGCACGTCGGTGCCGGTCCAGACCTTGCCGTTCCACCACACCAGCCGTTTGTTGGCGTCCCATGGTTTGCCTTGGGTGTCGCACGAGGCGCGGTTGTAGAGAATCCGTCGATTCGCCGGCCAGGCCCAGGCCCAACCCAGGTTCTGCTTCATGCCGAAAGGGTCGCTGTTGTCGCGCCGGGCCATGTTGTTGCCCTGCTCGGTCCAGCTGCCGCAGAAGATCCAGCATCCAGACGCCGTGCTGCCATCGTCCTTGAGCTGGCCGAAGCCGGACAGTTGCTGGCCGGTCTTGATCATCGCGCCCGAAGCGTCGGTGACATCGGAGACGGCGTAGCCGTTGAATTCCCGGGCCAGTTCTTCCGGCGTCGGATCATCCGGCACTTTGTACGGCCAGTCGAGCTTGAGGATTGGCTCGGCCCAGGCACCGCCGTTGGCCTGGTAACGCTGGCGCAGGCGCAAGAACAGCTCGGCCATGATCTTCACGTCGGTGTGCGCCTGGCCCGGGCCATCGGCCCCCTTCCAATGCCATTGCAGCCAGCGGCCGCTGTTGACCAGCGAGCCGTTTTCTTCGGCGAAACAGGTGGTGGGCAGGCGAATGACTTCGGTCTGGATCTCGGCCGTTTGCACATCGTTGTAAGGCCCGGCATTGCGCCAGAACTCCGAGGTTTCGGTGGCCAACGGGTCCATGACCACCAGCCATTTGAGTTTGGCCAGCGCCTTCATCACCCGGTTCTTGTCCGGCAAGGCGGCGATCGGGTTGAAGCCCTGACACATGTAGCCATTGACCTCGCCCCTGCCCATCATGTCGAACATTTTCAGGATGTCGTAGCCGGGAATGTCCAGCTTGGGCAGCCAGTCGTAGCCCCAGTTGTTCTCGGCGGTGGCATTGGCGCCGTACCAGGCTTTCATCAGGCTGACATGAAACTTGCCGTAGTTCTGCCAGTAGGACATCTGCCCGGGACGCAGCGGCTTGAGTGCGCGCTTGGCAATGTAGGCGTTGTAGTCCTGTTCGGTCTCGGCCGGCAGGGTCAGGTAACCGGGCAGCAGGTTGGACAGCAAGCCCAGGTCGGTCAGGCCCTGGATGTTGGAGTGACCGCGCAAGGCATTGACGCCCCCGCCCGGCATGCCGACGTTACCCAGCAGCAGTTGCACCATGGCCGCGCTGCGGATCATCTGCGAACCGGTCGAATGCTGGGTCCAGCCCAATGCGTAGAGAATCGTCATGGTTTTGCCCGGCTGCGAGCAGGTGGCGATCTCTTCCCAGATTTTCTTCATTGCGTCCACGGGCATACCGCAGACCTGACTGGCCAGCTCCAGGGTGTAGCGGCTGTAATGCTGCTTCATCAATTGGTAAACGCAACGTGGGTCTTGCAAGGTCGGGTCGACTTTGGCGAAACCGTCCTCGCCGATTTCGTAGCCCCAGCCAGACTTGTCGGTGTAGATGCGCTTGCCCGCGTCGTAACCGCTGAACAAGCCGTCCTCGAAACCGTAGTTGGCCTTGACGATGAACGACACGTCCGTATAGGCGCGCACGTATTCGTGCTGGATCTTGTCTTCGGTCAGCAGGTAATTGATCAGCCCGCCCATGAAGGCGATGTCGGTGCCGGTGCGGATCGGCGCGTAATAGTCGGCCACCGAGGCGGTACGGGTGAAACGCGGGTCGACCACAATCAGCCGCGCCTTGTTATGGGCTTTGGCTTCGGTCACCCATTTGAAACCGCAAGGGTGCGCTTCGGCGGCATTGCCACCCATCACCAGAACCAGATTCGCGTTGGCGATATCGGTCCAGTGGTTGGTCATGGCACCACGGCCATACGTCGGGGCAAGACTTGCCACCGTCGGGCCATGTCAGACACGTGCCTGGTTATCGAACCCCAGCATGCCGAGACTGCGAATCACCTTGTGGGTGATGTAACCCGCTTCGTTGGACGATGCCGACGCCGCGAGGAAACCGGTGCTCAGCCAGCGGTTCACCGTTTGCCCCTGGGCGTTCTTCTCGACGAAGTGGGCATCGCGATCGGCCTTCATCAAGTCGGCGACGCGATCCAGTGCTTCATCCCAGGAGATACGCGTCCACTCCGTAGCGCCGGGCTTGCGCACCTGCGGGTACTGGAGACGGCTGGGGCTGTGAATGAAATCGAGCAGGCCTGCGCCTTTGGGGCAGAGGGTGCCGCGATTGACCGGGTGGTCGGCATCGCCTTCGATGTGGATGATGCTCTGGGCCACGTTCTTTGCGTTGTCGCCCTGGCTGTACATGATCAAGCCGCAACCGACCGAGCAGTACGGGCAGGTGTTGCGGGTTTCATGGGTATGGGCGAGCTTGAAATGACGCACTTGTTCGGCAAAAGCAGGCGCCGGGGCCATCCCCAGCGCACCGAGGCTTGAGCCCGCAAGGCCGAGACCAGCGACCTTGAAGAATTGACGACGGTTGAGGTCCATCGTGCACTCCTGATCAGGTGGAAACCCGGTGCATTGGCCGGGTTTTTCTGGACGATCACGGTGACGGCAACGGAACTACCGCCACTTTAAACTGTAGACAATGCTGTTTTGTGCGGTGTGAAAACCGACAGTCGGGTAATCCCCGAGCCACAGGTAGCTCCCACAGAGGTTGGCGCTTATCATGACCACCGGATTAATCCCCACGCCTTTTATGAGACTGAGCATGACTTTCGATTTTGATCAGGTGTTCGACCGCCATGGCACCGGCAGTACCAAATGGAGCCGCTACCCGGCCGACGTATTGCCGATGTGGGTCGCCGACATGGACTTTGCCGCGCCGCCCGCGATCATCCAGGCGCTGCAAAAACGCCTGGAACACCCGATGCTCGGTTACAGCGTGGCCCAGGATGACTTGCGAGAAGCCATCGTCGCCGACCTGTGGAACAAATACGCCTGGCGCGTGCAGCCTCAAGAGCTGGTCTTCCTGCCGGGTATCGAGTCGGGGTTCAACATGGCCCTGCATGCGCTGGTTCAACCGCAGCAGAACGTGGTGGTACAAACGCCAAACTACCCGCCGCTACGCCATGCGTCGGGCCACTGGCAGCTGAACAAAGTCGAACTGGATTTCGACGCATTGGCCGATGGCACCTATGCCACGCCACTCGATGCCTTGCGCCAGGCCCTGCAGGGCGGCGGCGCGCTGCTGCTGAGCAACCCGCATAACCCGCTGGGCAAGGTCTTCCCACGCGAGGAACTGCAAGCGGTCGCCGACATTTGCCTGGCACAGGACGCCTGGATCATCTCCGACGAGATCCACTCCGAACTGTGCTTCGACGGGCGCGTACACATTCCGACCGCCTCGCTCAGCCCGCAGATCGCCCAGCGCACCATCACCCTGATGTCAGCGAGCAAGGCCTACAACATCGCCGGTTTAAAGACGGCGTTCATGATCATTCAGGACGCGGCACTGCGTCATCGGGTCAACAGCGCTCGCTGCGGCATGGTCGACAGCGTCAACCCGCTGGGCCTGGAAGCCACCCGCGTCGCCTACAACGAAGGCGGCCCGTGGCTGACCGAACTCATGGCCTACCTGCAAGGCAATCGGGACTATCTGGTGGAGGCGGTTCGTACGCGGCTGCCGGGTGTGAGCATGAACATTCCTCAGGGCACTTACCTGGCATGGCTCGACTGCACGGCGCTGGGGCTGGATAACCCGCAGCAGTTCTTCCTTGAGCAAGCCAAGGTCGGGCTGAGCGCAGGGCTGGATTTCGGCGATCACGCCCGGCAGTTCGTGCGCTTGAACTTCGGCTGCCCGCGGGCGCTGCTGGAAGAAGGAATCGCGCGGATGGAGCGTAGTTTGCGTAACCGCCAGGCCTGACGCCCCAGGTTGACACCGAAAACCCGATGCCTGTGTATCGGGTTTTTTATGGGCGATATGCCGGCATTGAATCCTGTTCAAGGCGTTATGCGCTCCAAGCAAGCCTTGATCAAGGCTTCCCGCTTCTGATCGTCCGGCAGCTTCATGAAGTTTTTCGGCTCGCAATTTTTCTCGTTCACATCGTATTTGTTTTCACAGCCTGCGAGACATGCCAACGACAGTGCCAGTGCAACGAACGATTGAGTGTTCATGAGCAACTCCTCACCGAGTTTTCTTGCATCGCATTGAGCCTAACTCATGAGTTGAGTGTATGCAGGAACAGCGAACTTTCCTCTGCGCTAAACCTGTCGGAAGTCCAACCGAACTCAAGACAAAAGACCGGGGTCAACCCTCAACGAGCGCTGGTGGCGCTCGGATCTTTTGCCTTGAACAGAGGAGATTTCCCGATGACTGACTATCCAAAACCACCCTTCCCGAAACAAAGCCAGCCAGTCCCCGGAGCCCAGATGAAAATGGACCCTTATCCGGATTGTGGCGAGCAGAGCTACAAAGGTTCGGGTCGGCTGGAGGGCAAGATTGCCCTGATCACCGGTGCCGACAGCGGCATCGGCCGTGCGGTGGCGATTGCTTTCGCCCGGGAAGGCGCGGATGTGGTGGTGGCCTATCTGAATGAGCAGGAAGATGCGCAGGAAACCGCACGCTGGGTCGAACAGGCCGGTCGCCAATGCCTGCTGCTGCCTGGCGATGTGGGGCAGAAAGCGCACTGCCAGGCGCTGGTGGACAAAACGGTGGAGCGCTTTGGCCGGATCGACATTCTAGTCAACAACGCCGCATTTCAGATGACCCACGAAAACATCGAAGACATCCCGGACGAAGAATGGGTAATGACTTTCGATGTGAACATCACGGCCATGTTCCGGCTCTGTCAGGCCGCGTTAAAACACATGAAGCCTGGCAGTTCGATCATCAACACCAGTTCGATCAACTCCGACATGCCCAAGCCGACATTGCTGGCCTACGCGACCACGAAGGGCGCGATTGCCAACTTCACCGCCGGCCTGGCGCAGATGCTGGGGCCAAAGAATATCCGGGTAAACAGCGTGGCGCCGGGGCCGATCTGGACGCCGTTGATCGTCTCGACCATGCCCGAGGAAGACGTGCAGAACTTCGGTTCGCAAACCCCGCTCGGTCGCCCCGGCCAACCGGCGGAAGTCGCGCCGATCTATGTGCTGCTGGCCTCGGATGAAGCCAGTTACATCACCGGGCAACGCTATGGTGTCACGGGCGGCAAGCCGATGCTTTGACGCAATCGGCATGGCCTGCGATCGCCCCCGTAGGAGCTGCCGAAGGCTGCGATCTTTTGATCTTGCTTTTGCTGACATCAAAGTCAAAAGATCGCAGCCTTCGGCAGCTCCTACGGGGATCGCGGTGAATCAGGGTTCTTGAGCAATCACCGATATCTTGCCATTGCGCTCGATGATGGCGAATTTGATCTGCTCAAGGGTTTCAATGCCCTGGCTCGAACGCGCGGCTTCCATGATATCTGCTTCGACCAGTCGCGCATTGCGCAGGCGCTGATGCAGGATCTTGCCGTTTTCGACAATGATCGTCGGCCCGCCATCGATCAGCCGCTGCACCCATTGCGAGCGCTGTTTGAGCAGTGAAAGGCCGACGTCAAGGGCAATCAGCGTGATGATCACCAGCATCGAATTGGTCAGGGAAAAATCATTACCCACCAGCGCTTGTTGGGTCGCCTCGCCGATGATCATCAGCAGCACGAAATCAAACGTCGTCAGTTCGGCCAGCGAGCGCCGACCGGCGATCTTGAACAGCACCATCAATGCCAGGTACATCACGACTGCGCGCACTACCGAATCCATAAGTCACCTAAGGGAAAATGAATTGATCCACCTTGACGGAGGCTGCACCGGGCGAGGCGATATGGCTGCGAAACAGGCCCAGCCCCTCGCCACGCAAAGTCAGGTAAAGACTGGCCTGCCCTTGCGCGTCCGTTTGTACCCACAGTTTCATGCCCTGCTCGCCACTGAGTGCACGCACAGGTTCCGGTTGCAGGGTTTCGATTTCGAAGCCCTCCAGCAGTTTACCGGTCAGTTCCAGCTCAACCGTGGTATCCGGCCGGCCCACCACACTGACCTTCATCGGATTGGTCGAGCCATGACGGTGGAACATCTCGTACTCCACCCGCACCTTGCCATCGCTGCCCAGAACGTCCCGGGAACTGAGCGGGCCACGGGAAAACAAGCCAAGCAACGCCAACACCACCAGCAGCACCATCACGTACCAGCCCCAGCGTTCGAATCGCCAGACCTTGATCTGATAGGCCATGTCTTCGCGCACCGGAAAATCGCGGCTGTCGTATTCGGTACGGCGGGAATGCTCGTTCATTGGTTTACCCGATCTTGTTCACCGGTCTTGTCACCGGCCAGGGCGCGTTTGTGAAAAAACGAGATCCGCTTCAAGGCATGTTCGGCGGCCAGCAACTGAACCTTGCTGCGCGAGCCGTAAAAGCGATGCTGTTGAGTGAATACCCACTTTCCTTTCTCGGTCTGATAAGCCCAGGCAAAACAGACGGTACCTGCCGGAATCCCGTCGACATCCTCCGGCCCCAGGATACCGGTGGTGGCCACGGCGACGTTGGCGGTGCTGTCGAGCAAGGCGCCCAAGGCCATTTCGCGAGCGACTTCGCAACTGGTCAGGTTGAAGGCTTCGATCGTATGGGGGCTGACGTTCAGTAACCGCTGTTTGGCTTCAGAAGAATAGACCACGTAGCCACTCTCGATCAGGTCCCCGCTGCCTGGCACTTCGGCCAGTAAAGTCACGATCTTTCCGGCGGTACAGGACTCGGCAGTGGTCAGTCGCAGGTCGTGGTGGCGCAAATATTCGACGACGGTATGGCTGACGTTCATGGCAGGGCCTCCAGGCAAGAGGAACTGCTCGGTTGACCTTTGACGCTTGCAAACATTCCCTCGGGCAGACCGCCCATACCCCCCGATAAAAAATGAACCCCCGGCGCTGGATGCACCTCAATACTGTTAGGGAGCCCCTTTGAAGGGCTGCTTGTTATCTGGAGGTCGATATGTCCGCACCTTTTGTCAGGCTCTTCACTCAGCCCAATTTCGTCTGGACAGATATCCGCAAAGAAGAAGAAGCGAATCCGCGCCATTACCTCGCTCATCTCCTGCTGCTGGCCTTGATTCCCGCCGTGTGCCTGTTTATCGGGACCACCTACGTCGGCTGGAGCCTGGTCGAAAACGAAACGGTCAAACTCAGTGCCGCCAGCGCCCTGCAACTCTGTGGGCTGCTGTACCTGAGCATCATTGTCGGCGTGGTGCTGATGGGGCTGTTCATCCGCTGGATGTCGCGCACCTTCGACTCACGCCCCACCGTCAATCAGTGCATCGGTTTTGCTGCCTACACGGTCACTCCGTTTTTCCTCGCAGGTATCGCCGGGCTCTATCCGAGTCGCTGGCTGGCGATCACCGTGCTGGGAGCGGCCTCCCTCTATTCGACGTTTCTGCTGTTCGTCGGTTTGCCGATCTTCATGCACGAGCGCAAGGAGCAAGGCCTGCTGTATGCGGCGAGCGTGTGGGGCGTCGGGCTATTGGTACTGGTAACGATTTTGGTGGAGATGATTCTGCTCTGGTTCAACTACCTGGGGCCTGAATACCTGCGCGTGTCCGGCGTTTGATTGTGCTGAGTCCGCTATCCGCCGACGGTCGGCGGTACACCTCCGAGAACCGGCCATGAGCTTCATTGTATGGGTGGCGGTGTTGGGTGCGGTGCTGCTGACCCTGGCGCTGACCTCGTCCTATCTTCGCTGGATGCCGGTGACCACCTCGGCGGTGTGCCTGGCGCTGGGCGTGGCGATCGGGCCGGGTGGCCTGGGCTTGTTGAAGCTGGACATCAAGGACACGGCGATCTGGATGGAGCATCTGACGGAAGTCGCGGTGCTTTTTTCGCTGTTTGTCTGCGGGCTTAAATTGCGCCTGCCGCTGAAGGATCTTCGATGGCGAGTGGCGTTCGGCCTGGCGGGACCGGTGATGATTATGACCATCGCTGGCATCTGCCTGCTGCTGCATTACGGCTTTGCCCTGGGGTGGGGGCCGTCGCTGCTGATCGGGGCGATTCTGGCCCCCACCGATCCGGTACTGGCCTCGCTGTTGCAGGTCAACGACGCCAGAGATTACGACTCGGTGCGTTTCGGGCTCACCGGGGAGGCAGGCCTGAACGACGGCATCGCCTTCCCTTTCGTGATCCTAGGCTTACTTTTCGTGCAGCAGGGCGGCAATAGCGACGCCTGGCTCAGTGGCTGGGCATTGAAAAGTGTGCTGTGGGCCGTGCCTGCCGGTTTGTTTATCGGTTACTGGATGGGCCACGGCATCGGTCGCTTGACCTTGTCGATGCGCATCCGCAATGCCGACAGCACCATCTCCCCTAACGATTACCTGACCCTGGCCCTGATCGCCCTCGCTTACGTCGCGGCCGAGGTGATCCATGGCTATGGCTTTCTGTCGGTGTTCGCCGCCGGCCTGGGGTTGCGGCAAGCTGAAGTCAAATCCACCGGCGACGCGCGAATCCCTGCCGAGCATCTGGTGCAACCGATCGTCGGCCACCAGAACGTCGAACCTGAGGCTGCCGTCCACGGCGACGTGGCGAATCTGCCAGAAACCCAGGTCGCGGCGGGCATCATGATGGGCGACATGCTGGCATTCGGCAGCTTGGTGGAACGGGCCATGGAGGTGTTTTTGGTCACTCTGCTGGGCGTGGTGCTGGTGGGCCATTGGGACTGGCGAGCGTTGGTGATTGCGCTGGTGTTGTTCTGTGCCATTCGCCCCTTGTGCGTATGGCTCATGCCATGGGGACGCTTGCTGGAGGGTCGCCAGAAGCTGTTGATCGGCTGGTTCGGGATTCGCGGGATCGGGAGTTTTTATTACCTGTTCTACGCCTTGAACCACGACCTCGGTCCGGCGGCAGCGACGCTGTGCACCGACCTGACGTTGTCGGTGGTGGCACTGAGCATTCTGGCGCATGGCATCAGTACTCAACCGATGCTGGCCCGTTATGAACGGCGCCGTGAACCGGACGCCTGACACCTTCTCGGGCGAGGCAATCGTTCGTTCAACCTGCATTGAACAGCAGCGGTTATTCTTGCAGGTTGCACGACAAACGCCGCCCTGCTTTGATTCTAACTCACTGTTTTAAATGAATTTTTCAAAAATATAGAAACAGGCACGGGAAATGCTCCAGCTCTATGAGCGACAACGGCAGGAAGACCGTTTGCGCTTGTCCCAAATGAAACAAGAGGTTTGACCATGAACGCCATTGACCTGTTGAAAGCCGACCATGAACGCGTGAAAGGCATCCTGGCCCAGTTGAGCGAGTCCACCGAACGTGGGGTGAAAAAGCGCACCGAACTGCTGGCCAAACTGGAAATGGAAATCACGATCCATACCCGTCTGGAAGAGGAAGTCTTGTATCCGGCGTACAAAAAAGCCGGAGGCAAGGAACAGGACGTGATGTATTACGAAGCCAAGGAAGAACATCGCGCCGTCGATACGCTGGTGCTTCCGGACCTGAAATCCACTGACCCCTCCACCGTCGAATTTGCCGGTCGCGTGAAAGTGGTCAAGGAACTGCTGGAACATCACATTGAAGAAGAGGAAACGGAAATGTTTCCTCAGGCAAAAAAATTGCTGGGCAAAACGACACTCGACGAATTGGGTACGGAAATGGAAAGCCTGAAAGCCCGCTACAAAAAAGAACTGGGCGCGCCGATTCTCGCTGCTTGAGAGGTTGGCGAACAGCAAAGGCCCGGCGCATGACGGGCCTTTGATTAACGCCCCCCGCGAAAATCTGTTGACTGCATCCGCCTGTAGCAGCTGTCGAGCCCCAGCGAGGCTGCGTTCGGCTTGAGCATCACTTCATCGCCAAGGCTATGACTTCCACCAGATTGACCTGGGTAAAAGGCTTGGACAGGCGCGGCAGCCTGGACTCGAAGCCCTCCAGGCGTTCGGCGTAACCGGTGGCGAGAATGATCGGCAGGTGCGGCCTGATGAGCCGAATAGCCTGCGCCAGTTGCGCACCATTCATCTTGGGCATGACCATGTCCGTAATGACCAGGTCAAAATCCTGCTCGCTGTCGAACAACGCCAGTGCCTGGGCGCCGGACGCTGCACTGATCACTTGATGACCCAAGTCCTCAAGCAACAAGCTGGTACTGGTCAATACCAGGCTGTCGTCATCCACGACCAATACACGCAAACGCGGCACACGCGACACGGCCGTATCCTCGCTGACGACTGCGGCAGTCGAGCCGGCGATTGCGACGGGTAACCAGAGTTCGGCAATCGTGCCGACATTCTTCTGGCTTTTCAGAATGAGTCGCCCACCCAATTGTTCTGTAAACCCGTGAACCATCGACAACCCCAGGCCAGTGCCTTTGCCGACACCTTTTGTCGTGAAGAAAGGGTCCATTGCTGACGCCAGGGTAGCGTCATCCATGCCTTCCCCTTTATCCGTGACACTCAGGCAGACATAGCGGCCTGGTGCCAGGGACAATTTCGATTGATTGGGGACGTCTTCCGTTTGCGCGCTGATGACAAGTTTTCCTCCCTCTGGCATGGCATCGCGGGCATTGGTCGCCAGGTTCAATATCGCCAGTTCGAGCTGATTGACGTCGGCCATGACTGGCACAAGTCCAGGCAGAAAGCGGGTTTCTATGCTGACCGTAGGTTCCAGAGCGCTGCGTAACAGCCCGGTAATCCCTTGTATCAATGCCGGTATCTCGACCGATTCGGTCTTGAGTTCCTGACGCCTGGCAAACGCCAACATGCGCTGGGTCAGGGACACGCCGCGCAAAGCACCTTGAGTGGCGTTGTCGAGCAAACGGGTGATTCTCGGGTCGTCCGCCGAACGTTTGCGAACGACTTCCAGATTGCCCAGGATGACCGTCAGCAAATTATTGAAGTCGTGGGCTATCCCGCCGCTGAGTTGACCGATGGCCTGCATTTTCTGCGCCTGAAACAACGCTTCGCGGGTTTGCTCAAGCGCTTGTTGGGCTTGGGTGACCTCGGTGATGTCCCGAGTGATCTTGGCAAACCCCAGCAACGTGCCGGTGTCGCCCCAAATCGGGTCGACCACCACATGCGCAAAAAACCGCGTGCCATCCTTGCGCACGCGCCAGGCGTTGTTTTCAAATCGCCCTTCGCGCGTAGCCATTTCCAGCGCCCGTTGTGGTTCACCGGCTTCGCGATCTTCAGGGGTATAAAACATCGAGAAATGCTGGCCGATCACTTCTTCGGGCAGGTAACCCTTGATGCGCTGAGCCCCTGGATTCCAGTTGGTCAGACATCCATCCGGGGCGAGCATGTAGATGGCGTAGTCGGTGACGCTTTGCACCAACAGTCGGAACTGCTGCTCACTTTGCTTGAGGGTTTCCTCGGCCATTTTGCGGTCGGTCAAATCCCGGGTGATCTTGGCAAAACCCAACAACTTGCCCGACGGATCGAGAATGGGATCGATGACCACATGGGACCAGAAAAGCGTGCCATCCTTGCGAACCCGCCAGCCTTCGCCTTCGAAACGCCCTTCGTCAATGGCGGTATCAAGAGCACGTTGAGGCAGGCCGGCATGGCGATCTTCTTCGGTATAAAAACGCGAGAAATGCTGGCCGAGAATTTCCGCTTCCTCATACCCTTTGAAACGCTTGGCCCCAGCGTTCCAACTGGTGATGATGCCATCGGGGTCAATCATGTAGATCGCGTAGTCGATCACAGCATCGATCAGCAGACGACAGCGCATCTCATCGATGGCATTAATCTTGGTCCGGGCAGCTCTCATGACATCTCACCCATCCATTGTTTCTCTGGAGTATGCGACAAACCAGGGAATAAGACAGTTCCGAAAAAGGCACTTCGATCCGATCGCAAGGGGTGTGCGCCACTGACCGTTGTTCCAGATACCCTGAACGCTCAATGAATAGTTTTACTGCACTGCCTCAAGGGCAGTTTCGACCGACCACCAACGCGGCAATAACTGCTTGACCTTGCTCTCGCCAAACCGGTCATCGATCAGCATCACCACCCCTTGATCCTGCTGAGTGCGGATCACCCGCCCCGCTGCTTGCACGACTTTCTGCACGCCAGGAAACAGGTAGGTGTAGTCATACCCGGCCCCGAAAATCGCCGCCATGCGCTGTTTCATTTGTTCGTTGACCGGATTGAGTTGCGCCAGCCCCAAGGTAGCAATAAATGCACCAATCAATCGCGCGCCGGGCAGATCGATGCCTTCTCCGAATGCGCCACCCAGCACCGCAAAACCGACGCCCTGACCATGGACGGTGAATTGCTCGAGAAAGGCCTGACGCGGCCCTTCCCCCATTCCCCGAGATTGCGACCACAGCGTGATGTGTGGATGCCGCTCGGCCAACAATTGCGCCACTTGCTGCAAGTAATCGAAGCTGCTGAAAAACGCCAGGTAATTTCCGGGGCGCTGGGCGAACTGTCTGGCGATCAATTCGACGATGGGTTCAAGGGATGCCTTGCGGTGGATAAAGCGGGTCGAAATCTGGTTGACGATCTGTACGCGCAACTGTTCGGCGCTGAACGGCGACTCCACATCAATCCAAACTGTATTCGCCGGTGTACCCAGCAAGTCGGCGTAGTAATGCCGAGGGCTCAAGGTGGCGGAAAACAGCACAGTGCTACGCGCAGCAGTCAGGCGCGGGCGGATGAAACCGGCGGGCACCACATTGCGCAGGCACAGTTGCGACAGGTTGCGCTTGCGCTCGAGATCGCGCTTGCTGATATCAAACAGAAAATGCTCATCGAAGAGTTCAGCCACGCGGCCGAATTGCAGCATGTCGAAGTAAAAATTCTGCAAGCCGCTGTCCAGGCCCTGAGGGTAATCGTTCAGGTAGTCGCCAATGCTCGCGCAGCACAAGGACAGCGCCTGAAGCAGTTTTTCCGGGGCTTTGTCGTAGGCCTGATAGGGACTGAGTTGCTGGTCATGCAGGGCATTCCATTCGCGATTGACCCGCTGCAAGGATCTCTTCAGTGGCTCGGGCGCATTTTTTCGCACGCTGTTCAATGTCGCCTGATCGAGGCTGGCGCTGTACATCTGCCGGCCGCGCTCCACCAGATTGTGGGCTTCGTCCACCAGCACCGTGACTTTCCAGTTATTGGCCTGGGCCAGCCCGAACAGCAACGCGCTGAAGTCGAAATAGTAGTTGTAGTCGGCGACTACCACGTCTGCCCAGCGGGCCATTTCCTGGCTCAGGTAGTAGGGGCAAATCTCATGCTGCAGGGCTACTTCGCGCAAGGCATTCTGGTTCAGCAAGCTCAGTTGGCTGGCGGCCTGACGCGCGGCCGGCAGACGATCATAAAAACCCTGGGCCAACGGGCACGACTCACCATGGCAGGCCTTGTCCGGGTGTTCGCAAGCCTTGTCCCGGGCGATCATCTCAAGGACTCGCAAGGGCGGAGCATCGGCGTTGTCGAGGATGACCTGAGCGGCGTCCAGCGCCAATTTGCGCCCCGGGGTTTTCGCCGTGAGAAAGAACACCTTGTCCAATTGCTGTGGCGCCAACGCCTTGAGCATCGGGAACAGCGTGCCAACGGTCTTGCCGATTCCGGTCGGAGCCTGGGCCATCAGGCAGCGACCGGTGCTGACCGCCTTGAACACCGACTCGGCCAGATGCCGTTGCCCGGGACGAAAATCGGCATGGGGAAATGCCAACTGTTGCGCCGCCAGATTGCGCCCTTCGCGATGGGCCATTTCCTGTTCGGCCCAGTGCAGGAACAACCCGCAATGGTGTTCGAAGAACAGCTGCAGTTCGTCGGCGCTGAAGGCCTCGACCAGACAGGTTTCCTTTTCGCTGACGATATCGAAGTACACCAGCGCCAGATTAATCTGCTCCAGCTGCAATTTCTGGCACATCAACGCGCCATAGATCTTCGCCTGCGCCCAGTGCAACTGGCGATGATTGGCCGGTTGCTTGCTCAGGTCGCCACGGTAGGTTTTGACTTCTTCAAGGCAGTTTTGCGCCGGATCGTAGCCGTCCGCCCGGCCCTTCACCGTCAAGGTCTGATACTGGCCCTCCAGCGCGACTTCATTCTGGTAACCCTCGCTGCGCCGTGACGCCACGGTACGATGCCCGATGATGCCTTCCAGTGCGGTTGGCGACGGGGTAAAGCGCAGGTCGAGGTCGCCGACCTTAGCGGTGAATTCACACAGCGCCCGCACCGCAATGCTGTAGCTCACGCGCCCTGCTCCGACCATTGCACGTAGCACACGGCGATCGGCATCTGATGCTCGTGACAGAATTCCAGCCAGCGCAATTGATTGTCTTGCAACCGATCGCCGGGGCCTTTGACTTCGATCATCCGGTAGGTTTTGTCTTGCGGCCAAAACTGAATCAGGTCCGGCATGCCGGCGCGGTTGGCCTTGATGTCGAGCAGCAGTCGATTGAACCAGTGCTTGAGGTGTTCGGCGGGCAGACAATCGAGCGCCTGCTCCAGCAGTTCCTCACTCAGCGCGCCCCAGAATACGAACGGTGACTGCACGCCCCACTTGGCGCTGTAACGCTCGCGTACCGTTTGCACATAACGCCCGTCATCGAGTTCGGCGAGGCAGGCCTGGAACAGATCCGCGCGCCGCGCATGAAAATCTTCGTTGAGCAGGTCCACCGGCCCGCGCTGGAACGGGTGAAAAAACGCCCCCGGCAACGGCGCGAAGATCGCCGGCCAGCACAACAGCCCGAACAGCGAGTTGATCAGGCTGTTCTCGACGTAATGCACCGGCGCCGAATCGTCCGCCAGGTGCGCCTGAACGTAAGACTCCACCGACAATGCCGGATCGTGCCGGGGCAGTTGCAGGTCCAGACGCTGCATGGCCCGAGGGGTGGGCCGCTTGATTGGCGGACCACCCAGTTTGCGCCGCAGCCTGGGCAACACACGCAAGAGGTGCTGATGCTCGGCGGCGCTTTCAGGGGCTTGCTCGGCGTGGGTGGCCAGGTCCATGGCCAGTTGATATTCAGCACAGCGCTCCAACACCCGAATCAGCCGCAGACGCGCGCCGGGGTAGGCACATTGGCGGTAGAGGTTCAGGGCAGTGGAAAAATCCGCGACGCGCTCGCAATGCTGGCCGATCTGGAACAGCAGTTTGCCGCGACGTTTTTGCAGCCAGGGATTGTCGAGTTGCAGCCCGTTGATCTGCTCGACAATGTCCGCCACGTCCTCACCGGCCTCGAAACGCTGCTGGCAGCTGTGCAGGAACAGGCAGGCATCGACGTCCTCGCGACTGCGCAAGCCACGGGATTCGGCGCAGAACTCAACCTTCTCGTAGGTAAAGATGCCCAGGTCGGCCAGCACGAATTCCGACCAGTCCTGATAAAGATTGCCGAAGAACATCAGCCGCAATCGGTCGCACAGGCCCATGACGGTCAGGCTGAACAACCGGTCATTCAGGGCCGGACACCATTGGGCAAAACTGTGTGCGTGGGGAAACTGCTCACTCAGGACCGGCAGCCAATCGGTCTTCTTTCCTTTGGGCTGATCGATGACGCTGCCAAAGCATTGGAGAATCTCGGCCTTGAGCAACACCTCGAACACGTCCTCGATGTGCAACGGCGATTGTTCATCGAGCCAGCCCGATGCCAGTAGCGGCGTCGCGGCGCTGTCGATGTCGCCGATTTCGACGTAACTCAGTTTGCCGGCCCTGAAATGCACGCCCTTGCGCATCACCAGCCTGACCAGAAGTGCCTGGGACTCACGGGGTAGAAGATTGAAGTCGCGGATGAAAGCCTGTTCCTCGATGCTCAATACATCGGCATAACGATGTTCAAGCCAATCAAGCACTTGCATGAAGTTGTTCAAGTAATAGAACGGGTCATCGAGTGGTTTTACAATCACGGGCAATAGGGCCATGGCTACGAGTACTGGTTATGCGTACAGATACCAGCTATGCCCCGCCCGGTGCAAACGGAAAAGGATCAGTGGCGACGCTATTCGGCAATTTTCGGGTGACCATCGAACTTTCTGCCATTCCATCGCACCAACCGCGTTAGAGGCACAGTGATGATTGACCTCAAGCGAGGCGTTCGCGCTGTTTTTATTGCGTAGGAGAAGTGTGTATGAATATCAAGACTCTGGGTTTGCCCTTGGCGGTAGCGGCCTTTCTGGCCCTGGCCGGTTGCTCGACGCCAACGGTGGTTACCCTGCAGAACGGCACTCAGTATTTGACCAAGGACATGCCGGATACCAAGACTGAGGACGGGTTCTTTGAGTTTGAAGATATTTCCGGGGCAAAAGTGAAAGTCAGGGCCGATGAAGTGGCCACGGTTCGCAAGGAAGACTGACCACGTTAAACGCAAAACCTGTAGGAGCGAGGCTTGCCCGCGAAGAATGCATCGCGGTTATTCAGGTATCACGCGTCATCGTTCTTCGCGGGCAAGCCTCGCTCCTACAGGACTTTCATCGCTTGATCAGAGGTATTTGAGAATCGCGATGTCGCGACGGCGCTGTTTGAGGTTGGCGAACCAGCGCGTCGGGAAGAACAGCACCACCCCGAGGACCACGCTCCATAGCCAGACCATGGGCAGGTTGTCGAAGCCGTAATAAGTCCCCTGATTGGTGCCCCAAACGGCGACGGCCACCAGGTACATCGCCTTGAGCACGTACAGGTGCAGCAAATAGAAAAACATTGGTGCACCGCCGTAGATCGCCAAGGTCGCGGTAGACCAGCGCTCCTGGGCTTTTTCGAACAACGCCAAAAGAATCAGCCCCAGACCAAGTGTCGGCATCAGGAACATCAGCGATGGCGGGTACTTCTTCGCGCTCAGGAAACTCATGAACGTGCGCAGCGACTCACCGGTTTGCACCCAAGGCTTCTCGCCATAAACATTCAAGTAGCGGATGAACACGAAGGCCACCAGAAGGCCGCCGCCGACTTTCAGCAACCGCGAGATCCGCGCCGCCGGTTCCATGTCCTTGCCGAACCATGGCCCTATGGCCCAGCCCAGCAGAATCACCCCGATCCATGGCAACACCGGATACGTCGTGCGAGCGCGGGTGAACTCGGTGATGTCGATAAACACCCGCTGATGCAGGATCGACCATGGCACGTAGAACGGCGACTCCGGCCCCACGGTCACGCCATCGAGCACGTTATGCCCGGCGACAATCGCCACCCCGAGCACGATCAACCAACCGCGTTTGAAGTGCAGCAACCCGGCGAGCACGATCATGCAGATGCCGATGCACCAGATCACTTGCAGCCACAGCGTCTTGGGCGGGAACTCGGCGTTCCAGGCAAAGCACACAAACGTGAGCTCCAGAAACACCAGGAACAGCCCGCGCTTGAGCAGGAACACCGACGTCTCGTTGGCCGTGTGTTTCTGGCTGTATAGCCAGGCCGACAAACCGGTGAGGAAGATGAACACCGGGGCGCAAAGGGTGCTCAGCAATCGGGTGAAGAACAGGTCCGGGGTCACGCTCAAGGCGTCGATCGGGTCGGTCACCTGACGGTGCAACAAAAAGGTTTCCCGCACATGGTCGACCAGCATGCAGAGCATGACAAAGCCGCGCAGGGCATCGATGGCGAGCATCCGGGTATTGGTTTTTGCAGCGCTGCAGGCAAGCGCAGAAGAAACACTTCCCGCCTGCCCCGCCACGCTTGTGGATAGGGTCATATCAGTCACTCATGTCATGGTCAGTGGGCTCAGGCTTGTTGCTTGAGCCTGGCAACTCTGTTGCGGTTATTGCTCATTGAATCCCTGGAATGCTGGTATCGCAGGAGAGCGGCTGCCCTCCTTGCCGGATCAGTTGTTCCTGCATCCGCTGACAACGCTCCCGTTCTTGCTGCATCGAGCGATCGATGCTGATGTTGCCGGTCTTCTCCGGTTGTTTGCCGTCGCCCAGGCGCACTGTCACCCAGGGCTGTTCCGGCTGGATTTGAAAGCGGGTTTTTTCTTCGATGGGTTTGGCAGGTTTGGCGGTTTCGATCGTGGCCGGTTTCGGCAGTTGATCGGAGGTGACCCCGTAACGGGTCAGAATCGAGCTTTGAGGCAGTTCTGCGGCGGCGGTTGCCGATATAAAGGCCAGCGCCAGGCCGAAGGTGTACCTCTTGCTGTAACTCACGTTGCACAATCTCCTGTACTCGAATGGCGGCATCATTGCCTGCGTTATAGTATAACGTGCGTATGGGCTGATTGTTTAGTGCCAGATTTCTGTTGGTGCAGGTATTGGAGTAAAAGAGTGGCCAGTGAGTCAGGGGGCAGGCAGGTTTACCGCGTTATCGTTCATCGCGAGCAGGCTCGCTCCCACAGGGATTTGATGCGGACACAGATTTTGTGAACATCACCAACCACTGTGTGCGAGCCTGCTCGCGATGGGCCCTTACCGGCGCCCCATCACCCTCAGGCGATCACAATCCCGCTACCGGACAAACTGTCCAGTCCAACTCCGACCAGGGTCACCGAATCACCGCCAAACGTCAGCAACGTATCCTGCCCCACCGCCGTGGCATGGGCCCGGTAGTCATCGTTCGGCGCAACGCCCTGAACCCCGAGGAACACCAGTTTGTCGTTGGCTTGATAACCCACCACCCGATCCTGGCCAAACACGCCGCTGAACAGGAACGTGTCGACCCCGCCGCCCGACTCCATCAGGTCATTACCCGCCCCACCGACAAACACGTCGTTGCCGCTGCTGCCGAGCAAATGGTCGTTGCCATCGAAGCCAAACATCCAGTCGCCGGTTGCGTGCGCGTTGAGGGTGTCGGCGCCGGTCGTGCCCTTCACGCTTGAAGCGTACTGAGTCAGGTTACTGCCAGTCGCAAGACCATTGGCGGTGACGCTGTGGGTCACGTCATCCTTGAACACCCCCCAGAGAAAACCCGGCTCCTTGGTGACGATGCTGCCAATGTCGCGGGTGATGCTGATGCCGCCATTGGCATCGCGCACATACAGGTTGCCAGCACCGTCATTGGCGAAGACGAAGTTCTTCACCGACTCCTGCAAGTCCAGCACGTTGCTGCCCTTGCCGCCCAACAGGATGTTGTAACCACCGCCATCGCGGAAAGTGTCGTTGCCGTCGCGGCCTTCCAGGTAATCGCTGCCTTTGCCACCCTGGATCAGGTCATTGCCGTCGCTGCCGATGATGAAGGTGCTGCCCTTGTGGGTTTCGGCGTTGCGGTTCAAGTCCTGGACCCAAGTGTTGCTGCGCGCCGGGTCCGAGAGGTTGGCGACGATGATGGTCGAGTCTTTGCTGGTCAGGTCATAGAACTGCGACTCCAGCACGCGGGTCATGCCATCGCCGTAACCGGTAGGCAAGTGTGAAATCCAGGTGGGGATGTTGAGGATCGAATATGGCAGCACGTTCCATGCCGTCGAGGCGTAATGGTCGTTGAAGCTGACGATGTTATCGGTCGTCGAATCCTTGGCGGCATCGTGCACGCCTACCGAGGCCAGGTTGAACGACGAGCCATCGAGGGCGCGGAACACCGGGTCGTTTTCATAACCGATGTTCAGCACTTTGTCGCTGCTGCTTTGGGTCGGCGAGGCGTAGGCGATGTAGTTGGAATCCTGGTAGAACCCGGACCACTTATCGCTGCTCAAGTCCGCCAGGCTATTGACCGCCAACCCGCCGAGGCTGTGGCCGCTGACCAGCACGTCCTTGCCCGACAGGCCGTTGGCCTGGGCAAATGCTGCAACGTCACCGAGTAGATTGCCGAAGGCTTCGCCCGCGTAGTTTTTCGCATAATCCTCAGGCCCCAACGCCGCCAGCAGATCGTTGATCACGTCGCCGATGGAGTCACCGATCTGGATTTCTCGCGGGCCGCTGGTCCCGCGAAATGCGATGCCGATTTCGGTGAGATGCCCCTGGGCATCGTACTTGCCCAGAATCTCCACTTGGGCGCTGGTGTAACCGGCCTTCTCGCCGAAGAAGGTTCCGCGAGCGTCGGTCTTGCCGTCATAGCCCAATTGCGCGGCGGTGATCGGCGTCCAGCCGGCTTCTTGCACGGCCTCGAGTGCGGCCTTTTCCGAATCGGGGTTCCAGGGAATGCCGGGAATGACGCCCTGGGAATCGGTGCCGCCGATCAGTGCGGTCACCAGGGTTGCCGGCAAGCCCAGGCCGAAGCCGTTCTGCTGGTAACCGGTGGCGAAACCGTTGTCGAGGTTGTGATAGGAATACAGCGTGATCGCCATGGCGTCGCTGAACAACGACTTGGAGTCTGCTGTGCCGAAGTTTTTGTAGTCATACACACCCATTGGTATTGCCTCTCTCTTTGTTGGAATTGTCAGAGATAGCTCACAGCCAGGACGCCTCAATCACGAGGCGCCCCGGAGCCTTTAGTGCATGCAGCTGTTACGCGAAGGTAATTCCCGAAGCCGAGAGATTATCCAGACCCACGCCCACCAGCGTTACGGCGTAATCGCCAATCTTGAGCACAGTGTCGTTGCCGGCCTGTGAGGCGTGCTGCTTGTAGTCATAACCCTGCCCCGCGCCCTGGACGCCCATGAACACCAGTTTGTCGCTGCCCTGATAGCCATTGATCGCATCGAAGCCGAAGGCGCCGCTGAACAGGAAGGTGTTGTTGCCGCCCCCCAACGCCTGCATCACGTCATTGCCCGCGCCACCGACGAAGGTCACGTGGCTCTTGTCGCTGCGCAGCAGATCGTCGCCGGCGTTGCCGAATAGCCAATCGCCCTCCAGCGTCGCCACTAGCGTGTTGCCGTAGCCATCGCCGTTGAGCGAGTGGTTGTAGTGGGTCAGTTCCGTGCCATTGAGCAAGCCCTTAGCGGTGACGTTGTAGGTCACCTCCTTGCTGCCCCACCACGAACCCGACTCCTTGCTCACCAGCGCGCCGATATCGCGGGTCATGCTGATGCCGCCGTAGGCGTCGCGCACGTACAGCGTGCCGTCGCCATCGTTGGCAAAGCTGAAGTTCTGCAACGGCTTCTGCAGCTCGAAGGTGTTGCTGCCCTTGCCGCCCAGCAGCAGGTTGTAGCCACCGTCATCGCGGAACCGGTCGTTACCGTCGCGGCCTTCGATGAAGTCATTGCCCGCGCCGCCCTTGAGCCAGTCGTTGCTGTCGGTGCCGATGATGAACGTGCTGCCGGTGTGCGGCTTGCCGCTGCGGCCCAGGTCTTCGACCCAGGTGCTGCCTCGGGACGACTCCGACAAGTTGGACACGATCAGCGTCGAGTCTTTGTCGGTGAGGTCGTAGAAGCGCGAGTCAATCACCCGGTTCAAGCCGTCGGCATAGCCCAACGAACCGTGGGCCGACCAGTTCAGCGGATTGAGAATGCTGAATGGCACCAGGTTCTGCGCGGTGGAAGCGTACTGGTCGTTGAAGTTGACGATGTTATTGGTCGCCGACTCCTGATGACCGTCGTGCTTGCCCAGCGAGCCACTGCTGAAGGTGGTGCCGTCGAGCACTCGAAACACCGGGTCATTCTCATAGCCGATGTTCAGCACGTTGTTGCCGGTGGCGCTTTGGGTTGGCGAGGCGAAGGCGATGTAGTTGGCGTCCGTAAAGAAGCCGCCCCAGTTATTGCCACTTAGCTCCGCCAGGCTGTTGACCCCCAACCCGCCGAGGCTGTGTCCGCTGACCAGTACGTCCTTGGCAGTCAGGCCGTGAGCGATGGCGAACGCAGCGATGTCCTTGAGCAACGTGTCGAAGGCGTTTTTCGCGTAGTTCGTCGCGTAATCCACCGGGCCGACCGCGGCCAGCAGATTATTTTTCATGTCGCCGAAGGTGTCGCTGTAACCCAGGCCGCCAGTGCCACGGAAAGCGATACCGATGCCGATCAGCTTGCCTGCCCCATCGTATTTACCGAGCACCTCGGCTTCGGCGCTGGTGAAGCCGTCCTTCTCGCCATAGAAAGTGCCTTGAGCGCCGACGTTGCCCTGATAGCCCAACGCTGCCGCGCCAATCGGCGCCCAAGCGGTTGCCGGCAGTGGCTGGCCGGTTGGCGTATAGGCGTAGAGCGTCAGCGCGATCGCGTCGCAGTACAGCGCTTTGCCGGCCTCACTGCCGGCATTTTTGTAATCAAACAGTCCCATGTGCTTGCTTCCTTTGCGTCAAATCAGAACTGCCAGTCCAGGGTCAGACCCACGCCGTGGTCTTTTTCCCGGGAGCCGAGCAGCCCGTTGTAATCCAGGCTCAAACGGGTATCGCTGCCCAGCGCCAATCCGGCACGGGCACCGACTACAGCGGCATCGCGGTCCATGGACACGCTTTGCACGCTGAACGCGGTGTTGCCGTTAACGAAGGCCAAGTGGTCTTCGGAACGGGTGTTGCTCAGGTTGTGCTGCCAGCCGAGCGTGCCGGACAGTTCCAGCTGTTGCTGGTCGGACAACGCAATGGCTTTGCTCGCCCGCACGCCAAGGGTCGAAAGCACCACATCGCGGTTGTTTTCCCCGCCCTTGAGCGCGGCGGCATCACCTTTTTCGCTGAAACTTTCAGTGTTCAAGTGCACGTAAGCCAGATTGGCAAAGGGCTCCAGAGCGACCGGTTGCAGGTCCAGCCGATACGCCGCTTCGGTGAACAGTTGCGCGGAGGTCGCATCGCGTTTGGATTTCTGCTTGCCGCTGACGCCGTTAAATTGCAGGTCACGTTTGACGTCAATGCGATGCCAGCTGTAAGCGCCGCCGACGCTCAGGCGCAACGCGTCGATTTCATGGCCCAGGTACGCACCCAAGTGGTAGCTGTCGACCGAGGCTGACGAGTGCGTGCCATCGCCCATGCTCAACGAGCTGTCGCTATAACCGGTGACGAAACCCAGTCGGGTATCTTCAGTGATCAAGCCATCGACACCGGCCAGCAGCCCGCCAATGGAGCTGTTGGAACTGGCGTTGTCATGCCCGCCATCGCTCTTGCCCCAGGCGCCGAGCACTTTGAGCCAGGCGTTGCTGCGGTCATCGGTGGGTGCCCCGGCGTCGAACAGATCATGCTCACGCAGACGCTCGCCGACGGCGTCACGCAGGTAGCGGCTGTCGTTGATCAGCAGCGTGCCGATGGCCGGATGAATCTCGCCGGAAAGTTGCTGGAACGCTTGTTGTGCCACGGCTGCCGTCGGCGACAGCAGCAGCGTTTCGTAGAGTGGATTGCCTGCGCCCAGTTGTTCGGCGGCAGCGGCCACGGCGCGTTGGTTCGGGGTTTGGCCCACGCTGGTGAACGACGTCGCGTTGCGCACCACCGCCAGTTGAATGCCGTTAGCCGAGTAGTCGAGGGTGCCGCCGAGGAACAGGTAGTCCGGCACCACCGCACCGAAGCGCCCTTCGATTCCGCCGGCCGCTTGCAGAATGTTGTACTGATTGCCGAGCAGGGATTTCGCTTCGCTGGTGGTCAGCAATGTCGGGCTGTTTTCCAGGGACAGGCTGACGGTTGCACCCTCGATGATCGCCTTGCCGCCGGCAATGATCTGGTCACTGCTGGTGGGCGACAGCTCTACGGCGTAGGTCGAGCCAGGCTCGAAAGTCACATCGCCCGCTACCTGCAAGGTGCCGATGGAATTGCCGGGCGCCACGGTGCCGCCGCTTTTCGCGGTCAACGCCGCGATGCTGCCGGTACCGCCGAGGATCCCGCTGTCATTGACGGTGACGGCCGACAGCAGCGAACCATTGATCGCCAATCGGCCCTGATTGACCAGGGTCGGGCCGGCGTAGGTATTGGCGCCGGTCAGCACCAGCGTGCCGATGCCTTGCTTGGTCAGGCCGCCATGGCCGGAAATGTCGTTGCGCCACACGTCGAGCCCGCACTGCACGTCATTGCACACACGCTCGGTGGGTTTGCCGGCGTCGATGATCGCGCCGATACCCGGCAAGTCCGCGACAAACTGGCTGGAGCCGTAGGCGCCTTCGATGCGGAATTCCTCGGGAATGTCCTGCTCGGTGACGAACATCGCCGGGCCATCGATGCCTTTGCGCAGGTTGATCATGCCCCAGCCGTACAGCGAGTCGACGCCGGGTGCGCCGAGGTCGGTGGCGGTGGTGCGCAGCACGCTGGCGACTTGCGCGCCGGTCATGTACGGGAAGCGTTCCATCAACACCGCCACCGCGCCTGCAGCGTGCGGCGCCGCCATGGAGGTGCCGTTGTAATTGGCGTAGCCGGTGGTCAGGTCATTGGTGTTGGTGCCGCTGATGATCGAGCTGTAGATGCGGCTGCCCGGTGCCGACACACAGAAACTCGCGGTGTAGCCGCAGCGTGACGAGAAGGTGCTGATGTTGTAAGGGTCGGGGCTGCCGGTGTCCGGATTCCTCTGCAATGCGGCGACAGTCATCCAGTTCGGCGCGATCTCAGGGACGAAATAACCGAGGCCGGCGATGGCGTCCGGGTTGTTTAGGTTGTAGTCGTTGCCGGCGGCGAAGATCGTCACGATGCCGCTGCGGGCCGCCGCGATGGCGCCGTCGTAGGCACCGCCGGGTTTGGTCCCGAGCAAGGTCTGGATCTCGTTGAACTGCAATTGCGCGTCCTGCACGGTGAAGTGCGGGTACGCCGGGTCCCGGCCACCGAGGTCGAAGCGGTCAGTGATGCCGATGCCCCAACTGTTGTTGATGATCCGCGCACCGCTGGCGATCAGCGCATCCCAACCGGCCTTGTACACCGCACCGTCGTTGCCGCGAATGATCCCGTCTTCCGGGCCCGGGTCGCCGTTGTCGGCACTGATGATTTGCGCGCCAAAAGCGACACCGTGCATCGGCCCGCCATCGCGACTGCCCGCGGCGATCCCGCCAACGTGAGTGCCGTGGGCACCCAGTTTGCCGTTGGAGCCTACCGAGGGCGAACCGTCATAGAGAAAGGCATCCCCGGCTTTGACCGGTATGTAGGGGTCGGTGTATTCGCGGATGCCACGGGTGACCAGCGTGATCACTTTATTGGCCCCGGAAAACTCCGGGTGCAAGGCGTAAACCGGTTGATCGAAAATCCCCAGCTTCACGCCTTTGCCGGTGTAGCCGGCGGCGTAGGCCTGCTGAGCGTTGATCGCCCCCAGGCCCCAGTCGGCATTGAACTCTGTGCTGCGCCAGCTATCGGGATCGCCTGTCCTGCCGTTTTCCACGTAGGGTGCCGCGTGTGCGGTACCCAAAGTGGCCAATGCGCAGAGCAAGGCTAGGTTGTTGTACTTGTTATTCATCGAACTACCGTCCTTAGTTGTGTTGCAAAAATCCTTGTGGCCTTCAAAGGCGTGCCTTGTTCTGCTGATACACCACGCGCTAACGCGATCTGTAGCAGCTGCCGAGCTGCGCGAGGCTGCGTTCGGCGGCGCAGCCGTCGCAAACCCTGCCTGCAAGGTCTTCCTGACACACCGCGACAGCCCACTTCACGACTGCTTCGCAGCCGAACGCAGCCTCGCGCAGCTCGGCAGCTGCTACAGACGAACGCAGGGTTCGGCAGCCGCTACTAAAACTGCCAATTGAGACTCAGCCCGACACCGTGGCTCTTCTCGCGGCTGGCCAGTTGGCCGGTGTAATCGAGGTTCAGCCGAACATCCCGGCTCAAGGCCAGGCTGGCATGGGCGCCCACCAGCGCCGCATCGCGAACCCGTGGCGAGCTTTGCACCACGAACGCAGTGCCACCGCTGGCGAACGCCAGGTGTTCCTCGGAATCGGTGTTGCTCAGGTTGTGCTGCCAACCGAGACTGCCGCTCAAGTCCAGCTGTTGCTGACCGGATAGCGTCAGCGTTTTCAGCGCGCGTACGCCCAGGGTGCTGAGTACCGCGTCACGCCGGTCGCCGCTGCTTTTGAGCGCGGCGGTGTCTCCTTTCTCGGTGAAGCCCTCGGTGTCGAGGTGTACGTAAGCCAGATTGGCAAACGGCTCCAAGGCCAGTGCGCGAAGGTTCAGGTGATACGCTGCCTCACTGAACACCTGAGTAGTCGCGGCATCGACCTTGGTTTTCTGTTTGGCACTGACGTCGCCGTATTGCAGGTCACGTTTGATGTCAGCCCGATGCCAGCTGTAAGCACCACCGGCACTCAGACGCCAGGCGCCCAGTTCATGGCCGGCATAGGCGCCCAGGTGATAACTGTCGACCTGCGCTGAGGAATGAGTTCCGGAGCCCATGCTGACCGAGCTGTCGCTGTAACCGGCGACCAGGCCGACACGGGTTTCGTCATCCACTGCGCCATCGACACCGGCCAGCAAACCGCCAATCGAAGTGGTGTAGCTGGCGGTGTCGTGGCGGCCATCGGTCTTGCCCCAAGCGCCCAATGCCTTGATCCAGCCGTTGCTTCGGGAGCCATTGGCTTCGTTGAGGCGCTCACCGACCGCATCGCGCAGATAACGGCTGTCATTGATCAACACCGAGCCCAGCGCGGGGTAGATTTCCCCCGACAACTGCTGGAAGGCTTGTTGCGCCGAGTTCGCGGTCGGCGACAGCAGCAGGCTTTCGTAGACGGCGTTACCCGCGCCAAGCCCTTCCACTGCCGCCGCGACGGAACGCTGATTCGGCGTTTGGCCGACGCTGGCGAAGGTCGTGGCGTTGCGCTCAATACTCAGTTGAATGCCAGTCGCGGCGTAATCGAGGCTGCCGCCGATGAACAGATAATTGGGCAGCACCGCGCCGAACTGGCCTTGAATGCCGCCCACCGCTTGCAGAATGTTGTATTGATGGCCCAGCAGGCTTTGCACTTGTTGGGTGCTGAGCAAGGTCGGACTGTTTTCCAGGAACAGGCTCACGGTGGCACCGCTGATCGTGGCCGTTCCGCCGGCAATAATCTGGTCGCTGCTGGTGGGTGACAGTTCGACGGCATAAGTCGAACCCGGCACAAAGGTCACATCGCCGCTGACGTGCAACGTACCGATGGAGTTACCGGGCGCCACGGTGCCACCGGCATTGGCAGTCAAGGCAGCGATTCGTCCGTTACCGCCGAGGGTGCCGCTGTCATTGACGGTCACCGCCGATGTCAGCGAGCCGTTCACCGCCAGCAAACCGCCGTTGACCGTGGTTGGGCCGCGATACGTGTTGTCGCCGGTCAGCATCAACCGCCCGGCACCGGACTTGATCAGGCTGCCTTCGTAGATTCGATGGGCCGCGGCGGAATCGCGTGCTGTGCCCACCGCATAATCAGTCTGATCCTGCTGACTGGCGCCAGCCGAGACACCGTTCTGCCAACCCTTGTCCTTCAATGTCTGTTGCCAGGCGCTACGTTCGGTGGCGTCTTCGGCCTGGCGCTGAATCAGCGCCTTGTCCGAAATGTCATTGCTCCAGACATCGCTCTGCCCTGCCCCCAGATTGGCATCGAACACTCCGAGCAATTGCCCCGGCCCACGCATCGCCCGTTCGAGGTTGGCCACGCCCCAACCGATGCGCGTACTCGGCGCGTCGGTGATCGAGCCGTCGAGCTGGGTCGCGGTGGTCAGCAGCACCTCCAGCGCCTGCTGGTTGTTCATGTACGGATAGCGTTCCATCACCAGCGCCAATGCCCCGGTGGCATGGGGCGCAGCCATGGAGGTGCCGGACTTGATCGCGTAACCGCCACCGGGAATGGTGCTGTCGACCTTCGCGCCCGGCGTGGTGATGCACCAATACTTGGCGATCCCGCACTGGTTGTATTTCTGTTGGTTGCTCTGATCCAGGCCCGACACTGCCAGCCAGTGGCCTTCCAGATCTGGCTGAAAATACGGCAAGGCCGAACGCACGCTGGCATTCGGGTAACCACTGTTGCCGGCGCTGAACACGTTGATCACGCCGCGCCGCGAAACGTCGGCAGCGGCGTCAAGCCAGGTGCCTTTGTTCCAGTGCTGGGCGTAGGCGGCATGCAAGTCGCCGAGGGTTCGGTAGCTGACGTCCGGCGGCTGGCTGCCCCAGCTGTTGTTGATCGCGCGTACGCCAGCATCCGCCAGGGCGTTATAGACCGCTGTGAAGTAGCGCGAGTCGGGTTTGGGGCCGAACAGGAAACTGTCGTTCTTGTTGGTGTTGCCGACGTAGATTTGCGCGTTGTACGCCACGCCGTGCATGCCGGTGCCATCCCGGGAAGCGCCCATGGTGCCGGTGACGTGGGTGCCGTGGGAGTCGTTGTTGGGGTTGAGCGTGCCGTCGACGTTGAACGCCGAGCCGTCGACGTAGCTGCCGCTGGCGGTCACTGCGTGATAACGATCGGCGGCAAATTCGGGATGGCTGGAATCGAAACCGGAATCCAGCGCGCCGATTTTTACGCCCTTGCCGGTGATACCGGCGGCATAGGCTTGATCGGCCTGCATGCGCGCCAGTCCCCAATCGCGCTGGAACTCTGCCGAGCGCCAACTGGCCGCGTCGCCAGGTTTGCCGGATTCCAGATAAAGCGCCTGGGCTGGGCCTGGTACTGATGAAATCAGGAGCAATAGCGTGCCGACCGACATCGGCTTGATCTGTACGTCCATGTGCATGACTCTCGCTTTCTTGGCGTTTTTAGAGTTGTAGTTCCCCGGTCCAGGGGAATATCGCGTTACTGACTGTGTCCCAGTTCTCTGTGGCGAGGGGGCTTGCCCCCGTTCGGCTGCGAAGCAGTCGTAAGTCCTGAAAATGCGATATGTCGGTTGAATCACCGATTCCGGTTTTGGGACGGCTTCGCCGTCCAACGGGGGCAAGCCCCCTCGCCACAGGGGTTATTGGGTCTTCGTTGGCCTGCCCTGGCCAAAGGCTTCATCCACCTGGGCCAGGTCCTGCTCGCTCAAGGTGCCGGCGTAGTAATGCAACTTGGTCCAGGCCATCAAATAGTCGTAACGCGCCTGGGCCAGATCCCGGCGGGTGGTAAACAGTTGTTGTTCGGCATTCAGCGCATCGAGGTTGACCCGTTCGCCGCCCAAAATGCTTTGTTTGGTCGAGACCACCAGCGCTTCAGCCGACACCAATGCCTTCTGATAAGCGCGCAATTTATTGACCCCCGACAGGCAGGCGCTGAACTGACGGCGCAGCTGGATCAGGGTTTCCCGGGTCTTGCCGTCCAGCTCGTACTCGGCCTGTTCCATGGTGCGGCTGGCCTGCCGGGTGGAGGCCGAAACCCCGCCACCGGCATACAGCGGCACGTTGACTTCGATACCGATGGTGTTGGTGTCGTAGCGCTGGTTATAGGTGTTGCCGCTTTCCGACTCGTTCTGGCGCACCGAGGCGTAGGCGCTGACTTTTGGCAGGTGGCCGGCGCGGTTGCGTTCGACCTCGTAGCGCGCCACTTCCACCGCCTGGCGCTGGGAGGCCAGGTTCGGGTTGTTGGCCACCGCCATCTCGTGCCAGGTGTCGTAATTGGCCGGTTGCAGGGTGAAGGTCTGGAAGTTCTGATCCAGTGGCGTCAGGTCGGCAATGTCGATGGCCGGCACGCCAATCAGCGCGCCCAGCTCACGCAGGGCCGCATCCTGTTCATCGTGCGCCTCGATCTCCTCGGCGGTCGCCAGTTCATAACGTGATTCGGCTTCGAGGATATCGGTGCGTGTGCCTTCGCCTTGGCGGAACATCTGCTCGTTCTGCTGAAACTGCTGCTCGAAGGCTTTCTTCTTGGCTCGTGCGATATCGATCTGATCCTGAGCGAACAGCGCCTTGGTGTAGTTCTCCAGCACCCGAACCAACAGTTCCTGGCTCTTGCCGCGGAAGTTTTCGTCAGCGAACAGCGATTGCGCCACGCCTTTGCGATACGCCGCATAGGCCTCGTAGTCGAGCAGCGGCTGTTGCAGGGTCAAGGTCGAGCCGTAACTGCTGTAATTGCGGTCATCACTTTGGCGGTTCCCGCGATCGTTGAGGTAGGTGACCTTGGAGTCGTTACGCCCCTTGTTGTAGTTGTAACCGAGCCTGGGCAGCAGCCCGGCGCGGCCTATGGCGCGGTTTTCAAGGCCTGCATCGCGTTCCTTGATGGCGCCGAGAAATACCGGATCATTGCGTAGCGCTTGCTCATAAATGTCGAACGGCCCCAGGGCCATCGCGCTGTTGCATGTCAGCAACGCCAGTGTCGCTGCCAGCAGGGAAAGCTTATTCATACAGCCGAACATCCTTATTCCTCGGTCAACGCGGAGCCTGCCCGGTCGAGCAGCGGTTTGAACAAATAGTTGAGGAGTGAACGTTCACCGGTACGCACGAACATTTCCGCCGGCATGCCAGGCTTGATCACCAGGCCGTTGAGTTGTTCCATCGCCTGGTCACTGACACTGCTGCGCAGCACGTAGTACGGCACGCCGGTTTTCTCATCGACCATCTGGTCGGCGGAGATCAGGCTGACTTCGCCAGGGACTCGCGGGGTACGGCTCTGGTTGAACGCGGTAAACAGAATGTCCACCGGCAATTGCGTGCCGACCTTGTCGATCAGGTTGATCGGCAAGTGCCCTTCCACTTCCAGGCGGGCACCTTGCGGGACGATCTCCAGCAGCGTGTCGCCCTGACGCACCACTGCGCCTTCGGTGTGAACCCCAAGGTTGACGGCGATGCCATCGGCGGTGGCGATGATTTCGCTGTGTTGCAGGTCGAAGCCGGCGGAAGTCAATTGCTCTTCCAGGGTCACGCTTTTGAGTTGCGCCTCGGCCAGTTGGCTGCGGACTTCCTTCTGGTATTCCTCGCTGTGCTGTTGCAGTTTCAGGCGCGATTCCAGGATGCCCTGCTCCACCCGACCGCTTTCGCCGGTGTTTTCGGCCAGCTGTTGCTGCACTTGTGACAACTGACGCTGGTAATCCATCAAGCGGTTGCGCGGGATGTAGCCGTTGTCCGCCAAGGGCTGAAGATTGCTCAACTGTTGTTGCAGGGAACTGGCCTGGGCCGTCAGGTCGGTGCGCGCGCGGCGCATGCCGGCCAGTTGCGCGCTGGCGCCTTCTATGTTGGCGCGCAGGGCGGCTTGCTCGCGGGAAAACGCTTCGCGACGGCTGCTGAACAATTGCCGTTGGCCTTCGAGCACCAGGGCCAGGCGCGGGTCAGGATCGTTGCTCAGTTCGGCGGGGAAATCCACTTGCTTGAGGTTGTCCCGTTCGCTCTGCCACCGTGCCAGGCTGGCCCACGCCATGCGGTATTGCGCTTGCAGCGATTGCACATCGGCCGCGACCTGGGTCTGGTCGAGGCGAAACAGTGGCTGGCCCTGCTTCACCACTTGGCCTTCGCGCACCAGAATCTGGCTGACCACACCGCTGCTCATTGATTGCACGGCTTTGCGCTTGCCGGAAACCACCACGGTCCCTTGCACCGGAATGCCTTGATCGAGCGGCGCGAGGCTCGCCCACGTGAAAAAACTGCCGGCACCGACAATCGCCAGAATCCAGCCCATGCGGGCGAAGAAACGCGCGTCGCGCTCAGGGCGTTCGGCGATGTAGTCGTGTTCCATCGTCGCTTCGCTGTCGTCGTTCATGCGTGTGCTGCTCATACACCCGAATTCCTTGTCGTGGGCTGATATTGCCGGCTCATGCTGAGCCCGCCCGGTGCCTGCGCAGGTTTTTCACGTTGCTGTTCCTGAGCGCCTGACGAGTTACCGGCCAGTGCCTTGAGCACTTCCTGGCTTGGGCCGAAGGCCTGCAAGCGACCTTCGTTGAGCACCAGTAACTTGTCGGCCTGGGCCAGGGCCGAAGAGCGATGGGTCACCAGAATCACGCTGGTGCCCTGGGCTTTCATTTGCGCGATGGCGCCGGCCAGTGCCGCTTCGCCGACGGTGTCGAGGTTGGAGTTCGGTTCATCCAGCACCACCAGGCTCGGGTTGCCGTACAACGCGCGAGCCAGGGCCACACGTTGTTTCTGGCCTCCGGACAAACCGCTGCCGTCCTCGCCCAGCACGGTGTCGTAGCCCTGCGGCATGCGCAGAATCAGTTCATGAACGCCGGCCTGTTGCGCGGCTTCGACGACTTTTTGCGGATCCGTCTCACGGAAGCGGGCGATGTTTTCGGCGATGCTGCCGCTGAACAGTTCGATGTCCTGGGGCAGATAACCGATGTAAGGGCCCAGATCGTTGCGGTTCCAGCGATGAATGTCCGCGCCATCGAGACGCACCGTGCCACCCAGCGTCGGCCAGACGGCGACCAGCACCCGCGCCAGGGTCGATTTGCCGGAGCCGGAAGCCCCGAGCACGCCCAGCACTTCCCCGGCGCCGAGGTTGAAATTGACCATGTGCAAGGTCGCGGCCCGTTGCCCGGGTGGGCCGGCGCTGACTTGCTCGAACGTAATCTGGCCTTTCGGCGCCGGCAGCGCCATGGCCTCGTCAGTCGGCGGATAGGCTTGCAGCAAGGCGTCGAGACGGCGATAAGCGAGTTTGGCGCCGCTCCACTGTTTCCACACGGCGATCAACTGATCGATGGGGCTCAGTACCCGACCCATCAGGATGGAACCTGCGATCATCATCCCGGCGGTCATATCCCCTTTGATCACCAGCAAGGCGCCCAGCCCCAGCACCAGGGATTGCAGGCACAAGCGCAGGGTTTTGCTCAGGGAGCTGATAACCGCACCGGTGTCGCTGGCCTGATTCTGCAAGCCGAGAAAACGCGAATGCACCTCAAACCAGCGCTTGCGCAAGACACCGAGCATGCCCATGGCCTGAATGGTCTCGGCGTTATGCAGGTGACTGGTGGCCAGTTGGCCGGATTTCTGGGAAAAACCCGCGGCTTCGCCCAAGGGCTTTTTGGTCATCATCTCGTTGAGGCAGGCCAGCCCGATCAGCAGTACCGCGCCCGCGGTGGCCAATACACCGAGCCAGACGTTGAACAGAAAGATCACAAACAGATACACCGGAAACCAGGGTGCATCGAAGAAGGCAAACAGCGCCGGACCGGTGACGAATTGGCGAATATGGGTCAAGTCACCCAGGGATTGCCCCGCGTTGCCCTCGCCTTTGAACAGGTTGCGCTCGAAAGCGGCCTGATACACCCGCAGGTTGAAGCGGCGCTCCAGTTGGCTGCCGATACGGATGACAATGAAGCTGCGCACGATTTCCAGCAAACCGATAAAAACGAAGAATCCGACCACCATCAATGACAACATCGCCAGGGTGGTTTCGTTTTGCGAAGACAATACCCGGTCATAGACCTGCAGCATATAAATCGAGGGGACCAACATCAGCACATTAATCAGTGCGGTGAAACACCCGACGCTGATCAGGATGCTCTTATAGTCGCCCAGTGCCTTGAATAACGGTGCGGTGGCCGGGCTCTTCGCCATCTTCATTGGTTTTTCCTGAGGTATTAATCCTCGCCTTACTTGGCGAGGTTCCGATTAACTGTCCGCACACGGGTCGAGACATTCTTTTGCCGGTGATTGCTTGCACATTAATAACAACGCTTTGTGTTCTTCAAAGCGTTCCGGTTATTGATCGGCTGCTTGTATCGGCAATAACGAGCTTTATATCCAGACTTGGCGCCTGCCCGACATTTTTCACTTAATGCGCAATGCGCTCGAGCGTAATGATCAGACCTGACTTCAAGGTGCTTTTATAAAGCCCCTCACGCTGTCGGCTGAAAAATAGAATTCTTGAGCCTTCTTTACCCGTCACGGCAATACCGTCCGGTTCCGGGAACCAGCCAATCGCCGACTCGTTCAGCCAGGCGGCTAGGCAATCGGCCCCCTTGCCCAGGGTCTGGTCCGGTTTGAGCTCGACCGAGCAAACATTCGACGGTTTGTCCTGCAGCGCCTGGGACTCGGGGGAATCCTGCGCAGTGTTCAAAGTGGCTTGCCATGTTCCGGCGAGTTCCGACGGGTCGGCTAATTTCAGACTGCGTGCCATGGCTACCTCTCCCAGAAACATCATCAGCGTCGCCAACAGCCACGCGGTTGCTTTGCAGGTAAAAGCGTTGTGGATCATAGGGCGTTTTACTCATGGTTGTAGCTTACGCATTGCCGTTCAAGGGACAGAAAGCGGCGCGTCAAGCGCCGCTCCTTTTTGCCTTGAATCAGGCCACGATGTCCGAGTACGCCGCCTGGCCAACCGTGCTGACCAGGAAGTCAGCCACGCCGTGCCCGGAGAAATCCACCGACAACAGGCTGTTACCGCCCGAAGTGGTCAACACCGCATCGCCTGCCGCACCGGTGAACGCGTTCACGAAATGCAGGCCCGCGCCTTGGGTGATGCCGGTCAGGTCGATCTTGTCCAGGCCACTGACAAAATCGAGGATCTGGTCGACCGCACCTGGCTTGGAGTCGCTGCTGGCGGCGAACACAAAAGTGTCCGAACCCGAACCGCCCCACAGTTTGTCCGAACCGCCGGCGCCGAAGAGGATGTCGTTGCCGGCACCACCTTTCAGTTCATTGGCCACGCTATTTCCGATCAGCAGGTCGCTACCCGAACCGCCCATTGCGTTTTCGACGGTAACGCCCTTGGCAATGGACACGTTGCCTACCATGCCGCCAACATCGGAGAACGAGGCTTCATTGAGGTTGATCTTCTGGTTTTGGGTGAAACCGGAGAAATCCAGAGTGTCCCTGCCACCCGCATCCCAGACCGAGAACACCACTTTGTCCGATGACGAAAACGCGCTTAGGAAGTCGCGACCGGCGTTGGAGTTGAAGCCGTAGGTGGTATCACCGGTTCGGGTGGTGGTGTTGGCACCGTAGAGTTTCTGGATGGCGGCGATATCGTCCATCAGCGGGCCGGACGCATAGGCTTCCACACCATTTTTGCTGAAATTCTGGTCGGTGTTGCTCTCGCTCCAGTAACTCATGAGGCTGTAACCGCGAGTGTCTTCCCCGTAGGTCGCGTCGTTGTAGGTCGGCGCGCCTTCACCGGCGTTGTAGTCGCCAGGATGAGCCAGCCCAAGGGAATGACCGATTTCATGGGTCAGGGTCTGACGGCCGTAATTGTTCAGGTCCGGCGTCTTGTTGACGTTATAGCCACTGCCCGTCAGGTACCAGGAAGTCCCGTCATAACCCGCACCGGTGCCAGGCAGGTAGGCGAATGCTGCGGCGCCATCCTGACCACTACTGTAGTTACCGAAAGTCATGTGACCGTCGCCGCCAAAAGACTTTTCGGTAAAGGTGACATTGGCCACGTCGGCCCAGGATTGCATGGCAAGCACGGCCTGGGCTTTCTGTTGCGCGCTGAACTGACTGAACCCGCTGATGCCATGCTTGTTCATGGTGCTCGACGAGGCCGAGGTCAGGAACGTGTAGGTGAGTTCGATTTTGCCGCTGCCGTCCTTGTCCAGGTAGGCCGCGCCGTCACGCAGCAGCTGGGTAGCGGCCTCGTCGACGGAGAAGGAGGGTTTGCCATTGACCGTGAGATTGCCACCCCGATCATACTGATGGCTGAAACTATCGATCTGGTTGTAAGCGGAACTGGGGGCGCCCAGCGCTTGCAATGGCGCAAAGCCCTGTTCAGCAAGATCAATAGCGTTGTCTTTTACTTTCGACATAAACACACTTCCTTGTTTAGCAATGGAACAGTTTTTGTCCGATACGACAATCTCTGGCGAGATCGTCCTATCACTCGCCCAATGAAGGCGTATAAAAACTGACACAATTCGAAATCAAACGTCTACATTTTTTTTGACGTCAAATTGAGTTGTTCCGGCGAACTCCAGCAAACAGTGCGCGCGATGCAGAAATAGAGTTTTTAGTTGAAGGTTTTAATTGGATTGTCCGACAATCTACTATCTAAATATTAAATAAGAGTAAGTTGTTTTCCTGTAGAGGAGTTCTCGTTTTTTCGGACTTCTTAGTGTCGGTGCCATTGTATTGCTATCAACTCCAATTTTTATTGGGTGGCCACTTTCACGACTGCTGCGCAGCCGAACGCAGCCTTCGGCAGCTGCTACAG
>NZ_MUNM01000046.1 GCF_002286815.1 Pseudomonas sp. PICF141
GAAAAATGGAATCACACGATCCCAAGCGCGGCGCCAAGCAGCCACTACCGTTGGATACTGCTTGCCCCATGGCCCGCTTTCAAACGCATCCAGCGCCTGCTCGGCCGCTTCGGCGGTGATTGCCTGATAGATCGGTTTGAGTGCCTTGGCCAGTTCGCGACGCTTATCCCAAGCCGCGTAATCAAGGCTGTTGCGGATAAGATGAACAATGCATGTTTGCAGTGTCGTGTCTGGAAATACGGCGCTGAGAGCTTCTGGCATGCCTTTAAGGCCATCGGTCACAGCAATCAACACGTCTTCGACGCCGCGTGTCTTGAGGTCGTTGAAGACCTTCATCCAGAATTTGGCGCCCTCGGTAGTTTCGATCCAAATGCCGAGAATATCGCGTGTTCCGTCAGGCAAAACACCCAGGGCCAAATAGATCGCCTTGTTGCGAACCAGCCCCTCTTCGCGGATTTTGACCCGCAGAGCATCGAAGAAAATAACCGGATACATCGGCTCCAAAGGCCGCTGTTGCCATGCACCGATCTCTGCCATGACCTCGTCGGTTACAGAGCTGATGAAGTCGGGAGAAACGTCCGTACCGTACTGCTCGGAAAGAAACGCACGGATCTCTCTGACAGTCATTCCACGGGCATACATGGCGATGATCTTGTCGTCGAACCCGGTGTAACGGCGCTCGTGTTTGGGAATCAGGATGGGAGAAAAACTGCCGTCCCGGTCGCGAGGAATATCCAGTCGGAGCGGGCCATCGCCGGTTAGAACCGTCTTGCCGCTGTTGCCATTGCGCTGGTTGGTTCCATCCTCTGGGCGCTGCGCGCCCGGCGGATAGCCCAGGTGATGGCCGAGCTCAGCATTTAGCGCTCTCTCGATCAAAGCCTTCTTGAACGCCGCAGAGGCGTCCTCAATGGCTTCAGCGGTCATTGGCCCATCGGTGAATTGCTCGAGCAGCTCTTTCGGGATTTTCGGTAGATCTCGCAACGCGGGTTTCTTCTTGGTTGGCATACATGCACCTCTTACTCATGTTATGCCCGAACACAAAATTTCTGACACCCCC
>NZ_MUNM01000048.1 GCF_002286815.1 Pseudomonas sp. PICF141
ATGGCATTGGCGGCCGCCTTGCCCCTGAGCAGGGGACGAAGGGAATCCACGGTGGTTGGGCTGGTGAGGATCGGGTTGAGTGGCGCTACATAGAAAGGAGTATTCGCTGCATAATCGGTAGTTCCTGTGCGGTAGGCACTGATTGAGTAGCCGCCTTCCGGCAACTCCACTGCCGATTGAACGAGCCAACTGCCGTTTGAATCCACCGTTGTTTTCGCCAGGATCTTGGTGCTGTTCCCGCTTTGGCATACTGTGATTTCGGTTCCTGGCGTACCTTTGCCGAGAAACAATGGTTTGTTTTGCGGAAAATGCTTGGTAATGGGTGAGAAAAGGATTGGGGCACTCATGGGGTTTCTCCTGAAAAGTAAGAGAGCTGCAGTCACTCTCGCTCGTAGACACCTGCCCATATACTGAGAGAAATAACAGTTTCGACGAACGGTCAAGCGCGGAAATGGCCAGCATGCCGGCCGCCATTTGATAGCGGGGCTTTTTGGTTCTTTACCGTCTGAAATACAAGAAGTTGGGGGGCAGGCACACTGGAACCAAACACTGCGTCCCCTTATCCAACCTCGGCTCGCAGCGATCTGCGGGCGGTCGAGGGATGAATGGGCGAGGGGTTTTTGCCATTAAACGTGATGACCGCAAGGTCTGGTCCAAGGCAAAAGATGAAACAGTTGGTCAAGGTTTTCTCCGCGTTCGCCATCGCAGTCGGCTTGCTGGGCTGCATTGCCGCGCCCATTGAAATGACGCCGCAGACGCAACAGAGTCTGCACGCACAAGCGCCGATCCGTTTTCTGCTGACCTTCGACGACGGGCCCAGCGCATCCGGCTTCTACAACCCGACCGTCACCGTGCTCGACAGCCTGGCGCGCAATCCGCTGCAACCCGACATTAAAGCTGTGTTCTTCGTGCAGACCCGTGACTCACGCGCTGGCGGCAGTGAAGCAGGTCGACAGATCATGCGTCGCGAACACGCTGAAGGTCACCTGCTGGGCTTTCACACCGGCACGCGCCGGCACACCAATCATCGTTCGCTGGAGCCGGAAGAACTGGAGCAGTCGCTCATTGATGGCAGCGCAGACATCGCCGCGATCAGCCACGCCACGCCGACCTTGGTGCGCCCGCCATTCTGGAATTACGACGAGCGTACTTTTGCGGCCTATCAACGACATGGCATGCACCTATTGCTGACCGACTTGAGCGCCAATGACGGCAAGATCTGGGGCTTCAACGCCAGCCCCCGTCGGCGGGCCAACATGCTGCGGCAACTCTCCGAAGTCCGCGAACGCATTGCCCTTGGTGAGTTGCCGACGGTGGACGGGGTGATTCCGGTGGTGGTGACCTTTCACGACCTGAATCGCTACACCGCCCGGCATACCCGCGAATACCTGCAAATCCTGCTCGACAGTGCCAGCGCCACCGGGCTGGTCACGGCGCAGAAAGCGTTTTACGACGACACGGCAGCGCTGCAGCGAGCGGCCATGGCGCGAACCGTTCGTCACAGTTCAGAAGCGGTTGAGTTGCCAGGGTTCTGGAACTGGTTGTGGGGCGCAGACACCCAGTGAGGTCGGACGATTGATTGTGTAGCAGCTGCCGAGCCTGCGAGGCTGCGTTCGGCTGCGCAGCAGTCGTCAAACCAGAACTTGCGGTGTATCAGGCAAACCGCGTTAGCAGGATTCGCGACTGCTGCGCAGCCGAACGCAGCCTCGCAGGCTCGGCAGCTGCTACAGAACAGAACTCGCTGGCGCGTTGCGCAAGTTGATCTACGCTGAGTGGATCCAATCGGAAAACCGCCTCCGAGGGCGCTTGCCATGATTCCAGTTCCCCAGCTTTGCAGCATTGTGGAGTCCGGTTTCAAACCGCTGTCCTGCGAATGCACCGTGAATCGCGATGACACTTTGCGAATCAAGGTCTTCGATCACAACACGGGGCGGATTGAGCTGTTGATTACCGGCGTATCCCCCGACGAATTGACCAGCATCCGTGATATTTCCAACCTGATCGGCGAACTTCGCACCGAAATGCGTGCCGGGCGTCGCGCCTTCGCTGGTGTAATGGCCTAACCACGACTCCCAGTAGCAACTGTCGGCTGCTACCGATCGCATCTGTCACGCGGCAGCAGTTCATCGATCATCTGCAAACAGTGATTCAACCCCTGCGATACATCGCCCATGCGTCTGCTGAGGATAATCGGCGAGGTGGCGTTGTCTTCCAGCACGGGGGTAAAACCAATGTCGTCGCGGTGCAGTAACTGCACTGAGGCCGGCACCAGCGTCACCCCGATTCCCGCACCTACCAGGCCGATTGCTGTTTGCAGCTCATTGGTCCATTGCGCCACGTTGATGTGCACGCCATAGGATTCGAACAAGGCGATCACATGATCGGCATAACTGGGGCGAGGGTTGCCGGGGTAGAGGACAAAGGGTTCTTTTGCCAGTTCACGAAGGCTGATCGGCCCGGCCAGTAATGGATGGCCGGCGGGCAGGGCGGCGACCAGCCGGTCTTCCGTCAAAACCGTCTGGATGATCGCCGGGTCGTCGATGCGAATGCGCCCGAAGCCAATATCAATGCGCCCGGCCTTGAGCGCCTGCACTTGTTGCAAGGTGGTCATTTCCGAGAGCCCCAACTCCAGCGCCAAAGGCTCGCCGCTGCGCAATCGGCGAATCAGTTCCGGCAGCACGCCATACAGTGTCGATGGCGCAAAGCCGATGCCCAGCCAGGTCTTTTCGCCCAGCCCGATCCGCCGTGTGTTGTCGCACACCTTGCCCAGTTGTTCGAGCAGGGCGGTGGAATGTTCGTGGAAAAACCGCCCGGCATCCGTCAGCTTCAGCGGTCGTCCGCGTTCCAGCAGCAGCACCCCGAGTTCGTCTTCCAGCTGCTGGATCTGCCGGCTCAGCGGCGGTTGGGCGATGTGCAGCAGTTCGGCGGCGCGGGTAAAGTTGAGGGTTTGAGCCAACACCTGAAAATACCGCAGGTGACGCAGTTCCATGGGGCCTCCCGGACGTCGATCGGTTGAATGCCTTTAAGCTGTTAAATACCTTCAAGGTATCGAACCAGACCAATTCTATATTGGCCGCCCGGAAAAAGCCGTACGAGAATCCGTTCCAGAACTTTAAGAACCTGACGGGTATCGACATGCGTGCAACTGCCATTGAATCGATCGAGACGATCATCGTCGATCTGCCGACCATTCGCCCGCACAAGCTGGCGATGCACACGATGCAGAACCAGACACTGGTGATCATCCGTGTGCGCTGTGCCGACGGTGTTGAAGGGGTTGGTGAATCGACCACCATTGGCGGTCTGGCCTATGGCAACGAAAGCCCGGACAGCATCAAGACCAATATCGACAAACACTTCGCGCCCTTGCTGATCGGCCAGGACAGCGGCAATGTGAATGCCGCGATGTTACGCCTGGAGCGCAGCATTCGGGGTAACACCTTCGCCAAATCGGGTATCGAAAGCGCTTTGCTCGACGCCCAAGGCAAGCGCCTCGGCCTGCCGGTCAGCGAACTGCTGGGAGGCCGTGTTCGCGATGCGCTGTCGGTGGCCTGGACCCTGGCCAGCGGCGACACCGCCAAGGACATTGCCGAAGCGGAGAAAATGCTCGACCTGCGTCGTCATCGGATCTTCAAGCTGAAAATCGGCGCTGGCGAGGTCAACCGCGACCTGTCGCACGTCATTGCGATCAAAAAGGCGTTGGGCGATCGCGCCAGCGTGCGGGTCGATGTCAATCAGGCCTGGGACGAAGCGGTCGCATTGCGCGCCTGCCGAATCCTCGGAGCCAACGGCATCGACCTGATCGAACAACCGATCTCGCGCCATAACCGCGCCGGCATGGTGCGCCTGAATACCGTGAGCCCGGCGCCGATCATGGCCGATGAGTCTATCGAATGCGTGGAGGATGCCTTCAACCTGGCGCGGGAGGGCGCGGCTTCGGTATTCGCCCTGAAAATCGCCAAGAACGGCGGCCCGCGCGCCGTGCTGCGAACCGCCGCGATTGCCGAGGCGGCCGGTATCGGCCTGTACGGCGGCACCATGCTCGAAGGCGGTATCGGCACGCTGGCCTCGGCCCATGCCTTCGTCACCCTGAACACACTGGGCTGGGACACTGAGTTGTTCGGCCCACTGCTGCTCACCGAAGACATTCTCAGCGAGCCATTGGTCTATCGCGATTTCCAACTGCACGTCCCGCACACCCCGGGGTTGGGCCTGAGCCTGGATGAAGAGCGCCTGGCGTTTTTCCGTCGGGACAAAGTCTCCAGGATCACATCCACTGCCGTTCATCAAGCCTGAGGAGGGCATCATGCTGTTTCACGTAAGAATGACTGTGAATTTACCGGTCGACATGAACCCGGAACGCGCCGCTCAGCTCAAGGCCGACGAAAAAGCCCTGGCCCAGCGCCTGCAAGAGCAAGGCAAGTGGCGTCACCTGTGGCGCATCGCCGGGCTCTATGCCAATTACAGCGTGTTCGATGTCGACAGCGTTCAGGAACTGCATGACCTGCTGATGCAATTGCCGCTGTACCCGTACATGGCGATCGAAGTCACCGCGATGTGCCGGCATCCTTCGTCCATTCGCGAGGATGACCGCTGAACCCGGCCTGTCCAGTTCGCTACGCTAATAATTACAAGATGAGGAACCCACCAAAATGAACGTCAAGATTTCCCACACTGCCAGTGCCCAGAAGTTTCTCGAGGATGCCAGCGGTCTGCATAACGAAGCCGGCAATCCGCGGGTCAAGGCGCTGATTTACCGCATCCTGCGCGATTCGGTGAACATCATCGAAGACCTGGCCGTGACCCCGGAAGAATTCTGGAAAGCCGTCAACTACCTCAATGTGCTGGGTGCGCGTCAAGAGGCCGGGTTGGTGGTGGCCGGGCTCGGTCTGGAGCATTACCTCGACCTGCTGATGGACGCCGAAGACGAGCAGGCCGGCAAGGCCGGCGGCACACCGCGTACCATCGAAGGGCCGCTGTATGTGGCCGGTGCGCCCCTATCGGAAGGCGAGGCGCGGCTGGATGACGGCGTCGATCCGGGTGTGGTGCTGTTCATGCAAGGCCAGGTGCGCAACACCGTCGGCGAACCGCTGGCTGGCGCGGTGGTGGATGTCTGGCACGCCAACACCGGCGGCACTTATTCGTACTTCGATACCACTCAATCGGACTTCAACTTGCGTCGCCGTATCGTCACCGATGCCGAGGGCCGTTACCGCTTTCGCAGCATCGTGCCGTCGGGCTATGGCTGCCCGCCGGACGGTCCGACCCAGCAATTGCTCGATCAACTGGGGCGTCATGGGCAGCGTCCGGCGCACATCCACTTCTTTATTTCGGCAGCGGATCATCGTCACCTGACCACCCAGATCAATCTCGACGGCGATCAATACCTGCATGACGATTTCGCCTACGCCACCCGCGATGAGCTGATTGCCAAGATCACTTTCAGCGATGATCCGCAGCGAGCGGCGGCTCATGGCGTGAGCGGGCGCTTTGCCGAAATCGATTTTGACTTCACCCTGCAGTCGTCTGCCCAGCCTGAGGAGCAGCAACGCCACGAACGGGTTCGCGCGCTCGAGGACTGATGCCCTCGACCAGCCGAACCGGGCCACGAGATAACCGACCGTTTATCTCGTGGCCTTCTGTGTTTCGGCCAGGGCACTAGAATGGCGGCGCAATCAACAATAACAACGAGAGTGATCCGATGATGCAAGCGCAATTGTTGAGTCATCGCAGCAGAGTCTTCGACCATGCCGACCCTTACGCGGTATCCGGCTACGTCAATCAGCACGTCGGCAATCATTGCCTGCGGATGCCTCGGGCTGGCCGGCCGCTGGCCAGCCTCGATCATCGCAAATTCGCCAGCCTCGACCTGTGTCGCATCAGTTACGGCGCCAGTGTGCGGGTCATGTCCCATGCGCTGGACAGCATCTATCACTTGCAAGTATTGCTGCGCGGCAACTGCCTGTGGCGTGGCCATGGTCAGGAACATTACTTTGCGCCTGGCGAGTTGCTGCTGATCAACCCCGATGATCCGGTGGACCTGACCTATTCCAGTGATTGCGAAAAATTCATCCTGAAAGTCCCGGCGCGGCTGCTGGAGTCGGTGTGCGAAGAGCAGCGCTGGCGGTATCCGGAGCAGGGCGTACGGTTTCTGGAAAATCGTTATCAGCTCAATGAGCTGGAAGGTTTCGTCGGTCTGCTGGCGATGATTTGCCAGGAGGCCGAAGCCACCGAGCAGATTCCCCGGGTGCAGGAGCACTATGCGCAAATCATTGTCAGCAAGATGCTCGGCCTGATGAAGACCAACGTCATGCGCACCGACCCCGGCTCACCCTCGGCCACGTTCGAGGCGCTGGTCGATTACATCGCCTGCAACCTCAAGCAGGACATCGACAGCGAAGAACTGGCGCGCCAGGCGCGGATGAGCCTGCGTTCGCTGTATGGGTTGTTCGAACGCAACGCGGGGGACACGCCGAAAAACTACATCCGGCAGAAAAAGCTCGAACGTATTCACGCCAACCTGAGCGACCCGACCTGCAACGTGCGCAACGTCACGCAAGTGGCCATGGATTACGGCTTTCTGCACCTGGGCCGGTTCTCCGACAGCTACCGCAAACAGTTCGGCGAATTGCCTTCCGATACCCTCAAGCGCCGTCATTGAATAGGTTGCGATAAGTAACCTGTGGCGAGGGAGCTTGCTCCCGCTGGACTGCGCAGCAGTCCCATTCTTTGTTTGATCGTTCCCACGCTCCCGCGTGGGAATGCCTCAACGGACGCTCCGCGTCCGCTTTTGGGACGCAGAGCGTCCCTCGCTGCATTCCCACGCAGAGCGTGGGAACGATCGGGTCGCTTCACCCTCTGCACAAAACGGATACAGGTCTGCACCCGGCGGATAGTCCGTCCCATCCCCGCGTCCTAGCATGGCCCTGCCTGAATAAAAACAATGGAGGCGGCGGCCATGTCCCTGCGACCCGAATACCTTCACTCCCTGCTTGAAGAAGACCCTGAGCAGGGCATCTATCGCTGCAAGCGTGAGATGTTCACCGATCCGCGGCTGTTCGACCTCGAGATGGAACACATCTTCGAAGGCAACTGGCTGTACCTCGCACACGAAAGTCAGATACCCAACAATAACGATTTCTACACCACCACCATGGGGCGTCAGTCGATCTTCATCGCGCGCAACAAGGACGGTGAGTTGAACGCCTTTATCAACGCATGCAGCCACCGTGGCGCGATGCTCTGCCGGCACAAGACCGGCAACAAGAGTTCCTACACTTGCCCCTTCCACGGCTGGACCTTCAACAACTCCGGCAAGCTGCTCAAGGTCAAGGACCCGGCAGCGGCCGGCTACCCGGCGAGCTTCAATTGCGAAGGCTCCCACGACCTGACCAAAGTCGCGCGTTTCGAATCCTATCGCGGCTTCCTGTTCGGCAGCCTCAAGGCCGATGTCGTGCCGCTGGTCGAGCACCTGGGCGAGTCGGCGAAGATCATCGACATGATCGTCGATCAGTCCGCCGATGGCCTGGAAGTGCTGCGCGGTTCCTCCAGCTACATCTACGAAGGCAACTGGAAACTCACTGCCGAAAACGGTGCCGACGGTTATCACGTCAGCTCGGTGCACTGGAACTACGCGGCGACCCAGAACCAGCGCAAACAGCGCGAAGCCGGCGATTGCAACCCGACCATGAGCGCCGGCACCTGGGCCAAGCAGGGCGGTGGTTTCTATTCCTTCGACAAGGGCCACATGTTGCTCTGGACCCGTTGGTCCAACCCCGAGGACCGTCCGCTGTACGAGCGTCGTGACGAGTTGGCCCGGGATTTCGGCCAGGCTCGCGCCGACTGGATGATCGAGAACTCGCGCAACCTGTGCCTGTACCCGAATGTGTACCTGATGGACCAGTTCAGCTCGCAGATTCGCATCGCCCGACCGATCTCGGTCAACCGCACCGAAATCACCATTTACTGCATCGCCCCCAAAGGCGAAAGCGACCACGCCCGGTCCAGCCGGATTCGTCAATACGAGGATTTTTTCAACGTCAGCGGCATGGCGACGCCGGACGATCTGGAAGAGTTTCGCTCCTGCCAGACGGGTTACCAGGGCAGCGTCACCACGTGGAACGACATGTCCCGTGGCGCCGAACATTGGGTCGAAGGCGCTGATGACGCGGCCAAGGAAATCGACCTGCATCCGCTGCTCAGCGGCGTGCGTACCGAAGACGAAGGCCTGTTCGTGCTGCAACACAAGTATTGGCAGCAAACGATGCTCAAGGCGTTGGCCGCCGAGCAGTCCGGACTGATTGCCGTGGAGGCCGTGCAATGACCATCACCTATGACGCTGTGCGCGATTTTCTCTACCGCGAAGCGCGTTACCTCGACGACAAACAATGGGACGACTGGCTGGAGTTGTACGCGCCGGACGCCACCTTCTGGATGCCGTCCTGGGACGACAACGACGAGCTGACTGAAGACCCGCAGCGAGAAATCTCGCTGATCTGGTACGGCAATCGCACCGGCCTGGAAGACCGCATCTTCCGCATCAAGACCGAGCGTTCCAGTGCCAGCGTGCCGGACACCCGCACCTCGCACAACCTGAGCAATATCGAACTGATCGAACAGGCCGACGGGCTGTGCAAGGTGCGCTTCAACTGGCACACCCTGAGCTTTCGCTACAAGACCGTCGACAGCTATTTCGGCAGCAGTTTCTACACCCTCGATGTGCGCGGTGAAAACCCGTTGATCAAGGCCAAGAAAGTGATCCTGAAGAACGACTATGTTCGTCAGGTCATCGATGTCTACCACCTCTGAGGCGGCCGTCATGACTCATTCCATTGCATTCAATTTCGAAGACGGCGTCACCCGATTCATCGACGCCAACGCCGGCGAAACCGTGGCCGATGCCGCGTATCGCCAGGGCATCAATATTCCCCTGGACTGCCGCGATGGCGCCTGCGGCACCTGCAAATGCTTCGCCGAGGCTGGCCGCTACGACTTGGGCGAGGACTACATCGAAGACGCCCTCAGCGCCGACGAAGCACAGCAGGGTTTTGTCCTGACCTGTCAGATGCGCGCCCAGAGCGATTGTGTGGTGCGGGTGCCGGTTTCATCGGATGTCTGTCGCACCCGTCAGGCCAGTTACGACGCGACCATCAGCGCCGTGCGGCAGTTGTCCGACAGCACCATCGCGCTGTCGATCAAGGGCGAGGCCCTGAGCAAACTGGCATTTCTGCCGGGGCAGTATGTGAACCTGGGGGTTCCCGGCAGCGGGCAGACTCGCGCTTATTCGTTCAGCTCGTTGCAGCGGGACGGCGAAGTCAGCTTTCTGATTCGCAACGTGCCCGGCGGTTTGATGAGCAGTTTCCTCACCGGCATGGCCAAGGCCGGCGACAGCATGAGCCTGGCCGGGCCATTGGGCAGCTTCTATCTGCGCGACATTCGTCGTCCATTGTTGCTGCTGGCGGGTGGCACTGGCTTGGCGCCGTTCACCGCGATGCTGGAAAAAATCGCCGAGCAGGGCAGCGAGCATCCACTGCATTTGATCTATGGCGTGACCAACGATTTCGACCTGGTGGAGCTCGATCGACTCGAAGCCTTCGCCGCACGCATTGCGAACTTCAGCTTCAGTGCCTGCGTGGCCAATCCCGACAGCCGGCACCCGCTCAAGGGCTATGTGACCCAACACATCGAGCCACGGCATTTGAACGATGGCGACGTCGACGTCTACCTGTGCGGCCCGCCGCCGATGGTCGAGGCGGTCAGCCAGTTCATCCGCGAACAAGGCGTTGCGCCAGCGAACTTCTACTACGAAAAATTTGCCGCCAGCGCGGCCTGAGCCACTGGTGGGAGCGATGAAAATCCTGTGGGAGCGTGGCTTGCCCGCGAAGAATGCACTGCGGTTTTTCAGGCATTACGCGTCATCGTTCTTCGCGGGCAAGCCACGCTCCCACAGGTTCTGCGTTTTAACTGACCTGGTTCGAACCGGCCGGCATCCTTCATCACGAGGTACACATGAACAGATTCCACGAAAAAGTCGCGCTGATTACCGGTGCCGCCCAGGGCATCGGCCGGCGCGTGGCTGAACGCATGGCCGCGGAAGGCGCGCGACTGATTCTGGTCGACCGCTCCGATCTGGTGTTCGAGCTCCAGAAAGAACTGGGGCAGCGCAGTCAGGTGCTCGCACTGACTGCCGACCTTGAGCAATACAGCGAATGCCTGCGCGTGATGCGCACCGCTGTCGAACGTTTTGGTTGCCTCGATGTGCTGGTCAACAACGTGGGCGGCACGATCTGGGCCAAACCTTTCGAGCACTATGAAGAGGCGCAGATCGAAGCCGAAGTGCGCCGTTCGTTGTTTCCGACATTATGGTGTTGCCATGCCGCGCTGCCGTTCATGCTCGAACAAGGTAGCGGCGCCATCGTCAACGTTTCATCCATTGCTACCCGCAGCGTCAATCGCGTGCCGTACGGTGCGGCGAAGGGCGGGGTCAATGCGCTGACCGCCTGCCTGGCGTTCGAAACGGCCGGTCGTGGCGTGCGGGTCAACGCGACCGCCCCCGGCGGCACCGAGGCGCCACCGCGGCTGATCCCACGCAACACCGAGCAACAGAGCGCGCAGGAAAAGCTCTGGTATCAACAAATTGTCGACCAGACCCTCGACAGCAGTTTGATGAAGCGCTACGGCACGCTGGATGAGCAGGCCAGCGCTATCCTGTTTCTGGCCAGCGACGAAGCCTCCTACATCACCGGCATGGTCATGCCGGTCGGTGGGGGCGATCAAGGCTGACAGCTTGCAGTTGGCGTCGGGCCGGAATACCTGCGACCTACAAGCGACGCCGAAACGCTTTGACGATTCTGAGTGCGGCGTCGCTGATTTTCAGATTGTGGACGGCCTCCAGCGGATACCAGATGCAGTCGAAGATTTCATTTTGTGGACTAGCCTCCGCCAGGTTTACGACCGATGCTTCGTAGACATGGTGCCGAGTGCTGGTTGTTTCCAGTTCCATGAGGTACAGCAGGCCGTCGACCCCCAGTCCTGTTTCTTCGTAAAGCTCTCGTATGGCCGCGCCCGCAGCGGTTTCGCCTGGTTCTACTTTTCCGCCGGGCAAGGTCCAGGGAGACTTGGGCTTGCGCACCAGGAGGATATGTCGATCCTGTTCGCAAATGACCGTGGCACGTACTTTCATGAGTTACCCGACTGCTGTTGTCATAAAACAGACATAAAAATGCAATATTCAGACCGAAGTCCGTTGAGGTGTCTGCTTTAAGGTTTTGAGTCGACAGGTTTGCTGAAAGTGCGATTGGAATGCCGGAATGCCGACGCGACGTCTGGTTGGTACTTCAGTGAAAGTCGGGTGTAAGGTAGTGGAGTCGATCCAGAACTATCACTGCCGAATGGAGATGACTATGAGCGTTCCGATGCTGAACAAAATGCACATGAACGGCTATGACGTACTCAGTGTGAACAACGGCCCCTGGCGGGTGTGCACCAAAGGTGACCGGCTTGGCGCTTTTGCAAGCAAAGAGGAAGCATTGGCCTACGCGGCTTCGCTTCCCGCCTACAGAGCCCGGTCGGGTAAAGCGTCACGCAGCCATAAATCAGACAAATAGAGCGTTGTAGCAGGTGCCGAGCCTGCGAGGCTGCGTTCGGCTGCGAAGCGGTCGTGATTTCAGGCGGCGCGGTGTTTTAGCCAAACCGGTATACGACGGCTTCGCCGCCGAACGCAGCCTCGCAAGCTCGGCAGCTGCTACGCTCTGGCATCAATAGCCGCCGCCACCCATCCCGCCTGTGGAAGGGGAATATTCTCTGGCTTTTTGTTGGGCTCGACTCCATTGCGCACAGGTCATGAAGCTTTTGTGGTCGACCTTGCCCTGCTTGTCGAAACTGACAATGTACGGCTGCTGACGGCCATCCTGGATCAGCTTGTAATCAAAGCAGGTACCAGGTTCCACCGTGCGCTTGGTGATCGATAAAGGCTGGCCGCCAATCTGCTGGACTTGTTCCTTGCTCATGCCAGTTTCGACCTTGGCGACCAGCGGTTGGTCTCGATAAATATGTGATTCGGTGTTGCAGCCACCTGACGCCGCCAGCACGGCGATCAGCGCGCATAGACGCTTGTTCATGGCAGCGCTCTCTAGTGAGCTTTCGTTCGACTGATGGATTTGGCTTTTACTTCTTCAGCATAGCCCGCCAGTCGCTCTTCATCGCCATGGAACAACTCGCACAGCCTTATCGTTGCCTCGGCGTCCACGTCATTGCCGGCCAGGCGCAATTGCTCTGCGATACGCAAAAGCTCTACCGCCGACCACCTCAGGTCCGAGGCTATACCTTGCAAGTCGCGCCGAAGTTGCTGTTCCTCTTCGTTAAGCCACATGATGACCTCCTGCAATTCCCCGCTACGAAATAGTAGTCCTATTTACCTGTCTGGAGCGTTATGTTCGTCTGATCGCAAGAGAGTCGAAATCATGCAAAAACCTGTCTACCAATTGCTGGAAGTCGCCAACGGCAAACCCATCAAACTGTGGGCCGAGGGTGTGCCGGTCGAAAGCGAAGCCCGGCAGCAGTTGATCAATATCGCGAAGATGCCCTTCATCTTCAGGCACCTGGCGGTGATGCCGGACGTGCATCTGGGCAAAGGGTCCACTATCGGCAGCGTGATCCCCACCGTGGGCGCGATCATTCCGGCGGCGGTGGGGGTGGACATCGGCTGCGGCATGATTGCCGCGCGTACTTCACTCACCGCCGACGACTTGCCAGACAACCTGCACGGCCTGCGCAGTGCCATCGAAAAAGCCGTGCCTCATGGCCGCACGTTGAGCCGTGGCCGCCGCGATGAAGGCGCCTGGAACCACGTTCCACACCAGGCCGATCAAGCCTGGGCGGCGCTGAGCCCACGGTTCAAGGCGATCACCGACAAGTACCCCAAACTCGCCAGCACCAACAACCGTCAGCACCTGGGCACCCTCGGTACCGGTAATCATTTCATCGAAGTCTGCCTGGATGAAGTCAACCGCGTCTGGTTCATGTTGCACAGCGGTTCTCGCGGCGTTGGCAATGCCATCGGGACTCTGTTCATTCAGTTAGCCCAAGCGGACATGCGCCAGCACATCGCCAATCTGCCGGACCGCGACCTGGCCTATTTCAAAGAGGGCAGCCGGCACTTCGATGACTACGTCGAAGCGGTGGGCTGGGCTCAGGACTTCGCTCGGCAGAATCGGGCCTTGATGATGCAGGCGGTAATTCAGGCCGCGCGGCAAGTGATCCGTAAACCCTTCGAGGTCGCGCTGGAGGCGGTGAACTGCCACCACAATTACGTGCAGAAAGAGCGGCACTTCGGCGAAGACGTGCTGGTCACCCGCAAGGGCGCGGTGTCGGCGAAGAAAGGCGAACTTGGGATCATTCCCGGCTCCATGGGCGCCAAAAGCTTCATCGTTCGAGGTCTTGGCAACGAGCAATCGTTCTGCTCCTGCAGCCACGGTGCTGGTCGGACCATGAGCCGCACCAAAGCCAAGAATACCTTCACCGTCGCGGACCAGATTCGCGCGACCGCTCATGTGGAGTGCCGCAAGGATGCGGCGGTCATCGATGAGATTCCGATGGCCTACAAAGACATCGATAAAGTCATGTACGCCCAGCGTGATCTGGTGGAAGTGCTGCACACTTTGCGACAAGTGGTCTGCGTGAAGGGATAGTGATGAAAGGTGGTTCCACTGGTCGGGAACATTAACGTGAGATGACAGCTCTGCTGTCGTATTGAGGTAGTGATTTATTCGCTGGGGCGAGGCTATCTCGAAAATGACGACTACCGATGATTTCAGACACCATGCACATGAGCTGATCGTTGACCTGGATGCGGCCACCACGGAAATGATGAAACTGATCTCGGCCCATCAGATGAGTGGTCCGGAATGGGAGCGGGTCATGAAATGGCAGCATGAAGCGTACGAGCGATGGATGGCCTACCTCAATGCAAGATCGTATCCCGATTCCGGCTCGGGAGCCGGGCAGGGGCAGGGCGAAGCTCCTTTATAGACTTCGCCGGCTGCTTGCTGGATGTCTGCGCAAGTACAGGCTACATTTCCCGTTTTTCAGGATAGGGAAGCGTTATGCGCAGGTTGGTAGCGGGAATAGCGGTGGCTCTGTTGGCGGGTTGTTCATTACCCGCATCCGTGGTGCCCGGCGAGCCCAATGTCAGCAAGTACAGCGAGAAGGCGCCCAAGGAATATGCCGCGTGTGTATTACCGTTATGGCGTCAGGACGTGCCAGGGGCGACGCAATCGCCGATTTCCAATGGCTACCGGATCACCGCGCCAAGCATTATCACGGCCGACGAAATTCTCGACATCGTGAAATCGAAGGATGGCAGCCGGGTTTCGCTTTACCAGGGGCCACCGTGGGCCAAGTCAGGGGCGCTGCGCCAGGCGGTCCGGGATTGTTTGTAACGCCCGCCGTTGCCGTATGTCGGAACTGAGGAACGGTCATGCCTGAATCAACTTCCAAGGGCTGACAGTCCTTGGAGTTTGGCCATGAATGATGATCGAAAAAAGGCAGCCCTCGATGCCTGGTACCGGCTCTTGAGAGAACCGGAGGCCGGGATGGATTGTGAAGAACACTACGACAAACTGCTGAAGGCGGCGGATGGAATCCAAGAGGCCGGGCTCATCAGCAACGCTCAATGGCGCGAGCTGGTGCGCGATGCACGGGAGGCTTTTTCCACTGCAATCGAGGGTGCCGGAAGCGGAACAGTCAGCAAATGACTTGAAAATAGTGTGGATATTTAAAGGCTTAGGAGATTTAGTAACTGGATAGTGAATTAGAATATCTTGTTACATGTCCTCCAATTGGGTAGTATTGCCTCGCGTTCACCACCACGGTTTATGCATTTTTAAAGCCCAGGCGTCCATCAGCTGCCTGGGCTTTTTTTTGTCTGGAAGTTAGGTAGCAGTTTATGAACACGCTGCCGGGCGCAATGCCAGCAGCGTGGAGGATGACCGGATGGGAACGCGATGGATGTCTGTCGTTTTACCGGGCCGGATCAGCTTTGCGCCGATCGCTGCCGGATGGGTTGCCAGTGTCAAGAAGCCTCCTCTCCACCAGGACATTTTGCAGGGCCTGGCGTGCCGACGGGCTTAGCTGATGTTCTCTTTCCTTGAGTTCGAGCAAGATGGGGTTGGACCATCCACGATAGGTTTGCTCGGAAATTCGAGTAGATGTCATCTATCTCTCCTTTGATGAGTCGCCCGACAACACAGTGGGCGAAGTCCTGTGCGCTAAAAATCCTAGTTGAGGAAACGTCTTGTCGCCAGTGGGCGGATGGCAAGGAGGTGCCGGTCATCCTTCCACACGGGTAGGCCACGATTCGGGCATAAACTTAAGGAGCTACCTCATCAAAAGGAGCCGCATATGATCGCCGACCAAATGAATAGACAGGAGTCGGAGCAAAGCACTGTTTGGGACCAATACTTCTGTGCCGCGTTGATTGCCGAAAGCCATCTGACGGCACCGGTGGTAGGAGAAGCCACCCACGAAGACAGACAGAATCTGTTGATCCAAAGGGCCAAGGCACTCGCCGATAAGATGCTGGAAAACAGAAGATAGCCGGAGCCCAGCCATTGCGCTGGGCTCTTCACTTTTGATGAACGATTGATTGGCCAGGTGGTCATTGCAGTTGGCGCGACGGGATGCCTGGTTTTCTGCTGGAGTGAACGGCTCCTGGGTCGCGGATCGTCTACAGTTTGTAGTTCATGGAAACGGAGATCGAACATGAAGTGCTTAATTTGTCAGGCGGCCTCTAAAACCGGTCAAGCCGCTCAAGACTGGACAGAGGTCGATTGCCCGGCCGGATGTGGACGCTACAAGGTCTCTGCGAACCTTGTTGCGAGAATGAAATTCAGAAACGAGTGCTTTGACATCGAACGCACAAGACAATGGCTTGAGATGTCACGCAATGATGATCCGGTACCGTTGATATCAACCTACGATTACAACGTTTCCTTATTGCGTTGCGACACCGAGGAGAAGTCGGTCACTGCGCCGATTCGCTCCAGGCAATCACTGACTTCGGATTAAGTCCTGGCTGTCAGTTTCAGAAAAGTAACCCCGCTATTTGTCACTCTCCCTATCCAGGTTGTCAGCGTTGATGGCGGGCTGAAGCGGCTATGGCTGGATCGGGAGGTGTGGCTATGAACTGTCCGCTTTGTGGAAATACTTATGCGCTGGAAGATTCTTCGTACGGCAGTGGCTTGCGCATTCATTGCGAGCCGTGCGGTGGTTTCTATCGAATTTCAACAACCCTGAGCGGCTTGGCCGAGGGAAAGATCTATGACACCGAGCGCGCTCGAGCCCGCCTGAAAAAGAAGCGTGATACTGACGACCTGGAAGACCAGGAGCCGGCCCTAGGCGCGCAAGACAAAGACCTGCTCATCGAGCCGGACTGACCTGTCACAGAGCGTGCGCCGGATGCAGCGAAAGGTGCTTGCTTGATGCATTAGCGGATGCCGGGAGAATCACTCGCCTGACCGCTGAAACCGAACGCAAGGATTCCAGCCCAAGCCAGGCGAGCGCATGCCGGATCCATGGCCACTTTAATCCTGATGAGCGTTTAGACGCCCGTTGTCCCACCGGTCAATGGGCCTGCGCCACGCCGCGCAATACGGTCGCAGCGGCAGATTGAGATCGGGTGCTGGCAATGTTGCCCAGCGATACGACACCCACCAGACGCTTTTCCCGATTCAGTACGGGCAGGCGACGCAGTTGAATGTCTGCCATGTTCTTTGCCACATGCTCGATGTCTTCATCCTCGAAGCAATAGCGGATGCCGCCCGTCATTACCTTACTGATAGGGGTTTTGCCGGGGAGTCCTTCGGCTACGGCTCTAATGGCTATATCCCGGTCCGTTATCATGCCAACCAGACGCTCCTGTTCCTCAACCATAATGGCACCGCTGTCGATCCTGGCCATCATGTTCGCGGCCTCCTGGATCGTCTGGTTTGGCTTGGCTGTTAACACATCTTTGGTCATGACTTCCGAAATCTTCATGGAAAGACTCCTTTAAAGTGATGCTTCAGTGATTAAGGGCTGCCAAATTTTTCGACTGGGAGGGAAAGTGCGGGTTCAGATTGTTTTATCCCCGCTCGTCATGGTGGCGCAGCCTTATTGGCGATTCGGAATCCGGAGCGCGTCAGGTGCGCGGGCCGTCGACAGGCTCTATCAGTTCTGAGCCCTGGTTCCTCACATTGCCCACGGCCATGTCCACTTTGAACCATTCGAAGACGTCGCAAGGTTCGCGTTCTTGCAGGAGTATCTGTTGGGCGCGCTCCTTGGGTGTGTATGGATCAATCCATTCGCGCGCCAATTCGGGACTGAGCGTCACCGGCCGCCGATCGTGAATATCCACCATGCCGCCTTCACTGTCCGCGGTAATGATCACGAAGCCGTCATGCTCGTCCGGCTCCTTTTCGTACCTTGGGTACTGACCGATCGCGGCGCACAGGATCGGCGCGCGATCCTTTCGACGGATCAGGTAAGGCTGTTTCTTCGGACCGCCTTCGTAAACCCATTCAAACCAGTTGTCGATGGCGACAATTGCCCGGTGCGGCCATATCTCCTTGAAGAACGGGTCGTGGGCAACTTTTTCGACCCTGGCGTTGATCGGTGTCGCGTGATCCCTGGCCCAGTGCGGTCGCCAGCCCCAGCGAACCCTGTCGGCGTGCAGCATGCCGCTTTCTTCATGGAGGAGGGCGAGCTGAGTCGATGGCGCGGCGTTGTAGAGCTCGAGCGGCTGATCGCCAGCATTATTGACCAGGGCGTTGGGCATGCTCAGCGCCGCCACGAATTCGTGGATACCTCGATACTGCGAAAGTCGTCCGCACATGGCTGAGCCCTCATGCTGAAGCTTAAGCTTAGACAATAGTTTCAAGGTAAGCGTTGAGGCGGGCTAACCAGCAACGCCTGCAAACAACAGGTCGCCGCTTGTGTTCGCAAACCCGCGGCCAGGCCGCTTCGGGGATTCGCGGGTTTCTTGATTGATGTCAATTCGCCTGAGTCGACCGGCTCTGTATTCTGCGCAGAAACCGACAGCTGAACCGAGGGCGAACATTCATGCTCTATCCGCTGTTTCTGACCTTTCATCTGTTTGCCGCCCTGATCTTTATCGGCACAGTGTTTTTCGAAGTCCTGTTCCTGGAAAGCATCCGCAAACAATTGCCCGCCAAAGTAATGCTGCTGGTCGAGGAGGGTATTGGCCGCCGCGCCCGCACCTTGATGCCGTGGGTGCTGCTGGTTTTGTTCGGCGCGGGGCTGGGCATGGTCTGGCTGCGCTATTTACCCGTTCTTGCAACGCCAATGGCTTCATCGTTCAGCACCTTGCTGCTGCTGAAAATCATGGTCGCCGTGAGCGTGCTGCTGCATTTTCTGGTCGCCCTGTTTTTGTTCAAAAGCGGCCGAATGAACGCTCGCTACCTGCATTTCATCCATGGCAGTGTGTTTTGCCATTTGGTCGTCATCGTGCTACTGGCCAAGGGAATGTTCTACCTGACGTGGTAAGCGGCCTTGCCCCAAGGTCTGTCCTGCAAGCACTTGGTTTGCGCTTGATACAAGTCAAGGAGCATTGATCGTCAATCCCCGACACTGTTGATCCGCAGCCAGTCTCGGAGACCTGTCATGCTCGATTTTTCTGACGCCCCCGGCGAACTGATCGCTCGGTGCGACCAGGGCGTACTTGACCCCAACTGCCATGTCGATACGCAAAGGTTTCATGACGGCATTGGCTCCCTGGATTTGCTTCGTGCCTTGCGCGTCAGCCGTCAGAAACGACGCCCGATCGCCCTGAATGTGCAGTTGCCTTCCCGGCTCAAGTCATCCTTTTGTTCCCCGCCCGATGCCTCCTGCGAGCACGGCGACATCGAACAGTACCTTCAACGCCTGGAACACGAGATCGACGTCGTCGGTTGCCACCTCAGTTCCGAACAGCGCGTCGAAGAGTTTCATCTGAGCGGCGGAACGCCCACCAGCGCTCATCTCGATCGGCTGATGAGTCATCTGCGTGGCCGGTTCAACTTTCTTGAACATGAGTGCGGCGACTACAGCGTTGATGTCGACCTTCACCATACCGATTGGACGACCATGGGCGCGCTGCGGGGCCAGGGATTCAATCATGTCAGCATCGGTGTTCCGGATATCGACGGCGACTGTGACCTGTCCGTGGCCTGCTACCAGAACCCGGCCCCTGTTCATTCACTGATCGATGCCGCCCGCACCTTTGGTTATCGATCCATCAACGTCGATCTGGGGTTTGGTCATGCCTGGCAAACGCCAGAAAGTTTCGCGCTGAAACTGACGACCATTATCGAGCTGGAGCCGGACAGGCTGATGGTGTTCGATTATGCCCGGCCACCACGCCGCTATCGGCCAAGGCTCGGCGACAAGGTCAGGGCACTGTGCAGCCAGGACGATAAAGGCGCGATGCGCCAGATCGCCTTCGAACAATTGATGGGCGCGGGTTATCACTACATCGGTATGGGGCAGTTCGTGCGGCCCGATGATGATCTGGCGATCGCTCAGGAGCGCGGCCGGTTGCGCCGCACGTGTGACGGTTTTACCCGTCACGGCTATTGCGACCACATCGGTTTCGGTTTGGGGGCTATCAGTCAGATCGACGATTTGTACACGCAAAACACCGATGCAATCGAACGCTATCAGCAGCAACTGGACCGGGACCAATTACCCACCTCTCGTGGCTGGCGTTTCGAGGCGGGGGATCAGATACGGCACATGGTCACGGAGCGCCTGGCGTGTGATCAAGAGTTGGATATCCGTGCCATCGAACGGCGTTATGGGCTGATCTTCCATCAATACTTTGCGGCTGTCTGGCCACTGCTGGAGCAATTGAGTCGTGACGGGTTGATTGAATTGTCGGACCGGTTCATCAGCATTCTTCCCGCCGGCCGGCCGGACGTGGATGCCATCTGCAACCTGTTTGAACAGGATTCAGGCAGTGCAAGGCATTAACCAATCTACGAGTTGATTGATCATGAAACCTGCATTCGATTTCAATCGAGCCCTGGTCGAAAAATATGACCGCCCAGGGCCGCGCTATACCTCTTACCCCACGGCGCCACAGTTTCATCAGGCGTTTGCCCTCGACGACTATCAGCGTGCCGCCTGCGACAGCAACCGGGCGGCGGTGCCCAAGCCGTTGTCGGTGTATATCCACATTCCGTTCTGCAAGAGCCTTTGCTACTACTGCGCCTGCAACAAAATCATTACCCGCAAAACCCATCGGGCCGTCGAATACCTGACGTACCTCAAACGTGAAATCGTCATGCAGGCGGCGTTATTCGACAGCACGCGCAAGCTCACGCAACTGCACTTGGGCGGGGGCACGCCGACGTATTTGACCCGTGAACAGCTGGCGGAGCTGATGGACTGCCTGCACCAGGCGTTCGACATGGACGACAGCGATGAGCATGAGTTTTCCATCGAGGTCGATCCGCGCACCATCAGCGCCGAGCAGATCCAGTCGCTGCGCCAACTGGGGTTCAATCGCCTGAGCTTTGGCGTACAGGACTTCGATCCCGACGTGCAGGCGGCGGTCAATCGCCAACAAAGCGAAGAGCAGATTTACGCGCTGGTCGCGGCGGCGCGTGAGGCGCAATTCAAGTCGATCAGCGTCGATCTGATTTACGGCCTGCCACTGCAAACCGTGAACAGCTTCGACATCACCCTGGGCAAGATCATTGCCCTGCGCCCGGACCGGATTGCCGCCTACAGCTACGCCCATTTGCCAGAGCTGGTGCGCGCGCAACGGCTGATTCGCCCGGCGGACATGCCGCCACCGGAGCGCAAGCTGGAGTTGCTCGAGCTGACCATCCGCCGCCTGACCGAGGCCGGTTATGTGTATATCGGCATGGATCATTTCGCCTTGCCGGACGACGAACTGGCGCTGGCCCGCACCCATGGCACCCTGCAACGCAATTTTCAGGGCTACTCGACCCACGCCGACTGCGACTTGATCGGCCTTGGAGTGTCTTCGATCGGCAAGGTCGGCGACAGCTACAGCCAGAGCGTCAAGGAGCTTTCGCAGTATTACGCCCGTATCGATCAAGGTTTGTTGCCGGTGCATCGAGGTTATCGCTTGAGCGCTGACGACCTGCTGCGCCGCGAAGTGATCAGCGACCTGATGTGCCACGGGCGGATCGATTTCGCCAAGTTCGAAGCAGGTCATGGCATTTGCTTCACCGAGTATTTTGCCGATTCGCTGGCGCGACTGGACGAGCAGGTACGTGACGGGCTGCTGCAGATTCACAGCGACGAGTTGGTGCTGTTGCCGCCAGGGCATTTGATGATGCGCAGTACCGCAATGGCATTTGACGCCTATCTGGGAGAGGAGCAAAAAGGCCGGTTTTCCCGCACCGTTTGAGGCTTCGGGAGCTCTGGCGCAAGGAATTTTATCGAGTTGATTTCAATCAAGGGCGGGGCGCGCAACGCTCCCTAACATGGCCGCAAGCCCTTTTGAAATCAGCGAATTCATGACAACCCATCAGCCTTCGATACATGGCAATCCACGCATCTGGAGCGTCGGGCTGGTGGTGATGGTCTTGCTGATGATCGCCGTGTTCGCGACGGTGCAGGCCAAGTCATACGGCGACATCGAGCAGCAGCGCATCGAGAAGGTCTTCCCGCAAACCGATTCAATCTCCGACCCCGAAGGCACGTTCAAGGTGCGCACGCTGTCGGCGGCCGGCAAGGTCATCGGTTATGTGTTCCAGAGCCTGGACGTGGTGGACATTCCGGCCTACTCGGGCAAACCCATCAACACTCAGGTGATCCTCGACACCGCCGGCGTGATTCGGGACGCCTATGTGCTGGAGCACCACGAACCGATTCTGCTGATCGGCATCCCCGAAGAAAAGCTCCACGGTTTCAGTGCCCGATACGAAGGGATCAAGGTCAGCCAGCGGGTAGTCGTCGGGCATTCCAGCGACCCGAGCGCGGTCACCGTGGATGCCATCGCTGGTGCAACGGTCACCGCCATGGTGGTCAATGAGGTCATCATGCGTGCCGCCCATGAGGTGGCCGTATCGTTGAAGCTGATCGAGGACAGGGGCGGGGTGCTGAACAAACCTGCCACTGTGCGCCAGGATTTCTACGAGCCCGCCACCTGGGAGCAACTGACCGGTAACGGCGCCATTCGCCGGTTGAACCTGACCCGTGGGCAGGTCGATGCCGCCTTCAAGGGCACCGAAGCCGAGGGCGTCGACAACGCCGGCCCGGATCAAGTCGATGACACCTTCATCGAGCTGTACACCGCCGACTTGAACCCACCGACCATTGGCCGCGCGCTGCTGGGCGACAACCCATATCGCTTGCTCATGCAGGAACTCAAACCCGGCGAACAAGCCATTATGGTGCTGGGGCGCGGGCTGTTTTCCTATAAAGGCTCTGGGTATGTGCGCGGCGGGATTTTCGATCGGGTGCAATTGCGCCAGTTCGGCAACATCATCAGCTTTCGCGACATGGACCATCAGCGACTCACCGACGTGTTTGCCGAAGGCATGCCCGAGTTCGATGAAATGTCGATCTTCATTGTCCGCGAACCGGCCGGTTTCGATCCGGGATCGCCGTGGTCCCTGGAGCTCCTGGTGCGGCGGCAGACGGGACCGGTCAGTGGCACCTTCAGCAGCTTCGAACTGCCTTATCAATTGCCCGAACCCTACCTTGAGCGACCGGCGCCCAGTGCCGAAGAGCGGGCGGCCATCGAGGAAGCCAGCCGGCCGATGTGGTTGACCATCTGGTATCAGAAACACTTCCAGATCGCCGTCCTCGCGAGCGCATTGTTACTGCTGACGGCCATCCTGTTCCTGCAAGACAAGCTCACCCGCCGGCCACGCTTTCTGCACTGGCTGCGTCGTGGTTACTTGCTCTTTACCGTGGTCTTTCTGGGCTGGTATGCCTTGGGGCAATTGTCGGTGGTCAATGTCCTGACCTTTGTGCATGCGCTGTTCGAGCACTTTCGCTGGGAGCTGTTTCTTTCCGATCCGCTGGTCTTCATGCTCTGGGTCTTCGCCGCCGCGAGCATCCTGCTGTGGGGCCGTGGCGTGTGGCTGGCTGTGCCCGTTCGGCGCCTTGCAAGAGCTGATCAACGAAGCCGCGCGCAAGCTGAAAATTCCCCAATACGAATTGCCGTTCGCGGTGCATGAGCGGTTGTGGGCGATCAAATACATCATCTTGCTGCTGCTTTTCGGCATCTCCCTGGAGTCGATGTCCACCGCCGAGCTGTTCGCCGAAGTGGAGCCGTTCAAAACCGCCATCACCCTCAAGTTCGACCGTCAGTGGTGGTTCGTGCTCTATGCGGTGGCGCTGCTGGTGATCAACGTTTTCACGCGCAAAGTCTATTGCCGCTACATCTGTCCCTTGGGCGCGGCACTGGCGATCCCGACCAAATTGCGTCTGTTCGACTGGCTCAAGCGCCGCCAGGAATGCGGCAGCCCCTGCCAGTTGTGCGCCAAGGAATGCGAAATCCAGGCGATTCACCCTGATGGCCGGATCAATGCCAACGAGTGTCACTACTGCCTCGATTGCCAGATGACCTATCACAACGAAAACAAATGCCCGCCGCTGATCAACAAGCGCAAGAAGCGCGGCAAACCGGCACCCGTGGCGGCGCAACTGATACCCGTCGTGCAAGTGCAGGCAGCTGAATGAAGCTTGCGAGCGCACCTGCGCAGTGACCGTTTTTATCCCTTCAAGGAGTACGCAACATGACTGACACAGAATCCACAAAACCGGTGCAGGAAGAAGAACACGCGGGACTCAGCCGTCGCGGTTTTCTGGGCGGCAGCGCCGTGACCGGTGCGGTGCTGGCGGGTGCGGCAACGTTAGGCGGCGCAGTGTTCAGCCGCGAATCGTGGGCTGCGGCGGTCAAGGATGCGCAGGCGAAAATCCATGTCGGCCCCGGTGAGCTGGACCAATATTATGGCTTCTGGAGTGGCGGTCATCAGGGCGAAGTGCGGGTGCTCGGTGTGCCGTCGATGCGTGAGTTGATGCGTATTCCGGTGTTCAACGTCGACTCGGCCACCGGTTGGGGCCTGACCAACGAAAGCAAGCGGATCCTGGGCGACAGTGCGAAATTTCAGAATGGCGATTGCCATCACCCGCACATCTCCATGACCGATGGCAAATACGACGGTAAGTACCTGTTCATCAACGACAAGGCCAACTCCCGGGTCGCGCGCATCCGCCTGGACATCATGAAGTGCGACAAGATCCTCACGGTGCCGAACGTGCAGGCCATCCACGGCCTGCGCCTGCAAAAAGTGCCGTACACCAAGTACGTGTTCGCCAATGCCGAATTCGTCATCCCGCACCCCAATGACGGCCGCACCTTCGACCTGCAAGACAAGAACAGCTTCACCCTGTTCAACGCCATCGATGCCGAGAAAATGGAGATGGCCTTCCAGGTGATCGTCGATGGCAACCTGGACAACTCCGACGCCGATTACACCGGCAAGTACGCCGCGTCCACCTGCTACAACTCGGAGAAGGCTTACGACCTGGGTGGCATGATGCGCAACGAGCGCGACTGGGTCGTGGTGTTCAACATCCCGCGCATCGAGGCCGCGATCAAGGCTGGCAAATTCATCACCCTGGAAGACTCGAAAGTGCCGGTGGTCGACGGTCGTAAAACCGATGGCAAGGACTCTGAATTCACTCGCTACATCCCGGTGCCGAAGAACCCCCACGGTCTCAATACCTCATCCGATGGCAAGTACTTCATTGCCAACGGCAAGCTGTCGCCGACGGTCTCGATGATTGCCATCGACCGGCTGGACGACCTGTTCGCCGATAAATTCAAGGACCCGCGCGAGGTTATCGTCGCCGAGCCTGAACTGGGCCTGGGGCCTTTGCACACCACCTTCGACGGTCGCGGCAATGCCTACACCACGCTGTTCATCGACAGCCAGGTGGTGAAGTGGAACATGGAAGAAGCGATACGTGCCTACAAGGGCGAGAAGGTCAATTACATCAAGCAGAAGCTCGACGTGCAGTACCAGCCCGGGCATAACCATGCCTCGCTGACCGAAACCAATGAAGCGGATGGCAAATGGCTGGTGGTGTTGTGCAAATTCTCCAAGGACCGCTTCCTGCCAACCGGACCGTTGCACCCGGAAAACGACCAGTTGATCGATATTTCCGGCGACGAAATGAAGCTGGTGCATGACGGCCCTGCGTTTGCCGAACCCCACGATTGCATCCTGGCGCGCCGGGACCAGATCAAGACCCAGAAGATCTGGAACCGCAACGACCCGTTCTTCGCCGCCACCGTGGAGCTGGCCAAGAAAGACGGGATCAACCTGGAGACCGACAACAAGGTCATCCGCGACGGCAATCATGTGCGGGTCTACATGACCTCCATGGCCCCGGCCTACGGGCTGACCGAATTCACGGTCAAGCAGGGCAACGAGGTCACCGTGATCATCACCAACATCGACCAGATCGAGGACGTGACCCACGGTTTCGTCATGACCAACCATGGCGCCAGCATGGAGATCAGCCCGCAGCAAACCTCGTCCATCACCTTTACCGCCGACAAGGCCGGTCTGCATTGGTACTACTGCAGCTGGTTCTGCCATGCGCTGCACATGGAAATGGTCGGCCGCATGAAGGTCGAGCGGGCCTGACGGTTGCCAATCAACGGGAGCGGGCCGATGACCGATATCAAGCGCACGCCGATCAAGGTCGCGTTTGCGCTCCTGCTGATGTCCGGCAGCGCGCTGGCGGTGCAACCCATCACCACATTGCCGTTGCGGGTTGACGCTGAACAACGCTGGCACTTGCCTGCGGGCGAGTACGTTGGCTCGTTCAGCGTCGATCAACCGATGCAGATTCTCTGCGAGCCCGGCGCGGTGTTTCAGGCGCAAGGGCAGGGCAATGGTGTGACGGTCAGCGCGCCCGATGTGCGCATCGAGGGCTGTACGTTTCTGGACTGGGGGCACGACCTCACGGCCATGAATGCGGCGGTGTTTCTGCAGCCCCAGGCCCGTGGCGCGGTGATCAAAGGCAATCGCCTGCAGGGCCAGGGTTTCGGTATCTGGGTCGACAGAACGCAGGATGCGAGTCTGATCGACAACCGTATCCAGGGAGATCCGGCGCTGCGCTCCCAGGATCGCGGCAACGGTATTCATCTGTACGCGGTGCAGGGTGCCAGGGTCATTGGCAATCAGGTGCGCGACAGCCGCGATGGCATCTACATCGACACCTCCAACGGCAACCTGCTGCAGGGCAATACCCTGGAAGACCTGCGTTACGGTGTGCATTACATGTTCGCCAACGACAACCGGCTGATCGGCAACACCACCCGCCGCACCCGCACCGGCTACGCCCTGATGCAAAGCCGCAAGCTCACGGTGACCGGCAACCGCTCTGAACAGGATCAGAACTACGGCATCCTGATGAACTACATCACCTATTCCACCTTGCGCGACAACTTCGTCACGGACGTGCGCGACGGCTCGACCGGCGACAGTATGATCAGCGGCGCCGAGGGCAAGGCATTGTTCATCTACAACTCGCTGTTCAACAGCATCGAACACAACCACTTCGAGCACAGCGCCGTGGGCATTCACCTCACCGCGGGCTCCGAAGACAACCGCATCGCCGACAACGCCTTTGTCGGCAACCAACGGCAGGTCAAATACGTCGCCACCCGCTTGCAGGAATGGTCGGCGAATGGCCGGGGCAATTACTGGAGCGATTATCTGGGCTGGGATCGCAACAACGATGGCCTGGGCGATATCGCCTATGAACCCAACGACAACGTCGACCGCCTGTTGTGGCTGTACCCCCAGGTGCGGCTGTTGATGAACAGCCCCGGGATCGAGTTGCTGCGCTGGGTACAACGGGCCTTTCCGGTCATGAAGTCGCCGGGCGTCCTGGACAGCCATCCGCTGATGAATCCCACCACACGACCCATGACCCAGGAGCCCACCGCATGAACGTCATCGACATGGAAGGCGTCAGCCAGCGCTATGGGTACACCACGGTGTTGCATCAATTGAACCTGAGCCTGGGCGAAGGCGAAGTGCTGGGCTTGTTCGGGCACAACGGCGCGGGCAAGACCACCAGCATGAAACTGGTGCTCGGTCTGCTTCAGGCCAGTGAAGGGCAGGTCCGGGTGTTCGGCCGCACGCCCAGTGATCCGCAGGTTCGGCGTCTGCTGGGCTATTTGCCGGAGAACGTGACCTTCTATCCGCAGATGAGCGGCCAGGAGACCTTGCGGCATTTCGCCCGCCTCAAAGGCGCAGCGCCGGCGCAAGTGGACGTGTTGCTGGAGGAAGTCGGCCTGGCGGGCGCGGCGCATCGACGGGTCAAGACTTATTCCAAAGGCATGCGCCAGCGCCTGGGACTGGCCCAAGCCTTGCTCGGCGAGCCGCGCTTGTTGCTGCTCGACGAGCCGACCGTCGGCCTCGATCCCATCGCCACTCAAGACCTCTATCGGTTGCTCGACCGGCTGCGCAGCCAGGGCACCAGCATCATTCTCTGTTCCCACGTATTGCCGGGCGTCGAGGCGCATATCAACCGTGCCGCGATTCTTACCCGGGGGCGCTTGCTGGCCCTCGGCAGTCTGCGCAGTTTGCGCGAGAAGGCCGGTTTGCCGACGCTGATTCGCGCCAACGGGCTCAAGCACGCCGGGCCGTTGCAGCAATCCTGGAACAAGGCCGGGCATATCACTCAGCGCTGGGGTGTGGAGGGTCTCGAAGTGGCTGCGCTCACTGGCAACAAACTGGACTTGTTGCGCCAGTTGCTCAATGAACACGAGCCGGCGGACGTGGAAATCGACCCACCGTCCTTGGAAGACGTCTACCGCTATTACATGGGGCGGGCCGGTACGACCCCCAGTGGAGAGACCGTATGAACCCGATCTGGAACATGGCCCGCAAGGAATTCAATGACGGTTTGCGCAACCGCTGGTTGTTGGCGATCAGCCTGTTGTTCGCGGTGTTAGCGACCGGCATCGCCTGGTTGGGGGCGGCGGCTTCCGGGCAATTGGGCTTCACTTCTGTGCCCGCCACCATCGCCAGCCTGGCCAGCCTGGCGACGTTCCTGATGCCGCTGATTGCCTTGCTGCTGGCCTATGACGCCATCGTCGGCGAAGACGAAAGCGGCACGTTGCTGCTGTTGCTGACCTATCCGCTGGGGCGCGGGCACATTCTGATCGGTAAGTTCGTCGGCCACGGATTGATCCTGGCGCTGGCGATCCTCATCGGTTTCGGCTGCGCAATGCTCGCGATTGCGGTGCTGGTGGAGGACGTCGAACTGAACCTGCTGCTCTGGGCGTTTGGACGATTCATGCTGTCATCGACATTACTGGGCTGGGGCTTTTTGGGGCTGGCCTATGTGCTGAGCAGTGTGTCTGCCGAGAAATCCACGGCCGCCGGCTTGGCGCTGGGGGTGTGGTTCTTCTTCGTGCTGGTGTTCGACCTCGCGCTGTTGGCACTGCTGGTGCTCAGCGAAGGGCAGTTCAACCCCAAGGTGTTGCCGTGGTTACTGCTGCTCAATCCCGCCGACGTCTATCGCTTGATCAATCTCTCCGGTTTCGAGCCCGGCGCCGGTAGCGCTGGTGTGCTGACGTTGGGCAGCGATTTGCCGGTGCCGGGCTCGATGCTCTGGTTGTGCCTGTTGCTGTGGGTGGCAGTGCCTTTGAGCTTGGCCTGGTTACTGTTCCGTCGGCGGGCGACATGAATTCATACCTTGGTTTTTGGAGCATCTGACGATGAGCAATCTGTATTCGACGACGGTACGCGCCGCGGCAGGCCTGATGGTCTGTTTGCTGCTGGCGGCCTGTGACAAACCGGTGCAAGCCACCTACAGCGACGCCGCCACTGCCTTTCATCCCAGTGATGAATGCCATGTTTGCGGCATGATCATCGAAGGCTTCCCCGGGCCCAAGGGCGAAGTGGTCGAGCGCAGCGGCATCAGGAAATTCTGCTCCACGGCGGAGATGATCGGTTGGTGGCTGCAACCGGAAAATCATCATGGCGAGGCCCGGTTGTATGTCCACGACATGGGCCGCAGCCCATGGAACGCACCCAATGATGCCCACCTGATCGATGCCAAGGATGCGTTCTACGTGATCGGCACCCAACTCAAGGGGGCAATGGGTGTGGTGCTGGCGTCGTTCTCCAGTCAGCAGGCGGCGGAGAAACTGGCCGCCGACCAGGGCGGTCGTGTGCTGCGTTTCAGCGAAATCGATCAAGCGATACTTCAGCAGCAGCCAGCGATGTCGCACTCGGCTCATTGATCGGCGAGCCATTGAGAAAAGTGATCGCCGTCAAGTCGGTATTTCTGCGTCTGTTCAAAGATAGGGGCTCACAACGTCCTCAGTGCTTGGCATTAACGATGCCCAGGAGAACATGATGCAAACCGAGTTTCAGGATCGTCTGGCGGTGATCACCGGTGCCAGCTCCGGGATTGGCCTGGCGTTGTGCGCCGCGCTGTTGCCGCGCGGGGTCAAGGTGCTGGCGATGTCACGCACCGTCGGTGAATTGCCGGCCTTGCAGCAGATCTACGGCGAACGGCTGCAATGGTGCGCCGGGGACGTTACCTGCCAGGAAGACCTTCAAGGGCTGGCCCGGCGGGCGGCAACGCTGGGGCGGGTGGATTATCTAGTGCCTAACGCTGGCATTGCCGAAATGGCCGACAGCCTGGACATGCCGGCCTTCCAGCGCCAATGGGCGGTCAACGGTGCCGGGGCGTTGAACACCCTGGCGGCGTTGCGCGGTGAGTTGGCGAGCCCGGCTTCGGTGGTGTTTGTCGGTAGTTTCCTGACCGGTTCGAGCTTTCCCGGTCTGGCCGCCTGCATCGCCAGCAAGGCCGCGCTGGCGGCTCAGGCACGCACACTGGCGGTGGAATTTGCGCGTTATGACGTGCGCATCAATCTGGTCTCGCCGGGGCCGACCGCGACCTCGATGTGGGACAACCTGGGGTTGAGCGATGGTGAACTCGATGACGTCGCTGACACCTTGGGCAAACGTCTGCTGCCGGGGCATTTTCTGGATGCGTCGGCGGTGGCCAATGTGATTATCTTTCAACTGTCCCAAGGCGCCCGGGGTGTCTATGGGCAGGATTGGAAGGTTGATAACGGTTATACGTTGGGGTGAAGCCGCGCAGAATGTTGGCGAGTGTCCCATCGCCAAAAGATCGCAGCCTTCGGCAGCTCCTACAGGGTGTACGCCATTCAAATGTAGGAGCTGCCGAAGGCTGCGATCTTTTGGGCGCACCACAG
>NZ_MUNM01000049.1 GCF_002286815.1 Pseudomonas sp. PICF141
CCTCGACAACTTCTACAGCCAGCACCTGGTCAACCTGACCTACGTGTTGCCAGTCACCACCGGCCAGTCGCTGAAGACGGATCTGCGCTTTGCCCGTTCAACGGATGATGGCGGCAGCAATATTGATAACAATGCGATTGGCGCGATGTTCACCTACAGCCTCGGCAGCCATGCGTTCGGCCTGGGTTACCAAGGCATGAGCGGCGACACCGGCTACGCCTACGTCAACGGCACCGATGCGTACCTGGTGAACTTCGTGCAGATCGGCGACTTCGCGAGCAAGGATGAAAAATCCTGGCAGGCGCGCTACGACTACAACTTTGCGGCCATTGGCATGCCGGGCCTGACCTTCATGGCCCGCTATCTCACCGGTGACAACATCGATCTGGGCGGCAACCGCCCGCAAGGCAAGGAGTGGGAACGTGATACCGACATTGGTTATGTGGTGCAGAGCGGGCCGCTGAAGAATGTCGGCGTTAAGTGGCGCAACGCGACGGTGCGCTCGACCCACTTCGGCAGCGACCTGGATGAAAACCGCCTGATCGTCAGCTACACCCTGAAGCTCTGGTAAATACGCCCGCGGGCCGAATGCCATTCCCAGCGCCAGGGCGGTGTGAGTGGCATTCGCCTTGCGGTTCAGCCACGAGACGAGCAAAACAGCTCCATGCATTTTTGCACAACATACGGGCTTTTTTAGCCATTCATATTTGTTTTATGCATACCTATACTCGATTCATATCTGGTCATGAACCAGGTCAGTCCCGACAAAAATAACCAAGGGAATTCACCGTGAAACCATTCTTGACGGCCGTCTCTCCATCATCAGGTTTGCGCACCTGTCCCGTACGCCACGCGACGCGCAGCGATGCCTCTCTCGGCGCGTGACTGCTTCGTACTCACTACCCGCGCCGATCGACACCTTGATTGATGGAGAGAACCATGAACACCAACAGCCACCCCTTCCTCGCCGCTCGCGACTTCCTGCTTTCCCACCGCACCGATTACGCCACAGCGGTGCGTGACTTCCACTGGCCGCAATTGAACGAGTTCAACTGGGCGCTGGATTACTTCGATGCCATGGCGCAGGGCAATCACGCCAACGCCTTGTGGATCGTCGAAGAAGACGGCAGCGAACAGCGCTACAGCTTCCAGCAACTGGCCTCGCGCTCCAACCAGGTGGCCAACCACTTGCGTGCCCTTGGCGTGCGTCGCGGCGATCGCATCCTGCTGATGCTCGGCAACGACGTGGCCCTGTGGGAAACCATGCTGGCCGCCTTCAAACTCGGCGCCGTGGTCATTCCCGCCACTGCCCTGTTGACCCCGGATGACCTGAGCGACCGCATCGAGCGCGGCCAGGTTCGCCACCTGGTGGTCGGCGGCGCCCATGTCGACAAGTTCGTCGGCCTGGGTGAAGGCTGCAGCCGCATCTGCGTCGGTCCGGGCCCCGCCGACTGGACCTCGCACAGCGCCGCCAGCGAATATCCCGAGCAGTTCGAAGTCGAGGGCCTCACCTTGGCCACCGACCCGATGCTGCTGTACTTCACCTCCGGCACCACCTCCAAACCGAAGATGGTGCTGCACAGTCACCAGAGCTACCCGGTCGGCCATCTGTCGACCATGTACTGGATCGGCCTGCAGCCGGGTGACCTGCACTTGAACATCTCCTCACCGGGTTGGGCCAAGCATGCGTGGAGCTGCCTCTTCGCACCCTGGAACGCCGGCGCCTGCATCTTCATCCACAATGTCGCGCGCTTCAGCGCCCCGGCCCTGCTCGGCGCGCTGGAGCGCTACGGCGTCACCAGCCTGTGCGCCCCGCCCACCGTCTGGCGCATGCTGATCCAGGAAGACCTGGCCAGTTACAAGGAGCGCTTGAAACTGCGTGAACTGGTGGGCGCCGGTGAACCGCTGAACCCGGAGATCATCGAGCAGATCCTGCATGCCTGGGACTTGCCACTGCGCGACGGCTTCGGCCAGTCGGAAACCACCGCCCTGGTCGGCAACACACCTGGCCAACTGCTCAAACCCGGCTCCATGGGCCGTCCGCTGCCGGGTTATCGAGTGACCATGCTTGACCCCGATGGCGTACCCGGCAATGAGGGTGAAGTAGCGCTGCCGCTGGATGTGCGACCACTCGGTCTGATGTTGTGCTACGAGGACAGCCCGGAAAAAACCGCCGAAGTGATGCGCGACGGTTACTACCGCACCGGCGACACCGCGCAGATCGACGAGGATGGCTATGTCACCTTTGTCGGCCGCGCCGACGATGTGTTCAAAGCCTCCGACTACCGCATCAGTCCCTTCGAGCTGGAAAGCGCGCTTATCGAACACCCGGCCGTCATGGAGGTGGCCGTGGTGCCGAGCCCTGATCCGGTGCGCCTGGCAGTGCCCAAGGCTTATCTGATCCTGGCCCATGACGCTCCGGGCAGCTGCGAACTGGCCGCCGACATCCTCGCCTTTGCCCGCGAGCACCTGGCGCCTTACAAGCGGGTGCGACGTATCGAATTCGTCAGCGAACTGCCCAAGACCATCTCGGGGAAGATTCGCCGGGTGGAATTGCGGCAAATGGAAGTGCAGCGTCGCCAGGGTGACGCGCGCGGCCCGCAGGAATACTTCGAAGAAGACTTCCCGCACCTCAAGGGCTGAACCTCGGGCCGGTGCGCCGGCCCCTTTCTGAATTCAAACGCGACCGCTCGGCCAATCAGGCCGAGGGGCGTCACTCGACTCAAAAAAAGTAGACAGGACCCGAAAATGACCGCCTCCAGCATTCCTAGCGTCAAGCTTCTCATCAACGGCGAGTTCGTCGAATCGCGCAGCACCCAATGGCGCGACGTGATCAACCCGGCGACCCAGGAAGTCCTGGCCCGCGTGCCCTTCGCCACCGCCGAAGAAATGAACGCTGCCGTGGCCAGCGCCAAGGAAGCCTTCAAGACCTGGCGCAAGACGCCGATCGGCGCCCGCTCCCGGATCTTCTTCAAATACCAGCAACTGATCCGCGAAAACATCAAGGAACTGGCCGCCCTGCTCACCGCCGAACAGGGCAAAACCCTGCCGGATGCCGAAGGTGATGTGTTCCGCGGCCTGGAGGTCGTCGAGCACGCAACCGCCATCGGCAATCTGCAGATGGGCGAATTGGCCAACAACGTGGCCAACGGCGTCGACGCCTACACCCTGATGCAGCCGCTGGGCGTGTGCGCCGGCATCACCCCGTTCAACTTCCCGGCAATGATCCCGTTGTGGATGTTCCCGATGGCCATCGCCACCGGCAACACCTTCATCCTCAAACCGTCCGAGCAGGATCCGCTAGTGACCATGCGCCTGGTGGAACTGGCGCTGGAGGCCGGTGTACCGAAAGGCGTGCTCAACGTTATCCACGGTGGTGTCGACGCGGTGAACTTGATCTGCGACCACCCGGACATCAAGGCCGTGTCCTTCGTCGGTTCGACCAAGGTCGGCACCCACGTCTATAACCGCGCGACCCAGAATGGCAAGCGTGCACAGTGCATGATGGGCGCCAAGAACCACGCCATCGTGCTGCCCGATGCCAACAAACAGCAGACCCTGAACAACCTGCTGGGTGCTTCCTTTGGCGCTGCGGGCCAGCGCTGCATGGCTCTGCCAGTGGTGATTCTGGTCGGTGAAGCGCAGGCCTGGTTGCCGGACCTGATCGAGCGAACCAAGACTCTCAAGATCAATGGCGGCACCGAGCCGGGCACCGACATCGGCCCGGTGATTTCCTGCGCCGCCCTGGAACGCGTCAACGGTCTGATCGCCAGCGGCATCGAAGAAGGCGCCAGGCTTGAACTGGATGGGCGCAACCCAAGCGTGCCGGGCTACCAAGATGGCAACTTCGTCGGCCCGACCATCTTCTCCGGCGTTACCGCGCAGATGTCTGTGTACCGCGAAGAGATCTTCGGCCCGGTGCTGTGCGTGATGCACGCCGCCAGCCTGAGCGAGGCGATCGAGATCATCAATGCCAACCCGAATGGCAACGGTACCGCCCTGTTCACCCGCTCCGGCGCTGCCGCCCGTCATTTCCAGGAAGAGATCGACGTCGGCCAGGTGGGCATCAACGTGCCGATCCCGGTGCCGGTCCCACTGTTTTCCTTCTCGGGTTCGCGCGCCTCCAAGCTGGGCGACCTGGGTCCCTACGGCAAGCAGGTGGTGACCTTCTACACCCAGACCAAGACGGTCACCCAGCGCTGGTTCGACGAAGACGACACCAGCGGCGCGGTAAACACCACCATCACCCTGAAATGACCTTTGCTGGCGTCCCGATGCTACCGCGATCAACCTCGGCGCAAGCTCTACCTATGGCTAGAGCTTTGTGGTGAGGTGAACGGAGAGAGGACGGGGTGGTGTCCTGTCCGCCAGGCTGGCTGGCTTGCTCGCGGTTTCAGTTTGACTCGTATTGTCAGGACCGATCTTGAACCAGATGGCATACATCGCCGGCAGGAACACCAGCGTCATGATGGTGCCGACCAACGTTCCTCCGATCAGCGTGTAGGCCAGCGTCCCCCAGAAAACGGAATGGGTCAGCGGAATGAACGCCAGGATTGCCGCGAGTGCAGTCAGCAGTACCGGACGGGCACGCTGTACGGTGGCTTCGACTACAGCGTGAAACGGGTCCAGCCCTTCTTGCGTATTGTGATGAATTTGCCCTATCAGAATCAGCGTATTGCGCATCAAAATGCCCGACAGCGCGATCAGGCCGACCAGAGCGTTGATCCCAAACGGCTGCTGGAAGATTAGCAGCGTTGGCACCACGCCGATCAATCCCAGCGGCGAGGTGAAGAACACCATGATCATTGCCGAGATCGAACGCACCTGGACAATGATGATCAGCAACGTCAGGGCAATCATGATCGGAACCAACGGCACTATCGCCTGGCCGGCCTTGCCCGATTCCTCGATTGCACCCGCCTGCTCAATCCGGTACCCGGCAGGCAGTTTATCGATGATCGGCTGCAGCTCCTTCATGATCACGCTCGAGACGTCCGGTGGCTGCAAGCCTTCGGCAATGTCGCCGCGCACGGTGATCGTCGGCGTGCGGTCACGGCGCCTGAGGATCGGATCCTCCATACGCACATCCACCTTTCCGACCTGGGACAGAGGGATACGCTGACCCGCCGCTCCCACCAATGTGAAACCTTCAATCCGAGCCGGATCAAGGCGGATGTCACCCGCGGCGCGACCCACCACCTGCACTGAACGAATGTCTTCGCGAACCGCGGTGATCGGCACCCCGGTCAGCAGGAATTGCAACTGCTGGGCGACCGCACTGGATGTCAGTCCAACCGCCTGCAAGCGATCCTGATCCAGGCTGAAATGCAGCGTCGGCGTCAGAGGCCCCCAGTCACTGTTGACCGTCCGCATCATCGGGCTGGCTTGCATGACCTCTTGGACACGGCCCGCAATCTCGCGCAGCTTCGTCGGGTCAGGCCCCATCACCCGGTAGGCAACCGGGTATGGCGAATACGGACCAAACACAATTTGAGATGCCCTGACCCGGGCCTCTGGGGCGAGGCCTGCAGCGACCGCTTCGCGAAGACGGAACTTGAGGGTTTCACGTGCCTCCTGGCTGTCCGTCAGCACCACGATCTTGGCGAACGATGGATCGGGCAGTTCTGGCGCCATCGCCAGGAAGAAACGCGGCGCGCCCTGCCCGATATAGGCCGTGACGATTTTTGCCTCTTCCTGCTTTTGCAGCCAGGCCTCGACTTTTGCCGCAGTGGCACTGGTCTGTTCGATGGAGGTTCCGTAGGGCATTTGCACCTCGACCATCACCTCGGGACGGTCTGAGGTCGGGAAGAACTGCTTCTTCACCAGGCTCATGCCCAGAACGGCCACGAAAAACAGCGTGACAACCGTACCGGCCACCAGCCATTTGCGGGCGATGACGCGTGTCAGAACCCGGCGGAAGCGGTTGTAATGGGGGGTGTTGTAGATGGCCGCGTGACCACCCTCGACTTTCTTGATGTTCGGCAACATCTTCACACCCAGATACGGGGTAAAGGCGACCGCAACGACCCAAGAGGCAATCAGGGCAATGCCCACGATCCAGAACATGTTGCTGGTGTATTCGCCAGCAGTCGATTGCGCGAAGCCGTTGGGCATGAAGCCAATCGCCGTTACCAGCGTACCGGCAAGCATCGGTGCGGCCGTGTGGCTCCAGGCATACGCGGAGGCTTTGATGCGGTCGTAGCCCTCCTCCATTTTCACCACCATCATTTCGATAGCAATGATGGCGTCGTCCACCAGCAGTCCGAGCGCCAGAATCAACGAGCCGAGGGTAATGCGGTCAAAGTTCTTTCCGGTGGCCGCCATCACCACAAACACGATCGCCAGCGTCAACGGTACCGCCGCTGCGACCACGAGGCCTACCCGCCAGCCCATGCTGAGAAAGCAGACAAGCATCACCACAAGCAGCGCGACAAAAAATTTGACCATGAACTCGCCAACGGCTGAGTCGATGTTCACGGCTTGATCAGTGACTTTGGTCAGCGTCATGCCCAGCGGCATGCTTTCATTTATCTTCGTCGTCTCGGCGTCCAGCGCCTTGCCCAGGTCCAGGCCATTCCAGCCCTCGCGCATTATGACCCCCAGCAACAAGGCCTCTTCGCCGTTATTGCGCACCAGGAAGGTGGCAGGGTCTTCATAGCCTCGCTCAACCGTTGCCACGTCCGAGAGCTTCAACGTGCGCCCCTGAATCGCCAAGGGCGTGTCACGAATTTTTTCCAATTTATCGAAAGCGCCATCCACCCGCAGGAAAACCTGTGGCCCGCTGGTTTCGATGGAACCGGCGGGTGTGAGCACATTCTGGCTATTCAGCGCGGCGAAGATGTCCTGGGGAGAAACGCCCAAGGTGGCCAGTCGGTCGTGGGAGAAGGAGACAAAAATGCGCTCGGCTTGCTCACCGATGATGTTGACCTTCTTCACGCCCGGCACATGCAACAGTTGTTGGCGCAAGGATTCAGCATCGCGCACCAGCAAGCGCTGCGACTCGCCCTTGGCTTTCAAGGCAAACAGCGCAAACGTCACGTCCGAATACTCGTCGTTGACCAATGGCCCGATCACACCCGCCGGTAGCTTGGTGGCTTCGTCGTCGAGCTTTTTGCGCGCCTGATAAAACTCTTCCTGCACCTGTGAGGGTGGCGTGCGGTCCAACAACGACACCATGGTGAACGCGAGACCGGGCCGCGTATAGGTTTCCGAGCGGTCGTACCATTTCAATTCTTGCAAGCGTTTTTCAAGGGGTTCTGCTACCTGGTCCTGCATCTCCTGCGCGGTGGCGCCCGGCCACGCGGTAATGACCGTCAACTGCTTGACCGTAAACGGAGGATCTTCCGCACGCCCCAACTGGAAGAACGCCAGGGTGCCTGCAACAGCAATCAGAAAGATCAGAAACACCGTAATAGATCGCTCACGAACGGCGATCGAAGAAAGATTGAAGCGCCCCTCGCTCATGGACGCCCCCCGGCAACTTTTTCAGCATCCTGTTGAGGCAATCTAACCTCTTCACCTTCGTGCAACAGATGTGCGCCTAACGCAACGATCTGTTCGCCGACCTGGAGGTCGCCCGCGACTCGCACTGAGTCGTCGCTCAAACCCAGGACTTGTACAGGTCGCCAGGCCACCTTCGCCGGTGTACCGGCAATGACCCACACGCCAGTGCCTTGGCCTGGGTCATAAACGGCAGCGATCGGTACTTGCAGCTCCTGCCCTTGCATCGTGGATTCAGCGATCCGAAGCGTGACGGTCGAACCGATCGGTGCATTGGCCAATGCGCCCTCAAGCACATACCGCGCCTCGAAGGTGCGCGTCATTGGGTCGGCCGAGTCAGACAGCAGCCTCAACTTCGCTGTCACAGCGTCCGTGGTATTGCCATAAAGCGTTGCCTGCGCGGTGGATCCTGCGGCGGGGCGCAACGTCTCGGGCAGGTGCACGATGGCTTCGCGCTGCCCTGCCCGCGCCAATCGAACCACTGGCTGTCCCGGGCTGACAACTTGTCCGGGCTCGGCGAGTGTCTCCACCACCACGCCGTCGGAATCCGCAAGCAGCACCGCATAACCGGAAGCATTACGGGCAACGTCAGCCTGCGCTTCAGCGGCGCTAAGCTGCGCCTTTGCGGTATCCGCTGCGGCTTTGATCTGGTCGTAGGCCGATGCAGAAATAGCGCCTGCGGCCACCAGACTGCGGTATCGCGCTTCGTCATCTGCTGTCTGTTTGGCTCGGGCCCGAGCGGCTATGACCGACTCTTGCTGTGCTCGCGCTTGCAGTCCCAAGTCGGTGGGATCGAGGCGCATGAGCGGCTGACCACGCTTAACGGTCTGGCCGGTATCTACCAGGCGCTCAAGGATCTTGCCCGAGACCCGAAACCCGAGATCGCCCTGCACACGGGCGGCCACCACGCCAGTGAAAGAACGTGAGTAGTCGGAGGAACCCTGAACCGTTCCAGGCCTTATCAGAGGGGCATGCGTGCGCGGATCGTCAGCACTGGATGAGTCACCACACGCCGTCAACACGAGAGGCAACAAGCAGGCCGCAATGGGGATGGGTCGAAGCCGGAGCATAGGTTCCCTTACTCGATCAGATAGAACAGGAATCCTATATTAGAATAGTGACCATAATTGTCAATGGTCACATTTGGAATGCTCAACTGCGGAGTATCAGCACTGAAAGAGACTCAGCGTGTTGAAGCCCGCGAAATAAGTCATAGCGCCATAATCGCCCATTTCTCTTGCCTTCAACGATCTCATCGCGAACGCCAGGGTCGCGCAGTTCAGCCAAGAACCTCAAGTTGACAGAGAGTGACCGTGACGTACTATAGTCACCAACAACATTCGGCTCCAGGAATTCTCGATGCTCTCCCTCCGCCTCGCTCTATTGGTAAGCGCTAGCTTGATGGCAGGCTGCGCGGTCGGTCCGGACTATCAGCGTCCGGACGTTCCGCTTTCAGACCGCTACATGGGTCAGACTATTGTCGAACAGAGGCCTGGGCCGAGGCAGGCCGGTCTTGTTGACTGGTGGGAAGGCTTTGGTGATCCACAGCTTTCCGACTTCGTCTCTAAAGCACTTGAACAAAACCTGGACCTGGTACAAGCGTCGGCGCGAGTCACACAAGCGCGGGCAGGACTAGGCGCCGCAAATGCCGCTTTACTGCCCTCAGGAAACATCAGTGGCCAGGCTGCGCGCTCCTACCAGTCCATCGAGACGCCACTGGGCCAAGTGTTGAACTCGACACCTGACTTCGATCGGTACGCAAGCTCCTACGAACTCGACCTTGATGCCAGCTGGGAGATCGATATCTTTGGCGGGCTGCGACGCGGACGGGAGGCTGCATTAGCCGAGTATCAGGCTGCCGAAGCGGGCGCCGCCGCCACACGCCTGGCCATCGCCGCGCAGACCGCCGACACCTACATCATCATCCGTGGATTACAGTCGCGCCTGGACATAGCGAACCGACAAGTCACAACGCAGGAGGAGCTGTTGAAGAAAGTCCAACTGCTTTATGGCAAAGGCCTCGCCGCCCACTATGAAGTTCGCCAAACGGAGGGCGCGCTGTCGCAAGTCCAAGCGACAGTGCCAGCTCTGCAAACGGGTCTGGATGACGCCATGAACGCACTGGATATCTTACTCGGCACGCCACCAGGCACTCATAGAACGCAACTAGCAAGTACTGGCCACATCCCTCTAGCGCCCCAGTTAAAAACCACTGGAGCACCCGCCGAACTGTTACGCCGCCGACCAGATCTCATTGTGGCCGAGCGCCGCCTTGCAGCCTCCAACGCACGCATCGGGGAGGCAATCGCTGAGTACTATCCGAAATTTTCCCTTGGCGCATTGCTAGGCAGTGCAACGGCCGTATCCAGCGGCAACCTTTTTAGCGGTGATGCCAGCCAGTCAGCAGGCGTATTGGGTTTGCGCTGGAGACTCTTCGACTTCGGTCGCATAAACGCCCAAATCGACCAAGCCAAAGGACAGGAAGCCGAAGCCCTGGCCGCTTACCGCCAGTCAGTGTTACGCGCCACCGAGGATGTCGAAAACGCCTTCTCCGCGCTGGTGAATCGGGAAGCGCAAGCAACCCTCCTCACCCGAGGAGAGGAATCACTGACACAGGCTCGCCAGTCATCGTTCACCGCCTATGAAATGGGCACAGCCAGCCTTATTGATGTTTTGCACGCCGACGAGACAATGCTGCAGGCCTCCGATACGCGGGCGCAAGCCAGAACAGAATCGGCCAGGGCCGCGGTCGCGGCATTCCGAGCGCTTGGAGGTGGCTGGCAGGCTCCCCAGGCCCAAACTATGACGAGTACGGCAAATACTGGCGCTGAATCATGGCGATCCCTCTAGAGGTGATGCACCCTGTTTTATTCAGGTGACTTTTTATACCAATAGTCACGAATCAGGCAGTAACGCCCTCTTCCGCTGCCCAGTGCAAGAACTGAAATTCGATATGATTTTTTGTCTCTCGCAGCAGGGCAGCATGCAATGCTTTGCCCGTAATCATGGCATGAGGCTACGCAATATCAGGTTGGAGGTGAGCGTTGGCGCCTCTTCGATGAAATCGAGATTGAACTGCAGCAGCAAAGGGTTGACGAAAGGTCGCAGCGCAAGATGTATTGAATTGACCGTCTCGTCTAAAGGAGTCTTGCGTTCAAATTCGTTGTTTTCCCGTCCCTCCCGCACGATCTGCGACACAAAACCCTTGATCTGTGCGTCGTAAACCTGCGAACTCGGCCAGCTTTCCAATGCAGCAAACGCCGCGATGTCGTAAAGCTTTCGGTCGTTAAAGAACAGGCTTACGCCTGTGGAGATCAGGGTTTTGACCAGGCGTCGGAAGCGCTCCGTCGAGGAAATACCATCGACATTGATGGCATCCTCAACGGCTGCCACGATTTCCGCCAGGCAATTTGCGCAGATGGCTTCACCGATCGCCTGCTTGGAATCAAAGAACTTGTAGATGTAAGCCTTGGAGAATCCGATGGCCTTGGCCAGATCGGAAACCGTGGTTTTGCTGTAACCGTATTGGCTGAAATGCTCGTTGGCCGCCACGACAATCTGATTTCGAATGTCATGATCCGCAGGCCCCCGAACGCCGGGTGAAGGTATTGATGGCTGGTTCATATTTGTAGCTTACGCATCCATATGACGGTTGACAACTTGTGACCCATTTGTGATGCGGTCACAATCGGTTGATATAAAGGGTTTTGCCACCTTCCTGACTGAACTGCAGCCACAGCCAGAGATTGCCCATCGCACAGTTACAAAAAGCCCGAGACAGCAAGATTCTGCGATGAAGCGCCATTCAGGTTACGTGCAACGCTTTCGGCAAGCCTTCACACTGGATTGAAATGCCGGTCAGTAAAAGCCATTACAGCTACGACGCTCTCCTTGTAGGAGCTGTCGAGCCTGCGAGGCTGCGATCGGCTGCGCAGCAGTCGTGAAGCCGGCTGATGCGGTCTGCCTGACACACCGCGACCTCTGGTTTTACGACTGCTGCGCAGCCGATCGCAGCCTCGCAGGCTCGACAGCTCCTACAAGGCCGAGCGCAGCCTCGCGGGCTCGACTGTTGCTACAGATCGCATTACGCATTTTTTTTGATTTTGATGAAGTTCAACTCATATCAAAAAAGGAAAAACCATCATGCGTCGCCGCCGCCAACATGACTCGCGCCGCCGTCGAGCGAAAATACCGCTGGTCTACGTCAATCGCCATCCGGACGAACGCGTCCTGCCCAAAGGCGTGGTCACGGTAACGTCCAACGGCGTTGAGGCCGGGCAACTGCAAATGCGTTACCTGGCTGACAAGATGGCGGGCAAAAGGCAACATCGCGATCATCATGGGCGACCTGGCGCAGAACTCCACGCACGACCGCACCGAAGGCGTCAAACAGGTGCTCAAGGACTACCCCGGGATCAAGGTCGTCGAACAACAAAGTGCCGAGTGGCAGCGCAATAAAGGGATGGACCTGACCAGCAACTGGCTGCTGGCCGGCACCGGTTTTGATGCCATCGAGGCTAACAACGACGAGATGGCCATCGGTGCGGCCATGGCACTGCAGCAAACCGACAAAGCCAAGGGCGAGATTGCCATTGTCGGCATCGACGGCCTGCCTGACGGTCTGGCGACCATCAAGCGCGGAATGCTCGTAGCCTCAGTCTTTCAAGACCCCAAAGCGCAAGCGACCAGCTCGCTGCAAGCAGCCATCAAGATAATCAAAGGGGAGCCGGTCGAGACGGATGTCTGGGTGCCCTTTCAACTGATCACGCCGGAGCAGGTAGCTGTATTTGAGCAGCATTATAAATAGCGTCAAACAGCTGCGTTAGTCGAGCTTGTTTATTGAGTACACACAGACGTTCAAGCAGTTTGACTGCTGCCCTTGATGAGGGGCAGCAATCGGCCTGTTGAACAAGCCGGATTTTCAGATCGCCGATGACCCCGCAGCCTAACCCTTCTAGGCGGATCACAAGGATGATGATCCATCGCAAAATCTCCATAAGCGAGCATTGGAGCCCTGAGCCACACTCGACGAAAAAACCGGTTTTTTTCAACATCGCGGACGAGCAAATATATTCAGTTCCTCGCGCACGACCGGGATAGGGCTGAGCGAGCGATTGCCAAATCGGCGCGTCCGACGTCTTCAATGCCCGCGGATATAGCTTTCCAATTGCTGTATCAGGTCGGCTTGTTCTGCAATAGCCGCCTTTACCAGATCACCAATGGATAGCAAGCCCAGCAATTCTTCGTTTTCCACGACTGGCAGATGACGAAGATGGCTATCGGTCATAATACCCATGCAATCTTCAATGCGCTGTCGAGCGTCTACCGTTATCACAGGGAAACTCATGATATCCCTCACAGGCGTACCCGCCGAGGAGCGCCCCTGAAGTACCATTTTCCGCGCATAGTCTCGTTCACTGACAATACCGATTACCTTCCCGTTTTCTACGACAGGTAGAGCACCGATGTTTCGCTCAGCCATTAACCTGATCGCCTCCAACACCATTTGATCTGGCGCAATGGTGTGAACTTTTTGATTATGCACGGGCTTTAAACACAGTAATTGGGTCACTGTTTTCATAACGATCGTCTCTTGTTTTATTTTGATGCAAGCGCTGCTAACAGGCGCCTTGGCCAGTCAATGATTCCGACTTCGTTCAACCGTTTTCGATGGCACTTCCAAAAACATTTTTTTGTAATCTGATGAAAAGCGACCCAGATGATTAAATCCCCACCGCATCGCTACCGCGGTGATGTTTTCATGACAACCACCTTCTAAAAGCGCCTGCCTGACTGCTTCCAGACGAAACCGCTTCAAGTACAAAGCGGGAGATATACCGAAGTACTTCTTGAAGTCCTCGGAGAGTTTGAAACGGGATACGCCAGCCGCCCGACTGATGTCGTTCAGGTTCAGTTCGCCGCCAGCATTTTCATGCATAAATTGCTTGGCCTTCAGCAAATACGCAGGGCACCGTGTTTGCGAGATCCCCTCCAGTTCACTTGAGTAATTATTTGGCTGCGCCAGGATCAAACCTTTTATCAACGTCCGTTCAATGTCACGGACAATAGACACATGGCCAAAAAACTCTCGCCCCTGATCCAGTTCCATCAGCAAAAATTTAACCAGCCGCCACCATGCCGCGGGAGTTCCTTGATCTGTACTTATCCCTGTTTCGAAGACAATCGGTTGTGGGGCGGGTCGCTGTAGCAATTCCTCCAACACTTGATGCATTGCTACGCACTTGATCGCAACCTGAATTTTCCGACAGTTACCTGCAATGGCAAGTTCTTGCTGATCATAGGGCGAAACAATGAGCCCGTTGTTGCTATCGGACATCAATAATCCATTTGCTTTTCGCAACTCCTGTTGCCCACTGACCGGAAGACTGATGCTGTAGCTGTTGAGTACCGATGCATCAATATCGATAGTGACATCAGTACCGTATTCGATATAGCCAATCACCGTAGACATCGACTTCAGGACGTTTCCGTCATGCTGAAAATGAAGACGTTGCGCAGATGAGGTCTTTAGTTCGTGAGGGCCGCAAATGTTCGCCATCCAGGCCTGCGCACTCTGCAGGTCATGACGTACCGCATGGATGTCTTGAAATTCAGCATCAGCCCGAACATGAGTTTGCAGATTCATCACAGCACCCCGTTACAGATTAGTTGTAACCCTACTTTCTGCTCTCACATGCCTGCTATCCACAAAGTGCAGAAACAATCAAAAAAACGCGAAAAAAGCTTGCTTGAGCAGCGCTTACCCAAATCACTTCCCGCGCCCAAGAATCGGATAGATATCGCCTCGAATCCGGATAGCTGCACTGCACAGAAAGGCTTTCAATCAGGTTGAGCCTAAAACTACAAAAAGGGTGTACCTGATGAACAGCACTAGAAGCATTGCGCAGTGGCAAGACTACATTCAGGGTTGTCTGGATTTCCGGCCGGCTGAAGGCATATACCGTATCGCTCGTGACATGTTCACAGAGCCGGAACTGTTCGACCTGGAGATGGAGCTGATCTTCGAAAAGAACTGGATCTACGCTTGCCACGAAAGTGAAATCGCAAATCCCAATGACTTCCTGACGATGCGCGCAGGTCGTCAGCCGATGATCATCACCCGAGATGGGAACAATCAGCTTCACGCGCTAATCAACGCTTGCCAGCATCGGGGCGCGACGCTGACTCGTGTCAGCAAAGGTAACCAGTCAACCTTCACCTGTCCGTTCCACGCCTGGTGTTACAAAAGCGACGGCCGCCTGGTCAAGGTCAAGGCACCGGGGGAATACCCGGAAGGTTTTGACAAAGCGACTCGCGGCCTGAAGAAAGCCCGGATCGAAAGCTACAAGGGCTTCGTCTTCATTAGTCTGGACGTTAACGGTAGCGACTCGCTGGAAGACTACCTCGGTGATGCCAAAGTGTTCTTCGACATGATGGTCGCGCAGTCCCCCACTGGCGAACTGGAGATACTGCCGGGCAAGTCGACTTATAGCTACGACGGCAACTGGAAACTGCAGCACGAAAACGGTCTGGACGGTTATCACGTCAGCACCGTGCACTACAACTACGTCTCCACGGTACAGCATCGCCAGCAAGTCAATGCCGCTAAAGGTGGCGGCTCCGACACACTGGACTACAGCAAACTGGGCGCCGGCGATGCCGAAACCGATGATGGCTGGTTCTCGTTCAAGAATGGTCACAGCCTCTTGTTCAGCGACATGCCCAACCCGACTGTACGCGCCGGTTATGCCACCGTCATGCCGCGTCTGGTGGAACAGTATGGCCAGCAGCAAGCCGAGTGGATGATGCACCGTCTGCGCAACCTCAACATCTACCCAAGCCTGTTCTTCATGGATCAAATCAGCTCACAACTGCGCATCGTGCGCCCAGTGGCCTGGAACAAAACAGAGATCACCAGCCAATGCATCGGCGTGAAAGGTGAGTCCGACGCGGACCGGGAAAACCGGATTCGCCAGTTCGAGGACTTCTTCAACGTTTCAGGCATGGGAACCCCAGACGACCTGGTGGAGTTTCGTGAAGCTCAACGTGGATTCCAGGCACGCCTTGAGCGTTGGAACGAAGTATCCCGCGGCAGCGAAAAATGGGTTGAAGGTCCCACACCCAACAGCGAGGTTCTGGGCATTCAACCGGTATTGACCGGCACCGAGTTCACCCATGAGGGGCTCTACATTAATCAGCACGGTTCCTGGCAGCGCTTCCTTCTGCAAGGCCTGGAACAAAAAGCCCTGAAGTTGAAGGAGGTGTGAAATGAGCGCACTACAACATTCCGTCGAGCAGTTCCTTTACCGTAAATCCGAGTTGTGCGATCAGCAGGACTGGGACGCCTACATCGCCCTCTTTGATGAACAGAGTGAATTCCATCTGCCGCAATGGGAGTCGGAGCATGTGTACACCACCGACCCCAAGCGCAGCATGTCGCTGATTTACTACTCGAACCGGTCCGGCCTTGAAGACCGGGTATTTCGCCTGCGCACCGGTAAGTCGGCGGCTTCAAACCCGATGCCGCGCACCCTGCATCAAATCAGCAACGTGCGAATCAAGGAGCTCGATGACGGCTTGCTTGAAGTCAAGGCAGGCTGGGTCACGCTTTATACGCGTCAAGGATTGTCTGAGCAGTTCTACGGCCATGTGACCTACCACCTTAAAGCGGTCGCAGACAGCTGGAAGATCACTCGCAAGCACATTGTGTTGCTCAATGACACGATCAATTCTGTGCTTGATTTCTATCACCTGTGAGCTGTGGGGCACCTTGTCATGAACCATAAAGTCGCTTTCAGCTTCGCAGACGGCAAGACCTCATTCTTTGAGGTCAAACCAAACGAACTGCTGCTCGACGCCGCGTTGCGTAATGGTGTGAACATTCCGCTGGATTGTCGCGAAGGTGTCTGTGGCACCTGCCAGGGCCGCTGCGAATCCGGTCAATTCACTCAAGACTACGTCGATGAAGAGGCATTATCCGAACACGATCTGGCCCAACGCAAAATGCTCTCTTGCCAGACCCGCGTGCAATCGGATGCTTCGTTCTATTTCGACTTCGATTCGACTTTGTGTAACGGCGGTGGAACCCAACTGTTACAAGCGGTTGTTACCGGTGTAGAGCAAGTGTCAGCCACCACCGCGATCCTTCATATCGACGCGTGTTCCAACAAGCAGCAACTGGATTTTCTTCCGGGACAGTACGCACGTGTGCATGTTCCTGGAACCAGTGAGTGGCGCTCTTATTCATTCGCTAACCGCCCGAACCCCACTAACCAGCTTCAGTTTCTCATCCGGTTGCTGCCTGATGGAGTGATGAGCAACTTCATCAGAGAGCATTGCCAGCCTGGTCAACTCATTGAGTTCGAGGCACCTTTGGGTAGCTTTTATCTACGCCAAGTGACCAAGCCACTGGTACTGGTGGCAGGCGGCACCGGCCTGTCGGCGTTCCTCGGGATGCTGGATAACATTGCGGAAAAAGGAGGTTGCGGCCAGCCGATCCAGTTGTTTTATGGCGTTACGCAAGACAATGATTTGTGTGAACTCTCGCGGCTGGCCGGTTACCGTGAATGCATCGCGGACTTCGACTACCACCTCGTCGTCTCGAAACCATCCGCGGCATGGGCAGGCAAAACCGGGTGGATTCCAGAACACTTCGACCGCCAGCAATTGGAGGCTAATCCGTTCGATATCTACTTGTGCGGTCCGCCACCGATGGTGGAGTCCATCAAAACCTGGTTTGATGCCCAGCAGATTGAACATTTTCAGATGTACTACGAAAAATTCATCGAGAGCAACACCAAGCAGTGACGACTAAAAAAGGGGAAATAGCCTCGCGGCTATTTCCCCTTTTAATTTGTCTTTAATTGAACCTCGCACATCATTGATCAAAGCGTTCAGCCAGATGACACAATGCTTCGGCCTGACGTTGCAAGTCCTCGCTGATGCGTTTTCCATCCAGCGCCTTTTCGACACTGTCAGTCGACAGTTCAGCCACCTGCAATACCTGTTGCGACAAATTTTCCACCACTTGGGACTGTTGCTCCATGGCAGAAGCGATTTGCATGCCCATGCCGGAAATTTGTGCGAGGGATGAATTCACACCCGCCAGGTTGTTCTGCACCGAAGTGACTTCACGGGTGCTGTTTGAGGCAAACTCACGCCCGGCATCAGTCAGTTGCACCGTCAGCTCGGTGGCATCGCGCAGTTGCAGTAAGAGCGGTTGAATTTGTTGTGTCGCTTCCTGGGTTCGCGTCGCTAATTGCCGCACCTCATCAGCCACTACGCTGAAGCCCCTGCCCGCTTCCCCCGCCCTCGCTGCCTCTATTGCCGCATTCAGTGCCAGTAGATTGGTTTGCCCGGCAATCGAACTGATGATGTTGGTGATATGACTGATCGCTTCCGTAGAACTGGCCAATTGTTGAACGGCCGTGGCCGTGTCGCCCACGGATGTATTGAGCAATTGCATTGCCCTCAGGCTTTGACCGGATAGTTGCTCGCCATGGTTGGCCAGATCGACGGCCCGGGTAGTCGCCAGATGGGTGGCCTGCACATTGCCGGTAACTTCTTGAATCGTCGCGGCCAGCTCGGTGAGCGCTGTCACCGACAGATCGGTTTCATCGCGCTGACGTTCAAGGCGCAGGGTTTCGGCCTGGATCAGTTGCCCGAGCTCCAGCACCCGCTGCTGTACCACCAGACCGGTGCTGCCAATCCGCGACAGAGCACTTTGCAGACGAGCCTCTTGCGCGACCAAGGCCATATCCACTTGAGCTGCGGCACCGTGCTCGCGACTGTACATTTGCGCCATTAACGGTTCAGTGAATGCTTTGGGATGTGCAGAGAAAACACGCTGGAGAGCTCGAGTTTGTCGATGCGCCTGAAAAGCCGCCATGGCCCCCAGCCCCACTACGATCAATGCGCTCTGAGCGACAAAAGCGTCCAGTTGCCAAAGCCCGGCCGACAGGACAAAACCTAAGGGCACCGCCGGTAATGCGCAGCCAAGCAAACGCCCGATATTCCATCGCACGACCGGATCCTGACTATTCAAGCGAGCATAGAGCTTTTGCGCACGTTCACGTTGTTGCTCGCTAGGTACGCTGTAAACCGCACCGTAGGCCTCTATGCCATCGAGGCCGAACACCGGTTTGATGTATACGCTCAACCAATAGGCTGTACCGTCCCGACGAAGGTTCTTGATCAGGCCCATCCAGGGCCGCCCTAGCTTTAACGTTTGCCACAGGCTACTAAAAACCTGTGGCGGCATTTCCGGATGCCGAAGCACGTTACCAGGTTGATCAGTCAGTTCTTGGCTTGAATAGCCGCTGAGCGCGACAAATGCTTCGCTGCAGTGGCTGATGCGCCCTCGCAGGTCAGTGCTGCAAATCAGAACGGCGGTATCGGGTGATAAGGGGGATGCGGGCATGATCGAAAAGTCCCGGAAGCAGAAAAAAAAATGCCTGCCGCGTGGGGCAGGCAAAAGACCAAAGGCATCGAACGCCAAAGGAGCAGGAGTTTCGCGGTCTTAAAAGTGATGGATGTAACGCATTTGCACACGACTGCCGTCAGCACGGTTTTCTACGTCTTGCTCAAAATACGCATTCAAAAATACATGGTCATCCTTCGAGAAACTGTACATTGCACCCGGTCCGATGGCCCAGACCTTCTCTCGACGTCCAGACACTTCATGACCGTCCACTTTGGTATCGGTGATCTGCTTTAACCAATAACCGTTGATGCCCAGGCGCAGCTGTGGCGTGACGGCATACTCGGTTGCAAAGTTGGCGTGCAGAGCCTGTCCGGCCTGGATGTCGTCGGCATCGCCAAAACCTGGCCCCGGGTCGTTGTTTTTGCCGTTGTAGAGATAGTGCGCTCGCACCGACGCCGTCCATTTTGGCGTGAACCAATAGGTGCCCGCCCAATACGGATTAAACGACCAGGCATTAGCCCCGGGATTAACATCGTGTTTGCTATCGTATTTGCCGGTGGGCAAATTGACCTGCAATTCAATGCGATGAACGAAGCGTGGGCCATCGGGCCCCATAATCGGATCAAATTGAATCATCGGTCCCAACAGCAAATCACCAAAGCCACTTTGACCTTTTATTGCTGCATTGTTCAGCCCGTCATCGACGTCCATCCGCGTCACAAAGGGCAGCAAGGCATTCATACCCAGTGCGGCATTACCTATGCGAATGTCGGACAAGTAAGTCAGTTGAGTGACGGCCACTTGATAATCCAGCTGTTGCTTGGGTAGCCCCAGCGCTTTGCCGTCTTTATCGCGCAGCCGATCGGCGCTGTAGCTCTGGAAGTACTCCTGGAAGTACCAACCTGATCCAGCGGGTGGGCCGCCATCGAGAAAACTGGTGAAGCCTAAATTGACCACGGGCAAGTCATACGCCTGTACCGTTTCAAATCCCGAAAAGCCAGATCCCAGAATGCACACCGACAGCAGTTTTATTTTTATTTTCATCACGCTCTCCACTTACAGCCAGGCTAAAGGTAGAGCAGTCGAAAGTTGCAATCTGCAGGCAAGGCCATCCGTTAACGTACAAACGCAGAATCCTCATTGCACAAGCACAGTCAGACTCAACACCTTCAGGAAATACAGCGAATACTTGCGATCACACCGCAACTTTATGTTTTCAAGCGGTAACAAATACTTCGCCACTCTGAAGTAGCGGCGAAGTTCGGGGTTCTTAAATTATCGACTCAATCCTGGATGCTCCGACGCCACTCGATACTGTCCACAATGAAACACCAGCGGCTCGCCTGTGCCGTGGCGGTAGTGCTCGATCTGCCCCAGAAAAATCAGATGATCACCCCCCTCATACTGCGTAACGTTGCGGCAGACCAAGGTCGCGATCACGCCATCAAGAAGCGGTACTCCAGCCTCCCCGGCCTTGAATGCCACACCCGAGAACTTATCTGGCGCGGGCCGCGCAAAACGTCCCGAAAGATCGTGCTGATCAGCGCCCAGGATATTGATTGCAAAATGGCCACACGACAGGTAGTCCGCCAGGCTCGGAGCGTTGCGAGAAATACTCCAAAGCACCAGTGGCGGATCCAGCGATACCGATGAAAAGGAGTTAGCGGTCATGCCAACATTGCGCCCGTCAGGGGTGCGCGTGGTAATAACGGTCACACCGGTCGCAAACTTCCCGAGCAGATTACGCAGTTCGCGCGGGTCGCAGTCTTGTGCGTTGACCAGTTCGTGTTGGATAGACTCTGGACTAAATGCATTCATGATGAACTCCTGGCTCGATGGCGGCTCAAGCGGCCTGACGAGTCTTTTCCTGAATAAAGGCTTGGCAAGACTGGGCGTCGAACCACCAAGGTGCAAAATTGCGCGGATCATCGAAGCCGTTGGCGATGGCCGATGCCAGGGGTTTTGACTGGCTGGCGGCGCCCAGCAGTTCCAGCAGATGCTGAGGCGGTGGAGTCAGCATGGTGTTGGTCCACTTGACCACATGCTGGGCATAGCTCCAGTACTGCTCGAAAGTGTCGTGCATCCAGTCCGGGCCAAAATCTTGCACACCACGAGCGACAATCGCATCCAGGTAAACCTTGCTGCACTTGGCGGCATTGTTCGAACCCTGGCCGGTAATCGGGTCGTTGACTACCAGAGCATCGGCCATGCCAAAGACCTTGCGGCCAGACGGCAGCGTCAATACCGGTTTACGCACCATCGGCGTGAATCTGCCGGACAAGAAGCCCTTGTCATCGGTCATTTCCACAGAGCGGCAGCGTTCGGCTTCCCAAGGGACGTAACGATTGATCAGCTCCAGGCTTTTCTCAAGATGTTGCTCTGCAGACGTAATCCCCTGCCAGCAATCCATCGGCCCGCCCGGAATCCCTTCGAAAACCATGATTTCGCAAGGTCCGGTGGTCGTCAGGCAAGGAAACACAAAGTACTCGCCTACACCGGGAATCAGGTTGAAGCTGACCCGGGAAAACGGCGACATCGGTGTCATGCCCTTCACATAGGTCAATGACAGCGCTCTTTGCGGTTGCTGAAACTGAGTCCGCTCGGCATCTTTTTCAAACAGATTGACGATTTCGCCCTTACCCGCCGCCAGCAGTACCAGGTCATGGCTGGTCGACAGAAGCTCCAACTCGGCCACACCGACATCCTGAATAATGACCTCGCCGCCACGCTTCACGACCTCATCCATCCAGACTGGCATTTTCAGGCGCTGATCGACTGATTGGGCGTAGCGATCCAGCCGGGTACTCCAGCTGAACAGTGGCTCATTTGGCTTCTCCGGGTCAGGCACTGCCAGGCCAATACCTTCTACGGCCGGGCACTGGTCCTCCCAAAAGTTCAGGCCCAAATCACGCTCGCTTTGCAGGGCGGCGTTGAACATGCACTGACTGGACATCACTTTACCGTTGCGAATGGCCTCGCCATTACGATTAGTGGCCAGGGTCACATGGTAGCCCTTGGCGAGCAGGCCTAGAGCGAGTTGCAGGCCGGCTTGACCGGCTCCGACGATGGCGATTCGACGCATTGTTATTCTCCTGGTTATCGACGGTTACAGGTGCAGCATTCGGCAGTCGCCGAACAGGGTTTCTTGTTAGTTTCGGTGTTACTCAGCAAGCCGTGGTATCGCCGGCAGGTTCTGTTCCGGTCCCATGACCGAGTAGCCTCCATCGACGGCATAATCCGCACCCGTCACAAAGCTGGCGGCTGGCGAACATAGAAACGCCACCACATTGGCCACTTCGCCGGGTTCTCCCAGACGGCCCAGCAGGTGATAGGAAGCGGCGACTGCATCAGCCTTTTCGCGGTTGCCGCCACTGGCCTGGTCGATCACCCGCGACCAGGTCCAGCCAGGCGACACCGAATTAACGCGGATACCGTCGGCGGCCAGGTCCATCGCCATGCAGCGAGTCAGCTGCACCATGGCGGCCTTCGAGACTGGATAAAGCCAGCGCCCGGTCTGGGCGCACTTGGCCGAGATGGACGTGAAATTGACAATCGCACCACGTCGGGCTTTAAGGTCCTGATGCACCGCTTGAGTCAATGCCACGGCTGAAACCAGGTTCACATCAAGTGCCTGTAGCCAATCCTGACGGCTGGAAGCAAAGCCCTGGTCGCTATAGGTGCAGGCCAGATTAATCAACAGGTCGACCCCACCAAAACGTGCCCGAACGTCTTCGACTGCATGGGCAATAAGTTCGTCATCCGTTACATCGAGATGAAAAAATGCGGCTCGCTCACCGAGCTCGGACGCCGCCCTGAGACCTGCGTCACGATCGATATCGAACAGTGCAACAACAGCACCGGCATCCATCAGCGCCCGAGCGACGGCAGAACCAATCAGGGTTGCGCCACCGCTGATCACGGCGACCTTATTCTCTAGATGAGACATGTCTTTCCCCTTACACCGGCTTGTCAGCGCTGGAAGCCCAACTCGGCATCAGCGTATTGGAGGGCAGTGACTCATCGAGCAACTTTTGCGCAGTCACCACACCCGCCACGGGTAGTCCGGTCGGGTCAAGCAGGCCGATCTGAACCAGCACGCTGGCCTGATCCCAGTAGATGTGTTCGTGATAGAGCTTCGGACCGCGGAACTTGACTACGCCAAGCATCGGGATCTCGACGTAGCGCCCGGTGGGTGCCACCCCGGGAAGCATCCAGTCAATCTCGGCGTCATGGGTAAAGCTCATGATGAATTCATCGACGATCTGTGATGCACCGACCGTGCGAGACAGTGGCGTCAACGCCATATCCTTGGGGTTGCCGTGGACAAAGTGATGCTGGTAGAAGCGGCTCAACTCTTTAGCACCCACGCCACCGGTCATGGTCGGAATGTGGTTAACGTAAGGTTCAGCGACCATGGTCGCCATGGTGGCAGGTACGTCCCGGGTATCGAACTCGTGACGGACATGCTCATCCCACAGGTCAGAGAGGTTGTAGTCTGGCCCTAGCTCCCTGCGCAGTGCAGCAACAGTCCGCTCGTGGGCCAGAAGCGCTGATGGCTTGTGGTAGTGATGACCGCTGGGGCGAGCAAACGCGTGATCAACGCCCGGATAGACGTAGAGTTCAACACCCTTTTTATCGCAAAGGGCCTCCTTGATCGCGGAGCGGGCCTCTGCTGGACAGAACTGATCCTGTTCGGCCATATGGAGCACCAGACGCCCTTGAAGTCCTTCAATTTCCGGGAGCGCGGTTTCAATTCCTACGCCGTAGTAGCCAACGGCACAAGCCACCTCAGGCAACCGACAGGCCGCCAGGTAAGCCAGCTTGCCACCCAGGCAATAGCCGACAACGCCTAGGTCCCCGGGCTTACATTGAGGCAATGACTCCAATGCCTTCAGACTGGCACGGATATCATCAATGCCCAGCGTCTCGTCGAAGCCCTGGTAGAGCGCATAGGCACGACCGAACTCCGCTTCGGTGTAACCTAAATCGACACCAGGCTCTTGGCGCCAGTACAGGTCCGGAACCAGCACCGTATAACCTTCCTCGGCCAACAGGTCGGCAACTTCACGCATAGCCTGGTTAACGCCGAAGATTTCCTGACAAAGCACCACACCCGGACCACGACCATCGATAGAGGTCGCAAGGTAAGCCTGGAACTGACCGCCGGACGGAACCGGCACGCTGATATATTGGCCTTTCATCTCGAATCTCCAAGGGCTCAGGAACGTTGGATGTGATATTGGGCACCTTCTGCTGCACCGACTATCCGCTGAGTGCAACGCTTGTCCGAGGCCTGCAGGAAGTTATCCGGCAGGCTTTGCAGCACCAACCGCAGCAGTGCCAATGGATGGGTCATGAAGCCGCGAACCTGTTCGCTACTGCTTTTGCCGTACAGGCACCAATTACAGAAGTGCTCGCAATTATTAGTCAGCAACCGGTAGTGATTTTCCCCCAGGCGCGAGAGTGCCCGGCGGATCACTTCCTCACCGTCGAACTGAGACATCGGGGCATCGTCGACCCACACTGGTTGCCCGCCAGCAAAACAGTCCAATGCCAACACTTCGACAGGACCGACCTGAAAACCTTTATGAAAGCCTGCGTAGTGCACGACTCGACGCCCGCCCAGATAAATCCCATGGTGGTAGTAACGACGTCTTGACGTGATGAGATGGCTGCCAGGCTGAACGTCGGCGTTTTCCAGGTCGTCCCAGTTGCGCCATTGATGAGCGCTTGGAACAGGCGGTGTATGGGTAATGTTCATGGCGTTCAACCTCGCCGTCTGGCGGCTTCAACGAATTAACAAGCGTTGAAGTCATGGTGCGACCCTGCCCTTGCCAGCACTATCCATCTGATGCTGCCGTTGTCCGCGAGCTGCGAAAATGTGTCGGTGCCTTTGCCACATTCACCTATGCCTCGCCCCTCCAAAAAAAGTTGGACGCCCAGGATTTGCGGGAGGATTCTAAAAAATACCGACTACTGCACGCTGCGTCAGAATGCTTCTGTCGTCGCTTGGCACACCAATTGCTGGCTTAGGCAGAAAGCCCAATAAGGGCACAAAAAGAAACGGACATGCACACGGGTTATCCGGATAACGCAGCGATCATCCAGATCCTGCAAAACCTGGGTAACACCACCGTGCGACATGCCTTGAATCGTGCATGCAACTGAGGTGACCATGAGTCAGAATCTCATCGCACAGCGCTGCGCCAGCCTTTTCGACAGTGCGTCGCTGTTCACCCCGGAAAACCAGTTGTTCCTGCTTAATGATCTGGACGGCATCCGCGAAGGCGTCAGCGGCGTCTTCAAAAAACACGAATTGCGCTGCATCGACAGCACCGAACGGGTCAGCGCACGGATGCACCACATCAACCGTGGACGACTGTCCCTGAACCGATTGGAATACGGCGTCAACGTCTTTATCGACCCAGGTCGCCTCGAGGATTTTTTCCTGATTCAGGTACCGCTCAAGGGACAAGCACGCATTCAATGCGCAGGACATGACTTCATTTCCACGCCGGAACGGGCCTCGCTGATCTCCCCTAATCTGCCGTTGTCGATGAGCTGGGAGGCTAACGCGCCACAATTGGCCTTGAGGATCGAACGCAGTGAAGTCGAATACCATTGCGTCCAGCATCTGGGACACAATTTGGACAGACCGTTGGAGTTCGATCCAGAACTCGACTTGACCACACCTGGAGGTCACTACTTTCTCCAGCTCATCAACATTCTGGCGGACGCAATCAAGCTGGATGACCATCCACTGCACCATTCGCTGGTACTCAAGCAGTTTGAGTCAATGCTGATTAATGCTCTGGTTTACGGTCAGCCGAACAATCTTCGAGAACGCCTGGACTGCGCCAGCAAACCCAGAACGCCTTTACCCCACTTCGTCAAAAGAACCGAAGAGTTCATGCGCGCTCACGCCGACCAACCGCTGAGCATCGAGCAATTGGCCGAACATGCCGGTGTGAGCGTTCGCACGCTGTTCGCCGGCTTCCGCGACTTTTGCGATACCACACCCATGGCCTACTTGCGCAACTTACGGCTGGAACAAGTGCACCTTGAACTTTGCCGTCAGCAACAAGAAGGTTCGGTCACAGATATCGCCTTCAAATGGGGTTTTGCTCATCTGGGACGATTTGCTCAGGAATATAAAAGACGCTACGGCGAAGCCCCCTCAACCACGCTCAGATTCCGTAGCTGAAGCCAACCTTTGCATTCCCCGCAACACACAATTGTCATCATTTCATTTGAACGCGCGCCAATGGAAGGTGCATGCTAGAGAGCTCGCAATGAACTTATATCATTCCGAATGATAGTTACCTTCGCTTCATTCGATTCGTGCCATACAACCCCGCCAAGCATCATCCGCCCATCTCAATACATTGGCGGATGCTCCCATGGAACAATCACTCAAACATTTGCGCTTCCCCTTGGCCTTGTTGGCCGTGCTGGTGATGAGCGCTTGCGGCAAGACTCCGGACGCTGCCGCCACCCTGCCAGCAGCCAAAGTCAGCGTGGCCAAGGTGCTGGAGCAACCGGTCAACGAGTGGGACGAATTCACCGGGCGCCTTGAAGCGCCGGAAACGGTAGAAATTCGTCCACGGGTTTCCGGCCAGATCGATGACGTGGCCTTCACCGAAGGCGCGCTGGTCAAGAAAGGCGATCTGTTGTTCCAGATCGATCCCCGCCCTTTCCAGGCTGAGGTCCGCCGCCTCGAAGCGCTGGTTTCGCAAGCTCGCGCTACCGCCACCCGCAGCGAAAACGAAGCCCAGCGCGGCGAACGTCTGCGTACCAGCAACGCGATTTCCGCCGAGCTCGCCGATTCGCGCACCAGCGCGGCTCAAGAAGCCCGCGCCGCCGTCGGTGCACTCCAGGCCCAACTGGACCTGGCCAAACTGAACCTGAGCTTCACCCGTGTCACTGCGCCTATCAGCGGCCGTGTCAGCCGTGCGGAAATCACCGCCGGCAACCTGGTGACCGCCGACACCACCGCGCTGACCAGCGTAGTCTCCACCGACAAGGTCTACGCCTACTTCGACGCCGATGAGCGTGTCTTCCTCAAATACACCCAGCTCGCCCGCCAGGGCCAACGCGGCGCGACCACGCCGGTTTACCTGGGCCTGTCCAATGAAGACGGCAACCCGCACCAGGGCCAGATGAACTTCATCGACAACCAGGTCAACCCGAAGACCGGCACCATCCGCGGTCGTGCGGTGTTCGACAACACTGACGGCCAATACACCCCCGGTTTGTATGCCCGCCTGAAACTGGTGGGCAGCGGCACCTACTCCGCCGTGTTGATCAACGACGAAGCGGTCGGTACCGATCTGGGTAAAAAATTCGTGCTGGTGATGGATGCCGACAACAAAACGGCTTACCGCCCCGTCGAACTGGGTCCGAAGATCGAAGGTCTGCGCATCGTGCGCAGTGGCCTGAACAAAGACGACACCATCATCGTCAAGGGCTTGCAACGGGTTCGCCCTGGTTCACCGGTCACCCCTGAAGTGATCCCGATGGCCAGCCAGGAAACCCTCGCGGCTCTGGCTCAACAACGACAAGCGCTGGAAGCCAGCAACCTGCCCCAAGTCGCACCTGCCAAGGTCGCGCCGGGGACGGTTGTGAAAGTGGCTGCTGCGACTCCACGCGGTTAAGGGATCTCTACGATGAATTTTTCCCAATTCTTCATTTCACGGCCGATCTTCGCAGCGGTATTGTCGCTGCTGATCCTGATCGCCGGCGCGATCTCGCTGTTCCAGTTGCCGATCAGCGAATACCCCGAAGTCGTGCCGCCGACCGTTGTGGTCCGCGCCAACTTCCCGGGCGCCAACCCTAAAGTCATCGGTGAAACCGTGGCCGCTCCGTTGGAGCAAGCCATCACCGGCGTCGAGAACATGCTGTACATGTCCTCGCAGTCCACCGCTGACGGCAAGATCACCCTGACCATCACCTTCGCCCTGGGCACCGACCTGGACAACGCGCAGGTACAGGTTCAGAACCGCGTGACCCGGACCGAGCCAAAGCTTCCCGAGGAAGTGACGCGCATCGGTATCACCGTCGACAAGGCGTCGCCCGACCTGACCATGGTTGTGCACTTGACCTCGCCGGACAAACGCTACGACATGCTCTACCTGTCCAACTACGCCTTGCTCAATATCAAGGATGAGTTGGCGCGCTTGGGCGGTGTCGGTGATGTGCAGCTGTTCGGGATGGGCGATTACTCGCTGCGGGTATGGCTCGATCCGAACAAGACCGCTTCGCGCAACCTGACCGCCACCGATGTGGTCACCGCGATTCGTGAACAGAACCGTCAAGTGGCGGCCGGTGCCCTGGGCGCTCCGCCTGCGCCGAATGCCACGGCGTTCCAGCTGTCGGTGAACACCCAAGGTCGTCTGGTTTCCGAGGAAGAGTTCGAGAACATCATTATTCGCTCCGGTGAGAATGGTGAAATCACTCGCCTGAAAGACATCGCTCGCGTCGAACTCGGCTCCAGCCAATACGCCCTGCGCTCCTTGCTGAACAACCAGCCGGCGGTGGCGATCCCGATCTTCCAGCGCCCTGGCTCCAACGCGATCCAGATCTCCAACGACGTTCGGGAGAAAATGGCCGAGCTGAAGAAGAACTTCCCGCAAGGCATGGACTTCAGCATCGTCTATGACCCGACGATCTTCGTGCGCGGTTCCATCGAGGCGGTGGTTCACACCCTCTTCGAAGCGCTGATCCTCGTGGTACTCGTGGTAATCCTGTTCCTGCAAACCTGGCGTGCGTCGATCATCCCGTTGGTGGCAGTGCCGGTTTCGCTGATCGGTACGTTTGCCGTGATGCACCTGTTCGGTTTCTCGTTGAACGCCCTGTCGCTGTTCGGGCTGGTACTGGCCATCGGTATCGTGGTCGACGATGCGATTGTGGTGGTGGAGAACGTCGAGCGAAACATCGGGCTCGGCCTGACCCCTGTCGAAGCCACCAAACGGGCGATGCGTGAAGTGACCGGTCCGATCATTGCGACGGCGCTGGTGCTGTGTGCGGTGTTTGTCCCGGCCGCGTTCATTTCCGGCCTGACCGGGCAGTTCTACAAACAGTTTGCCTTGACCATCGCCATTTCTACCGTGATCTCGGCCTTCAACTCGCTGACCTTGTCGCCGGCGCTGGCCGCTGTGTTGCTCAAGGGCCATGACGCGCCGAAAGACCGTTTCTCCAAGGTTCTGGACAAGCTCTTCGGTGGCTGGTTGTTCCGTCCGTTCAACCGCTTTTTCGACAAGGCCAGCCATGGTTATGTCGGCACCGTGGGCCGGGTTATCCGCAGCAGCGGTATCGCCCTGCTGGTGTACGCCGGCCTGATGGTGTTGACGTTCTTCGGGTTCTCCAACACGCCGACCGGTTTCGTCCCCGGCCAGGACAAGCAATACCTGGTGGCCTTCGCGCAACTGCCGGATGCCGCGAGCCTGGACCGTACCGAAGAGGTGATCAAGCGCATGTCCGACCTGGCGCTGAAACAGCCTGGCGTGGAAAGCGCCGTGGCCTTCCCGGGCCTGTCGATCAACGGTTTCACCAACAGCCCGAACGCCGGCATCGTGTTCGTCACTCTGAAGCCGTTCGACGAGCGCAAGGATCCGAGCATGTCCGCCGGGGCGATTGCCGGTGCATTGAACGGCCAGTACGCCGGGATTCAGGAAGCCTACATGGCGATCTTCCCGCCGCCGCCGGTACAAGGCCTGGGCACCATTGGCGGTTTCCGCCTGCAGATCGAAGACCGGGGCAACCTGGGCTATGACGAGCTGTACAAAGAAACCATGAACATCATCACCAAAAGCCACAGCGTGCCGGAACTCGCAGGCCTGTTCACCAGCTACACCGTGAACGTGCCGCAGGTCGATGCCGCCATCGACCGGGAAAAAGCCAAGACCCACGGCGTGGCCGTCAGCGACATCTTCGACACCCTGCAGATCTACCTGGGTTCGCTGTATGCCAACGACTTCAACCGCTTCGGTCGTACCTATCAGGTCAACGTTCAGGCCGAGCAACAGTTCCGCCTTGAATCGAACCAGATCGGTCAGTTGAAAGTGCGTAACAACCGCGGCGAGATGATTCCGCTGGCGACGTTCATCAAGGTCAGCGACACCTCGGGGCCAGACCGTGTAATGCACTACAACGGCTTCATCACCGCGGAAATCAACGGTGCGGCAGCCCCCGGCTACAGCTCCGGCCAAGCCGAGAAAGCCATCGAAAAACTGCTCAAGGACGAATTGCCCAACGGCATGACTTACGAGTGGACCGACCTGACCTACCAGCAGATTCTGTCCGGCAACACCGCGCTGTTCGTGTTCCCGCTCTGCGTACTGCTGGCGTTCCTGGTACTCGCGGCTCAATACGAAAGCTGGAGCCTGCCACTGGCGGTGATCCTGATCGTACCGATGACCCTGCTGTCGGCCATTACCGGTGTGATTGCCTCGGGTGGCGACAACAACATCTTCACCCAGATCGGCTTGATCGTACTGGTGGGACTTGCCTGCAAGAACGCGATTCTGATCGTCGAGTTTGCCAAGGATAAACAGGAAGAAGGCCTCGGCCCGCTGGCAGCGGTACTGGAAGCTTGCCGTCTGCGTCTGCGGCCGATCCTGATGACCTCCTTCGCGTTCATCATGGGTGTGGTGCCTTTGGTCTTCTCCAGCGGTGCCGGTGCTGAAATGCGTCATGCCATGGGCGTGGCGGTGTTCTCCGGGATGCTTGGGGTGACCTTCTTCGGTCTGTTGCTGACGCCGGTGTTCTACGTACTGATTCGCAACTTTGTGGAGCGCGGTGAAGCGCGCAAAGCCGCCAAAGCGCTGAAATTGGAAAAGCCACTGGAGGCGCAACCATGAGCCTGAAAGCCTTCCTGCCGAGTCTTCTGGTACTGGCCTTGAGTGCCTGCGCCGTCGGCCCGGACTACAAAACCCCAACCACGGAGGCGGCCAACATCATGGCCGCCACCGATGGCAGCGCCGGTCAGAAGAACTTCGACCGCGCTCGTTTCGAAGGTATCTGGTGGCAACAGTTCGACGATCCGACCCTCAACCAGTTGGTGACGCAATCATTGCAAGGCAACCGTGATCTGCGCGTGGCCTTCGCTCGCTGGAAAGCGGCCCGGGCAATTCGCGATGACGCCAGCAATGATGCCATGCCGACCATCACCAGCCGCGCGAGCAGTGATCTGGCCAAAGGACAGATTCCCGGCCAGACCACCGACCGGGTCAGCAGTGAACGCTATGACCTGGGCCTGGACATGGCCTGGGAACTGGATTTGTTCGGTCGCATCCAGCGCAACCTGGAATCCAGCGACGCAGAACAGCAGGCGGCCGAAGCCGATCTTTACCAACTGCAAGTCACCATGATTGCCGAACTGGTGGACGCTTATGGCCAACTGCGCGGCGCACAGCTGCGGGAAAAGATCGCCCTGGCCAACCTGAACAACCAGCAGGAATCGCGCAAGATCACCGAAAACCTGCGTGATGCCGGTGTCGGCGATCAGCTGGACGTGGTTCGCGCCGATGCGCGCCTGGCCTCTGTCGAAGCCAGCGTGCCGCAATTGCAGGCCGAACAGGTGCGTCAGCGCAACCGCATCGCCACCCTGCTGGGCGAGCGTCCGGACAAGCTGAGCATCGACCTGAGTCCAAAAGACTTGCCGGCCATCGCCAAGGCCCTGCCAATCGGTGATCCGGGCGAGCTGCTGCAACGGCGTCCGGACATCCGCAGCGCCGAACGCCAACTGGCGGCCGCCACCGCGCGCATTGGCGTGGCCAAGGCTGATTTGTTCCCTCGGGTCAGCCTCAGCGGCTTCCTCGGTTTCACCGCCGGGCGCGGATCGCAGATCGGCTCCTCGGCGGCCAACGCCTGGGCACTGGGCCCAAGCATTACCTGGGCGGCCTTCGACCTGGGCAGCGTGCGCGCCCGTTTGCGCGGTGCCGATGCTGAAGCCGAAGGCGCCCTGGCGACCTACGAGCAGCAAGTATTGCTGGCGCTGGAAGAATCGGAAAACGCCTTCAGCGATTACGGCAAACGCCAGCAGCGCCTGATCTCGCTGATTCGTCAAAGCGAATCCAGCCGCGCCGCTGCCGATCTCGCCGAGATTCGTTACCGCGAAGGCACCGTCGACTTCCTCGTGTTGCTCGATGCCCAGCGTGAGCGCCTCGCGGCGGAAGATACCCAGGCCCAGGCCGAAGTCGATTTGTATCGCGGCATTGTCGCAATCTACAAAGCCCTTGGCGGCGGCTGGCAACCAGAGACGATCGCCAGCAAGTAACGTTTCAACGAGCTCCTTTGGTTGGCGCAACCAACCAATTCTTTTGCCCCGCGCCCTCATTCGGTCGCGGGGCTTTTTTTTTGTCGGTGCAGGTACCGACGTCCTCAAAACCTCTGCGGGAGCGGGCTTGCCCGCGATAGCGGTCTGTCTGGCACATGGATGTTGGATGTACCGACGCAATCGCGGGCAAGCCCGCTCCCACAGGGATTGCGGGGGATCGTGATTGGACAGTGTCCCTACCAGACTCGAATCGCGAAAAACACACGCCTGGTTTGACTCACAGCCCGGCCTGACCGAAGCTGATAGCTTTGCAAAAACCTGCCACCCCGGATTCCTGCATGCCTCAGTCCCGCCGCTACTTGCTCATCAGCGTTTGCGTATTGTTTGCCCTCGCCCTCGCCTGGTTTTTCCTGCGCAGCACGACGCCTGTGGTGCCAGCGGCGATCAAGCACGGCTACAGCGAAGCGCTGGCCCAGGCTCGTGCAGGTCAACCGGGGGCGGCGCGGGTGCTTTATCAGCAATTGGGTCGCCCTGACCTGTCGCCCAAGCGTCGTGTCTGGCTGCATGCCGAACTGCCTAACTACCCAAGCCCGCAAGCCCTGAAGCTGGCCGATGCGGACCTGCAACACCCCTCGGCCGAGGTGCGCATTGCTGCGATCAAAAGCATCAGCGGGCTAGTGTCCAGCGGGCAGCGCAGTTTACTGCTGGGGCCTTTGCTCGATGACAGCGATCCCAGCGTCCGGTTTGCCGCAGTCAATGCCTTATTGGGTCTGACCCCGGATGAATTGGGGTTGTACTTCGCCCCCCTCGAGCAAGCCATCGATGCCTGGGAGCAGCGCCTCAAGCTTCAACCGGAAAGCGCCGAAACCCAATACCAACTGGCGCGCCTGCACTTGCACAATGCCGAGTTGAAGGACGCGCAGCAGGCCTTGGAGCGCACGTTGCAACTGGCGCCCGGCAACCTGCCAGCACTGGTGATGCAGATCGAAGTGCTGGATAAACAGGGCCAAAGCGATGCCGCCAGGCAATTGTTGGCAAAACAGTTAAAAGCCCAACCTGACTCGGCCTACCTGCAACATGCGCTGGGACTCTGGTTGCTGCATCACGGGCAAAGTGAGTTCGCCCTGCTCGGGCTGTCCAAAGCCGTGGAGCTTGAACCGGACAACAAGGAATATCGCTACGACCTGGCCACCACGCTGCATGCTGAACAAGAGCTGGAAGCGGCGCAGAATCAGCTGCAGGAAATCGTCCAGCGCCATCCGGCCGATCGCAAAGCGCGGGTGCTGCTGATCAATTATTGGAAGGAAAGCGGTCAGTTGCAGAACGTGCAGATTCTGTTGGCACAGCTGGAACAGCTAAACCCGGACGATCCGGCGTTGCAGCAAGGGCTTTAATCAAGATCGAAAGTTCGAGAATCAAGATCAAAAGATCGCAGCCTTCGGCAGCTCCTACGCGCCTGTGGGCGCTGCCGAAGGCTGCGTTTGAGCACGTAGCACTCGTCATCGATTGACCGACGGGCGCTGCGTCCCCGAACGCAGCCTTCGGCAGCTGCTACAAATCAGAGCAGCAAAAGGTTGAACCGCCGCCTCGGCGAAGGGTCAAGTGATCAGGCAGTCCATTTAGGCACTTTCAGCCTGTTGCCTCGCTTCCCCTAGTCATGAGAGGGCATTTCTTGTCTATATCTAACGAGTTGATCAGTGCAAAAGCCGCCACCGGCATCGAAGGTCTGGATGACATCCTGGCCGGTGGATTGTCCCGCGGCCACGTGTTCTTGCTGGAGGGTGAACCCGGAACCGGCAAAACCACCGTCGCATTGCATTTTTTGCTGGCCGGCGAGCGCTCGTTGTACATCACCCTCTCGGAAACCGAGCGCGAACTGCGTCAGGGGGCACTGTCCCATGGCTGGGAGATGGATGAGAACATCCACATCTTCGAGCTCACACCGCCGGAGAGCCTGCTCAATGCCGAGCATCAGCAGAGTCTGCTGTATTCCTCGGACCTGGAACTGGGTGAAGCCACCAAACAGATTTTCGAAGCGGTCGAACGGGTCAAACCGACCCGTGTCGTGGTCGATAGCCTGTCCGAAATCCGCCTGTTGGCACAAAGCTCATTGCGCTACCGTCGGCAAATTCTGGCCATCAAGCATTACTTCGTGCGCTACGAAGCCACGGTACTGCTGCTGGATGACCTGACCACCGAAGCCCTCGACAAAACCGTGCACAGTGTGGCCCACGGAGTGATTCGCCTCGAAGAATTGACGCCCAACTACGGCGCCGAACGTCGGCGCATCCGCGTGGTGAAATATCGCGGTCAGAAGTACCGGGGCGGTTTCCATGACTTCACCATCATGGGTGACGGCGTGCATGTCTTTCCACGCCTGGTGGCAGCCGAACATCGCGGCCGTTATATCCGTCAGCAGTTGACCAGTGGCATCCCGGAAATGGATGCCCTGCTCGGTGGCGGTATCGAGACGGGCTCCAGCACGCTGATCCTCGGCCCGGCCGGTACCGGCAAATCGCTGATCTCCATGATTTTCGCCGCTGCGGCGGTGGCCCGTGGGGAAAAGGCCGCGTTGTTCATCTTCGATGAAGAACTGGGGCTGCTGTTCGAGCGGATGAAAAACATCGGCATCGACTTGAAAGCCCTGGAAGCCACCGGCAACTTGCTGATCGAGCAAGTGGACGCCGCCGAATTGTCCCCCGGCGAATTCTCCTACCGGGTTCGTCGTTGTGTTGATGAGGGCAATATCAAAACCGTGGTGATCGACAGTATCAACGGCTATCAGGCGGCGATGCCTGAGGAAAATGCCCTGGTGCTGCACATGCACGAGTTGCTGCTGTACCTCAATCGTCAGGGCGCCGCGACGTTCATGACCGTCGCCCAACATGGGCTGGTCGGTGACATGCAGGCGCCCGTCGATATTACCTATCTCGCCGACACCGTCATTCTGCTGCGCTACTTCGAAGCCCTGGGCAAGGTTCGCCGAGCGATCTCGATCATCAAGAAACGTACCGGCAGCCACGAATCGACCATCCGCGAATACCGCATCAGCAGCCGAGGCATGACCATCGGCAAACCACTGGATGCATTTCAGGGTGTATTGCGTGGCGTGCCCACTTATCTGGGCGCGAGCAATCCGCTGCTTGAGGAAGATGCCCAGTGACGGCCATGGAGGCAATGTCCGAGCGTGCGATCATTCTTGCGCCGTTGGGACGCGACAGCCAGATCGCGCTGATGATGCTCAACGAGGCAGGAGTCGAAGGGATCATCACAAAGGATCTGGTCGCGTTGTGCAACGAGCTGTCGCTAGGTGCCGGCCTGTTGGTGATTGCTTCCGAGGCCTTATTGGGCGCCGACCTTGAACCGTTGCTGAGTCTGATCGAACAGCAACCGGCATGGTCGGATCTGCCGATCGTGCTGCTGACCCATCACGGTGGCCCGGAGCAGAACCCTGCGTCGCGACTCGGTTCGCAGTTGGGCAACGTGACGTTCCTTGAGCGCCCGTTCCATCCGGTCACGCTGATCAGCCTGGTCACCACCGCGTTGCGCGGGCGACGACGGCAGTATGAAGCCAGGGACCGGTTGATTGATCTGAGCCAAAGTGAACTGCGCCTGCAAAACACTCTGGAAACCCTCGAGCAACAGGTTGAAGAGCGCACCGCGCAACTGCGCCGCAACGAGGAGGTCCTCAGGCAGTCGCAGAAAATGGAAGCGGTCGGCCAACTCACCGGCGGTATTGCTCACGACTTCAATAATATGCTGACCGGCATCATCGGCAGTCTGGAGCTGCTGCGTCGACGCCTGGCACGCGGACGCACCGAAGACCTGGACAGCCTGATCGATCTTGGAGTGACTTCCGCCAACCGCGCGGCGGGCCTGACGCATCGTTTGCTGGCGTTCTCTCGGCGTCAGTCGCTGGATTCAAAACCGGTGCAGATGAACACCCTTGTGCTGTCCATGGACGAGCTATTGCAACGCAGCATCAATGAGAGCATTCACCTGGAAATGCAGCTGGACGAGCAGCTGTGGGTGGCCGAGGCGGACCCCAACCAACTCGAAAGCGCCCTGCTCAACCTGGTGCTCAACGCCCGGGATGCCATGCCCGACGGCGGAAAGCTGCTGGTCAAAACCTCCAATCGGCATCTGGACACGGCGTTTACCGCGGCACACAGCAACCTGCAGCCGGGCGACTACATCGTCCTGAGTGTCACCGATACCGGTTACGGCATGCCGCAAAGCACCATCAACCGAGCTTTTGATCCCTTCTTCACGACCAAACCCATTGGCCAGGGCACAGGCCTGGGATTGTCGATGATTTACGGTTTCAGCAAACAGTCCGGCGGCCATGCGAGCATTGACAGTGAAGTCGGAAAAGGCACCACGGTCAGTCTGTTTTTGCCGCGTTTCAGCGGCGAACTGGTCCAGGATACCCAAATCGATGCCCAACATGCGCCTTACGCCCGGAACGGCGAAACCGTGCTGATCGTCGAGGATGATCCCGCAGTGCGAGTATTGGTCAGTGCCGTATTGAGTGAATTGGGTTACGCCTTCGTTGAAGCGGGCGATGCCGACAGCGCCATGCCGATACTCAACTCGGGTCAGCGAATCGACCTGCTGATCAGCGACGTGGGATTGCCGGGCATGAACGGCCGGCAACTGGCGGAAATCGGCCGGCAGTATCGGCCTGACCTGAAAGTATTGTTCATCACCGGTTACGCCGAACACGCTGCCGTACGCGGTGGTTTTCTTGATCCAGGCATGCAGATGATCACCAAGCCGTTCACCTTCGATTTGTTGACGGCGAAGGTGCGGGAGATGATCAGCGCCTGAGAGATTCTCGTGTAGGCGCTGCCGAAGGCTGCGATCTTTTGATCTGGGCCGTCGCGCAGGCGCAAAAAGATCAAAAGATCGCAGCCTGCGGCAGCTCCTACGGGGGGCCAGCCGTCTTCAGCACAGCATGTCCTGCATGATCTTTTGCAACACATCCAGATCGAAGGGCTTGCCCAGGATCGGTGCTTTGCGGGTGATCGGGCTGTCGGTCTCGCGAATTTCCTGCGGGTAGCCGCTGATGAAGATGACCTTGAGCTCCGGTCGCAGCTTGACGGCGGGTTCGGCGATCTGCACGCCAGTGATTCCCCCCGGTAAGCGGAAGTCGGTGATCATCATGTCCAGATGCGGTTTGCTCGCCAGAATTTCAAAGGCCTGTTCGCCGTTCTCGGCTTGCAGCACCCGGTAACCCTCACTCGACAAGTAAGTAGACAGCACCATCAAGATCGAAGGGTCATCCTCGACGATCAGTACCACATCTTGTGCATCTTCACTCATGGAAAGCCTTTGTTCAGTCAATAGCTGCTGATACGACCTTGCGGTCACTCAGAGGTTGCGTTTATCGGGCTGTTTTCCTGCAGCGGCAGACAAACGCGAAACAAGGCGCCTTCGCCAATCCGGCTCTCGACGGTGATGGAGCCACCGTGGGCGGCGACAATCTGCTCCGAAATAAACAGCCCCAGGCCCAGTCCCGCTACAACGGTCTTGGCGCAAACGCGTTCGAATTGTTGAAAAATGCGCGGCTGATCCTCTTCACTGATCCCGATACCGCGGTCCTGAACCTCAATCCACGCTAGCCCGTCCTGATTGTACACGCGTACGTCGATCAGGCTGTTGGCGCCATAACGCAGCGCATTGGTCAACAAGTTGGAAACCACTTGTTCGATACGGAATTCGTCCCAGTGCCCCATCACCGGCTGCTCGGCCGTCAAGATGACCGACGATTGCGCGGCCTCGACCTGCGGGGCAAAGTTTTGCAGAAGATTGTTTACCAGTTGCACAAGGTCAAACCGGCTGGGGCGAATCGACAGCTTGCCGGTGCGAATCCGCGACACATCGAGCATGTCTTCGATCAGGCGGATCAGGCTTTTGATCTGCCGCTCGTCGCGGTCGACCATGGCGTGCATTTTGTCCATCGTGAATGCCGCGGCGTTATCCCGGGCCAGGTGCATTTTACGTAACTGGGTTTCGAGAATCAGGCCATTGAGTGGCGTACGGACTTCGTGGGCCACGATGGACATGAAGTCATCTCGCATGCGCACCGCCTGCTCCAGCTCATTCTGGGTGTTCTGCAACTGTTTGAGCAGCGCCTCCTGCTCCCGTCGACTTTGCTCCAGCGCCTGGACCTGATGCTCCATCGCTTTGCTCTGGCGATACAGGTCGACAAAGACATTGACCTTGCTCTTGACCGCATGAACATCCAGCGGCTTGTGCAAGAAATCCACCGCACCGCTTTCATAACCCTTGAACGCGTAGTTAAGCTCGCGGCCGGCGGCACTGACGAACACAATCGGGATGTTTTTGGTTTTTTCCGTGCCGCGCATCAACTCGGCCAGCTCGAAGCCGTTCATGCCGGGCATCTGCACATCAAGAATGGCCAAGGCGAATTCATGCTGCAGCAACAGCGACAAGGCTTCGTCGGCGCACAGGGCTTTGTAGACGATACGGTCTTCGCGCCTGATCAATGCATCGAGCGCCAGAAGGTTTTCCGGCAGGTCGTCGACGATCAATAATTTGGCCTGGACATTTCTTAACATGCGACTCGTTCCAGCTCGACAAACAGATGGCTAATGCCGCGAAGATCCAGCCGATGAGTATCCAGCACTGCCCTATTCATGATTTGCGATAAATCCGTTCTGGTTTGACCAATGCTTCAAATTGTTTGCCATAGGCCGAGAATTCCAGGGTTTCCTTACTGCCCAGAGCCAGAATCCCCCGATGACACAGCGATTCGTGAAACAAGCCAAACGCACGATCCTGAAGTTTTTTATTGAAATAAATCAATACATTACGGCATGAAATCAATTGAGTCTCCGAGAACACACTGTCGGTGGCCAGGCTGTGGTCGGCGAAGGTCACGTTGTCGCACAGGCTCTTGTCGAAAATCGCATAACCATAGGCCGCCGTGTAGTAATCGGCGAACGAGCGCTGACCACCCGCCTGCTGGTAGTTGTGAGTGTAGGCCCGGACGTTCTCCAAGGAGAAAATCCCCTGCCGCGCTTTATCCAGCGAGTATGGGTTGATGTCGGTGGCATAGAGAATGGTGCGATCCAGCAGGCCTTCTTCACGCAGCAGAATCGCCATCGAATAGACCTCTTCGCCAGTGCTGCAACCGGCGATCCAGACCTTGATCGACGGGTAAGTCTTGAGCAGTGGCACCACTTCCTGACGTAACGCCAGAAAATGCGAAGGGTCGCGGAACATTTCACTGACCGGAATCGTCAGGCATTGCAGCAGCTGCATGAACGCACTCGGATTATGCAAAACCTTCTCTTGCAGCGCCGAGATGGTTTTGCACTCCAACTGACTCAAGGCGTGATTGACCCGGCGTTTGATCGAAGCGCTGGAATAATCGCGAAAATCGTAGCTGTACTTGAGGTAGATCGCCTCGATCAACAAGCGCAATTCGATGTCGTTGCCGCACTCCACTAGATGCGTTCCATCTTCGGTAGCCACACACGAATCAGCGAAAACAGGCGATCCAGGTCAATGGGTTTGGCCAGGTAGTCGTTGGAACCGGCCTGCAAGCAGCGCTCCTGATCGTCTTTCATCGCCTTGGCCGTCACCGCAATGATTGGCAGTTTGCGCCAGCGCGGGTCCTTGCGGATCTCGAGGGTGGCTTCGAAACCATCCATTTCCGGCATCATCACGTCCATCAGCACCAGGTCAATGTCCTCGACTTCATTCAATTTCTCGATCGCCTCACGGCCGGTGCGGCCAATGACCACGACGGCGCCCTTTTGCTCCAAGGCGCTGGTAAGGGCGAAGATGTTGCGTACATCGTCGTCCACCAACAGCACTTTACGGCCCTCGAAAACCTTGTCGCGGCTGCGGGCGATCTTGAGCATCGTCTGGCGCTCCTGGGACAAGCGGGATTCGATCTTGTGCAGAAAAAGTGTCACTTCGTCCAGCAACCGCTCGGGCGAGCGAGCGCCCTTGATGATGATCGAACGCGAATACTTGCGCAGCTCCGCCTCTTCGTCCCGGGTCAGGTTACGTCCGGTATAGACGATCACTGGCGGGAACGAGCAGATATCTTCGATGGACATGCGTTTGAGCAAGTCGTTGCCGAGCATGTCCGGCAGCTTCAGGTCGATGATCATGCAGTCAAAAATCGTGGTGCGCAGCAAATCCAGCGCATCCTGCGCCAGGCCGACAGCGGTGATTTCAATCTCCTCATCGCCGATCAGCCGGGCGATGCTGTCGCGTTGCACGTCGTCGTCTTCAACCAGCAAGACCCGTTTGACCTTTTGCGTCAGTTTGTCTTCGAGACGGGCAAATACCTCCTTGAGCTCCTCGCGTGTGGTGGGCTTGACCGCATAACCGATGGCGCCCAGATGCATGGCCGCCTCGACCCGGTCTTCGACCGAAATCACGTGCACCGGAATGTGCCGGGTTTCGGCATGCTCTTTAAGGCGCTGCAATACCGTCAGCCCGGAATGATCCGGCAGGCGCATGTCCAGCAGAATCGCATCAGGGAGGAACTGCATGGCCAGGTCGTAGCCTTCGTCGGCGCCGTGGGCCACCAGGCACTGATAACCCAGTTCATGGGCCAGATCGTAGAGAATGTGCGCGAAGTCTGGCTCATCCTCCACGACCAGAATGCAACGAGTCGCGAATGGCGCCTTGTTGCGATCATCGTCGAAACGCGGAATGTCGACGTCGGCAATCAGGGGCCCAGGCGCAGCAACCACGGCGTTTTTCGGCACGGCCACTGGCGTTGCGCTCACCGCCTCGACAGGCGCCTCATCCGGTTCGACATAGTGCTGTGGCAGCACCAGTGTGAACACACTGCCCTGCCCAGGCGTGCTGGTCACGCTGATGGAGCCGCCCAATAACGTGGCCAGATCACGGGAAATCGACAAACCCAGGCCGGTGCCACCGTAACGGCGGTTGATGGTGCCATCGGCCTGACGGAAGGCTTCGAAAATGCTTTCCTGCTGATCCGGCGCGATACCGATGCCCGAATCGCGGATGATAAAGGCAATGCCCTCGCCCGGCTGGGCAGCGACGCTCAGGCTGACAGTGCCCTTCTCGGTGAACTTCACGGCGTTGGACAACAGGTTCTTGATCACCTGCTCCAGGCGCTGGCGATCGGTGAACAACACAAGCGGCGCATCGGCCAGCAATTGCACCTGGAAATCCAGGTTCTTTTGCGCAGCCAACGGCTGGAACATGCCACGCAAGCCTTCCACCAGACGCGCGACATGGGTGTTTTCCGCTCGCACCTCAAGCTTGCCGGCCTCGACCTTGGAAATGTCGAGAATGTCGTTGATCAGGTTCAGCAAATCGTTGCCGGCGGAATAAATCGACTCGGCGAATTTGACCTGTTCGGCACTGAGGTTTTCCTGCGGGTTTTCCGCCAACAACCTGGCCAGAATCAACGAACTGTTCAGCGGCGTGCGCAGTTCATGGGACATGTTGGCGAGGAATTCGGATTTGTATTTGCTCGAGCGCTGCAACTCTTTGGCGCGCGCTTGGAGCTCAATCTGCGCCAGATTCAGCTCGGTGTTCTTCTGGTCCATGGCATCGCGTTGCGCGGCCAGGATCTGCCCCTGCTCGGCGAGTTGTTCGTTAGTTTGCTCCAGCTCCACCTGCTGGGCTTGCAGATGAGTCTGGGACTCCTTGAGGATCCGCGACTGCTCTTCCAGCTCTTCGTTGGCGCTCTTGAGCTCTTCTTGCTGAACCTGCAGCTCTTCGTTGAGTTGCTGGGCTTCGGCGAGCACTTCCTGCAAGCGTTGACGATAGCGAGCGGCCTCGATCGAGGTGCCGATGTTGCCGGCGATCAACTCGAGCAGTTCAACATCACGATCCGTCAGCGTGCGCAGGAAACCCAGTTCGATCACACCGTTGACCCGATCGTCGTCGCTGGTGGGCACTACTAATACGCTATGCGGCAAACCTTCGCCCAGGCCGGAACTGACTTTGAAGTAGCCGCCCGGGACATCATCCAGGCGAATCAAACGCCCTTGTTGCGCCACCTGGCCGACAATGCCTTCGCCACTGTAGATCTGCTGTTCAAGCGCTTCCTGTTCCCGGGAAAAACCGTAAGACGCGATGCGCTTGAGGCCGCCGTGATCCTCACGGACATAGATCGCCGCGACAGCCGTGCCCAAGTATTGCGCGCAGAACTGCAAAATGTTGCGCCCCAACACATTGAGCGATAGCTGGCCCAAGACTTGCTCGGCCAGTTCAGTCTGGCCATTGCGCAACCAGGCTTGCTGTTCCAGACGCAGGGCGCTGGCCTGTTGTCTGGCGAGGTTGGCGCTGTAACTTTGCGACAGTTTGAGCAGGTCCCGACGGCCAATGTAGGCCAACAACCCGCTGATAGCGGCCACCAACAGCAGATAAAGGGCGATGCTCCAGATCGTAGTGCGGCGCACTTCCTCGTTGCGCGTAGCACGCAACTGCTGCTCCAGGTCGATAACGTCTTCGAATTGCTTGCGGATCTCGTCGGTCAGGCGCTTGCCACGCCCGGCCTTGACGACGCCACGGTAGTCACCGTTGGCGCGCTGCAAATCGATCATCGCTTGCGCGTAAGTGGCCCATTCGGTCTGCAAGGCCTGGAGCCGGTGCAGACGATCAGTCTGGAGCGGATTGTCGGCAGTCAATTCGAGCAAGGTACTGAGCGCGACGGCGATTCTCGGCTTGGCCGTCTCGTAGGGATCGAGGAAATGTTCATCGCCACTGAGCAGAAACCCGCGCATGCCGGTTTCCAGATCGACGGTCAGCTTTATCGCTTCATTGGCATTATTGATCACCCGGTCGGTGTGCTGGACCCACTGGATCACCGACAGCAGGTAGGTGATCAGCGAAACGAAGAAAACCGCACTGATGACGCCCATACCCAGTGGCAGGCTGACGTTGCGGCTCAGGAGTTTACGGAATCGTTGCTCATCAACCGAAGACGCAGAGGTCATGGGAAGCCTTGTCGTGCTGTTGAAAGGCATCGAGTCTGCCCCAAAACGGCCGGGGCGATCCATTTTTCTGACACGTTTTGCGGTAAAAACCTGCATTTAGCTGCTCTGGGACAAAGGAGCGGTTATTCTCTGCGGCTCTGGTGCGGCTATTGTCTTTGTAACGCGTCGGGAACCTGTCGTGATTCGTCACTGACCCATGCTGGAGTCCGGCGATTTCGATTGTCCGGCAACCGCGAAATTCAATGTTGAGAGCCCCACTATGTCCGCTGACACCTCCACCATTCTAGTCGTCGAAGACGATGACATTGTGCGCGCACTGATCGTCGATGTGCTGGAGGAGCTCGAATTCGAAGTACTCGAGGCAGATGGTAGCGAACAGGCCCTGGAGTTTCTAAATGACGAAGACCAGGACATTGAGTTGCTAATGACAGATGTGGGGTTGCCGGTCATGGACGGTCGGGAATTGGCCAGGCAAGCGCGCATGCTGCGTCCGGAATTACCCATTCTGTTCGCCACTGGCTATGCCGAAAGCATCGAGGTGCCTGACGGCATGCATACCATTGGCAAGCCATTTTCCATTGATCAATTGCGGGGCAAGGTCCAGGACATCCTCAAGGACTGACTTTTCTCGCGTCCCGATTCTCTCCGTTCCCTACCCGCTTCAAGGAATACCCGTCAATGAGTCAGCCCCGCGCAACCAAAGTCCTGGTGATTGGTTACGTCTGGCCCGAGCCCCGCTCTTCTGCGGCCAGTGGGCATGTGATGCAAATTCTCGATATGTTCCTGCAGCAAGGCTGGGACGTCACCTTCAGCAGCCCGGCCGGCACCGGTGAGCACCGTGCGGACCTGACCGCGCTGGGCATCCGCGAAGTGCCGATCGAGTTGAATAACAGCAGTTTCGACACCTTTGTCAGCGAACTGGCACCGGATATCGTGTTATTCGACCAGTTCATGATGGAAGAACAGTTCGGCTGGCGAGTAGAGAAACACTGCCCCGACGCCTTGCGCGTGCTGGAAACCTCTGACCTGCAAAGCCTGCGACATGCCCGGCATCAGCGCCTCAAGGAACGCTTGAAGGACAGTGATGATGCCAATGATTTCAGTGAATTGTTCGCCCCGGCATTACGCGAAGAGTTCGAGCTCATGGCCGATACCGATCTGGCAAAACGGGAAATCGCCGCGCTGTATCGCTGCGACTTGAACCTGATGATCTCCGAAGTGGAGATTGAATTGCTCGTTGAGCAGTTCGGGTTACCTCAATCATTGCTGCACTGGTGTCCGTTGATGGTCGAACCGCTGACCACCGCATCGCCAGCCTTTGAAGACCGGGCGCATTTCCTCAGTATCGGCAACTTCCGTCACGCGCCGAACTGGGACGCCGTGCTCTGGATGAAAACCACGATCTGGCCGCTGATCCGTGCACAGCTGCCAGAGGCGCAACTGCACATCTACGGCGCCTACACGCCGCCCAAAGCCACCGCCCTGCACAATGCGGCCCAAGGGTTTCATGTGATGAACTGGGCAGAAGATGCATTGCAAGTCATGTCCGCGGCGCGGATATGCCTGGCGCCGTTACGCTTTGGTGCGGGTATAAAAGGCAAGATTGTCGACGCCATGCTGTGTGGCACGCCCAATGTCACCACCCCGATTGGCGCGGAAGCGATGCACCGCGAACAGCCGTGGCCGGGTGCCGTGACCCGAACCGCGCGTGAGTTCGCCGATCGTGCGGTTCGTCTGTATAAAGACAAAGACCTGTGGACGAGCGCCCAATCCCATGGACAGCAACTATTAGCCGATCGCTATCAGCCAGCGGTACATGGCCCGGCGCTGATCGAAAAGTTGCTGCATTGCCAGCAACACCTGACACAACTTAGAAGAAATAACTTTACCGGCGGCATGTTGCGTCATCATCAACATAAAAGTACCCAGTACATGGCGCAGTGGATCGAGGCAAAGAATCGAAATCCATAACCAGGTTTCAACCTTCTCCAACGAGCGGATGTATAAACCACACAGTTCGCATCAATCGAGCGATTGGCCATCGACTCGTTCACCGCTATAACTACGGAAAGCCAACTTTCAAGTATTTCGATACTAAGAGGTGTGGCTTCTCCTATTTAATCGATGCAAGGATGCATTAATGAACAATAACGCTTCAGATAATTACGCCCTCAACAATTGGATGACCGCGACATCGGCCATCGACACGTTATCGCTCTGCCAGTTAACGCTGCCAGGCACTCACAATGCGGGCTGCGACTGGAAAGCGTCCTACCCAATAATTCCCGGTGCTCACTGGCTGGCATGCCAGCACGATTCGTTTTATGCCCAACTGAATAATGGTTCGCGGGCTCTGGATGTTCGATTGGATTTTGTCTTCGACGAACCGGGGCTGGGCAAATTCCGTTTTCAGCACAACGGATACCGCTCCACCCGTACGTTGGGGCACCTTGTGACAGATGTGAACCGTTTTCTTCAGGAAAACCCAGACGAATTTATTATTTTGGACTTCCACGAGCTGAAGGGTAGCCAGCAACCCTTTGACTATCATTTTTTCAACGAAATGATGCTCAGGTTTCTGGGCGAAAGAATGATTCCTTCCAACAACCTGCACCTTAGCCTCGGTCAACTCAAGAAACTCAGCAACGTGCAAAGAGTCCTGGTCGCTGCCGAAGGGGACCGGGAGCTTGATCGAACCCGGTTTTGCAAAAAAGTCGAGCACAAATGGAGTGGCATCGCCGACACGAATGCCGCTGAACTGGAAAAACACATCATTGAAGTTTTGAAAAACCCTCCCGGCACATGGGCACCATGGTCTCTTTCCGCAACCTGTTACAGCATTACTGGCGGCCCTGTCGACATCAAAGGACATCTCACTTGGTGGTTCGATCTCGCCAAACGCGATTGGGCTACCCAATGCAACATTATCAATGTCGATTTCATTGAAGAGTCAAAAATAGTTTCTTATTGTCGAGCCGCGAGCTTGATAAAAGCGAACAAACAAATCAAATAGTTCCACACCGACGCACCTCCTTTAGCTAAAACGAGTATTCCTGTGCTGGTTCTGAACTCGTCTTCATGACAGCTTGCTTTTGATGAGTGCGAGATCGTTCCCCATTGCATGAGCCGGCGTGAACGGTCAGTGTCGTGGGCTGGCACAATCAGCCTGGAAAGAGGCATGATCAACCGGCGATAACAATAAAAGTGCCCTGAGATGAGCCGACCAGCCAGAGTTACCGACCCTTCCTACGAATTGATGGACGACCATAACGGGTTGTCCATCATCTATCGTCAGCACGGCTTCCCTTGCCCGTTGGTGCGCTGGCATTTCCACAAGGAATATGAACTGCACCTGATCGTCGCCAGTTCCGGGAAGGTGTTCATCGGTGACTACATCGGCAACTTTTACCCGGAAACACTGTTTCTGACGGGCCCCAACCTGCCCCACAACTGGATCAGCCAAGTGGCTGAAGATGAAGTGGTGCCCAAGCGCGACATGCTGGTCAATTTCACTGACGAACTGTTCGAAAGTGGCCATCAGGTGTTTGCCGAGCTCAAGATGCTCGCCCCTTTGCTGGAGCGCGCGCAGTACGGCATCGAGTTTCGCTGCAAGCGCACAATCCGCCAGGCCATGACCTTGATGCAGCGCATCGCTGATACCAGAGGCATGACCCGGCTTGGGCATTTTTTTATCCTGTTGGAGTTGCTGGCCGCGTCCGATGATTATCAGTTGCTGTCCGGTGCGACGACGCCGCAATTGGCCGATGAACACAATATCGACCGCACCAACCGAGCGGTGGATTACATCTTTGCCCATTACGCCCGGGAACTGCCGCTGGATGAAGTCGCCGAGCACCTGGGGCTCAAACCAACCTATTTCAGCCGCGTGTTCAAACAGGCCACGGGGCGCTGCTTTATCGAATTCGTCAATCGCCTGCGCATCAGCAAATCCTGCGAGCTGCTGGCCGATGGCGATAAAACCGTGACCGATGTGTGTTTCGAATCGGGCTTCAACAATATTTCCAACTTCAACCGGCGCTTTCAACAGCTCAAGGGCATGACGCCTTCGCACTACCGGCGGTTGGCGGTGCAGCGTTTGACCGAGCAAAACCTAGGCTAAGCGCTTTTCGTAGGAGCGAGGCTTGCCAGCGAAGGCGGTGTGTCAGACAAAACGCCTTCGCGGGCAAGCCTGGCTCCTACAGTCCCCCCTATTACAGATCAAAAACCTATACGGATTCGATAGCAGCTAATTGCTGGATAACCGTTCCTTACGCCTCACACCCCAAACCCCAGTGCAAAAAAGTATCGGTCACAGTGCGATGGATGATTTGTCAGCCCATCGATTGAAGGCTGTAATCAGCGCACATTCTTCCTGCCCAGGAAGACACAAAAACAATAACTGTCCTTCTGTAACCCGCCGGGTGCAGAAAAGGAGTGCACGATGCAACCTTCTGTAAAAGCTCTGCTTGCCCTCACCTGCATGACCCTCAGTAGCGTCAGCCTCGGCGCCCAGACCCTGACCATCGCCACCGTCAACAACAGCGACATGATCCGCATGCAAAAACTCTCGAAAACCTTCGAGGCCGAGCATCCAGACATCAAGCTCAATTGGGTGGTGCTCGAAGAAAACGTCCTGCGCCAACGCCTGACTACCGACATCGCCACCCAGGGCGGGCAGTTCGATGTGTTGACCATCGGCATGTACGAAGCCGCACTCTGGGGCGCCAAGGGGTGGCTGGAACCGATGAAGGACTTGCCGGCCAGTTATGCCCTGGACGATGTGTTCCCGTCAGTCCGTGAAGGCCTTTCGGTCAAGGGCACGCTCTATGCCCTGCCGTTCTACGCGGAAAGCTCCATCACCTATTACCGCACCGACCTGTTCAAGAACGCCGGGCTGACCATGCCCGAGCGCCCGAGCTGGACCCAGATCAGCGAATTTGCCGGCAAACTCACCAACAAAGACAAAGAACAGTACGGTATCTGCCTGCGCGGCAAGGCGGGCTGGGGCGAGAACATGGCGCTGATCACCACCGTCGCCAATGCTTACGGCGCACGCTGGTTCGATGAAAAATGGCAGCCGGAATTTCCCGGGCCTGAATGGAAGAACGCGCTGAATTTCTATGTCGAGACCATGAAGAAGTCCGGCCCTCCCGGCGCATCGAGCAACGGTTTCAACGAGAACCTGGCGCTGTTCAACAGCGGCAAGTGTGCAATCTGGGTCGATGCCAGCGTCGCCGGTTCGTTCGTCACCGACAAGGCTCAAAGCAAGGTCAGCGAACACGTCGGCTTCACCTACGCACCGCATCAAACCACCGATAAAGGGTCGGCCTGGTTGTATTCCTGGGCGCTGGCCATTCCGACCAGTTCCAAAGCCAAAGAGGCGGCGAAAACATTCAGCACCTGGGCCACGTCCAAGGAATATGGCGCGCTGGTCGCAGAAAAAGACGGTATCGCCAACGTGCCCCCAGGCACTCGCACTTCGACTTACACCGAGGCTTATATGAACGCCGCGCCGTTCGCCAAGGTGACCCTGGAATCGCTGAAGGCCGCGGACCCGAGCAAACCGTCCATCAAGCCCGTGCCCTACATCGGCATCCAGCTGGTGACCATTCCTGAGTTCCAGGCCGTGGGCACCCAGGTCGGCAAGCTGTTCTCGGCAGCGCTGATTGGCCAGACCACGGTCGACCAGGCTTTGACCGCCGCCCAGTCAACCACCGAACGTGAGATGAAGCGCGCCGGTTATCCCAAAGTAACCGCGCAATAACAACTGTGGGAACGGGCTTTGTGGCGAGGGGGCTTGCCCCCGTTGGGTCGCGAAGCGCCCCCAAAGCTTTGCGACTGCTTCGCAGCCGAACGGGGGCAAGCCCCCTCGCCACAAAGCCTGCTCCCACATTGGATTCTCATTTGTCTGTTCTTAATCGGTTTTAACGCCATGAATATTTCAACCGTCAAAGCTCACATGGACATTGCCCAACCGGTGCGTAAAAGCCGGTTGACCAACCCCGGCTGGTTTCTGGTCAGCCCCTCGGTGGCGTTGTTGCTGCTGTGGATGATCGTGCCGCTGGGCATGACCGTTTACTTTTCAATGATCCGCTACAACCTGCTCTACCCCGGTGAAAACCAGTTCGTGGGGCTGGAAAACTTCAGCTACTTTCTGAGTGACTCGGGCTTCCTGCCCGGCGCCACCAACACCCTGTTGCTGGTGGGCAGTGTGTTGCTGATCAGCGTGGTGTTCGGCGTGTTGATCAGCGCATTGCTGGAGGCCAGTGAGTTTCTCGGTCGCGGCATCGTGCGTGTGATGTTGATCTCGCCGTTCTTCATCATGCCCACCGTCGGTGCGCTGATCTGGAAGAACCTGATCTTTCACCCGGTCTCGGGGATTCTCGCCTGCATCTGGAAACTGTTCGGCGCGCAACCGGTGGACTGGCTCGCGCATTACCCGCTGCTGTCGATCATCATCATTGTCTCCTGGCAATGGTTGCCCTTCGCGATCCTGATCCTGATGACCGCCATGCAGTCCCTCGACCAGGAACAGAAAGAAGCCGCGCGCCTGGACGGTGCTGGGCCAGTTGCGATTTTCTGGCACCTGACCCTGCCGCACCTGGCCCGGCCGATTGCGGTGGTGGTGATGATCGAAACCATCTTCCTGCTCTCGGTGTTCGCCGAAATCTTCACCACCACCAATGGTGGCCCCGGCTACGCCTCGACCAACCTTGCCTACCTGATCTACAACCAGGCGCTGGTGCAGTTCGACGTCGGCATGGCGTCCGCCGGTGGTTTGATCGCGGTGTTGATTGCCAACATCGCGGCCATCGTGCTGGTGCGGATGATCGGCAAAAACCTGACAGACAAAGCCTGAGGCCTGCGCCATGACCCTTCAACAATCCCGCCGCCTGCAAAGCCTGCTGCTCGGCACCCTGGCCTGGGCCATTGCGATCGTGATCTTCTTCCCGATCTTCTGGATGGTGCTGACCAGTTTCAAAACCGAAATCGATGCGTTCGCCACCCCGCCGCAGCTCATCTTCACGCCGACGCTGGAGAACTACCTGCACATCAACGAGCGCAGCGATTACTTCAGCTTCGCCTGGAACTCGGTGGTGATTTCCTTCAGCGCCACGGCCCTGTGCCTGCTGATCGCGGTGCCGGCGGCCTACTCCATGGCGTTCTATGAAACCCAGCGCACCAAAGGCACGCTGCTGTGGATGCTCTCGACCAAGATGCTGCCGCCGGTGGGCGTGCTGATGCCGATCTATCTGCTGGCCAAGAGCTTTGGCCTGCTGGACACGCGCCTCGCGCTGATCGTGATTTACACGCTGATCAACCTGCCGATCGTGGTCTGGATGATTTACACCTACTTCAAGGACATCCCCAAAGACATCCTCGAAGCCGCACGCCTGGACGGCGCAACCCTGTGGCAGGAAATGGTCCGGGTGTTGCTGCCGATCGCCAAGGGCGGCCTGGCTTCCACGGTTTTGTTGTCATTGATCTTGTGCTGGAACGAGGCGTTCTGGTCGCTGAACCTGACGTCGTCCCAAGCCGCGCCACTGACCGCGTTGATCGCCTCGTACTCAAGCCCCGAAGGTCTGTTCTGGGCCAAGTTGTCGGCGGTATCGACCCTGGCCTGTGCACCGATCCTGATCTTCGGCTGGATCAGCCAGAAACAATTGGTCCGCGGCCTGTCGTTCGGCGCCGTGAAATGAAGATCGCGACTCAACGCGATCCCTGTAGGAAAAGCCCGCACGGCTCAACTGAATAACAACACCTGGAGGCCCATCATCATGGCCAACCTGAAAATCAAAAATCTGCAAAAAGGCTTCGAAGGTTTTTCCATCATCAAAGGCATCGACCTGGAAGTGAATGACAAGGAATTCGTGGTGTTCGTCGGTCCGTCAGGCTGCGGCAAATCCACCCTGCTGCGACTGATCGCCGGCCTTGAAGAAGTCAGCGGCGGCACCATCGAGCTCGATGGCCGCGACATCACCGAAGTCAGCCCGGCCAAACGCGACCTGGCGATGGTGTTCCAGACTTACGCCCTGTACCCACACATGAGCGTGCGCAAAAACATGTCGTTCGCCCTGGACCTGGCCGGTGTGGCGAAAGCCGAAGTCGAGAAAAAAGTCGGCGAAGCGGCGCGCATCCTTGAGCTTGGGCCGATGCTGGAGCGCAAGCCCAAGCAACTGTCCGGCGGTCAGCGGCAACGCGTGGCCATCGGCCGGGCGATCGTGCGTAACCCGAAAATCTTCCTGTTCGATGAACCGCTGTCCAACCTCGACGCCGCCCTGCGGGTACAGATGCGCCTGGAACTGTTGCGCCTGCACAAAGAACTGCAAGCCACGATGATCTACGTGACCCACGACCAGGTCGAAGCGATGACCATGGCCGACAAAGTCGTCGTGCTCAATGGCGGCAAGATCGAGCAAGTCGGTTCGCCACTGGACCTGTATCACCAGCCGGCCAACCTGTTTGTCGCAGGCTTCCTCGGCACGCCGAAAATGGGCTTGCTCAAGGGCAAAGTCACCCGCGTCGAAAGCCAGCGCTGCGAAGTGCTGCTGGACGCGGGAACCCGCATCACGTTGCCGCTGAGCGGCGCCCACCTGAGCGTCGGCGGCGCGGTGACCTTAGGGATTCGCCCGGAGCATCTGAACCTGGCGCAAACCGGCGACTGCAGCTTGCAGGTGACGGCGGACGTTAGCGAACGCCTGGGCAGCGACACCTTCTGCCACGTTCTGACGTCTTCCGGCGAAGCGCTGACCATGCGTGTTCGCGGCGATCTGGCCAGCCGTTATGGCGAAACCCTGAGCCTGCACCTGGATGCCGAGCACTGCCATTTATTCGATGCCGACGGCGTGGCGCTGACCCGCCCACTGCGCGCCGCAGCCTGATCCGAGAGCATGCGATGAAACTGAACAGACAGAACCTCAACCGCCTTGCTCCTGAGGTGGCCCTGCCCGCCTACACCCTGAGCGATACCCGCCAAGGCATCGCGCACATTGGCGTCGGTGGTTTCCACCGCGCGCATCAGGCGTATTACACCGATGCCTTGATGAATACCGGCCAAGCATTGGACTGGGCCATTTGCGGGGTCGGCCTGCGCGCCGAAGACCGTCGCGCCCGGGACGATCTCAAAGAGCAGGATTATCTGTTTACCCTGTACGAACTCGGTGACGCCGACGACGCTGAAGTGCGGGTAATTGGCGCCCTCCGGGACATGCTGCTGGCCCAGGACAGCGTCGAGGCGCTGATCGACAAACTCGCCGATCCAGACATCCGCATCGTCTCGCTGACCATCACCGAAGGCGGCTATTGCATCGATGACAGCAACGGCGAATTCATGGCGCACCTGCCCCAGATCCAGCATGATCTGGCTCACCCGAACGCACCGCAAACCGTGTTCGGTTTTCTCTGCGCCGCACTGGCCAAACGTCGTGCGGCCGGCACGCCTGCGTTCACGCTGATGTCTTGCGATAACCTGCCGCACAACGGCGCCGTGACCCGCAAAGCCCTGCTCGCGTTCGCCGCCCTGCGTGACGCCGATCTGCGCGACTGGATCGAGCGCCATGTCAGTTTCCCTAATGCGATGGTCGACCGCATCACGCCTATGACCAGCACCGGGCATCGTCTGCAACTGCACGACAAACACAGCATCGACGACGCTTGGCCGGTGGTCTGCGAGCCGTTTGTGCAATGGGTGCTGGAAGACAAGTTCGTCAACGGTCGCCCAGCCTGGGAAAAAGTCGGGGTGCAGTTCACCGACGACGTTACGCCGTACGAAGAGATGAAAATCAAACTGCTCAACGGCAGCCATCTGGCGCTGACCTATCTGGGCTTTTTGAAAGGTTATCGCTTCGTCCACGAAACCATGAACGACCCCCTGTTCGTGCGCTACATGCGCGCCTATATGGACCTGGACGTGACGCCGCAACTGGCGCCGGTGCCGGGGATCGACCTGACCGAATACAAAAACACCCTGGTGGCGCGCTTCTCCAATCAGGCGATTGCCGATCAACTGGAGCGGGTGTGTTCGGATGGCTCGTCGAAGTTTCCGAAATTCACCGTGCCGACCATCAACCGCTTGATTGCCGATGGCCAGGAAACCAAGCGTGCGGCGCTGGTGGTGGCGGCGTGGGCGCTGTACCTCAAAGGCGTGGATGAGACTGGCCAGACCTACGCCATTCCTGATCCACGGGCGGCGTTCTGTCAGGCGCTGGTGGCCGATGATGCGTTGATCACGCAGCGGTTGTTGGACGTGGAGGAAATTTTTGGGACGGCGATTCCGAACTCCGCCGAATTTGTCACAGCATTCCAATGGTGCTGTAACAGTTTGCGGGAGGTTGGGGTGACGCGGACCCTCGAAAGAGTGCTTGCCACCTGATCATTCCCACGCTCTGCGTGGGAATGCAGCCCGGGACGCTCCGCGTCCCATCCAGAAGCGGACGCAGAGCGTCCATTGAGGCATTCCCACGCAGAGCGTGGGAACGATCTTCGGTAGGGTTTTCAATGGCAAATCAACAATTATTCCTGGGCATCGACTGCGGCACCCAAGGCACCAAAGCCGTGGTCCTCGACGCGTGCAGCGGCGAGGTCCTTGGTCAAGGCGCCGCCGCCCATAGCCTGATCAGCGGCGCCAACGGTCGACGCGAGCAAGACACTGCCCAATGGCTGGAAGCCTTTACCCTGGCTACCCACCGTGCACTGCTCGCCGCGAATGTAGACGGTCAGGCCATCCTCGGCATTGGTGTTTCCGGCCAGCAGCATGGCCTGGTGCTGCTCGACGAGCGCGGCCAGGTGCTGCGCCCGGCCAAGCTCTGGTGCGACACCGAATCGACGCCGCAGAACGACCGCTTGCTCGCCCATCTGGGCGGCGAAAAAGGCTCCCTGGAACGCCTCGGCGTGGTCATCGCGCCGGGCTACACCGTGTCCAAATTGCTTTGGACCAAAGAACAGCATCCGGAAGTGTTCGCCCGAATCGCCCGTATTTTGCTGCCCCATGACTACCTCAACTACTGGCTCACCGGCCGCAGTTGCAGCGAGTACGGTGATGCGTCAGGCACGGGTTATTTCAACGTGCGCACCCGCCAGTGGGATTTGCAACTGCTGCGCGACATTGACCCTACGGGGCGCCTGCAAGCGGCGCTTCCGCAGCTGATCGACGCCCACCAGCCGCTCGGCACCATCCTGCCGAGTATTGCCGAACACTTGGGCATCAACCCGCATGCGCTGGTCTCCAGTGGCGGCGGCGACAACATGATGGGCGCGATCGGCACTGGCAATATACAGCCCGGTGCGATCACCATGAGCCTTGGCTCCTCGGGCACGGTTTACGCCTATGCCGAGCAAGCGAACGTCAGCCACGACGCCTCGGTCGCGACGTTCTGCTCCTCCAGCGGCGGCTGGCTGCCGCTGATTTGCACGATGAACCTGACCAACGCGACCGGCGCGATTCGCGAGCTGTTCGAACTGGATATCGAAGCGTTCAACGGCTTGGTCGAGCAAGCGCCGATCGGTGCCGACGGCGTGTGCATGCTGCCGTTCCTCAATGGCGAACGCGTCCCCGCCCTGCCCCATGCCCGCGGCAGCCTGCTGGGGTTGACCATGACCAACCTGACCCGGGCCAACCTGTGCCGCGCCGTGGTGGAAGGCACTACCTTCGGTTTGCGTCATGGGCTGGACCTTCTGCGCCAGAATGGCTTACAAAGCCTGCGCATCTGCCTGATCGGCGGCGGTTCAAAGAGCCCGGTGTGGCGACAGATCGTCGCTGACATCATGAATACGCCAGTGATTTGCACCGAACAAAGCGAAGCCGCGGCCCTCGGTGCAGCGATTCAGGCGGCGTGGTGCACGTCCTGGGCAAACGGTCACGAAGACAGTCTGGCGGACTTGTGCGAGCGTTGCGTAAAGCTCGATCTGGCCAGTGAAACCTTACCGATTGCAGAAAATGTGTCGGCCTTTCAGCAGGCCTACGAACGCTATCAACAGCATGTCGCAACCCTTTAAAGAGCGAGAAACTATGTATCTGGTATGTGGCGAAGCGCTGTTCGATTTCTTCAGCGAAGACGATGCCAGCGGCCTGGCATCCAAAGTGAATTTCAAGGCGATTGCCGGTGGCTCGCCGTTCAATGTGGCGGTGGGTTTGCGCCGACTTGGCGTGGACGCCGGGCTGTTTGCCGGGCTGTCGACCGATTACCTCGGCCGACGTTTGCAGCAAGTGCTGCACGATGAAGGTGTGCGCCCGGACTACCTCGTGGACTTCGCCGCACCGACCACCTTGGCGATGGTCGCGGTCGGTGCCAATGGCTCGCCCCACTACAGTTTTCGCGGCGAAGGGTGTGCGGATAGGCAGTTGAGCCTGGCGCATCTGCCGACGCTTGGGCCTGAAGTACGCGGGTTGCACGTCGGCTCGTTTTCGCTGGTGGTGCAACCGATTGCCGATACCTTGCTGGCACTGGTGCAACGGGAAAGCGGCAAACGCTTGATCAGCCTCGACCCGAACGTGCGCCTGAATCCCGAGCCGAACATCCAGTTGTGGCGTTCGCGAATTGCCACGCTGGTGGAGCTGGCGGATCTGATCAAGGTCAGCGATGAAGACTTGAGCCTGTTGTACCCCGGGCAAGACCCTCAGCGCGTCATCGAAAGCTGGCTGGAATATCGCTGTCAGTTGGTGTTCCTGACCCGTGGCGGCGAAGGCGCGACGGTATTCAGCCGTGCCCACGGTGCGTGGTCGGTGCCGGCCTGTTCGGTGAAGATTGCCGACACCGTGGGTGCCGGGGATACCTTCCAGGCGGCGCTGATTACCTGGCTGACCGAGCAGCAGCTGGATTCGGTTGAAGGGTTGCAGCAGTTGAGCCGTGAACAGATCGACACGATGCTCAGGTTTGCGGTGAGCGCAGCGGCGTTGACCTGCAGCAAGACCGGGCCGGATTTGCCGTATCGGCAGCAGTTGGAAATGCGCTGAAGCTGATGGCCCCTTCGCGGGCAAGCCTCGCTCCTACAGCTCCGGTGTTGGCATGTTCAATAGATCGACACAAATCCGGTGTCGGCATGATCAACGGATCGACACAAAACCGGTATTAGCATGATCAATGGATCGCCACAAATCCTGTAGGAGCGAGGCTTGCCCGCGAAGGCGGCCTACCGGTTGCACAGCGAAAAATGGTAACTCCGCAATCAACGGCACAAGCCCATATCCATTGCTCGAAACCCTCTGGACAAGGGTTTCCCCTATACAGCTTGCCCTCCATTTGCGCCTTGAACATGGCACTTTAATCCTGCACCATCCGCCCCAGCTTTTTCAAAGGACGGAATTCAAGGCATGCTGGACGCAAACGCAATCCATATCTCCCTCACGCTCGAAG
>NZ_MUNM01000050.1 GCF_002286815.1 Pseudomonas sp. PICF141
AACCGCGTAACTCATTGTTTACCAAGGAGTTTTCCGTTTCGACTGCGCCGGAAGTGGGGCGAATTATAGGCCTTCAAAATCTGCCGTCAACCCCTGATTGCGCTTTTCTATCAATAACTTGCAGAAAGCCTGAAAACCATACATTCCCCTCTATATAGAGAGATCACATTAGCCCCGCTATATATAGAAGGAATGCTCATAGCACCCCAGACGCTTTTAACCCTGCAACGACATCAGCATCCAGACCCAATACCCGCTGCAGAATTTCCAGCGTGTGCTCCCCCAACAAGGGAGGCGCATGACGATACTCCACCGGAGTCTCGGACAGACGAATCGGGCTTGCAACCTGCGGGACCTTCCCAGCCAAAGCATGAGGCAGCTCAATGGCCAGGCCCCGCGCTTTAACCTGAGGATCGGCAAACATCTGCGCCAGATCATTGATCGGCCCGCATGGCACGCCAGCCTGCTCCAGCTGCGCCACCCATTCGGCAGTAGTCTTGAACACGGTCGCCTGGCGTATCAGCGGAATTAACACTGCTCGGTTAGCTACCCGCAATTTGTTAGTCGCAAAACGCGGGTCATCTGCCCACTGTGGCTGACCAGCCACCTGCGCAAACTTGCGGAACTGCCCATCGTTACCCACGGTGAGGATGAAATCGCCATCGGCCGTAGGAAAGTCCTGATAAGGCACGATATTCGGATGAGCATTGCCCAGGCGTTTAGGCGCAACGCCGGTAGTCAGGTAATTCATCGCCTGATTGGCCAGACAAGCCACCTGAACATCCAGCAACGCCATGTCTACATGCTGACCGCCACCGCCTTGATCCCGATGAGCCAAGGCCGCCAGGATCGCTACCGTGGAATAGAGACCGGTCAAGATATCTGTCAGCGCTACACCGACTTTCACCGGACCCGCGCCTTCATCTCCTTCGGGACGACCGGTCAAACTCATCAGACCGCCCAAGCCCTGGATCATGAAATCGTAACCCGCACGCTTGGCATACGGACCTGTCTGCCCGAATCCAGTGATCGAGCAATAGATCAGCTTCGGATTAATCGCCTTGAGCGACTCATAGTCCAGCCCATAAGCCGCCAGACCACCGACCTTGAAGTTTTCAATGAGAATGTCTGACTTCGCCGCCAGCTCACGCACCAACTGTTGACCCTCTGGCCGCGTGAAGTCGATGGTCACTGATTGCTTGTTGCGGTTGGCGGACAAGTAATAGGCCGCCTCGCTGGTGTTCTCGCCATAGGCGTCTTTAAGGAACGGAGGGCCCCAGGCGCGCGTGTCATCGCCATTGCCCGGGCGCTCGACCTTGATGACTTCGGCGCCAAGGTCCGCCAGGATCTGCCCGGCCCAAGGCCCGGCAAGCACCCGCGATAAATCCAGTACCCGTAGATGCGAAAGCGCGCCCATGACCGTTCTCCTATTAATAGAACGCCTGAATGCCGGTCTGCGCGCGACCCAGGATCAGCGCGTGGACGTCATGCGTACCTTCATAGGTATTCACCACCTCCAGATTGACCAGGTGCCGAGCGACACCGAACTCATCGGAGATACCGTTGCCGCCGAGCATGTCGCGCGCCATGCGAGCGATGTCCAGGGACTTGCCGCAGGAGTTGCGCTTCATCATCGAAGTAATTTCGACCGCAGCAATACCTTCATCCTTCATACGCCCCAGTCGCAGGCAGCCTTGCAGCGCCATGGTGATTTCGGTCTGCATGTCGGCCAGTTTTTTCTGGATCAACTGTGTAGCTGCCAATGGACGACCAAACTGCTTGCGATCCAGGGTGTACTGGCGCGCGGTATGCCAGCAGAACTCAGCCGCACCCAATGCTCCCCAGGAGATGCCATAGCGTGCGGAGTTGAGGCAGGTGAACGGACCTTTCAAACCACGGACATCCGGGAAGATGTTCTCTTCAGGGACAAATACGTTGTCCATGACGATCTCACCGGTGATGGATGCGCGCAGGCCAACCTTGCCGTGAATCGCCGGAGCGCTAAGGCCTTTCCAGCCCTTCTCCAGAACGAACCCACGAATGTCGCCCGCGTCATCCTTACCCCAAACCACGAACACATCGGCGATCGGGCTGTTGGTGATCCACATTTTGCTGCCGGTGAGGCTGTAGCCGCCTTCCACTTTACGTGCACGAGTAATCATCGCGCCCGGGTCGGAACCATGGTCAGGCTCGGTCAGACCGAAGCAACCGATCCATTCACCCGAAGCCAGTTTCGGCAGGTATTTCTGCTTCTGTGCTTCGGTACCGAATTCGTTGATTGGCACCATGACCAGCGAGGATTGCACGCTCATCATCGAGCGATAGCCGGAGTCGACACGTTCGACCTCACGGGCAATCAGACCGTAGCTGACGTAGTTAAGGCCGCTGCCACCGTATTGCTCAGGAATGGTCGCACCCAACAGACCCACTTCACCCATCTCGCGGAAAATCGCCGGGTCGGTCTTCTCATGACGGAAAGCCTCGAGAACGCGGGGCGCGAGCTTCTGCTGAGCGAATTGCTGAGCCGTGTCGCGAATCATGCGCTCTTCTTCAGTGAGCTGTTGATCCAGCAGCAGGGGATCGATCCAGTTGAAGCTAGCTTTACCGCCCATGAGTGAGTCCTCTCGAATCGGGTCAAATAACGTGGAGTGATCCTAGGCCCGGTTCGGCTTCACGACAAACGAGGATTTTGCATACTGTTGTGCTAATTTCTCACTTCGAAACATCGCAAAATAGCTTATTGGCGATGTATTAGTGAGGTTGACGTACATGCGCAGGAAGATCCCCAGCACAACCGCCCTGATCAGCTTTGAAGCTGCAGCGCGCCACGAGAGCTTTACCAAGGCCGCCCAGGAACTTTCCCTCACGCAGGGAGCGATTTGCCGACAGATCGCCAGCCTTGAGGAGTTCCTCAGCGTCGAACTGTTCCGCCGCTCGCGGCGCGGAGTGAAGCTGACGGAGGCCGGGCTTTCCTACAGTCGCCGAGTGGCGACCCAACTCGATGCAGTTGAACGAGACACCTTGTCAGTGATGGGCCAGCAGGGCACCAACGTGATCGAGCTGGCGGTGGTCCCTACTTTCGGCACTCAATGGCTGTTGCCGCGACTCAAGGACTTTCAGCACAAACACCCCGAAGTGACGGTCAACCTCACCAACCGCACCCGCCCCTTCCTGTTCGCCGATACCGATTTCGATGCCGCGATCTATTTCGGCGATGCCGACTGGTCGGGTACCGAATCCCACAGGCTGATGGGCGAAAATCCGATGCCGGTGTGCAGCCCCACGTTACTGGGCAAAAAAAACAATCTGAGCGCCGGTGAAATAGCCGAATTGCCCTTGCTTCAGCAGACCACTCGCCCGTATGCCTGGCGCCAATGGTTCAACTCTCAAAACCTGAATATCCCGCGTGACATGACAGGACCGCGTTACGAGCTATTCTCCATGCTTGCTCAAGCCGCGATGCACGATATGGGGATCGCGCTGATTCCACCGTTTCTGATTCAACGCGAATTGGCTGAGAAACGTTTAGTGATTGCCAACGCTCAGGCACTTTCGAGCATCAAGGCTTACTACCTGATGATTCCGGAGCGAAAGGTCGAATCAGCATCTTTAAGGGCCTTTCGCGATTGGCTGGTGAATCAGGCACAAAGCTACAACCTAGAAGGATAAAGGCTTACACCTGTTAGTTGATTACGTAGTCAGAAATACGGAAGCACTACAGATATAAGTATTTGTCGCATTTCTGCAGACTGTACTGAGGAGCAGTACAAACGTCCCACAAAGGCCTGAATACGTGGCTTTGAGCCTCTATCGGCCAGCGATGACTCCTCATTCATCATGCAGATATAACAAATTATTAAAATTTTAACGAAACCCTTACAAGGCACGGCCTGCAAGGGACTGAACCGGTAGGTTGCGACATTCGGTCACAGGGTGACTTGTAGTTAATTTTCCGTCACCCGTCATAATCCCTTGAAGGGCACAAAGTTCGCCTGCAAAATGCCGCGCCCCGCCCTGATTTGGCGGGATCGTGCTGATCGGCCGCCCCAGCCGCACCACCCGAAGTGCCTGGGTTTACTCAATAAGATCACGCAGGAGATTTGACGTGCACATTGGTGTTCCTCTCGAAACCCAGACGGGTGAAACACGGGTTGCTGCAACCCCGGAAACCATCAAAAAGCTGATCGGCCAAGGTCATAAGGTCACTGTGCAAAGCGGCGCCGGCATTAATGCCAGCGTTGTCGACAGTGCTTATGCAGCGGCAGGCGCAACCATTGGCAGCGCCAACGATGCGTTTGGTGCCGAGCTGATTCTCAAGGTGGTCGCCCCCAGCGACAGCGAGCTGACGCTGATAAAGAGCGGCACCGTTGTGGTGGGCATGCTCAACCCGTTCAGCAATGAAACCATTGCCAAGCTGGCTGAATGCGGTATTACCGCATTTGCGCTAGAGGCTGCGCCGCGTACCTCACGCGCTCAGAGCCTGGATGTGCTGTCTTCTCAGGCGAACATTGCCGGCTATAAAGCCGTGTTGTTGGCCGCTCACTACTATCCTCGCTTCATGCCGATGCTGATGACTGCTGCGGGTACCGTGAAAGCGGCACGCGTGCTGATTCTCGGTGCTGGCGTGGCCGGTTTACAGGCGATTGCTACAGCAAAACGTCTGGGTGCCGTGATCGAAGCGTCTGACGTACGTCCTGCGGTAAAAGAGCAGATCGAATCCCTCGGCGCCAAGTTCGTCGACGTGCCTTACGAAACCGATGAAGAGCGCGAATGCGCCGTCGGTGTCGGTGGTTACGCGCGCCCCATGCCTGCCAGCTGGATGCAGCGCCAGGCCTTGGCCGTGCATGAACGCGCCAAGCAGGCTGACATTGTCATTACTACGGCGCTGATCCCGGGCCGCAAGGCACCGACGCTATTGAGCGCGGAAACCGTGGCGCAGATGAAGCCAGGCTCCGTGGTCATCGACCTCGCGGCAGCCCAGGGCGGCAACTGCCCGCTGACCGTGGCCGATCAGGTGGTCGTCGAGAATGGCGTGACCATTTGCGGCCCGACCAACCTGGCCGGTGCCGTCGCGGCCGATGCTTCGGCCCTGTACGCGCGCAACCTGCTGGACTTCCTGAAGCTGGTCTTCAACAAAGAAGGCCAGTTTGAAGTGAACCTCGAAGACGACATCGTCGCCGCGTGCCTGATGTGCCGCGATGGCCAAGTCATCCGCAAAAACGCCTAAGCAGGGATTCAGACGATGGAAGAGCTTATCTCCCCCGGTATCTACAACCTGATCATCTTCGTGTTGGCGATTTATGTCGGTTATCACGTGGTCTGGAACGTTACACCTGCATTGCACACGCCGTTAATGGCGGTGACCAATGCCATTTCCGCGATTGTGATCGTCGGCGCCATGTTGGCCGCCGCTTTGACCGTAACCCCACTGGGCAAGACCATGGGCACCCTGGCGGTGGCTTTGGCGGCAGTGAACGTGTTCGGCGGCTTCCTCGTAACGCGCAGAATGCTTGAGATGTTCAAGAAAAAAGCCCCGAAAGCCGTAAAAGAAGAGGCGCCCCAGTAATGAGCATGAATCTGGTAACGACGCTCTACCTGATCGCGTCGATCTGCTTCATCCAGGCCCTCAAAGGCCTGTCGCACCCAACCACATCGCGGCGCGGCAATGTCTACGGCATGCTTGGCATGGCGTTGGCAATCGTCACCACGGTCGGCCTTATTTATAAGCTGGGCGCTGAACTTGCTACTGCCGGCATCGGTTACGTCATCGTCGGCCTGCTGGTCGGCGGCACCGCTGGCTCGATCATGGCCAAGCGCGTTGAAATGACCAAAATGCCGGAACTGGTCGCCTTCATGCACAGCATGATCGGTATGGCTGCAGTATTCATCGCCATCGCTGCTGTTGTTGAGCCGCAATCACTGGGCATCGTCAAGGAACTGGGGGATTCGATTCCTGCCGGTAACCGCCTGGAACTGTTCCTCGGTGCCGCCATCGGTGCAATCACCTTCTCTGGTTCGGTAATCGCGTTTGGCAAGTTGTCGGGCAAGTACAAGTTCCGCCTGTTCCAGGGCGCACCCGTACAGTTCAGCGGTCAGCACAAGTTGAACCTGCTGCTGGGCCTGGCGACACTGGCACTGGGCATCACCTTCATGCTGACCGGCAGTCTAAGCGCTTTCGCACTGATGCTGGCCCTGGCCTTCGTGATGGGTGTGTTGATCATCATCCCGATCGGTGGCGCAGACATGCCCGTCGTGGTGTCGATGCTCAACAGCTACTCCGGCTGGGCAGCAGCGGGTATCGGCTTCTCGCTGAACAACTCGATGCTGATCATTGCCGGCTCGCTGGTGGGCTCAAGCGGTGCGATCCTCTCGTACATCATGTGCAAGGCGATGAACCGTTCGTTTTTCAACGTGCTGCTCGGCGGTTTCGGCAATACCGCTGACGCAGGTCCGGCAGGCGCCCAGGAAGCCCGCCCGGTGAAATCCGGTTCGGCTGACGATGCCACCTTCCTGCTGACTAACGCCGACACCATTATCATCGTTCCAGGTTACGGCCTGGCAGTGGCTCGGGCGCAGCATGCCTTGAAAGAGCTGACCGAGAAGCTGACCCACCGCGGCGTGACCGTGAAGTATGCAATTCACCCGGTGGCGGGTCGGATGCCTGGCCACATGAACGTATTGCTGGCCGAGGCCGAAGTGCCTTACGACCAGGTGTTCGAGATGGAAGACATCAACTCCGAGTTCGGTCAGGCTGACGTGGTGCTGGTGCTCGGCGCCAACGACGTGGTTAACCCGGCGGCCAAGAACGATCCGAAATCGCCAATTGCCGGCATGCCGATTCTCGAAGCGTTCAAAGCCAAGACCATCATCGTCAACAAGCGCTCGATGGCCAGCGGCTACGCCGGTCTGGACAACGAACTGTTCTACCTGGACAAGACCATGATGGTTTTCGGCGACGCCAAGAAAGTCATCGAAGACATGGTCAAAGCCGTCGAGTAACCCTTCGATAACCTGAACGCCCCGACTCGTCGGGGCGTTTTTGTTTGTGGCTGTTACCGATCCTGTAACGGTGTTTTGTCTGAAAGGCCCAGAATAGAAGCCTCGAATGCGACCTTGGTAGCGGGACGGACGCTGATCAAATTCACTAGACTGCGCACCTGCTTCCGTTGCCCCGAGAAAACAATTATGTACCGTAACCGTATTCGCTTGCCTTCATTGTTGGACAAGGTGATGAGCGCCGCCGACGCTGCCGCTCTGATTCAGGATGGCATGACCGTCGGCATGAGCGGCTTTACCCGAGCCGGCGAAGCCAAGGCCGTGCCTCATGCCCTGGCCGAGCGCGCCAAGGTAGCGCCGCTGAAAATCACCCTGATGACCGGTGCCAGCCTGGGCAACGACCTCGACAAACAACTGACTGAAGCCGGCGTACTGTCGCGACGCATGCCGTTCCAGGTGGACAGCACTTTGCGTAAAGCGATCAATGCCGGCGAAGTCATGTTTATTGACCAGCATCTATCGGAAACCGTAGAGCAACTGCGTAACCAACAACTCAAGCTACCGGACATCGCGGTGATCGAAGCCGTGGCAATCACCGAGCAGGGTCATATCGTGCCAACCACCTCGGTAGGCAATTCGGCCAGCTTCGCGATTTTCGCCAAACACGTGATCGTTGAGATCAACCTGGCTCACAACCCGAATCTGGAAGGTCTGCACGACATTTATATCCCGACCTACCGGCCGACCCGCACCCCGATTCCATTGGTGAAAGTCGACGACCGCATCGGCAGCACCGCCATCCCGATACCGCCAGAGAAAATTGTCGCGATCGTGATCACTAACCAGTCCGACTCGCCATCCACTGTCCTTCCGCCAGACAGCGACACCCAGGCCATCGCTGACCATCTGATCGATTTCTTCAAACAAGAAGTGGCTGCCGGGCGCATGACCAACCAGCTCGGCCCGCTGCAAGCCGGTATCGGCACAATCGCCAACTCGGTGATGTGCGGCTTGATCGACTCGCCGTTCGAAGGCTTGACCATGTACTCCGAAGTGCTGCAGGACTCGACTTTCGATCTGATCGACGCTGGCAAGCTGAGCTTTGCTTCGGGCAGTTCGATCACCTTGTCGAGCCGGCGCAATGCCGATGTATTCGGGAATCTGGAGCACTATAAGGACAAGCTGGTGCTGCGCCCCCAGGAAATCTCGAACCATCCCGAAGTGGTACGGCGCCTGGGCATCATTGGTATCAACACGGCGCTGGAGTTCGACTTGTACGGCAACGTCAATTCCACCCACGTCTGCGGCACCCGGATGATGAATGGGATCGGCGGCTCCGGCGATTTTGCGCGCAATGCGCACCTGGCGATCTTTGTCACCAAGTCGATTGCCAAGGGCGGCGCGATTTCCAGCGTGGTCCCCATGGTCAGCCACGTCGACCACACAGAACATGATGTCGACATTCTCGTGACCGAGATGGGCCTGGCCGACCTCCGTGGCCTGGCACCGCGTGAACGCGCCCGGGTCATCATCGACAACTGCGTTCATCCGGATTATCGCCAAGCCTTGAATGACTACTTCACTGCCGCCTGCGCAGTCGGCGGGCATACCCCCCACATTCTTCGCGACGCCCTGAGTTGGCACATAAACCTGGAGGAAACCGGGCGTATGCTGGCGATGTAATTGATACAGATTGGAGCTGGCGCAAACACAGTTTCGTCAGCTCCCTGTGAAAACCCTCGATACCGTCAAAAACTGTACTGCTGTATGGGTCTTTTCCTACCGTAATTGCCTACCTTTTCAAACCAAACGATCAAAAATGCACCACAACGGTGCAGATAGGTACAGTTGCCTCAATTTTGACCAGTACACCACCCTTTAACAGTTAACTGGTCTCTCACAATACAGGTGAACTGTATCTACAGAGACTGGCCAAACGAGAGGATCATTGGCATCAGTTAAACCACTACCTAATCCCGCCATAAGCGGAAGGATGTCAACCATGGAACGTACACTCAGTTCCGAGCTGTTTTTCGAAGATACTGCTGCAAAAACCCAGGCTTCCCTGCCTCTGCGCGTTATCGCCAACCTGATGCTGTGGCAGCGCCGCATCTCCAGCCGCCATCAACTGGCTCGCCTGGATTCGCGTCTGCTGGCTGACGCAGGGATTAGCGAAGCACAACGCTACGAAGAGCTGAGCAAGCCGTTCTGGCGCTAAGTTAGCGTCGCTGGCTCTGATCCTCCGGATCCACCGCCAGCAACCCGAATCGAACAAACAAAACCCGTCGTGGGAAACCACGACGGGTTTTGTCGTTTTGGAGCTTATATTTGACCGACAGAACAAAAGCCACCAACAGGTACAGTTTATAGTTCAGATGAGTTAAACCAGTACAGTTTCGGCATTAACATCCTCTCTTGGCAGACAGGGGCTGTTCTAACCGATAGGCACAGGCCTAATATCCAGATAGAACGTGGCGATCGCTTTAAAACAGGCATCTGATCCCGAGCCACTTCTAAATCGGTCTATCCAAAGGAGCTACCCCATGTCCCGTCTTCGCCTGCTCAGTGCTGCCGCTCTGCTTGCCGTTGCTGCCAATTCCCACGCCACAAGCTTTATCGTGACCACCGATTCCATTGTTGGTGGACTGAAGGCGTCCTCTGACGCAACGTCGGATGTATCGTCTTCTTTTCGCGACGACAAAATCGTCCGTGCAGCCCGTGACGATGCCGCTAGCTTCGTCGCCAGTGAAGGCGCCATTCGTGGCGTGAAACTGGAAAGCGCTCTCGACCATATCCGCCAACAAGCTCCACAACTGAATGCAACTGACGCACAGCTGGCCCAGGCCATCCTGACGATCTAAGCGACAGCTCAGAAGCGGGGCACGCCCGTCGTGTCCCCATGTTTCGGCGCTGGCTCTAGCCCGGGCATTGCGCTAGCCTTGGGACTCGCTTTCAGCCATCGAGTCTCATGCGTTTTCTTCCAAGCCTTTCGATCACTGCGGTTTTTCTTGCGGCTTGCTGGTCGGGTTCGGCCCACGCCTTCGATGCTTTCAATCTGTCTACACAAGGCACTGTGGCCAGTGGTTACGCCTCCAGCATGGTGACCTCCGCGCCCTTCGACCATAAACTGCTGATCGCCGCCCGGGATGACGCTGCCGCGTTCATTGCCAGTGACGGTCAGCTGCGAGGATCACACCTGGAGGCCGCGTTGATTTACCTGCGCCGGACCCAGCCAAAACTTCATGCCAGCGACCTTGAACTGGCGCAAGCAATTCTCGTCCAATAGTTATCCATTGTTCCTCCGGAGTCGTTCCATGCGTAGCCCGCTGATTGCTGCCACCCTTGGCCTGCTGTTGTTGGCCAATGTGGCCCAGGCGCAAACCCTGGTAGCCACCAGTAACATCATCATTCGTGCTTCCGAACGCACGCTTGATTTCACTTCCGACACCACCACTTCCATTCGCGATTCGAAGATCGTTCGTGAAGCCCACGACGATGCGGCCAGTTTCGTCGCCAGCGACGGTGAAATACGTGGTGCGCACCTGGAAGCGGCCTTCGACACCTTGCGCACTCGCGTACCGCAAGCCCGCGACGCCAGTGATCAGGTTCTCGCCGAAGCCATCCTCGCACTGTGAAGTCCCTAGGCGCCTGGCTGCTGGCCGGGGTTGTGTTGCTGCTTGGCAACACAGCTCAGGCCGGCCTGCAACTACGACTCAAGACCGACGGTCTGAGCCCAGCGCAACAGCAGGCCACTCAGGCGCTGATTGATGAAGCCATGCAGGCGTTACCACCGCGTTTCATCGAGCAACTGGACCGGCGCATTGACGTTGGCTGGACCGACAACATGCCAAGTGATGCTTACGGCCAGGCGTCACTGGTGTCTGAGCTCGACCTGAATCGCAATCTGCTCGCCAGCCTCACCAACGGCAGCGCCGCAACCCAAAAGACGTATCGCCCCCACGGCACCGTCCGCCGGGAAATGCTCGCCACGGTGCTACACGAACTCACCCATATTTATGACCGTGCGCGTCTGTGGCCAGACGCCGAGCGCACGCTGATCCAGCGCTGCAAACAACGTAACAACAGCTCCGGGCTGATCGGCATCCCCGACCAATGCCGTGGGCAGACAGAGCGACGCTGGACCCTCAGCGATGACCCTCGCCTGCTGGATTTGGCCGGCTGGCCGCAATACGTCGGTCGGCGCGGCGAGCGTGAACAGCACAACCGGCAGATTGCGCGCAGCCCGGACATCTACGAGACGAGCAGCCCCAAAGAGTTCGTCGCGGTCAACATGGAGTATTTCCTTCTCGACCCAAGCTATGCCTGCCGTCGTCCTGCGCTGTATCGCTACTACAAGGAACATTTCGGCTGGGCGCCAGCCGCCAAAGACACATGCGCCCAATCATTCGCCTTCCTTAATGCGGGTAACGACTTTGCCAAGCTGCCCTTGGGCCAGGTCGATCCGAAACGGGTTTATGCCGTTGACTATCTTTTGGCCGAAGCCAACCAGAACTGGGTCAGCCGCTGGGGCCACAGCATGTTGCGACTGGTGATCTGTGCGCCGGGTCGGCCTCGTGGGCCGGATTGTCGACTGGATCTGGATCAACATCTGGTGTTGTCCTACCGCGCCTTCGTCGGGGACGTACAGCTGTCGAGCTGGGACGGGCTGGTGGGTAAATACCCCTCGCGCCTGTTTGTCTTGCCGCTGGCCCAGGTGATCGACGAATACACCAAGACCGAACTGCGCAGCCTGGCTTCCGTGCCGCTGAACCTGTCGCCCAGTGAGGTCGAAGACGTGGTGGAACACGCTGCGGAAATGCACTGGAGTTACGACGGCAACTATTTTTTCCTGTCCAACAACTGCGCGGTAGAGGGCCTGAAATTGCTGCGCAGCAGCACCAACAATGCGCAATTGGTCGGCCTCGACAGCATCATGCCCAACGGTTTGCTGGAAGTGCTCAAGGGCCGCGGGCTGGCAGATACCAGCGTATTGGATGATCCCCGCGAAGCGTTGCGTCTGGGCTATCGTTTCGACTCCTTCCGCGATCGTTATCAAGCGATGTTCGAAGTGCTGAAAAAGCATTTGCCGATCAAGCAGGACAAGGTCGAGGACTGGCTGTCCTTGAAAGCTGAGGAACGCCGCAAATGGATTGATCAGGCTGACTTACGCACCAGCGCGGCATTGCTGCTGCTGGAGCAGGCCAGTTTCCGTCAGCAGATGGTGCTGGCCCAGGACGAAGTGAAGCAACGTTATCTGGGTGCTCGAGAATTGAAGAATGGCAGCATGGACAAGGCCAATGCGACCTTGCAGCAGATTCTCGCCAGCAGCGGTTTCCTTAGCCGTCCGGCCGAACTGCTCGGCAGCGGTGGCTATGGTTTGCCGCAACCGAATGAGTGGACGCGCCTTGAGTCGCAAAGCAGTCTGCGCCAGAAGCAGCTACAAGCGCTGACCGGGGATCTGGACAAAGAAGTCAGAGCACTGCTCGATCCAGGTCGCGCCGCCGAAATGGCCGCCAACGAAGCCAATCTGAAGCAGGTTGGCGAGCATTTGCGCAAGCTGCACAAGGCTGCAGGTGGGTTGGAGTTGCCCTGAAAACAAAAAGGGCTTCAGAACGTAGTCCTGAAGCCCTCGGTCTTGCTGTCAGTCTGTGCCGCGAGGCTCTGTATCAGAACTTTGCTTTCAGCTGACCCGCGCTTTACGCACGCCGTCGGACAAGGCTGCGCACAAGCTGAGTACGCCCTCCACAGCCTGATCCGGTGTCGAGGCATTGGCGATGTGATCGATCAGCGCCGAGCCCACCACCACACCGTCGGCCAGACGCGCGATGGACGCCGCTTGCTCCGGTGTGCGGATACCAAAACCGATGCTGATCGGCAGATCGGTATGCCGACGCAGACGGGTGACGGCTTCTTCGACATGTTCCAGAGTCGCTGCGCCCGCACCGGTCACACCTGCTACTGACACGTAATAAACAAAGCCGGAGCTGCCGTTCAATACAGTCGGCAAGCGCACGTCATCCGTCGTCGGCGTGGTCAGGCGAATGAAGTCCAGGCCCGCTGCCTGTGCCGGCTCGCACAGCTCGGCGTTATGCTCGGGCGGCAAGTCGACCACGATCAGGCCATCGACACCCGCCTCTTTGGCTTCAGCGATGAAACGTGGCACGCCGTACATGTGAATCGGGTTGAAGTAACCCATCAGCACCAGCGGCGTGTCGCTATTGCCTTCGCGGAACTCGCGCACCATTTGCAGGGTTTTGGCCAGGTTCTGTTTGGCGCCCAAGGCACGAATGTTGGCCAGTTGAATCGCCGGGCCATCGGCCATCGGATCGGTGAAAGGCATGCCCAACTCGATCACGTCGGCACCCGCTCCCGGCAAGCCTTTGAGGATCGCCAGAGACGTGTCGTAGCCCGGATCGCCGGCGGTCACGAAGGTCACCAGGGCGGCGCGGTTCTGTTCCTTGAGTTCGGCAAAACGCGTTTGCAGGCGGCTCATCAGTGTTTCTCCTGCTTGGATTGCTCTTGTTGAGACTGTTCCATGTGATGCATCACGGTCTGCATGTCTTTGTCGCCACGACCGGACAGGTTGACCACCATCAGGTGATCTTTCGGCAGGGTCGGTGCGCGTTTGAACACTTCGGCCAGGGCATGGGCGCTTTCCAGTGCAGGAATAATCCCTTCCAGGCGGCAGCATTTGTGGAACGCATCGAGGGCTTCGTCGTCGGTCACCGAGGTGTACTGGACGCGGCCGATGTCATGCAACCAGGCGTGTTCCGGGCCGATGCCCGGATAATCGAGGCCAGCGGAGATCGAATGAGCGTCGATGATTTGGCCGTCATCGTCCTGCAACAGGAAAGTACGATTGCCGTGTAGCACGCCCGGTACGCCGCCGTTCAGGCTGGCCGCATGCTTGCCGGTTTCGATGCCATAACCGGCGGCTTCAACGCCGATGATCTCGACGCTCTTGTCATCGAGGAACGGGTGGAACAGGCCCATGGCATTGGAACCTCCACCGATGCACGCCACCAGGCTGTCGGGCAGACGACCTTCCTGGGCTTGCAACTGCTCACGGGTTTCCTTGCCGATCACAGCCTGGAAATCACGAACCATGGCGGGATATGGATGCGGGCCCGCGACGGTGCCGATCAGGTAGAAGGTGCTGTCGACGTTGGTCACCCAGTCACGCAGGGCTTCGTTCATCGCATCTTTAAGGGTGCCGGTGCCGGCGACCACCGGGATCACTTCAGCGCCCAGCAGCTTCATGCGAAACACGTTGGCTTGCTGACGCTCGATGTCGGTGGTGCCCATGTAGATCACACAATCGAGGCCGAAACGCGCAGCCACGGTGGCGGTCGCCACGCCGTGCATGCCAGCGCCGGTCTCGGCGATGATGCGCTTCTTGCCCATGCGCCGCGCCAGCAGGATCTGGCCGATGCAGTTGTTGATCTTGTGCGCGCCGGTGTGGTTCAGCTCTTCGCGCTTGAGGTAAATCTTCGCACCGCCGCAGAACTCTGTCAGACGCTCGGCGAAATACAGTGGGCTTGGACGTCCGACGTAATCACGCTGAAAGTAAGCCAATTCTTCTTTGAACGCCGGATCTTCCTTGGCCGCTTCGTATTCGCGGGCCAGATCGAGGATCAACGGCATCAGGGTTTCGGCAACGTAACGGCCACCGAACGCGCCGAACAGGCCGTTGGCGTCGGGGCCATTGCGCAGATTAGTCTGGGTCATGGGTCGCTCCAGTGGTATTTGAGAGGTGACGATGGGGTTCACTCTACCTCTGACATCCCGCACTGAAAACCGATAAGATCGCCACAACCTGTCAGGAAAACTCACAGATACCATGAGCCACGACCTTCCTCCGCTGAACGCTCTTCGCGCCTTCGAAGCCACTGCCCGACTGAACAGCGTCAGTCACGCCGCCGAACAGCTGCACGTGACTCATGGCGCGGTCAGCCGACAACTCAAGGTGCTGGAAGAACACCTCGGCGTGAGCCTGTTCATCAAGGATGGACGTGGCCTTAAACTCACAGATGCGGGCGTTCGTTTACGCGATGTCAGCAGCGATGCCTTCGAGCGTTTGCGCAGCGTTTGCGCCGAACTGACCCAAAACACCGCCGATGCGCCGTTCGTGCTCGGCTGCTCGGGCAGCCTGCTGGCGCGCTGGTTCATTCCGCGTTTGGGGCGGCTCAATGCGGACCTGCCGGATCTGCGTTTGCACCTGTCGGCCGGCGAAGGCGATCTCGATCCACGGCGGCCTGGCCTGGATGCTTTGCTGGTGTTTGCCGAGCCACCATGGCCGGCGGACATGCAAGTTTATGAATTGGCCAGTGAACGCATTGGTCCGGTCATGAGCCCACGATTCGTCGGTTACGAAAGACTGCGCAGCGCACCGGCCAACGTCCTGCTGACCGAGCCTTTGCTGCACACCACCTCACGGCCGCAAGCCTGGCCGAGTTGGGCGCAGCAAAGTGGCCTCGACGCCAAGGCGTTGAAGTACGGACAGGGTTTCGAGCATTTGTATTATTTGCTGGAGGCCGCAGTGGCCGGACTGGGCGTGGCCATCGCGCCCGAGCCGCTGGTGGCAGAAGATTTGAAGGCCGGCCGCCTGGTTGCGCCATGGGGTTTCTGTGAAACCCCGGCGCAACTGGCATTGTGGCTACCCAAGCGCGCCGCAGACGGACGCGCTCGGCAATTGGCGCAGTGGCTTAAAAACGAACTGCGTCAGGCACCTTAGTTACCGCGCTTGCACAGCAGATAGGCGGCCAAAAGACCTAGCGCACCGACTGCGACACCGGCTGTAGTCCAAGGGTGTTGCTGGGCGTAGTCACGTGTCGCGATCCCGGTTTCACGGGTTTTGACCTTGACCTCTTCATAGGCATCGGAGAGCAGATGGCGCGAATGCTTCAGCGCGTTCTCGGCGTTGATTTTCAGCGTTTTAAGGGTTTTACGCGATTCGTCCGAGGCGTCGTCCTTCAGGCTTTCCAACGATTTCAGCAGACTCTCGATCTCGGCTTCCATGCTTTGCAATGAGGCTTTACGTAACGAGGTGTTGGCCATGGTGAATCTCCTGCATTGTTGAGTTGCGTGTGTTGGTTGGGACTTCAGGGGTTCCAGAAAGTGCAGTAAATCTGAATTTCGCCTCGGATTGGTCGACGGAAGAAATAAGAAAAATCACTGCTAGGCTGTATTTCACATCCTTAGGAGAACGCCATGACTGACCATCACACCTACAAGAAAGTCGAGCTGGTCGGCTCATCCACCACCAGCATTGAAGATGCCATCAATAATGCACTGGCCGAAGCCAACAAAAGTCTGAAATACATGGAATGGTTCGAAGTGACCGAAACCCGGGGGCACATAAAAGACGGCAAAGCGGCACACTTTCAAGTGACGCTCAAGGTCGGATTCCGGATTGCCAGTAGCTGAGTTTGAAGTCCGCCTTCTGAACTTGCGCGCCGGCCGAATGCCATAGGGAATGGCAAAGCTACGTGGTGAGTGCCTCCGGCCGATCGCTGGATGCGCTCCCTCTATTGATCCGACCAGGGGGTGCAACCCATGAAGAAGTTTATTCTGGCGATAGGTTTGTTGAGCCTTGCGGGAACAGCCTTTGCCCAGGGCAAATCGTGCGACGAGCTGAAAGCCGAGATCTCGGCGAAACTGGATGCCAAGGGGGTTTCCGATTACACACTGGAGATCGTCGACAAAGGTGCTGCTGCTGACGGAAAAGTTGTTGGCACCTGCGAAAAAGGCGCCAGGCAAATCGTCTACAAACAGGGCTGACGCCTTCGAAAATGAAAAAGCCGACGCAATGGCGTCGGCTTTTTTGTAGGCGCTGTTTGCGTCTCAGCCCTTCATGACCTGGGCCAGCAACTCGTAGGAATGCAGGCGATCGGCATGTTCGTACAGGTCACAGGTAAAAATCAGCTCATCGGCCTGTGTCTGTTCGATCAGCACTTCCAGTTTGGCGCGAATTTTCTGCGGGCTGCCGACCATGGCAAGACCCAGGAAATCACCGACTGCTTCTTTCTCATGAGGCAGCCACAGACCGTCCATGGTCTTCACGGGCGGGCGTTGCACCAGGCTCTGGCCACGCATCAACGCGAGAATCCGCTGGTAGACCGAAGTGGCCAGATAATCGGCTTGCTCATCGGTGTCCGCGGCCACCAGTGGCACGCCGAGCATCACGTAAGGCTGATCCAATACCGCTGAAGGTTTGAAGTGGTTGCGGTAGACGCGAATCGCCTCATGCATGAAGCGCGGTGCGAAATGTGAGGCGAACGCGTAGGGCAAACCGCGCTCACCCGCCAACTGCGCACTGAACAGGCTCGAACCCAACAACCAGATCGGGACATTCGTGCCGGTACCCGGCATGGCAATTATCCGCTGGCCTGGCGTACGTGGGCCGAGGTAGCTCATCAGTTCGGTCACATCCTGCGGAAAATCATCGGCGCTGCCGGAGCGTTCACGGCGCAGGGCACGGGCGGTCATTTGATCGGAGCCAGGCGCGCGTCCCAGGCCCAGATCGATCCGCCCCGGATACAGGCTTTCAAGGGTGCCGAACTGTTCGGCGATCACCAGTGGCGCGTGGTTGGGCAGCATCACGCCACCTGAACCGACACGAATGGTCGAAGTGCCGCCAGCCAGATAACCCAGCAGGACCGAGGTCGCCGAACTGGCGATCCCGTCCATGTTGTGGTGCTCGGCGACCCAAAAGCGGTTGTAGCCGAATTTTTCCACATGCTGCGCCAGGTCCAGGGAATTGTGCAGGGACTGGGCCGCACTGCCGTTTTCCCGCACGGGCACCAGATCAAGGGCCGAGAACTTGATATCGGATAGTCGTTTCATAAACCTGCTTCTCCAAATGGGGTAAGCAGGTTTTGTCACGAACGAAAACCTGCCGAGTCTATAAGCGTGTTCCATGCAATGAGGGCATATACCCGAGTTTCAATAGGAGGGACAAAATTCCTGCGCCATTAGAAGACTGATCAGATGAGATGAACTTTGCCTGACGGTCTATCCTCAGAACCCTGGCAACCGAAAACCACGAAGGCGCGACGTTGCGCGCCGAATCTTGAGGAGGCAGATATGGCTATCACGAAGAAAGCATCGGCTCATTGGGAAGGTGATCTGAAAACCGGTATTGGCTCGATTTCCACTGAAACCGGCGTTCTCAGGGATGCGCCCTACGGTTTCAAGGCTCGTTTCGAGGGCGGTAAAGGCACCAATCCGGAAGAACTGATCGGCGCGGCTCACGCGGGCTGTTTTTCCATGGCGTTTTCAATGATTCTCGGCGAGGCGGGCCTCAAGGCTGACAGCATCGACACCAATGCCGAGGTCACCCTGGACCAGGTAGAAGGCGGCTTTGCGATCACGGCGGTAAAACTGATTCTCAAGGCGAAAATCCCCGGGGCGAATCAGGCGCAATTCGAGGAGCTGAGCAACAAAGCCAAAGAAGGCTGCCCGGTATCCAAAGTACTGAATGCAAAAATCAGCCTGGATGCGACCTTGGTCAGCTGATCATGGGTTGATACGGGGTAAAAGATCGCGGCCTTCGCGGGCTCCCTTGCGCAGGTTGCGGTCTTTTTTTGCCCTGAAACATAATCTGACAGACAAAACTGTGGTCGAATAAACGACAGCAGCTTGAGCGCATTACCGTGCGCGCTGCCTCAAGGGAGCTTCAACCATGAAACGTTTTGCCTTCGCGATTATCTGTTGCACGCTGGCCACATCGGCCCTCGCGGCACCGAAATCCTGTGAGGAACTCAAGGCCGAGATCGAAGCCAAGATTCAAGCCAACAACGTCTCGTCCTATACCCTGGAAATCGTCACCAATGACGAAGTCCACGATCAGAACATGGTCGTGGGTTCATGCGAATACGGCACCAAGAAAATCATTTATCAAAAAAATGATCGCTGATTCGCCTCATATGACGCAGTTGGCCAGCCGATCTTCGGCGACAATTTCCCGCTTGGCATTGTAGAGCCGGGCGCTGGGGGTGAACGCTATAGAACGGGCTTCCAGCAGATAACGCTGGCCGGCCTCGAAATGGTCGTAGTTGATGGTCAGGTAGCACAGCCGCTCCAGCGGAGCATTCATCAGGCCCGAGCCTCCACCAAACACTTCAAAATCGAAACGCACTCTCAGTTCATGGCTACCCGGGGTGACCTGGAAGTATCTCCCGTCACTCAGCCGCTGGTTATCGAGCCGGTCGGCCATCAGCAGTTTCCCGCCGGGGCTCGGCGTGGCGAAGTCGACCCAGGCCATTTGCGGATTGACCGCCGGTAACGGGCTCGTACAACCGACGAAAACGCCTGCTGCGAGCAACAGCAACAACCTGCGCATGATGAATATCCCAAGGACTGATTATTCAGCATAGCCTCGATCAGGTACGTTGGCAGCCTGCCGGTGTGCCCTGTCCAATCACTTTTCGCTGCTGATCGTAGAGCTTCGCCCATGGCCGAAAGCCGATATTCCCGGCTTGCAGCTGATACCGCTGACCGGCGTTGAAGTCCTTGAATTTCACATTCAGCTGGCAGTCGCGCCACAGCGGTTGCGCGTTGGGGCCAATGTTGGTTGGCTGGACTGCGAACAAGTAGCGAACCGTCAGCTTATGGCTACCGGGTTGTACCTCGAAATAGCGCTTGTCGATGGAAGCCTTGTCATCGACTTCTATCGCTTGCAGCGCGGTGTCTTCCTGTCGTGTATCCAGATCGATCCATGCCTGTGAAGGATCAGGAGTAGGCAATCCAGCACAACCGGCCAGCATCAGCAGGCCTCCCGTCAGCATCAACTTGCGCATAGCGGAGCTCCAATAGGCGGGATAGTCTTGCGGGCAGACTTTCCAGGGATGATTTATTTTGATCAGGCCGCGTAAAAGCCTTGGGTTACTTGATCGCGTTTTACGCATTTTGTTTCCGGGGTTATGTCTTTTGTTATTTAACGGCTGCGCCAGCATCAGCTATTACGGCCAACTGGCCAGTGGTCAGTTGCAATTGCTGCGAGCCCGAGAGCCGGTTTCCAGTGTGATCGCCGATCCAGGCCGCGATCAGCAATTGCGCGCGCATCTGGCCGAATCACAAAAGGCCCGGACATTTGCCAGCCAGCACCTGCATTTGCCGGACAATCAGAGCTACCGCCTGTACGCCGACATTGGCCGACCGTTTGTAGTCTGGAACGTCTTTGCCACGCCGGAATTTTCGCTGAAGCCGCAGAACCATTGCTTCCCCATCGCTGGCTGCGTCGCCTATCGCGGTTATTACAGCCAGAGTGCTGCCCGCGGTGAGGCCGCGTTGCAGCGTCTGCAAGGTATGGACGTGTCGATTGGCGGCGTCGAGGCCTATTCGACGCTCGGTTGGTTCAACGACCCGATCATGAGCTCGATGATGGGTTGGGGCGACGAACGGTTAGCCACGCTGATATTTCACGAACTCGCCCATCAACGTTTTTATGTGAAGGACGACACCGAGTTCAACGAGTCCTTCGCGACCTTCGTCGAGCAGGAGGGCACTCGCCAATGGCGCGCATCCCGGGGCCTGCCACCGGATAACCGAGCGTTGGTGAAGCAACGCGACCAGTTCATCCAATTGGTTTTGAACGCCCGCAAGCGACTGGAACAGCTTTACGCCTTGCCGCTTCCTGCCGAGCAAATGCGTGAGCGAAAAGCAGCAGAGTTCGAACAATTGCGCCGTGATTACCGGACGCTACGCGACGCTCAATGGGGCGGGAACAAACGCTTCGACGCCTGGATCAACAGCCCAATGAACAATGCCCGGCTGTTGCCGTTTGGTTTGTATGACCAATGGGTGCCGGCGTTTGCCGCGTTGTTCAAACAGGTCGATGGAGATTGGCTGAGGTTTTATGCGGCGGTGGAGAAATTGGGCGCTTTACCGCTTGAGGAGCGTAAGGCGGCGTTGAAAGTGTTGGCAGGATCAAAAAGTGGCGATGGCTGAAAGGGCCTCTTCGCGGGCAAGCCTCGCTCCTACAGTCGGGCGACGACGGTGCAGGCGACGTACATTCTGTAGGAGCGAGGCTTGCCCGCGAAGAGGCCGGCCCAGGTTCCCCAAAAGTCGGCTACAGCCAAATCGCATCCCACAAAGGATAGTCCCCGACCTTTTCTACCAATCCCGCTCGCAGCGGATTGGCAACGATATATCGAGCAACTGCCTGCAAGTCTTCTTCCTTGCGTATGGCGCGATCATGATAGCCATGCTGCCAAACCGGACCTTGACGTCGAATTGAGCGATTGACCGTCACTGCAATCCGGGATTTGGTACGGGCCATCAATGTAGGTAGCTGAGTATTTTGTAACTCAATCAGCCAATGAAAATGATCGGGCATCACAACCCAGGCTAACGATGTTGCAAACTCTTCTCGCTCAGCCGTCCTTAAAGCATCAACCACCAGACGCCCATTCTTGAAGTTGCTAAACAATGGTTCTCGATTCAAAACCACGGCAGTCAGCAGATAAATTTGTCCGGACTCTGAGTATCGCCCGGTGCGCAATCGATGAGCATGTTTGAGCTCTGACAATGATGACCCTCCTTGATCGTAGTCGGAGTATTAAGGCTAGGACGATAAGTAGGGATTGGAGTGAGAACAGTTGCTCTGGATGTGTCTGGGGGGACGCCTTCGCGGGCAAGCCTCGCTCCTACAGTCGGGCGACGACGGTGCAGGCGACGTACATTCTGTAGGAGCGAGGCTTGCCCGCGAAGGCAATGCAACTAACGCTGCAAAAACGCCTGATGCATCTCCTCTAGCGTCTCAAAGTGGTAAGCCGGGGCTTCAGCGCTCAGTTCTTCCCGACTGCCAAATCCATAACCCACCGCCGCCGCGTCCAGCCCATTACTACGTGCACCGATCAGATCGTGTTTACGGTCGCCAATCATCAGGGTATTGGCCGGGTCCAGGCCTTCTTCGCTCATCAAGTGCGCAATCAGCTCGACCTTGTCGGTTCGCGTACCATCCAGCTCGCTGCCGTAAATCACTTTGAAATGCCTGGCGAAGTCGAAATGCCGGGCGATTTCCCGGGCGAAAACCCATGGCTTGGACGTTGCGATGTACAGCTGTCGTCCTTGCCCACCGAGGGTTTCCAGCAACGGCGTGACGCCATCGAACACGCGGTTTTCATACAGACCGGTGACTTTGAAGCGCTCGCGATAGAAATTCACCGCTTCCCAGGCCTTGGGCTCGTCAAAGTCGTAGAACTTCATGAACGCCTGCAACAATGGCGGGCCGATGAAGTGCTCGAGCCTGGTCAAGTCCGGTTCATCGATCCCCAGTTTGCTCAGGGCGAACTGAATGGAGCGGGTGATGCCTTCGCGCGGGTCGGTCAACGTGCCATCGAGGTCGAACAGTACGGTTTGGTAATGCATGAAAATTCCTGAGCAGTAGAGAGGCACTTTCCTTTATCAAGCGGTCTAGAGCTGGTCGTAGCCTTCGGCCAGATGCAGGTCCTTGAGCTTCACGTAGTTCGCTGCGCTGTAGGTGAAAAAGGCTTTTTCCTTGTCAGTCAGCGGCCGGATCTGTTTCACCGGGCTGCCAACGTAGAGGAAACCGCTTGCCAGGCGCTTGCCCGGCGGCACCAGGCTGCCAGCGCCGATGATCACATCGTCCTCGACCACCGCACCGTCCATGACAATGCTGCCCATGCCGATCAGAATCCGGTTGCCCACGGCACAACCATGAAGCATGACTTTATGCGCGATGGTCACATCATCACCGATCAGCAGCGCGAAGCCATCGGGATTGAATGGCCCGGCGTGGGTAATGTGCAATACGCAGCCGTCCTGCACGCTGGTGCGCGCACCGATCCGGATGCGATGCATGTCGCCGCGGATCACTGTCAGTGGCCAGACGGAGCTGTCTTCGCCGATTTCGACGTCGCCGATCACCACCGCCGAGCCGTCGACAAAGGCGCCTTTGCCCAGCAGCGGCGTGTGGTTCTGATACTTGCGAAGGGTCACGATAGGCTCTCTCTCTTTTGCTGATAGCTGCGGTGAGCGTCGATTGTAATTAAGATGGGGCCATGTTTCTTCCCGCATGTTTTCCAGCCAAGGTGCCAACCGTGAGCGTGAACAACCCTCTTCTGCAGTCCTACGACCTGCCGCCGTTTTCGGCGATCCGTGCCGAACACGTGCAACCGGCCATTGAAAAGATCCTGGCTGACAACCGCGCCGCCATTGTCGACATCCTCAAGACCCAGGGTAAACAACCGACCTGGGCCGGCCTGGTGCTGGCGATGGATGAGCTCAACGATCGTCTGGGCGCCGCCTGGAGCCCGGTCAGCCACCTCAATGCCGTGTGCAACAGCGCCGAGTTGCGCCAAGCCTACGAGGCTTGCCTGCCGGCCCTGAGCGCCTACGCCACCGAGCTGGGCCAGAACCGTGAACTGTTTCAAGCCTATGAAGCGCTGGCCAACAGCCCTGAAGCCGCCCGTTTCGATGTGGCGCAGAAAACGATCCTGGAACACGCTTTGCGCGACTTCCGTCTGTCGGGTATCGACCTGCCTGAAGCCGAACAAAAGCGCTATGCCGATGTGCAGAGCAAGCTGTCGGAGCTGGGCAGTCGCTTTTCCAATCAGTTGCTCGACGCTACGCAGGCATGGACCAAGCACGTCACCGACGAAGCCGCCCTCGCCGGCCTGACCGATTCGGCCAAGGCGCAAATGGCCGCCGCCGCGCAAGCCAAGGACCTGAACGGCTGGCTGATCACCCTGGAATTCCCGAGTTACTACGCGGTGATGACCTACGCCCAGGACCGCGCCCTGCGTGAAGAAGTCTATGCCGCCTACTGCACCCGTGCGTCGGACCAAGGCCCGAATGCCGGTCAGAACGACAACGGCCCGGTCATGGAAGAAATTCTCGACCTGCGTCAGGAACTGGCAAAACTGCTGGGCTTCGCCAGCTTCTCAGAGCTGAGCCTGGCTACCAAAATGGCCGAGTCCAGCGATCAGGTGCTGAGTTTTCTGCGCGACCTGGCCAAACGCAGCAAGCCGTTCGCCGCAAAGGATCTGCAACAGCTCCAGGCCTACGCCGCCGAACAAGGTTGCCCGGACCTGCAAAGCTGGGACAGCGGTTTCTACGGTGAAAAACTTCGCGAACAACGCTACAGCGTCGCCCAGGAAACCCTTCGCGCTTACTTCCCGATCGACAAGGTTCTGGGTGGGTTGTTCAGCATCGTTCAGCGCCTGTACGGCATCGAGATCGCTGAGCTGAAGGGCTTCGACACTTGGCACCCGGATGTCCGCCTGTTCGAAATCAAGGAAAAGGGCCAGCATGTCGGTCGTTTCTTCTTCGACCTGTATGCCCGCGCCAACAAGCGCGGCGGGGCCTGGATGGACGGCGCCCGCGATCATCGCCGTACGATCAATGGCGTGCTGCAAACCCCGGTGGCGAATCTGGTATGCAATTTCACCCCGGCCGACAGCGGTAAGCCGGCCCTGCTGACCCACGATGAAGTGACCACCCTGTTCCACGAATTCGGTCATGGCCTGCATCACTTGCTGACCCGCGTCGAGCATGCAGGTGTGTCTGGCATCAATGGCGTGGCCTGGGATGCGGTCGAACTGCCAAGTCAGTTCATGGAAAACTGGTGCTGGGAGCCGGAAGGTCTGGCGTTGATTTCCGGCCACTACGAAACCGGCGAGCCGTTGCCTCAGGATCTGCTGGAGAAAATGCTCGCGGCGAAAAACTTCCAGTCCGGCCTGATGATGGTTCGCCAGCTGGAGTTCTCGTTGTTCGACTTCGAACTCCATGCCACCCATGGCGATGGCCGTAGTGTGCTGCAAGTGCTCGAAAGCGTGCGCGACGAAGTCTCGGTCATGCGTCCGCCGGCCTACAACCGCTTCCCCAACAGCTTCGCCCACATCTTTGCCGGTGGTTATGCGGCGGGCTACTACAGCTATAAGTGGGCAGAAGTATTGTCGGCTGATGCTTTCTCGAAGTTTGAAGAAGAGGGTGTGCTCAATGCCGAGACCGGTCGCGCCTTCCGTGAAGCGATTCTGGCGCGAGGCGGCTCCCAGGAGCCGATGGTGCTGTTCGTCGACTTCCGTGGCCGTGCGCCATCGATTGACGCACTCTTGCGCCATAGCGGCCTGAGTGAGGACGCGGCAGCATGAGTGAGGAATCTGTGATCACCAAAAAACGCTTTATCGCCGGCGCGGTCTGCCCGGCCTGCAGCGAGCCGGACAAGTTGATGATGTGGAGCGAAGACGCCGTTCCGCATCGCGAGTGTGTGGCTTGCGGTTATTCCGACACGCTGAATGAACAAGGGCTGTCGGTGCCCAAGGAGTTGGGCACGCGGGTCAATACTTCGGCATTGAAAGTGCCCGATGCAAAGGTTCAGGCGGTGCAGTTCTTCCCGAACCCGAAGCTGAAGAAAAAGCCTGACGAGCAGCATTAAATAGCAAAAAAGCCTTCCATTGCGCGCCGCAAGGGAAGGCTTTGCTACTGCAGATGCGAGTCAAGAAGTAGTGTCCACATAACAACGTCACTTTATCAGTCTGCTGCGTCTGGGGTCCCCAAGCGCAGCAGACTTTTTACATTTTAATATCGAAGCTCAGCAATTATGGATTGGCGATACTGGCATAAGCTTTGGCCAGGGCCAGCAACTTTTCCTTATCGTCGGCATCGATATCACCGTCACCATCAACATCTTTATTGACATCTTCAAGACTAAAGGACATACCTCCATCATATGAGGATGCGATGATTATTTTGGAATCCAGCAATGCATGAGTGAGCTTGGAATTTTTAGCATCCCAACCCTCTTCCTTCAATGCGAACTGCATAGAGACGAGTACTTCATCCGGGTCAACGATAGTAGGACCAAGTTTCTGTAGAAAGATACCGCGATTATTAAAAAACGACATAGTTAATTCCTTTTAGTAAATATCCTGGGTTTATGTTTGCAGCGGATAAATATTACCGATACTTCCCATGTAACAACCACTCCTTATATGTGTCTCCCAGTTTCATAACTAAAGTTAGAATCACAGCCAACAAAAAAATGCCGAACGGCACTGGTCGAGCGAGCGTTGGCGCGATACTGTACATGCATACAGCCAACAGGATTCTCTCATGCACATGCCATTGCCACCTCGCGGCCGCGGCACCGCGACCAATCCGCACAACCGTTTTGCACCGAACCGCTCGGTGGCCGAGGATGATGGCTGGTATCAGGAAGCGCCAATCACCCAAGGCACTGAAGTGCGTATCGAGAAGGCTAAAACCATCATCACCCGCAACAACTCGCCCGACTTGCCCTTCGACCGCTCGATCAATCCGTACCGCGGCTGCGAGCATGGCTGTATTTATTGCTACGCCCGGCCCAGCCACGCCTATTGGGACATGTCGCCGGGACTGGATTTCGAAACCAGACTGATCGCCAAGACCAACGCCGCCGATGTGCTGGAAGAACAACTGTCCAAACGCGGCTATCAATGCGCGCCGATCAACCTTGGCTCAAATACCGATCCTTATCAGCCGATCGAGCGCGAACACAAAATCACCCGTAAAACCCTCGAAGTGCTGCTGCGTTACCGCCATCCGGTGACCATCATCACTAAAGGCTCGCTGATTCTGCGCGATCTGGACCTGCTGGCTGAACTTGCCGAGCAAAGGCTGGTGGCGGTAATGATCAGCCTGACCACGCTGGATGATGAACTCAAACGTATCCTCGAACCGCGCGCCGCAGCGCCCAAGGCACGGCTTCGGGCGATCCGGGTGATGCGCGAAGCGGGAATTCCGGTAGGCGTTTTGTGCTCCCCCATGATTCCGATGATCAACGACAGCGAACTCGAAAATCTGTTGACCGAAGCCCATGCGGCCGGCGCGCAAAGCGCGGCCTACATGATGTTGCGCCTGCCGCTGGAAGTGGCGCCGCTGTTCGAAGAGTGGCTGGCGGCCCACTATCCTCAGCGTGCAGCCCATGTGTTGAGCCTGATCCGGCAAAGCCGTGGGGGTGAGCTCTACGACAGCCGGTTCGGTGTCAGGATGCGCGGCGAAGGCCCGTTTGCCGACCTGCTCGCGCAACGCTTTGCCAAAACCATCAAACGCCTGGGACTCAATCGGCGGGAAGGTTTCAATCTGGATTGCGAAGCCTTTTGTCCGCCGGGCCGCCAAATGTCGTTGATTTAAAGATAATTGGCCCTATGGTTGAGTAGTGAACACGACACCGCGTTCCACGTCGGTCACGTTTTTATGACCTGGAACACTCGTTCTAGAGCGCTTTATTCAGTTTGAGTTAAGTTTCAACGGCTACCTTGTTCATCGAGTGACTGACGGGTCGGGATTCTTGACCTGGATGTTTTTTAAACAGCCACTGGCTTCACACCGGACAAAACGGGAAAATTCCCCTGAATCCGCCAAAGAGGATGAATCATGAGTGACAAGGATAAACAGCCGATGGCTGTGTCGGCTTCAGCCCAACCCGAGGCGGAAACCGCCGATGCAGCGCTGCAGCATATCGTTGACGGCTTTTTGCACTTTCATCACGAGATCTTTCCGCAGCAGGAAGAACTCTTCAAAAAACTCGCCACGGCCCAACGGCCCCGGGCGATGTTCATCGCTTGCGCCGACTCGCGCATCGTTCCAGAACTGATTACCCAAAGCGCCCCCGGCGACCTGTTCGTGACCCGCAACGTCGGCAATGTCGTGCCACCTTATGGGCAAATGAATGGCGGTGTTTCCACGGCCATCGAATATGCGGTGCTGGCCCTCGGCGTTCAGCACATCATCATCTGTGGGCATTCCGACTGCGGTGCCATGCGCGCGGTGCTCAACCCGCAGAGCCTGGAAAAGATGCCGACGGTCAAAGCCTGGCTGCGTCATGCCGAAGTGGCGAAAACCATGGTCCAGGACAACTGCCATTGCAGGGATGAAAACGAGAGCATGCACATCCTCACCGAAGAGAATGTGATTGCTCAGTTGCAACATTTACGCACGCACCCATCAGTAGCTTCGCGCATGGCAAACGGTCAATTGTTTATCCATGGCTGGGTCTACAACATCGAAACCAGCGAAATCCAGGCTTACGATGCGGATCAGGGTTGTTTCCTGCCGCTCGATGGCAGCCATCCCATTCCGATGGCGACGCCCAAAGCGCGCTTCTAAATCCTCCTAAGTATGGTTTAGCCGAGGCTGCCGATCTGGCGGCACGGCTTTGCCACGCCTGAAAAAAACTCCGGGAGAGCCACAATGCGTGCCGCTCAATTAAAAGCTGTTCTGCCACGGGAGCTGCTGGCTTCGGTGGTTGTATTTCTGGTCGCCCTGCCCTTGTGCATGGGCATCGCCATCGCCTCGGGGCTACCGCCGGCCAAAGGCCTGATCACGGGCATCATCGGTGGGCTGGTAGTGGGCTGGCTGGCCGGTTCGCCGCTGCAAGTCAGCGGCCCGGCAGCGGGTCTGGCGGTATTGGTGTTCGAACTGGTGCGCCAGCACGGTATCGCGATGCTTGGGCCGATCCTGCTGTTGGCGGGTTTTCTGCAACTGGTGGCCGGGCGTTTGAAGCTCGGTTGCTGGTTTCGGGTCACCGCCCCCGCGGTGGTGTATGGCATGCTCGCCGGGATCGGGGTGTTGATCGTGCTGTCACAGGTGCATGTGATGCTCGATGCCGTGCCCAAGCCTTCGGGGCTGGATAATCTGGCAGCCTTCCCTGCTGCGGTGATTCAGGCTTTGCCGTCGTTTGGCTGGCAAGCGGGTTTGCTCGGGTTGTCGACCATTGCCGTGATGTGGCTGTGGGAAAAGTTTCGCCCGCACGCTCTGCGTTTCGTTCCGGGAGCATTACTGGGGGTCGGTCTGGCAACGATTGCCAGCCTGATGCTCGCATTGCAGGTCAAACGCGTGGAAGTCCCCGCTAACCTGGCGCAAGCCATCGACTGGCTACGCCCGGCAGACTTGCTCAATCTCGCAGACCCGGCCGTGCTGATCGCGGCCTTCGCCGTGGCCTTTATCGCCAGCGCCGAAACCCTGCTCTCGGCCGCTGCCGTGGACCGTATGCACAATGGCCAACGCTCGGATTTCGACCGTGAATTGTCGGCGCAAGGTGTGGGCAACATGCTCTGCGGGTTGCTCGGTGCGCTGCCGATGACCGGGGTGATCGTGCGCAGCTCGGCCAACGTTCAGGCCGGCGCCACTACCCGACTGTCGACGGTGTTTCATGGCCTGTGGTTGCTGGCGTTCGTGCTGCTGCTGTCGAGCGTGCTGCAAAGCATTCCGGTGGCAAGCCTGGCAGGCGTCCTGGTTTACACCGGCTTCAAACTGGTGGACCTCAAGGCTTTTCGCGGTCTGGGTCGTTATGGCCGGATGCCGATGTTCACCTACGCGGCGACCGCACTGGCAATCATCTTCACCGACCTGCTGACTGGTGTACTGATTGGCTTCGGCCTGACGCTGGCCAAATTGGCCTGGAAGGCTTCGCGCTTGAAAATCAGCCTGATCGATCTGCCGACGGACGGCGAGATGGAGCTGCGGCTGGTGGGGGCAGCGACCTTCCTCAAGGTACCGGCGCTGACCCAAGTGCTGGGAAGCATTCCGGCTGGCGCGACGGTGCATGTGCCGCTCAATAACCTGAGTTACATCGATCATTCGTGTCTTGAGTTGTTGGAGGAATGGGGCCGGGCCAATGCGGCCAAGGGCTCGAAGCTGCTGATTGAAGCGCGGGGGTTGAAGCGCAGATTGGAAGGGCGTTTGCGTACCACCGCTGGTATTGGCTCAACGGCGGGTTGAAGCAAACCTCTGTAGGAGCGAGGCTTGCCCGCGAAGCTTTTGGCGTACTCGAGGACGCCTTCGCGGGCAAGCCTCGCTCCTACAGAGGGCAAGTCTCGTTCGTACAAGGGTTACACAGTCAGTTACGCCGCTGGCTGATCCAGTTCCAGGCCCACGCCCAATTGGCGCGACAGGCATGGCCAGCGCTTCCACGCGGCGCCGGTGTCCGGGCTGTTGAGTTTCTCGCGGTAGGCTTCTACCGACTCCAGCGCAAAACTTTCATCGTTTAGCATCTCGTCCACAGCGTGATGCACCGCCTCATCCAGTTGATTGGCAAATTCTTCGCCGATCAGTTGGTGGGCAATCAGATTGGCAACCGTCATGTCCAACGGGATCAAAGGCTGGCCAAAATGCTTGATATACAGATCGTTGACCTCTTCGACCAACCGATGCGCCAGATAGGCTTCGTCCAGCAGGCTGTCCAGGCCGATGTGACCGGCCATGATTGCCGGTGGCTGGACGAAGAACTGCTCAGCGATTTTCAGCACCGGCTTGATCTGCGATTCGATGCCCGCTTCCCTGGCGACTTCATTGGCTGCGTCCAGCAGGTCCGGTACTTGTTCTATATACGCGGCTACAAAACGGGTCATCACGCCCTTGGCATCGACCTCCGGCAATTGGATGGCGGAGTGAAGGTGCGGCAATTGGGTTTCCAGTTGTCGAGTTAACAGGCCAGTCTCGGCCTCGTGTTGTTGGGCTTTTTGGATCTGCTCGCGCAATGCGGCGGTGTTCATGAAAACTCCAGGAAACAAGGCAATGAAATAGGGAAGACATAACTTAGCTGGCTTATTAAAAAGCCTAAGACGCATTTGTCATAATTATTTCATCCTTGAGACGTCTACGTTATATCGATTTGCCACCACTCGTCTGCATCCTTCTCCATTCGTGACATGGAGCGCAAGTCCAACCTGTTTCAGACGAATTACGTCATCGCATTGCGAGGTCGCAGTCGCTGTCTATACTCGGATCTGAATGGAGTTAGCTGATGACGCCCGACTGCATATGCAGCAAGGCTTGGCGATTCAAGTTCGTAGTCTGAAAAAGCCGCTCCCTTGCCGCAGGTGAAAGCCGGCGGGATAAAAAGAACTATAAGGGGAACCCGCAATGATGCGACATCCACATGTCTGGATGGGCCTCCTGTTGTGGTCGATTTTCAGTCAGGCGCAAGCGGCCTGGACTGTGAATATGGCGCCTGGAGCGACTGAAATCAGTCACGCAGTATTCGACCTGCACATGATCATTTTCTGGATCTGTGTGGTGATCGGCATCATCGTCTTCGGCGTCATGTTCTGGTCGATGATGGTCCATCGTCGCTCGACCGGGCAGGTGGCCGCCAAATTTCATGAAAACACTACCGTTGAAGTTATATGGACCATCGTGCCCCTGCTCATTCTGGTGGCCATGGCGGTTCCCGCGACCGCCACGCTGATCCAGATGTATGACAACACGGAGCCGGATATCGATATCCAGGTCACCGGTTATCAGTGGAAGTGGCACTACAAATACCTGGGTCAGGACGTCGAATTCTTCAGCAACCTGACCACTCCCGCCGAGCAGATCCAGAACAAGGAAACCAAGGGCGAGCATTACCTGCTGGAAGTCGACAAGCCACTGGTGCTGCCGATCGGCGCCAAGGTGCGCTTTCTGGTGACTTCGGCCGACGTCATCCACTCCTGGTGGGTGCCGGCTTTCGCGGTCAAGCGCGATGCTATCCCGGGCTTCGTCAATGAATCCTGGACCCGTGTCGAAAAGCCCGGCATCTACCGTGGCCAATGCGCCGAACTGTGCGGCAAGGATCACGGCTTCATGCCGATCGTGGTCGAGGTCAAGGAAAAGGCCGATTACGAAACCTGGCTGGGCGAGCGCAAGGCGGAAGCTGCGCAACTCAAAGAGTTGACCAGCAAGGAATGGACCCTGGACGAACTCAAGGAGCGCGGTGACAAGGTCTATCACTCCAGCTGTGTAGCCTGTCACCAGGCTGAAGGCCAGGGCCTGCCGCCGATGTTCCCGGCACTCAAGGGCTCGAAAATCGCCACCGGGCCGATCAAGGATCACCTGAACATTGTCTTCCACGGCAAGCCCGGCACCTCCATGGCGGCGTTCGGCAAGCAGCTGTCGGAAGTCGATATCGCAGCGGTCGTGACCTACGAACGTAACGCCTGGGGCAACAACAAAGGCGACATGGTCACCCCTAAAGAAGTGCTGGAGCTGAAACAGGCGGAAAGCAAATGATCCGGTCTATTGCGTGCGTAAGGAACCGCTCGGGGCATGACGCCCCGTTCCGCCCAGCCCATCCGTTTGCAGGAGACAGGACATGACAGTTGTAGTCGATGACCATGTTCATACCGGCACCGCCCACGCCCACGGCCCCGCCAAAGGCCTGATGCGCTGGGTGCTGACCACCAACCACAAGGATATCGGCACGCTGTACCTGTGGTTTGCATTCTCCATGTTCCTGCTGGGCGGCTCGTTCGCCATGGTAATCCGTGCCGAACTGTTCCAGCCGGGGCTGCAAATCGTCCAGCCGGAATTCTTCAACCAGATGACCACCATGCACGGTCTGGTGATGGTATTCGGTGCGGTGATGCCGGCATTCGTCGGCCTCGCCAACTGGATGATCCCGTTGATGGTCGGTGCGCCGGACATGGCGTTGCCGCGAATGAACAACTTCAGTTTCTGGTTGTTGCCGGCAGCATTCCTGCTACTGGTATCGACCCTCTTCACCCCCGGCGGCGGGCCGAACTTCGGCTGGACCTTCTATGCCCCGTTGTCGACGACCTACGCGCCGGAAAGCGTGACGTTTTTCATCTTCGCCATCCACTTGATGGGGATCAGTTCGATCATGGGGGCGATCAACGTGATCGCGACCATCCTCAACCTGCGCGCCCCCGGCATGACATTGATGAAAATGCCGTTGTTCGTCTGGACCTGGCTGATCACCGCATTCCTGCTGATTGCAGTGATGCCCGTGCTGGCCGGTTGCGTGACCATGATGCTGATGGACATCCACTTCGGCACCAGTTTCTTCAGTGCCGCCGGTGGCGGAGACCCGGTGTTGTTCCAGCATGTGTTCTGGTTCTTCGGTCACCCCGAGGTGTACATCATGATCCTGCCGGCCTTCGGTGCCGTCAGCTCGATCATTCCGGCCTTTTCGCGCAAGCCATTGTTCGGCTACACCTCGATGGTCTATGCCACGGCGAGTATTGCGTTCCTGTCGTTCATCGTCTGGGCGCACCACATGTTCGTGGTCGGCATTCCGCTGGTGGGCGAGTTGTTCTTCATGTACGCCACGCTGCTGATCGCGGTGCCCACCGGGGTCAAGGTGTTCAACTGGGCCAGCACTATGTGGCAAGGCTCGCTGACCTTTGAAACGCCTATGCTGTTCGCCGTGGCGTTCGTCATCCTGTTCTCCATCGGCGGGTTCTCCGGGTTGATGCTGGCCATCGCCCCGGCGGACTTCCAGTACCAGGACACCTATTTCGTGGTCGCGCACTTCCATTATGTGCTGGTGCCGGGGGCCATCTTCGGGATCTTCGCCTCGGCCTACTACTGGCTGCCAAAATGGACCGGCCATATGTACGACGAAACCCTCGGCAAGCTGCACTTCTGGCTCTCGTTCATCGGCATGAACCTGGCGTTCTTCCCGATGCACTTCGTGGGCCTGGCGGGCATGCCGCGGCGGATTCCGGACTACAACCTGCAATTCGCCGACTTCAACATGGTGTCGTCGGTCGGTGCGTTCATGTTTGGGGCCACGCAGATCTTCTTCCTGTTCATCGTGATCAAGACCATCCGTGGCGGTGAGCCGGCACCGGCCAAACCGTGGGATGGCGCCGAAGGCCTGGAGTGGAGCATTCCGTCGCCGGCGCCGTATCACACCTTCACCACGCCGCCGGAAGTGAAATGAAACGCTTCGGCCCTGTGGGAGCTTGCCCGTGGCGAGGGGGCTTGCCCCCGTTTGAGTGCGTAGCACTCACAAAATCCTGGAACATCAGAGATGTTGGGGCTGCTTCGCAGCCCAACGGGGGCAAGCCCCCTCGCCACAGGCCCGCTCCCACAGAGATCCCGGTAGAGGTTGAGCGCCATGGCTGATTCGATTTCGACGAAGAAACTGGTCACCCGCCTGTTGCTGGTGGTGGCAGCGATGTTTGTCTTCGGTTTTGCCCTGGTGCCGATCTACGACGTGATGTGCCAGGCGTTCGGCATCAATGGCAAAACTTCCGGGCAGTATGAAGGCGAGCAAACGGTCGACGTTTCGCGGCAGGTTCGCGTGCAGTTTCTGTCGACCAACGCCGCCGACATGGCCTGGGACTTCTACCCCAAGGGCGATGAACTGGTCGCGCACCCCGGGGCGGTGAACGAGATGATTTTTATCGCCCATAACCCCACTGATCGCCCGATGAGCGCTCAGGCAGTACCGAGCATCGCGCCCAGCAACGCAGCGGCGTACTTCCACAAAACCGAATGTTTCTGCTTTACCCAGCAAGTGCTGCAGCCCGGTCAGCGAATCGAGATGCCAGTACGGTTCATTGTTGACCGCGACATGCCCAAGGAAGTGAAGCACCTGACGCTGTCTTACACGCTGTTCGATATCACCGCACGTCATCCGCCCGAGGCTGTTGCAGCAAGCACCGGCGGCTAGACGTTAAAGCGTGCCCGATAAGGAGAACAATAAATGGCAACTCATGAACATTATTACGTTCCGGCCCAGAGCAAATGGCCGATTATCGCCACGGTCGGTATGTTCGTTACGGTGTTCGGCCTGGGCACCTGGTTCAACGACCTGAAGGCTGCGCGGCCGGAATCCAACGGCCCGCTGATCTTTTTCGTCGGCAGCCTGCTGCTGGCCTACATGCTGTTCGGCTGGTTCGGTACGGTAATCAAGGAAAGTCGCGCAGGGTTGTACAGCGCACAGATGGACCGCTCGTTCCGCTGGGGCATGAGCTGGTTCATTTTCTCGGAGGTAATGTTCTTCATCGCCTTTTTCGGTGCGCTGTTTTATGTGCGCAACATCACGGGCCCGGCACTGGGCGGTGAAGGCACCAAAGGCCTTGCTCACATGCTGTGGCCGACGTTTGAATTCACCTGGCCGCTGCTGAACAACCCGGACCCGAAACTTTTTCCACCCCCCAAGGAAGTCATCAGCCCCTGGGGCCTGCCGCTGCTCAATACCGTGCTGCTGGTGAGTTCCAGCGTCACCGTGACCATTGCCCACCACGCCTTGAAAAAAGGCCACCGCGGCGCACTGAAAATCTGGCTCGCGCTGACCGTGCTGCTCGGCTGCGCGTTCCTCGGCTTCCAGGCCGAAGAATACCTGCACGCCTACCATGAGCTGGGCCTGACTCTGGGTTCGGGCATCTATGGCGCGACCTTCTTCATGCTCACCGGTTTCCACGGCGCCCACGTGACCATCGGCACGATCATTCTGTTCGTGATGCTGATGCGGATCATGCGCGGGCACTTCGATGCCGACCATCAATTCGCCTTCGAGGCGGCGAGCTGGTACTGGCACTTCGTGGATGTGGTGTGGATCGGTCTGTTCGTTTTCGTCTATGTGCTTTAAGGCAGCTACAAGCCTTGAAGCTGCACGCTTCGTGCACCTTACCAAGGCACGTGAGACACCAACTGGCCACTGAAAAAACCCCAGGCGATCAAGCCAATAGTGGTGGCGGCCAGCGCAACACGAATACTCAAGGCGATGACCAGGCGATTGGAGTGGCTGTCGTCCTTGACCAGAAAAAACAGGCCGCTGAACAGGCTGACAACCGTGGCAATCAGCATCAGGACGATGGCTGCTTTGAGCATGGTGACACTCCGGGGGACAGGCGATGCATTTGAGTATAGCTATCGCGATGACCGACTTTCTGGCGACGCCATGAAACGCTTCCGGCCGGGCCTCGTGCCGACCCTGGTGGTCGCGATGCTGCTGCCTTTGCTGGTGTCACTGGGGTTCTGGCAGTTGAGCCGGGGCGCGGAGAAAAGTGCGTTGCTGCAAAATTACACCGAGCGCCGGGCAGCCGAACCGATGGCCAGCACTGACCTGCAACACACCGAAGATCCTGCCTTCCGTCGGGTTCGCCTGCACGGCCAGTTCGATGCCGAACACAGCCTGTTGCTGGACAACCGTCAGCGCGATGGCAAGGTCGGGGTCGAGCTGCTGCAGCCGTTTCAGGACCGGGCAACCGGGCTCTGGCTGCTGGTCAATCGCGGCTGGTTGCCGTGGCCGGATCGACGCATACCGCCGCAATTTACGACTCCGACTCAGGCATTGAGCCTCGATGCCTGGGTCTACGTCCCCCCCGGCGCAACGTTCCAGTTGCACGCCGACCCAGACACCACGGCCTGGCCACAACTGGTCACCGCCATTGAACCGGCCAGGCTCTGGGCGGCGCTTGACCGTGACGGCTACGCCTACGAATTACGCGCGCAAAGCGGTCCCGCGACCTACCAGGCCGATTGGCCGGTGGTGGCCATGGGGCCGGAAAAACACTTGGCTTATGCCGTGCAGTGGTTCGCCCTGTCGATAGCCCTGCTCGGCCTTTACCTCTATCTCGGCTGGCACAACGCAAAGGAGAACAATAATGGGAGCGGCCATGAATCCACCCGGCATGTCTGAGGCGAAAGCACCGGTTAATCGGCGGCGCGGGCGCTTGCAGTTGTTACTGATCCTGTTGGGCGTGGTGGGTCCGATGATCCTCGCCACCGGCATGTACAAATTGCAGTTCTGGGTGCCGGAGGGCCGCAGTTATCACGGCGAACTGATCGGCAACGGCCAGACCCGCGCCGACATCGGCGTAACGGCCCAAGAAAACCGCTGGCAATTACTGGTAACAGCGCCCAAGGACTGTTCGGTGGACTGCCAGCAACTGGTGTATCTGGCGCGCCAGATCCAGATCGGCCTCGGTCGCGATGCCTCCCGCGCCAGCCATGCGCTGGCTATCGCACAGCCGCTGAACAGCGATTACGAGACTAAACTTCAACGTGAGTACCCGCAGCTGCAACGGTATTCCCTGGACCCGCCGACCTATATCAACGGCGCTCGCAGCAATGACACACCGCACCTGTGGATCATCGACCCTCACGGCAATCTGGTGCTGCGCTACGACCCGACGGTGAAGGGCAAGGACCTGCTCAACGACCTGCGCCATTTGCTGAAACTGTCGAACATCGGATAAGGGCATCGTCATGGCCAAACCTGGATTTCGCCTCGCGCTGTTTGCCACCTTGCTGGCACTGATTGTGGTGTTGCTCGGCGCCTACACCCGCCTGACTCACGCAGGCCTTGGCTGTCCGGACTGGCCCGGCTGCTACAGCTTTATCAGCGTGCCGAACAGCGAAGCCCAACTGGCCCATGCCGAACTGCATTTTCCCGACGCGCCGGTGGAAGCCGACAAAGGCTGGAACGAGATGCTTCATCGCTACTTCGCCGGCACATTGGGGCTGCTGATCGCGGTGCTGGCGGGCCGCGCCTGGACCCATCGTCATCACCCGGGGCAGCCAGTGAAATTACCGTTGTTTGTGCTGGCGGTGGTCTTGGCCCAAGCGGCGTTCGGCATGTGGACGGTGACGCTCAAGCTCTGGCCGCAAGTCGTCACCGTGCATTTGCTCGGCGGCTTTGCAACCCTGAGCCTGTTGTTTCTGCTGACCTTGCGCCTGTCCGGCGTGTTGCCGGCGCTGACCGTGCCTCGACGTTTGCAGCACTGGGCAACCGCCGGCTTGTTGCTGGTGATTCTGCAAATTGCCCTTGGCGGCTGGGTCAGCTCCAATTACGCGGCAGTGGCCTGCATCGATTTTCCGACTTGCCACGGGCAATGGCTACCACCGACAGATTTCGCCAACGGCTTTCACCTGACCCAACACATCGGCCCCAATTACCTGGGCGGGCAACTGGACAGCGATGCCCGCACCGCGATTCACCTGACGCACCGCATCGGCGCATTGCTGGTCACTCTCGTGCTGCTCGGCCTGGCCTGGCAACTGAAGGTCGTCGGCATGACACGCCTGGCCGCCATGGTGCTGATCGCCCTGGCCGCACAAATCACCCTGGGCATCAGCAATGTGGTGTTCCACTTGCCGCTGCCGGTGGCCGTCGCCCACAACGCCGGCGGTGCAGCGCTGTTGCTGACGATGGTGCTGGTCAATTATCACGCGCGAACCAGCCTGGTTCGGGTCAAGCATCAGCCCCCAGTACGCTGGCGTCTCAGCCTGCGTAAACACTCGGCCGGGCCCATAACAATAAAAGGAGAGATGCCATGGCGACTCTGATCGGCGAACGTCACCGTCAGGCAATCTGGCGCGATTACCTGGAGCTGACCAAGCCGAAAGTAGTGGTGCTGATGCTCATCACTTCGCTGGTCGGCATGTTTCTCGCAACCCGTGCCGGGGTGCCTTGGACGGTGCTGGTGTTCGGCAATCTGGGGATTGCCTTGTGTGCCGGCGGTGCGGCGGCGGTCAACCATGTAGTGGACCGGCGCATCGACGCCGTCATGGCCCGGACCCACAAGCGGCCCTTGGCCGAAGGCCGGGTTTCTCCAACCGCTGCGCTGACGTTCGCGCTGGTGCTGGCAGTGCTCGGCCAAGCTCTGCTGCTGACTTTCACCAACCCGTTGACGGCATGGCTGACCCTCGCCTCCTTACTCGGTTATGCCGTGGTGTACACCGGCTTCCTGAAACGCGCGACGCCGCAAAACATCGTTATTGGCGGCCTCGCTGGTGCCGCCCCGCCGCTGCTCGGCTGGACCGCCGCCACCGGTCATGTCACTGCCGAACCGTTGTTGCTGGTGTTGATTATCTTCGCCTGGACTCCGCCGCATTTCTGGGCGCTGGCGATTCACCGCAAAGAGGAATACGCCAAGGCTGACATTCCGATGCTGCCGGTGACCCATGGCGAGCACTACACCAAAGTCCACATCCTGCTTTATACCTTTGCGCTGCTAGCCGTCAGCCTGATGCCCTACGTGATCCACATGAGCGGCGTGCTCTACCTGATTTGCGCCCTCCTGTTGGGCGCGAGGTTTCTGCAATGGGCCGTGGTGCTGTACCGTGGCACTCAGCCGCACGCGGCGATCAACACGTTCAAGTACTCTATTTACTACTTGTTCCTGCTGTTTATCGCGCTGCTCATAGACCATTACCTACTGTTGAACCTATGACTCGAACCCAGAAAACCGTCTTCATTCTCGTCGCCTTGATCGCGCTGATCCTGGGCCTGACCATCAACAAAGTACTGACCGGAAAAAACCAGGGCGACCCGACGGCACTGATCGATGCAGGGATCATCCTGTTGCCCCAAAGCCGTAACCTGCCGGACGTGAAGATGACCGATCAGGACGGTCAGCCGGTGGCGGTCAACGAGCTGAAAGGCAAGTGGAGTGTGCTGTTCTTCGGCTACACCTTCTGCCCGGACATCTGCCCGACTACGCTCGCCCAACTGCGGCAGATCAAGAGCGAACTGCCGGCAGATGCTGTGGACAAGTTGCAGGTCGTTTTGGTCAGCGTCGACCCGAATCGCGATACGCCCAAGCAACTCAAGCAATACCTGGGCTACTTCGATCCACAGTTCATCGGGCTGACCGCATCCTCGGTCGAAGACCTTCAGAAGCTGGCCAATGCGGTGAGCATTCCGTTCATTCCGGCGGACACCAGTAAGCCGAACTACACCGTCGACCACAGCGGCAACCTGGCGGTGATCGGGCCGGACGGGACTCAACGCGGGTTCATTCGTGCACCGTTGAACAACCAGAAACTGGTGACGCAGTTGCCGGTGATGCTCAAGCGCGAATAACCAACACCACCCTCTCCAGGAGCCAGGCTTGGTGTTTCAGGCATAAAAAAACGGGGACGCAATCAATGCGTCCCCGTTTTTGATCGTTCCCACGCTCCGCGTGGGAATGCAGCCAGGGACGCTCTGCGTCCCCTTCAACATCAGAACGCCGGCACTACCGCGCCTTTGTACTTCTCGAGAATGAAGGCTTTCACTTCCGGGCTGCGCAGGGCAGCAACCAGTTTCTGCATCGCCGCGCTGTCCTTGTCGTCCGCACGGGCAACGAGGATGTTCACGTACGGCGAGTCGCTGCCTTCGATGACCAGCGCGTCCTTGGACGGATCAAGCTTGGCTTCCAGCGCATAGTTGGTGTTGATCAGCGCCAGGTCGACCTGGGTCAGCACGCGCGGGATGGTCGCGGCTTCCAGTTCACGGAATTTCAGGTCCTTGGTGTTCTCGGTGATGTCCTTCACGGTCGACAGGATGTTGTTCGAATCCTTCAACTTGATCAGGCCAGCCTTCGCCAGCAGCAACAGCGCACGCCCGCCGTTGGTGGCGTCGTTCGGGATCACCACGTTGGCGCCGCCCGGCAGCTCGGTCAGCGCTTTGTATTTGCTGGAGTAAGCGCCCAGCGGTTCCAGGTGCACACCGGCAACGCTGACAAGGTTAGTGCCCTTAGCCTTGTTGAACTCATCCAGGTACGGCTGGTGCTGGAAGAAGTTGGCGTCCAGACGCTTCTCGGCCACCTGCACGTTCGGCTGGATGTAGTCGGTGAAGACTTTGACCTTCAGGTCCACGCCTTCCTTGGCCAGGGCCGGTTTAACGAACTCGAGGATTTCCGCGTGAGGCACCGGGGTAGCCGCGACGGTCAAGGTGTCGGCAGCGTGTGCGGAAAAGGCTGCAACGGCAGCGAACGCGACGAGTAGTTTTTTCATTCAGCTAACTCCTTGTGAGGCGCCCGTTTTGGCGCCTGCCAGCGAATGGCCGGCTCATGCTTTTATTTAGAAAAGCTTATTTACGAGAAAAGTGGACAACCAATTTGTCGCCAACGGTTTGCAACACTTGAACCAGCATCAGCAGCAACACGACCGTCACAACCATCACATCGGTCTGGAAACGCTGGTAACCAAAACGGATCGCCAGGTCGCCCAGGCCGCCAGCGCCGACCACACCGGCCATTGCCGTGTAGGACACCAGTGTAATCGCTGTCACCGTAATCGCCGCGAAGATGCCCGGCCGGGCTTCCGGCAGCAAGGCATTGATGATGATCTGACGGGTCGTTGCGCCCATGGCCTGGGTCGCCTCGATGATGCCGCGATCCACTTCGCGCAGGGCGGTTTCCACCAGTCGCGCGAAGAATGGCGTGGCACCCACCACCAGCGGTGGAATCGCACCGGCGACGCCCAGAGAGGTGCCCGTGATCAATACAGTGAACGGAATCATCACGATCAACAGAATGATGAAAGGCAGCGAACGCAAAATGTTCACCAGCAGCGACAACATCGCGTAGACGCCTTTGGCTTCCAGCAACTGGCGCGGGCTGCACAGGAACAACAGCACGCCCAGCGGCAAGCCCAACAGCACGGTGAATAGCAGCGAACCGCCAAGCATCAGGAGGGTGTCGCAGGTAGCCAGCCAGATTTCGTACCAGTCGATATTGGAAAAGAAACTCATCAGGACGTCCATCAGCGCAGCACCTCCATGTGGACATCAGCTGCGGTGAAACGGGCAAACGCCGCTTCCATGTCGCCGCCGGTGACGGCCAGGGTCAATTGCCCGTAAGGGACGTCCTTGATGCGATCGATACGACCGGCCAGGATGCTGTAGTCCACGCCCGTTTCCCGGGCGACGGTCCCCAGCAACGGCGCGTAGGTCGCTTCGCCCTGGAAGGTCAGACGCACGATGCGCCCTGGTACGTGAGCGAAGTCATCGCGCTGTTCGCTTTCGTCAATCTGCTCGTCTTCCTGCACGAAGCGCTTGGTGGTCGGGTGCTTGGGATGCAGGAACACCTCGGCCACCGAACCTTGCTCGACGATTTTGCCGGCGTCCATTACCGCCACCTGATCGCAGACCCGACGGATCACATCCATTTCGTGGGTGATCAGGACGATGGTCAGTTTCAGTTCGCGGTTGATCTCGGCCAGCAGTTGCAGGACCGACGCCGTGGTTTGCGGGTCCAGGGCACTGGTGGCTTCATCGCACAACAGGATTTTCGGTTTGGTCGCCAGAGCGCGGGCGATGCCGACACGCTGCTTCTGACCACCGGACAATTGCGCCGGGTACTTTTTCGCATGGTCAGCCAGGCCAACCCGCGCCAGCAGCTCCGCCACACGCCGGTCAATTTCGCTACGGGACAGTTCCCCGGCGAGAGTCAGCGGCAGCGCGACATTGTCGGCCACGGTTTTGGAGGCCAGCAGGTTGAAGTGCTGGAAAATCATCCCGACCTGCTGACGGAAACGCCGCAGGCTATTGGCATCCAGCGCAGTGACTTCTTCGCCATCGACGATGATCTTGCCGCCACTGGAGTTTTCCAGGCGATTGATCAGACGCAGCAGGGTACTTTTTCCCGCGCCGGAATGGCCGATCAGGCCAAAGACCTGACCATTCTCAATCGTCAGACTGGTCGGATGCAGGGCGGGAATTTCCTTACCGGCGACGCGGTAGGTTTTGTGGACGTTTTGAAACTCGATCACGTAGCGAACCTTGTGGGGCGCGTTAGAAAAGGATCAGCGGTTAGCCGGGCGCGCATTTTAGCCTGTCCGTATAGAGGCTCTTAGCATTTATTTCGCATTCAACCGAAGATTTGGCAATAACGCGATCAAAGGTCAGAAAAAAGGAACGGCGCCAACATGCCATCGGTCACTGATTAAGCAACTCGAGAATGCCTGGATGCCGTGTCTGCGCAATGGCTCATAAGCCTTGGCCACGACGGGAATCGCAACGAGGAGTTTACGTCTGATGAGTACTAAAAAGCCTGCCGCCCCCAAAAGCGCACTCGCCGGGACCGCTACCCTGGACCGCAGTAACACCAATGCCAAGCTCGACAGCCTGGAAAAATTTCGCTCCGATGCCACCGAACAGGCCTTGCGCACCAACCAGGGTGTGAAGGTCGCAGACAATCAGAACACGTTAAAGGCCGGCGCTCGCGGGCCTTCATTGCTGGAAGACTTCATCATGCGTGAAAAGATCACGCATTTTGACCATGAGCGCATTCCCGAGCGCATCGTCCATGCCCGCGGAACCGGTGCCCACGGTTACTTCCAGCCATACGAAGCCCATTCCTCGCTGACCAAGGCCGGGTTCCTGCAAGACCCCAACCAGAAAACGCCGGTGTTTGTGCGATTTTCCACGGTGCAGGGTCCGCGTGGGTCAGGCGATACCGTGCGGGACGTACGAGGTTTCGCAGTGAAGTTTTTTACCGAGGAGGGCAACTTCGATCTGGTGGGCAACAATATACCGGTGTTTTTCATTCAGGATGCGGTCAAGTTTCCTGACTTCGTACATGCTGTAAAACCCGAACCCCACAACGATATTCCTACCGGAGGTTCGGCCCACGATACGTTCTGGGACTTTGTTTCTCTGGTGCCGGAATCCGCGCACATGGTGTTGTGGACCATGTCCGACCGGGCGATTCCCAAAAGCCTGCGCACCATGCAGGGCTTCGGCGTGCACACGTTTCGCATGATCAATGCCGAAGGCAAGATGCGCTTCGTCAAATTCCACTGGCACCCCGCTGCCGGCACTTGCTCGCTGGTGTGGGACGAGGCGCAGAAGCTCGCCGGTAAAGACACTGATTTCCACCGTCGCGACCTCTGGGAGTCCATCGAAATAGGGGACTACCCGGAATGGGAACTGGGCGTACAGGTTATCGAGGAGGAAAACGAACATGACTTCGATTTCGACCTGCTCGACCCCACCAAGATCATTCCCGAAGAAATCGTGCCGATCACAGCGCTGGGCAAGATGGTGCTCAACCGTAACCCGGACAACTTCTTCGCCGAGACCGAGCAGGTTGCCTTCTGCCCGGGGCATATCGTGCCGGGGATCGATTTCTCCAATGACCCGTTGCTGCAAGGCCGGTTGTTTTCCTACACCGATACGCAGATCAGCCGACTGGGTGGGCCGAATTTTCATGAGATCCCGATCAACCGCCCGGTGGCACCGTTCCATAACGGTCAACGGGATGCCCAACATCGCACCACCATCGACAAGGGACGCGCTTCCTACGAGCCAAACTCCATCGACAGCGGCTGGCCCAAAGAAACCCCACCGGCCGCGCAGAACGGCGGCTTCGAGACTTATCCAGAACGCGTCGAGGCGGCGAAAATCCGTCAGCGCAGCGAGTCGTTCGCCGACCACTTCTCTCAGGCGCGGTTGTTTTTTCACAGCATGAGCAAGCACGAGCAGGAACACATCATCGCGGCCTACAGCTTCGAGCTGGGCAAAGTCGAACGCGAATTTATTCGCGCGCGGCAGGTGAATGAGATCCTGGCCAATATCGATCTGGAACTGGCCAAACGTGTGGCGCAGAACCTGGGCTTGCCAGTACCGAACGCCGGAACGGTCGAGGTGCGCAAGATGTCACTCGACCAGTCCCCCGCCCTGAGCCAGGCCAATCTGCTGTCAGGGGATATCAAAACCCGAAAAGTGGCCATTCTGGCGGCCAACGGGGTGGATGGCGCGGCGATTGATGGGATGAAGAGGGCTCTGATGGCCAACGGCGCACACGCCAAATTGCTCGGTCCGACCTCGGCTCCCGTGACAACCGCCAATGGCAAAGCGCTGCCGGTGGATGCGTCGATGGAAGGGCTGCCTTCTGTAGCGTTTGACGCCGTGTTCGTGCCGGGTGGCGCGGCGTCGATCAAGGCACTGAGCACGGATGGTGTAGCGCTGCATTACCTGCTGGAAGCCTATAAGCACTTGAAAGCGATTGCGCTGCAGGGCGAGGCCAGGCAGTTGTTGGATGTGTTGAAGCTGGAAGTGGATGCGGGGGTCATCGCGGGTAACGATGCCAAGCTGTTCGAGGCGTTTTTTGCCGCGATCGGGCAGCATCGGATTTGGGAGAGGGAGCCTAAGGCCAAGGCGGTTCCGGCTTAAGGATTTGTATCGAATAGTAGGACGCCTTCGCGGGCAAGCCTTGCTCCTACAGGTTTAGTGCCGTTCGTTGATTACGGAAACGATACCAACCTGTAGAAGCGAGGCTTGCCTGCGAAGCTTTTAAGGCTTGCGCGGACTCAACACCATCTGCGCGGGAATGTGGCGCAAGATCTGCTTCTGCAACTTCAGATCAAACTCCGAATCCAGTTTCTTCACCCGTTTGGTCAGCAATGTGGCCAGCCATGGGTAATCCTGAGTGCGTGGCGCCTGAATGCTCACCTCGCACTGATAATTCACCACATCGGCGGCGATGGCATCCAGTTGCCGACGAAGCTTGCTCATATCGGTGAGGTTCAACGCCACCGTAGTACTTTCAGCCGTCGGGTCGATGACTTTGGCCTGAGGTTTGGCTTCGGCAGCCTTGAGAGCGGCTTCGGCTTTATCCAGTTCAGCCTTGCGCGCATGAACAATGGCGCTGTTGACGCCACCGGTCAGCGCCGGGGCCTTGGGCATCAATACCCGGGCACGGCTCAGCGCCGTGGCCGCTGCATTCACATCACCTTTTTGCAGCACGATCTGGCTACGTAGCAAATAAGCTTCGGCCAGTTGCCGCTGGTATTGCTCGAGGGATTGATCGTTGGGCGACTCGGCCTGCAAAGCCGCCAATTGTCCTTCGGCGGTGGCCAGTTCGCTGCTGGCCAGGCTTTGTTCCAGCTGTGCGATCGCCGAGGCTCGCGCATCGGGGGCCTCGGTGGCCGCCGGTGGCGTGCTTTGGCAAGCACCCAGTAACAGCGAAAACGCGACAAGGAGCAGATAACGGGAGGCGAACGGCTTCATTCCTGCGACTCTCTATTTGCGCAAAAAACGAGCAAGTCTACACCCCTCGACGGGGCAGGACAAAACTCAGCAGAAACAGCGCGGCGGCCGTCACCACAATCGACGGGCCGGCCGGGGTGTCCTTGAACCAGGACAACGCCAGCCCGCCACACACCGCGAGCATGCCCAGCAGGCTCGCGCCCAGTGCCATCTGCTCCGGCGAGCGGGCGTGACGTTGTGCCGCAGCCGCCGGAATAATCAGTAACGAAGTAATCAACAACACGCCGACGATTTTCATCGCCACCGCAATCACCACCGCGATCAGCAACATCAGCGCCAGGCGCAACCCCGTTACTGGCAAACCTTCGACTTTGGCCAGTTCTTCGTGCACCGTAATCGCCAGCAAAGGCCGCCACAGCGTGACCAGCAAGACCAGCACCGCCGCGCTACCGCCGAGAATCCACGCCAGATCGGTCGCACTGATCGCCAACAAGTCGCCGAACAGATAGGCCATCAGGTCGATCCGCACTTCATGCATGAAGCTTAGTACCACCAGGCCAAGAGAAAGCGTGCTGGGTGCGAGAATTCCCAAAAGCGTGTCAGATGCCAGAGGCTGCCGTTGCTGCAACGTCACCAGCAATACTGCCAGCAACAAACAACCTACCGTGACGGCAACGGTCGGGCTGACATCCAGCAGAAAACCCAGCGCCACGCCGAGTAGCGCCGCGTGGGACAGGGTGTCGCCGAAATAGGCCATGCGCCGCCAGACCACGAACGAACCCAACGGCCCCGCGACCAGCGCCAGGGCCAGACCTGCAAGCAGGGCAAAGAGCAGAAAATCAGCCATGCTTGCAGCTATCTCCATGAACGTGAGTGGACGGGACCGCGCTGACCACCGAGCCATGCAGGTCGTGGGCGTGGTCGTGATGGTGATGATAAATCGCCAGGCTTTGGGCGTTTTTTCCGAACAGCTCGACGAATGCCGGATCGCCGCTGACCTGCTCGGGATGCCCGGAACAGCAGACGTGGCGGTTCAGGCACACCACTTGGTCGGTAGTGCTCATCACCAGATGCAAATCGTGAGAAACCATCAAAACGCCACAACCATGACGGTCACGCAAGCGTGTGATGAGGCTGTAGAGCTCGGCTTGACCGGCCACATCGACGCCTTGCACCGGTTCATCGAGCACCAGCAATTCCGGCTCGCGCAACAATGCCCGCGCCAGCAGCACCCGCTGCATTTCGCCACCGGAAACACTTTGCACCGGGCTGTCGATGACCTGTTCGGCACCGACTTCCTTGAGGGCGGCCAACGCTCGAGCCCGGTCCACGCCCGGCACCAGACGCAAGAAGCGCAGCACCGACAGCGGCAGGGTCGAGTCGACATGGAGTTTTTGCGGCATGTAGCCGACGCGCAGCTTTGGCTTGCGCCAGACGCTGCCGCTGTCCGGCTTCAACAGGCCGAGCACCGCGCGCACCAGTGTGGTTTTGCCGGCACCATTGGGGCCGATCAAGGTCACGATCTGCCCCGGTTCGACACTCAGCTCGATGTTGTCCAGCACGTTTTGCCCGGCGAAGGTGACCGCTACCTGCTCGAGTCGAATCAGCGCGTTGCTCATCAAGCCCCCTGGCAACCCGAGCAGAGACCGATCACTTCAACGGTCTGGGCTTCGACGATAAATCCGACATCTTTGGCGCTTTCGATAATCGCGTCGCTGATGGATTTCTGTTCGAGTTCGATGGCGGCGTGGCATTCGCGGCAAATCAGGAACTGCCCCTGGTGGGCGTGTTCCGGGTGATTGCAGCCGACAAAGGCGTTCAACGAGGAGATGCGATGGACCAAGCCGTTTTCCAGTAGGAAATCCAGCGCGCGGTAGACGGTAGGAGGCGCCGCGCGGCGGCCGTCCTGCTCGCTGAGCACCGCCAGAATGTCATAGGCACCCAACGGTTTGTGGCTTTGCCATACCAGTTCCAGCACTCGCCGGCGCAAAGCAGTCAGACGCAGTCCCTGACGTGCGCACAAGACATCGGCCTCAGACAATGCGCTATGCACACAATGAGAGTGGTCGTGGGGACGGCTGGCAATCGGTGTTTTAGGCATGAGCGGCGACGAGTTTTGTGAGAGACGTTATTATGTTACCCGTTCTCGCCTCTTCGAGTGGTCATCGTGTCCCGACTTTTTTCTATCTTTGTCGCATTTGTCGCCAGTTTTCTGCTGATCGCCTCAGCTCAAGCCGACGTTAAAGTCCTCACCAGCGTCAAGCCTCTGCAGCTGATAGCCGCGGCAGTACAGGACGGCATAGCGGTTCCGGAAGTCTTGCTGCCGCCCGGCGCCTCGCCCCATAACTACGCCTTGCGCCCTTCCGACGTACGGAAAGTGCAATCGGTGGATCTGCTGTACTGGATCGGCCCCGACATGGAAGGTTTCCTGCCTCGCGTACTGAAAGGTCGTACGCTGCCCAGCGTTGCAGTGCAGCACTTGCCTGGTCTGAAACTGCGACATTTCGCCGAAGATAACGACTCCCATGCTGAAGAAGCCGACGAGCATGATCACGATCATCGCCCCGGCAACCTGGATGCGCATTTGTGGTTGTCACCGATCAACGCCCGCGTGATCGCTACCAGAATGGCTGCCGATCTGAGTGCCGCCGATCCGGCCAACGCAACGCGCTACCAGAGCAACCTCAAGGCATTCAATGAGCGTCTGGATGCTTTGGACCTGCGCCTGAAGGCTCGTCTGGCGGGTATCGCGGGCAAGCCTTATTTCGTGTTTCACGAAGCCTTCGACTACTTCGAAGAAGCTTACGGCCTCAAGCATACTGGTGTATTCAGTGTCGCAGCCGAAGTACAACCCGGTGCCCAGCACGTCGCGGCGATGCGCACGCGGTTGCAGGAAGTCGGCAAGACCTGCGTGTTCAGCGAACCACCGTTGCGCCCGCGTCTGGCAGAAACCCTGGTGGCCGGGCTGCCGGTGAAACTGGCGGAGCTGGATGCACTGGGCGGCTACACCCCAGCGACCGCACACGGGTATGAGCAGTTGCTGGAAAAGCTGGGGAATGATTTGGCGGGGTGTTTGGAGTCGCTGTAGTTCCGAAAATTGTGTCGCCCCCAATCGCGGGCAAGCCACGCTCCCACAGAGTTTGTATCGTTCGCCAATATTATGAACGACACAAATTCTGTGGGAGCGTGGCTTGCCCGCGATGCTTTTAGAGGGCGAAAGGCAGCGGTGTGTGGACCTTCTGCCGTTGTGCCAGGCGCAACTGAAATTCCATCGGATCGTGAATCAACACGTCCTGCCCGGCAAACGACTCCGCGGCGATCAACCGCGACAACCAGAACCGTACGCACGCCACGCGCAGCATGGTCGGCCATAGCTCGGCTTCGGCTGCGGTAAACGGTCTTAGCGCAGCATAAGCGCCCAGCAATGCCCGCGCCCGAGCGCCATCAAGCTGCCCTTGCTCGTCCGAACACCAATCGTTCAGGGCAATCGCCACGTCATAGAGCATCGGCCCGGAACAGGCATTGTAGAAGTCGATCAACCCGGTCAGGTGAGTGCCTTCGAACATCGCGTTATCACGGAACAGGTCCGCGTGGATGTTAGCCCGCGGCAGCGCCAGAATTTTCGTCTTCTGCAGTGTGATTTCATCCAGTGCCCGTTGCAGCAAATCGCTTTGCTCGGCATTCAGGTGCGAAAGCAACTGCGTGCCCTCTTCCAGCATCCAGTCCAGGCCGCGATCGGTTTTGCGTTTGATCATGTTGGCCTGGGTCGCCAGGTGCAGATGCGCCAGCAGCTCACCGACCTGAGCGCAATGCTGGGCGTTGGCATCCTTGATGTGCTTGCCCGCCAGACGGGGCTGCAACAGCGCGGGTTTACCGGCGAGTTCGCGCAAGGCGACGCCGTCGGTGGTGCGCAGGGCATAAGGCACCGGCAGGTTGGCGTCGTGCAGTACATCGAGCAACTCGATGAAAAACGGCATCTCCTGCACCGGGCCGCGCTCGACCAGGGTCAAGACAAACTCGCCCTGCTCCAGGCTGATAAAGAAATTGGTGTTTTCGCTACCGGCGGCAATCCCCTGGAAATCAAGCAGGCGGCCGAGCCCGTAAGGGGCGAGAAAAGTTTCCAGCTCGGGCCGAGCCAGGGGGGTGAACACAGACATGGTTAAAACTGCCAGTACGGGCGCCGCGACTGCCGGCGCCGATTGAAGTTAGGAGCGGTTTACCACTCGAATATTTTCCACGACGGAATCAGCATATCCGGCTGATCCGAGCGGATGAAGTTACCGTCGGAGCCATCAGCGCGCACCAGGAAATACGGTTTGCCGACTTTCGGGGTCACCTTGATGGCATACAAAAAACCGTTTTGCCGATACTCCTGAATGGTTTTATCGCCTTCCGTGCGAATGGTTACATCCGGGTCTGCCGAAGGCGCATCGTCCGCCGCCATGACAGCCAATGGAGTGATTGCAAACAAGCCAGCCAGCAACAAGCGATTTAGTGTGCGCATGATAACCTTGTCCCTTTGTCGTCAACGGTCCCGCTATTCTAGCGCCGGACCCGCCGAAAAGGTTGATCCTGCTCATGAGCCAAGCCCCCCTCGTCCTGGTGGACGGTTCTTCTTATCTATACCGCGCCTTTCATGCGCTGCCACCGCTGACCACGTCCAAAGGCCTGCCGACCGGTGCGGTCAAAGGCGTCTTGAACATGCTCAAGAGTCTGCGCAAGCAGTACCCGGACAGCCCGTTCGCCGTGGTGTTCGACGCCAAGGGCGGGACGTTCCGCGACGCGATGTTCGCCGAGTACAAAGCCAATCGCCCAAGCATGCCTGATGACATGCGGGTCCAGATCGAGCCCTTGCACGCCAGCGTCAAGGCCTTGGGCTTTCCATTGCTGTGCGTGGACAACGTCGAAGCGGACGATGTGATCGGCACCCTGGCCCGCAGCAGTGCAGCGGCTGACCGTCCGGTGATTATCTCCACGGGCGACAAGGACATGGCGCAGTTGGTCGACGGCCACATTACCTTGGTCAATACGATGACCGGTAGCACACTGGACGTTGAGGGCGTGAAGGAGAAATTCGGCGTCGCTCCCGAGCAGATCATCGATTATCTGGCGCTGATGGGCGATTCGTCCGACAACATTCCAGGCGTTCCGGGTATTGGCCCGAAAACCGCTTCCGGCCTGCTGGTCGGCGTGAACGGTGGTCTGACCGAGCTCTATGCGCAGCTCGACATCGTCCCGACCCTGCCGATTCGTGGCGCCAAGACGCTGCCGGCCAAGCTTGAAGAACATAAGGAAATGGCCTTTCTTTCTTATCGCTTGGCCACCATCAAGATCGACGTACCGCTGGACTTCGGCCTCGATGACCTGCATATGGGGCCACCGGATCACGACAAACTCGCCGAGCTGTATTCCCTGCTGGAATTCAAGAGCTGGTTCGAAGAGAACCAGCGCGACGCCAAGCGCGCAGGCCAGGACATTGTCGAGGTCGCCCAGGAACAGCCGGGTGCCGCCGAAGCGAAGTACGAAACCATCCTTGACCAGAAGCACTTCGAGGCCTGGCTGGACAAGCTCGACAAGGCGCCGTTGATTGCCTTCGTCACCGAAACCAACGGCAGCGATGCCCAGCATGCACAATTGGTGGGCCTGTCGTTTTCCGTCGCAGCCAACGAAGCGGCCTACATTCCGCTGACCCATTCCTACATGGGCGTGCCGGAGCAACTGGATCGCGACACCGTACTGTTGGCGTTGAAGCCGCTGCTGGAAAACCCGAATAAGCTGAAAGTCGGCCAACACGCCAAGTTCGAAACCAACATTCTCGCCAACTGCGCCATCGGTGGCGATCAAAGCAACGGGATTATTGTCCAGGGCATTGCCTACGACACCATGCTCGAGTCTTACGTTCTCGACTCGACGGCCACCCGCCACGACATGGACAGCCTGGCGCTCAAGTACCTGGGCCAAAGCAAGAGCGACATTCAAGGGATCGCGGGCAAAGGCGTCAAACAGCTGACTTTCGACCAGATCTCTCTTGAATTGGCAGGCCCCTATGCTGCCGAAGATGCCGACGTCACCTTCCGTTTGCACCTGGCATTGCAGGAAAAACTGGCGGCAACGCCAAGCCTGGGCAAAGTGCTCAATGAGATTGAAATGCCGCTGATGCCGGTTCTGGCTCGAATCGAACGCCAGGGCGCGCTCGTGGATGCTAACCTGCTGGGCGTCCAGAGCGTCGAGCTGGGCGAGAAACTGGTCGCCCTTGAGCGTGAAGCGTTCGCCATCGCCGGTGAAGAATTCAACCTCGGTTCGCCCAAACAATTGGGTGTGATCCTCTACGAAAAGCTCGGTTTGCCTGTGCTCAGCAAAACCGCCAAAGGCCAGGCCTCGACTGCCGAAGCGGTGCTGGCCGAGCTGGCCGAACAGGACTACCCGCTGCCCAAGGTGCTGATGCAGTACCGCTCGCTGAGCAAGCTCAAAAGCACCTACACCGACCGTTTGCCAGAGCAGATCAACACTCGCACCGGGCGCATTCATACGTCTTACCAGCAAGCCGTTGCCGCCACCGGACGTTTGTCATCGATCGATCCGAACTTGCAGAACATTCCGATTCGCACCGCCGAAGGTCGCCGCATTCGTCAGGCGTTCGTCGCCCCGAAAGGCTACAAGCTGCTGGCCGCGGACTATTCGCAAATCGAACTGCGGATCATGGCGCATCTGGCCAAGGACGAAGGCTTGCTGCATGCCTTCCGCAACAACCTCGATGTACACCGCGCCACGGCCGCAGAGGTGTTTGGCGTCGAACTGGACGCCGTCACCAACGATCAACGTCGTAGCGCGAAAGCCATCAACTTCGGCCTGATCTACGGCATGAGCGCGTTTGGCCTGGCCAAGCAGATCGGCGTTGACCGCAAACAATCCCAAGCCTACATCGACCGTTACTTCGCCCGTTATCCCGGCGTGCTGCAATACATGGAGCGCACTCGTACCCAGGCCGCGGAGCAAGGTTTCGTCGAAACCATCTTCGGTCGTCGTCTGTACCTGCCGGAAATCAATTCGAAAAACCAGGCCTTGCGCAAAGCAGCCGAACGCACGGCAATCAACGCCCCGATGCAAGGCACCGCGGCGGACATCATCAAGAAAGCCATGGTAGCGGTGGACCAGTGGCTGATATCGTCAGGCCTGGACGCCAAAGTCATCTTGCAGGTGCACGATGAACTGGTGCTTGAGGTGCGTGAGGACCTGATCGACCAGGTGCGCGAGGACATTCGCCTGCACATGAGCAACGCCGCCCAACTGGATGTGCCGCTTTTGGTGGAGGTGGGCGTAGGCAATAACTGGGATGAGGCGCACTGAGTTGCCTGCAACGATGTCACTGCTGCGGCCTTATGCCGCAGCACAAAATAACCAAGGGCTTTAGTGCGGAAAATGATCTCGATTATTTCCAATGGTTTTTGAAAATAGTCTGAACTAAATCCGTGAACCGCCACTCAGAGATACTGAATGGCTGGTGAAGCCCTTCGATGCTCCTATGTTGTGTTAAGTGTTGGCAGATATCTGGACCCCGCCCTAGCGGTCCGGAACTTGAACCCCGGAACTTCTCCCTCCCCATATGAAGTCCGGGGTTTTTTTTGCCTGGCTTTTCATCTCGACAGCCTTACTCGGCAGCCTCGCTGCCCTTGTCCGCCAATTCCATCCAGCCCGCCAGTACAGTGTAGGCGTCTTCCAGCCCCATGCGTTTGGGTGCCGAAAACAGCTGGATTGTGATCGTATCGCCCCAGCCCTTACGGATTTGCGCCTGAACCTTGAGCAGCGCATTTTTCGCCGCGCCGTAGGTCAGCTTGTCTGCCTTGGTCAGCAAAATATGCATCGGCATGCCGCTGGCGACAGCCCAATCGAGCATCAGCAGGTCGAAATCGGTCATTGGATGACGGATGTCCATCATCAGAATCAACCCTTTCAAACTTTCGCGACCGCCCAGATAGGCTTCCAGGTGACGCTGCCAGTGCTGCTTCAACGGGATCGGCACTTTCGCGTAACCGTAACCCGGCAGGTCGACCAGACGGCGTTCATCGTCTAGCTTGAAGAAGTTCAACAGCTGCGTGCGACCCGGCGTTTTCGAGGTCCGCGCCAGGCTAGCGTGTGTCAGGGTGTTCAATGCGCTGGACTTGCCGGCGTTGGAACGCCCGGCGAAGGCCACTTCAAAGCCTTCGTCGTCGGGGCATTGATCGACTTTGGCGGCGCTGAGCATGAAGGTGGACTGTTGGCACAGACCGAGGATGGGGTTCTTGAGTTGCATGGGATTTCCGATGTGGGCGGCGCCGGGAATGGACGCGGCAAGCAGTGTCGTTTCCGTTTCAGTGACGCCAGTATATAATGCCGCAGATTTTGTGTGCGCTTTGTCCCAGCGTAGGATGAAGTTCACGAGAGCGATTAACCTTGATTGCGCATTAGAACGCAGCACGCTCTCAACCCTGAAAAGGTCGTTTTATGACGAAATGGCTGCTAGCTGCCGGTGTCTTGATGCCGCTTTACAGCGCTCAGGCTACACAGGATCCGGAAGCTGTGTACAACCGTGTTTGTGGTGCCTGTCATTCCGGCCAACTACCCATGGCGCCCCGCAAGGGCGATCAGGAAGCTTGGACGCCGAGGTTGGCGAAAGGTATGGAGACGCTGGTGCAACACGTGACCCAGGGTTTCAAGGCGATGCCGCCGCGTGGTTTGTGCATGGACTGCAGTGCCGAGGATTACCGAGCCATCATCCACTGGATGAGCGAGTAAGCCCGGCCCATAACTCTTCAACCCTTAGCCGTAGTTGGATTAGCTGATGAACAAACTGATCGTGAGTCTGCTGTTGACCGTGGGGATCTCCGGCATTGCCCATGCTGCTGGTGATGCTGCCGCCGGCCAGGCGAAAGCCGCCGTATGCGGTGCTTGCCACGGCCCGGATGGCAATAGCATGGCGCCTAACTTTCCGAAACTGGCAGGCCAGGGCGAGCGTTACCTGAACAAACAGCTGCACGACATCAAGTCCGGCAAGCGCACAGTGCTGGAAATGACCGGCCTGCTGACCAACCTGAGCGATCAGGACCTGGCCGATATCTCCGCCTACTTCGCCAGCCAGAAAGGCAGCATCGGTGCCGCCGATCCGAAACTCGTGGCGCGCGGTGAAGCGTTGTTCCGAGGCGGCAACCTGGACAAGGGCCTGCCAGCCTGCACCGGCTGCCATTCTCCGGACGGCAAGGGCAACGCGGCTGCGGGCTTCCCGCATCTGGGTGGGCAGCATGCTCAGTACGTCGTCAAGCAACTGACTGATTTCCGCAAGGAAGAAGGCGGCCGCACCAACGACGGCGATACCAAACCGATGCAGAGCATCGCTAAAAAGCTGAGCGACGAAGAAATCGCGGCAGTCTCCAGCTATATTCAAGGCTTGCACTAAGGCCTGTGATGGAGCGTTGTGAGAGGTACAGGCCTCTTGCAACGTTAACACTCGATTAATCCGTCGATGCAAACATAAAAAGGGTGGCTTAGGCCGCCCTTTTTTGTGGCCGCTGCCGTTACACTACAAACTCAAGCCCGCCAGGATCTGTCTGAAAACAGGTTGCGCGAGGCGACCCAATTGTCCAGGAGTAAAGCATGCGTAATCTGATCATCAGCGCCGCGCTCGTCGCTGCCAGCCTGTTCGGCATGACCGCCCAAGCCGCCGAAAAACCTGTAGCGCCCTATGTCGAATTGAGCAACCCGGTCCCGGTGGCCGTGCCTGGCAAGATCGAAGTCGTGGAGCTGTTCTGGTATGGCTGTCCGCATTGCTATGACTTCGAACCCGTTATTAACCCATGGGTTGAAAAACTGCCTGCCGATGTGAACTTCGTACGCATTCCGGCCATGTTTGGCGGCCCTTGGGACGCACACGGCCAGATGTTCCTGACACTTGAAGCCATGGGCGTCGAAAGCAAGGTTCACGCAGCAGTTTTTGAAGCGATTCAGAAAGAACGCAAAAAACTGACCGACAAAGAAGACATGGCCGACTTCCTGGCGACCCAAGGTGTAGACAAGGACAAGTTCCTGGCCACCTTCGATTCCTTCGCCATCAAGGGCCAGATCAACAAAGCCAAAGAACTTGCAAAGAAATATGAAATCTCTGGCGTGCCGACCATGGTCGTCAACGGCAAGTACCGCTTTGACATCGGCTCTGCCGGCGGTGCCGAACAAGCGCTGCAACTGGCCGACCAACTGGTCGCCAAAGAGCGAGCGGCAACCAAGGCTGTCGCCAACTAAGCGCGGCACCTGCCATGCGCCGCTGGGGAACTGAACGCATCGTTGGCCTGCATGATCCGCAGGTCAATGAGCATCACCTGGAATCGACGGGGTTGCCCGTGGACAGCCGTCTGCGTCTGCTCAGTTTCAATATCCAGGTCGGTATCAGTACCGAGCGCTATCGGCACTATCTGACCCGAGGCTGGCAGCATCTGTTGCCGCACAATGGGCGCGCCGACAATCTGCAGAAAATCGGCAATCTGCTGGGCGACTTCGATCTGGTCGCCTTGCAGGAAGCCGATGGCGGCAGCCTGCGATCAGGCTACGTCAATCAGGTCGAACACCTGGCGCAGCTCGGCGCCTTCCCCTACTGGTATCAACAACTCAATCGCAACCTCGGTCATCTCGGCCAGCACAGCAATGGCGTGCTCAGCCGCCTGCGCCCGTGGGCGATTGAAGATCATCCGCTGCCGGGGCCCAAGGGTCGCGGGGCCATTCTGGTGCGCTTCGGCGAAGGTCCGGAGGCGCTCGTGGTGGTGATGATGCATCTGGCGCTGGGCGCTCGAGCCCGCAGCCTGCAACTGGCCTACATCCGTGAGTTGATTGGCGGTTATAAACACCAGGTGCTGATGGGTGACATGAATACCCATGCCAGCGACTTGCTGCAAAATTCCCCGTTACGTGATCTGGGCCTGCTCGCGCCGCAACTGGAAGCGACCTTTCCCAGCTGGCGCCCGCAACGTTGCCTGGACCATATTCTGCTCAGCCCTACCCTGACCCTTGAAAAGGTCGAAGTGCTGGCACAGCCCATTTCCGATCACCTGCCGGTCGCGGTAGAGATTCGTCTGCCGGGTTCGCTCACGGCCGATGCATTGCCCGCGTTGAGTCCTGCCTGAATGAGCGATGAAGCACAGCGCTGGAAAGAGAAATACCTCAAAAGCATCGAACAACAAGAAAAACTGGAACGTCGATGGGACGCCCGGCTTGATCTGCTGCGTCGTGGGCTGGTGCGCAGCACCCTTGCCGCAGAAGGTACCGATCGCGCCGTTGATCAATGCATGAAGGAAATGCGTGAGGTCGTACGCACCGATGACATGGACGCCGGCCTGGCTGCCCTGCTGCCGCGCCTGGAAAAAGCCGTGCTCGACTCCGAGCAGCGCCGGGAAACCCGGGCCAATCAAGTCAGCGCCGCCCTGACAGCACTGGTCTCGCAGTTGCAAGCGTTACCGCTGCCCCGGGAAGTGAGCCGGCCACTGAAGCATTTCGCCAAGCAGCTGGATGGACGGGTAAGCCAGGCTCGCGAAATCCCGTTGCTGCTTAGCGAGCTGAGTGGCCTGCAAGGCAAAGCCTTGAACCTGCTGGAAAACCCTGCCGAACCTGATCGCCCGGGTTTTCTGCAACGGTTGTTCAGTCGGGAAACGGAAGAGACCGCACCACCGCTCATCCTCCCCGAATCGCCAATACCCGCTCCGAAACTCGTCGAAGCGGGTGCAGCCTCGCCGATCAAGCCCCCACAAACGACGGTTCATCTCGCGCCAGCCGCCGATAAACCAAAAGGGGTATTGCCAACCGTCGAAGCCACGACATCCGCCGCTGCGCTCACCGAGCCAGCACAAATTGAGGCGCCAGCAGCCATGGCACCTGCGGCTGAAGTCGTCGCATTCGAGCCGCCGGTCCTTGAGCCGCAAACCACGAGCAGCCCGGTCCCGCAGCTACAACCCCGAGCCGATCTCGAGCAACCACAAGAGCCGGTTCCGGCGATCGCCCTGCCGGCCACTCAGATTCTGTCGGCAGGCAATCCCGATGAGCTCTGTGCGGTGCCCATCGATCCAGAGCCGTCCGCGCACGATATTTTGTATGCCCTGCCGGACTCGCCGGAGCCGTCCTATAGCTCTGTTGCCAAACATATCGAAGACACCCTGCTGGGTCTTCTCGATGACCTGGCGCTGCCTGAGCGCCATCGCCCGCAAGCCGAGGCAATGCGCGATCGTCTTCAAAATGGCTTGAACTGGTACGAATTGCTACCCATCCTCGATGACCTGGCTACCTTGATGCTGGCAATCACCGACAGCGGCCAGCACGAATTCGAAGCCTATCTGAAGCAACTCAACGAACGCCTCGAGTCATTCCAGAGCAACCTGCAAGCCGCGAGTGAAGGCCACGCCGACAACCGCTCGGCCGCGCGGGATATGGACACGCAGATTCGTGAGCAAGTCGATGGCTTGCAAAGCAGCATGCAGGAAGCGGCGGACCTCGATGATCTCAAGCATGTGCTGGAAAACCATCTCGAAGGCCTGCTCGGCACCATGGACCAACACCAGAAGCAACGCGATGAGCGTGAGCAGGAAGTCGCGGCCCGCCTGCAAAGCCTGGCCGAAAGGGTTGCCCACATGGAGCAGGAAGCCCTGGGTTACCGTGAGCATCTTGAAGAACAGCGTCAGAAGGCGCTGATCGATCCATTGACGGGTCTACCGAATCGAGCAGCCTGGAGCGAACGCCTGGAGCATGAAATCGGTCAATGGCAACAACAGGGCAATACGTTGTTGCTGGCAATGCTCGACCTCGACCACTTCAAACGCATCAACGATAACTATGGTCATCTGGCGGGCGACAAGGTACTGAAAATCATCGCCAACGTGCTGCGCAAGCGTCTGCGTGGCACTGATTTCATTGCCCGGTTTGGCGGTGAGGAGTTTGTGCTATTGATGCCCGCCACACTGCCTATGGTCGGCGCGAAACTGCTGGAAACCTTGCGCGCATCGATCGAAGCCTGCCCGTTCCACTTCAAGGGGGAGCGAGTCACCATCACTATTTCCATGGGGCTGACCGCCTTCAGACCGGGCGAACATAGCGATCTGGTACTTAAAAGAGCCGATCAGGCGCTGTATAGGGCGAAAAACAATGGCCGGAATCGAGTTGAAGCGGGCTGATAGCTAATTGTTCCATTTTGTTTAAAACAGTATTTTTTGCGATCTGCGCGCAAGGCAATACCGTTACACTGTTGCATTATTGTCTTGTGTGTACTGCCCCCCACCATGAAATTTCTTGCCCTTATTACTTCGCTGCTTCTATTGGCTGGTTGTGCCAGCGGCCCCCGAATCGATACCAGCCACCGTTCAGCCAATTACGATAATCGTATTCAGTTCGTGGTGATGCATTACACCTCCGCATCCCTGGAAACTTCGCTTCAATTGCTGACCCAGGGCGAGGTCAGCAGTCATTACCTGATTGGCGACGACAAACGCGCCACTATTTATAAGCTGATAGATGAAAATTTCCGCGCCTGGCACGCAGGCGAAAGCGAATGGCAAGGCCGGACCTGGCTGAACTCCAGTTCCATTGGTATCGAGATCGTCAATCAGGGCTTTGAGGACACCCCGAACGGGCGTCTTTGGTATCCCTACAGCGAAGCCCAGATCCAATCGATGATTTTCCTGCTCAAAGACATCAGCAAGCGCCAAGGCATCAACCCCCGCCATATCATTGGCCATAGTGACATCGCCCCGATGCGCAAACTCGACCCCGGCCCTCTGTTTCCCTGGAAGCGCCTGGCTGCCGAAGGCCTGGGAATATGGCCGAACGAGCAGGCTGTGGCGCGGCAGCAAGCGCAGTTCACCGTGCAATTACCCAGCATCAGCTGGTTCCAGGCACAGCTTGCCCGCGTAGGCTATGCCACGCCGCAAACCGGCGAACTGGATGTCGCGACACGCAATGTGCTGGCGGCCTTCCAGCTGCATTTTCGCCCTTCCCGTTTCGACGGCACACCGGACGCCCAGACCGCGGCGATTCTTCAGGTGTTGAATCAGACAAAATAATGACGCCCGCCCGACGGTCAGCGCTTTTTCCAAATCAGCAGCTATAACTCATTGGTAATTCTTCGGATATTCCATGATGCCTGCTGCTCGGGAGAGACTGCATAGCTGGTTCTATCGCCCCTGGTTTTTGGCGATGCTGGCTACTGCCTTGAGCGCAACACTTTTAACGGTCGGCAGTTTGTTCGTGGCGATGCATCAGGTCGAGCAAAACGAAAGCCGGGAAATGAATGCCCAGGGAGAACGCTTTCTGGTCCGGCTGGAGCAGCTGTTCGGGCAATTGCGCGAAAGCCTCGATGACCTGGAAGCCCAACCGCTGCGAGGTTGCGATGACGAAATGATCGCCACCCTGCAGCAGGTCAGCTTCAATTACCGCTTCGTTTATGAAGCCGTTTATATGGACACTTCGCGAACCTGCTCCAACCGCCCCCGCCAGGAAGGGGTATCGCTGATCCGGCCGCCGGACATCAAGGGCCCCACTTACAGCTATTGGCTGAACACCACCACCGAACCCGATGAGAACCGCGCCGCACTGATGCTTGGTCGTGGCAATTTCCGGGTTGCAACGTCGCGCGGGCATTTGACCGATATGGTCGATCTGTCTGCGGGCAGCAGCCTGTTGGTGGTGCTCGACCACGGCACCCGGGCCATTCCGGTGCTCGGTGTCGCGCAGCCTTGGCCCCCTGCGGAGCCCTGGCCCCCGAAAAGCCCCCATGCGCTGCAAGTCACCCCTACCCGCCTGATTTACCGAATGCCCACTAACACCCGCGAATACCAGCTGGTACTGATCACCCCACGTACCGCAATGCATGTACCGGCGGTATGGTGGTGGCTACTGCCGGCCAGCCTGGCGCTGAGCGCCTGCGTAGGCATTCTGGTGTTTTTGCTGGTACGCCAGCGTCAATCGCTGGATGCCGAACTGCAAGGCGCCATGCGGCGAGGTGAGTTACAGGTTCTGTATCAACCGATCTTCGACCTCGACAGCCGCAACTGCGTCGGCGCTGAAGCCCTGCTGCGCTGGCGCAGGCCGGACGGCACGCTGACCAGTCCCGACCTGTTCATTCCGATGGCGGAGAATACCGGCCAGATTCGTCAGATGACCGACTTCGTGTTACAGCGCCTGTTGGAACAGCTCGGGCAACTGTTGCGGTCAAATCCGCAGCTATATATCTCGGTCAACCTGGCGGCCTGCGATGTCATGGTGCCGCGTATCGGTCAGGTGATAGCGCGTCTGCTGAGCATGCACCGGGTGGCGGCCAGGCAAATTGCCTTTGAAGTGACCGAGCGTGGATTGGTGGACGTGATGGTGGCCAGGGAAAATCTGCAAGCCCTGCGGGATGTCGGGCATCAAGTGCTGATCGACGATTTTGGTACCGGTTATTGCAGCCTCGCCTACCTGCAAACCCTACCGGTGGACTGCCTGAAAATCGACAAGGCGTTTATCGACGCGCTGGGCCATGACGCCGCCAGCAGCGGCGTGGCACCGCACATCATTCGCATGGCTCAGGCCCTGCAACTCAAGGTGATTGCCGAAGGCATCGAACATGAAGCCCAAGCGGTGTTTCTGAGCAGCGAAGGAGTGAAATTCGGTCAGGGCTGGCTGTTCGCCCACGCCCTGAGCGCCGTACAGTTCATTGAACTGATTACCCGTGGCCGCCGACTGACTGCACGACGCCAGGACGACGAAGCCTGAGAGGACACCGGTTTATATTGCCAGCGCCATGTAGAACTGCGTCCCCTGCCCCGGCCGCGAATAGACACCCATCCGCCCGCCGTGCAACTGCACGATTTCCTTGCACAGCGCCAGACCCAGCCCGGCACCGCCCTTTTTGCGACCCACCTGAACGAAGGGCTCGAAGATCCGTCCCTGTTGGCCGTAGGCAATGCCTTCGCCGTTGTCCTCGACACTGATAATCATCCGTTCACCATGGCGCCGGGCCTGCAAACGTATCTGTCCGTCGTGGGAGGTATGGCGCAAGGCGTTGTCGATCAGGTTGTCGAGCACCCGTTCCAGTTGCGCCTGATCGGCTTGCAAGCGCGGCAATGGCCCCTGCACTTCCACCAGCAGCTCGATACCTTTTTCCTGCGCCGAGCGGGCAAAACGTGTCTGGGCCTGATCCAGCAAGTCTTCGATGGAACAAGGGGCCAAGGTGAGTTTTTGCAGGCCGTTCTGATAACGAGAGAAATTCAGCAAGTCATTGATCAACTGCATCAGGCGCTGCATTTCTTCGTTGACGGTGTCCAGCAGGTCAGCTTCGCGGGAGTCTGCGGCAAAATGCGTGCGTTCGCGGAACAAGCCGAATGCCATGTGCATCCCGGTAACCGGTGTGCGCAACTCATGGGAGGCGCGCAAGACGAATTCACTGCGTACCCGTTCGAAAGCACGCTGTTCGGTGACGTCATGCAACACCATCACGGCGCCGAGAATATGACCCTGGGTATGGCTGACCGGCGTCAGGCTATAGGTCAGCAATCGCGACTCGCCATCGACCTCGATGCTCAGGTCGTCCGGCGCTCGTTCCAGGGTGCCACCGCGCAATACCAGTTGCAGTTCTTCATCCAGCTCGGGACGCTCAAGCGCCGTGCCCAAACCTTGGCCGAGACGATCAGTGTTCCAGCCTAACTGACGCTGAGCCACCGGATTGAGGTGCTCGAGATGACCTTGGCGATCGATGATCAGCAAACCGTCGTCGATGCTGTCGAGCACCGCTTGCAAGCGTTGCTGGCCGGCGAGCAGTTCGTCGATATTGGTAGCCTGGTGCTCACGCAAGGCCTCGGCCATGATGCCGAAACGCCGGGTCAGTTGGTTCATCTCCACCGCCGAAGAAATCGGCAGGGTCACTTCAAAATTACCTTGGCCGATATTGTCAGCTGCTGCGGCCAAGGCCTCGATCGGAGCTCCGAACCGCCGGGCGATCGCATGAGCGGTAATGAAGCCGATGAACAGCACCGCCACCCCCACCAACCCAAGCAGGCCGGCAATTAACAGTGCTCGTTCCCGAGCCTTGCGTTCGATCTCAGCGATGTCATCCAATGTGCGTTTTTGTTCAGCGATCAAACCGTTGCGCAACGCGTTGAATTTTTCCGTGAGATCCACGTCACCATTGACGACTTGGATGGGAACACTGGAAAGATCGAAGGACTGCAGCAGGTCCTGATAATCAGCCTTGGCCTTTTTGAAACCGTATTGGCCCCCCCTCCTGGACGGTTGGCGAGCAATGCCTTCGTCGAACAGTTCAAGGGAATGCTGCTTGGATGCCTCGAACGCCGCAGCATCCGGGTGCTCGTCGAGCATGATGATCAATTGATCACCCAGGGTCTGACGCAGCTTCAATCCCAGGTCCAGCGTGATGAAGTTGTCACGGATCAGGGCTTCCTGAGTCCCTGCCATCTGCATCACGCTGACCAGCCCGAGCAAGAGCCCCAGCAGTGCCACAGTAATCAGTGCGGAAATACTCAGAAACAGCCGGGTGCGCAACGTCATCGCCAGTTTCATCGGTTACCACTCACAAGTTGTACTGCTTGCGTTTGCGGTACAGGGTCGAGGCATCGATACCCAAGGTTTTGGCCGCCTGATCCAGCGTGTCGGCAGTGGCGAGAACCGCGCCAATGTGAGCTTTCTCCAATTCATCCAGGCTCAGCGCAGCACCAATGCGCGGCGTGTGGTTGGTCGCAGTTTCGGCCATACCCAAGTGGCTGAGCTCTACCCGCTCCTGCGGACAAATAATGCTCGCGCGCTCCACCACGTTGCGCAGCTCGCGAATGTTGCCCGGCCAGCGATAGCTGAGCAGCGCTTCGCGCGCCTCGTCGCTGAAACACCGGGCTGGACGCGAGTATTCCTTGACGAAGCGCGCCAGAAAGCGATCAGCCAGGTTCAAAATATCTTCCCTGCGCTCGCGAAGCGGCGGCAGGTGCAAGGTGATGACGTTCAGACGATAGAGCAAGTCTTCACGAAAGCGACCATCGCGAACCATGTCTTCCAGATTGAGGTTCGTGGCGGCGAGGATCCGCACATCGGCGCGACGGGTCACCGGGTCGCCCACGCGCTCATATTCCTTGTCCTGAATGAAACGCAGCAATTTTGGCTGCAAGGTCAGGGGAAAATCGCCTATCTCATCGAGAAACAATGTTCCGCCGTCGGCCTGGTTGACCCGGCCCAAGGTGCTTTCGCTGGCTCCGGTGAACGCCCCGCGGCTGTGGCCGAAAAGCTCGCTGTCCATCAATTCGGCAGTCAGGGACGGGCAATTGATGGTGACGCAGGATTTCTTCTGGCGTTTGCTCCAGCCGTGAATGGCCCGCGACAGTTCGCCTTTACCGGTACCGGACTCGCCCAGAATCAGGATATTGGCATCGGTACTGGCGACCTGGCGTGCGGTTTCGAGCACCACTTTCATCGCCGGACTGTGGGAATCCAGGCCCTCCTTGGGTTTACGCACTTCACCTTCGAGGGCTTCCAGGCGCGCCGAGAGTTGCCGTACTTCCAGCTGTTTGGCAGTGGCCAGACGCAACTGATCAGGGCTGCAAGGTTTGACCAGATAGTCGGCGGCACCGGCCTGAATCGCATCCACGGCAGTGTCCACGGCCGAATGAGCAGTGACGATCACCACCCGCATCCAGGGCGCCTGGATGCGCATCTGGGCCAGCACATCCAGGCCGTTATCTTCGCCCAGACGCAAATCCAGGAAGCACAAATCAAAAACCTGGCGCTGCAACAAGGCTTCAGCCTGAGCCGCGCTGGTCGCCGTAGCCACGCTATAGCCTTCATCTTCGAGGCAATAGCGAAAGGTTCGAAGGATGGCGGACTCGTCGTCCACCAGCAGAATGCGGCCTTGATGCTCAGTGGCTGATTCCATGTTCCTACGCTCCTTTAATTGTTGAAATTGGGTTAGGCCCGGAAAATCGGGCAAGTTGCATGATTCATTGTGGCCGATTTCAGCCAAGGCAGTAGGGCTACCGACTTCATAACAAGATAACCAGCTGATTTACCTGGCTTTTTATTAATGAATCGTCCTTCGGCAATTGCCTGCGTCCCTTTCTGACATCCGCGCCCTTCCTTCAATTCCAAAAATATTGAAAGTTTTGGCGAGCCCATCGTGCATAACGCACGGTCTGGAATGGGCCATCGTGCAGGATGCGTCCAAGCCCATTTTCAAAAGCCATTTAACCCATTGATTTAAATGGGATTAATCCTGAGGAAAAGGTGGCATGCAGGCTGCAGGTACCTGGGTAATCAGGGCATTTAAATCACTGCCCGCCAACCTACCCCGAGGGAGGAACTTCAGGATGAATCGCCAAGGAGCCGCCCGATTGCGTATCTCGCCACTGCATATCCAGCAAGGTTTGCTTGCCCTGCTGGCCTTGTTGATCACCCTGATTGGCGGCCAGCAGTTCTTGCGCTGGGAACAGAGCCAGCAGCCAGAGACGCCACACCTGTCGATTCCACACGCACCCCAAACCCATTTCAGCGCGGCCAGCAGCAACCTGGCTGACAGCGACTCGATGCGAATGATGGACGTCGACCAGGCCCGGCCTGTGGATGAGACGCCTCAGGAACGTTGGGTGTTTTAAGCAAACGAACTTGGCGCGCTCAACGCGCCGGGATAAGCACCACAGGCAACACTTTTAATAGAAGCCGTAAGGAGAATCACCATGTTGAGCTGGGCAATCACATTCCTGATCATTGCCATCATCGCTGCAGTATTGGGCTTCGGTGGTATCGCGGGCACCGCCACAGGTATCGCCAAGATTCTCTTTGTCGTATTCCTGGTGATGTTCATTGCTTCCTTCTTCTTTGGCCGCCGCGGTCGAGGCTAAGCATGAGTATTTGATTGGCCGCCCTGCTGCTGGGTGCGAAGCCCATTAAAAAGAGCCGGACGGCTATTGAGTTTCGAAACACGAAAGAGGCCTCAGCGCCTTTTTCCACTGCGCTACCCGAGGACGGTAAGCGCATGACCAAGGGGCCGGGACGTTCTGACTGTTTCAGGGTCGGAGTGACCTACGGGTACAGGGAGTACCCGCGCAAGGGCCGGGTCAGGCAAGCTGCGCCGCAAGTTCGTCGAGGCCGGAGCGGCTCGACGAACCTGCGGAGAGCTTCAACGTGCAAAACGTTGATCTAGAGCATTCGGCTCATCTGTTCTTGGTGCATATTCCCCGCAAAACCGTTTCGCGGTGTTTCTTCGTGACCGTATATCGAGAAAGCTCCGACTTTCCCGATAAGAGAATTCGCAGCCAAACGTAGGCTTTTTCCTAAATTTCCGCTTATTTAAAAACCTTCGCCCTGCGCTGAAATGGCCGGCACACGGCACTTATGCCCGCCTGAATGTCGTATTCAAACCGGTTGGGACGCGGGTTTCAGTTGGAAAATCTCATGCCGATTCGGCATAGGGTAGGCGTTTACGGCATTAGACGGCGCTTCGCTGCATCGGAATAGTTGCGCCTTTTTCGCTGCCTGAGAGCTGTAATTGCTCGGTCGCGGGGACCTTATACGGGGGTCGATGCAAGATTTGTTCGCCATTGCGCGTTTCAGTTCATGCATCAGCCTGAGTCAAACGCAAGTAAGGGTAAAGATATGAAGAAGGCAAAGCTTAGCCTCGCCTGGCAGATCCTCATCGGTCTGGTTCTGGGGATAGCAATTGGTGCACTGCTCAACCATTTCAGTGCCGAAAAAGCCTGGTGGATCAGCAACGTACTGCAACCGGCAGGCGATATCTTTATCCGTCTGATCAAGATGATCGTGATCCCGATCGTGATCTCCTCGCTGATCGTCGGCATTGCTGGCGTGGGTGACGCGAAGAAACTCGGTCGCATCGGTCTGAAGACCATCATTTACTTCGAGATCGTCACCACCATCGCCATTCTGGTCGGTCTGGTGCTGGCCAACGTGGTCCACCCGGGCAGCGGCATCGACATGAGCACCCTGGGGACGGTGGATATTTCCAAGTACCAGGCCACTGCCGCCGAAGTTCAGCATGAACATGCGTTCATCCAGACCATCCTCAACCTGATCCCGTCGAACATTTTCGCGGCCATGGCCCGCGGCGAGATGCTGCCGATCATCTTCTTCTCCGTGTTGTTCGGTCTCGGTCTGTCGAGCCTGCAATCGGACCTGCGCGAGCCGCTGGTGAAGATGTTCCAGGGCGTATCGGAAAGCATGTTCAAGGTCACCCACATGATCATGAACTACGCCCCGATCGGCGTGTTCGCATTGATCGCGGTGACCGTGGCCAACTTCGGCTTCGCCTCTTTGCTGCCGCTGGCCAAACTGGTGGTTCTGGTTTACTTCGCCGTTGCCTTCTTCGCCTTCGTTGTATTGGGCCTGATCGCTCGCCTGTTCGGCTTCTCGGTGATCAAGCTGATGCGCATCTTCAAGGATGAGCTGGTGCTGGCCTACTCCACCGCCAGTTCCGAAACCGTGCTGCCGCGCGTGATCGAGAAGATGGAAGCCTACGGCGCGCCGAAAGCCATTTGCAGTTTCGTGGTGCCGACCGGCTACTCGTTCAACCTCGACGGTTCGACCCTGTACCAAAGCATCGCGGCGATTTTCATTGCCCAGCTGTACGGCATCGACCTGTCGATCAGCCAGCAATTGCTGCTGGTGCTGACGCTGATGGTCACCTCCAAAGGCATCGCCGGCGTACCGGGCGTGTCCTTCGTGGTATTGCTGGCCACCTTGGGCAGCGTCGGTATTCCATTGGAAGGCCTGGCGTTCATTGCCGGTGTCGACCGCATCATGGACATGGCCCGTACCGCGCTGAACGTGATCGGTAATGCCTTGGCCGTGCTGGTCATCGCACGTTGGGAAGGTATGTACGACGACGCCAAGGGCGAGCGCTACTGGAACTCCCTGCCGCACTGGCGCAGCAAGGAAAAGCTGCCGGTTGGCGAAGTTTCCAGCAACTAACGCATAACCCTTTGTAGGGGCATGGCTATGTGGCGAGGGGGCTTGCCCCCGTTCGAGTGCGCAGCGCTCGCAAATGCGGGTCCGCTGCGCGGCCCAACGGGGGCAAGCCCCCTCGCCACATAGCCCCCACAGGGACCACAGACAAACCCCGGAGAAATCCGGGGTTTGTCGTTTCTGGCTACCCCGCTATCATTCGCCGCATCTTCCGGGGGATTTGACTGATGCTTAATGGCCTGTGGCTTGGCTTCTTCATCGTGGCGGCCGTATCGGCGCTCGCGCAATGGCTGATCGGCGGCAACGCCGGGATCTTTGCGGCGATGGTGGAGAGCATTTTCGCCATGGCCAAATTGTCGGTCGAAGTCATGGTCCTGCTGTTCGGCACCCTCACCCTCTGGTTGGGTTTTTTGCGGATCGCGGAAAAGGCCGGAATCGTCGAATGGCTGGCCAAGGCGTTGGGGCCGCTGTTCCTGCGCCTGATGCCGGAGGTGCCGCCCGGGCATCCGGCCATCGGCCTGATCACCCTCAACTTCGCCGCCAATGGCCTGGGCCTGGACAACGCCGCCACACCGATCGGCCTCAAAGCCATGAAGGCGTTGCAGGAGCTCAACCCCAGCGACACCATCGCCAGCAACGCGCAAATCCTCTTTCTGGTGCTCAACGCTTCGTCCCTGACTCTGCTGCCGGTGACAATCTTCATGTACCGCGCCCAGCAAGGCGCGCCCGATCCAACCCTGGTGTTCCTGCCCATCCTGCTGGCCACCAGCTGTTCGACCCTGGTGGGCTTGTTGTCGGTGGCGTTCATGCAACGTCTTCGGCTGTGGGACCCGGTGGTGCTCGCCTACTTCATTCCCGGTGCCTTGGCACTCGGTGCGTTCATGGCGTTGCTGGCGACGCTCTCGGCGACCGCGCTGGCGAGCCTGTCATCGATCCTCGGCAACCTGACGCTGTTCGGGCTGATCATGCTGTTTCTGGTGATCGGCGCATTACGCAAAGTGAAGGTCTACGAGACGTTCATCGAAGGCGCCAAAGAAGGCTTCGACGTGGCCAGGAACCTGCTGCCGTATCTGGTGGCGATGCTCTGCGCCGTGGGTGTGCTGCGAGCATCCGGGGCACTGGATTTCGGTCTGGACGGGATTCGTCATCTGGTGGAATGGGCCGGTTGGGACACCCGCTTTGTCGACGCGCTGCCAACGGCCATGGTCAAACCCTTCTCCGGCAGCGCCGCTCGGGCAATGCTGATCGAAACCATGAAAACCTCCGGAGTCGACAGCTTCCCGGCGCTGGTAGCGGCGACGGTTCAGGGCAGTACCGAAACGACCTTCTATGTGTTGGCGGTGTACTTCGGCGCGGTGGGCATACAGCGCGCGCGGCATGCGGTGGGGTGTGCGTTGCTGGCGGAATTGGCGGGTGTGCTGGGGGCCATCGGGGTTTGCTACTGGTTCTTCGGTTGACCGAAAATCCTGTGGGAGCGGGCTTGCCCGCGATGGCGGTCTAACCGTTAACAGAAATGTTGAATGCTCCGGCCTCATCGCGGGCAAGCCCGCTCCCACAGGGGTTCAGCGGTGGCCTCACGGCCTCAGCGGCGGCGCAACCTTCTGACCTTGCTCCACCGTCCAAGCCACCACCTGCGCCGTCAATTGATCGCTGGCCTGACCAAAACCGGTCACCACCGCCGGCACCTTCACATCGCTCAAAGGCTGACGCACTTCAAAGCGTCGGCTGGCGAGGATTCGCTGGTCATACCCACGCACCAACAATGCATCCAGGCGCACGACCACGCTCGCCGCCGTGCCTTGGTACTCGGTCTGGAACGCTTGCAGGTTGCCGCCCAGTTCCAGGTCTGCCTGGAAATTACTGTCATCGGTGCTGAGCAACGGCACTCGACCGTCACGCTGGAAACCATCGAGCAGACGATTGCGCAACAGCACCGGTGCCGGATCGCTCCAGCGTGAAGCCTTGTAGCTGCTGATCAGATCACCCTGAGGGATTACGGCGATTTTCGGGTTGTTCAAGGCTTCGCTGGTTTGAGGCTTGGCCAGCCGCAACGACCAGCGCTGCGGCGTGCCGTGATGGGCCGATGCGTCGCGCTGTGCCGACGGCAGTCGATAGACATCGGACGGCTCGGTCTTGGGGAAAATCGAACAGGAAGCGACCAACGCAAAGCCGGCGAGGAGGGCGAGATGAGCCAGCTTCATGGTGTGAACTCCTTGTTTTTGTCGCTGCCCAGCAGGTAACCGCTGGGGTTGGCCTCAAGCCGCTGGGAAATGGTCCGCAACGAACTCAAGGTATCGCGCAGCTCACGCACCGCCGGCGCCAGGCCATTGAGGCCCTGCATGCCGCTGTTGAGGGAATCCTGATTGGCGGAGAGCAACGTGTTGATGGTCGCGCTGCTTTGTTCCAGGGACTTCATGGCTTGCTCGGCACTGCCGAACATGTGCTTGCCCTGGTCGTTGAGCAGGCCGTTGGCGTTGCGCATCAACGCGGTGGTCTGTTCCAGGGTGGCGCTGGCCTGCTTGCCAACCGAAGCCAGTTGCTGCATCGCCTGACGAATATCGCCGCGCTGATCGGCAATGGTGCCGGTGGTTTGCTCCAAGTGCTCCAGGGTGCTGCTGATACGCGCGACGTTCTGCGAGGAAAACAACTGATTGGCGTTGTGCATCAACACGTTCACGCCCGCCATCAGATCGTTGCTGTCATTCATCAACCGGGCAATGGGCGAGGGCGATGCAACGATTGTCGGCAAATTGCCGTCCTTACCCTTGAGCGTCGGACTTTGTGGCGTGCCGCCGCTGAGCTGGATGATCGAGGTCCCGGTGATCCCGGTCAGCGCCAGCTTGGCCTGAGTGTCTTCTTTGATCGGAGTCTCTCCGCCCAGGCGAATCCGCGCCAAAACCCGGCGCGGATCGTTCGGGTCCAGACGCAGCATCACCACGTCGCCGACCTTGATCCCGCTGTACTGCACGGCGCTGCCCTTGGACAGGCCGCTGACTGCCTCGTTGAAGACGATTTCGTAATCCTTGAATTCGGTATCGACGCTGGATTTGGCCAGCCACAGACCGAAGAGCAGGGAGCCTGCCACCACTATGACGGTGAACAGGCCAATCAATACGTGATGCGCTCGGGTTTCCATGTCAGACCTCGTTGAGCTGGTTAGCGGCCGTCAGCGCCGCGCGGCCGCGAGGGCCATGGAAGTATTCGTGAATCCACGCATCATCGGTTTCCGAGACCTTGTCGATGGCGTCCGCCACCAGCACTTTCTTCTGCGCCAGCACTGCCACCCGGTCGGTGATGGTGTAGAGCGTGTCGAGGTCGTGGGTCACCAGAAACACACTCAGGCCCAAGGCATCGCGCAAGGTCAGGATCAGTTGATCGAAGCCTGCGGCGCCAATCGGATCGAGGCCGGCAGTGGGTTCGTCGAGAAACAGGATGTCCGGGTCCAGCGCCAGTGCTCGGGCCAGGGCTGCGCGTTTGATCATGCCGCCAGACAGTGAAGCAGGGTATTTGTCGGCCGCCGACAACGGCAACCCGGCCAACGCCAGTTTCACCGCCGCCAGGTGCTCGGCGTCGGCACGGCTCAGGCCGGCGTGTTCAATCAGGGGCAGGGCGACGTTCTCGGTCACGGTGAGCGAAGAAAACAAGGCGCCTTTCTGGAACAACACACCGAATCGCCGTTCGACCAGCGAGCGCTCGTATTCCGACAGGCTCGGCAAGTTCTTGCCGAAGACCTTCACCAGCCCTTCGCTGGGCTGCCGCAGGCCGACAATGCTGCGCAGCAGCACCGATTTTCCGCTGCCGGAACCGCCGACCACCGCCAGAATCTCGCCTTTGTACAAGTCCAGGTCGAGGTTCTCGTGCACGCTCTGGCGGCCGAAGCGATTGCACAGCCCACGGACTTCGATTACTGCCTCTGAAGGCGCTCGGGGTAAACGACTCACCAGTCCATCTCCATGAAAAACAACGCAGCCACGGCGTCGAGCACGATTACCACGAAAATCGACTGCACCACACTGGACGTGGTGTGCGCGCCGACGGACTCGGCGCTGCCGCTGACCTTGAAGCCCTCGAGGCAGCCGATGGCGGCAATCAGGAATGCGAAAATCGGCGCTTTGACGATCCCCACCAGAAAGTGCTGAACGCCGATGTCCGATTGCAGCAGTGACAGGAACATCGCCGGCGAGATATCCAGCGACAGCGCGCAGACTACGCCACCGCCGACAATCCCGGACAACATCGCCAGAAAGGTCAACATCGGCAGCGCCACCAGCAACGCCAGGACGCGGGGTACTACCAGCAACTCCATCGGGTCGAGGCCGAGGGTGCGGATCGCGTCGATTTCTTCGTTGGCCTTCATCGAACCGATCTGCGCGGTGAACGCGCTGGCGGTGCGACCCGCCATCAGGATCGCCGTGAGCAACACGCCGAACTCCCGCAGAAAAGAGAACGCCACCAGGTCCACGGTGAAAATACTCGCGCCAAAACTCGCCAGCACCGTCGCCCCGAGAAACGCCACCACAGCACCCACCAGAAAGGTCAGCAAGGCGACGATGGGGGCGGCGTCGAGGCCGGTCTGTTCGATGTGGGCGACCATCGGCGTGAGGCGCCAGCGTTTGGGCCGAAACAACCCGCGGGCGATGGTTTCCAGGATCAGGCCGACGAAACCCAACAGTTGCAACGTGTCCTGCCAGACCGCATCGACCGCGCGGCCGATACGGGTCAGCAGTTGAATGCCGACACTGATTTCCGGTTCTTTGATCGGCACGCAAAAATCAGTCAGCGAGCAGTAAACCGTCTGCAACAAGGCGCGATCCGCAGAGGAAAGGGTGCAATCGGGGTGTTCGGCAGATTTGCCCAGACGCTCGGCCCCCAGTAGCTCCACCAACAATGACGCACCCGCCGTATCGAGCTCGCCGAGGCCATTGAGATCGATGAGAGTGTTGTTGTCGTATTGGCCACGGAGCTTTTCACTCAGGCGGCTGAGATCGGCGTAATGGGCGAGCGTCCAGTCACCCGTGACCCGCAACAGGGCAGGGCTGTGCGAGGTGTCCAGTCGGGCACTGCCAGGCATTGTGCTGCTAGTCATAAGCTCCGTGCTTGTTCGGCTGTTACGCAGATCTGACTAATAACACGAACCGCGTTACTTTTCTTTGACGGGTGTGCTGTCCATGATCTTGAAGCGCAACACGCCAATTAACTGACCGTCTTCAGTCAGCACCCGAACCTGCCATTTGCCGGCGGGGTTGCCGGGGAAGTTCTGCTTGTGGGTCCAGGCGCGGTAGCCTTCCTTGCGCCCGCCGTGGATGTCCAGGGGAATACGGTCGACCTCTTTACCGTTGAATATCCAGACGTGATAAATCCGCTCGGCCAGCCCCCGCGGAGCGTTGATCGCCGTGTATGCATACAGCCCACCTCCGCGAATCTGTTCGGCGCTGACTTCTTCCAGGCTCTTGCCGGGTGTTCGATCCTGCATTTGCGTGCTGATCGCCACATCGGTCATCCACAGCGTCGCCGGTGGCACCCAGGAGCGCAGCACCCAACCGGCGGCGCCGATGCCGACGGTGATGCTGAGGATCGCCAGCGCATTGCGCACAGTGCGAATCGGGAAGATCGAGGCCAGGCTGGGGAATGACATCAACATGGCTATGCCCAGCGCCAGTTTGAAGCTCTGGGCGGTGGTCAGGTGCAAGATGACGGGCAGGGCGGTCAGCAAGGCCGCGAACAGGGTCAGGGTGTGCAGCGCCAGGAACGCCCAGCGGCGCGGAGCCAGCCATTTGTAGTAGAGCGGGTCGATGATCGAAATCAGCGCCGCCATGCTCAGTAATCCCGTGAAAAACAACTGGCCGCTGTTCCAGGTGGTGGTAATCAAAAAGAATGGCAGGACGAAGAACAGGCTTTCCTGATGGATCATCTGCGTCGCATAACGCAGCAGCGGCTGAGGTATTTCGCGCTTGAAAACCCTGGCAAACAGCTTGGTGAGGCTGTTTTCCAGCATCAACCACACCCAGCTGATCAGCATGATGGCAGTGATCCATGTCGCCAGACCTTGTTGGCGATCCACCAGCATGAAGCTGCCGACCCCTGAAATGAAACCACCGAGCGCAATGACCCCGGGATAGCGCTTCATCAATTCCAGAAGGCGCTGTACGTACAGGGTCAGGTTCGGCATTCGGCGATTCACAATGGTCGTGGGGAAAATCCTCGACAGGGTACCGCCCGCAAGGCCCTGTGGCGAGGGGGCTTGCCCCCGTTGGGCTGCGAAGCGGCCCTAAAAAATGGCCCCCCGGTTTTTCAGGCAAACCGCGTCCACCGATATTGCGACTGCTACGCAGTCGAACGGGGGCAAGCCCCCTCGCCACAGAGCCCCCTCGCCACAGGAAAATCATTTCTTTCTGCGATGGACGCGCCAACCCGATATTGCAAGCACCATCAGTGCAAATCCCCCGACAATCGTCCACATCAGCTGGTCATAACTCATCAGCGGCTTCTCGATCCGCACATACCCCGGTTGCAGCAGCAATTCGCGCATCGCCTTGTTCGCCTCGGCCAGTGTCACCTCTTGCAGCGCCTCGGCCGGGTTGCCGAAATGGCCATCCTCGTAATCGCCAAGAGCCCTCCAGTAATAGTCCGCCAGGGCGCTGTTGCCTTGCACCGCCCAGGCCTGGCGAGCGATGGCGGCTTGCTTGAGACGGGCAAAGGTGGCGGCATCGAGGCCGTTCTTGAGCAGATCGGCTTTAAGCTCATCCAGTATTTGTTTCGCTGTCGGCACGGCGTCGCGATCGAGGTCGGCGTTCAGGCTCATGAAACCCACTGCGCCAAATACCTCGCGCTCGGCCGAGGGACCGTAGGACAACCCATGGGCCAGGCGCAATTGGCGATAGAGCGCCCAGTCCAGATAGTCCTTGAGCAGGTCGAAGGTTTCGTCATGCCGGTCTTCGAGCACCGGTTCCGGCACCAGCCAATGCAATTTGGCATCGCCGCCGACGAAACCGTTACTCACATTGCGCTCGTGGGCCGCACTGGCCTGAATGTCTGGCAATGGCGGGTGAGCGCTAGGTTCTACTGCCTCGAGTGCGCCATAGGCCCGTTCCAGATAGGCCGGCAGCAGGCGGTCGAGATCGCCGACCACGATCAGGGTCATGTTGTTGGGCGCGTACCAGGCCTTACGCACCGTTTCCAATTGCTCGCGGGTCAGGTGATCGACTTGCGCGCGCTCGGGGCATTTGAGGCCCAGTTCCACTGCCAACTGATTACTCGCGGTGTGGCCCAGGTCCTGGCGATCCAGCCAGCGTTGCAGGTGCGAGTAATGCCCACCGTCTTCGCGCTCGACCACTTGCTTGGCGACGTTGATCGCCGACTCGTCGATACGGGTCTGGGTCAACAGCGCCAACAGCAGGTCGAGGACCTTGCGCTGGTTTTTCGCCGGAGCTTCGATGACGAAGGTCGTGTCCGCATTGTTCGTGTAAGCATTCCACTCGCCGCCCAGGGCCTGCATGCGCTCCTCCAGACCGCCTTCGCCGGTGGCGTCGATGCCGCTGAACAGCAAGTGTTCGAGCAGATGGGGCAGTTCCTGGTCGGCACAGCTGAAATCATCCCGGCCTACGCCAACCACCAACCGGATCGCCACATGCCCGCGCTCCGTGCCCGGTTTGAGGACCAATTGCAGGCCGTTGCGCAACGTGTAGCCCTCGACCTGAAAGCGATCCAGGGCAATTGAAGGCAGTGAACAGAGCAACAGACAAGCGAACAGCAGACAACGCATAACAAATTTCCGTACGACCCGCGTAAGTTCAACAGACTTCAGCCAACTATGGACGTTCAGGGTGAATGAGTGATGTCAGTCATATCGTCGACCGCCAGCGCGCCAGTGTCCGAGGTGCCCAATACGGCATAGGCGCTGCTGCAGAACAGCGAATTCAAGCGTCTCATGTCAGCAATCAGCTCCAGATGCAGCGAACTGGTCTCGATACTTTGCACGATCTTACGGTGCAAACGGCTGACATGAGCGTGGGCCAGGCGGCGTTCCTGTGCGCGGAAGCGACGTTTCTCACGCAGTAACTGACGGGCACTTTGCGGGTCGGAACTGAGGAACACCGACAAACCCAGACGCAAGTTGGCAATCAACTGACTGTGCAGCCCCGCCAGCTCTTCCAGACCGACCTCGGAAAACGATCGGCGCTGCGCGGTTTTCTGTTGCTGAACCTTGCGCAGCATGCGCTCGATCAAGTCGCTGGCCAGTTTCAGGTTGATCGCCAGCTCGATGGTTTCCGCCCAGCGCCGACTGTCCTGCTCGCTGAGGTCTTCACGGGGCATTTGTGCCAGATAGAGTTTAATGGCGCTGTAGAGCACTTCAACATCATCGGTCAGGCGACGAATTTCCTGGGTGAGAGCGCTTTGATTGCCGCGTAGCACGGCGAGCATGGCTTCGAGCATGCTGTCCACCAGATCGCCGATGCGCAGGGTTTCCCGGGCAGCATTGGCCAGCGCCAGACTCGGGGTGACCAATGCCGTCGGGTCAAGATGCCGCGGTTTGGCCGTGCCGTTGATGTCTGGCCGCTCGGGCAGCAACCACGCACAGAGCTTGGCCATCGGCCCGACACTGGGCAACAGGACCAGGCAACGCGCGGTGTTGTAGAGCAGGTGGAAGCCGATGACCATTTCCTGAGGGCTGAAGTCGAGGCTGTCGATCCAGTGCACCAGCGGATCGAGTACCGGAATGATCAGCAGCAGGCCAATCAGTTTGTACAGCAGACTGCCAAGCGCCACCTGACGGCCAGCCGCGTTCTGCATGCTGGTGCTGAGGAAGGCGAGAATGCCGCTGCCGATGTTGGCGCCGATCACCAGGCCGATGGCCACCGGCAGGCTGATCACGTTGGCACCGGCGAGGGTCGCGGTCAGCAAAACGGCGGCCAGGCTGGAATAGGAAACCATCGCGAACAGCGCGCCGACCAAGGCATCGAGCAGAATGTCGCCGGTCAGGGAGGCAAAGATGACCTTTACCCCTTGCGCCTGAGTGATCGGCGCGGCGGCCTCGACGATCAGTTGCAGCGCCAGGATGATCAGCCCCAGTCCGATACTGACCCGGCCCATTTGTCCGACCCGGGTCTGCTTGCGCGACAAAAAGAAAATCACCCCGAGGAAAATCAGCAGCGGCGACAGCCACGACAAGTCGAGGGTCAGTACCCGCGCCATCAGGGCGGTACCGACGTCGGCACCGAGCATGGTCGCCAACGCCGGCGTCAACGCCATCAGGCCCTGACCGACAAAGGAGGTCACGAGCATGGCAGTGGCATTACTGCTCTGGACCATGGCAGTCACCATGATCCCGGCGAGAAACGCCAGCCAGCGCCTGGACATGTTATGAGCGATCACATGGCGCAAATTGGAGCCATAAACCCGCAAAATGCCGGTTCGGACGATGTGCGTGCCCCAGATCAAAAGGGCCACGGCGGATAGCAGATTGAGCAGGGTGAGCATACAGGCCCCCTGTGGTGGTAGCCGCCCCAGTGGGGCAAGTCGATGGTGCCGCGCGTTCTTCTACGTTCTGTACATAAGCTGTAGTTGGCTAACGGTCTGGACGCCAGCATCGCATAGCTAAAGAGGCGATTGAAACAAAACTGTCATGAAAACAGTTAGAGAAAGGGGGGCGTACAGATAGCACATTGAGCAAACAAATGTGGGAGCGAACCGGCCTGTCGGAGCGAGGCTTGCCCGCGAAGGCAGTGTGTCAGTCGACATTGTTGTTAACTGACACACCGCCTTCGCGGGCAAGCCTCGCTCCTACAGGCCGGCTAGCTCCCACAGGTTTTGTGCACTGACTGACATTCGTCAGTGCACAGAGTCGGGTTACTGCCCCGGAACATCCTTGCGCAGTTTCACCGGCTCTTGCTGTTTGCGCTTTCTCGCCATGGCGGTGCGCATCTTGATGTTGATCGCTTCCACCGCCAGCGAGAACGCCATGGCGAAGTAGACGTAGCCTTTTGGCAAGTGCACGTCCAGCGATTCGGCAATCAGCACGGTGCCCACCAGCAACAGGAACGCCAGCGCCAGCATCTTCAGCGACGGGTGCTTGTCGATGAACGCGCTGATGGTGCCCGAGGCCATCATCATCACCAGTACGGCAACAACGATCGCCGCGACCATCACCGGTACGTGGGACACCATGCCCACCGCGGTGATCACCGAGTCCAGCGAGAACACGATGTCGATGATCGCGATCTGGATGATGGTGTACAGGAAATTGCCGCCCTTGCCTGCAGGCTCGTCGCCGCTTTCGTCTTCACCTTCCAGCGCGTGGTACATCTCTTGCGAGCTTTTCCACAGCAGGAACAGACCACCGAAGAACAGGATCAGGTCACGTCCGGAAATACCCTGGCCGAATACTTCGAACAGATCGGTTGTGAGGCGCATGACCCAAGTGATCGACAGCAGCAACAGGATCCGCGTGATCATGGCCAGCGCCAGGCCGAAAATCCGGGTGCGCGCCTGCATATGTTTGGGCATGCGGCTGACCAGGATCGAGATCATGATGATGTTATCGATGCCCAGGACAATCTCCAGGGCAGTCAGGGTGAAGAAGGCAACCCAGATTTCAGGGTTGGTCAGCCATTCCATGTGTATTCCTTTGAGCGAGTGTTTAAACCACAAAGGGCCCAGGCTTCAAACAACAAAGCCTGGACCCGTTATGGTAAGTCTTGGGCTTATAGAGTGCTGAACAGCGGGAAAATCCCCATCAGCAATGCAGCGACCAGTATGCACAGGCAAACCAGCACTGCCCACTTCAAGGTGAACCGCTGATGATCACCGAATTCGATACCGGCCAGGGCCACCAACAGGTAAGTCGATGGTACCAGCGGGCTCAGCAAGTGGACGGGCTGACCGACGATCGAGGCACGTGCCATTTCCACCGCGGTTATACCGTAATGACTGGCGGCTTCGGCAAGCACCGGTAATACGCCGTAATAAAATGCATCGTTCGACATGAAGAACGTGAACGGCATGCTCACCAGCGCGGTAATCACAGCCAGGTACGGCCCGAGGAAATCCGGGATAACCGCCAGCAGGCTTTTCGACATGGCATCGACCATGCCGGTGCCCGACAGGATACCGGTGAAGATACCCGCGGCAAAGATCAACCCGACCACCGCCAGCACGCTACCGGCATGGGCTGCAACGCGATCTTTCTGCATTTGCAGGCAAGGGTAGTTGACAATCATCGCGATACTGAACGCCACCATGAACAGCACTGGCAGCGGCAACAGGCCGGCGACCAGCGTGCACATCAGTGCCAGGGTCAAGGCGCCGTTGAACCAGATCAGCTTTGGACGGCGGGCATCCGGGAACTGCGAAACGCTGATTTCGCTATGATCGACTTCATCACCGACCAGGTGCAGTTCACCCAGACGGGCACGCTCGCGTTTACCGTAGAAGTAGGCGATCGCCAGAATCGCCACCACGCCGGCCAGCATCGCCGGGATCATTGGCACAAAGATGTCGGACGGATCGACATGCAGCGCACTGGCCGCACGAGCCGTCGGGCCGCCCCAAGGGGTCATGTTCATCACGCCGCCAGCGAGAATGATCAGACCGGCCATGATCCGTGGGCTCATGCCAATGCGGCTGTAGAGCGGCAGCATGGCGGCCACGCAGATCATATAAGTGGTCGCGCCGTCACCATCAAGGGAAACGACGAGCGCCAGAACGGCGGTGCCGACCGAAACTTTCAACGGGTCGCCCTTGACCAGTTTGAGGATCTTGCGCACGGCCGGGTCGAACAGGCCGGAGTCGATCATCAGGGCGAAGTAGAGAATGGCGAACATCAGCATCACGCCGGTTGGCGCGAGTTTGGTGATGCCTTCGAGCATCATCGGGCCGATCTTGGGCGAGAAGCCGCCGAACAGGGCGAAGATGATCGGGATAATGATCAGGGCGATCAGCGCGGACAGGCGCTTGGTCATGATCAGGAACATGAACGTGATGACCATGGCGAAGCCAAGGAAAGTCAGCATAGGAATACTCCAGGCGTAGCGCGACTAGGAAATGGCGAACCGGATGGGGTCAGCGCAGAACGGGAAGCACGAGACGTACGGGCGGAGTGACAGCGAAGAGGCGGATAGTAGCGGACATCAGAATCACCATTGTTGTTGTTTAATGGACCGGGCGGGCGATAAAACACTCGCATTGGCCAACCGGTCTGTTGCCGGCAGTGAGGGCGATCCTAATCGGGGAAGCTTTCAGCCAGCTTTCGCGAGTAAAAGCATTGACCGAATGTACAACCGGTCGTCGGCCGGGTTGAGAGTCCGTAACCACGGGATCGGGAGCAAGAGACATGGGCAAATTTCACACCGGCGGCTGCCACTGCGGACAAATGCGCTATCGATTCAGCGGGCCATTGCATGACATCGCTCACTGCCATTGCTCGATTTGCCGACGGGTCAGCGGAGGAATCGTGACCACTTGGATCACCGTGCCCGCGTCGGCATTTACCTGGTTGAAAGGTACGCCATCGCGGTATGAATCCTCGTCCACCTGCGTGCGTTATTTCTGCCCGAACTGTGGGGCACAACTGGCGCTGGTGACGCAGCTGAGTCCCGAGAGCATCGACGTGACCATCGCCACCCTCGACCATCCCGAGCAGGCACCGGCCAAGCGGCATATCTGGACCGACAGTCGTTTGCCGTGGCTGCATCTGGACGAACATTTGCCCGGCGAAGCAGAGGAACAACTCTGATCAGGACAAACGGGCGTGGTAACCCTTGATCGTTTGCACCTGGCCCCCCTCTGAACCTTGTCGAACCGTCGCCGCTTCCCGCAGGTCACACACCATATAGGCAGGAATGTAGGGAGCACGGCCATGAAAAATGCCGAAACCCCGGTGGTGAAGGTAGTGCTTTATGGAGCCATGAGTAGCCTGGGCAGTGCGCTGATGGCTGAAATGCTACGGCGCCAGCATGAAGTCATCGCGATTCTCGATGACCTGACCGCGCTCGCACCGCGCCCGGGTTTACGTACCAAGACCGGGGATCTGTTTGATGCCAATCGAGTCAAGCAGAGCGTGGCCGGCTGTTCGGCGGTGATTTGCCTGCTCGATGCGCCAGGGTTGCCCATGAACAGCAAGCACATCGAAAAGAACTTTGTGCCCGGCCCGGTCGAGGAGGTACTGGCAATCGATGCACTGATCGACGGCATGCAGGCCGCAGGCATTGCCCGCCTGTTTGTGGTGGGCGACTTCGAGGTGCTGGATGACCCGGAAATAGACGACCCGTTGCAACGCCACGCCGCCGAGGAAATTCGCGAGGCGCTGCAAAGCAGCGCTTTGCAATGGACCCTGGTGAATGCACCCCGGCGCGTGCCCGGGCTGACCATCGAGCATTTCAGTCACGTCAGCAGTAGCCTGGAACCTGGCATGGCCGCAGCGCTGGAACAATTGAACAGGGTTGCCACAGGGATTGCCGATGAGCTGCACCTGAACCTGCACGTGGGTGAACATGTGAGTTTTATTGCGACGTCGGAATAATAGAAATCGCCCGAACCCGTCTACACCGCAATCGAAGGTAAAGGGAGACCATTGAGCGATTGCGCACTGCTGGCCTGTTCGGCCATCAACCAATCCACAAACAGCTGAATCAACGCCCCACGCCGTTTGCGCTGGGGCAGGACCACGTAATACCCCAGCCGGGAAATCACCGTCTCGGCGATCGGGCGACATAACAGACCTTGCGCCAACAAGTTATCCACAAGGTGTCGCCAACCGATCGCAACGCCCTGACCGCCAATCGCCGCCTGAATCAGCAAGGTGTAATTGTCGAAGCGCAGCTGGCCCGGGGCCGGGGCCGAGGTGATTCCCAACTCACGAAACACGCCGCTCCAGTCGAACCAGTTGCTGCTGTGTTCGCCTCGCAGGTGCAGCAGCGGGAATTCCAGCAATGCCTGAGCCGGCAAGGGCAGGGGACGGTCCTTCAACAGCAGCGGGCTGCACACCGGAAACACCTCTTCGCTGAACAGCCAATGGCTTTCGCCTTGCTTGAACCGGCCATCGCCGAACAGCACCGCCACATCAATATCGGTTCGCAGCATGTTGTGACTGCGTTCACTGGTGACCAGGCTGACGTCCACTTGCGGATTGGCGGTATGGAAGCGGTGCAGACGCGGCATCAGCCAGTACGCCGCGAAGGCAAAATCGGTGGCCACTTGCAGCACTTCGTGCTGTTGCTGTGCGCTGATTGCGCTTAATCCTGCCTCTATATTCTGTAAACCGAGCTGAACTTGCTCAAAGAGGATGGCGCCGGCCTCGGTCAGTTCGATCCCACGATAGATGCGGTCGAATAACCGTGTAGCCAGTTGTTCTTCCAGTCGTTTGATCTGCTGGCTGATGGCCGGTTGCGTGGTGCCGAGCTCCACCGCAGCGGCGGTAAAACTGTGGTGCCGGGCAGCGGCTTCAAAGGCACGCAACAGGTCCAGAGACAAATCACCGAGGGCGTCATACATAAGCTGTGCTTATCCTAGTCATTGCCTGGCATGGGCTTTACCACAAAGATGATGGAATCCATGCTCGATCACAGCACTCTCGCATAAATATCCACTATGGAATGCCGCGATCACATGAAGCGCAAAAATATTCTTTTCATCATGGCCGATCAAATGGCCGCGCCAATGTTGCCGTTCTACGGTCCTTCGCCGATTAAACTGCCGAATCTCAGCCGCCTCGCCGCCGAAGGCGTGGTGTTCGACGCCGCTTATTGCAACAGTCCGCTTTGCGCGCCGTCGCGTTTTACGCTGGTCAGTGGTCAGTTACCGAGCAAGATCGGCGCCTACGATAATGCGGCCGATTTCCCCGCCGACGTACCGACCTATGCCCATTACCTGCGTCGCCTGGGTTATCGCACCGCGCTGTCGGGCAAGATGCATTTCTGTGGCCCGGACCAGTTGCACGGCTATGAAGAACGCCTCACCAGCGACATCTACCCGGCCGATTATGGGTGGGCAGTGAATTGGGATGAGCCGGACGTACGTCCGAGCTGGTACCACAATATGTCGTCGGTGCTGCAAGCCGGACCGTGTGTACGCACCAATCAACTGGATTTCGACGAAGAGGTGGTGTTCAAGGCCCAGCAATACCTGTTCGATCACATTCGCGAGGAAGGCGATCAGCCGTTCTGCCTGACCGTGTCGATGACTCACCCACACGACCCGTACACAATTCCCAAGGCTTTTTGGGATATGTACGACGACGCTGACATCCCTTTGCCCGAAACACCTGCACAGGATCAACTTGATCCTCATTCCCAGCGTTTGCTCAAGGTCTATGACCTGTGGGACAAGCCGCTGCCTGTGGACAAGATTCGCGATGCGCGCCGTGCCTATTTCGGTGCATGCAGCTATATCGATAGCAACGTCGGCAAACTTCTGCAAACACTTGAGGAAACCGGGCTGATCGATGACACCATCATCGTCTTCTCCGGTGACCACGGCGACATGCTCGGCGAGCGTGGCCTCTGGTACAAAATGCATTGGTATGAAATGGCGGCCCGGGTTCCATTGCTGATCCATGCGCCCGGGCAATTCGGGGCTGGGCGCGTCAGCACGGCGGTGTCCACTGCCGACCTGCTGCCGACCTTTGTCGAATTGGCCGGCGGCTCGCTGGAACCCGGTCTGCCGCTGGACGGCCGCTCGCTGGTTTCGCATCTGCAAGGGCAGGGCGGTCATGACGAAGTGTTCGGTGAGTACATGGCCGAAGGCACCATCAGCCCGTTGATGATGATTCGCCGCGGCGCTTACAAATTCATCTACAGCGAAGACGACCCTTGCCTACTCTTCGATGTACATAACGATCCGAACGAACAGGAAGAACTCAGCCAGTCGCCGCAATATCGGCAGCTTTTCGAGGAGTTTCTCGCCGAAGCGCGGGCCAGATGGGACATCCCGGCGATCCACCGACAGGTGCTCGCCAGTCAACGCCGTCGGCGTTTCGTCGCCGATGCCCTGACCATCGGCAAGCTGAAGAGCTGGGATCACCAGCCACTGGTGGACGCCAGCCAGCAGTACATGCGCAACCACATCGACCTCGACGATCTGGAACGCAAAGCACGTTATCCACAACCCTGCCAAAACCAATAACGTAAGGGGAAGTCCATGCAAAGGTTATCCACAGTACTGACGGTCGGGCTTCTGGCTCTGGGCAGTGCCTCGGCCTATGCCGAGCAAAGCTGCGAGACGGTGAAAATGGCCGACCCTGGCTGGAGCGACATCGCTGCCACCAATGCCATCACCGGGTTTCTGCTGGACGGCATGGGCTATAAGGCCAAGGTCGACACGCTGGCGGTGCCGATCACTTTTGGCGGTCTGAAGGATGGCCAGGTGGACGTGTTCCTGGGTAACTGGATGCCCGCACAGCAGGGCTTCTATGACAAATTCGTGGCCAATGGCGACGTTACGCAACTGGCGAAAAACCTCGACGGCACCGAGTTCACGCTGGCGGTTCCGGATTATGTTTGGAACGCGGGTGTGCATAACTTCAATGACTTGAACAAGTACGCGGACAAGTTTGACAAGAAGATCTATGGCATCGGCTCCGGTGCTCCGGCGAACATTTCGCTGCAAGAGATCATCAAGAAGAACGACTTCGATCTGGGTCAGTGGAAACTGATCGAGTCCAGTGAACAGGCAATGCTGGCCGAAGTGTCTCGGGCGGTGAAGAAACAGAAGTTCGTGACCTTCCTCGGCTGGACGCCGCACCCGATGAACGTGCAGCTGAAAATGCATTACCTGAAGGGCGGCGAGAAATACTTTGGTGACACCGGCAGCGTTTATACGCTGACCCGCAAAGGTTATGCACAGGCCTGTCCGAACGTCGGCAAACTGCTCACCAACCTGAGTTTTACCCAGGAAATGGAGAACAGCATCATGGCCGAGGTGATGAACAAAAAGGTCAGCAATGCCGAGGCGGCCAAGGCGTGGATCAAGGCTAATCCGGCGGTGCTGGATAAGTGGCTGGACGGCGTGAAGACCGTGGACGGGAAGGATGCGTTGCCGGCGGTGAAAGCCAAGCTCTAACTCCCTGCGCCGATCGTTCCCACGCTCTGCGTGGGAACGATCAGCGATCGGTGTCTCGTCCTGCTACCCTTGCGCAAAATCCCACCCGAGAGGACCCATGGCCTTCCCCAGCCGCCATTCACTCTTTCCCTTCCTGACCTGGTTGCCCCGGCAAACCCGCGCCAGCGTCGGCCGTGACCTGATTGTCGGCCTGAGTGGTGCGATTCTCGCGTTGCCACAATCCATTGCCTACGCACTGATTGCCGGTCTCCCACCGGAATACGGCTTGTACGCCGCCATCATCCCGGTGCTGATCGCCTGCCTCTGGGGTTCATCGTGGCATTTGATCTGCGGCCCTACGGCGGCCATTTCCATTGTCCTGTACGCCAGCGTCAGTCCTCTGGCCGTTCCCGGATCGCAGGACTACGTCACGCTGATCCTGCTTCTGACACTCCTTGCGGGGATTTTCCAGTGGCTGCTGGGTTTGCTGCGTTTCGGCGCCCTGGTGAATTTCGTCTCTCACTCGGTGGTGCTGGGCTTCACCCTGGGTGCAGCGGTGGTGATTGCCATCGGGCAACTGCCGAACTTGCTGGGGCTGGATGTGCCCAACCAGGCTACAGCGCTGAACAGCCTGATGCTGCTGTTCAGTCATCTCGGTGAGGTAGACAAACCCTCGCTGGTACTGGGCCTGGCCACGGTCGGCCTGGGCATCGTGCTGAAACTGCTGGTGCCGCGCTGGCCGACGCTGTTGATCGCTCTGGCCTTGAGCGGGTTGCTGGTATGGCTGTGGCCGTCGATGTTCGGTCATGTGCGGTTGGTCAGCGCCTTTGTCGGACGGCTGCCGCCCTTCAGCCCGCTGCCGCTGGATCTGGACCTGGTGTTGCGCTTGCTGCCCAGCGCGGTGGCGGTCGGGATGCTCGGGCTGGTGACGAGCCTGTCGATTGCCCGCTCCTTGTCGGCGCGCTCGCAGCAGTTGCTCGACGCCAATCAAGAAGTCCGCGCCCAGGGTTTTTCGAACATGGTCGGTGCGTTTTTCTCCGGCTCGCTGTCAGCCGGTTCCTTCACCCGCTCGGCCTTGAGCTATGACGCCGGTGCCTGCTCACCGTTGGCAGGCGTTTTTTCCGCGGTGTGGGTAGCCTTGTTCGCTATCTTCGGTGCGGTATTGATCGCGCACATTCCAATCCCGGCCATGGCCGGCAGCATTTTGCTGATCGCTTGGGGATTGGTCGACCATCGCGGCATTCGCGCCTTGTTGCGGGTCAGCCGTGCCGAGTTTCTGGTCATGGCGCTGACCTGTGTCGCGACGTTGTTGCTGGAATTGCAAACGGCGATCTACGCCGGCGTGCTGGCGTCGCTGTTCTTCTACCTCAAACGCACCTCGCAACCTCGGGTGCAGCATTGGCGTGAAGGCGACGAAGACATTCTGCGAGTCGGCGGTTCAATCTTTTTCGGCGCCAGCCATTACCTGCAAGTGCGCTTGCAACGGATGCACGGCGCACGGGTCGTGATCGAGGCGCAGCAGATTAACTTCATCGACTATTCGGGCGTGGAAATGCTGCACCAGGAAGCGCGACGGCTGCTGCGCCAGGATCGCAGCCTGACCCTGCGGCGGGCGCGGCCGCAGGTGGTGGAAGAATTGAGAAAACTCGAAGGCGCGGAGAAATGCCCGATTCGCTTCGAGGATTGAAACATTCACCCTGGAATAAACCCACCTGTGGCGAGGGGGCTTGCCCCCGTTGGACGGCGAAGCCGTCCCAAAACTGCCACGACCGCTGCGCGGCCGAACGGGGGCAAGCCCCCTCGCCACAAAAGCCTAGAGCGCCAATTGCCGACGGAGTTCGGCCAGCACCGGCGCGGTATCCGGTCGCACGCCGCGCCACAGATAGAACGCTTCCGCCGCCTGCTCGGCCAACATTCCCAGGCCATCCATCGCCACCGCCGCGCCGTGTTCGCTGGCCCAGCGGCAGAACGATGTCGGGTCTTTGCCGTACATCATGTCGTAGCAAACCGTCTTGCCCGGCTCGATCAAACTGCTGGCAATCGGCGGTACATCGCCGGACAGACTGGCGGACGTAGCGTTGATGATCAGGTCCACCGGCTCCTTCAACCAATCGAAACCACTGGCCGACACCGGCCCCAGATCCGCGAACAATTCGGCCAGCAATTCGGCTTTTTCCACGGTGCGGTTGGCGATGATCACCGACGCCGGTTGCACCGCCAGCAGCGGCTCCAGCGCCCCTCGCACCGCACCGCCGGCCCCGAGCAGCAGGATGCGTTTGCCCTTGAGACTGAAACCGGCATTGACCGTCAGGTCCCGCACCAGCCCGGCGCCATCAGTGTTGTCGCCCAGCAAACTGCCATCGGCCAGTTTGCTCAGGGTATTCACCGCACCCGCCCGCTGCGCTCGCTTGGTCAGGCTGTTTGCCAAACGATAGGCATCTTCCTTGAACGGCACCGTCACATTCGCCCCACGCCCTTCGCGGAAAAATGTGCGGGCACAGCCGGAAAAATCATCGAGGGGCGCCAGCAAAGTGCTGTAGTCGAGCTTTTGTCCCGTCTGCTCGGCGAACAAACGGTGGATCAGCGGCGACTTGCTGTGGCCAATCGGGTTACCGAATACGACGTAACGATCCATCTACATTCCTCAACCGTAGCTGCCGAAGGCTGCGATCTTGACGGCAGCCCCGACGATGCAAAACTCAAACCCTGGAATCAGGCCTTGGCCAACCAATCGCGATCTTGCAGGAAGTACTCGGTCAGGCGTGCTTCTTCACTGCCCGGCTCGGCTTTCCAGTCGTAGGCCCAGCGCACTTGCGGCGGCAGCGACATCAGGATCGACTCGGTACGCCCGCCTGATTGCAGGCCGAACAGCGTGCCGCGGTCATAGACCAGGTTGAACTCGACGTAACGACCACGGCGGAACTCCTGGAATTCACGCTGTTTGGCCGTGAACGCATCGTTCTTGCGGCGCTGCACGATTGGCAGGTACGCGTGGATAAACGCATCGCCGATGGCGCGCATGAAGGCGAAGCTGGTATCGAAGTCCCACTCGTTCAAGTCATCGAAAAACAAACCGCCAATACCACGCGGCTCGTGGCGATGCTTGATGTGGAAGTAACTGTCGCACCAGGCCTTGTAGCGCGGGTAGACGTCCGGGCCGAACGGTGCGCAGGCCTGTTCGGCAACGCGGTGCCAGTGCACGCAGTCTTCTTCGTTGCCGTAGTAAGGGGTCAGGTCGAAGCCGCCACCGAACCACCAGACCGGCTCTTCACCTTCTTTTTCCGCGATGAAAAAGCGCACGTTGGCGTGGGACGTCGGTACATGGGGGTTGTGCGGGTGGATGACCAAAGACACACCCAAGGCTTCGAAACCTCGGCCGGCCAGTTCTGGCCGATGAGCGCTGGCGGAGGGCGGGAGACCGCTGCCAAAGACGTGGGAAAAGTTGACGCCGCCCTTTTCGATGACCGCGCCGTTTTCGATCACCCGGGTGCGACCGCCACCGCCGGCAGGGCGGGTCCAGGCGTCTTCGACGAAACGTGTGCCGCCGTCTTCAGCTTCCAAAGCAGCGCAAATGCGGTCTTGCAGGTCGAGCAGGTAGGCTTTTACGGCCTCGGTGCGGGTAGTCATGGCATCACCTTGAATCGGGCAAAGCTACGCGGCGCTCATACAGGCCGGCGGCAAATTGCTGCGTAGGATAACACTGCACCTTGTGCCGTCGCAGTTGACGAAGGTCAAGCTTAAGCGTCCGATAGGGCGCTTGGAAAAATGATCTTAGGAGAGTGCAGATGGCAAAGCGTATCCAGTTCCGCGCCCATGGCGGCCCCGAAGTCCTCGAGCATGTCGATTACCAGCCCGCCGAGCCCGGCCCGCTGCAGGTGCGCGTGACCAACAAAGCCATCGGCCTGAACTTCATTGATACCTATTACCGCGGCGGCCTTTATGCGCCACCCGCCTTGCCATCGGGCCTGGGCGCTGAAGGCGCGGGCGTGGTCGAAGCCGTCGGCAGCGAAGTCACCCGCTTCAGGATCGGCGATCGCGTGGCGTACGGCAGCGGCCCATTGGGTGCTTATAGCGACGTTCATGTATTGCCGGAAGCCAATCTGGTACATCTGCCAGATGCCATCAGCTTCGAGCAAGCCGCCGGCGTGATGCTCAAAGGCCTGACCGTGCAGTACTTGCTGCGTCAGACGTATGAACTCAAGGGTGGCGAAACCATCCTGTTCCACGCTGCGGCCGGAGGTGTCGGCTCCCTGGCCTGCCAATGGGCCAAAGCCTTGGGCGTGAAATTGATTGGCACGGTCAGCTCAACGGAGAAAGCCGCCCTGGCAAAAGCCAACGGAGCCTGGGCGACCATCGATTACAGCCATGAAAACGTCGCACAACGCGTGCTGGAATTGACTGACGGTAAAAAGGTGCCGGTGGTGTACGACGGTGTAGGCAAAGATACCTGGCTGACGTCACTCGACAGCGTCGCACCTCGGGGGCTGGTGGTGAGTTTCGGTAATGCTTCAGGTGCAGTGGATGGCGTGAACCTGGGGATTCTCGCGGGGAAAGGTTCGCTGTACGTGACCCGACCGACCCTGGCGACCTATGCCAACAACGCTGAAAACCTGCAAAGCATGGCCGATGAACTGTTCGAGATGATCATCAGCGGCAAGCTTACGGTGGACATCAGCCAGCGCTATTCATTGGCTGAAGCGGCCAAAGCGCAGACCGAATTGTCGGCGCGGCGCACGACTGGCTCGACCGTTTTGTTGCCTTGATGTGGTAAGGGGGCTTGCCCCCGTTGGACTGCGCAGCAGTCCCCCCAACTGACGATGCGGTCTGTCATTTAAAACACATCGCTCAATGGCGGGTGCTTCGCACCCGAACGGGGGCAAGCCCCCTCACCACATTAATCCGGGCGCACCACGTGGCCGGTGGCCAAGTCGCGGATCACGCTCGGATTCTTCCGCCCACCCAGATTGCCGCCCAGCACCCAATCAAGCTGCCCACGGAAATATTGCTCTATGCGAATCCGCGTCCGTGCCGCTGGCCGCCCCTGAGGGTTGGCCGAAGTCGACACCAGCGGCCCGACCAACGCACACAAATCCCGTACCAGTGGGTGATCGCTAACCCGCAATGCCACGGTTTCGTGCACACCGGTAATCCACTGGGGCAACATGTTTTGATGCGGCACCAGCCAGGTGTTGGGCCCCGGCCAAGTGCTGGCCATGCGGTCCATCCACAATTCTGGGAAGTCTTCGAAGAGGAAGTCGAACTGACGAATATTATCGGCCACCAGAATCAGGCCTTTATCCACAGATCGCCCCTTGATCAGCAGCAGACGATCCACCGCCTCTTCGTTCCACGGGTCGCAACCCAGGCCCCAGACAGCTTCGGTTGGATAGGCAATGACCGCCCCAGCGCGAATTTCTCGTGCGGCTTGTTGCACACGCCAACTGTTAACCATGAATGACTCTCCGGAATAAGGCTCTGCGCAGTTTACCGATCTTCCATGCAAAACCTAGCGTCCCCGCGCAAGCCAGCGGCCACTTTCACAGACCGCGCGGCCGTCCATTTCCAGTTCCGTCAGCGCTGCCAACACTTTCGACAACGCCCAGCCGCTGGTGATTGCCAAGGCTTCGCTGGTATGGGGCGCCGCGTGGAGCAATACGAGCAGCGGATGAGTCTCTGTCGTTTGCGCCGTTGCTGAGGATAATGGCAGCCGTTGCCAGCCGCGCAACGCTTCGAGGATGTGCTCGATGGTTTCCACCAGCACCGCACCGTCGCGGATCAACTGATGGCAACCCCTTGCGCCGGGGTGATGGATCGACCCGGGTATCGCATACACCTCTCGCCCCTGTTCCGCCGCCAGCCTGGCGGTGATCAACGAACCACTGGCCACACTCGCCTCGACTACTAGCACGCCAAGGGACAAACCGCTGATGATTCGATTGCGTCGGGGGAAGTTGCCGGGGGAAGGGCCGGCGTCCAGCGGGAACTCCGAAAGTACTGCGCTTCCCGAAGCGATCATCGCGTCCGCCAGTCGTCGATTGCGCTGTGGATAAAAATTTTCCAGCTCCGTGCCCAACACGCCGACCGTTTGCCCGCCAACGTCCAGAGCCGCCCGGTGCGCGGCAGCATCGATGCCCAGGGCCAGACCGCTGGTGATGACAAAACCGGCACCGGCCAGTGTGCGGGAAAACGCGGCGGCAGTGTCCATGCCCGGTCGCGAAGCACGACGGCTGCCGACCATCGCCAGCTGTGGTTTTTCCAGAATGCCCGGATCGCCCGCCACAAATAACAGCGGCGGCGCATCACTGATTTGCGCCAGCAGCGCAGGGTAGTCAGGTTGGTCCCACATCAGTAAATGCTGGCCCGGGCGCTCTAACCAGGCTAATGCATGACTGGCCCCGTCACGAATTTCGCTGCAGCGCCGGGCTTGCGCGCAGGTGTGAGGCAGGCCCAATGCACGCCACGCGCTGGCCGGTGCGCTGATGGCTTTGGAGGCAGAACCAAAGGCCTCAAGCAATTTCTTGAAACGTGCAGGGCCGAGTTCCGGCAAACGGTGCAGACGTAAACGGGCTTCCAGTTCCGCGGGGGAAACGGACGTACAGGCAGGCAGCGACATGGATCATCCTTGATCGTTATAAGGTCCCGTCGAATCGGGAATAAGCTGTGGATAACTCTGTTGGTAACTTGTGAGCAGGCTTAAGGATTTCGCACCTTGTCCATCACCGCCAGGGAGCGCGATGCGTTAAGGACAAGCCCGTAGCTGAGCTTGTCGTAAGTGCGGAATACCATCAGCAAACCGGCCCGCTCGTCGGGAATTTTCAAGGGTTGGCCGGTGATCCGGTCGCGCACGGTTTCACCGGTTTTCATCACCACCAGCACATTGCCTTCAGCCAGGCCATCTCGCTGGCCCTTGTTCAGCGTGACGACATCCAGCGCGCCGATCTGGGTGACCCCACGCGGCACATCGATGATCAAACCGTTGATTTCGGTTGTCGGGGCACTGGGCATGAAAGTCGAATTGATCGAGCGCTCCTCGCCGCCGAACAACCGGTCGCCGAGTCGTACTTCCTGAGTGGTGCGTTGCAAGGCGAGGGTGGCGACGTCGCCTTCAGTGGCAATGATCTCGCCGCCACCGACATCGTCGGCATTGATTCCCAGAAACTCCTTGCTCTGCGGATCGGTATAGACCTTGCCTTGACGGAAGATGCCGTACACCGGTTGTGCCGGGTCGAAGTGGCCGCGCGCGAATATTCGATCACCGGTGCCGCTGAGCACCCGTTCGGCATCGCCGGCGACGATGTAGGGTGCCTTGTCGAAATCCTCTGCCTTGTCGACGATGCGATTGCTCAGCAGAAAGCTGTTGATCGATTTCAGCGGAATGCTCGGAATGGCATCGGCCACCGGCGAGCTGCGGACTCGTGGCGAAAGCTTGATGGTGCCCCGGGAAGCGCCGCGATTGAGGGTCAGGCGTGGCTGCCCGTTGACGTAGACCAGCGACAGCGTATCGCCGGGATAGATGAGATTGGGGTTTTCGATCTGTGGATTGGCCTGCCAAAGCTGCGGCCACTCCCACGGTTCACGCAGGTATCTGGCGGAAATGTCCCAGAGTGTGTCCCCTGCCATTACAGTGTATTGCTGTGGAAAACCTTCCCTGAGTTGCACTTGCCCATGCGCAAAACCGGCCGAGGCCAGAAGGAGCAAGGCGAGTAGTGATTTCCTCATGCGGTGAATCCCTTTATTATGTACGTTCGCGTGAAACGCCAGAGCCCTCGTGGCTCGCTTCCGGCTCATTATTGAAAAGCGGGAAGCTACGTTCACAACGGTAGCCTGCATCCTCGGACTCGCCAGGCCATCGACCCGACTTTACCTCACACGTGCAGCAATTGAGCTTATGGCCATTTTAGACATCCTCGAATTCCCCGACTCGCGCCTGCGCACTATCGCCAAACCCGTGGCTGTAGTGGACGACGAAGTGCGTCGGTTGGTCGATGACATGTTTGAAACAATGTATGAAGCGCCAGGCATCGGCCTCGCCGCGACCCAGGTCAACGTGCACAAACGTATTGTCGTAATGGACCTCTCCGAAGACCGCAGCGAACCGCGGGTGTTCATCAACCCCGAGTTCGAAGTCCTCACCGACGAGGTGGACCAGTATCAGGAAGGCTGCCTTTCGGTGCCGGGTTTCTACGAAAACGTCGATCGCCCGCAAAAGGTCAGGATCAAGGCCCAGGACCGCGACGGCCAACCGTACGAACTGGTCGCCGAAGGCTTGCTCGCGGTCTGCATCCAGCATGAATGCGACCACCTCAACGGCAAATTGTTCGTTGATTACCTGTCCACGCTCAAACGCGACCGGATCAAGAAGAAACTGGAGAAGCTCCATCGCCAGAACGCTTGATGCCCTTCTTTCAAAGGCTTGCTGCGGCAAGCCTTTTTCTTTTCAAGACGCTTTGTAATCGAGAGTTCTCATGACTGAGCCATTGCGCATTGTCTTTGCCGGTACCCCGGAATTCGCCGCCGAACACCTCAAGGCCCTGCTCGACAGTCCTTACGAAATCATTGCGGTTTATACCCAACCGGACCGTCCGGCGGGTCGTGGGCAGAAGCTGATGCCCAGCCCGGTCAAGCAGTTGGCACTGGAAAACAACATCCCGGTGTTGCAGCCGCCAACCCTGCGCAACGAAGACGCTCAGGCTGAACTCGCCGCACTGAAACCGGACTTGCTGGTGGTGGTCGCCTACGGCCTGATCCTGCCCCAAGTGGTGCTGGATATTCCGCGTCTGGGCTGCATCAACAGCCACGCTTCGTTGCTGCCACGCTGGCGCGGTGCGGCGCCGATCCAGCGCGCTGTGGAAGCGGGCGACAGCGAAAGTGGCGTGACTGTGATGCGCATGGAACTGGGTCTGGATACCGGGCCGATGCTGCTGAAAGTCACCACGCCGATCAGCGCCCAAGACACTGGCGGCAGCCTCCACGATCGTCTTGCAGAGATCGGCCCGCCGGCCGTGGTGCAGGCGATTGCCGGCCTGGCGGCAGGCACTCTGGAAGGTGAAGTGCAGGACGACAGCCTCGCCACCTACGCACACAAATTGAACAAGGACGAAGCACGCATCGACTGGAGCCGCCCGGCGGTTGAGCTGGAGCGCCTGGTTCGCGCCTTCAACCCATGGCCGATCACCCACAGCACGCTGAACGGCGAAGCGCTTAAAGTGCTGGCTGCGAGCGTGGCCGAAGGGCAGGGCGCACCGGGTGAAATCCTCAGTGCCAGCAAGGACGGCTTGGTCGTCGCCTGCGGTGAACAGGCGCTGTGCCTGACCCGTCTGCAATTGCCCGGCGGCAAGGTGCTGAACTTCAGCGATTTGTACAACAGCCGTCGTGAGAAATTCGCCGTCGGTACCGTGCTTGGTCAAACGGCGGACGCTCAATGAATCCACGTCTGGCTGCCGCCAAGGCATTGGCCGCTGTTCTTAACGGAAAAGCCTCGCTCAACAGTTCTCTGCCGACGCAAATGGACAAGGTCGAAGATCGCGATCGCGGCTTCACCCAGGACCTGGCATTCGGCACGGCGCGCTGGCAGCCACGTTTGTCGGCGCTAGCGGCCAAGTTGCTGCAAAAGCCGTTCAAGGCGGCTGATGCCGATGTCGAGGCGCTGTTGCTGGTCGGTCTCTATCAACTGCTCTACACCCGGGTTCCGGCCCACGCGGCCATCGGTGAAACCGTGGGTTGCGCCGACAAACTGAAAAAACCGTGGGCCAAAGCCTTGCTCAACGCCGTTTTGCGCCGTGCCCAACGGGAAAGCGAAGCGCTGCTGTCTGAGCTGGAACACGACCCGGTGGTGCGCACCGCTCACCCGCGCTGGCTGCAAAAATCCCTCAAAGCCTTCTGGCCTGAACAATGGGAGGCCATTTGCGCGGCGAACAACGCTCACCCGCCAATGATTTTGCGAGTCAACCGTCGCCACCACACCCGCGACGCTTATCTCGGGTTGCTGACTGAAGCGGGCATCGCGGCCACGCCGTGCATTTACAGTCGGGATGGCATCATCCTCGACGCAGCGGCGGACGTGCGTAGCCTGCCAGGTTTCGCCGAAGGCTGGATCAGCGTGCAGGACGAAGCCGCGCAACTGGCCGCCGATCTGCTGGAGCTGGCGCCTGGCCAGCGGGTGCTGGACGCCTGCTGCGCACCGGGGGGGAAAACCTGCCACATCCTTGAAGCCGAGCCCCAACTGGCTGGCGTGGTGGCGGTGGATCTGGAAGCCAAGCGCCTGGTTCGAGTGCGGGAAAATCTTGCACGCCTGGGCCTGAGCGCCGAACTGATCGCCGCCGACGGCCGCGACACCGCGAGCTGGTGGGACGGCAAGCCATTCCAACGCATTCTGCTGGATGCGCCGTGCTCGGCCACCGGGGTGATTCGTCGTCACCCGGATATCAAGCTGACCCGCCAACCCGACGACATCGCCGCGTTGGCGGTGCTTCAGGGCGAGCTACTCGACGCCCTGTGGATAACGTTGGAGGTGGGCGGCATTGTGCTTTACGCCACCTGCTCCACGCTGCCGACCGAGAACACCGAGGTCATCGAAGCATTCCTCGCTCGCACGCCGGGTGCCCGTGAACTCGATATCGCCAGTCAGGCCGGCATCAAACAGCCCCATGGTCGCCAATTGCTGGCCCAGGAAGGTGGCCACGACGGGTTCTATTACGCCAAGCTGATCAAGATTGCCGCCGCAGGCGGTTAACCGGTTTTAAGGAGTGAATGGATGAAAATCATCATCCTCGGCGCAGGGCAAGTCGGCGGTTCGCTGGCAGAACATCTGGCCAGTGAAGCCAATGACATCACCGTGGTCGACACCGATGGCGAACGCCTGCGCGATCTGGGCGATCGCCTGGACATCCGCACCGTGCAAGGTCGCGGTTCGCTGCCGACCATCCTGCGTCAGGCCGGCGCGGATGACGCCGACATGCTGGTGGCCGTGACGAACAGTGACGAAACCAACATGGTGGCCTGTCAGGTCGCTCACACCTTGTTCCACACACCGACCAAAATCGCCCGGGTCCGCGAAGCCGCGTACCTGACCCGTGCCGAACTGTTCGATAACGAAGCGATTCCAGTCGACGTGCTGATCAGCCCGGAGCAAGTCGTTACCAACTACATCAAGCGCCTGATCCAGCATCCGGGTGCGTTGCAAGTAATCGACTTCGCCGAAGGCAAGGCGCAACTGGTGGCAGTGAAAGCCTATTACGGCGGTCCGCTGGTGGGTCAGCAATTGCGCCAGTTGCGTGAACACATGCCGAATGTCGAAACCCGCGTTGCGGCGATTTTCCGTCGTGACCGGCCGATCCTGCCCCAGGGCGATACGGTGATCGAGGCTGACGATGAAGTATTTTTCATCGCCGCCAAAGCGAACATTCGCGCGGTGATGAGCGAAATGCGCCGCCTCGATGAGAGCTACAAACGTATCGTCATCGCTGGCGGGGGGCAGATTGGCGAGCGTTTGGCGGAGGCCATCGAAAGTCGCTATCAGGTGAAGATCATCGAGATGAGTCCGACCCGCTGCCGCCATCTCTCGGACACCCTCGATAGCACCGTGGTGTTGCAGGGCAGTGCCTCCGACCGTGACCTGCTGATCGAGGAAAACATCGCCGACGCCGATATCTTCCTGGCGCTGACCAACGACGACGAAGCCAACATCATGTCGTCGCTACTGGCCAAGCGCCTGGGCGCGAAGAAGGTGATGACGATCATCAACAACCCGGCCTACGTCGACCTGATCCAGGGTGGCGACATCGACATCGCCATCAGCCCGCAATTGGCGACCATCGGCACCTTGCTGGCTCACGTGCGGCGTGGCGATATCGTCAGCGTGCACTCATTGCGTCGAGGTGCGGCGGAAGCCATCGAGGCCATCGCCCACGGTGATGAAAAGTCGAGCAAGGTGATTGGCAAGGCCATTGAAAACATCGGCCTGCCGCCAGGGACCACCATCGGCGCGATCATCCGCGACGAAGAAGTGATCATCGCCCACGACGACACGGTGATCGAAGCCGGCGACCATGTGATTCTGTTCCTTGTGGATAAAAAGCATATTCGGGATGTGGAAAAGCTGTTCCATGTGGGGTTGAGCTTCTTCTGATCCGGCAACTGATCATTCCCACGCTCTGCGTGGGAATGCAGCCCGGGACCCTCCGCGTCCCTGCCGAAGCGGACGCGGAGCGTCCATTGAGGCATTCCCACGCGGAGCGTGGGAACGATCGCTACGATCACTGACTGAGGGGAAATACCAATGATCGAATCCCTGGAAAAGATGCTCGCCAAGGGTGTGGATAACTCCCTGCTGCGCTTTGGTCTGGGCAAGGGTTATCTGGATCTGGGTGAAAATGCCAAGGCCGCAGAGCATTTCCAGCGCTGCGTCGAGATCGACCCGAAGTATTCGGCAGCCTGGAAACTATTGGGCAAGGCGCATCTGGCACTGGCGAATTACGCAGCGGCGCGTCAGGCCTGGGAACAGGGCCTGGAAGCGGCCCGCAACCATGGCGACAAGCAGGCCGAGAAGGAAATGACGGTGTTTCTTAAAAAGCTTGAGCGTCAGGCGCACTGATCAGAGGCAACTCAGGCCAAAGATCAAAAAAGATCGCAGCCTTCGCCAGCGCCTACGGGGTGTACACCGCGCCTTTTGCAGGAGCTGGCGAAGCCTGCGATCTTTTGATTTTTACCGGGAGTTATCCACAGCGGCATCAATACCAGCGTTCTTCGCCCGGCGGACGCTTCTTGAAGCGTTTCATGCTCCACATGTACTGGCTCGGATAAGCCCGCACATAGCGCTCGACCACCTGGCTCATCGCCGCGCAGGAGGTTTCGGTATCGGTGCTGTACATGGCCTCGGGCGCAGCTTCGAGGATTACTTTGTAACCCGAACCGTCCGGTAGCCGCAGGGCATGCAGGAACACGCCGACCGCTTTGCCGCCGGCCAGCATGTTCGGCACGAATTTACTGGTCAGGGCCTGGGTGGCGAAGAACGGCACGAAAATTCCGGCGGATTCGGCCGGCTCCGGATCAGCCGGAATGCCCACGGCCCCCCCTTTGCGCACTTCCTTGATCACGCTGAGGATGCCTTCCTTGGTGGAAGCGGCCACCCGGTTGCCCAATTGCACCCGCTGCTTGCGCAGCAATTCATCCACCGCCTTGAGCTTGGGCGGACGGTAGAAAATGATCGGTTTGCATTGGTTGCAATAGAAATGGTTCAACACTTCCCAGTTGCCCAGGTGACTGGTGATGCCGACCACGCCTTTGCCGGAGGCGAGGGCGTCTTTAAGCACATCCAGACCTTCGACTTCGCGCACCAGATCAATGGAACGCTGGGCCGGCCAGATCCATGCGCAGGCGCTCTCGGTCAAGGACTTGCCGATGTCTTTCAGGCTCTGTCCGACTAAACGCTCGCGTTCGGCGGGGTCCATTTGCGGAAAGCACTTGGCGAGGTTGATCCGTACCACCTCACGGGAACGGTTGGGGGTTTTCCACATGATCCAGCCAATGGCCGAACCTGCCGCCTGCACTGCCCGCCATGGCAGCAACGCAAACAACCGCAGAGCGCCTACCAGCAAGGCGCCTTTCAACTTATCCACAGGTCACTCCTGATCTTGTGCTGTGCGCGAGGCGGTTATTCTAACCGCCGTTCGCCAAGGTGGCGTAGCGATCGCAATCGCGAGTGTGGTCCATGACCATGCCGGAAGCTTGCATCAGCGCGTAACAAATGGTCGGGCCGACGAACGTGAATCCGGCTTTTTTCAGGCCTTTGCTCATCTCGACGGCGACCGGCGTCACGGCCGGCACTTCACTGCGATCCTTGAAATGATTGATCACCGGCGTGCCGCCGACGAACGACCAGAGAAACGCCACCGGATCTTCCAGCGCCAGCCAGGCTTGAGCATTGCGACGGGCGGCATTGAGTTTGAGACGATTGCGGATGATCCCCGGATCGAGCATCAATTCATCGATTTCCGCATCGCTCATCTGTGCCACCCGCTGTATGTCGAAGCCAAACATCACTTCGCGATAACGCTCTCGTTTGCGCAACACGGTGATCCAGGAAAGCCCGGCCTGGAACCCTTCGAGCAAAAGCAACTCGAACAAACCCTGCGCATCGCGCAACGGCGTCCCCCACTCCTGATCGTGATAAGCCATGTACAGCGGATCTTCGGTACACCAAAAGCAGCGTGGCATAAGGCTCCAGGGGGCGTGCGCAGGTTCGAATCGGGTATACTCCCGCTCTTTAAATCGCAGCCCAAGAAACAGGTGAATTTCGTGAGCCAGCCTACGCCAGCCGTGCGTACCTTCCAAGACTTGATCCTCGCCCTCCAGCAATACTGGGCCGAGCAAGGTTGTGTGGTACTTCAGCCCTACGATATGGAAGTAGGCGCCGGCACTTTCCACACTGCCACGTTCCTGCGCGCCATTGGCCCGGAAACCTGGAACGCCGCTTATGTGCAGCCCAGTCGTCGCCCGACTGACGGCCGCTACGGCGAAAACCCGAACCGTCTGCAGCATTACTACCAGTTCCAGGTAGTCCTGAAGCCGAACCCGGACAACTTCCAGGAACTGTACCTGGGCTCCCTCAAGCACGTGGGCCTCGACCCGCTGGTGCACGACATCCGTTTCGTCGAAGACAACTGGGAATCGCCGACGCTGGGCGCCTGGGGTCTGGGCTGGGAAGTCTGGCTCAACGGCATGGAAGTGACGCAGTTCACTTACTTCCAGCAAGCGGGCGGCATCGAGTGCTACCCGGTGACCGGCGAGATCACTTACGGTCTGGAACGTCTGGCGATGTACCTGCAAGGCGTCGACTCGGTCTATGACCTGGTCTGGGCTGACGGTCCGTTCGGCAAAGTGACTTACGGCGATGTGTTCCACCAGAACGAAGTGGAGCAGTCGACCTACAACTTCGAACACGCCAACGTCGAGAAGCTGTTCGAGTTGTTCGACTTCTACGAAAGCGAAGCCAAGCGCCTGATCGAACTCGATCAGCCATTGCCGTTGCCGAGCTACGAAATGGTGTTGAAGGCTTCCCACACCTTCAACCTGCTGGATGCGCGCCGGGCGATCTCGGTGACCGCGCGTCAGCAATACATCCTGCGGGTCCGCACCCTGGCGCGTTCCGTTGCGCAAGCCTACCTGCTGGCTCGCGCCAAGCTGGGCTTCCCGATGGCGACCCCGGACCTGCGTGATGAAGTATTGGCCAAGCTGGAGGCTGCACAATGAGTGCTCAAGATTTTCTGGTTGAATTGGGCACCGAAGAACTGCCACCCAAAGCCCTGAATACCCTGGCCGAAGCGTTTATGGCCGGTATCGACAAAGGCCTGCAAGCTGCCGGCCTGAACTACGAAACCAAAACCGTCTACGCCGCGCCACGTCGTCTGGCCGTGCTGATCACCGCACTGGCGACCCAGCAGCCGGATCGCAGCATCAACCTCGACGGCCCGCCACGCCAGGCCGCGTTCGATGCCGAAGGCAACCCGACTCAAGCTGCCCTGGGCTTTGCCAAGAAGTGCGGCGTCGACCTGAGCGAGATCGATCAGAGCGGTCCAAAGCTGCGCTACAGCCAAAGCATCGCCGGCAAGCCGACCGCGAACCTGATGCCGACCATCGTGGAAGACTCCCTCAACGACCTGCCTATTCCCAAGCGCATGCGCTGGGGTGCTCGCAAGGAAGAATTCGTTCGCCCGACCCAATGGCTGGTGATGCTGCTCGGTGACCATGTCATCGACTGCACCATCCTCGCCCAGAAGTCCGGTCGCGATTCCCGTGGTCACCGCTTCCACCACCCTGAAAGCGTGCGCATCACCTCGCCGGCCAACTACCTGAACGATCTGCGTGCCGCTTACGTGGTGGCCGACGCCAACGAGCGTCGCGAGCTGATCAGCAAGCGCACCGAAGAGCTGGCGACGCAGCAGGAAGGTACGGCCATCGTGCCGCCGAACCTGCTCGATGAAGTGACCGCGCTGGTCGAATGGCCGGTGCCGCTGGTGTGCTCGTTCGAAGAACGTTTCCTCGACGTGCCGCAAGAAGCGCTGATTACCACCATGCAGGACAACCAGAAGTATTTCTGCCTGCTGGATGCCGACGGCAAGTTGCTGCCTCGTTTCATTACCGTGGCCAACATCGAAAGCAAAGACCCGCAGCAGATCATCGCCGGTAACGAGAAAGTGGTTCGCCCACGCCTGACCGACGCCGAGTTCTTCTTCAAGCAAGACAAGAAGCAAAAACTCGAAGCGTTCAATCTGCGCCTGCAGAATGTGGTGTTCCAGGAAAAACTCGGCAGCGTCTTCGACAAGGCCGAACGTGTTTCCAGACTCGCTGCATTCATTGCTCAACGCATTGGCGGCAACGCTGCATGGGCTTCCCGTGCCGGCCTGCTGTCCAAGTGCGACCTGGCGACCGAAATGGTTGGCGAGTTCCCGGAGATGCAAGGTGTCGCCGGTTACTACTACGCCCTTAACGACGGCGAGCCAGAAGAAGTTGCACTGGCGCTGAACGAGCAGTACATGCCGCGCGGTGCCGGCGCTGAATTGCCGACCACCCTCACCGGTGCGGCCGTGGCCATCGCCGACAAGCTCGATACGTTGGTGGGTATTTTCGGTATCGGCATGTTGCCAACCGGGAGCAAAGACCCGTACGCCCTGCGCCGTGCTGCGCTGGGTGTATTGCGCATCCTGATCGACAAGAAGCTCGACCTCGACCTGAACGACGCCGTGGCGTTCGCCGTGAATGCGTTCGGTACCAAGGTCAAGGCTGCCGGCCTTAATGACTCGGTGCTGGAATTCATCTTCGATCGTCTGCGTGCCCGTTATGAAGACGAAGGCGTTGATGTCGGGACTTACCTGTCGGTCCGTGCCCTGAAGCCGGGTTCGGCGCTGGACTTCGATCAGCGTGTCCAAGCGGTAGAAGCGTTCCGCAAATTGCCGGAAGCCGCTGCGCTGGCCGCCGTGAACAAGCGCGTTTCCAACCTGTTGAGCAAGATCGAAGGCTCCGTGCCGACGGTCGTTGAAGCCAAATACTTCGACAACGCCAACGAGTTTTCGCTGTATTCGGCGATCCAGCAGGCTGACCAGGCTGTCCAGCCGATGGCCGCTGCTCGTCAGTACAGCGAATCGCTGGCACGTCTGGCCGCCTTGCGCGAGCCGGTGGACGCGTTCTTCGAAGCAGTGATGGTCAACGCCGAAGATGCCAAGGTACGAGCCAACCGCTATGCACTGCTGGCGCGCCTGCGTGGGCTGTTCCTCGGCGTCGCCGACATTTCGTTGCTGGGCTGAGGGGCTGCTGTTGAAACTGCTGATTCTCGATCGGGATGGAGTGATCAATTACGACTCCGACGCGTACATCAAGTCGGTGGAGGAGTGGATTCCGCTGCCCGGTTCGATCGAAGCGATCGCGCAGTTGAGCAAGGCCGGCTGGACGGTGGCGGTCGCTACTAACCAGTCGGGCATCGCTCGCGGCTATTACGACATCACCACCCTGGAGGCCATGCACGCTCGCTTGCGCGAACTGGTGGCGGAGCAGGGTGGTGAAGTCGGGCTGATCGTTTATTGCCCGCATGGGCCCGACGATGGCTGCGATTGCCGCAAGCCAAAACCCGGGATGTTGAAAGCCATCGCCGCGCATTACAACGTTTCGCTGACGAATCTATGGTTCGTCGGCGATACTCTCGGTGACCTGGAAGCCGCCAAAGCCGTCGACTGTCAGCCAGTTTTGGTAAAGACCGGGAAAGGCGAAAAGACTCAGGGCAAGACCCTACCGGCAGGCACCTTGATTTTTGACGATCTGGCGGCGATTGCCGCGGAACTTATCCACAACTAAGGCTCTTCTGACATCCTGGCCAAGGACTGATCGGGAGTGCGTTTGAATAGGCGGGCAATGCCCGCAACGGTAAATGTCGCCATGTCGATACTGCAGGCCATCAGAACTTTCCTCTTTTACCTGCTGCTGGGCACCAGTTCCTTACTCTGGTGCACCCTGAGCTTTTTTATCGCGCCGTTTCTGCCATTCAAGGCGCGCTATCGCTTTATCAACGTGTACTGGTGCCGCTGTGCCTTATGGCTGAGCAAAGTCTTTCTGGGTATCCGTTACGAAGTGAAGGGTGCCGAGAATGTACCTGACCAGCCCTGCGTGATTCAGGCGAACCATCAGAGCACCTGGGAGACCTTTTTTCTCTCGGCCTACTTCGAGCCGCTGAGCCAGGTGCTCAAGCGCGAACTGCTCTACGTTCCGTTCTTCGGCTGGGCCATGGCGATGCTGCGACCGATCGCCATCGACCGTGGCAACCCGAAAGCTGCACTCAAGCATGTGGCGAAGAAGGGCGATGAGCTGCTCAAGGACAAGGTCTGGGTACTGATCTTCCCGGAAGGGACTCGCGTTCCCTATGGCACCATCGGCAAGTTTTCCCGGGGTGGCACCGCGTTGGCTGTCAATGCGTCATTGCCGGTACTGCCGATTGCGCACAATGCCGGCAAGTTCTGGCCAAAAACCGGTTGGGCAAAAAAGCAGGGCGTGATCACGGTGATCATTGGCGCGCCGATGTACGCCGAGGGCAGTGGGCCGCGAGCGATCGCCGACCTCAATGATCGGGTCCAAGCCTGGAACGAACAGATGCAGCGCGAAATGGGCTCGCTGCCAGCAGCCCCGGCGGCGCCAAGTGCGACCGATCAAGTGGCTGTCTGAGATTCTGTGGATAACCTGTGTGTCGTTTTGTTGAAAAGCGCTTCAATTAGCTATTAAGTTTTTGATTTACATACATATTTCTTGGGAAAGAAAAAAATCCGAAAAGGTGCATAAGTTTATTTCTGACCTAAAAAAACCGGCTGATATAGCCGGTTTTTTATGCGCGCTGAAAACATCTGGATCACTCGCTCAATAGCGGTAACTGAATGCTGAACGTCGAGCCTTGCCCCACCACGCTACGACAGGAAATCCTTCCGCCATGACGATCCACCACCGCCTTGACCATGGACAAACCCAGTCCCAGGCCATCGGTGCCCTGAGCTGAAGTAAAACGCCGATACTGGCTGAACAACTCAGGAAGTTCTTCGACGGCAATCCCTCGGCCCTGATCGACGATCTCGCACAGCAACCAGCCTTCGGCATAACTCACCCGCACCGATATCCGCGACCCCGCCGGGCTGTACTTGATGGCGTTTTCCAACAGGTTGAACAGTGCCCGTGTCAGTAGTGATTGATCCGCCAGGACCTGCGCTTCAGCGTTTTCGTCGAGGTCATGCAGCAACTGAATGTTTTTCAGGTAAGCGATACTCAAGGCTTGGTCGAAAGAATCGAGCAACAACATCGCGAACATGCTCGGCTGAAACTGATAGGCCTCGGACTCGGCCTTTGCCAACTGCACAAAAGCCTCGGTCAGGTTCAACGCCTTGCGCACTTGTAACTCGATCTGGCTGAACACTTGAGTATCACCGGGCACCTGATGCCGCTGAACGTCGAGCAAGGCGAGTATCGCCGAATGGGGAGCCCGCAGGTCATGGGACAAAAAGCGCAGCAATACGGCTCGCTGTTCTTCGGTGTCGCGCTCCACGCTCAAGTCAGTGAGACTCAGCAGCCAGCCAATCACGGAGTCACCCTCGGCCGGTAACAGCGGTGCCAGGTCCAGACGCAGGCTGCGTGCCTGGGTGTCACGAAACTCCAAGGGTTCCAGGGTCGACAACGCAGATGACGCTCCATCGGACGGCACCGGGTACCCCAGGTCATTCAGTTGCTCGAGCACGTCCTCACCCACCAGACCACGACCAAATACCTCTCGAGCCTTACGGTTGGCCAGCAGAATACGCCCGTGCGGATCGCTGATCAGCGTCGCCACGGGCAGGTATTCAAGCCCGTCGGCAATGAATCGCCGGGTATCGCGGGTTCGGCTCATGGCCTGCTCCAGCGCGACGATTTGCCCTTGCAACACATCACCGGCCGGGGCCTGGGTGCGACGACGCTCAGGAAAGACTTTTGGCTCGCTGTCCAGGCGCGCCAGTTCCCAGCCGAAATAGGCGAGCACCGCGTTCAGCCTTCGCCAATTCCAGATCAGGTAGCCCAGCATCATCCCCAACAGGCTTGCGGCCGGTGACCACCACCAGCCAAGCCGCAACAGTACAGCCGAGCCCAGCAGAGCGGCTGCCATTGCACCCAGGGTCAGCCATAAGGCACGACGCGGACGTACCAGTAACAGGCCCAGTAACTCACCAACGATCATCATCGACAGCAATGCCGCCAAGCGTTGATCAAGCTCCACGATGTTGCGCTGTTGAAGCAGCCCGTTGAGGATATTCGCTTGAATCTCAACACCCGGTGTAGTGCCGATGCTGGCCGATTGCGGGGTCACGTAGCGATCCCCCAGGCCGGCAGCGGTCGAGCCGATCAGAATCAAGCGATCACGCAGCAATTCGGGCGGAACTTCGCCGCGCAATACGCTGACGTAGGGCACCGTAGGAAAGCCTGCGTCGGAATGGATGAAAGGAATCCGTATTTCATGGGCTCGCTGCCAGCCTTGCTCCAATGGCGAGGCCGGGGTGCCGGGCATCGGTGCATTTCCCTTGTCGGAAAGCGTTTCTTCGTACAGCAGCCAGGCCAGTTGCGGGCGTGCTTTTTGCGCCGGGCCTTCGCTTAAATACACGCTGCGCACGACCCCATCAGCGTCCGCTTCGGCATTGATGTGCCCGACACCTTTAGCGCAATGGCTCAGCGCAGCCACCGGTTCGATTTCCCCCAAGGGTTGCCCATAACGGGCGACGCCTTCGCGCAGCAACGGCACAAATACATTTGCGGCCCGACAGGTCGCCTGGGCTAAAAGCTGATCGTTGGCGGGCTGGCTATCGGGCTCGCTGAAAATAACGTCGAATAGAACACCTTTAACGTTCGCTGCGCTGAGCCGATCCAGCAGTTGCGCGTGCATGGCTCGCGACCACGGCCATCGGCCAAGCTGCTGCAAGCTGTAGTCATCGATCGTAACAATGAGTATTCGCCGGTCCACTGGCAGCGGACTCAGGCGGCGCAGGTTGTCATACAGCAGATTGCTCAGGGCCAAGCCCTGATACATGGACAGCATCGCCGTCAGCGGCAGCAGGATCAGACAGACCCACAGCCACTCACGGACTATCCGCCGAAACAGCCGCTGAGCCTGGGTCGGCTCGCGGCCATCCTTCCTTGGCCGGCCCTTCATCGGCCGTCGACCGAGATGCTATTGAACACGTGGGGTCCTGGGGTGATAGAAAATGTCATACACCCCGGTCTCACCCTCTAACCCCTGAGCGTCAAAGGCCGACAGGCGAACATGGTAAAAAAACGCTTTCAGCCCGCTGAACTTGACCTCTGGCGTGCTGGAAAACTGCTCTTGCTTGATGTCCAGAAAGGCTGCGTCGGTGGCTACTTGAGCCCGATAACGCGTTGCCCCTTCGATGGGTTTCATGATCAATTGCCAGACAGGCACATTCCCCCTCTGACCGGCCTGCCCCAACAAACGTGGAGCGGGTAACAAGTCGGTTGGCGTCAGCACGCCTTGTTTCTGAATTCGCAACCCCTGGCGGGCCATGACCTGGACTTCGTCAGCTTCAACGCCCTTGGGGCGTTTGGCAACGGGCCGGGCAGGGCGGGGCCCCGACGTTTGTTCATCACGATTGACCGCCACTTGTCCATTCAGAACCTCAAGCAATGACTGACCAGTGTCATCGTTGCGCACCCGAAAGTGCGTACCCCGTACGCCCAGGACACCGACCGGAGTGACAATCTGAAAGCGATCATGGTCGCTGGCACGTTTGATCACATACGACTCAACCTGGCCCTGCTCAAGAATGACCTGAGGGATCGAATGTTCTTCATTGAGGTGCAGGGTGATATGGGAACTGGAGGGCAACACCACCCGCGCCCCATCGCCCAGGGACAGGCTGACAAATGCCGAAGGCGAGGTTTTGACGCCTTCCTGCTCGTCGATCGACATACCTTCCTGCAACGGCGTCTGCTTGCCTTTGACATCCAGTTTCCAGGCTTCGCCGGTCAGATGTTCGACCGTTGCCGGCAGCGGTTGACCACGGCATTGTTGGTTCTGATCGATATAAGGCAGACGTTTTGCCGAGGCGACAGCGGCTGATGCACTGTGAGCGAACAATCCCGCCAGGCCAGCCATCAGTAAAAGACAGACGCCAGAACGGCGTGGGAGCAATAAGGTCATGGGGTTCATGGATTGGCTTTTATGCTCTGATGAAAATCACGCCGGATAACGCACACGCGTATTCGACGCACGATACCTGAGCGGATGCTCTGGCAGATAGCCATGAAGCAAAGGATATCGAAGATGACACATCCTTGTGTCGGCACCGAGCAGGCACTCCGTGTATTTCCCCTGAACAGGGTACCGCCGAAAACCGGCAATCGACGGTCCTGTAAAGTTGACTTGGCGCTCCCTGCGCCGGAGCACATCCCAATGCCCCTGTGCCGCTCAGCGACAACGAATTTACCGATATAAGTGACCTTTGCAGCAATTCGCCACAATTGTTCAGATTCCATCAATCAGCCTAAACTCCCGCAGGATTTTTACTTTGCACCACGAGATGAAGGAACTACTCGGCATGCGTGTCGCAATACTGGATGACGAGCCCGCTGAACTGCGCCGGGTTGAACAGACACTGCGACAGATCTCCGTCACGGGTGAACAAGCGTGGACGCTGCATTGTTTCGAGCGGGGAGAGGACTTGCGACGCCAACTTCGGCGGGAGACCTTCGACCTGCTGATCCTCGATTGGCAACTGCCCGATATCAGCGGGCTCGCTTTGTTGCGCTGGACCCGCGAACACATGGACGTGCCACCCGCCGCGATCATGCTCACCAGTCGCGATACCGAAAGCGATATCGTCCAGGCGTTGAACGCCGGGGCCGATGATTACGTGAGCAAACCGTTTCGTCCTAACGAGCTGATGGCGCGGGTCAGCGCGGTGCTTCGCCGGCATGGGCTGCAACGCGCCGCGGCTACCGAAATACTGACCTTCAATGACCTCGAATTCGACGACGCCGAACTCACCGTCACCCGCGCCGCCATCCCCATCAGCCTGACCGAACGGGAATACCGTCTCGCTCGCTGCCTGTTCGCCAATCTGGGCCGACCTTTGTCCCGTGAATACTTATATGAACGCTTTTGGACCCACGAAGAAATAACATCTTCCCGCCCACTGGATACGCATATCTATCGCCTGCGCAACAAGCTGGGCCTGACGGCTGATCGCGGTTGGCAACTGCTGACGATTTACGGGTATGGGTATCGGCTTGAGAGGGTCGCCAACGCTAACGCCTGATGTCTTTTCGGCGATCACAAAAAAGGCCAGCGCTAAGCGTTGGCCTTTTTTTGTTGGAGCAGTCCTGCCGGATCAGAAGTCCAGGTTGGAAACCGCCAGAGCGTTACTTTCGATGAAGTCACGACGAGGTTCGACCGCATCACCCATCAGGGTGTTGAAGATCTGGTCGGCGCCAATGGCGTCTTCGATGGTCACTTTGAGCATCCGTCGCTGGCTAGGGTCCATGGTGGTTTCCCATAGCTGATCCGGGTTCATTTCGCCCAGACCTTTGTAGCGCTGGATGGTATGACGCTTGGTGCTTTCCGCCATCAGCCATTCAAGTGCTTCCTTGAATTCGGTAACCGGCTTCTTGCGCTCGCCGCGCTGGATGTACGCGCCGTCGTCCAGCAAGGTGCTCAATTGAGCGCCCAACGACACGACCGTCTTGTAATCGTTACTGCCGAAGAAATCGCGGTTGAAGGTGATGTAGTTCGAGAGGCCGTGGGAGATCAGCTCGACCTCAGGCAACCAGACGTTACGTTCACGGTCTTCACGCAGGCTGGCTTTGTAAACCAGGCCGGATTTCTCGACGGTGCGCAGGCGAACTTCGAACTGAGCCATCCAATCCTGCATCGCTGCATGATCCGACAGTTGCTCCATGCTCACCGCTGGCAGGTAGATGAAGTGCTCGGTCAGTTCCTGTGGGTACAGGCGCGACAGACGCTTGAGGGTCTTCATTACCAGACGGAAGTCATTGACCAGACGCTCGAGGGCTTCGCCGGAGATACCCGGGGCTTCTTCGTTCAGGTGCAGGCTCGCGTCTTCCAGGGCCGACTGCGTCATGTACTCTTCCATGGCGTCGTCGTCTTTGATGTATTGCTCCTGCTTGCCTTTCTTGACCTTGTACAGCGGCGGCTGAGCGATGTAGATGTAACCGCGCTCGATCAACTCCGGCAACTGACGGAAGAAGAAGGTCAGCAAGAGGGTACGGATGTGCGAACCGTCGACGTCAGCATCGGTCATGATGATGATGTTGTGATAACGCAACTTGTCGATGTTGTACTCGTCGCGGCCAATGCCGCAGCCCAGCGCGGTGATCAAGGTGCCCACTTCCTGCGAAGAGATCATCTTGTCGAAGCGTGCCTTTTCGACGTTCAGAATCTTGCCCTTGAGCGGCAGGATGGCTTGGGTGCGACGGTTGCGTCCCTGCTTGGCGGAGCCGCCAGCAGAGTCACCTTCCACGAGGTACAGCTCGGAGAGGGCAGGGTCTTTTTCCTGGCAGTCCGCCAGTTTGCCCGGCAGACCGGCGATGTCCAGCGCGCCTTTACGGCGAGTCATCTCACGGGCCTTGCGCGCCGCTTCACGCGCACGCGCCGCGTCGATCATCTTACCGACGACCAGCTTCGCTTCGTTCGGGTTCTCCAACAGGAAATCAGAGAAGTACTTGCCCATTTCCTGTTCGACCGCGGTCTTCACTTCGGAAGACACCAGCTTGTCCTTGGTCTGGGAGCTGAACTTCGGATCCGGCACCTTCACCGAAATGATCGCGGTCAGGCCTTCACGGGCATCGTCACCGGTAGTCGCAACCTTGTGCTTCTTCGCCAGGCCTTCAGCTTCGATGTAGGTGTTCAGGTTACGCGTCAGTGCGGAACGGAAACCCACCAGGTGAGTACCGCCATCACGCTGTGGAATGTTGTTGGTGAAGCACAACAGGTTCTCGTTGAAGCTGTCGTTCCACTGCAAGGCGATTTCTACGCCGATGCCGTCTTCACGCTGGATATTGAAATGGAACACCTGGTTGACCGGAGTCTTGTTGGTGTTCAGGTATTCAACGAACGCACGCAGACCGCCTTCGTACTTGAACAGTTCTTCCTTGCCGCTACGCTCATCCTTGAGGACGATGCCGACACCGGAGTTGAGGAAAGACAGTTCACGGATCCGCTTGGCCAGGATGTCCCAGCTGAAGTGGATGTTCTTGAAGGTTTCGCTGGAAGCCTTGAAATGAATCTGGGTGCCGGTAGTTTCGCTGTCGCCGACGATCTTCATCGGTTCTTGCGGAACGCCGTGAACGTAGGTCTGCTCCCAGATCTTGCCGCTGCGGCGAACGGTCAGTACCAGTTGTTCAGACAGGGCATTCACCACCGATACACCTACGCCGTGCAGACCGCCGGATACCTTGTAGGAGTTATCGTCGAACTTACCGCCAGCATGCAGAACGGTCATGATGACCTCGGCTGCGGAAACGCCTTCTTCTTTATGCACGTCTACCGGGATGCCACGGCCGTTGTCGCGAACGGTGATGGATTCATCCGGGTGGATAATGATGCTGATGTCGTCGCAATGGCCGGCCAAAGCTTCGTCGATCGAGTTATCGACCACCTCGAACACCATGTGGTGCAGACCACTGCCATCGTCGGTGTCACCAATGTACATACCGGGACGTTTGCGTACGGCATCCAGGCCTTTCAGCACTTTAATGCTCGTTGAGTCGTACGTATTTTCTTCGCTCAATGCCTTCACTCCCGATGGTCGTGGGTCTGGGTGATACGGCCCTGTTCCACGTGGAACAGAGCGACTGGCGTTTCCGTCTGCCAGCCTTCCCTCAATAATTCGTGATCTACACAGGTGATAAAGACCTGGCAGCGTAAGTCTTCCAGCAAGCGGCAAAGCGCGCGACGGTGGTGCTCGTCCAGTTCGGACGGCAGGTCATCCACCAGATAAATACACTGGCCGCGACGGGCCTGGCTAACCAGGTGCCCTTGGGCGATCCGCAATGCACAGACCACCAACTTTTGCTGACCACGAGACAAGATGTCCGCAGCATTATGTGCGCCCAGTCTAAGACGCAAATCAGCACGTTGTGGTCCCGCTTGGGTATGACCCATTTGCTGATCCCGTTGAAGGGACCCGGCGAGCACTGCACTCAACTCACGGTCTTTGTCCCAACCTCGGTAATAGCTGAGCGTTAAGCCTTCGAGCTCAACCAGTTCGCTCAAGGTCTGTTCAAAGACTGGTTTCAAGGCTTTGATGTAAGCGCGGCGGTATTCATCTATTTCAGCGCTGGCCTGACACAGTTCCCTGTCCCAAACCGCTTGCGAAACGGCGTCAAGTGTACCATGTCGCAGCCAAGAGTTTCTCTGGCGCAAGGCCTTCTGCAAGCGCTGCCACGTAGACATGAATCGGGGTTCCACGTGGAACACACCCCAGTCGAGAAACTGTCGGCGAATTTTCGGCGCCCCTTCCAGCAGGCGGAAGCTGTCCGGGTTGATCAGCTGCAACGGCAGGATTTCTGCAAGTTGCGCAGCACTGCGGGCGTTCTGCCCGTCGATCCGGATCTGGAACTCACCTTGCCGGTCACGAGATATCCCCAACGCGCTCTGTCCCCCCTCGGCCAGTTCAACCTGGCCAAACACCGTACACGCCAATTGCTCGTATTGGATGACGGGTAACAGACGGCTACTGCGAAACGAACGGGCAAGCCCCAGCAGATGAATGGCTTCCAGGACACTGGTTTTGCCGCTGCCGTTGGCGCCGTAAAGAATGTTGATTCGGGGAGAGGGGGAGAAGGTCACCGGGTGCAGATTGCGCACCGCGGTGACCGAGACGCGACTTAAGGACATCTAGGTTCTGCTGAGCATGATTACAGACGCATCGGCATGACAACATAGGCCGAGTCGTCGTTGTCGGACTCTTGTACCAGCGCACTGCTGTTGGAGTCGGACAGAATCAAACGAACCTGCTCGGTGGTCATCACGCCCAGTACGTCGAGCAGGTAGCTCACGTTAAAACCGATTTCCAGAGAGCCGCCGTTGTACTCAACACCCACTTCTTCTTCCGCTTCCTCCTGTTCCGGGTTGTTCGCCTGGATCTTCAACTGACCATTGGCCAACTGCAGGCGGATACCCCGGTATTTTTCGTTGGAAAGGATCGCGGTACGGCTAAACGCTTCACGCAAGGCCTGGCGATCGCCCAGTACCAGCTTGTCGCCACCTTTTGGCAGAACACGCTCGTAGTCAGGGAATTTGCCGTCGACCAGTTTCGAGGTGAAGGTGAATTCGCCGGTGGTAGCACGGATGTGGTGTTGGCCCAAGACGATGCTGACATTACCGTCCGGCTCGGTCAGCAAACGCGCCAATTCCAGAATACCTTTGCGCGGTACGATCACCTGATGACGATCCGGTTGGCCGATATCGGCCTGCATCGAGCACATCGCCAAACGGTGACCGTCAGTAGCCACGGCGCGGATGACGCCAGCGGAGACTTCCAGCAGCATGCCGTTGAGGTAGTAGCGTACGTCTTGCTGCGCCATGGCGAAGCTGGTGCGTTCGATCAAACGACGCAATTTGCTTTGCTCAAGGCTGCAAGTCAGCGAGCCTGGGCCTTCTTCCACCGTCGGGAAGTCATTGGCCGGCAGGGTCGACAGGGTAAAGCGACTACGGCCGGCCTTCACCACAAGCTTCTGCTCATCGACCTTGATGTCGATCAGCGCATCGTTCGGCAAGCTCTTGCAGATGTCCATCAGCTTGCGCGCAGGCACAGTGATGGAACCCGGGTCCGCAGGCTCTTCGAGTTGTACACGACCGACCAGCTCGACTTCCAGGTCGGTACCGGTCAGCGACAGTTGCTGGCCTTCGACAACCAGCAGCACGTTGGAAAGCACCGGCAAGGTCTGGCGGCGCTCGACGACGCCTGCGACCAGTTGCAGGGGTTTCAACAGGGCTTCGCGTTGAATGGTGAAATGCATGGTCTAGTCCCTTGCCTTAATAAGCTGCGCTGATGTTCATCAAGTAGTCAATGTACGCAGCAGGTTCTTATAGTCCTCGCGGATGTCCGCGTCGGATTCCTTAAGCTCGTTGATCTTGCGGCAGGCGTGCAAAACAGTCGTGTGATCGCGGCCGCCAAACACATCGCCGATTTCCGGCAGGCTGTGGTTGGTCAGTTCCTTGGACAACGCCATGGCGACCTGACGCGGACGTGCCACCGAGCGTGAACGACGCTTGGACAGCAAGTCGGAGATCTTGATCTTGTAATACTCGGCGACGGTGCGTTGGATGTTATCCACAGACACCAGTTTGTCTTGCAGCGCCAACAAATCTTTCAGGGATTCGCGAATCAGCTCAATGGTGATATCGCGGCCCATGAAGTGCGAGTGGGCGATCACGCGTTTGAGCGCGCCTTCCAGTTCGCGAACGTTGGAGCGAATACGCTGGGCAATGAAGAACGCTGCATCATGGGGCAGCTCGACTTTGGCCTGGTCGGCCTTTTTCATCAGGATCGCCACGCGGGTTTCCAGCTCTGGCGGCTCGACGGCAACCGTCAGGCCCCAGCCGAAACGTGACTTCAGGCGTTCTTCAAGACCTTCGATTTCTTTTGGATAGCGGTCACTGGTAAGAATGACCTGCTGACCACCTTCAAGCAGCGCGTTGAAGGTGTGGAAAAATTCTTCCTGGGAACGCTCCTTGCGAGCGAAGAATTGAATGTCATCGATCAGCAATGCATCCACCGAGCGGTAGAAACGCTTGAACTCGTTGATCGCATTCAGCTGCAAGGCCTTGACCATGTCCGCCACGAAACGCTCGGAATGCAGGTACACAACCTTGGCATTCGGATTCTTCTTTAACAGGTGGTTACCCACCGCGTGCATCAAGTGGGTTTTACCCAAGCCGACACCGCCGTAAAGAAAAAGCGGGTTATAGCCGTGCTTGGGGTTGTCTGCCACTTGCCAGGCCGCAGCCCGGGCCAGTTGGTTGGACTTGCCTTCGACGAAGTTCTCGAAGGTAAAGGTGCGGTTCAGGTAGCTGGTGTGCTTGAGCGCGCCTTCGACCTGCACCGTACGCTGTTCGGCGCGAACCGGAGCCTGCTGCGAACTGGCGCCGGCCATTGGATCGAAGCTGTCGCGGGACGGCTCTTCACTGACCTCAGCTACTTTTTGGGTCGCACGCTTGGTCGAGGCGGGTGCCGGGGCTGGCGCCGGAGCACTGACAGGCGCCTGAGCGGCCTGAGCCTGGGACGCCGCGGCGGCCAACGGTGCGTTCGGTGCCGCACGCGGTGCCGAACTGCGTTTGCTGCCTATTAATAAGGAAAGCGCCGGCGCCAGGCCATTGCCATGCTCATCGAGCAGTTCAAGGACGCGGCCCAGGTACTTTTCATTGACCCAGTCGAGAACAAAACGATTCGGCGCGTAGACACGCAGCTCGTCGCCTTCGGCTTCGACCTGTAGTGGACGGATCCAAGTGTTGAATTGTTGGGCAGGCAGCTCATCGCGCAAAAGCTCTACGCACTGCTGCCAAAGTTCCACTGACACGGATATCCCCTAAGTTGAAAGCCGGTGAGGCAAAAACAAGCGGTCATTGTAGCGACCAGACGTCCACTTATCCACATGCAGGTTGCGCACAGCACATGATTTATCAACGCGTTAACCCTCGAAAAGAAGACCAACGGTATGTGCATAAGCTCTGTGGATAACCGCCCTTGAGGACACTGGACAAGTGGGGGCGAAACTCGGTGGATAACCTGCCTGTGGATAACTGACCTTTCCACCCACAGCTTTTCCGACAGCGCAGCACAGGCTGATCACCGTTTTCCACTGTAGTTGTCATTCTCTGTACATCACGGTTTATAAGGGCTAAATGAAGTTATCCACAGATGATCGTGCCTCTAGCTTTTATAAGCTTTACAGAAAAGCTTTAAATAATTCCCTTCTTTATTTTTATATTTGGCGAACGACCTTGGCCGAGCAAATCGTCTGGAGATCTATTTATAAGGAAACGCTGGTTGGAAATTGACCTAGAGGCTTGCTTTCTCTAGAATCCCCGGTCTCTTAAAACGGGGGCCATTCCGGCCCGTTGTGGACGAACCAGGTAACACGACAATGAAACGTACTTTCCAACCAAGCACTATCAAACGCGCTCGTACCCACGGTTTCCGTGCTCGCATGGCTACCAAGAACGGTCGTGCCGTCCTGTCGCGTCGTCGCGCCAAAGGTCGTGCGCGTCTGGCAGTTTGATAATCCGGCACTGGAGGTGAGTCAGGACTTCAGTCGGGAAAAGCGTCTGCTGACCCCCCGGCATTTCAAGGCAGTCTTTGACTCCCCTACCGGCAAGGTTCCGGGGAAAAATCTCCTGCTCCTTGCGCGCAATAACGATCTTGATCACCCCCGTCTCGGGCTGGTTATCGGGAAAAAGAGCGTAAAGCTCTCCGTCGAGCGCAATCGCCTCAAACGTCTGATGCGCGAATCGTTTCGCCTGAACCAGGATTTACTGGTCGGTTGGGACATCGTTATCGTCGCGCGCAAAGGTTTGGGTGACGTAGAAAGCCCCGAATTGATTCAGCATTTCGACAAACTCTGGAAACGTCTGGCACGCAGCAAGCCGGTACCAGCAGTCAAAACCGAAACTGCAGGGGTAGACAGCACCGATGCGTAAACTGGCACTCGTTCCGATCCAGTTTTATCGCTATGCCATCAGTCCCCTGATGGCCAGTCACTGTCGTTTCTACCCCAGTTGTTCCTGCTACGCGTATGAAGCCATAGAAAATCATGGCCTTCTGCGCGGTGGCTGGCTGACCTTTCGTCGTTTAGGTCGCTGTCATCCGTGGAATCCCGGTGGTTATGACCCGGTTCCATCTATCCCTACCTCCCGTTCTTCTTCGATGGCCGAGTAATCATGGATATCAAACGCACGATCCTGATCGTCGCCCTGGCAATCGTGTCCTACGTTATGGTTCTTAAATGGAACCAGGACTATGGCCAGGCTGCCCTGCCGACTCAGAATGTTGCTTCCAGTACTACCGCACCGGGTCTACCGGATACGGCGACTGGCAATAATGCTTCTGTCAGTGACGACATTCCACGCGCCACAAGCGATACCAGTGCAACTGCACCTGCTGAAACACCAGTAGCTGCAAGCAAAGACCTCATCCAGATCAAAACGGATGTGCTCAACCTGGCAATCGATCCACAAGGTGGTGATGTTGCCCAGTTGACGTTGCCGCTGTATCCACGTCGCCAGGATCATCCGGATATTCCATTCCAGCTGTTTGATAATGGCAACGAGCGGACGTATCTGGCTCAGAGCGGGCTGATTGGCACCAACGGTCCGGACGCAAGTCCTGCCGGTCGTCCGGTTTATTCCTCCGAGAAGAAGGTTTATCAACTGGCTGACGGTCAGGACCAATTGGTCGTAGACCTGAAGTTCAGCAAGGACGGCGTCAACTACATCAAGCGTTTCACGCTCAAACGTGGCCTGTACGACGTAACCGTTTCCTACTTGATCGACAACCAGAGCGCTCAGCCCTGGTCCGGTGCCATGTTCGCGCAATTGAAGCGTGATGCCAGCTCCGATCCTTCTTCCAGCACCGCCACCGGCACCGCGACTTACCTGGGCGCCGCCCTGTGGACAAGTAACGAGCCGTACAAGAAAGTGTCGATGAGCGACATGGACAAGGCTCAGCTGAAAGAAACCGTTACAGGTGGTTGGGTTGCCTGGTTGCAACACTACTTTGTGACTGCATGGATTCCGGTCAAGGGCGAAAACAACATCGTCCAGACCCGTAAAGACAGCAAAGGCAACTACATCATCGGCTACACCGCCCCGGCAATGACTGTCGCGCCAGGTGCAAAAGCCGAAACCAGCGCCGTTCTGTACGCAGGTCCGAAAAGCCAGGCTGTCCTGAAAGAGTTGTCCCCAGGTCTGGAACTGACCGTCGATTACGGCATTCTGTGGTTCATTGCCCAGCCAATCTTCTGGTTGCTGCAACATATCCACGCGCTGGTCGGTAACTGGGGCTGGTCGATCATCTTCCTGACCATGCTGATCAAGGGGATTTTCTTCCCTCTGTCGGCTGCCAGCTACAAATCCATGGCGCGCATGCGTGCAGTGGCACCGAAACTGGCTGCGCTGAAAGAGCAACATGGCGACGACCGGCAGAAAATGTCGCAAGCCATGATGGAGCTGTACAAGAAAGAGAAGATCAATCCGCTGGGTGGCTGCTTGCCAATCCTGGTGCAGATGCCGGTTTTCCTTTCGCTGTACTGGGTTCTGCTGGAAAGCGTGGAAATGCGCCAGGCGCCGTTCATGCTGTGGATTACTGACCTGTCGATCAAGGATCCGTTCTTCATTCTGCCGATCATCATGGGCGCAACCATGTTCATCCAGCAGCAGTTGAACCCGACTCCTCCGGATCCGATGCAGGCGAAGGTCATGAAAATGATGCCAATCATCTTCACTTTCTTCTTCCTGTGGTTCCCGGCAGGTCTGGTGCTGTACTGGGTAGTGAACAACGTATTGTCGATCGCCCAACAGTGGTACATCACGCGTAAGATCGAAGCGGCTACCAAAAAAGCCGAGGCGTAACTTACTCTGTGGATAACCACTCAAAACGCCCCCTAGTGGGGCGTTTTGCTATCTGTCACTTTTGTCTGGATACCGGTTTATGAGCGTTCCTCGCGAAACCATCGCCGCCGTCGCCACCGCTCAAGGTCGCGGGGGTGTGGGCATTGTCCGTATTTCCGGGCCGCTGGCGAGTCTGGCGGCCAAGGCCATCAGCGGTCGCGAACTGAAACCGCGGTTTGCCCATTACGGCCCATTTTTCAGTGCAAACGAAGAGGTGCTGGACGAAGGCATCGCGCTTTATTTTCCGGGGCCAAACTCGTTCACCGGCGAAGATGTGCTTGAACTGCAGGGTCACGGCGGGCCGATCGTTCTGGATATGTTGCTCAAGCGTTGCCTGGAACTGGGCTGTCGCCTGGCCCGGCCGGGGGAATTCAGCGAGCGCGCGTTCCTTAACGACAAGCTCGATCTGGCTCAGGCCGAAGCCATTGCCGACCTGATCGAGGCAAGTTCCGCGCAGGCGGCACGAAACGCCCTGCGTTCGTTGCAAGGTGCGTTTTCCCAGCGTGTGCATAACCTCACTGAGCAACTGATAGGCCTGCGTATTTACGTCGAAGCAGCCATCGACTTCCCGGAAGAAGAAATCGACTTCCTCGCCGATGGCCATGTCCTGAGCATGCTCGACAAAGTGCGCGACGAATTATCCACAGTGCTGCGTGAGGCCGGGCAGGGGGCCTTGTTGCGTGACGGCATGACCGTGGTGATCGCCGGCCGGCCGAATGCCGGCAAGTCCAGCCTGCTGAATGCCTTGGCCGGGCGTGAAGCCGCAATCGTGACTGAGATTGCCGGTACGACCCGGGATATTCTTCGCGAACATATCCACATCGATGGCATGCCGTTGCACGTGGTCGACACTGCCGGCTTGCGCGATACCGATGATCAGGTGGAAAAAATTGGCGTCGAACGGGCATTGAAAGCCATCGGTGAGGCCGATCGGGTCTTGCTGGTGGTCGATGCCACGGCTCCCGAGGCTCTTGATCCCTTTGCCTTGTGGCCTGAATTTCTCGAAACCCGCCCGGACCCGGCAAAAGTTACCCTTATCCGCAACAAGGCTGATCTGACAGGGGAAGCCATCGCTCTGGAAGTCAGTGGCGATGGCCACGTCACCATCAGTCTCAGTGCCAAATCTGCCGGCATGGGATTGGAACTGTTACGCGAACATCTCAAGGCCTGCATGGGTTACGAGCAGACCTCCGAAAGCAGCTTCAGTGCTCGCAGGCGTCACCTTGAGGCACTGCGTCATGCGAGCGCGTCGCTTGAGCACGGTCGTGCGCAACTGACATTAGCGGGTGCCGGTGAACTGCTGGCCGAAGATTTACGGCAGGCGCAGCACTCTTTGGGCGAAATCACCGGCGCATTCAGCTCCGATGATCTGCTGGGAAGGATCTTTTCCAGCTTCTGTATCGGTAAATAGCTCCTTCAGCTGTTCACAGACAGGCCATTGAGGCCTGTCTGTCCTCTCCTTTTCTGAAATTTTCCTTCAGTGCCGAGCAGATTCTTTGCTTGAGCGGATTTCCCTTGCCCGGAATTTGCCCGTTCGGCGGCTTTCCTGTGGATTAAGCCCTGTGAATAAGTGTCGCTAAGGGCAGTTGATAACAGGGCCTCAAAACTGAAGATAACCGCCTCTGTGGATAACCACCCCTTTCATCCACAGGCTTACACCGGTTATCCAAGGGCCTCATTGGCACATGACCACAGGGTTTTGAATCTCTGTACATATTGAAAATAAAGGGCTGTATCAATCTATCCACAGAAAGGTGGTTCAGTAGAAATAAACATAAAAACAAAGATTTAATAAATTTCTCTCTTTTTAATTTCTATAACCTCGACTTCTCCACAGCTGGTTAAATTTTGTGCAAAGGGTTCTTTAGGAAGGGCGAAGTCCCTATACTTGCCGACCAGGTCCAAAAACCTGAGATCAAACTATTTCCGGATTACCTGACTGAAGCAGGCACGAGGTGCGTGGTGGATTTCCCTTCCCGTTTTGAAGTGATCGTCATCGGCGGCGGTCATGCCGGTACCGAGGCAGCACTTGCATCAGCACGTATGGGGGCAAAAACCCTGTTGCTGACGCATAACGTGGAAACCCTCGGTGCCATGAGTTGCAACCCCGCCATTGGCGGGATCGGCAAAAGCCATCTGGTTAAAGAAATCGATGCCCTCGGCGGCGCGATGGCCATGGCTACCGATAAAGGTGGTATTCAGTTTCGCGTATTGAACAGCCGCAAAGGCCCTGCCGTGCGTGCAACCCGCGCTCAGGCCGATCGGGTTTTGTACAAGGCCGCTGTCCGCGAAGCTCTGGAAAACCAGCCGAACCTGTGGATATTTCAACAAGCTGCGGATGATCTGATTGTCGAGCAGGAACAAGTGCGTGGTGTTGTCACCCAAATGGGTCTGCGTTTCTTCGCCGATTCCGTGGTGTTGACCACCGGTACCTTCCTTGGTGGACTTATCCACATCGGCATGCAGAATTATTCCGGCGGTCGCGCCGGTGATCCGCCATCGATTGCCCTCGCGCATCGTCTGCGTGAACTGCCATTGCGTGTCGGTCGCCTGAAAACCGGTACACCGCCACGTATCGACGGTCGCACTGTGGATTTCTCGGTGATGACCGAGCAAGCGGGGGATACGCCGATTCCGGTGATGTCGTTCATGGGCTCCAAAGAGCAGCATCCGCAACAGGTCAGCTGCTGGATTACCCACACCAACGCCCGTACCCACGAAATCATTGCTTCGAACCTTGATCGTTCGCCGATGTATTCCGATGCGGGGTTGATCGAAGGCATCGGTCCGCGTTATTGCCCATCGATCGAAGACAAGATCCACCGTTTTGCTGACAAGGAAAGTCACCAGGTCTTCATCGAGCCGGAAGGTTTGACCACCCATGAGCTGTACCCGAACGGGATATCCACATCCCTGCCGTTCGACGTGCAATTGCAGATCGTGCAATCGATCCGCGGCATGGAAAACGCACACATCGTTCGTCCGGGCTACGCCATCGAATACGACTACTTCGACCCGCGTGACCTGAAGTACAGCCTGGAAACCAAAGTGATTGGCGGTCTGTTCTTCGCCGGGCAAATCAACGGCACCACCGGTTACGAAGAAGCTGGCGCCCAAGGTTTGCTGGCCGGAGCCAACGCCGCCCTGCGTGCTCAGGGCAAAGATGCCTGGTGCCCGCGTCGCGACGAAGCGTACATCGGCGTTCTGGTCGATGACCTGATTACCCTGGGAACCCAGGAACCGTACCGGATGTTCACGTCCCGCGCCGAATACCGTTTGATCCTGCGCGAAGACAACGCCGACCTGCGCCTGACCGAAAAAGGTCGCGAATTGGGTCTGGTGGATGACGTGCGTTGGGCTGCGTTCTGCAAGAAACGCGAAAGCATCGATCTGGAAGAGCAACGCCTGAAAAGTACCTGGGTTCGCCCGGGCACCGAGCAGGGCGATGCGATTTCCGAGAAGTTCGGCACGCCGCTGACCCACGAATACAATTTGCTCAACCTGCTGAGCCGTCCGGAAATCGACTACGCTGGTCTGATCGCCGTGACCGGTGGGGGCGCAGAAGACCCACAAGTCGCCGAACAGGTCGAAATCAAGACCAAATACGCCGGTTACATTGATCGTCAACAGGATGAAATCGTGCGCCTGCGGGCCAGCGAAGACACCAAATTGCCTGTGGATATCGATTACACGAACATCTCCGGTCTCTCGAAAGAGATCCAGAGCAAGCTCGGCGCGACCCGTCCAGAGACCCTGGGCCAGGCGTCGCGTATTCCGGGCGTGACCCCGGCAGCGATTTCGCTGTTGATGATTCATTTGAAAAAACGCGGCGCGGGCCGTCAGTTGGAGCAAAGCGCTTGAGTTCGTTGGTCACCTCGCAACACGCCGAAGAGTTATCCACAGGTGCTCGCCAGCTCGGTGTCAACCTGACGGACGCCCAGCATGCACAGCTGCTGGGTTATCTGGCCCTGTTGATAAAATGGAACAAGGCCTACAACCTCACGGCCGTGCGTGATCCGGACGAAATGGTTTCCCGACATTTGCTCGATAGCCTCAGCGTCATGTCCTTCATCGAAAACGGCCGCTGGCTGGATGTGGGCAGTGGCGGCGGCATGCCCGGGATTCCCCTGGCGATCCTGTTTCCCGAGTCGCAAGTGACCTGCCTGGACAGTAACGGCAAGAAAACCCGCTTCCTGACCCAGGTCAAACTCGAACTCAAACTGGATAACCTGCAAGTTATCCACAGTCGCGTTGAAGCCTTCCAGCCTGAACAGCCATTCAACGGGATTATTTCCCGTGCGTTCAGCAGCATGGAGAACTTCAGCAACTGGACACGCCATTTGGGCGATACCGAAACACGTTGGCTGGCAATGAAGGGCGTTCATCCTGCTGATGAGCTGGTAGCATTGCCGGCAGACTTCCACCTCGATAGCGAACACGCCCTGGCCGTACCCGGTTGCCAAGGCCAACGCCATCTGCTGATACTGCGCCGCAGGGCATGATTGGGAACACAAGCAAGAATGGCTAAGGTATTCGCGATAGCGAACCAGAAGGGTGGTGTGGGCAAGACCACCACCTGCATCAACCTCGCAGCTTCCCTGGTCGCTACCAAGCGTCGGGTGCTGTTGATCGATCTTGATCCACAGGGCAACGCCACCATGGGTAGCGGTGTGGATAAACACGGCCTGGAAAATTCGGTCTACGACCTGCTGATCGGAGAATGCGATCTGGCCCAGGCCATGCACTATTCCGAACACGGTGGTTACCAGTTGCTGCCGGCCAACCGCGACCTGACGGCGGCCGAAGTGGTTCTGCTGGAAATGCAGATGAAGGAAAGCCGTCTGCGCAGTGCGTTGGCGCCGATCCGGGAAAACTACGATTACATTTTGATCGACTGCCCGCCGTCGCTGTCGATGTTGACGCTCAATGCGCTGGTTGCCGCCGACGGGGTGATTATCCCCATGCAGTGCGAGTACTTCGCGCTCGAAGGGTTGAGCGACCTTGTGGATAACATCAAGCGCATCGCCGAACTGCTAAACCCGAACCTGAAAGTCGAAGGCCTGTTGCGGACCATGTACGACCCGCGCCTGAGCCTGATGAACGACGTATCGGCGCAGCTCAAGGAACACTTCGGCGATCAGCTCTATGACACCGTCATTCCACGCAACATCCGTCTGGCCGAAGCGCCCAGCTATGGCATGCCGGCGCTGGCGTATGACAAATCATCGCGGGGCGCGATTGCCTATCTGGCATTGGCGGGCGAGATGGTTCGCCGTCAGCGCAAAAACTCACGCACCGCCGCTGCTCAGGCAACTTAAGGAATCCCCATGGCCGTCAAGAAACGAGGTCTCGGACGTGGACTGGATGCACTGCTGAGTGGTCCGACCGTCAGCTCGCTGGAAGAGCAAGCGGTACAAGCCGACCAGCGTGAGCTGCAGCACCTGCCCCTGGACCTGATCCAGCGTGGCAAGTACCAGCCGCGTCGGGACATGGATCCGCAAGCGCTGGAGGAGCTGGCGCAGTCGATCAGGGCCCAGGGCGTGATGCAGCCGATTGTGGTTCGCCCGATCGGCAGCGGGCGCTTCGAAATCATCGCCGGCGAACGCCGCTGGCGCGCCAGCCAGCAGGCTGGCCAGGAAACCATCCCGGCGATGGTTCGCGATGTGCCGGATGAAACCGCCATCGCCATGGCGCTGATCGAAAACATCCAGCGCGAAGACCTCAATCCGATCGAAGAAGCGGTGGCCTTGCAGCGTTTGCAGCAGGAATTCCAGCTGACTCAACAACAAGTGGCCGAGGCTGTGGGTAAATCCCGCGTCACCGTCGCCAATCTGTTGCGTCTGATTACGCTGCCGGAAGTCATCAAAACCATGCTGTCTCACGGCGATCTGGAAATGGGTCATGCCCGAGCCTTGCTTGGTTTGCCGGAAAATCAACAAGTTGAAGGGGCGCGACACGTTGTCGCACGGGGGCTGACCGTACGCCAGACTGAAGCACTGGTTCGCCAGTGGTTGAGTGACAAACCGGAGCCTGTTGAACCTGCAAAACCGGACCCGGATATCGCCCGGCTCGAGCAGCGTCTGGCCGAGCGCCTAGGCTCTGCGGTGCAGATCCGCCATGGAAAGAAGGGTAAGGGGCAGCTGGTGATCGGCTACAACTCTCTTGATGAACTTCAAGGTGTGCTCGCACACATCCGCTGAAACAATTCCTCATGTAGCGTGAAGTCGGAAATCACTACCTGACAGTTGAATAGGGGCAGAACCGCCCCTATACTCTGCGCGCATTTTGTCGGCACAAATTATGCCAAGTTATTGAATTCTGGCAGCCGACCATTGGGGAGCAAAAGAGATGGAAAACCGCACGCCAGACCGCTTGCCGTTCCATCGCCTGGCAGTTTTTCCGGTGTTAATGGCTCAATTTGTCGTTTTGCTGATCGCTGCTTTGGCGCTCTGGCAATGGCATGGAGTCGGTGCCGGGTACTCGGGACTCTGCGGAGGCCTGATAGCCTTGCTTCCCAATATTTATTTCGCTCACAGGGCATTCCGGTTTTCCGGTGCCCGAGCAGCTCAAGCCATCGTCCGGTCTTTTTATGCCGGCGAGGCGGGCAAACTGATTTTGACGGCAGTGCTGTTTGCATTGACGTTCGCAGGTGTGAAGCCATTGGCGCCGTTAGCAGTATTCGGCGTCTTCGTGCTGACCCAACTGGTTAGCTGGTTCGCTCCCCTGCTAATGAGAACAAGACTTTCGAGACCTTAGGGCGTTTGAGGCAACCATGGCAGAGACAACCGCTTCGGGCTATATCCAGCACCACTTGCAGAACCTGACCTTCGGTCAGCACCCAACCGGCGGGTGGGGTTTTGCCCACACCGCAGCAGAAGCCAAAGAAATGGGCTTCTGGGCTTTCCACGTCGATACACTCGGCTGGTCGGTCGCATTGGGTCTGATTTTCGTTTTTCTTTTCCGCATGGCGGCAAAGAAGGCGACTTCCGGTCAGCCTGGTGCTTTGCAGAACTTCGTTGAAGTATTGGTCGAATTCGTCGATGGCAGCGTGAAAGACAGCTTCCATGGCCGTAGCCCGGTGATTGCACCGTTGGCGCTGACCATCTTCGTCTGGGTCTTCCTGATGAACGCCGTCGACCTGATTCCGGTTGACTGGATTCCTCAAGTGGCCATGTTGATCTCCGGCGATTCGCACATTCCGTTCCGCGCCGTATCGACCACCGACCCGAACGCTACCCTGGGCATGGCCCTGTCGGTATTCGCGTTGATCATTTTCTACAGCATCAAGGTCAAGGGCATCGGCGGTTTCATCGGCGAACTGACCCTGCACCCGTTCGGCAGCAAGAACATCTTCGTTCAAGCCCTGCTGATTCCGGTGAACTTCCTGCTTGAATTCGTGACTCTGATTGCCAAGCCGATCTCGTTGGCACTGCGTCTGTTCGGCAACATGTATGCCGGTGAACTGGTCTTCATTCTGATTGCTGTGATGTTCGGCAGCGGTCTGCTCTGGCTCAGCGGCCTGGGCGTAGTTCTGCAGTGGGCGTGGGCTGTGTTCCACATCCTGATCATCACCCTGCAGGCGTTTATCTTCATGATGCTGACCATCGTTTACCTGTCGATGGCGCACGAACAGAACCATTAAGACCAGTCTCAGGCTGGTCTGATGTCCCACCCGGTAACACGGGTGGGTGCCCGAACAGGGCTATGAAACGATTTGTTTTACCCGCTTTAAAATCTAAAAAACCTAAACCATACGACGTAAAAGTCGGGAGGAAAGATGGAAACTGTAGTTGGTCTAACCGCTATCGCTGTTGCACTGTTGATCGGCCTGGGCGCACTGGGTACCGCAATTGGTTTCGGCCTGTTGGGCGGCAAGTTCCTGGAAGGCGCTGCGCGTCAGCCAGAAATGGTTCCAATGCTGCAAGTCAAAATGTTCATCGTTGCCGGTCTGCTCGACGCCGTAACCATGATCGGTGTTGGTATCGCTCTGTTCTTCACCTTTGCGAACCCGTTCGTTGGTCAGATCGCTGGCTAATTACTCGGATCTTCCGGGTAATTTGGTGTGATGGACAACGTAACTGCGAGGTGTTGGCGTGAACATTAATGCGACCCTGATTGGCCAGTCCGTTGCGTTCCTGATTTTTGTACTGTTCTGCATGAAGTTCGTATGGCCTCCGGTCATTACGGCTCTGCACGAACGTCAAAAGAAGATCGCTGATGGTCTGGACGCTGCCAGCCGTGCAGCTCGCGACCTGGAGTTGGCCCAAGAGAAAGCGGGTCAGCAACTGCGCGAAGCGAAAGCTCAGGCAGCTGAAATCATCGAGCAAGCCAAGAAACGCGGTACCCAGATTGTCGACGAAGCCCGTGAACAGGCTCGCGTCGAAGCTGACCGTGTGAAGGCTCAGGCTCAAGCCGAGATCGAACAGGAACTGAACAGCGTCAAAGACGCGCTGCGCGCCCAAGTGGGTAGCCTGGCCGTTGGCGGTGCTTCGAAGATCCTGGGTGCCACAATCGATCAAAACGCGCACGCAGAGCTGGTTAACCAACTGGCTGCTGAAATCTAAGCGAGGGCGATCATGGCAGAACTGACCACGTTGGCCCGACCTTACGCTAAGGCGGCCTTCGAGCACGCTCAGGCCCACCAGCAACTGGCCAATTGGTCAGCCATGCTCGGCCTGGCTGCAGCGGTGTCGGAAGACGACATCATGCAGCGCGTGCTCAAGGCCCCGCGACTGACGAGCGCAGAAAAGGCCGCCACGTTTATTGACGTGTGCGGCGACAAGTTTGATGTCAAGGCACAGAACTTCATCAACGTCGTTGCCGAAAACGACCGTCTCCCGCTGTTGCCGGAGATCGCCGCTCTGTTCGACCTGTACAAGGCAGAACAAGAGAAATCGGTAGACGTTGAAGTCACCAGTGCTTTCGCATTGAACCAAGAACAGCAAGACAAACTCGCCAAGGTTCTCAGTGCACGACTCAACCGGGAAGTGCGCCTGCAAGTCGAGGAAGACTCATCCCTTATTGGGGGTGTTGTCATCCGCGCCGGCGACCTGGTTATCGATGGCTCGATTCGCGGCAAAATCGCGAAACTTGCCGAAGCATTGAAATCTTGAGTTTGAAGGGGCAGCAGAGCAATGCAGCAACTCAATCCTTCCGAAATAAGTGAAATTATCAAGGGCCGCATCGACAAGCTCGATGTGACCTCCCAAGCCCGTAACGAAGGCACTGTCGTCAGCGTATCTGACGGCATCGTGCGGATTCACGGTCTGGCCGACGTCATGTACGGCGAGATGATCGAGTTTCCGGGCGGCGTCTTCGGCATGGCCCTCAACCTGGAGCAAGACTCTGTAGGTGCCGTAGTATTGGGCGCATACCAGACTCTGGCTGAAGGCATGAGCGCCAAGTGCACCGGCCGCATCCTGGAAGTTCCGGTTGGTAAGGAACTGCTGGGTCGCGTAGTCGACGCACTGGGTAACCCAGTTGACGGCAAGGGTCCGCTGAACAACACCGAGACCGACGCGGTCGAGAAAGTTGCTCCAGGCGTGATCTGGCGTAAATCGGTAGACCAGCCTGTACAGACTGGCTACAAGGCTGTCGATGCCATGATCCCTGTCGGCCGTGGCCAGCGTGAGCTGATCATCGGTGACCGTCAGATCGGTAAAACCGCTCTGGCGATCGACGCGATCATCAACCAGAAAGACAGCGGCATTTTCTGCGTCTACGTAGCCATCGGTCAGAAACAATCGACCATCGCTAACGTGGTTCGCAAGCTGGAAGAAAACGGTGCACTGGCTAACACCATCATCGTAGCGGCGAGCGCTTCGGAATCTGCAGCACTGCAGTTCCTGGCACCGTACTCCGGTTGCACCATGGGCGAATACTTCCGCGACCGCGGTGAAGACGCGCTGATCGTTTATGACGATCTGTCCAAGCAAGCAGTGGCTTACCGCCAGATTTCCCTGCTGCTGCGCCGTCCACCAGGCCGTGAAGCTTACCCAGGCGACGTGTTCTATCTCCACTCCCGTCTGCTGGAGCGCGCATCCCGCGTTTCGGAAGAGTACGTAGAGAAGTTCACTAACGGCGCAGTGACCGGCAAAACCGGTTCCCTGACCGCATTGCCGATCATCGAAACCCAGGCTGGCGACGTTTCCGCGTTCGTTCCGACCAACGTGATTTCCATCACCGACGGTCAGATCTTCCTGGAATCGGCCATGTTCAACTCGGGCATCCGTCCTGCAGTGAACGCCGGTGTTTCGGTATCCCGTGTGGGTGGTGCCGCTCAGACCAAGATCATCAAGAAGCTCTCCGGTGGTATCCGTACCGCTCTGGCTCAGTACCGTGAACTGGCGGCATTCGCCCAGTTCGCTTCTGACCTGGACGAAGCGACCCGTAAGCAACTTGAGCATGGTCAGCGCGTTACCGAGCTGATGAAGCAGAAGCAATACGCGCCAATGTCGATCGCCGACATGTCGCTGTCGCTGTATGCCGCTGAGCGTGGGTTCCTGACCGACGTTGAAATCGCCAAGATCGGCAGCTTCGAACAAGCGCTGATTGCTTACTTCAACCGCGATCACGCCGACTTGATGGCGAAGATCAACGTGAAGGGTGACTTCAATGACGAAATCGATGGCGGCCTGAAAGCCGGTATCGAGAAGTTCAAGGCCACCCAAACCTGGTAAGCCGCAGCGGGAGCCTAGCGGCTCCCGCTTGCTAACCTGATAGGTGTTACATGGCAGGCGCAAAAGAGATTCGCAGTAAGATTGCGAGCATCAAAAGCACGCAAAAAATTACCAGCGCCATGGAAAAAGTGGCGGTCAGCAAAATGCGCAAGGCACAAATGCGCATGGCTGCTAGCCGTCCTTATGCGGAGCGCATCCGCCAGGTTATTGGCCATCTGGCCAACGCTAACCCGGAATATCGCCACCCGTTCATGATCGACCGTGAAGTAAAGCGCGTCGGTTATGTCGTTGTGAGCAGTGACCGTGGTCTGTGTGGTGGCTTGAACACCAACCTGTTCAAGGCTTTGGTCAAGGACATGGCGGTAAACCGCGAAAACGGCGTCGAGATCGATCTGTGTGTCGTTGGTAGCAAGGGTGCGGCTTTCTTCCGCAACTTCGGCGGTAACGTCGTTGCAGCTATCAGCCACCTGGGTGAAGAGCCGTCGATCAATGATCTGATCGGCAGCGTCAAGGTGATGCTGGATGCCTACCTGGACGGCCGGATTGACCGCCTGTCCGTGGTGTCCAACAAGTTCATCAACACCATGACGCAACAGCCTACCGTGGAGCAGTTGATTCCACTGGTGGCAACCCCGGATCAAGAACTCAAGCACCACTGGGACTATCTCTACGAACCGGATGCCAAGGAGCTGCTCGATGGCTTGATGGTCCGTTACGTTGAGTCGCAGGTCTACCAGGCGGTGGTCGAGAACAACGCGGCTGAACAAGCTGCGCGGATGATCGCAATGAAGAACGCTACCGACAACGCCGGTGATTTGATCAGCGATTTGCAGCTGGTCTACAACAAGGCGCGTCAGGCTGCGATCACCCAAGAGATCTCGGAAATCGTCGGCGGCGCTGCCGCGGTTTAACGGTTCAAATATTCAGAGGATCCAGCTATGAGTAGCGGACGTATCGTTCAAATCATCGGCGCCGTTATCGACGTGGAATTTCCACGCGACAGCGTACCGAGCATCTACGACGCCTTGAAAGTTCAAGGTGCCGAAACCACTCTGGAAGTTCAGCAGCAGCTGGGCGACGGCGTGGTTCGTACCATTGCGATGGGCTCCACCGAAGGCTTGAAGCGCGGTCTGGACGTCAACAACACTGGCGCAGCCATTTCCGTACCGGTCGGTAAAGCGACCCTGGGCCGGATCATGGACGTACTGGGCAACCCGATCGACGAAGCTGGCCCGATCGGCGAAGAAGAGCGTTGGGGCATTCACCGCCCTGCGCCAACCTTCGCTGAACAAGCCGGTGGCAACGAGCTGCTGGAAACAGGCATCAAGGTTATCGACCTGGTTTGCCCGTTCGCCAAGGGCGGTAAAGTCGGTCTGTTCGGTGGTGCCGGTGTAGGCAAGACCGTGAACATGATGGAACTGATCCGTAACATCGCCATCGAGCACAGCGGTTATTCCGTGTTCGCCGGTGTGGGTGAGCGTACTCGTGAGGGTAACGACTTCTACCACGAGATGAAGGATTCCAACGTTCTGGACAAAGTGGCACTGGTTTACGGTCAGATGAACGAGCCGCCGGGAAACCGTCTGCGCGTAGCACTGACCGGCCTGACCATGGCCGAGAAGTTCCGTGACGAAGGTAACGACGTTCTGCTGTTCGTCGACAACATCTATCGTTACACCCTGGCCGGTACTGAAGTATCCGCACTGCTGGGCCGTATGCCTTCGGCAGTAGGTTACCAGCCGACCCTGGCTGAAGAGATGGGCGTGCTGCAAGAGCGCATCACTTCGACCAAGCAAGGTTCGATTACTTCGATCCAGGCGGTATACGTACCAGCGGACGACTTGACCGACCCGTCGCCAGCGACCACCTTCGCCCACTTGGACGCCACCGTCGTTCTGTCCCGTGACATCGCTTCCCTGGGTATCTACCCGGCGGTAGATCCACTGGACTCGACTTCGCGTCAGCTGGACCCGAACGTGATCGGCAACGACCACTACGAAACCGCTCGCGGTGTTCAGTACGTGCTGCAGCGTTACAAAGAACTGAAGGACATCATTGCGATCCTGGGTATGGACGAGCTGTCGGAAGCCGACAAGCAGTTGGTAAACCGTGCTCGTAAGATCCAGCGTTTCTTGTCGCAGCCGTTCTTCGTGGCTGAAGTCTTCACCGGTGCTTCGGGTAAATACGTTTCCCTGAAAGACACCATTGCTGGCTTCAAAGGCATCCTCAACGGTGACTACGACCACCTGCCAGAACAAGCGTTCTACATGGTCGGCGGCATCGAAGAAGCGATCGAGAAAGCCAAGAAACTGTAATCCCGGCGCCCGGCAACGGGCGCTAATTTAGGTTGAGGCAATCAGATGGCTATGACAGTCCATTGCGATATCGTCAGCGCGGAAGGGGAAATATTTTCCGGCCTGGTCGAGATGGTGGTTGCGCACGGTGCACTGGGTGATCTTGGTATCGCTCTGGGTCACGCGCCGCTGATCACCAATCTCAAGCCGGGCCCGATCCGACTGATCAAGCAGGGCGGGGAAGAGGAGGTGTATTACATCTCCGGTGGTTTCCTCGAGGTTCAGCCGAACATGGTCAAGGTTCTTGCCGACACCGTGCAACGTGCTGCCGACCTGGATGAAGCCTCCGCTCGGGAAGCAGTTCAGGCTGCCGAGAAGGCCCTGCATGACAAAGGCGCAGAGTTCGATTACGGAGCTGCTGCCGCACGTCTGGCCGAGGCTGCAGCTCAGCTGCGCACCGTCCAGCAGATCCGCAAGAAGTTCGGCCACTAATCGGCCATCGACTTATTGCGCGATTGATTAAAAAGGGTAGCCTCGGCTACCCTTTTTTCTTTTCTGACTTTTATCACCCGGTCGCAGCCGCTGACCCCCAGGATTAGTAGCCTGTCATGTCTCTTGAAATCGTTATCCTCGCTGCCGGCCAAGGCACGCGCATGCGTTCGGCCTTGCCAAAAGTTCTGCACCCGGTTGCCGGTAACTCAATGCTTGGCCATGTTATCCACACCGCCCGGCAACTTGATCCACAACGCATTCATGTGGTGATCGGCCATGGCGCTGAAGTGGTGCGCGAGCGTCTGGGCGCCGATGACCTGAATTTCGTCCTGCAGGATCAACAGCTGGGTACCGGACATGCGGTGGCCCAGGCCGTCCCGTTCATCAAGTCCGACACCGTGCTGATTCTGTACGGTGACGTACCGTTGATTGAAGTGGAAACCCTGCAACGTCTGCTCAAACTGGCTCAACCGCAGCAATTGGGCTTGTTGACTGTCGAGCTGGATGACCCGACGGGTTACGGCCGCATCGTTCGCGATGCCGCCGGTAAGGTTGCCGCCATCGTCGAGCATAAAGACACCAACGAGATTGAACGTGCGATCACCGAAGGCAATACCGGCATTCTGGCGCTGCCTTTCGAACGTTTGGGTGATTGGGTGAGTCGCCTCTCCAATAACAATGCCCAAGGTGAGTACTACCTGACCGACGTTATCGCCATGGCGGTCAGTGATGGTCTGGTGGTGGCCACTGAACACCCTCATGACACCATGGAAGTGCAGGGCGCCAACGATCGCAAGCAGCTGGCCGAACTTGAGCGTCATTATCAGTTGCGCATGGCGCGTCATTTGATGGCTCAAGGCGTGACGTTGCGCGACCCGGCGCGTTTCGATGTGCGTGGCGAAGTTACCGTTGGTCGCGATGTGCTGATCGACATCAACGTGATCCTCGAAGGCAAAGTCGTCATCGAGGACGACGTGGTGATTGGTCCGAACTGCGTGATCAAAGACAGCACCCTGCGCAAAGGCGTAATGATCAAGGCCAACAGCCATATCGAGGGCGCAATACTCGGTGAAGGCAGCGATGCCGGCCCATTCGCTCGTTTGCGTCCCGGCACGGTGCTGGAAGCTCGTGCGCATGTGGGTAACTTCGTTGAACTGAAGAACGCCCACATGGGCGAAGGCGCCAAGGCCGGTCACTTGACGTATCTGGGCGATGCCCAGATCGGTGCGCGCACCAACATCGGCGCAGGCACCATCACCTGTAACTACGATGGGGCGAACAAGTGGAAAACCGTGTTGGGCGAAGATGTATTCATCGGCTCCAACAATTCGTTGGTCGCGCCTGTGGATATCTCAGCGGGTGCAACCACGGCGGCGGGTTCGACCATTACCCAGAATGTGGATAAGGCTCAGTTGGCGGTGGGTCGGGCTCGGCAGAAAAACATCGATGGCTGGAAACGGCCGGAGAAGATCAAGAAGAGCTGAGTTATCCACAGCACAACGTGGTGCTCATGAGGTCGCTTTCGCGGGCAAGCCTCGCTCCTACGGAATAATCACCGTCTGTAGGAGCGAGGCTTGCCCGCGAAACTTTTTATCCACAGATCATTTTTATCGTGTCCCGCTTGACGAAGTTTCGCTAATGGGTTTTGATTGCTTACGTTATCTTTCGAATCGAAACTTACCAGTCCATGTCAAAGCGCAACACGCCCCAACGTCGCCATAACATCCTTGCCCTGCTCAATGAGCAGGGTGAAGTCAGTGTGGATGAGCTGGCCAAGCGCTTCGAAACCTCGGAAGTTACGATTCGCAAGGACTTGGCCGCGCTTGAAAGCAACGGTCTGTTGCTGCGTCGCTATGGCGGGGCGGTCACCATGCCTCAGGAGCTGGTCGCCGATATCGGCCAGCCGGTTTCCAAATACAAGCAGGCCATTGCTCGCGCCGCCGTCACGCGGATCCGCGAGCATGCGCGAATCATCATCGACAGCGGCAGCACCACCGCCGCGATGATCCCGGAACTCGGCCAACAACCGGGTTTGGTGGTGATGACCAATTCCCTGTATGTCGCCAACGCTTTAAGCGAACTCGAGCACGAGCCGGTGCTGCTGATGACCGGCGGGACCTGGGACCCGCATTCCGAGTCCTTCCAGGGTCAGGTGGCCGAGCAAGTACTACGCTCATATGACTTTGATCAGCTATTTATCGGTGCCGATGGCATCGATCTGGTGCGCGGGACCACCACCTTCAATGAATTGCTGGGCTTGAGCCGTGTCATGGCCGAGGTTGCCCGCGAAGTGATCGTGATGGTCGAGGCCGACAAGATCGGCCGCAAAATTCCCAATCTGGAGCTGCCATGGAGCAGCGTCCATACCCTCATTACCGATGATCGTCTGCCAGTTGAGGCACGCGATCAGATTCAGGCCCGCGGCATTAATTTGATTTGCGCCGCCGTCAGTCAGGAGAACTAGCATGTGTGGAATTGTCGGTGCAGTCGCAGAACGTAACGTTACCGCCATCCTGCTCGAAGGCCTCAAGCGTCTGGAATACCGTGGGTATGACAGCGCTGGTGTGGCGGTGTACACCAATGATGAAAAACTCTTGCGCACCCGTCGTCCGGGCAAGGTCAGCGAACTGGAACAGGCGCTGATCGAAGAACCCCTGGTCGGCCGTCTGGGCATTGCCCATACCCGCTGGGCGACCCACGGCGCGCCGTGTGAGCGTAATGCTCACCCGCATTTTTCCGGCGATCTGGCGGTGGTGCACAACGGCATCATCGAGAACCATGACGCCCTGCGCCAGCAACTCCAGGCGTTGGGCCACGTGTTCTCCTCGGACACTGACACTGAAGTCATCGCGCATCTGCTGCACGAAAAACTCAAGCTGCAACCCGACCTGACAATCGCCCTGAAAGCGACCGTGAAAGAGCTGCACGGTGCTTACGGTTTGGCGGTGATCAGCGCCCTGCAACCGGATCGTCTGGTGGCGGCCCGCAGTGGCAGCCCATTGGTGATCGGTCTGGGTATGGGGGAGAATTTCCTGGCTTCCGACCAATTGGCGCTGCGTCAGGTCACCGACCGTTTCATGTACCTGGAAGAAGGCGACATCGCCGAAATTCGCCGCGACAGCGTGCAGATCTGGGACATCGATGGTGCGCTCGTCCAGCGTGAAAGCGTGCAGTACCGCGACGGTGCCGAAGCGGCTGACAAGGGCGAATTCCGCCATTACATGCTCAAGGAAATTCATGAGCAACCGGTCGTGGTACAGCGCACCCTCGAAGGTCGCCTGAGCCAAAACAAGGTGCTGGTCGAAGCATTCGGCCCCGAAGCTACCGAGCTGTTTGCCAAGGTACGCAATGTACAGATCGTCGCCTGCGGCACCAGCTATCACGCCGGCATGGTTGCCCGTTACTGGCTCGAAGAACTGGCGGGTATTCCGTGTCAGGTCGAAGTCGCCAGCGAATTCCGCTATCGCAAGGTAGTGGTGCAGCCAGATACCCTGTTCGTGAGCATCTCCCAGTCCGGTGAAACCGCCGACACCTTGGCCGCGCTGCGCAATGCCAAGGAGCTCGGTTTCCTCGCCAGCCTGGCAATCTGCAACGTCGGCATCAGCTCTCTGGTGCGTGAGTCGGACCTGACGCTGTTGACCCAGGCCGGTCGCGAAATCGGCGTGGCCTCGACCAAAGCCTTCACCACTCAACTGGTTGGCCTGCTGTTGCTGACCCTGTCCCTGGGTCAGGTTCGCAGTACGTTGGCCGAAGGTGTCGAAGCCACACTGGTTGAAGAACTGCGTCGCCTGCCGACCCGTTTGGGCGAAGCCCTGGCGATGGACAGCACCGTGGAAAAAATCGCCGAGCTGTTCGCCGAGAAGAACCACACCCTGTTCCTCGGTCGCGGCGCACAATTCCCGGTAGCGATGGAAGGGGCCCTCAAGCTCAAGGAAATCTCCTACATTCACGCGGAAGCTTATCCGGCGGGCGAACTGAAACATGGCCCGTTGGCGCTTGTGGATAACGACATGCCAGTGGTCACCGTGGCGCCAAACAACGAATTGCTGGAGAAGCTGAAATCCAACCTTCAGGAAGTCCGCGCCCGTGGCGGTGAACTGATCGTCTTCGCCGACGAACAGGCGGGCATGACCAACGGCGAAGGCACTCATGTCGTCCAGATGCCGCACATCCACAACATCCTGTCGCCGATCCTCTACACCATTCCGTTGCAGCTGCTTTCGTACTATGTGGCGGTTTTGAAGGGTACTGACGTGGACCAGCCACGTAACCTGGCGAAGTCGGTGACGGTGGAATAAGTTATCCACAAGCGATGAAATGATGAATGAAAAGACCGCAGCCTTGGCTGCGGTCTTTTTTTGAAAAAGGTCAGCTATTTCAAGTCCACCAATACCGCACAAGATGAAAGAAGATCGGTGCCGCAAAACACACTGAATCCAATCGATCCAGCATCCCGCCGTGGCCTTCGATCATGTGTCCCCAATCCTTCACGCCCCGGTCACGCTTGATTGCCGACATCACGATGCCGCCGGCAAACCCCAGCAGGTTGATCAGCAGCGCAATAAAGAACGACTGCCACGGGTTGAATGGCGTGGTCCACCACAAGGCTGCACCAATCAGCGAGGACAGCAGAACGCCGCCAACAAAGCCCTCAACGGTTTTCGATGGCGACAAAGTAGGCGCGATCTTGTGTTTGCCGAACAACTTGCCGCAGACGTACTGCAGCACGTCTGACAGCTGCACCACGATCACCAGATACGCGATCAGCAGCAGGTTTCGGCCTTCGTAACCGACGATGTCCAGGGTCAGCAGAGCGGGCACGAACGACACGCAGAACACCGCGATCATTAAGCCCCATTGCACTTTCGACGCCCGCTCGAGGAAGTGCGTGCTGTCGCCACCGAGAGACGCAAGAATTGGCAGGAGCAAAAATACGTACACCGGAATAAAGATCGAGAAAAGTCCGTACCAATCGGAATAGATCAGCAGATATTGCAGTGGCAATGCCAGATAAAACGCGGCTACCAGCGCCGGGTAGTCGCTGCGTCGGGTGGGCATGAGGGTGAGGAATTCGCGTAGCGCATAGAACGATACTGCGTAAAACAGCAGGATCACCGCGCCGGTGCCCAGCCAAAAAGCGACGCCGATCACCACCACCATCACCCACCAGGCGTTGATGCGGGCGTTGAGGTTCTCGATGACTGCATTGGGCGTGCCCCGGGTGCGCAGTTTGAGAATCAGGCCAATCAGTGAGGCCAGCACCAGGATCATGCCGATCCCGCCGAACAGCATCAGGGTTTGTCTATCCATGTCAGGAATGCTCCGGGGCGAGGGCCAGCAGTGCGTCGCGGCTGCGTGAAAGGAACTGCTCTTTGCTCTCGCCTTCGGTCAGGTGCAGGGGCGCGCCGAAACTGGTGGTACACAACAGCGGCAGTGGCAGCACTCGTCCCTTGGGCATGACTCGATTGAGGTTGGCGATCCACACCGGAATCACCTGGGCCTGTGGGTAACGTTTTGCCAAGTGGTACAGGCCGCTTTTGAACGGCAGCAAACCCTCTTCCAGATTGCGCGTGCCTTCAGGAAAGATGATCAACGAATAACCGTTCTCCAGGGCATCGAGCATGGGCTGCAAAGGGTTATCCACAGGGTTCTTGCGCTCGCGGTCGATTAGCACGCCGTTGAACACCCGGCTGATGATGTAACGGCGTAAGGCGCTCTTATTCCAATAGTCGCTGCCGGCCACCGGTCGTGTAAGTTTGCGCAGGGTGGAAGGCAGCGAGGCCCAAAGCAGCACGAAGTCGCCGTGGCTGCTGTGGTTGGCAAAATAAATGCGCTGCACGGGATTCGGCGCGCAACCCATCCACAGGCTGCGAGCGCCAGTAACGGTTCGGGCTATGGAGGTGATGAGGAAGGCGACCAAAGGTTCGAACATTAATGATTTCCTTATCCAGCGAAGGGCAGCCAAGGACTGGCCAGAATGACAGCCAAGGGTGCCAGCACTTGGGCGGCCAGCAGGACCGCCTGTTTGCGCAGCAGTTTAAGCCCCCCGCGCTGACGTTCGGTCCAGGGCCGACCGGCACGGCTGGCCGGTTGCAGGCTGAGGTTTTGCAGGGCCTGATCGAGGGCTTGAGTGCGATCTGACAAAGCGTCAGCGTCGCGGGCTATCAGAGTAAACAGGTCAGCGTCGAAGGCCACCCGCAGCGCCCAGTATTTTTGCCATAGCCCGAGGATGATCAGCCAGGCGCTGAGGATCAAGAACGGCGCCGTCGGGGTGATCAGCAGCAGTTGCAGCAGGCCGAACAACACCCCCAGCAAGGTCAGCCCTGTGGATAACTGATCTAGGGCGCGGCCCTGGCGCAGCAGGCTGGCGACCACGTGCAGTTCCATATCAACCGGCATAGGCGTTCTCCAAGGCTTGGCGATGGGCCGGATGTAGCACCACTTGCGGGCGTGCGGCCTGGATCATCGCCACGGCGGCATCGACAGTGGCCGCTCGACCGCTGTGCAGCAACCAGGCCGCGATAGCGGTGGCGCTGCGTGAATAGCCCAAAGCGCAGCAGACCAGCAAGGGACCTTGCTTGCGCAGATGTTCAATGGCCTGAGCGGCGGCAAGACATTGCTCCGCGCTGGGTGTGGTTAGGTCGAGTATCGGAACGCTTTGATAGGCGCGGCCTCTCGGGTTGAGCGGCAGCTCAGCGCATAGATCAACCACAGCTTTGAACGGCGCCAATTGCTCAGCGTCGGGAAGCCTGCCGAGCCAAACGTTATCCACAACCTCATTGGGTTGCGGATGTTTACGGGTCCAAAGCCGTGAGTTGATCCACGCCGCTGCCACGTAGGGCGCAAATAACCAACGGGCGGCCGGGCTAAGGCGGCCGTCAGCGCGTTTCTGAAACCCGGCGGCGTCCAGCAGCGTGTAGTTGAGCGCCACCAACAGCAACGCCACGGAGGGCCAGATCAGCCACAGCCATCCGCCGCCCAGGCCAAAGGCTGGAATGGCGAATATCGCCGCGCCGATGCCATAACGCAGGGCCAGGCGCCAGCGTTTCGGGTCCTTGGCCAACCGCAGGCTACTCAAGGGGCTAGGCCGATCCAGTGGCCACAACCACACGCACAGCCAGCCGGCGAGGGCGCCTGTAGGTAAGTCGATAAAGTGATGTTGATAAGTGGTCAGCACCGAAATCCCGATCAATGCGAACCAGCCGTGTACCAGCCAGCGCCACAGCCCTTGAGAGTGCCGTTGGTACATGACCCACAAAATCACCAGCAGGGCGATGTGCAGCGACGGCGCCTGATTGAACGGCTTGTCGAACCCGGCCAGCACCGCGAACAGCCAGCCGAACACTCCATCCAGTTCAGGCCGTTCGAAGGTGAAGCGCAGCGGCCATAACAGGAAACAACTGATAGAGATCACTTGAGCACTCAGCAGGCGCAAGGCGTGGCGCTTGAGTTCATGGCGACTATCGGGCAGCAGCAGCGAAAAACCGTACAGCAGATCAATCGTCCAGTAGGGGACGATGGTCCAGGCCCAGAAGGGCATGGCGCTTTCCCAATCGAAAACGAAGGTGGCGACATCGCTGCGCTGGGCCGTGACCCACGTGGCAAAGCCGTAGCTGGCGAAAAACAGCGGTGCCAGCACCAGCAACCAGAGCACGGCGGGCTTCAGCAAACCCGGCTCTCTCGGGGCAGCCCCCATCATTGCACCCGTTGCGCGAGGGACACGGTGAAGATCCCCCATTCATCCACTCGCTGGGTGATTTTGCGAAAACCCGCTGCTTCCACCAGTTGATCCATTTCCGCCTGGCTGCGCCGACGCATCACCCACGCCTGGCCTTGACGGTGGCTGGTGAGGACGCGGGCGATCAGTTCCAGTTGCGGGTGCCAGGGTTGACCGGTGTAGACCAGATAGCCACCGGGCTCCACGGCCTCCGCCAGGCCCGCCAGAGAGCCGCCGACCAGTGCATTGTCGGCAAACAGTTCATACAACCCGGACACAACCGCCAGTGTCGGCTTTGGGTCCAGTGCCGCCAGGTCGGCGCGGTCGAACGCGTCGCCTTTCACGAACTGCGCGATGTCTCCAAGGCCCTTATCACGAATCAGCGCACCACCGTCACGCACATTGATGTCGCTGTAATCGCGCAACAGTATCGATTCCGGTAGCGGGCTGACGCCTTGCAAGGCTTCAAGAATGTAGCGGCCGTGACCGGCGGCGATGTCGACGATGCGCACCGGTCGGCCTTCTTCACGCAGCTTGGCCATGGTCAGGCGCAGCAACTCTTCGACGTTGAGTTTGCGCTGGCGAATGCCGCGCCAGCCAATGGAATTCAGGTAATTTTGATCAATCATCCGCCCGAGCCCGCCCTTGCCGGTGGGCTGGTTGCGGTACACGTAATCCAGAGTGCTGCCGGAGTCGAAACCGGTGTCGAAGCCCAGCTTTACCCCGTCGGACAGTCGGCTGCCCAGGCGCATGCTGGCGCGGGTCATGCGCCAGTACAGGTCGCGCATCGAGTTGTGCGGCAGCGGGGCAGCGAGGGATTCGGATTCCGCGCAGGTTAGGCCGATCTTGTCGGCATTGAGCAGCGAGGCGCGGTCCAGCGGGTATTCAAAGTTTTGCAGGATAAAGCGTTTGGCGCTGGCTACGGCCACGGCGCGATCACGTTCCCCAAGCGTGTCGTGGTAGAAACCCGGGAGAATGTGTTTTTCCTTTTTCAGGCTGCCCAAGCGTTCGAAAAACTGTTCCTGGGGTTTGCGGTGGACCACAAAGTCCGAGCCGGAAATCAGCAGTTGGGTCGGCACTTGAATCGCCTGCGCATCGGCCACCACACGGTCGGCGGCTTCATACAAGCCGAGCAGCACATTCACTGAAATCGCCTTGGTGATCAGCGGATCGCTATCGTAAGAGGCGACGCGTTCCGGGTCGTGGCTGAGGAACTTGGCCTTGACGTAGCTGTTGACGAAAAAGTTGCCGCGAAACTTGCGCATCAGCGCCAGGCCCGGACGAGCGAAAGGGACGTATAGCTTGACCTTGAATGCGGGCGACGCGAGCACCAGCGAGCGGATGCGCGGTGCATAGTCGTGGACCCAGGTCGAGGCAATCACCGCGCCGACGCTCTGGGCGATCACGGCCATGTTCTCTTCATCGATCTGGTGGGTCGCGTTCAGGTGATCGCAAAAGGTCTGCACGTCCCGCACGCTGGTGGCGAAACTCGGGCTGTCGCCGCGAGCGCCCGGCGATTGACCATGACCGCGGGCGTCCCAGGCAAAGAAGTCGAACGCTGGCAGGTCCAGTTCATCCACCAAGTGAGCGATACGCCCCGAGTGTTCATGGCCGCGATGAAACAGCAGCACTGCCTTGCGCGGTTCGCCCGAATTACCCGCCGTGGCCGGCCAATGGCGGTAGAACAGTTCAACGCCGTCGTGGGTAGTGAAGGTCTTATTCTGAGTTTCACGCATTGCACTTTCCTTATGCTTGAGGAGCCTTACGCTGAGGCTTTATGCCGAGGGAGCGTTTTCCTGCACTTCTTTCAGGCCCAGGCGGACCCGGTTGACCAAGGTGTAAGCCAGCAGGACGGCGACCACCGCAAACACAACGTTAATCCACAACGCGTTGATCCAGCCGATGGCAATGCCGGTGGCCAAGGCGCCCAGTGCAAACGCGCGATCGCTCTTGCCCATCGGGCCGTCATATCGCCGCGATGCGCCGACCATCGGCCCGAGGACGCCGCTGTATTCGCTGAACAATGCCAGCAGCGTGACCAACAGCACAATCAACACGCTCACGTCGGGAATCAGGGCGAAAGGCAGGATCAGCGCGCTGTCGGCAACGATATCGCACAGTTCATTAAGATAGGCGCCGAGGCGCGACTGTTGGCCGAATTCCCGGGCCAGCATGCCGTCGATGGCGTTCAGCGCCATCCGCAGGATCATCCACACGGGAATCAGCAGAAAAACCCACAGGTGATGGGCGAAGCAAGCAATCCCGACGCCCGTCACAACCGAAATGACGCCGGCCAGCACGGTAATTTGATTGGCGGTGGTGCCGTTATCGAACAGTCGCTGAACCAGCGGTCGCAACAGATTCTGGAAGGCAGGTTTAAGTTGGTAGATGGAGGGCATCTGGATACGGTCTCAGCAATTGAAAGCGTGAACGTTCAGGGTTATACGTCACAATAATCAGAATGCCATTAAAACTGCACGGCTCATCCTCTTCCAGCGATATCCAGGTCCAATCGGGAAACATCGGCCTCGCGTTTTTCAGTGCTCAGGAGTTAATCCATGGACCGCTTCCAGGAAATGCAAGTCTTCGCTACCGTCGCCCAGGAACAAGGCTTCTCGACGGCGGCGCGGCGTTTGGGAATGTCGGCGGCCAGTGTCACCCGCGCTGTGGCGGCGCTGGAAAAACGCATTGGCACTCAACTGCTGACACGTACCACCCGCAGTGTGCATTTGAGTGAGGCGGGTCAGCGTTATCTGGAGGATTGTCGGAGAATTCTCACCGAGGTGCAGGAAGCGGAGGATTCGGCGGCCGGGAGCCACGCCCAACCCCGTGGGCAATTGACGATCACGGCGCCGGTGTTGTTCGGTGATTTGTTCGTTACGCCGCTCATGGTCGGTTACTTGTCTCAATTTCCTGAAGTCAGCATCAACGCTCTACTGGTCGACCGGGTGGTGAGCATGGTCGAGGAGGGCATTGATGTGGCTGTGCGCATCGGTGAGTTACCGGACAGCAATCAACATGCAATTCGCGTGGGCGAAGTGCGGCGGGTGATCTGCGCCTCCCCTGGATTCCTGGGCGATCATGGTCGGCCCCGGCATCCTGCAGATTTAAGCGCAGGCCCGATCATCGCGACCTCGTCCATCGGTCAGCACAGAAGCTGGCCGTTCATTGACGCGGGAGAGCCGATCAGTGTTCGTCTGGAACCGCGTCTTGTGGTCACTGCCAATCAGGCGGCTATCACGGCTGCCGCCATGGGGCTGGGACTGACCCGAGTGCTGTCGTATCAAGTGGCGAGCAAAGTCGCGGCCGGTGAGCTGGAAATCGTTCTGGCTGACTTCGAACTGCCGCCATTGCCCATTCATGTGGTCTACCAGGGTGGGCGCAAAGCCCCGGCGCGGGTCCGTAGTTTTGTGGACTTCGCGGTGAACGTACTGCGCGAACACCCGGGCCTGCTTGGCTGAAGGGTTATTGCACGGGCTGAAATAATGGATTGCGTTTGCTGGTTATTCTGTTGTTTTGGTTGCGGATGGAAGATGGCCCCCTATCGGCGCTGATCTTCCTGGACGGCGCCACCACCCAGCGGAGTCGACCATGCAAGCGATCAAACTCTACAACTTCCCCCGCTCTGGCCACGCTCACCGTGTGGAGCTGATGCTGTCTTTGTTGCAACTGCCGACCGAGCTGATCTTCGTCGATTTGGCCAAGGGCGCCCACAAGCAAGCGGATTTTCTGACGCTCAACCCGTTTGGGCAGGTGCCAGTGATTGATGATCAAGGCGTGGTGCTGGCCGATTCCAACGCGATCCTGGTCTACCTTGCGCTGAAATACGGCGAGGGTCGCTGGCTGCCAACCGACCCGGTCGGTGCGGCCAAGGTTCAACGCTGGTTGTCGGTCGCCGCCGGGCCAATTGCTTTCGGGCCGGGCAGGGCAAGGCTGATCACCGTATTTGGTGCGCTTTACAACGCGCAAGAGGTGATCGCTTACGCCCACAGCTGGCTCAAAGTGATCGATCAGGAACTGGGCGCAACGCCCTATCTGGCCAGTGGCGAGCCGACTATCGCCGACATCGCTGCGTACAGCTACATCGCCCATGCCCCGGAAGGCAATGTGTCGCTGGATGACTACCCCAACATCCGTGCCTGGCTGACACGGGTTGAAGCCTTGCCGGGGTTTGTCGGCATGCCACGCACCGTCGCCGGTTTGCAAACAACTGCCTGATGTTCACGGCCCGATTGATTCGGGCTGTTCTTGATGCGCGATCAGCGCAGGGGAGAAGCCGTTATGGAGCGTTCACCTTGGCACGCAGGCGAGAAACAGTTGCAGGCTCGTGTGGGTGTCGCCGAGCGCATGGACGAATTAGGTCGTAGGGTGATTCGCAGCGAGATGCCGGATCAGCACCGCACCTTCTATCAGCAACTGCCGTTCATGCTGTACGGCGCGGTGGATGCTGACGGCAACCCTTGGGCCAGCATTCTGGAAGGCGCGCCAGGTTTTGCCCAGTCTCCAGAGCCTGCGCTGTTGCAGTTCGCCAGCCTGCCTGGTCACGACGACCCTGCGCCATTGCAAGACGGAATGGCGATCGGTCTGCTCGGTATTGAGCTGCACACGCGACGTCGCAACCGTCTCAATGGCCGAGTTGGCGCTATGACGGCGAGCGGCTTCGAAGTGACGGTGCAGCAATCTTTCGGCAATTGCCCGAAATACATTCAATTGCGCCAGTTTCACTCGGTGCCCTTGGCGGATCCGTCGGCCCGTGTCGCGCAGCACCTCAACGGGCTGGATGAGGCGGCCAAAGCCATGATCGCCGGCGCTGACACCTTCTTTGTCGCCAGTTATGTGGACGTCGATGGCCAACGCTCGGTGGACGTTTCTCATCGGGGCGGCCAGGCCGGTTTCGTCCAGGTAGAGGGCAATCGACTGACCATCCCGGACTTCGCCGGCAACCTGTTCTTCAATACGTTGGGCAATCTGCTGGTCAATCCTCGAGCCGGATTGCTGTTCATCGATTTCGATTCCGGTGACTTGCTGCACCTCACCGGTCGCACGCAAATCATCCTCGAAGGCCCGCAAGTCGAAGCCTTCCAAGGGGCCGAGCGGTTGTGGACATTCGAGGTGCAGTGCATGGTGCGACGGCCCGCGGCGCTGGCCTTGCGCTGGCGCTTTGACGGCGTGTCACCCACCAGTTTGCTGACCGGGACCTGGGCGCAGGCGAATGCACGCCTGCGAAGCCCAAGCCGGAGCGGTAACCCAGAAAATCCACTGTAGGAGCGACCTGTGGCGAGGGGGCTTGCCCCCGTTTGAGTGCGTAGCACTCACAAAATCTTTGGTACATCAGAGATTTTGGGGCCGCTTCGCAGCCCAACGGGGCGATGCGGCGCTCCGACAAGCCCCCTCCCCACAAAAGCCCGGGCCCGCAGGTTCAGGCGTAGGACAGGGATTTTTCTTCCAGCAGTTCTTCGTACAACGTCGTCCACTTGCGGCCCATTTCTTCCGCCGTGAACAACTGCCGATAACGCGCCTCTGCCTTCACGCCCATTTCGGCCGCAAGCGTCGGGTTTTCCCACAGAGTGCGCATGGCTTCACGGAACGCCTGTGGATGACTCGGCGGCACCACCAGCCCGGTTTCGTTGTGGATGTTGATGTAGCTGGTGCCGGTGCCGATTTCGCTGGAGATCATCGGTTTGCCGTACATCGCACCTTCGAGCAGCGAGATGCCGAACGCTTCGGAGCGCAGGTGCGAGGGAAATACGATGGCGTAACTCAGTTGCAGCAGCGCGACTTTGTCTTCGTCGCCAAGACGCCCCAGAAAGTGAATATTGCGCAAACCCAACGCTGCGGCCTGGGCGTGCAGTTCGGCTTCCAGCGGCCCGGCACCAACGATTACCACCGGGTAATCCACGTCTTTCAAGGCGTCGAGCAGAATGTGCAGGCCTTTGTAATAGCGCATCACGCCCACAAACAGAAAAAACTTATCCCCAAGTGTTTGCCGCCAATGGTTCATGCGTTCGTTATCGGCCTGTGGATAACCGGCTTTGTTCAGGCCATAGGGAATGACGCGGGTCTTGTCCCGAAACTGCTGCAACACATCACTGGTGTGCAGATAGTTGGGGGATGCGGCGACGATCCGGTCAGCGCTGGCAAGGAAGCGGTTCATCAGAGGCCGGTAAAGTTTGAGCAGGTGCTTTTGACGAATGATGTCCGAGTGGTAGGTGACTACGCTGGGTTTGTTTGTGGCGGCAGAAAAATGCACCAGGTCCATGAACGGCCACGGGAAGTGGTAATTGACCACGTCAGCCTCAGCAGCCATTTCGCGAAATTGTTTGAAGACGCTGTAAGAAAAGCCTGTGGAGGCGAACTGAATGTCGAGTTTGGCCCGATGGACTTCGTGCTGCCCGAGTTGCACCACCGGCGGTGTCGGATCGGCACTGAGGGTCAGCACCTGACTTTCAATGCCATGCTGGGCGCCGCTTTCACACAACTGGAAGATCACTTGCTCGATCCCGCCGACGGAGTCAGGCAGGTACGTCTTGAAAAAATGAAGAACTCGCATTCAACCTCCCATGGCCTGGCGGTAGGCGCGAGCAGTGATCTTCGCGCAACGCTCCCAGGAAAAAAGCCTTGCCTGCTGCAATCCGGCTTTTCGGCATGCCTGCCAATGTGTTTGATCGTCGATCAGCCGGCGCATGGCATCGCGCAGGCCGTCTGGATCGTCGGGTTCAATATAGTTGCCCGCAACGCCTGCGACTTCAGGCATGGCCGAACGTCGGGTCAGGATGACCGGCGTGCCGCTGGCCATGGCCTCCAGCACGGGTAGGCCGAAGCCTTCATAGCGCGACGGGAAAATCAGCGCCCGGGCGCCGGCCAACAGCTGCGCGACCTGCTCGTCGGGCAGGTAACCGAGCAAACACACATGACCATTGGCCAATGCCTGGTGCAGCTCATCGTTGAAGTGTTCGCGCTGCCAGCCAGCCATGCCCACGATCAACAGTGGAAAGCGCTGACGCAATGCTTCCGGAAGTTGGGCGTGGGCGCGCAGGGCCAGCGTCAGGTTCTTGCGGGGTTCCAGGGTGCCTACGCAGAGAAAATAATCCCGCATCTCGACCCCGTGGGCCTTGAGCATCGCATCGATGGCCTCAGGCTCGCGTGGGTGGAAACGTGCCGCCACGCCCAGCGGGGCGACTACAAAACGCTCGGCCGGCAGTGCGAAACAGGCTTGAGCCTCGTCGGCAATGTACTGCGAGTCGGTAAGAATCAGCTGCGCCTGTTGCACGCCATCGGCCAGTCGCCGCTCGATTTCTCGCAGGCGTGCCGGTGGTTGCGTCTCGGGATAGTGCAGGTGCGTCAGGTCATGCAAGGTGATGACCGTCGGGCCGTCGAACGACAACGGCCACAGACTGGGTTCGTGATAAAGGTCGATTGCCTGCGTGCGGCCTTGATCAAAGCGCTTCTGCGCCAGCCAGCGTCGAGCCTGATACGCCCCCGGTATCTGCCGCAGCAATGGCGTCAGTCGCGAGTAGCCCGGCATGGCGGCCTCGGGTAGCGAAGAACTCCAGCCCCAGCCATGGAACAGCGACAACTCGACATCCGGCTCGCCGGCCAGGGCATTCACCAGTTCGGCGACGTAATGGCCGATACCGGTGCGCGGGGCCTGGAGGATTCGGGCATTAAGGGCAATTCGCATGTTGCCTCTCTTGCTCTGCGGGTGTTTCCACCAGGTTGCGCAGGGTTCGCTCGGCCAGTTGCGCACTGGCTTCCCGCCAGCCGATCCAGCGCCAGTCCGCCACATCGCGGGCGGCCGGGAATTGTTTGCTGCTCTCGAATCGGGCAACCAGATCGGCCAGGTTCTGTGGTTCGGCCAGGTCGAAGTAGGCCATGAATTCGCCGCCTATTTCACGGAAGACCGGAATGTCGCTGCCCATGGCCGGCAAACCGCGTTGCATGGCTTCCACCAGTGGCAAGCCGAAGCCTTCGACGTAGGACGGAAACACCAGCGCGCTGGCGTGGGAATAGGCATGTTCGAGGCTGGTGTCGCTCAGGTCGTTAAACATGAACAGGCGCTTGTTCAGCTGCGGGTGATTGCGTACCCGGGCGAGCAGGGCATCGCATTTCCAGCCAATGCGCCCGGCGATGCACAGTCGGGCAGTGGAACCTGCGGCCCAGGCGAGTTCGAAGGCGTCCAGCAAGTAGTCGTGGTTCTTGCGCGGCTCGATGGTGCTGACCATCAGGAACACCGGTTCCGGGGTATCGAACAGCCGGGTCAGGCGTGTTTCGACAGCGGCGGTTTCTTCACGCAGGTCCAGTTCGGAGCCCAGATGGAAGTAGTCGAACCACAAGGTGTCGGCTTTGGCAGGGCCGACGCGACGATGCAATTCATCGCGCACCTGATCGCGCACCGTGGCAGAAATCGCCACGTAGCCGTCGGCGGTTTTGGCGATCCAGTCGAACCATTCGTTGAAAATCTGCACCAGTCGCGTGTCGTAGAACTGCGGGTGGGTCAGGGGAATCAGGTCGTAGATCACCGAGACAATGCCCACGCCTTCGCGTTTGAGTTGTTCGGCCAGCGGGAAGAAATCGGCGTGCCAGGACGAATCCAGCAACACCAGTTGGTCGCCCGGTTGATGCTGCAGCGGCGAGCATCGTTTGGGTAGGTAATAGTGATTGATCCGGTCAATCAGGCGCAGCGGTACGCTGAAACCCGCCAGCGCCGTGAGGCGGTAAGCCGCGTACAGCGCGCGCCGGGTCCATCGCGAGGTGCAGCGTTTGTCGAGACGCTGGTGCAGTTGCCAGAAACGATGGGCCAATCGCTCAAGACGCCCACCGAATTCCATCAGCCCATTGAAAAAGGGGATGCCCGAAGGGCTCAGTTTCAGCACCCGGTAGAGCTTGCCCTTGAGCATCACCACCGGGATGCACTCAACGCCATCGACGCGTTCAGGCAACTGGTTGATGACGTTGCGCACCACTCGCTGAATGCCCGAATTGACCTTGGGGTGCTGGAATACGTACGTGCATTCCACCAGGAGACGGGTCATGGCGTGTTCTCCGAAACAATCGATTCAGCCGCGCGAGTGATGGTGGTTTTCGCCCCCAGCCACGAACAGCCGACGAAGTCTTCGTGTCGGTTGTTGATCACATGGAACACCAGGCCGTAGTCGCGCCACTCGAAATTGCGGTCCAGGTGCGAGTCCAGTCGCGACAGGCTCAGGGCCACGGAATAATTGCCTTTGCCCAGGCCCATGACGAAGGCGAAGCGGTAGGTCAGCCGCTCGCCGGCCTGCAGATCGGTGAGGGCGAGGTCCTGACGATGGGTGTTGATGCCGTACATGGCCTGGCCCAGGCGATCCTTGATCATGAAACCCAGCACCAGGCGTTCGATGTCCTGACGCACTTCGACTTGCACCTCAAGCACGACCGGCTGGCCGACTTCGGCGGCATCGATGGCACGTTCGCGCTCATCGAGCAGGCGCACGCTGAGAATCCCGGCTTCACCGGTGCCGGAAACGGTTTGCACCTGGCCATCCGCGAGCATTTCCTGACGCACCGTCTGGCCTTCGCGCTCGGCGAGCAGGGCGTTGTAGTAGTCCATGACGGCTTCGGGCTTGCCGTGCATGGCCATGCGGCCGTTCTCCAGAAGAATTGCCGAATCGCAGATCGACTGAATCGCCGAGCGGTCGTGGGACACGATCAGCAAGGTGGTGCCGGCCCTGCGAAAACTGCGGATGCGTTCGAAGCTCTTGTGCTGGAAGTAGGCGTCGCCCACCGACAGCGCTTCGTCGACGATCAGGATGTCCGGGCGCCGCGCGGTGGCCACGCTGAACGCCAGGCGCATCTGCATGCCGCTGGAGTAGGTGCGCACCGGGTGGTCGATGGCTTCGCCGATTTCCGCGAAATGTTCGATCTGGGGCATCAAGGCTTCGATTTCTTCGACCTGCATACCCAGCAATTGCCCGGCCATGATCGCGTTTTGCCGACCAGTGAACTCCGGGTGAAACCCCATGCCCAGTTCCAGCAGGGCGGCGACGCGGCCTTCGAGCTGGATCTGCCCACAGGTAGGTTGGGTGGTGCCGGTGATCATCTTCAGCAAGGTACTTTTGCCGGCACCGTTGACCCCGACAATGCCCACCGCTTCACCGGGCGCAATCTCGAACGCTACGTCTTGCAGCACCCAGTGCTGGCGATGGCGGATCGGCGAAAACGGAATCAGCCACTCAGCCAGTCGGCTCCAGCGTGTGGGGTATTGCTTGTAGGCCTTGCCCAGGCCGGTTACGCATATGTGCCCCATCAGAGTTCATCCACCATTTCGCCGACCCGCTGACGAAACAGTCGCAGACCGATCACGCAGAACAGCACGCCGATCACGAAAATCGGCAGCAGCGAACTCCAGACCGGCCATTGGCCGTAGAGGAACAGGTTCTGGTAACTGCCCATCAGGTTCGTCAGCGGGTTGAGTTGCAACAGCCGCTGGACCCACTCGGGCAGGATGCTCAGCGGGTACACAATCGGGGTCAGCCAGAACCAGAATTGCAGGCAGATGGCGAACAGTTGCCCGACATCGCGAAAGAACACGTTCAGCACGCCAAGGATCATTCCCAGCCCGGCGCAGAACATCACTTGCAATGCCATCAGCGGCAGCAACGCCAGCAGGGCCATGCCCGGCAAGCGCCCGGTGATCAGCAGAAAGCCCAGGAACAGCGCGATGATGATCGCGAAGTTGATGCCGGCATTGAACAGCACGATCACCGGCAGGCAGATTCTGGGGAAGCTGATTTTCTTCAGCAGGTTGGCGTTTTCCAGAAACATGTTCTGGCTGCGCAGGGTGATTTCCGAGAACAGACCCCAGGTCAGCAACCCGGCGCAGAGGTAGATGCTGTAGGCCATGCCATCATCCACACCCGGCAAGCGTGCGCGCATGATGTGGGAAAAAATCACCGTGTAGACGACGATCATCGACAGCGGGTTGAGCACGGTCCACAAGGCACCGAACAGCGAATTGCGATAACGCGCTTGAAACTCTCGCTTGACGCTACCGAGGATGAAACCTCGATAGCTCCACAGCGAGCGATACAGGGAAAGCAACATTCAAACCGTCCTGCCGTATTGGTCTTCGAAGCGAACGATATCGTCCTCCCCCAGGTATTCACCGCTTTGCACTTCGATGATCACCAGGTCGATCACGCCGGGGTTTTCCAGACGGTGCCGGTGCCCGGCGGCAATGAACGTCGATTCGTTTTTGGCTACCAGGTGCGACCCGGAACCGTTGTTGGTGACCTTGGCCATGCCTTCGACCACCACCCAGTGTTCGTTGCGGTGGTGGTGCATCTGCAACGACAACTTGGCCCCGGGTTTGACCACGATACGTTTGATCTTGAAGCGCGGACCTTCCTCGAGCACGGTGTACGTGCCCCACGGTCGGCTGACTGTGCGGTGCAGGCGATAGGCTTCGTGTTTTTTGTCCTTGAGTTGCCGGGCCACCCGCCGCACATCCTGGGCGCGGTCGGCGTGGGCCACCAGCACGGCATCGGCAGTGTCGATGATGATCAGGTTATCCACACCCACGGCGGCGACCAATCGGTCTTCGCTCTGGACGAAGTTGTTGTGGCTGTCGATGAAGATCGCTTCGCCGCTGGCGCGATTGTGCTGTGCATCGGCCGGCACCAATGCCGCCACGGCGCCCCAGGAACCAATGTCGCTCCAGTCGAAAGAGGCTGGCACCACGACCACCTTGTCGGAGCGCTCCATCAAGGCGTAGTCGATGGAGATGTCGGTGATTTCGGCGAAGTGCGTGGGTGACAGTTCCTGTTGCAGGCAACCGCCGGTTTCCACCGGCGCACTGGCCGCCATGCAGGCCCGAGCCTGTTCCAGCAATGCGGGGGCGTGAAGGTGCAACTCGGCCAGCAGCGTGGCGATCGAGAAGCAGAACATCCCCGAATTCCACAGGAAATTACCGCTCTCCAGATAATGCGTGGCGGTTTGCAGGTCGGGTTTCTCGACGAAGCGCTGCACCTTGGCGGCGCCTTTGTCGTCCAGCGGGGCACCGGTTTCGATGTAGCCGAAGCCGGTTTCCGGGGCTGTCGGCACGACGCCGAAGGTCACCAGATGACCGGCCTTGGCCAGCGTCATGGCATGCTCGACCGCGCTCTTCAATGCATCTTCATCGAGAATCAGATGGTCGGCGGGCATCACCACCATGATCGCTTCATCACCGTGCAGGGCTTGTAGCGAAAGGGCGGCCGCCGCGATGGCCGGGGCTGTGTTGCGGCCCGTCGGCTCGAGCAGAAAATGCCCGCGATGGCGCTCCAGGCGCGCCTCCTGATAGTGATCCTTGCTCTGGAAGTAATAGTCGCGGTTGGTCACCGTGACGATATCGCCCCAGCCATCGAGCAAACCGGCCGCACGCCGATAAGTTTTACTCAGCAGTGAATGACCGTCGGGCAGGGTCATGAACGGCTTGGGATGGCCTTCGCGAGACACCGGCCACAATCGGGTGCCGGCACCGCCGGAGAGAATCACGGGAATCAGCATGGCCTACTCCTTGGCAACGCGTTTCATGTCCGCATCCATCATCATGCGGATCAAGGTGTCCAGATCGGTTTTTGGCTTCCAGCCCAGTACGCGCTGGGCCTTGGCCGGGTTACCAAGCAGCACTTCTACCTCGGCCGGGCGGAAAAACGCCGGGTCGATCTTCACGTAGTCGCGGTAGTTGAGGCCAATGTGTTCAAAGGCGATGCGGCACATTTCGCGCACGGTGGTGGTTACGCCGGTGGCGACCACATAATCGTCAGGCGTGTCCTGTTGCAGCATCAGCCACATGGCTTCGACATAGTCGCCAGCGAAGCCCCAATCGCGTTTGGCGTCGATGTTGCCCAGGCGCAGCTCCTGCTGTTTGCCTTGTTTGATGCGAGCGGCGGCGTCGGTGACTTTACGGGTCACGAACTCGATGCCGCGCAGCGGTGATTCGTGGTTGAACAGGATTCCGCTGCTGGCGTGCAGGTTGAAACTTTCGCGATAGTTCACCGTGATCCAGTGGCCATAGAGCTTGGCCACGCCGTAAGGGCTGCGCGGATAAAACGGTGTGCTTTCGTCCTGCTGCTCGGCCTGAATCAAACCGAACATTTCGCTGGTGGACGCTTGATAGAAACGGGTGTGCGGACTGAACTGACGGATCGCTTCGAGCAGGTGAGTCACGCCCAGGCCGTCGACGATGCCGGTGGTCACCGGTTGATCCCAGGAGGCGGCGACAAAACTTTGCGCCGCCAGATTATAGATTTCATCCGGCGCTGACTTGATCACCGCTCGCTGCACCGAGCAAGCATCGGCCATGTCGCCATCCAGATAGACGATATCGCCCTCGATCCCGGTCTCGCGCAGTCGCCAACGCGAATCGCTGCTGCGCCGCGCCACCAGGCCGTGGACTTTGTAACCCTTGTCGAGCAACAGTTTGGCCAGATACGCGCCGTCCTGACCGGTGATCCCTGTGATCAATGCACTTTTTGTCATTCTTGTCGTACTCGCTTCTCCCAGTCGGACAGGATCGCCCGCAGGGATTGTTGTGTTGTGATTTCAGGCGTCCATCCGGTGGTCTGGGCAAGCTTGGCATGGCTGCCACAAACGCGACGCTGATCCGCCCGGCGAAGACGCGCCGGGTCCTGAACCAGTTGCATATCGACCCGGGCGAGATCCCCCAGCTGTTCGATCAAGCTGCGAATGCTCTGCTCGCGCCCCGAGCAAATGTTGTAGACCTGTCCTGACTCGCCTTTTTCCAGCAAGGCGAAGTAGGCCGACACCACGTCGCCCACATCGAGGAAATCGCGAGTGACGTCGATGTCACCGACTTCCAGTTGCGCTGCTTGCAGGCCTTGTTTGATTCGGCTGATCTGCCGCGCAGCGCTGGCGATGGCGAAGCTGTCTTTCTGCCCGGTGCCGATGTGGTTGAACGGGCGCGCGACCATTACGGGCCAGCCCTCGCTCAGGCCCCATTGCAGGCTCAGGAATTCGGCCGAGAGTTTGCTCACGGCGTAAGGGTTGCGCGGGCAGGGTGGCTGGCCTTCGGTGATGGGCAGATCGGCTTCGTTGACCTGGCCATAGACATCACCGGAGCTGACGTACAGGAAGGTACCGGTGAAACCACGGGCCTTGAGGGCTTGAAGCAGGTTGAGGGTGCCCAGCAGGTTGATATTCAGCGTGCGTGCCGGATCACGAAAGGCTTCGGGGACGAAAGTCTGGCCGGCCAGATGAATGACCGCATCGGGCATCTGCGGCCACAGGCCTTCAAGGCTTTCTGGCTGCGCAAGATCGTAACGGGAAGGGGCGGGCAGCAGTGCCCATTCCGAGGCATCAGCCTTCAGACGAGATTGGATATGTTGTCCTACGAATCCACTCAGACCCGTTACGAACAGACGCTTTTTCAATCAGCGGTCCCCTCAATGCTGAACTTCTGCCACTTCCCACAGGCTTTAGGAAAAGTCTGTCAGACCGAAGAAAAACCTTCGTAGGAAGACAGGCGAAGTCGTTGTTGTAATTGTTTGGTAGCCAATCTGTGCCAATTGCGCAGCAATTTCAATAAGTCCCACCGTGACTGATCAGTTCTCGTTTTTGCAGGCCTTTTTATTCTCGCCGAGCGGTTCACGAACCCTTAATGGATGTGTTTAGAATGCCCCTCGTCACGATCGCCCAGGGTTCGGCAGGGTTGTTCTGCAATGCCGCGAAACTGACCACTAAAACAAGAACGTAGACGGGCATGAAGACTATAGACGAGGACGACACACCGACTCGATCCGTGGCTTTGCCGTCATAGAGTGAGGTCGCCGGGATGGCGGCTTCATCGTGGGATGCCATGAATTTCATTCTTTACTCGGACGTCAACGACAGTTCCATCAGCCAGAGCCTCGGTCGTCCCGAATACAGTTATTACTTCGTGCTCAAGGCTTATCGCCCTGTGCTCGAAAGCCTTGGGCGGGTGCATGTGGTGTCCTCCACCGCCGAAGTCGATCCTCTCTACAGGCAGCTGCGTGCCGCCGGCGAAGACGGCTTGTTCCTGTCTTTCACCCCGCCGCAGAAAACCCCGAGCGACCTTGAGTGCCCGACCATGTGCGTGGTGGCCTGGGAGTTCGATTCGATTCCCGATGAGCAGTGGGACAACGATCCACGCCAGGACTGGACGCGCATGCTGGCGCGCCAGGGCCGGGTGATTACGCTCTCCAGTCATACGGCCCGGGCGATCCGTAGGGCCATGGGCGAAGCATTTCCGGTGTTGGTCTTGCCGACTCCGTTGTGGGAAAACTTCGCCGCCATTCGTAGCCGTCATACCAGTGTGCCGGTCAATGCCGGTTCGACACTCGACATCAAGGGCTGCATCCTTGATAACCGTACGCTGGGGTTGTCCGCCGACTCGCTGATTCCTCCGCCGCTGACCGCTGAGCAACAGGCGGAGCTCGAGGCCTCGCGCCCGCCGCCGCTGACCCTGAAGCGCCGCTTCGTCATCGCCAGGCACTACTTGCGCCTGTGGGCGCTGGACCTGGGCAAGGCGCAACCGGTGCCGGTCCATCGCACTCACTTTTTGAGCCAGTGGTACTGGGAGGGCATTCGCGATCTGTTGTCTGACCCGGCTCATTCCAGGCTCGCAAAATACTTCCCGGGCATTGCCGGTCCACAGTCGGTGCCGGTCCATGTACCCGCAGCCGTGGACCTTCCGGACACTACGGAGCAGGTGCAGACCCATGTCGACGGCGTGGTCTACGTCACCGTGTTCAATCCCAAGGACGGGCGCAAGAATTGGCATCAACTGATCAGCGCATTCTGCTGGGCGTTCCGTGACACCGCGGACGCCACACTGGTACTGAAGATTACCCAGAGCGATCTGTCGTCCTATTACACCGAGTTGATGACCTTGCTGGCGCAACTGTCCCCGTTCGCCTGCCGGGTGGTGGTGATGCACGGTTTCCTGGACGATCCGCAATATGCCCGGCTCTATGAGGCGGCGAGTTATTACGTCAACGCCTCGCGCTGCGAAGGCTTGTGTCTGCCGCTGATGGAGTTCATGGCCAGTGGCAAACCGGTGATCGCCCCGGATCACACGGCCATGGAGGATTACATCGATGAGCGCGTGGCGTTTGTGGTCAAGTCCAGCGAAGAGCTGACCATCTGGCCTCAGGACACCCGCATCATCTATCGGACCCTGCGTTATCGACCGGACTGGGGGTCGTTGAAAACGGCCTACGAAAACAGCTACCGGATCGCCAAGGAACAGCCGTTGGAGTATCAGCAGATGGCTCATGCCGCGGTCGAGCGCATGCACGATTACTGCGCCTTCACTCCAGTGCAACAGCGCCTGGCGGACTTTTTCGGGCTGGCGCCACACGTTGTGCCAGCAACGGCCGTAACGGATGACGCCTCATGCTGATCATCATTCATTCGGAAACCAATCAGCGCACCATTGCCCAGAACCTGGGCCGTTCGGAATACAGCTACTACTTCGTGCTCAAAGAGTATCGACCGGTGCTGGAGCGACTGGGACGGGTGGTGGAAGTCAGCGACCCGCAGGCTGAAGTCGATGCTTTGTACCTCGACTGTCTGTCCCGTGGCGAAGACTGCGTGTTCCTGTCGTTCTCGCCGCCCCATCGCACGCCGGTGCATTTCGCCTGTCCGACCCTGGCGGTGTTTGCGTGGGAATTCAGCACCATTCCCAACGAGCCGTTCGCCGGTGAACCGCGTAACGACTGGCGTACGGTATTGCGCGCGAGCGGTGCTGCGATCACCCATTCCAGCTACACCGTCAATGCCGTGCGCGAAGCCATGGGCGCCGACTATCCGATCATCGCGGTGCCGGCGCCGGTGTGGGATCGCTTTGCCGCACGGGGTGCGCAATTGCAGCGTCAGCCGAAGGCCCGGCAGGTGCGATTGAAGATCAAAGGCTTGCTGGCGGACAGTCGTCAACTTGATCTGCGGGCCTTTGGTCCTGTGCATTTGCGTGCCGGCAAGGGCATCGACTTTCAGGCGCCCGCTCGTGAACAGGCGCTGGTGCTCGATGGTGTGATCTACACCTCGGTGTTCAACCCCGGCGACGGGCGCAAGAATTGGGAAGACATGCTGAGTGCTTTTTGCGTGACCTTCCGCGAGGTAGAAGATGCCACGCTGGTGCTCAAACTGACGCATCACGATGCCGAAGAAGCGCTGACCGATATCCTTCATCACCTGTACAAAAACCAGCCCTACCGCTGCCGTATCGTGTTGATTTATGGCTACCTCGCGGATGCGGATTACGAGCGTCTGGTGCAGGCCACGAGTTACGTGGTGAATACGTCCTATGGCGAAGGCCAGTGCCTGCCGCTGATGGAGTTCATGTCCTGCGGCAAGCCGGCAGTGGCGCCGCGCACCACGGCGATGATTGATTATCTGGACGCGGACAATGCTTTCCTCATCGATTCCACGGATGAGCTGACGGCCTGGCCCCACGACCCGCGAAAGGCGTTTCGCACCCTGCGTTACATCACCAACTGGGCCTCGCTGTGCACGGCTTATCAGGCCAGCTACGCGGTGGCCATGGATGATCCGCAACGCTATGCAAGGATGTCCGCCCACGCGGTGACCAGCCTGCAAAACTTTTGCAGCCAGGCAACCGCTGAACAGCGTCTGAAAGAATTCCTCGCCCGGCTGTTCGAAACCCGCGCTGCGGCTGCCATGGAAACCCCTCAGGCATGATCCGCGCATTGATGAGGCGGCTGCGTCCGATGGCGCAACCCAAAGCTGTGCCTGCGCCGGTTGCGCAAGGCAGTGTGTCACCGCGCGATGTCGGCTTGCACGACGCCATCCTCGATGGCTGGTTTTTGAACGACAGCGGCGAATTGCTCAAGGGTTTTGCAATCACGGCGCACGACACTTTGCTGGACGTCGGTTGCGGTGAAGGCGTTGCGACGTTGTTTGCGGTGCGGCAGGGCGCCTCGGTTATTTTCACCGACAGTGAGCACGACAAGGTCCGTGATCTGGCCCGGCAAGTGGACGCGCAGACGGACAAGCCCCACCTGGGATTGGTCAGCAATAGCCTGCCGTTGCCGCTCGCCGATGGCTGCGCAAACAAAATCGTGTGTATGGAAGTGCTTGAGCACATCGATCAACCCGAACCCTTCATGGCCGAGCTGGTGCGCATGGGCCGTCCGGGTGCGCAGTATCTGCTCAGCGTACCGGCGCCGGTGGGCGAGCATTTGCAGCAGGGCATCGCCCCTGCCAGTTATTTTCAGTCACCCAATCACGTGCAGATTTTTACCCCGGAACGTTTCGCCGCCCTGGTGGAGGACGCCGGCCTGGTGATCGAGCATCGTCAGGCCACCGGGTTTTTCTGGGTGATGGGCATGATCTTTTTCTGGGCCAGCGAGCGCGCGGCCGGGCGCGACTTGGGCGGCGCGGTACGTGACCGGATTCAAGCGCCCTATCCGCCGCTGATGGAGAGCTGGGCGAAAACCTGGCAAGACCTGCTGGCGCAACCCAATGGACTGGCGATCAAGCAGATGCTCGATCAGTTCATGCCCAAGAGTCAGGTGATCATTGCACGTAAACCGATGGCGACCGACTCAAAGGCCGGGACTGCGCCATGAGCAGTCGACGGATTCTCGACATCGAGTTGTTGCGCGGGATCGCTGTGCTTGGTGTGCTGGTGCATCACCTGCAAACCATGCCGTTTCCGGGCCAGTTGCCGGGTTTCGAATCGGGTACGGCCCACGGGCAATTCTGGTGGGGCGTGGACCTGTTTTTTGTCATCTCCGGGTTTGTCATCGCCCGAGGCTTGATTCCGCTGCTGCGGGGTTGCCAGACACCGCAGGCCTTCTGGCTGGAAACCCGCGATTTCTGGATTCGCCGGGCCTTTCGTCTGTTGCCATCCGCCTGGTTGTGGCTGTTGCTGATGTTAGCGGGCGCACTGTTTTTCAATCATTCGGGCGCCTTTGGCACGGTGCAGGCCAATCTGCAGGCGACGCTGGCGGGCTTTCTGCAATTTGCCAATTTGCGCTTTGCCGAAAGCTTCATGCGCTTCGAATACGGTGCCAGTTTCGTTTATTGGAGCCTGTCCCTTGAAGAGCAGTTCTACCTGCTGCTGCCCTTACTGATCCTCGTCTGCCGCAAGCGGTTGGTGTGGGTGTTGCTGGCCTTGGTTGCCGTGCAACTGTTCACTTGGCGTTCAGCGCTGTTGATGAGTTTCAGGACCGATGCCCTGGCATTGGGCGTGTTACTGGCGATGTGGAGCTCGAGGCCGAGCTATCTGACCTGGGAACCACGATGGTTGCGCCGTCGTTGGTCAGGCCTGTTGATCCTGATTGGCCTGGGCGCTGCACTGAGCGTGCTGGCGAGCACACCTTTCAATCTGGCGAGCTATCGGGTCGCCGCGATTGCCTTGTTGTGCGCGCTGCTGGTCTGGATCGCTTCCTACAATCGCGATTACCTGCTGCCCACGGGCAAGCTCAAGCAAGTACTGGTCTGGCTGGGCGCCCGTTCCTACGGCATTTACCTGATTCACATTCCGGCGTTCTTTGTCGTGCGCGAAAGCTGGTTTCGTTTCGCGCCCGCCGGTTGGCAGGACGTGGCGATGCAGCCGGCACTGGCGCTGTTTTGCGCCATGACCCTGATCGTGCTGCTGAGTGAACTCAACTACCGATTCATCGAGCTACCCATGCGCAACCGGGGTGTCCGTCTGGTACATCATTTGCGCCTGTCCCGATCAGCCCATGCATCCTCTGGAGCCACCTCATGCTGAGCCTTTTGAAGAAACTCACGGCGGGCACGTCCGCTACCGCGCAGCCGCTGACGCCGGCATCCTCGGTCGCCGACAAGGTCGACCCCTACATGCTCGGCCTGCACGACGCGATGCTCAGCGGCTGGTTCAACCAGCAAACCGGTGAGCTGTTCACCGGTTTCCCGGTCAGCCCCGAGGATACGCTGCTGGATGTGGGCTGCGGCGACGGAGGCAACGTGCATTTCTGCGGTATGCGCGGGGCGAAGATCATCATTGCCGACATCGACGCCGCCAAGGTCGAAGCGACTCGTCAGCGCCTGAGCGACACGCCGGCACGGGGCATCGAGTGCCACGTCACGGACTGCAATCCGCTGCCGATTGCCGACGCGACCGCGACCCGAGTCGTGTCCACCGAAGTTATCGAACACGTCGACGATCCGGCGCAGTTCCTCGCCGAACTGGTGCGGGTCGGCAAGCCCGGGGCGCTGTATTTGCTCAGTGTTCCGCACCCCAGTTCCGAAGACCTGCAAAAAGACATCGCCGCGCCGGAGTATTTCCAGAAGCCCAACCACATTCGCATCATCAGCGAAGAGCAGTTCAAGGCGATGGTCAGCGATGCTGGCCTGGACATCATCAGCCACAGCCAGTACGGGTTCTATTGGTCGATGTGGATGCTGTTGTTCTGGGAAGCCAAGGTCGATTTCAGCAATGCCGACCATCCATTGCTCAACCATTGGGCCGACACCTGGCAAGCCGTTCTGTCCTCGCCACGGGGGGCGCAGATCAAACAGGCGCTGGATGCGGTGGTGGCGAAAAGTCAGGTGATCATTGCCCGCAAGCCTGAAGCGTAACAGTCGCTGTATCCTTTGTAGCAGCTGCCGAAGGCTGCGTTCGGCTGCGTAGCAGTCGTGAAACCTGCACAGTTTCTCTGAAGACTGCGGGTGTCTGAATGGCGGCTGCTTCGCAGCCGAACGCAGCCTTCGGCAGCTGCTACGAATAATGCGGTTGGGGTCAAGCCGCCCAAGGGTCTTCATGTATTTTCTCGCTCGTCTGTCGGCCTTGCTTGCCGCATTGCTGTTGCTCAACGGTTGCGAGCAACAGAGCGCGCCGCCGCTCGATCAGCAACTCTATGTCTGGCAACGCCAATGGACGCCGGCCCATGACGCCGCGCTGCGCGACAGCCGTGCCGACTTCTCGACCTTGCGCGTACTGGCCTTGCAGGCGTTTGCGCAGGCTGGCTGGAGCCGGGCGCGAGTCGATCCGGTGCTGCTCAAGCGTGATGGCCGACCGCTGATTGCGGTGATTCGTCTGGATGGCCAGCTCCCGGGCCTGGATCAAGAGCAGGTCACCGCACAAATCCAGCAAGTGCTCAGCGATTGGCAAGGGCAGGGGCTGATCCTCTCCGGCGTGGAAATCGACCACGATGCGGGCAACGCCCGGCTACCGGCCTATCGCGAATTCCTTACGCATTTACGCACCGTTCTGCCCGCTTCCTTGCCGTTGAGCATCACCGCGTTGCCGGCCTGGCTCGACAGCCCTGAATTGCCGGCGTTGCTGGCAACTGTCGACAGCAGCGTTTTGCAGGTGCACGCGGTGAGCGATCCACGGCGTGGGCTGTTCGACCCCAATCAGGCACGGCAATGGGCCAAAGCCTGGAGCCGTATCACCTCGAAACCGTTTTATCTGGCATTGCCGGCTTATGGCGTGGCGTTGTTGCCGGGGGACGGTGGCGCGCCGGTCGTGGAAAGTGAAGTGCCCATCGAGCGGGGCGGCGAACGCCGGGAATTACTGGCGGATCCGCTGCAACTGAGCAAACTCGGCGCCGAGTTGCGCGCCGATCCACCGGATCATCTGGCCGGGCTGATCTGGTTTCGCCTGCCGCTGGCCAATGATCGCAGGGCCTGGAGCTTGACGACGCTCATCGCCGTGGCGCGCGGCGATACACTCGACAGCCGCGTGGGGCTGAAGCTCTCGGCGCAGGACGGCCTCTACGACATCAGCGTCAGCAACCAAGGCAACCTCGATAGCGCCTGGCCCGAACGCCTGACATTGGCGGTGCAGGGCTGCGACGGCGCCGATGCATTGGCCGGTTATGCGTTGCAACAACGTCCGGATCTGCTTACCTTCACCCGCCTGCGCGAGGGTCGAATACCGGCGGGCGGGCAGCGCGCCATCGGCTGGGCACGCTGCGCAACTATTGATCAAGGAGGTTCGAATGTTCACCCGTAACTGGCCCCGCCATGTGCTTTGCCTGAGCCTCAGCCTGCCGTTGGGTTCAGCGTTGGCCTGCGGGCCGGACTTCCCCATGCGCCTGCTGGACAACCGTGGCCAGTCGCTGGCGGAACTGCCGGAAGGCAACTTCAACGTTGAGATCAGTCGCCTCGGGCATGCCATCGCTGGACTGAAAAATGTCACGGCTGCCACCAACATTCCGGGGGACGGTTACGGCGATGGGCCGGATTACGCGGGTCAGCGCAACACCGCCGAACAGGCTGGTTTGACGCCTGAGCAGCAAGCACTGGTGCAACAGCTGCGCAGCCTGACCGATGCCCGTCAGGTTGAAGAGCAAGGCGCGAGCCTGCCGGCCGAGCACAGGTTGTACCTGGCGGGCGCGGTGGCGTTCAACGCGGGTGACCATGGTTTGGCCGCTGAATATTTTCATAAAGTGCTGGCGCTGCCGGCGGATCAACGTGCGTTGCGCAGTACCTGGGCGGCTTACTCGTTGGGGCGGGCACTGTTTGCCATGAGTTCAGGGGCGGGCGCGGGGCCCGACCTGTTGGCTCAATCCCGAAAAGCCTTCGAACAAACGCGTCAGCTGAGCATCGACGGCTTCAGCGACCCCTTGGAACTGGGTGTTGCGAGCCTCGGCGAAGAAGCGCGAGTGGCCCGCACCGCTGGCGACTGGGACAGCGCCATCGAACTCTACGCCACGCAGAACCTCCACGGTTCGGCGGTGGGCTACAGCTCGTTGAAATGGTTGATGGCCGATCTGATGGCAATGCCCGATGACCGACTGACGGTATTGCTCAAGGGCAAAGCGGTGCAGCAACTGGTGACGGCGTCGTTGATCAGTCGACTGGGCTGGTCATTCGGTGATCAACCGCCGAACGAACAAAAACTGATCAAGCTGCTGCAAAACAGCACCCGAGGCAGCCTGGATAACGCGGATCGCCTGGCGGCGATGAACTATCAACAGGGCGATTACGCCAGTGCCAAAGCCTTTCTCGAACAGGCCGGTGATGGCGGCCTTGCATGGTGGCTGCGGGCGAAACTGGCGTTGCGTGATGGCGACAAAGACGCTGCCGCTGCGGCTTACGCCAAGGCAGCCCAAGCCTTCCCGCAGAACGAGTCCTGGGGTGAACGACGGACCCCGGACTGGGATTACGAAACAGTTCAGCCCAAGTGCCGGGTCGAGGGCGAAAGCGCGATCCTGGCCCTGCAACGCGGGGATTATCTGCAAGCCTTTGATCAACTCTATCGCAGCCAACGCATTTACTGGTACGACGCGGCCACGGTTGCCGAGCGGGTGCTGACCCTCGATGAACTCAAGCATTACGTCGACACTCAGGTGCCCGCACCGCCACCGCTCAGTCAGCAGGATCGCGACAATTATGTGCCGTTGCCGGTTGCCGCCAGCCTGCGAAATCTGCTGGGGCGGCGGTTGTTGCGTGAAGGGCGTTATGACGAAGCGCCAGGGTATTTCGATCATGCTGTTTTGCAGGCCAAAGCCAAGTGGTATGGGGAGTTGCGCAACGACGCCGAATCAAAGTGGTGGCCGACCCAACGGGCATTCGCTTATTACTATGCCGCGACACTGGCCCGCTACGATGGAATGGAGTTGTTGGGCTATGAGATGTCCCCGGATTACGCGACGTTTGGTGGCAATTACCGCCTCGAGAGCAGCGAACTCAAGGTCGGACCTCTCATGGCTGAAGAGGAAGTCCAACGCCAGCAATCCAGCGCCGCCAAGCCGGATCAGCGCTATCACTATCGTTATGTCGCCACAGCTTTAGCCAGTCGTGCAGCCGACAATTTGCCCCACACTAGCCAAGCCTTTGCAGCCGTGCTGTGTGAGGCGGCGGGTTGGAACACCAGTCGCGAAGAAGCAAGAGCCTTCTATCAACGCTACATCAAAGAAGGCCCTTATGTGGATTGGGCCATCTCCTTCGGCGAACAATGTCTTACCCCGGATTTTCAGAATGCAGATAAACGTTACATAACCCAGGCTGTGGCTCCCATCCGTTCGGCACTACGGCCTTACAAAAAGTGGCTGCAAGTGGGGAGTGTTGTAGCGTTTACAGCGGTAGCGCTGGTGCTGATCAATCGACGCCAGCGCAAGGCGCGGCAGTAATCATCCCTGCTGCACAAAGGTCAGCCGCACCGCGAAGCCGATCAGCAAGCTGCCGAACAACCATTGCTGCACCCGCTGGGCTGATGGACTGCGTTGCAGCCAGCGGCCCAGCGCGGCGCCGACCAACGCGTAGGCGCTGTCGAACAGTAACCCGACACCGACCAGCATTACGCCCAGCGTCGCAAATTGCGTGAGCACCGGCCCGGCGTGCGGATCAATGAACTGCGGCAACAGCACCGAGCAAAACAATAGCGCCTTGGGGTTGAGCAGGTTGGTCAGCAAACCGCGCTGGACGGTCTCGCGCCAATGCGGTTTTTCAGTAGTTGCGTTTGTACCATTCAAGCTCGGCAGCATCGTGGTGCGCAGGCACTGAATGCCGATCCACAGCAGGTACGCAGCCCCAGCCAGGCGCACCACGTCGAAGGTCCAGGGCGCCGTCTTGAACAGCGCCGCCAAACCCAACGCCGCCAAGGCCACATGACAACCACGTGCCACACCGAGCCCCAACGCCGTGGCCAGCGCCGCGCCTTTGCCCTGACGCGCGCCGGTCTGCAACAGCAGGATCATGTCCGGGCCCGGCAACAGGTACACCACCGCCAGCGCCATGAAAAACAGCCAGAGTCCTGCCATGTTGCACCCCATTGGTTGTCGATCTGGTGGAGATCAGTCTAAGTCCGAGGGGCAGGGCAGGTGGTTGCGTAGTCAGCTTCTAAAGACCCGATATTTGGCATAACCTGCCACTTTATGATGATCGAACCATCGGGATCTGCCAAACCATGAAACTGGACGCCTACGACCGCAAGATTCTCGCCGCGTTGCAACGGGACGGTCGCCTGAGCAACGTGCAATTGGCTGACGAAATCGGTTTGTCTGCCTCGCCCTGTTTGCGTCGGGTACGGATGCTGGAAGAGGCGGGCGTGATTCGCGGCTATCAGGCCAATCTGGATCGAGATGAAGTGGGCCTTGGGCTGACGGTGTTTGTCGGGGTCAAAGTCGAACGACACAACGATGAACAGGCTGAAGCTTTTCGCCTGGCCGTGACGGCATTGCCTGAGGTGATTTCGGCGTTCCTGGTATCAGGGGAGTCCGATTTTCTGTTGCAAGTGGTGGTGCCGGATTTGCGCGCCTATGACCGTTTCCTCACCGGCCGCCTGTTGAAACTGCCGGGTGTGAGCGATATCCGCAGCAACTTTGCGATTCACACGGTAAAGACCCCGGGGGCATTGCCGTTGGAGCATTTGCCGCTTTAGACCGCGTTGACTGCATCGCGAGCCGGCTCGCTCCCCCCCATTGGCTGTGTGAACGCCACAGATCAAATGTGGAAGCGAGCCTGCTCGCGATAGCGGTAGTTCAGTCTCCGGGCTTACATCTGCGTCGCCATCCCCTCCACATCCATTGCCGCCTGGCGCAAGGCTTCGGAGCGAGTCGGGTGTGGGTGACAAGTCAGGGCGATGTCTTCGGCCGAGGCGCTGAACTCCATCGCCACGCAATATTCGCCAATCAATTCACTCACGCTGGGGCCCACAAGGTGCACACCGAGGACTTCGTCGGTGCGCTCATCGGCCAATACTTTGGCGAAGCCTTCGGTTTCGTGATTGATCTTCGCCCGGCTGTTGGCCGTGAAGGGAAACTTGCCAACCTTATAAGCGCGACCTTCGGCCTTCAGTTGTTCTTCGGTCTTGCCGACGCTGGCCAACTCCGGTTTGGTGTAGATCACGCTGGGGATCAGGTCGTAATTGACCTCGCCGGCCTTGCCGACGATTTGCTCGATGCAGGCCATGGCTTCGTCTTCGGCCTTGTGGGCGAGCATCGGCCCCGACGTGACATCACCGACCACCCAGATGCCAGCGGCCTCGGTGCGGTGGCCCTTATTGGCGAGCATGCCGCGCTTGTCCGTGGCGAGGCCGACGTTTTCCAGCCCCAGGCCTTGGGTATAAGGGCGCCGACCAATGGCTACCAACACATAATCGGCTTCAAGCAACTCGGCGGTGCCACCCGCGGCCGGTTCGACGCTGAGCTGAACACCGCTCGCCGACGTCGTGGCACTGGTGACTTTCGAGCTCAACTTGAAGCGGATGCCTTGCTTGCTCAACGAGCGTTGAAGGCTCTTGCCCGCTTCGCCATCCACGCCGGGGCAGATCCGATCGAGAAATTCGACCACCGTCACCTGAGCACCCAGGCGCCGCCATACCGAGCCCAACTCCAGGCCGATCACCCCGGCACCGATCACCACCAAATGCTTCGGTACTTCAGCCAGCGACAATGCGCCGGTGGAGTCGAGAATGCGTTTGTTGTCGATGTCCACGCCGGGCAGGGGAGTGGGTTCGGAACCGGTGGCGATAATGATGTCTTTGGCACTCAGTTCGGTCTTGGTGCCCTGGTTGTCGGTCACCGTGACTTTGCCCGGCCCGTCGATGCGGCCCCAGCCCTTGATCCAGTCGACTTTGTTTTTGCGAAACAGAAACTCGATGCCCTTGGTCAGCCCGGTAACGCTTTCATCTTTCTGTTTCATCATTTGAGCCAGGTTGAGGACAGGTTTGACCTCAATCCCCAGGTTGGCGAATTCCGCTCCCATGGCCGCGTCGTAGAGTTCGGAGGCATGCAGCAGCGCCTTGGACGGCATGCAGCCGACATTCAGGCACGTTCCGCCCAGAGTGGCGCGTCCTTCCACGCAGGCTGCTTTAAGACCCAGCTGGCCAGCGCGGATCGCTGCGTTATAGCCGCCGGGGCCTGCGCCCAGAATAACGACGTCATAGGTGCTCATGGTGGTACTCCTGGTGAAGGGGACAGGGTCGATAAACGTAGCCTTGGATAAAAATTACGAGCGTAATATGTGCGTTTCGAGCCATTTCGGTCAAGGCTTCAGGTCCGGCGCTTTTAGATGAAGCGATTTACGACGAATATTTCACTACTTTCGTTATATCGTAACGAAATGTGATGCAAGCGAAGGCTGGGGTGGTATGCAAGTCGATCTCGATGACGATGAGGCACAAATAGCAGCGCTGCCGCGCTTTCAGCAGGCGGTGGTTCAAGGACGTCGATTGCGGCCCTTCGCGATCGGTTTGGCGGCCTTGGCTGGCGCGGGGCTGGTGCTGGCGTTTTTTGTCGGGCTGTTTGCGCCGCAGTCGCTTTGGCCGGCGTTGCTGGTCAATCAGAGCGCCGGTTTGCTGGTGCTGGTCGCCGGCCTGCAATCGGCCTGGTGGGTAACGCAGTGGCGCGCACGGGCGATGGACCCTGCATTGTCGGTGCCGGTGGTTGTCGCTGAGGAGGTCGTTGGCGCTGAAGGCTGGTACGAGCGGTTGCTGGACCGCATCAGCCAACGGTGGTTGCGCTTGCTGGGGCAGATCGGTGCGCCAACGCTATGGTTAGCGGGCTGGGCGTTATTGACGTTGTACAGTATCGGGCACGTCTGGAATCTGACCTTGCCGCCCGCCGCGTTGGGGATGTCGGCCAGTGTCGGCGCCACGCTGTCGTTGCTGCTGGCTTTCGGTTTGCTGGTGCTGGAGCGGCAACTGGCACAGGAAAACGTCGCCCAGTGGCCCGAAGCAGGGCCGTTGGCGCAACTGACACGGGTCGCGATTATTTGCCTGGTGCTCAGCGCACTGTGTGTGTTGTTCGGCAATGAAACATCGGTCTGGCCGGTGCGTCTGGCAGTGCTGATCGGCTTGCTGCCGGGGTTGGTCGCCGTCGAGTTGCTGCTGCGGGCCGTGTTGGCGCTGTTCAGCCCTCGTCGTGAACAGCTGGAGCCGGCCTTGCTGGCGCGAAGCTTCGTCGCCGACATGCTGCGCTGGCCGCCGCAACCTTTGCTCGCATTGCAGCACGAATTGCACAATCGCTTTGGTATCGACCTGCGACAAATCTGGGCCTTCACCTACATGCGCCGGGCGTTTTTGCCGGTGCTGGCGGTGGTGGCTATCGTCGGTTGGTCGCTCACCGGTGTTCACGAAATTCCCCTGCAAGGGCGCGGTATCTATGAGCGTTTCGGCAAACCGGTGGAGGTGTTCGGCCCTGGTTTGCACGTCGGTTTGCCATGGCCGCTGGGCCGGGTGCTGAGCGTCGAGAACGGCGTGGTTCACGAGTTGGCCACCAGCGTGGGCGACACGTCGGCGCCGGTCGCGGCCGAACCTGCCGAAGGCCCGGCACCGGCGATTGCCAATCGCTTGTGGGACGCCAGTCATGTGAACGACAAATCCCAGGTCATCGCCAGCAGCCGCGACGACAAACAGAGCTTCCAGATCGTCAACATGGACGTGCGCTTCGTCTATCGAATCGGCTTGAGCAATCAGGCGGCATTAGCCGCGACGTACAACAGCGCCGATGTGCCAACGTTGATCCGCAGCACCGCCAGCCGGATTCTGGTGCACGATTTCGCCTCGCGAACCCTCGATGGTTTGCTCGGCGAGGACAGGGTAGGGCTCGCTGAAGAGATCGGCCGCGCCGTGCAGGCTGACCTGCAAAAACTCGACAGCGGCGTGGAAATTCTTGCCACGGTAATTGAGGCCATCCACCCGCCAGCGGGTGCGGCCAATGCTTATCACGGTGTGCAAGCGGCGCAGATTGCCGCTCAGGCATCGATTTCCCGTGAGCGCGGAGCTGCGGCCGAAGCGACCCACCAGGCGCAACTGCACGCCAGCATCGCTCACGATCGCGCGACGGCCAATGCTCATGAAATCAGCGCGACCGCTCAGGCCGCCGAGTTGAAATTTGCCGCCGAGCGAAAGGCTTTTTCCAGCGCCGGCCAGGCCTTCGTGCTGGAGCAATACCTCAGCCAGCTGACCCAAGGTTTGGCCAACGCCAGGCTACTGGTTCTTGATCATCGCCTGGGCGGCACCAGCAATGCGCCGACCATCGACCTACGTACCTTCACGCTGCCGGCTGAGCCTGCGCCGCCGCGTAATTCCGCTCAGCCAGGAGCCGCCCATTGAACCAGCCGACGCCTACACACAATCGCGGTCACGATGACCACGCTGACCACGATCACGGCCATGGCGGACATCACCACGGCCATCACCATCATCACCACGGCGATCCACACGAAGCGGGCCCGTTCCCGTGGCGGCGAATGGGTTGGGCGGCGCTGCTGGTGGCGTTTGCCATTGCGGCGGCGAGCCTGGTGCAGGTGCGTTCGGGAGAGGCCACGGTTATCACTCGCTTCGGCAATCCATCGCGGGTGTTGCTGGAGCCGGGACTTGGCTGGCGTTGGCCGGCACCGTTCGAGGCGGCGATTCCGGTGGATCTGCGGCTGCGCACCACCTCCAGCGGCTTGCAGGATGTGGGCACGCGCGATGGTCTGCGCATCATCGTGCAAGCCTACGTGGCCTGGCAGGTGCCGGGTGATCCAGACAACGTGCAACGCTTTATGCGCGCCGTGCAGAACCAGCCGGACGAAGCCGCGCGGCAGATTCGCACTTTTGTCGGCTCCGCGTTGGAAACCACCGCCAGCAGTTTTGATCTGGCCAACCTGGTGAACACCGATGCCAATCAAGTGCGCATCGCCGATTTTGAAGCGCAACTGCGTCAGCAGATTGATCAGCAGTTACTCACCACCTATGGCGTGCGCGTGCTGCAAGTCGGCATCGAGCGTTTGACCTTGCCATCGGTGACGCTCACTGCGACTGTCGATCGTATGCGTGCCGAGCGTGAAACCATCGCCACTGAACGCACGGCCATCGGCAAGCGTGAAGCGGCGCAAATTCGCTCCGCGGCCGAGCGTGACGCGCGAATCGTACAAGCCGATGCAACAGTGAAAGCCGCGGACATCGAAGCCCAATCCCGCGTCGAAGCCGCGCAGATTTACGGCCGTGCCTACGCCGGTTCGCCGCAGCTCTACAACGTGCTGCGCTCTCTCGACACCTTGGGCACCATCGTCACGCCGGGCACCAAACTGATTTTGCGTACCGATGCTGCGCCATTTCGGGTGTTGGTTGAGGGACCGCCGACTCTCGATAACAAGTCCGGGTCGCAGCCATGAATTTAAAAGTTCCACGTGGAACACATGAGTTGAGCAGCCCGTGGATTCAGGCCGGGCGCTTGGCTTTTCTGGCGCTGTACGCCGTGACCGTGCTGGCTGCGTTGGCATGGGCATTTTCCAATGTGCGGCAGATCGACCCGCAAAATCGTGCTGTGGTGCTGCACTTCGGCGCACTGGATCGCCTTCAAAATGCCGGTTTGCTATTGGCATGGCCGCGCCCGTTCGAGCAGGTCATCACGTTGCCGGCAGCGGATCGGGTGATCGAGCGTCGGGTGGATAATCTGCTGCGCTCGGATGCCGCGTTGCAGGCCGATCGAGTCGCGAGTTTCGCCACGCCCATCAGCGATGCGCTTGCCGGCTCCGGTTATCTGCTGACCGGTGATGCGGGCGTGGTACAACTGGATGTGCGGGTGTTCTACAAGGTCACCGAACCCTATGCCTTCGTTCTTCAGGGTGAACATGTGCTGCCGGCGCTGGATCGGCTGGTGACGCGCAGTGCCGTTGCGCTTACTGCCGCGCGCGACCTGGACACCATTCTGGTGGCTCGACCGGAACTGATCGGCGCCGACAATCAGGCCGCTGAGCGCCGCGAACGTCTACGTGGCGATCTGGTGCGGGGCATCAATCAACGCTTGGCCGAATTGACGGCGACCGGGCAGGGGTTGGGCATTGAAGTGGAGCGGGTCGATGTGCAATCGAGTCTTCCCGGGCCGGCGGTGAATGCGTTCAACGCAGTGTTAACCGCCAGCCAGCAAGCCGACAAAGCCGTGGCCAACGCGCGCACCGAAGCCGAGAAGTTGACTCAGTCCGCCAACGAACAAGCCGACCGCACGCTGCAAGTGGCTCACGCCCAAGCCAGCGAACGCCTGGCCAAAGCCTCTGCCGACACCGCCACAGTGCTGAGTTTGGCCAAGGCGCAGCAGCAAGGCACCGACCCGCAAATGCTGCTGCGGATTTACCGTGAGCGGCTGCCGAAGATTCTCGGCCAGGCCGGCTCGGTGACCACGGTCGATCCCAAAGACGATTCCCGCCTGATCATTCAGGGAGCTGCGCAATGACTGCCCAAACCGCCGCCGCGCCGAGCATGTTGTCTTCGGCTGAACAACGTAGCGCCGCGCGCCAGTTGACCCTGGCCATGCTTGCATTGGGCTTGCTTGCGCTGGGGCTGATCTGGCGCTGGTTGTTACCACAGCAGACCGGGGTGAGCCAATTGCTGCTGGGTTTCGCTTCGTTGCTGGTGGCCGTGCCGGTCATGCGCTCGGCGTGGTTCAGCCTGCGTTATCCGAGCCTGCACGGGATTACCGATCAACTGATCGCCCTGGCCATGCTCGGCGCCTGGGCCACGGGCGATCTGCTGACCGCTGCGCTATTGCCGATCATCATGATCTTCGGCCACGTACTGGAAGAGCGCAGCGTGATCGGTTCCCAGGAAGCGATTCATGCTCTGGGCAAACTGACTCGCAGCCATGCACGTAAAATTCAGGCTGATGGCAGCGTTGTTGAAGTCGACAACGGCACGCTCAAGGCTGGCGATCTGGTGGAGGTGCGTGCCGGTGATCGAGTGCCGGCGGATGGCCGGGTATTGTCGGGTCAGGCAAGCCTGGACACCGCTTCGATCACCGGTGAGTCAGTGCCGATAGAAACTGTCGTAGGCATGCCGGTGTTCGGTGGGGCGATCAACCTCGATGGCCTGCTGCGCATTGAAGTGACCCGCACCGGTAACGAATCGACCCTGGGTAAAGTCATTGCGCTGATGCAAAGCGCTGAACGTTCCAAGCCGCCGATCACCCGTTTGCTCGAACGCTACGCCGGCAGCTACATGGTATTGGTGTTGCTGCTGGCTGCCGTGACCTGGTTCGTGACCAACGATGCGCAAGCGATGCTCGCAGTGTTGGTCGCAGCGTGCCCTTGCGCGCTGGTGTTGTCGGCACCGGCCACGGCCATTGCCGGAGTGGCGGTGGCGGCTCGGCACGGCATTCTGATTCGCAGCTCGGCGTTCCTCGAAGAGTTGGCTGACCTGACCTCGTTGGTGGTCGACAAGACCGGAACCCTGACGTTTGGCACCTTGCGCCTGCAATCCATCGACAGTCCGCTGGAGGATCGCAGCTACGTGCTGAAACTTGCCGCCAGCCTCGGTTCCGCCAGCAGTCACCCGGTCAGCCGCGCCTTGGCCGGGTTAGTCACCCAGGAACACTTTCTGCTGCTCTCTGACATTCACGAGCGTCAGGGGCTGGGTGTCGTGGCGATGACAGAGCAGGGCGAAGCGGCCCTCGGCCGTCCGGAGCTGTTCGCGCAACTGGGCATCGCCACATCCGCTGTGCCCGAACACGACGGCCCGATTGCCGGGCTGGCACTCAACGGTGAATTTCTCGCCTGGCTGTTGCTCGCCGACAGTGTAAAACCCGAGGCGCGGTTTGCCCTGAGCGAGTTGCGTGAATTGGGTTTGGGTCGTCAGCTGTTGCTCACCGGGGATCGGCAAAGCGTTGCGCATACGCTGGCCCGCGATGTGGGCATCAGTGATGTCGAAGCCCAGGCCTTGCCCGAAGACAAGCTCAACCGCGTAATGAAAGAAATCGGCAGCGGGTTCCGGCCAATGGTGGTGGGCGACGGTATCAACGATTCCCTGGCGCTCAAGGCCGGTGTGGTCGGCGTGGCCATGGGCGCGGGCGGCGCGGACATCGCGCTGGCCTCGGCCGATATCGTGCTGATCGGCAGCGATCTGCGCCGGCTCGGAACCTGTGTGCGCTTGAGTCGCCAATGCCGCCAGACCTTGCAGGTCAACGTGATCATCGGGTTGGGCTGGACCCTGGCCATCGTCGCGTTTGCCGCATTTGGCTGGCTCGGCGCGGCAGGGGCGATGATTGCCGCGCTGCTGCACAACTTGAGCACGTTATTGGTGCTCGGGAATGCCGGGCGTTTGCTACGCTTTCAGGAACCCCTACTCAAACTTAAGGATGAGGTGTAAGTGTCTACAACTTTTCAGAACTGTGTGCCGGATTTGTAGTCATCTAGGGTAAGGCGGTCACTCACAAGGAGCCGACCGTTGGCTGGGTTTCACCGTTGATGGCAACACCGGGATCAGAAAGTGGGCTATTAATCGATAGCCTGCTATTTTTCAGGGATGGTCTACCCTCAGATTTGGCGTCTGAAACAAGGGGGACTTTTCATGCTCGCGCAACTTCCACCGGCCTTACAGAATCTGCAATTACCGCTTCGCTTGCGACTCTGGGATGGTCATGAATTCAATCTGGGGCCGGCGCCCAGCGTCACCATTGTGGTCAAGGACCCCCACATGGTTACCCAGTTCACCCATCCCAGCCTCGATGCGTTGGGGGCGGCGTTCGTCGAGGGCAAGCTGGAGCTGGAAGGCTCCATCAGCGACGTGATTCGTGTCTGCGATGAATGGAGCCAGGCGTTGTTGAACGGTGAGGAAGGCAATCAGCCTGTGCGCACCGTCCATGACAAGGAAACCGACGCCCAGGCCATCTCCTACCACTACGACCTTTCCAACGCGTTTTATCAATTGTGGCTCGACAGCGACATGGCGTATTCCTGCGCCTATTTCGAGACCGGCAGTGAAACCCTCGAACAAGCCCAGCAAGCCAAGTTTCGCCACCTGTGCCGCAAGTTGCGCTTGCAGCCAGGCGAATATCTGCTGGATGTCGGTTGCGGCTGGGGCGGGTTGGCGCGCTATGCGGCTCGGGAGTTCGGCGCGAAAGTGTTCGGAATCACGCTGAGTAAAGAGCAATTGGCACTGGCCCGCGAACGGGTGAAAGCCGAAGGCCTGGAGGATCAGATCGAACTGCAACTGCTCGATTACCGCGATCTGCCGCAGGACGGTCGCTTTGACAAGGTGGTCAGCGTTGGCATGTTCGAACACGTCGGCCACGCCAATTTGGCCGAGTACTGCAAAATCTTGTTCAGTGCAGTGAAGGAGGGCGGTCTGGTGATGAATCACGGGATCACCGCCAAGCACACCGACGGCCGGCCGGTTGGGCGCGGCGCCGGCGAGTTCATTGAGAAGTACGTATTCCCCAATGGCGAGCTGCCGCACCTGGCGATGATCTCCGCCGAGATCAGCGAAGCGGGGCTGGAAATCGTCGATGTCGAGAGCCTGCGCCTGCATTACGCGCGAACCCTGGACCACTGGAGCGAACGCCTGGAAGACAATCTGGAAGCCGCCAGCAAACTGGTGCCGGAACAGGCTTTACGGATCTGGCGGTTGTACCTGGCAGGGTGCGCCTATGCCTTTGCCCGAGGCTGGATCAACCTGCATCAAATTCTCGCGGTGAAAACCCATCCCGATGGCAGCCATGAACTGCCCTGGACCCGCGACGACATATACAACCCTTAAAGAATCGGTGAAATAAGCCGTGCGACCCGCATGCCGATCTGTTGCAGGCGGTGGGTCTGCCGGCTTTCTTCTTTGGCGATTTCGTGAGCCTGGGCGAAGTCATCATTGAGCATGTGTTCCACTTTGGCGGCAAATACGCTGTCGACCGTCAGCAACATCACTTCGAAATTCAGCCGGAACGAACGGTTGTCCATGTTGGCGCTGCCAATGGCGCTGATTTCGCTGTCGATCAGCACCACTTTCTGATGCATGAACCCCGGTTGGTAACGGTACAAGCGCACGCCCGCACGTACTGCTTCGAAAGCGTAGAGGCTGGATGCGGCATAGACGATCCGGTGATCCGCCCGCGACGGCAACAAAATCCGTACATCCACACCACGCAATACCGCCAGTCGTAACGCGGCGAACACCGCTTCGTCAGGGATGAAATAAGGCGTGGTGATCCACACCCGTTCCGTCGCCGCATGGATGGCTTCGACGAAGAATAGCGAACAGGTTTCGCAGGAATCCGCAGGGCCGGTGGCCAGTAATTGGCAGAGCACGCCGTCATCGGGATAGACCTGCGGCAGGATCAAGGGTGGAAGCGAACGGGCCGCCCAGAACCAGTCTTCGGCGAAGGACTCCTGCATGCAGGCCACTACCGGCCCGCGTACTTGTACGTGGGTGTCACGCCATGGCGCCAGGGGCGGTTTTTCGCCCATGTATTCGTCGCCAACGTTGAGCCCGCCGACAAAACCGACAATCCCGTCGACCACGACGATCTTGCGGTGGTTGCGGAAATTGACCTGGAAACGGTTGAGCCAGCCACTGCGGGTGGCGAAGGCTTTGACCTCGATACCGGCGTCGCGCAACGGTTGCACATAACCGTGGGGCAATGAGTGGCTGCCGATGCGGTCGTAGAGCAGGTAAATGGCCACGCCTTCGGCCGCTTTTTTCGTCAGCAAGGTGTGCAGGCGTTGGCCGAGGCGGTCATCGTGAATGATGAAGAACTGGATCAGCACCGCTTGCCGGGCATTGCTGATGGCATCGAAAATTGCATCGAAGGTGGCTTGGCCGTCGATCAGCAAGCGCACTTCGTTGTTCGCCAGACACGGCATGTGTCCCAGTTTGGGCATGGCTCTCAACGACGCGTAGGCGCTGGAGGCACGAGCGGCCAGTGCCTCTTCTACCCAAGGGCGCCAGTTCAGCTCGGAGATGGCCTTGCGCATTTCCTCGTTGGCTTGCCGTCGGGCCTTGATGTAGCCATCGAAGGTGCTACGGCCGAAGACCAGGTAAGGAATAAGCGTGAGGTAGGGAATGAACAGCAGTGACAGAGCCCAGGCGATCGAGCCTTGGGCGGTCCGAACGGTCAATACGGCATGAATGGCGGCAATCGAGCCCAGCGCGTGCAACAGAGCGATCAGATAACCGAACACATGCGGTCCGAAATAATCCATGGGGCAGCCTTGCTCCTGAAGATTCAATGCTTAAAAGACCATGTTCCGGGCAGAATGTCGCTATTTAATTGGCCCATGAACCGAAGTCCGTGGCTGACGTCTAACGGCCACTAATGATCAGGAGTTACTCGATGAACGTTCGTCTGCTGGGTTTGGCCATAGCGTTTGGTTTGACATTTTCTGTGGCTGCTCAGGCGCAGATGTTGCAGCCAGGCTTGTGGGAAATGACTTCAAGCAACATGAAGGTCGATGATCAGAATCTGCCCGATCTGCAACTGATCCTCGGCCAGATACAGAGTCAGATGACCCCTGAGCAGCGTGCGCAGCTGGAGAAACAGGGCATCACCATGGGTGGTAAAGGAATTCGTGCGTGCCTCACGCCTGAGCAAGTGAAGACCAACGACATTCCGCTGACGGACCCACAGTCGGGCTGCAAGCAGGAAATCACCGAGCGTACCGGTAACCAGTGGAAATTCCGCTTCAGCTGTCCGAAAGCGCAAGGCGCGGGTGTCGCCACATTCCTCAGCGATCGCGAGTTCACCACCAAGGTCAACGGCACCTTCAACGCCACCGGCATTCAGCAGAAGGGCAGCCTCGATACTCGTGCTGTGTGGTTGGGCCAGGATTGCGGGACCGTTAAACCTCGGGCCTAAAAGCTTCGCGGGCAAGCCTCGCTCCTACGGGGTATCAATGTCGATCGTGCGAACGACCCAGATGCTGTAGGAGCGAGGCTTGCCCGCGAAGGCGTCCGCTCGGGCACCTCAAGTCCGGAGCGGATTCAACAATTCACATACCGCCTCAATCCCTTTCTCTCCGAAGTCTTCTCCGCTGCCGCTGCGCATACTGACAAACCCGCCTTGCTTTTCCTTCTCGCCCACTACCAACAGATACGGCACTTTCTGGCTGTGCTGGCGAATCTTGTGGCTGATTTTCTCGTTACGCAGGTCCGAGTTGGCGCGCAATCCGCGGCGGCGCAGTGTCTCGGTCACCGAGTGCGCATAAGCACTCTGACGTTCATCAATGTTCACGACCATTACCTGCGACGGCGCTCGCCAGGTGTCCAGTTCCTGTTGGCTGGACCAGCACGTGCCGTAGATCCGTTGCTCAGAGGTGCCGCCAATATGATCCAGCGCGAAGGCCTGTAATACCTTGGTGGTGGGTACATGCGGGCCTGCGGCAAAACTTTCAAAATCGCCCAAGCGATACAGCGATAACCGTCCAGTTGGCGTTGCCCGGGAAGCCGTTTCCCGGCGGATCGAATGGTTGGTTGCCGCCAATGCACGCATGCGCGTTTCAATCAGGGGCAACTCGGCCAGCGTTAAAGAATGCCGTAAAGCAAACTCATAAAAGAAACCGTCACCCAGCGACGAGCCTGTGCGCAATTGCGCGTGCGGATAAAGCTGTTTGACGGCCATGGCCAACATCAGCGCACAGGAACGGCGAAGGATTTCCAGGCCATCGGGCTCTTGAGGCGTGACGATGCTTACCCGGGCATCGCCCTTGATCAGGAATCCACAATCGACCAACACGCCGTCGACCCGACCGGCCACCGCCGCGTTGGCCAACCCGAAACTGATGCTCGCAGCGACTTCATATACAGACAGTGGCTGATCGTACTCACGCAATGAACCATCGGGCAGGGTGATATGGATCATGATCGTGTTCTCGAATGTTTTCGATAACGCGTGCTAGGCATAAACCGTAGGGCTAAACCCTGCCCGTGGTCAAATGCAAAACGTGCAACCGGATTGCCACGGCGTTCGTTTCACCTTCAATACTGCGGTCGCATCTTGATGATGCGACCATGACTTACCAGCCAGTCACGACACGCTGCTCATGGTCAGAATTCGTTTTGCAGGGCTTTGTAGCCGCGCACCAGATCGACGTTGGTGCGTGCCACATCCTCGGAAAACTCCGAGGCGCTGACGCTCACCGGTGGGAATTGCGACAGGTCAGTATTGGGCCCGATGCGCGTGGTGGAGGGCACGTAGAAGTCCTCGGGCAAGTCACGACCGTCGACCACTGAGTTATGCCGCACCACGCAACCGTCGCCCACCGCGCAGTTGAACAGCACGCTGTTGAATCCGATGAACACGCGGTTACCGACGGTGCAGGGACCGTGCACGATGGAACGGTGGGCGATAGAGCTGAACTCGCCGATGGTCACCGCCGCGCCAGACTTGGAGTGAATCACCACACCGTCCTGGATATTCGAATTGGCGCCGATGGTGATCGCTTCCATTTCGCCCGAGTCATCCACTTCATCGGCGCGAATCACCGCGTACGGGCCGACGAATACGTTCTCGCCGATCACCACTTTGCCGCAGATGATGGCGGTTTTATCCACATACGCGGACTCAGCAATCGACGGCAGATCGCCGGAAGGATTCTTGCGGATCATGGCTTGCTCATCGCGTTGTACAGGGTGTTGAGGTTGTATTCGAACAACCCGGCGAAGGTGCTGGCCGGGCCCGTCGCCGCAAGAGCGTCAGAGTAAAGCGTGCCGCCGATACGCGCGCCGCTTTCATCAGCGATTTGCTTGAGCAGGCGTGCATCCTTGATGTTTTCCATGAACACCGCTTTGACCTGGGCCTGACGAATCTGGGTGATCAGCGCAGCGACTTCGGCCGCCGACGGTTCACGTTCGGTGGACAGACCTTGTGGCGCCATGAAGTCGATGCCGTACGCCTGACCGAGATAGCCGAAGGCGTCATGGGAGGTCACGATTTTGCGATTACCCGGCGGCAGCGAACCGAGCTTGGCTTTGGCCTCGGCGAGCAAGGCATAGATCTTTTTCAGGTAGGCCTGGCTGTTGTGTTCGTAGTCGGCTTTGTTGGCAGGGTCGGCGGCGATCAGCGCTTTGGTGATGTTGCTGATGTACAGCTCGCTATTTGCCAGGTTATGCCAGGCATGGGGGTCGGGAATGGTTTCGCCATCTTCTTCCAGCGAGCGTGGAATGACACCGTGGCTGGCACTGATGACCGTAGCTTTGGCCTCGGTGCTGGTCAGCAGACGATCCAGCCATGGCTCGAAACCTAACCCGTTTTTGATGATCAGCCTGGCCTTGAGCAGCGCCTTGGCATCGTCCGGGGTCGGTTCATAGGTATGGGCATCGGCGTCCGGCCCGACCATGTTGGTGATCTGGATATGGTCGCCGCCGATTTGATGGGTCATGTCGGCGAGGATGCTGAAGCTGGTGACGACCTGGAGTTTTTCCGCGGCAGACAACGACATCGTCAGCATCAGACTGAACAGCACGAGTAAAGCGCGCATCGGGCAACACCTCATTGGGATGTGAGCAAAGGCGGGCGGCGCAGCAAACCGTGCACCGGACCGAAGACCACGGACAGCAAATACAAACCGCCAGCCGTCAGCACGATCGCCGGGCCGCTGGGCAGCGAGTAGTAAAACGACAGCAACAAGCCGAGCCAGACCGAGAGGCAGCCGAGCAGCGCGGCGATGATCATCAGTACTGGCAAGCGGCGACTCCAGAAGCGAGAAGCCGCGGCTGGCAGCATCATCAAACCGACCACCATCAGGGCACCGATAGCCTGGAAACCGATCACCAGGTTCAGCACCACCAGCGTCAGAAATACCCCATGAGCCAGTGGCCCGAGGCGGCTGACGGTTTGCAGAAAGAGCGGGTCGAGGGTGTCCAGCAACAGGGGTTTGTAGATGAGGGCCATGGCGATCAGGCTGAAGCCCGAGACCCAAATCATGCCGGTCAAAGTCGGCCCGTCGACTGCCAGCGCCGAGCCAAATAACAGGTGCAACAGGTCCAGTCGCTTGCCGGCGATGCCGAGGATCAGCACGCCGCTGGCCAGCGAAATCGGATAGATCGCGGCCAGACTCGCGTCTTCTCGCAGGCCGGTGCGGCGGGTGATCCAGGCGGCCAGTCCGGCCATGCTCAAGCCGGCACCGAGGCCACCGATGGTCAGTGCGGGCAGACTCAACCCGGCGAACCAGAAGCCCAATGCGGCGCCGGGCAAGATGCCGTGAGCCACCGCGTCGCCGATCAGGCTCATGCGCCGCAGGATCAGAAACACCCCAAGCGGTGCCGTGCTGCACGCCAGAACGAGAGCACCGAGCAACGCACGGCGCATGAATACGAATTCGTGGAACGGTTGCCAGAGCTGAGCGGCAGCGATCATCAAGCCACCTGCGTCTGAGGTTGTTGGCGAATCAGATCGGTACTGAGGCCTAGCACGCAGCCGCTGCTTTTGATCAATAGGGCTTGTGGGATGTATTGGCGCACGGCGGCCAGGTCATGACACACCACGACCAGGGTTCGGCCTTCGGCATGCCAGGCGTGGATGTGTTTCCACAGTAGCGCCTGTCCGAGTTCATCGAGCGCGGCGTGGGGTTCGTCGAGCAACAACAAAGGGGCTTCGGCAAGACTCAACCGGGCGAGCAAGGCTCGCTGCAATTCGCCTCCGGAGAGGGCCATCAATGGGCGATGTTCCAGGCCGCTCAAACACCAGTCTTGCAGTGCAGACTTGAGACGTTGGCGACGAATCTCCGGAGTTTGCTTGCTGCCCCAGAAACCTGCGGCCACCAACTCTTGCAGGCTGATGGGGAACTGCCGGTCCAGGTGTTGTTGCTGAGGCAGAAACGAAAGGCCGCCTTTGCGTGGAACATCAATGATGACTTTTCCTGCCAGTGGCTTTTGCAGACCGGCGATGACTTTCAGCAGGCTGGTTTTACCCGATCCATTGGCACCGATGACCGCGGTCAAACTGCCTTTGGCTAACTGGAAATCCACCGATGGCGTGAGCGGTTGACCGGGAGCGCCCCAGCGCAAGGCTTGGCATTGGATCATGCGGCCTCCCAATTCCAGCGACTTTCAGCGACAGCATCGTGGGCATGAAGACTTTCGGCGTGAACGACTCGCACGTGAAAGGCGTTGATCCCGGCGGAACGTTTCAGGGCCAGGTTCAAGCGTCGAGCGGCGTCTTCGCAGAACATCAGATTCTGGCCGTTGGCGAGGGCGAAAGCTTGTTCGTCGGCGCGCTTCACGGCGGTTTGCACCGCTGTGCCGAGGGCTGCTTCCGCATCATTGATCGCGTCGATCAGCGGCAGCTCATCCAAACGACCGTCCAGACGCAGTTGCAATTGCGCATTGCTGCGTTGGCTATGCGGCGTCGCAACGATACCTTTCGTAGAGCCGAGCCAAGCCAGAACATCGGCGTGTTGCAGTGATTTGTTGGCGAAGTCATCCACGAATTGTTGCTGAATCAACTGCCGCGAAAGCGCTGCTGAGCACGGGCAGGTTGAGGAATAAGCAACGTCGATTTTTAGTTCCACGTGGAACATCGCTTTTTTCAAACTGGCTTCGATGCTCACCGGATATGTTTTCCAGCCGGCCAATGGACTGACGAGCGCAGGTCTTTTGAGCAATAGTTCGGTGTGAATTTTCAGGTAAGCGTTGTGGGAAAGCTCTTCATGGGTTTCGAGAAAATTCTGCAAGACTCGCCGCAATAAGGCAGGCGAAAGGTTTTTCCGCTCAAGCATTTCCAACGCTAGATACAGCCGCGACATATGGATGCCGCGCGCCTCTCCATCGTCAAGGCTAACGCCAGCGTCGACCTTTGCGCTCAGTCGCTGGCCATCGAATAAAACCGGAAGAGCAATGCCGCACATGCCCACCCAATCGAGTGGCAGGGCTTGGCGTGAAGCCTGCGCGGCGATATCCGGCAGAGTCAGCGCATTCATGAGCAGGTCCATCGTGGGAGTTGATTTGGCATGTTATATTATAACAGTGAAATCGACGATGCCTTTTTCGTGGGCGGGCTTTCGGCGAAGGGCCGCAGCGCTATTTCAAAAAAACCACCGATGAACAACGACCTCGCTTGGCAGCAGGAACAGAAGGCGCAGGCCTAGCAGCCGGTCATGCGGCTGCACGTGAACTTGCCACTGCTGCCGCCGGAACTGGAAAACCGATTGATGGTTGTCCAGCCAACCCGGTGGTTGTAGCCGACCCAGGCTTCGCCATCAGAAGCGATGCCCGTGAAGAACGTCAGTTGCCCATAGCGGCTGTTGGTTTGTGCCCATTGGCGTTTGCCGGCCTGTTCGAAGCCGCGCAGATAAATCGTGCTGCCGACGGTGTTAACGCTATAGGCATTACCGTCGGCATCCACGCAGGCCAGCAAATTGGCGCTGCGCGTGCAGTTGGCCAGGTTCTGGATTTGTCCCCAGGCATCAACCGCAATCAGCAACGAAAGGCTCAATAGCGAGAATTTCAGAGTGTTTCCCATGGCATTTCTCAAAGAGGCGGACGGGACGCGCAAGAGGGAGTGGCTTGTTTGTATTGTTATACTATAACATAAAAATACACCCGCTCTGATGATCCATCGCCATGACTAAGCAAGAACTCCTCGCTCAACCCGCCGCCGATTACATGAACGACGCCCAGCAAGGCTTCTTTCGCGAGCTGTTGCTGGCTCGTGGCGAGCTGCAGGAACGCATTGCCGGCGAGTTCGACGCGTTACGCGAGCAGGAACCCCACAGCGATCCCGCTGACATCGGTAGCGCCGAAGAACAGCGCCAGTGGCAACTGCGCCTGCTGGAGCGGGAAAAGAAGCTCCTGGACAAGATTGACGAAGCCCTCGAACACCTGGCCCGCGGTGAGTACGGCTGGTGTCGCGAAACCGGTGAGCCGATTGGTCTCAAGCGCCTGCTGCTGCGACCCACCGCCACTCTGTGTATTGAAGCCAAAGAACGTGAAGAGCTGCGCGAACGCCATCAACGGGCGATTTGACCGGCCATATCCTGATGAGGAATACCTGATGCCTAATCGTCTTCCCGTGACCGTCCTTTCGGGCTTTCTCGGTGCCGGAAAAAGTACACTTCTTAATTACGTATTACGTAATCGCGAAAATTTGCGGGTCGCGGTGATCGTCAATGACATGAGTGAGATCAACATTGATGGCAGCGAAGTTCAGCGCGATGTCAGTCTGAACCGTGCCGAAGAAAAGCTCGTGGAAATGAGCAACGGCTGCATCTGCTGCACCTTGCGGGAAGATTTGCTCGAAGAAGTCGGCAAACTCGCCAAGGACGGTCGTTTCGATTACCTGTTGATCGAGTCCACAGGCATTTCCGAGCCTCTGCCCGTGGCCGAAACCTTCACGTTTCGCGATGAAGAAGGGCAGAGCCTGGCGGACCTCGCACGGCTCGACACCATGGTCACCGTGGTCGACGGCATGAACTTCCTGCTCGACTATCAGGCCGCCGAAAGCCTCGCTTCCCGTGGCGAAACCCTGGGCGAGGAGGACGAACGCTCGATCACTGACCTGTTGATCGAGCAAATCGAATTCGCCGACGTGATCCTGATCAGCAAGATCGATTTGATCAGCAACCGCGAGCGCCAGGAGTTGATTGCAATCCTTGAACGGCTCAATGCCCAGGCAGAAATCATTCCGATGGTCATGGGCGAAGTGCCGCTCAAGAAAATCCTCAACACCGGGCGCTTCGACTTCGAAAAAGCCGCTCAGGCGCCGGGATGGTTGCAGGAATTGCGCGGTGAGCACGTGCCGGAAACGGAGGAATATGGCATCGCCTCCACGGCCTATCGGGCGCGGCGACCCTTTCATCCACAGCGTTTCTTCAGCTTCATCGACCGTCCGTGGGTGAACGGCAAATTGCTGCGTTCCAAAGGCTTTTTCTGGTTGGCCAGCAAACACCGGGACGCTGGCAGTTGGTCCCAGGCTGGGGGCTTGATGCGTCACGGTTTTGCCGGGCGCTGGTGGCGTTTCGTGCCAAAAAACCAGTGGCCGCAAGACGAAGAAAGTACCGCCGGGATCATGGAAAACTGGACCGCCGCCACCGGCGATTGCCGCCAGGAACTGGTGTTTATCGGCCAGAACATCGACTTTGCGCAACTCGCCGCCGAACTCGACAACTGCCTGCTGACGGATGCTGAAATGGCCTTGGGTGTCGAGGGTTGGCAGTTACTGCCCGATCCGTTCGGTCCTTGGCACGAAGAGGCGGCTGCCTGATGTTGGCGCCCAGTCTGAAGCTGCGACCGGTCATTCGTCAGGTCCAAGGTGATACGCCAAAAGTGCTGACCGGAATTCTGGACGACGGCGTGAACCTGGCCCTCTGGCAACGCCAGCTCCCGGTGCACATTGCCGATTTCGCTCGTTTGTTGTTGTCCCTGAATGAGCCGCTGGCCGAGTCGCTGTCCCTGGAACTGCCCGGCGATGATGCCGATCCCAATCTCCACGGTTTAGCCTCAGGCTTCAGTGACCTTGAAGGCTACGAAGGCTTTATCGCCGATGTTTCCTGGCTGGTCAGCGCCTTCGCCTGCCTGTTGGGCGCCCAGCGTATCGGCCTGCGCCTGCGGGTTCTGGACACCGCCATGTGCCCGCGTTTCCACGTCGATCATGTGCCGGTGCGGTTGATCACCACCTACGCAGGTATCGGCAGCCAATGGCTCAAAGAAGGGGCGATGGATCGCCGGCAATTAGGCAAACCTGAGGCCGAACCGCAGAACAATTCGCTGATCCAGCAAATCACCAGCGGCGAAGTGGCGTTGCTTAAAGGGGAGAAGTGGCACGGCAACGAAGGCTTCGGTTTGATCCACCGCTCGCCGCAGCCGGCGCCGGGTGAGCGTCGTTTGATCCTGACCCTTGACTGGCTGAGCTAGCCGCTCAAGGTTTGAGCCAGGTTCCCTGGCTCTGGGCTTCGCAAAACGGCTTCAAATATGCCGCATCGGAGGCCACGCCGTAATAGTGAATATCCTGCCGGTAAGGCATATTGGCGACTTGAGCGTTGTTGCACACTCCGAACGCGCCGGTGGGGCATTGGTCGACGTACTGCACCTCGACTGTCTGTCCGGGCAAATTCGGCTGGCAGAAACCATCGGCGAACAGTTTTTCCGGGATGTTGCGGTTTTGCTGGCAGACCTTCACATCGAGCCGCTCAGCCGTGCTGTGTACCACGCAAGCCTGGGCCAGCGCTTCGCCCGACGTGAGCGCCAGCAGCAACGACCATCCCATCAACCGCATCCTTTACCTCCTCAGAAACCTCGACCATGTTGCAGAACATTCCCACCCACGTCATTGCTGGCCCACTAGGTGCCGGCAAGACCAGCCTGATCAAGCACCTGCTGGCGCAACGGCCCGCGGGTGAGCGCTGGGCGGTGTTGATCAACGAGTTCGGCCAGATCGGTCTGGATGCCGCGCTTTTGACTCAGGATGCCGATGGTATCGCACTGGGGGAAGTGGCCGGGGGCTGTTTGTGTTGCGTCAATGGTGCGCCGTTTCAGATCGGCCTGGGGCGATTGCTGCGCAAGGCGCGACCGGATCGACTGTTCATCGAACCCTCCGGACTGGGACATCCGGCGCAGTTACTTCGGCAATTGAGTGAGGTTCCGTGGCAAGGCGTCCTGGCGGTGCAGCCGTGCGTGCTGGTGCTGGATGCTCAGGCGCTCGCGGCCGGAAAACCGTTACCGGCGGCGCAACAGCAAGCCTTGGACAGTGCCGGGTTGCTGTTGCTGAACAAGGCAGAAAACCTCAACGACAGCGATCGCCAACGAATCGCCGCACAGTTGCCAACGCTTCCCTTGTACTGGACGCAGCAAGCCGCCTTGCCGTTGGGCAAGTTGCCGGGGATCGCGGCTCAGGCTGTCGGGGGTGTGGATAACTTTGTCGCGCCCAAAGGATTGGCGCAGATGCCAGCCATCTGGACCGATCCCACGTTGCCGATTTGCTTGAGTCAGGTGCAGGAGGGTGGCTGGAGCGTTGGATGGCGGTGGCATCCGAGTCAGATATTCGATGCCGGATTGATCGAAAAGTGGCTTGCGCATCTTGAATGGCGGCGGGCGAAGCTGGTTATCCACAGCGCCGAGGGATGGGTGTCGGCGAATGCGCTGGATAACTCGTCACTGAATTGGCAGATCAGTGAATGGCGTCGGGATTCGCGTATTGAGTTGATTTTCAGTGAGCAGCAGGCTGTCCCAGAACTGCAGGAAGGTTTGGCGGGGTGCCGCACTTAGGCAAATTAGCGAGTTTTTGTGTCGTTTTTGAAGGCCTCATCGCGGGCAAGCCCGCTCCCACAGGTACAGTGTGAAACTTGTGGGAGCGGGCTTGCCCGCGATTGGTTTTAACTGACTGACATCCGACTCACGGACGCCATTTCGTGTGTTCTTGCCGCCACTGGCTCAGTTCAATCACCTCGGCTCTGGGCTTCGTGATATCGGCCACGGGCGGTGTGTCGTCGAACGGCATCGGGTAAGGCGCCAGCTCGATCTGTGCGCTATGGGCGCCAAATTGGGTGATGGTGCCGGTGTGGCGGGTTTCGCCGGTTACGGTGAATTCGAAGTTATACACACGGGCCAGGCGCCGACGGCCGTTGGCGTCTTTAATGAATGCGATCTTCTTCAAGGCTACGTTGCCGTCCAGCAGCTCGATCCGAAGCTTGGCGCAATGCTGCATGACCCGTTCCAGCGCACGTTCGCGCAGGCCGTGGTTGTGCCACAACCACGCGCCACCGGTGGCGAGCAGCATCAACACGAGGATATTTCCGAGGGTCAGCATCAACAGGTTGCTCCAACAAGATAGCGTCAGCTTAACTGCGTCGCCGGTCTGTCGTACAGGCTGCGTTTAGTCGCATACTGCGCGGCTCGAATTTCAATCGTTTGATGGAAAACTCACCGCATGAAACGTACGCCCCATGTGCTCGCCATCCAGTCCCACGTGGTGTTCGGCCACGCTGGCAACAGCGCCGCGGTTTTCCCGATGCAGCGGGTCGGGGTGAACGTGTGGCCGCTCAATACCGTGCAGTTCTCCAACCATACGCAATATGGTCAATGGGCCGGGGAAGTGCTGGCTCCGCATCAGATTCCGGAATTGGTAGAAGGTATCGCTGCGATTGGCGAGCTGGGCAATTGCGATGCCGTGTTGTCCGGCTACCTCGGCAGCGCGGCCCAGGGCCGAGCGATTCTCGCGGGCGTGGATCGAATCAAATCGACCAATCCCAAAGCGGTATACCTCTGCGACCCGGTAATGGGCCATCCGGAGAAGGGCTGCACCGTTCCGGCCGAGGTCAGCGATTTTCTACTGGAAGAGGCGGCAGCGGTGGCCGACTTCATGTGCCCGAACCAGTTGGAGCTGAACAGCTTTTCGGGACGCAAGGCACAGTCATTGTTCGATTGCCTGGCCATGGCGCGAGCGCTGCTGGCGCGCGGTCCGAAGGCGGTGCTGGTCAAGCATCTGGACTATCCCGGCAAATTGGCGGACGGCTTCGAGATGCTGCTGGTGACCGCCGAAGGCAGCTGGCACCTGCGTCGGCCGCTGCTGGCGTTTCCGCGTCAGCCGGTGGGCGTTGGCGATCTGACTTCCGGGTTGTTCCTGGCGCGCGTGCTGCAGGGTGACAATCTGGTGACTGCCTTCGAATTCACCGCGGCGGCGGTGCATGAAGTGCTGCTGGAAACCCAGGCCTGCGCCAGCTATGAGCTGGAACTGGTGCGTGCGCAGGACCGGATTGCCCATCCGCGGGTGCGGTTTGAAGCGACGGCGATCAGCCTTTAAAAGCTTCGCGGGCAAGCCTCGCTCCTACACCGGGATGGCGCATTACCCGTAGGAGCGAGGCTTGCCCGCGAAGCGATCTAAAGACCGAACACGTCAGGCGTCGCCCTTGATGTCCTGATAGCGCTTTTCCAGTTCCTGACGAATCTGCCGACGCTGCTGCGCCTGCATGTACCGACGCTTGTCTTCACTGTTCTGCGGTTGCAGCGGTGGGACTGCAGCCGGTTTGCGCTGGTCATCCACCGCGACCATGGTGAAGAAGCAGCTGTTGGTGTGGCGCACCGAGCGCTCGCGGATGTTCTCGGTCACGACTTTGATGCCCACCTCCATCGAGGTGTTGCCGGTGTAGTTGACCGAGGCCAGAAAGGTCACCAGTTCACCGACGTGAATCGGCTCGCGGAAAATCACCTGATCCACCGACAGGGTCACCACATAGCGGCCGGCATAACGGCTGGCGCAGGCGTAGGCCACTTCATCGAGGTATTTGAGCAGGGTGCCGCCGTGGACATTGCCAGAGAAGTTGGCCATGTCGGGTGTCATCAATACCGTCATCGACAGCTGGGCGTTTCCGGGTTCCATAACGTACTCACGGGTTCAAGGCAGGATTCGGGGTTACACCTCTGCGGGTGCTTGGTTTTTCAAACCAACAGTTATCGGGACGCCGGGCGGGAGGTCGCCGTCACGCCCGAATCTATCTGTTTCCATATATTGCACCGTCTTCCCGTCGGAAGTCGCGATGTTACCCTTCAAAAGCCTACCCCAAGGAGCCACATGCCATGCACGCCATCAGTTTCATTCAGGATCTGGCAGTGATCATGTTGATCGCGGGTGTGGTGACCGTGCTTTTTCATCGCCTCAAACAACCCGTGGTGCTCGGTTACATCGTCGCCGGCTTCATCATCGGCCCGCATACGCCGCCGTTCAGCCTGATCCACGATGAAGCCACCATCAAGACCCTCGCGGAGCTGGGGGTGATTTTCCTGATGTTCTGCCTGGGCCTGGAGTTCAGCTTGCGCAAGCTGTTCAAGGTTGGCGCCACGGCGTTTATAGCGGCCTTCCTGGAAATCGTCCTGATGATCTGGATCGGCTACGAAATCGGCCGCTGGTTCGACTGGAATACCATGGATTCGCTGTTCCTGGGCGCAATCCTGGCGATTTCCTCGACCACCATCATCGTCAAGGCGCTCAACGACCTGAAGATGAAGAACGAACGTTTTGCCCAATTGATCTTCGGCGTGCTGATCGTCGAAGACATCCTCGGCATCGGCATCATCGCGTTGCTGTCGAGCATCGCGGTCAGCGGCACAGTCAGTTCCGGCGAGGTCTTTTCCACGGTCGGCAAGCTGTCACTGTTCATGATTGTCGCACTGGTTATTGGCATTCTGCTGGTGCCGCGACTGCTGGCCTACGTGGCGAAATTCGACAGCAACGAGATGCTGCTGATTACTGTGCTGGGCCTGTGTTTCGGCTTCTGCCTGTTGGTGGTCAAACTTGAATACAGCATGGTCCTCGGCGCGTTCCTGATTGGCGCGATCATGGCTGAATCGCGGCAACTGCTGAAGATAGAGCAGCTGATCGAGCCGGTTCGCGACCTGTTCAGTGCCATTTTCTTCGTCGCCATCGGCCTGATGCTCGACCCGATGATCCTGTTGCAATACGCCTGGCCGATCGCAGTGATCACGGTGGCTGTGGTGCTGGGAAAGATGTTGTCCTGCGGCCTCGGTGCCTTTATTGCCGGCAATGATGGACGCACCTCGTTGCGCGTGGGGATGGGGCTTTCACAGATTGGCGAATTCTCTTTCATCATCGCCACATTGGGCATGACGCTGCAGGTCACCAGCAGTTTTCTCTACCCGGTGGCGGTGGCCGTCTCGGTGATCACCACGCTGTTAACGCCGTATCTGATTCGCGCGGCCGATCCGCTGTCGATCAGGCTTGCTGCGGTGATGCCGCAACGCCTGGGTCGTGTGTTGGGGATGTACGGCGAATGGCTGCGCAGTATTCAGCCTCAGGGCGAGCGCGCGCTGTTGGCGTCGATGATTCGGCGGGTTCTGTTGCAGGTAGGGATCAATCTGGCGCTGGTGATCGCAATCTTTCTCTCGGGCGCGTTCTTTGCCGAACGCATGTCTGTTTACCTGCAAGGTTGGATAAGCGAGCCGAGCTGGCAGAAAGCGTTGATCTGGGGCGGGGCGTTACTGTTGTCGCAGCCGTTCCTCATCGCCGCTTATCGCAAGCTCAAGGCGCTGTCGATGCTGCTGGCAGAGATGGGTGTGAAGCCGGAAATGGCCGGCCGCCACACGCAGCGAGTGCGTCGGGTGATCGCCGAAGTGATTCCGATCCTCTCGTTGTTAATGATTTTCCTGCTGCTGGCAGCCTTGTCGGCCAGTATTCTGCCGACCAACAAGTTGCTGGTGCTGATCGTCATAGTCGCGGCGGCGGTGGCGGCGCTGCTCTGGCGCTGGTTCATCCGCGTGCATGCGCGAATGCAGGCGGCCTTGCTGGAAACGCTGGACAATCACAACGATTCATCAAGGCACTGACGTTGCACTTGTAGCACCTTGCACTTGTAGCAACTGCCAAAGGCTGCGTTCGGCTGCGCAGCAGTCGCAAGTCAGGCGCCGAGGTTTTTTCAGGTTAACCGAGTCGCAGGTATTTCCGACTGCTTCGCAGCCGGACGCAGGCTGCGCCAGCTGCTACAAAAAAGTGGTGCAGGGTAAATCAGCTTTCCAGCCAGACGTCCCGCGCCCAGTGCCATACCGATTCCCAGGTTTCTTCGGCGAGCAACTCTTCTTCGGCCAGCCACAGCACCACGGTGCCATCTTCTTCAACGCAGTAGTAGTTATCGCCGTCCTGGCAGATCGGAATCAGGCTGCGATCAACGCCGGCGTCCCAGGCGTTGGCGGCAACGTCTGGCAGGTAGGTGTGGGACTGCGGATCGGTGACGGTCACTGGCTCCAGGCTGCCATAGACCACGTCGCTGACGGTCAGCAAAAATTCTCTGAAGACGAACGGGATGTCGATGAACAATTGCTCTTCGATTTCCACAATCTGATCTTCGTCGGGCAACTCCAAGGGGACCGGTACCGGTTCGTTGGCTTCACGCAGTTGTTCGATGATTTCTTCCACGTCCGGGATCCTCTTGCTTGATGGCGCGGTTTAGTTGGGGCGGTTTATACAGTAGCTCGCTATAGATGCAACCGCGAAATAGAAAACCCCGGCCGGGGCCGGGGTTTTATTACAACAGGTGAAACGCGGGAAGTGATCAGCCGTTCTGGCGGATACCGGCCACCAGCCAAGGCTGGTTTTCGCCTTGTGCACGTTCCATGTTCCAGCTTTCGCTGAATACTTCGCCCTGATCAAAGCGCGAGGACTTCGACACGCCGCTGAAGGTCAGGGTGGCGATGGTCTTGTCCGCACGATCATCAACGCCATCCAGTTGTACCTGGAGGTTATCGATGTAGGTCGACTGGAAGCCGTCGCCCAGATCGGCACGTTCGCGCTTGAGGAACTCCAGCAGTTGCGGAGTCACGAACTCGGCAATCTTGTCCATTTCGTTGGCGTCCCAATGCTGCTGCAGGGACTGGAAATGGTTGCGGGCCGCTTCGATGAAGTTGTTTTCGTTGAACCAGGCTGGCGCGTTGATCACCGGACGAGCGGCAACCGGTGCTGCCGAACCGCCAAAGATCGAACCCATGGCTGCTGGTTTCTGTTCGAACATTTCACGCTGCATCGGCGCGCCGGCTGGAGCCATGTGCTCCTGCTGCTTGCGACGACGGGCGGCGATGAAACGGAAGACCAGGAAGGCGATAACCGCCATGATCAGGATGTCGAAGATCTGCATGCCCTGGAAGCCATCGCCCATGAACATGGAGGCCAGCAGGCCACCGGCGGCGATACCGGCCAGAGGGCCGAGCCAGCGCGAAGCACCGCTGGCCTTGGTGGCGGCGCCAGCAGCACCGGCCGCGCCCGCAGTGGCAGCAGCGCCGCCAGCAGGAGAAGAAGGAGCCATCTGGCTGGTCTGGTGAGTCGGCGCAGCGCCGGAGCTCTTGCCGCCACCAAAGCGCTTGGCGGCATTGGCGTCGAGGCTCATCGTCAGGCCAATGCACAACGCCATGGCGATGCTAAGAAAACGTTTCATAAAGGGAATTCCCATTTGTGGAAGGCACGCGCGCCATGTTGCACAGCTGAAGTGTTGCTGGCTAGCGGCAGAGTGTTTCGGGCTTTTGCCTGACAGGTAGTGTTCAGCTTCCGATCATGCAATAAGACTTGTTAACGTTGGTCTGTAGAACGAGTGGATAAGTTCTGTAGGAAGGATGCCTGGGCGGCCTTGGAAAAAGATCGCAGCCTTCGGCAGCTCCTACAGGGTACGCGAATTCCTTGTAGGAGCTGGCCAAGCCTGCGATCTTTTCAGCGTTATACCGCTTCCAGCTTGGCGTAACCCAGCATCAACCACTTGCTGCCTTCGCTGAAGTTCACCTGCACCCGCGCCTGAGCACCGGCGCCTTCGAAATTCAGGATCACCCCATCGCCGAACACCGAATGCCGCACAGTCTGACCAAGGCTGAACCCGGTGTCCGGGATCTCGCTGCCGCCGAACAGGCTGCTGGAGCTCTGCTGCTGGCCACCGCCGAACGGACGGCTGACGCTGTTGGACAGCCGCACTTCCTGGATCAGGCCTTTGGGCACTTCACGTACGAAACGCGACACCTTGTTGTAGGTCTCGCTGCCGTACAGGCGTCGGGTTTCAGCATAGGTCAGCACCAGATTCTGCATCGCCCGGGTAATACCGACGTAGGCCAGGCGGCGTTCCTCTTCAAGACGGCCGGGTTCCTCCAGGCTCATCTTGTGCGGAAACAGGCCTTCTTCCATGCCCACCAGGAACACGTAAGGGAATTCCAGGCCCTTGGCGCTGTGCAGGGTCATCAACTGAATGCTGTCTTCGTGTTCGTCGGCCTGGGTGTCTCCGGCCTCCAGCGAGGCGTGACCGAGGAATGCTGACAGTGGCGACTGTTCTTCATCCTCTTCCGGGTTTTCGAAGTTGCGCGCGGCGCTGACCAGTTCCTCAAGGTTTTCTACCCGGGCCTGGCCTTTCTCGCCTTTTTCCGCCTGATGGTAGGCAATCAGCCCCGACTGCTCGATTACGGTTTGGGTCATCAAGTGCAGCGGCATTTCCAGGCACTTGGCGGCGAGGTCCTCGATCAGCTCCATAAATGCCCCTATGGCACCCGCAGCGCGACCGGTCAGACCTTTGTTGGCCACCAGCTGACGCATGGCCTCCCACATTGACACATGGCTGTGGCGCGCATGATCGCGGATCGCTTCGACGGTTTTTTCGCCAATGCCACGGGCCGGAACGTTGATCACACGCTCCAGGGCCGCATCGTTGCCACGGCCTTCCAGCAAACGCAGGTACGCCATGGCGTTCTTGATTTCTGCCCGTTCGAAGAAGCGCTGACCGCCATAAATGCGATACGGAATGCGCTCACGGAGCAAGGCTTCTTCCAAAACGCGCGATTGGGCGTTGGAGCGGTACAAAATCGCGATATCGCTGCGAGCCAAGCCGGTTTTCAGCGCGCTTTCGATGGTTTCAACCACGTAGCGTGCTTCATCGTGTTCGTTGAACGCCGCGTACAGATTGATCGCTTCGCCTTCGCCGCCATCGGTCCACAACTCTTTGCCCATGCGCCCGGTATTGTTGGCAATCAGGGCGTTGGCGGCCTTGAGAATCCCGGCGGTAGAGCGGTAGTTTTGCTCCAGACGGATGATCTGGGCATCGGGGAAGTCGTCGGAATACTGATAAATGTTCTCGATTTTCGCGCCACGCCAGCCATAGATCGACTGATCGTCGTCGCCGACCACCATCAGGCTGTCGCCACCCTTGGCCAGCAGACGCAACCAGGCGTACTGCACGGCGTTGGTGTCCTGGAATTCGTCCACCAGAATGTGCCGGAAGCGCTTCTGATAATGGGCGAGCAGGCCCGGGTGATCGCGCCACAGATCAAGGGCACGCAGCAGCAACTCAGAGAAGTCGATGACGCCGGCGCGCAGGCAAGCAGCCTCATAGGCTTCATATATGCTGCGCATGGTCGCCAGGAACAGATCGCCGCTGGCTTGAATATGTTGCGGACGCAGACCTTCGTCTTTCTGCCCGTTGATGAACCACTGGGCCTGTCGGACCGGCCAGCGTTGCTCGTCCAGGCCCAGCTCGCGGATCACCCGCTTGACCAGCCGTTGCTGGTCGTCGCTGTCGAGGATCTGGAAGGTCTGGCTCAGGCCGGCTTCCTGCCAGTGCGCCCGCAGCAAGCGGTGCGCCAGGCCGTGGAAGGTGCCGACCCACATGCCGGCCGGGTTGATACCCATCAGCTGCTCGATGCGGTGACGCATCTCGGCAGCGGCCTTATTGGTGAAGGTCACCGACAGAATGGAGTGGGGCGAGGCGTTTTCGACCTGGATCAACCAGGCGATACGGTGCACCAGTACTCGGGTTTTACCGGAGCCAGCACCGGCCAGGACCAACTGACGACCCACGGGGGCAGCTACGGCCTGACGTTGGGCATCGTTGAGGGAGTTCAGCAGAAGGGAGAGATCATCGCGCATCGGGGCATTCTAGGGTGCGCCGTCAGCCCGGGCAAACCGAGCTTTGCATTAGCCGATGAAAGAAGCGCCGATGACGACCGGTCAGTCACCGGCTGCAAGCGTTGGCAGGGCTTGTCTGGCGGCTTTTAAACCGGGACGGACGGTTCCAACTTTCGTCTATTTTATGACCTTGGACTGTTTGGTCCGGGCATTTGCTTGTGTATGCTCCGTGCACAATTCGGGCTCGCATGCTCACTAATAAGAACAAAAACATTGCCTATGATCCTCCGCTCCGACCTGTCGGGCCCCTCTGTGGAGCCCCGGATTATCCGCAAACAGTACGCCATGGAGATGGCGGTCGAACGCACGCGCCTGCTGTATCAGGGCTCACTGTTGCCTACGCTGTTCATGCTGACCAACGGTCTGGTGTGCGTCGGATTGCTCTGGAGCCCCCAGCGTTACTTCGTGGTCAGCGTCTGGTTGATCTGGTTATTGTCACTGGTGGCGTTGCGGGTGATCCAGGTCGCGGCTTTCGATTCGGCGATTCCTCACCGCCAGGCCCATCCGGTCTGGCGTCGCATGTTCATGCTCGGCTCTGCCATGACTGGCCTGACCCTGGCCGGTGCCGGCATCGCGTTGGTGCCCGCGGACAATTTCATGCAGCAAGCCTGGGTGTTCGGCCTGATCGGTGCCGCGGCACTCTCGGCCAGCGTCGCTTATGCCGTGAGCCTGCCGGCCTTTCTATCCTTTACCTTGCCCTGCCTTTTGCCGGCCATTGGCTATCTGTTCTGGGGCGGCGATGAGCAGGAACAGGGCTGGGGCTGGTTCGGGCTGATTTTGCTGGGCTCGTTGAGCGTGGTCGCCTGGCAGGTCAATCGGCTGATCAACCAGGGGTTGTTGCGGCGCTTTCAAAATCAAGCCCTGATCGAGCATTTGCAGCAGGCGCAACGTCGCAGCGATCAGCTCAACCACGAATTGGCCAGGGAAGTCGACCAGCGCGGCCGGGCTGAAGACGAGTTACGTGAAACCCAGGTCGACCTCGAAAACCGGGTCGCTCAGCGCAGTCTGGAGCTGGACGCCGCCAACCAGGCCCTGAGCAAGAGCGAGGCACGACTGGCGCTGGCGTTGAAAGCGAGCGAACTCGGGTTGTGGGACTGGAACCTGCAGACAGACGAAGTCCATCACACCCAATTGCAAGAGCTGTTCGGGCTGGAGCCGGAATACGTCACGGCGATGCTCAGCCACCTCAAGCCTCGTCTGCATCCCGAAGACTTGCCGTCCCTCAGGCGCGCCCTGGTCGAGCATTTGAAAGGTCGCAGCGAGGATTATCAGATCGAATATCGGGTACGGCATAGCGATGGCCATTGGGTCTGGATCGAAGACCGTGGTCGAGCGGTCGAGCGTAGCGAAAACGGCCGGGTGATCCGTATGGTCGGCACCCGACGCGATATCAGTGCCAGCAAGGGACAGGAAGAACAGCGTCAATTGGCGGCGATGGTGTTCGAGGCCGCCAGCGAGGGCATCGTCATTCTTGATCCTGGTTATGCGCTAATAGCCGCCAATCAGGCCTTCAGTCGGGTGACTGGCTATGAGATCGACGACATGCTCGGGCGCAATGTGGTCGAGTTACCTTGCAGTCGTGACGCACGCCGGCATTACGTGGCGATTCGTCAGGCGCTGGAGCAGCACGGCAGCTGGCAAGGCGAGTTGGTCGAAACGCGCAAGAATGGCGAGTTGTATCCGCAATGGCTACAACTCAACGTCGTGCGCGATTCACGGGGAAAGGTAAGCCATATTGTTGGCTTCTTCGCCGATCTGTCTGCTCGGCGTGAGTCTGAAGAGCGTATGCGTTACCTGGCTCATTACGACGAGCTCACGGGGTTGGCCAACCGCTCCTTGTTCCGCGAACGGCTTCACGAGGCTCATCAGCGCGTGCGTCAGGGCGGTCGGCGCAGCCTGGCATTGCTGCACGTCAATCTGGATCGATTCAAGCTGCTCAACGACAGCCTCGGCCACGAGATCGCTGATCAGCTGTTGCAGAAAATGGCCCGGCGCCTGGTCAATGCGCTGCCGGAAGCGGACACCATCGCCCGGTTGTCCGGCGATGAATTTGCGGTGCTGTTCGATGCCTATGGCAACCTGTCGAGCCTGGCGCGCATGGCAACCCGTTTGTCGGCCAAGCTGTGTTTGCCGATCACCGTCGACGGGCATGAGCTGGTAATGAGCGCGTCGATGGGCATCAGCCTGTTGCCAGACACTGCGCGGGAGATTTCCGCGCTGGTGAGCCAGTCGAACATGGCCATGCAGCACGCCAAGCACTTGGGTGGCAACAACTTCCAGTTCTATACCGACAGCCTGCAAGCCAGCACGCTTGAGCGTTTGCAGCTCGAAAACCAGCTGCGCAAAGCCATCGAAGACAAACAGTTGAAAGTGTTTTATCAACCGAAACTCTGCCTCGCCACCGGCCGGCTCAATGCCGCCGAGGCATTGGTACGCTGGCATCATCCGACCCTGGGCCAAGTACCACCGGGGGATTTCATCGGTCTGGCCGAGGAGACCGGGTTGATCGGCGCTATTGGCGAGTTCGTTCTGCGCCAGGCCTGTTGGCAAGCCTGCGAGTGGCAGCGTCAGGGCCTGCAGCCGATTCGGGTGTCGGTCAACCTGTCGGTGCATCAACTGCGTCAAGGGAAACTGGTCAGCCTGGTGCGCCAGGTGCTGGAGGAAACCGGTCTGGCGCCGCACCACCTGGAACTGGAACTCACCGAAAGCCAGTTGCTGGACAGCGTCGAGCACATCATTGCGACCTTCCAGCAGTTGCGCGACCTTGGGGTGAAACTGGCGATCGACGATTTTGGTACTGGCTATTCGTCCTTGAGTTACCTCAAGCGCATTCCGGTGGATTACGTGAAGATTGATCAGGCGTTTATCCGCGGGCTGGGGGAGAGCAGTGAGGATGCGGCGATCACCCGGGCGATCATCGCCATGGCCCATGGCCTGTCACTTAAAGTGGTGGCTGAAGGTGTGGAGCGGCCGGAGCAGTTGGAGTTTCTGAAAGCCGAGGGCTGCGATGAGGTGCAGGGGTATTTGATCAGTCGGCCGGTCGAGGCTGCCAACCTGGTGGAGCTTTTACGACGCGACGCCGATCCTTTGTAGCAGCTGGCTTCATCAGCTGCCACAAGGGCCGAGGGGGCTACATGGAGCGCATGTCGCATGAAATGGGGACATCGAGTTACGCATTGAGCAGGCAAAAAGCCGATTCATGTAGTATAACTACAAGCGTGCTACATCCCCGGCACCTGCCTATAACAAAGAGTCCAGCCCCTTGAATCTGCTGCAACACATCGCCCAGTCCCGCCACCTGCTACGCAAGTCGGAGCTCAAAGTCGCCGACCACGTGCTGCTTGACCCTGCGGCGGTGATGCACAGTTCCATGGCCGATCTGGCCCACAGCGTGGGCATCAGCGAGCCGACCATCGTGCGGTTTTGCCGCGCCATCGGTTGCTCCGGGTTCCAGGATTTGAAATTGAAACTGGCGCAGAGCCTGGCGGCTGGCGCGAGCTTCGGGCAGTTCGCGATCCATGAAGACGATTCGGTCGCCGATTACAGCCTGAAAATCTTCGACACCACCCTGCATACGCTGATGGAGGTTCGCGAGAAGCTCGATCCGGTGGAGTTGCAGAGGGCGGTGTCGCTGATGTCTCAGGCTCAGCGTGTCGAGTTCTATGGCTTCGGTGCGTCGGGCGCAGTGGCGGCGGATGCCCAGCACAAGTTCTTCCGTCTGCTGCTGACGGCAGCGGCGTATTCCGACCCGCATATGCAGGCGATGTCGGCGGTCACCCTGAAGCCCAGCGACGTGGCGATTTGTATTTCCCAATCCGGACGTTCCAAAGATCTGTTGATCACGGCCAACCTGGTGCGCGAGAGCGGCGCTTCGTTGATCACGTTGTGCCCGAGCCAGACTCCGTTGGCCGAGTTGTCGACCGTCAACCTGGCGATCGATGTGCATGAAGACACCGAAATCTATACGCCGCTGACGTCGCGCATTGCGCACCTGGTAGTGATCGATGTGCTGGCGATGGGCGTGGCCATGGCTCGCGGTCCGAGCCTGGTCAATCACCTGAAAAGCGTCAAACGCAGCCTTCGCAGCTTGCGGCTGTCGCCCAAATCGGTGAAAGCGCTGGACGATTGATTCAAGACTGTCACGGACCTTGTGGCGAGGGGGCTTGCCCCCGTTCGGCTGCGCAGCAGGCGCAAACACTTTGGGGCCGCTACGCGACCCAACGGGGGCAAGCCCCCTCGCCACATTTGATGAATTTCATCAGTCTGTAACCTACAAGCCGCCAAACCGTCATCCCTGGCGCCTATCTTGAAACTCCCGTACTCGCCTTGGGAGACTCGAAATGGCTCAGCCCTACGAAGAACGCAACAGCGCCGTCAAAACCCGCCGTCAGCAAGAAGATCAGCGCCGCATGGAATTTCGTCGTGCGATCGAAGATCGTAGCGAGCGCCGCCAGCTTCTGGCCGAAATTGGCGAGTTTCCTGACGATCTGGAACTCAATTACTGGCAGGCGGCTCCCGCAACTTCCCGTCGAAACGCTCAACCAGCGCGCTGATCTGTATCCGCTCGCTGCGAATAAATGCAAGGAAGGCGTGGGCCACCGGTGACAGCCGTTTGGCCTTGGCCTGTACCAGGCACCAGCTGCGATACAGCGGCAGCTCTTCGACTGGCAACTCGATCAATCCCCCGGTTGCCAATTCAAGGTTCAGGGCATGGCGCGTCAACAGCGCCAGGCCCAGACCCGCCAATACGCATTCACGCTGCGCTTCAGCCGAAGCCACCTCCTGGATCTGGGTGAAATGCACGCGCTTCTCTTTGAAGTACTCTTCGCATGCCAGTCGTGTGCCGGAGCCGGGTTCACGCAACAGTAGCGTGTAGGGTTCCAGATCTTGCAAGCGCAATGGCCCCATGTGGCACAACGGATGATCCGGCGGTGCCACCGCGACGATCGGATTATTGAGGAACGGCAGGAATTCCAGCCCCATGTCCTGTGGGACCATCGACATGATTACCAGATCATCACGGTTATCCGACAGGCGCCGGATGACTTGGCCACGGTTGACCACCGTCAGGTGCAGGTTCACTTCGGGATGCTGGCGTTTGAAAGCAGCAAACAGGTGCGGTACGAAATACTTGGCGCTGGATTCCACCGCCAGTTTCAGTTGGCCCTGCAATGAGCCTTGCATGTCTGACAGCTGCATATCGAGGTTTTCCAGGCGCCCGAAAATGTCTCGGCTGGCACGTTGAAGGGCTTCGGCGGCCTCGGTCATGTAGAGTTTTTTGCCAACATAGTCGAATAACGGCTGACCGATCAGCTCTTCGAGTTGACGAATCTGTAGGCTCACGGCAGGTTGTGTGAGAGACATTTCGTCGGCTGCACGGCTGTAGGACCTTAAGTCGCACACCTCATTGAAGATCTGCAATTGACGCAATGTCATACGCATCAATGACTTACGCATTTTCTAGAGACCCTGAGCGAAGGCTGATGCCTTAACTATAAGTCTTTGCTTATGTGTAACCCAATTATTATTCATTTTTGTTAATCCCTTGTGAGAGCTAGTGTGGACCTGCGACCGAATTGAAACATTTGGTCACGCGTCGACCTGGTGTGACAGGTCGTGGGTATCACCGGCTCAAGGGAACCTCCAAGTGATAAAAAAGATCCTGATCGCCAACCGTGGTGAAATTGCCGTACGAATCGTGCGTGCCTGCGCCGAGATGGGCATTCGCTCGGTCGCGATCTATTCCGACGCCGACCGCCATGCCTTGCATGTCAAGCGTGCGGATGAGGCCCACAGCATTGGTGCCGAGCCCCTGGCCGGCTACCTGAATCCGCGCAAGCTGGTGAACCTGGCAGTGGAAACCGGTTGCGATGCGCTGCACCCCGGCTACGGCTTTCTTTCGGAAAATGCCGAACTGGCAGATATCTGCGCCGAACGCGGTATCAAATTCATTGGTCCAGCGGCTGAAGTGATTCGCCGCATGGGCGACAAGACTGAAGCTCGCCGCAGCATGATCAAGGCTGGCGTACCGGTCACTCCGGGCACTGAAGGCAACGTGTCGGGTATCGAAGAAGCCCTGACCGAGGGCGATCGCATCGGTTACCCGGTCATGCTCAAGGCCACCTCAGGGGGTGGCGGACGCGGCATTCGTCGCTGCAACAGTCGCGAAGAACTCGAACAAGCCTTTCCGCGGGTAATTTCCGAAGCCACCAAGGCGTTCGGTTCGGCGGAAGTGTTCCTGGAAAAATGCATCGTCAATCCGAAACACATCGAAGCGCAGATTCTCGGTGACAGCTTTGGCAACGTGGTGCACCTGTTCGAGCGTGATTGCTCAATCCAGCGTCGCAACCAGAAGCTGATCGAGATCGCCCCGAGCCCGCAACTGACCCCGGAACAGCGCGCCTATATCGGCGACCTGTCGGTGCGCGCTGCCAAAGCCGTGGGTTATGAGAATGCCGGCACCGTGGAGTTCCTGCTCGCCGAGGGCGAGGTGTACTTCATGGAAATGAACACTCGGGTGCAGGTGGAACACACCATCACTGAAGAAATCACCGGCATCGACATCGTACGCGAGCAGATTCGCATCGCCTCCGGCCTGCCGCTTTCGGTGAAGCAGGAAGACATCCAGCACCGTGGTTTCGCATTGCAGTTCCGGATCAACGCCGAAGACCCGAAAAACAACTTCCTGCCCAGCTTCGGCAAGATCACTCGTTACTACGCGCCCGGCGGTCCTGGCGTACGTACCGACACAGCGATCTATACCGGCTACACCATTCCGCCATTCTACGATTCCATGTGTCTGAAACTGGTGGTCTGGGCGCTGACCTGGGAAGAGGCGATGGACCGTGGCTTGCGCGCTTTGGACGACATGCGTCTGCAAGGGGTCAAGACCACCGCCGCGTATTACCAGGAAATCTTGCGTAATCCGGAATTCCGTAGCGGCCAGTTCAACACCAGCTTCGTTGAAAGCCACCCGGAACTGACCAACTACTCGATCAAGCGCAAACCCGAAGAGCTGGCCCTGGCCATCGCCGCCGCCATCGCCGCCCACGCAGGCCTTTGAATGCAGTGGCAAGCTGTAAGCAGCAAGCTGCAAGTAGAAGCAGATCGGCTTTTTCTTGCGGCTTGTAGTTTGAAGCTTGTCGCTATGAGGAGATAAGAATGTCCAAGAAGATCTTTGTTACCGACACCATCCTGCGCGACGCCCACCAATCGCTGCTCGCCACCCGCATGCGCACCGAAGACATGCTGCCGATCTGCGACAAGCTCGATAAAGTCGGCTACTGGTCGCTGGAATGCTGGGGCGGCGCGACCTTCGACGCCTGCGTCCGCTTCCTGAAAGAAGACCCGTGGGAGCGTCTGCGCCAGCTGCGCGCCGCATTGCCTAACACGCGTCTGCAAATGCTCCTGCGTGGCCAGAACCTGCTGGGCTACCGCCACTACAGCGACGACGTGGTCAGAGCCTTCGTTGCCAAGGCTGCGGTCAATGGCATCGATGTGTTCCGCATTTTTGATGCGATGAATGACGTGCGTAACCTGCGAGTCGCCATCGAAGCGGTGAAAGCCGCCGGCAAACATGCTCAGGGCACCATCGCCTACACCACCAGCCCAGTGCACACCATTGACGCGTTCGTGGCACAAGCCAGGCAAATGGAAGCCATGGGATGCGATTCCGTGGCGATCAAGGACATGGCCGGCCTGCTGACCCCGTATGCCACTGGCGAACTGGTCAAAGCGTTGAAATCCGAACAATCGCTGCCTGTGTTCATTCACTCCCATGACACCGCTGGCCTGGCCACCATGTGCCAACTCAAGGCCATCGAAAACGGCGCCGACCACATCGACACCGCCATTTCCAGCTTCGCTTCCGGCACCAGTCACCCGGGCACCGAATCGATGGTCGCCGCCCTTAAGGGCAGCGAATACGACACCGGCCTGGACCTGGAGCTGTTGCAGGAGATCGGCCTGTACTTCTACGCCGTGCGCAAGAAGTATCACCAATTCGAAAGCGAATTCACCGCTGTCGATACCCGCGTTCAAGTCAACCAGGTTCCGGGCGGGATGATTTCCAACCTCGCCAACCAGTTGAAAGAGCAGGGCGCGCTGAACCGCATGAGCGAAGTGCTGGCGGAGATCCCTCGCGTTCGCGAAGACCTCGGCTTCCCGCCGCTGGTAACGCCGACCTCGCAGATCGTTGGCACCCAGGCATTTTTCAACGTGCTGGCCGGCGAGCGTTACAAGACCATCACTAATGAAGTGAAGCTCTACCTGCAAGGCGGCTACGGCAAAGCGCCGGGCACCGTGAACGAAAAACTGCGCCGTCAGGCGATCGGCAGCGAAGAAGTGATCGACGTGCGTCCGGCCGATTTGCTCAAGCCGGAAATGACCAAGTTGCGTGCCGAAATCGGCGCGGTGGCCAAGTCTGAAGAAGACGTGCTGACCTACGCCATGTTCCCGGACATCGGCCGCAAATTCCTCGAAGAACGTGCTGCCGGCATCCTCGTACCAGAGGTGCTGCTGCCTATTCCGGAAGCGGGCGGCGTGGCGTCGGTCGGCGGCGAAGGTGTGCCGACCGAGTTCGTCATTGACGTTCACGGCGAAACTTATCGCGTTGACATCACCGGTGTCGGCGTCAAGTCCGAAGGCAAGCGCCACTTCTATCTGTCCATCGACGGCATGCCGGAAGAAGTGGTGTTCGAACCGCTCAACGAATTCGTCGGCGGCGGCAGCAGCAAGCGCAAGCAAGCCACTGCACCGGGCCACGTCAGTACCACCATGCCGGGCAATATCGTCGATGTGCTGGTCAAGGAAGGCGACACCGTGAAAGCCGGCCAGGCCGTGCTGATCACCGAAGCGATGAAGATGGAAACCGAAGTCCAATCGGCCATCGCCGGCAAAGTCACCGCCATCCATGTGGCCAAGGGCGACCGGGTAAACCCGGGCGAAATCCTGATCGAGATCGAAGGCTGAGTTAACAGCCTCGATAGACCGCTTTAAACCTCGGGGGGGCATGTGCTCCCCTTTTTTTATGCGCTATTCCATCTGCCAGATGTGGAAGCGACCTTGGCGAGGGGGCTCGCCCCGGTTCGGCTGCGAAGTAGTCGTTAACCTTTGAAAGCGGTTCAACTTCGCAGGGCACTTCACGATCCGACGGGGCGATACCATTTCCCGACAAGGGTCGCCGCCACATAGGCTCGCTTGCACAGGTTCTGCATCAAGTCAGTGGCTTTATCAGAATGCCATCCGCCACTGTCCCATTGCGCCATGACTGCGGCTGTTATCGCCGAGCTCGCCGTTGTAACCGACACCCAACGTATGCCGGGCCGAAACCGCCAGCTCCAGCCCTGCATCAAGCGTCAGGCTGTCGCGATCCAGGGCCGCGCCTTCAACGGTGTAATTCTTGCCGCCGGTAACCAGTCGCTGCTGAGCTTTGCTGTCGACATTACCGTAGGTATGTTTCCAGCCAGCGCTGAATCGCGGCGTCAGTTGCATGCCGTTTTCGAGTGTATTGAGCTGGGCAAGGCGCAGACCGAAGGTGCTGCTGAAGTTGTCCTGCGTTTGCCCATGGACCTGCAGTGCCGCCGCACCGCCTTTTTCGGTATAGCTGTCGCGCTGATACCGCTGGTAGCCAAGGTTGGCAAAAGGCTCGGCGCTGAGGTTGCCGCTGCCGAGGTTGTAACCGACCTCTGTAAAGGCTTGTTGCGTGCTGGCGTCGTAGCTGCCTTTTGGACGATCGCTGAAACCGTTGAAAGCTACCCGACGCTTGGTGCTGCCATCATGGTTGCCGTAAGTTGCCCCCAGGCGCAAAGCCAGCTGACCCCTTTGGCGCAGGGCGTAGGCGCCCAGATGCCAGCTGTCCAGATCACCGTCCAGTTGGCTGCCGTCCAGGCGCGTCTGCGATTGTCCGCCGATCACGCCTATACGCCACTGTTCATCGAGCGCCCTATCCGCGCCCAGTACCAGACCTTTGGTGGCGTGTTGCAAGGCGCTGCTGCCATGACTGCGATCCAGTGTGCCGCCATGACCCAATGCTTGTAACCAGACCCTGCCAGTGGCTTCATCGCCGGCCGCCAAGCGTGGTGTGTTGTTTCGCCTGCCGGGATTGCTGTAGGCACTGGCGCTATCCAGCTGGCGCATGGCCGAAAGCATGCTCGCGCTGATTGGGCTGTCGCTGTTCAGAGTTGCCTTGGCGAGATTGGCGTTCAGGCTGCTGTTCAGTTGGTCGATGGCTGGTGAGGCTGTTTCGGTGGTGGAGGCCAGCAGGGGCGTGACGGCGGTATTTGTGGGGCTGGATGGAGTCTGAGCTGTTTGACTGGCTTTGGGTTCTTCAACGGCAGGCGGTTTAGTTGTTACAGGCGGAGTTGCCTGTCCTTCATCCAACCGGTCTGTGGACCGATCAGGGTTTTTATGTGGTTCGATGACCTCCTTGGACGCCGGAAGATCAACGATGCGCTTATTTAGCTTAGGTGGTTTTCTACGAGACTTGGGAGTCGGCGCATCGGAAGTGACTTGGGGTTCCGGTTGCTGCGCTCTGGAGGTTTCTATGCAACCCATTGCAAGCGTAATGGCCAGCGCCAGATGTTGTGGTCGGAATTTGTATTGAATGGGCATCGAGTACAGCCTCTTTGAGATGAGACCAAACTCTAGGAGGGAGGCTATAGGTGCCGATGTCAGCTGCTTCCGACGGGCTTGCGGGGAGTGTCAGATGGTTGTGTAGAAAATGGCCAATTATTTGAGGGGGGCTATTTTTATCTGTTTGAGCTGACGCTTTTTCTGACAATGAATCAAGACAAGAGGGCTATCGCATCGCCGCATATTAAAGATCAAAAGATCGCAGCCTTGGGCCGCTCCTACAGGTGCGAGTCGGCCCGATGCAGGCGCTGACTAAGGCTGCGATCCTTTTGCTTTAAACCTGGCTACGGCTCAAATACGCCTTCCCATAATGCCGCTCCATCCGCGCCTGAATCAGCTCCAGTCCAATCGACATCAACCAATAGATAATCGCCGCCGTGGTGAGCATTTCGATATAGCGATAGCTCGAGCGCCCATACGATTGCGCCAGGAACATCACTTCCCAAACCCCCATCACCGAGATCAGTGACGAGTCCTTGAGCATGGAGATGAACTGGTTGGTGGTGGGCGGGATGATGGTGCGCATGGCCTGGGGCAGGGTAACGCGCCAGAAAATCACGGTTTCGCGCATGCCCAGGGCCAATGACGCTTCGCGTTGGCCATGGGGGACGCCGAGGATGCCGGCGCGGAAGATTTCACTCAGGTACGCGCCGTAGTTCAGCGACAGGGCAATGATGCCGGCGGCGATGGCGCCCGGCACGATGCCCAATTGCGGCAAGCCGAGGTAGATCAGCAGAATTTGAATCAGCAGCGGTGTACCGCGAAAGAACGAGGCATAGAAGCTGGCGATACCGAACGCCACCGCGCTTTTCGACAGCCGAGCCAAAGCCGTGATGAAGCCCAGCAGCGACGACGCCACAATTGAACACAGGCACAAAAACAACGTCAGTGCTGCGCCTTGCACAAAGCCGTTGGGCGCCAGATGCAGGCCGATCAGGTTCGGCAGTTTGTCGAGGATGATCGAGAACTTCAGGTCGAAGCTCAGGAAGAAACTCGCGAACAAGCCGAACATCGCCGCCCAGGTCAGGTACAGCCGGGTGCGGAAACCGAAAATCCGTTGCAGCATTGACTCAGCCACCGGTTGCGGCGGCTGAGAGGGTTTGGGGAAAGAAGTCATTTGCTGATGTCGGCGCCAATCCATTTTTGCGACAGCTTGCTCAAGGTGCCGTCCTGTTTCAACTGGGCAAACACATCACGCACTTTGGCGTCCCATTGCGCATCGCCTTTTTCGATGGCCACCGAGTTCGGCTCCGAATACAGCGGTTCACCGGCAAGCTTGAAGCGTTTGTCTTCGTTCAGACGCGGTTGCGCGGTCACCAGGTTGGTGAGAATCGCGTCCAGACGCACGCCAGCGCCCAGGCCCAAATCCTGGAAGGCGACGTTGTCGGTGTCATACGGGGCGATTTGCACATTCTCGAACGGGTACTGCAATTGGATGTCTTCGGCGCCTTCGATCACCAGGTTTTTGTTCAGGTAGCTTTCATAGCTGGAGGCGCTGGTGAGGCCGACTTTTTTGCCGCTCAGGTCCTTGGCGCTGTGAATGCTGTCGTCCTTGGCATTGACCACAATCACGGCAGGGGAGGCGTAGTACTCGACCGGGAAGTCAAAGACTTCGGCGCGGGCCTTGCTCGGTGTCATCGAGCAGATGCAGATGTCGTAACGTCCACTCCAGCGCCCGGCGGCGATCACGTCCCAGGACGGCGTTTCCAGACGCAGCTTGACGCCCAGTTTGTCCGCCACCGCCTTGGCCACATCGACGTCAAAACCGTCGAGCTGGTTTTGATCGTTGAGAAACGAGAACGGTGGATAGCTTTCCATCAGCACACCGACCAGTTCTTTCTTCTGCTCGATGCGGTCCAGAGTGGCACCCGCCAGGGCTTGGGTGGAGGCCGCCAGAATCGTCAGGCCCAGGGCCAGCAGTGGTTGAAATTTCACAGTTGATCCCTGAAAAAAAGAAGTTGTTATTAACGGTACGGTGCGTATTAAATAGTTATAAGAACGACTCTGATAGTGAGTTATTTTCATAAGCTTATGAGTGAAAAGCATATGGGCGCAGGCAGCACGGTAATTCTGGATGGCGGCATGGGTCGTGAGCTGCAACGCCGAGGGGCGCCGTTCAGGCAGCCCGAGTGGTCGGCGCTGGCTTTGAGCGAAGCACCGCAAGCGGTAGAGGCTGTGCACGCGGCTTATATTGAAAGCGGTGCCAACGTGATTACCAGCAACAGTTATGCGGTGGTGCCGTTCCATATTGGCGAAGAGCGTTTTGCCGCTGAGGCTCAGGCCCTCGCGGCGTTGGCCGGTGAGCTGGCCCGGCGTGCGGTCGATGCGGCGGGCAAGCCCGTGCGCGTGGCCGGGTCATTGCCGCCGTTGTTCGGCTCCTATCGCCCGGACCTGTTCGATGCTGCGCGGGTCACTGAGCTGCTGAGCCCGCTGGTCAACGGCCTGGCGCCGCATGTCGACTTGTGGCTGGCTGAAACCCAGAGTTCGATTGTCGAGGCGCGAGCGATTCATGCCGGTCTGCCGAAGGATGGCAAGCCGTTCTGGCTGTCGTTTACCTTGAAGGATGAAGACACCGACGAAGTGCCGCGTCTGCGTTCTGGTGAACCGGTAACCGAGGCCGCCGCGGTGGCGGCTGGGTTGGGCGTCGAGACCTTGCTGTTCAATTGCAGCCAGCCGGAAGTCATCGGCGCCGCCATTGATGCGGCACGGGAAACCTTCGAACGCTTGGGGGTGAAAATACACATCGGCGCGTACGCCAATGCCTTCCCGCCGCAGCCGAAAGAGGCCACGGCCAATGATGGTCTGGACCCATTGCGCGACGATCTCGACCCGCCGGGTTACCTGCAATGGGCGGCTGATTGGCAGAAGCGCGGCGCCAGCCATTTGGGTGGTTGCTGCGGAATCGGGCCGGAGCATATTGCGGTGCTCGCCCAGAAACTGGTTTGAAAGATCGTTCCCACGCTCCGCGTGGGAACGATCACAAAATCACCCACGACATTCCGTCAACGTTTTCACCTGCCCCGATGCCGTCTGGTTCTCATCGGACAGCCATCGCTCGAACCCCGCGCCAATCGCCGGCCATTCCGAATCCAGAATCGAATACCACGCGGTGTCACGGTTCTGCCCCTTGACCACCATGTGCTGGCGGAACACCCCTTCAAAAGTGAACCCTAACCGCTGCGCCGCATACTTGGAGCGGGCATTGCCGTTGTTGCATTTCCATTCCAGACGCCGGTAACCCAAGGCAAAGGATTCCCTGGCCAGCAGGTAAATCGCCTCGGTACTTTTCGGTGAGCGCTGCATCGCTGCGCCGAAGGTCACATGGCCGATCTCGATGCGGCCCTGAGCCGGGACAATCGACATCAGGCTGAGAATACCTTGCACGTCGCCGCTGGCGCGGTCGATCACCGTGAAAAAGTACGGGTCGCTGTTGGCTGCATGATTGTTCAGCCAATCGTTGAAAGCGCTGCGTTCCGGAAAAGGACCGTAAGGCAAATAGTCCCACAGCTTCGGATCCGCGCCCGGGCCTTCCAGGGCTTCCCACAAACCGTCGGCATGACGCGCCGGGTCAAGCTTTTCCAGGCGAATGAAACGCCCTTCGATCAGTTGGACCGAAGGCGGCGGAACACCTTTCCAGTCGGCGAGTGAAGTCGACATGCTGCTCTCCTTGAACCTTAAAGGGCTTTGCGAAACTGGATGAAACCGGGACGTTCGGCGATGCGCTCATAGAGCTGGATCGCGGTGGCGTTGGTTTCGTGAGTAAGCCAATGAACCTTGCAGCAGCCATCTGCCTTGGCCGTGGTGTAGACGAATTCAATCAGTTGCCGACCGACACCGGTGCCGCGGATTTGGGGTGTGACCAGCAAGTCTTGCAGGTAGCAGGAGTTTTCGATGCTCCAGTTCGAGCGATGGTAGATGAAATGCACCATGCCCACCGCTTTGCCATCGGCCCAGGCCAGCGCCCCGTGGGTCGGTTCGCTCGGATCGAGCAGGCGCTGCCAAGTGCTTTGGGTGACTGCGTCGGGCAATTCGGTGTTGTAGAAGCGCAAGTAGGCTTGCCACAGCGGCAGCCAGGCGGCGTGATCGTCGGCGGTAACCTGGCGGATGTCGATCTGATTCATGTTCGTTCCTTATTGCATCAATTGAGCGAGGGCCTGGTCGTGAACATCAGGGCTGGCGGCCAATCCCTCGCGCACACCGGCGATGTCTGCGGCATTGCGGTTCTGGCTGAGCTTGCGTTTGCCCTCCAGCCGCTGGATCGGCAAGGCAAAACCGACGATGGCCTTGAGCATGCCGTCGATATAGTCGGCGGGAGCATCGGCGACCTTCCATGGCTGGGCACGACCGGCTTCATGGCGATCGGTCAATGCGCCGACCAGATCGCGCAGGCGGTCGGTATCAGTGAACACTTCGCCCGGGCCATAAGCGTGTACGGCCACATAGTTCCAGGTTGGCACCACTTTGCCGTGTTCGGCTTTGGCCGGATAAAACCCCGGGCTCACATAAGCGTCGGCAGCGGCAAATATCACCAGCGCTTCAGCGCCGTTCTGCAGTTCCTTCCATTGCGGATTGGCTTTGGCAAAGTGGCCGTAGAGGGTGCCATTCGGGCCGTGGTCGACATTCAGCAGCAGCGGCAGATGACTGGCTTGCAGGCCTTGCTCACCGTGGGTGACCAAAACCCCAAGGCGAGTGCCGAGGATGTGCTGATGCAGCTCATTCAAATCATGGATGGCGAAATTGCTGGGCGTATACATGGAGATATTCCTTGGCGAATGCCTGCATCCTAGACAGGCTATTGGTCTGTTGTAAGAGCCATTAATGACCAATTTCATAGGTCCATTACCATGTCGAATACGCCGCTTCCCTCATTATTCAACCCGGCGGGTATCGAACTCGATCGCCGCCAGGGCCTGAGTCGTCAGCTCTATCAAGCGCTGCGAATGCGCGTACTCGACGGACGACTGGCCAGCGGCACACGACTGCCGGCCAGTCGCGATCTGGCGACGGCGTTATCGATTTCCCGGAACAGCGTGGTCCGAGCCTACGATCAGCTTTATGCAGAAGGCTTCATCGAGGGACGTGTGGGCGACGGGACTTACGTCGCGCTATTGCCTCAAGCCGCGTTACCGGCAAAAAAATTATCCACAAAAGTATCCACAGGGTTTTCAACAGGGTTACCCACAGCCTTATCCACAAATCCGCCGGATTTACCTGGGGTTTCATCCAGTGAAGTTATCCACAGTGGTGCTTTGGGGCGAATTGAAAAGAACCATTTGGCCTTGCCTCCCAGTGGTCCACCTAGGGCATTTCGGGTCGGCGTTCCGGCCTTTGATCTATTTCCTTTCGAGGTCTGGGCCAAGCTGAACGCGGCTTTCTGGCGTAAACCGGATTTACAGCGGCTGTGTTATGGCGATCCGGCGGGAGACGCGCGCTTGCGCGGCCTGATTGCCGCTTATTTGCGCAGTTCACGGGGTATGCAGTGCTCGGCTGAGCAAATTGTGATCACCAGTGGCGCACAACAGGGAATTAGCCTTTGTGCACAGCTGCTGGTGGAACCTGGCGACAGAGTCGGTATTGAAAATCCTGGGTACCGGGCGGCGGGTCATGCGTTTGCGGTGGCTGGCGCGCGATTGCACGGCGTAGCGGTGGACAGTGAGGGCATCGACTGCACCGAATTGGCGAGCCTGGGCGATTGTCGTCTGGCTTATGTCACTCCCGCGCATCAGTACCCGACCGGGGTGGTGATGAGTCTGGCGCGGCGTCTTGAATTGTTGGCCTGGGCCGAACGTACCCACGGATGGATTGTCGAGGACGACTACGATGGCGAATACCGTTACAGCGGCGCACCCCTGGCGCCGTTGGCTGCACTGGATCGACAGGGGCGGGTGCTGTATGTCGGGACCTTCGGCAAGGTCGCCTTCCCGGCGTTAAGACTGGGTTACCTGGTATTGCCCCCCGGATTGGTGGAGGCGTTTGCCCAGCGTCGAGCGGTGGATGTGCGGCATTCTGAGGTGAGCACCCAAGCGGTGATGGCCGAATTCATGGCCGCCGGGCATTTCCAGCGGCATATCCGTCGCATGCGCCGGGCTGCCCTGAGTCGACGCAATTGTCTGTTAGCCCATTGGCCAACAAACATTGAGGGTATTGCAAGTGTGCCGAGTGTGGCCGCGGGGCTGCATTTGACGGTTTCGGTGAGCTGCGTGGCTCGTGAACGCGAGTTGATCGAGCAAGCCGAAAGCGTCGGGGTCGAGGTCATTGGTTTAAGCAGTTACTGGTTGCCCGACTCGCAGACGCCGCTGGATCAGCGAGCCGGGTTGGTGTTGGGTTTTGCCGCCGTACCAGAGCCGGCGATCGAAGCGGCTCTGGCCCGTTTGCGCAATGTCTGGGGCGGTTGACTATTTCTTCAGGTTTCAGTGCCTGCCGGCGCTTGCGGCTCAAGTTTCAGAAACAGATCCAGAACCTGCGGATTGCCGATCCGGCGCAACGCATTATCCACCGCATCGAAGGTATTCAGTTCCTGGCGTGTTCTGGCTGGCAGCTCTTGCAGATACCCCTCGGCGAATTTGAGATGAGCGGCCGTGAACAAATCATCTGGATCGGTCAGGTTGTCGTAATGGAAATGCGCGACCCACAACGGTTTTTTCTGGCGTGTCTTGTCCAGAATCCGGTATTCCTGGAAGTAGTCCTTACGCTGCCTGGTCTTGATGCGGCCGCGCTCGTCTTTGACGATCTCTACCTGGTCATGTTCGTTCAGCCATTTCAGATAGGCCTCCCGGGGTTTGCGTCCCATCAGTAGGGTGCTGTAGACATTGATGCCTTCGCGTCGCAGCCTTGCGGCTCCCTCGCGTAATTCCGTGCTCAAGCTGCCCACCGGGAAATCGGCTCTTCTGCGAGCCAGTACCGCCTCCACGTCATTGGCGGCTTTTTCAAATCTTGTCGCCTGTTGATCGAACAGGTCTTGCATGTCCGCCGGGATGCGCGAGGGGCGCTGAGCGTCGGTGCGCAGACGTTTGATGAACCCGTCGAGTTCAACGGTTTGAGACATCGCGTTGGCGATGATGCCTTCATCGTCCAGTACCGCCGGTTGTACTGGGCGCCGGGTCGCCGCCTTGATGATGGGGATGTCTTCGACAGGCTCGGGATTTTCGGTAGAAGGTGTCTTTGGCGCTTCACTCCCTCGTGGCCGGGATTTGTTCGCCTTGCCGATGGCTCGGGACGTGGAGGGCAGCGGTTCGAGTCGGCTCATTGCTGCGACCGGTACTTCTTCAGACTCGGGAAGCGAGTCGAGCAGACGGTTACGCGCCACTTTATGTAACTGACCAACCAACGTTTGAATGCGCTTGAATCGGACCGGCTCCAAATGATCGGGCCAGGTGATGGAGAGCTCTTGCAGGCGCCGTTCGGCGTCTGCCAGGTGATCGACGAGGGTGGTGAGCCGATCGACATTCAGCGCCCCGGCTTCAGTGGAGCGCAAGGTGTGTCCCGCGTCAGCCGCGCTGTCGAAAATCTGCACGACAAGCTGACGTACCTGACTCATGTTGCTGTCGGGTACTTCGTGCAGGCAAAGCTCGGTGGACAAGCCGATTTCATTGGCTTGAAGGTCGTAACGGGAGAAAGAAGGCAGTAATTTTTTCAGATCGCCGGCGATCTTGCGGGCCGTGCCGGTGTTGCTCATCAACGTGTCCAGCGAGGTGTGCAGGCGATCGAGGCGATCAATTATTTCATCGCTGATGACTATGGCTTTCTGTGCGGCTTCCAGCTGCGTGGCGCGGGGCAGGCTGCTCGCAAGCTCGGACTGGCTGACCAGGGGCACGACGATTTTTGCATACTCGCGCATCTTCATTCTCAGCCAGCTGCTGAGGAAGCGATGCTGCTCAATGGTGAGGCGCATCAGCTGAGACTGATAAAACACGCCCGCGCCGCCTGCTTCGCGCCATTTTTCCAGGTTTTCCAGGGCCTGGGCATATCCATTGGCCAGCTCGTTGGCGGTTGTGGTGTAAGTGGTTATGGCTGCATCGGACTCCGTCGCTGATACGTCGTTGTTCTCCAGGTGTTGCAAGGCCTCCTCCAAACGGGCTTTGCCAGCCGCTTCCTGAGCAATGAACAGATGCAGGGCGGTCCATGCTTCGTCCTTTTTCCGGGCTTTTTCGCGCCGCAGGGCTTCTATTCGCCCGCTCGGGCCGCCGCCACGCAACCGTAGCTTCAGGTCCCAGTGCCATCGACCTGTGCCTTCGTCGAATTTCACACTGAAACCGGATCGCTCGGGGTCGTTCGGATCAACGATGAATACCGGTTCGTCCGTTTCGGCGCTGACCTGAAACCATCGCTCACCGACCTTGGCGTACAGCTTTCCCGTGAGTTCATGCAGATGGTTGGCGTTGGCCTGTGCACCCACGGGCAGCTTCGGCGCCGGGACCTGGAATCGATTGATCTGCTGTAAAAATCGCGCTCCTGCATTGATACGGCCAAGCGTGGCGGGCGCGAGGGTGGAGAGGTGCGTTTCGGGCAGTTCGGCACTCAGCGGGGTCGCGTCATGGGTGACCGTCGGCGGCTTGGTGATGGAAGGGGCCGTGAATAGAGGCTCGTCCATGTATGGCTGTTGCTGCGAGGCATTTTCGTCCAAGGGATTTGAGAAGCGAATGCGCCGCGTCGCGACCCGTTGCATGAGCAAAATGCCCAGCGCCAACAAGACATCGCCGATCGAAGACCACTCGACGAGCGTGTTGCCGTGCTCATGGGCATCCAGCGCCTGCTGGATCTGGGTGATGCTTTGCCAGACCCAGACCGCGGTGCCCGCCGAACCGCTGAGAAAATTGGCGGCCACGCTGAACATCGCCCAACCGCTGTCAGCCAGCAGCGCCCAGCGACGTTCGGCGTTGGAGGTCGATTGGCGGTCGGCCAGCTCGGCCATTGCCTGGCTATTGCGATTGAACAGGGTCGTCAGGATATCGCCGCTCAGCGGCGTGTTTGTCAGGTTGACGGAAGCGGTCAGGTCGAGATGGATAAACGGTTCGAAAGCCAGTTCGGTAATGGTCCAGGGCGAGGGTATACCGCTGGAAAACACATATTGGGCGTATTCGAAACTCAACGTGCTGTTGGGCAGCCAGGCCAGAATCGAGTCGCGCAGTTCGCCGGGCTGATAAAACGCATACAGCATGTTCTGTTCGGAAGGGAACTGGCGCAATGGTTGATCCAGCAACGGTTGATAAAGCAGGCAAGGGCCGCTCGAGCCCGCACGCGGGGCGATGATGTACATGTTCGCGACGGTGTCCGGCGTACTGCCAAGACGATAATGGGGCATGAATGCCAGCGGGCGAATCTGCACCGGCCACTCGGCGAGTGGCCCGTTGGTTTCGATCGACTCCATCAGTTGGCAGACCTGACGGTAACCCTGATCATCGACCCCGCCCTGTTGCTTGAGCTTGTATTCCAGGGCCAGCAACGGCAGCAGCAATGGCCACTGACGACAGTAACGGGCCTTGTGGCGCCGAGCCTGCACCGGATCGTCGATGAGTGTGCGCTTGATCAGCTGAGGGTAGGTTTCGCCGATGTTGATCTCATTGGCCATACGCAACAGGAACGTCACTGTCATCCAGGCGGGTGCGGCTTGGCCATCGGCATAGGCGACTGTCGCGCTGTACGGTCGAACATTTTGCAGCGCGAATTCACCCAGGGTTTCGACCTGTCGGTTATGCGGGTCGGGGAGGGTGAAACCGCCGGCTTCAAAGCTGTGGGTGACAGTGATCCGAATGTCATTCAGGCGCAGGCCCGCTGCATCTTCGCCGGTTTTGTCGGCGAGGATGGCATCGCACATTTTTTGCTGGGCGTAGGTATTGATGAGGGGTATGTCTTCGGCATTGAAGACACCGCTGTCGGACTGACCTCTGAGAGAGCCCAGATTGGTCAGGTAGCCGCTGTAGGCCTGGATATCGTCGAGCGAGCCTGCCAATAGCCATTCGGGGATCGCGTTTTCCAGCTGTTCGACGCGTGCGTTGTCTTTGGCATTGATCGTAGTGCTTTCGTCCCGCCGGGGAGAAAATCTGGCCAACAGCGAGCGACTGGCCGGATCGAGCGCCTCAATGGAATCAATCTGAATGCCTATCAGCGCCCAGACCATGGCATCGAAGATGTTTTCCTCGGGTTCATAGAGTCGCCACTTCAGGCTTTGGCCGCTCAGATCGATGTCGATTCGCTGGGGAAGGACCATGCCCAGTTGCTCCAGAGAATCGAACGATTCGTAGCCATTACTGATGGTGTACATCACGACCAGTTCGCGGGTGCCAATGGTTGCGTTCAGCACCAGCGCGCCCGGTAGCATCAAGTGTCGGGTGCTGTTGCCCTCTGCCATTTCGAAGCCGACATCCAGATCCAGCAGGCACGCGCGGACATCAGACAGCCCACTGTCGGTGGTCTGACGTAGCGCCTTGTCAGGGTATTGCGAAACGAGTCGTGCGAGGCGGCACTCATCCGCGTCCCAGCCGGTAACCGACTGAACATCGAGTGCCTCCTGCAAGGTATTGGAAAGGGTTTGCCAGCGCGGCAGCTGGCCGACGGTTTCATTCCAGTAGTCCAGCTGACGTTGTTCGAAGGCCAGGAACAGCGATGGGGCATGTTCATTCAGCAGGCTGGTGATCGCGTCCATACTGACCGGTAAATGGATGGGATCGCGGGCATGGGGCGTCAGGGTCAGGAAATGTTCGCCCTCGATGTAGTTGGCTGTGGTTTTTTTAAAGGCCAGACGTGCCAGCGCATAAGTCAGTGATTCGAAGTGGTTGCCGTGGCTAACCAGATCGTCTCCGTGCGAGCGCCATATCGGCGTGGCCAGCATGGCTTTGTCGGGGTCGATGTTTTGTTCGGGAAAGCATTTCTTCAAGGCATTTTGCAAAAATTGCGCAGCGGCATCATGAAGTGACGGACCGCCGCTGGCTTGATCCACCAGGCGACTTTTATTCAACATGGGGGGCGAAACGGTTGTTCGGATGTTTTCAGTCATGGTCAGGAACCGGTTGGCGAATGGGGGCAGGTACTGCCGTTTCGAACCGACAGTACCCAGACGCAAACCGGGGCAGGTGGTAGATAAATACCGCAGGCAAAAAAAGACCCGCGATGGCGCGGGTCTTGGTTTTCATGGTGCTTCAAGTACCAGACTTGATCTTGGTCCAGGCGCGGGTGCGGGCACGCTCGGCATCACGCGGCAGCGGTTGCAGGGTGTAGAGCGTGCTCATTGCTGCTTCGGTCGGGTACAGGTTGGGGTTGTTGCGGATCGCCGGGTCGACCATTTCCGTGGCGTCCTTGTTCGGGTTCGGGTAGCCGACGAAGTCGCTGACCGGTGCAATGACCTGAGGTTGCAGCAGGTAGTTGATGAAGGTGTAGGCGTCTTCCGGGTTCTTCGCGCCCTTGGGGATCGCCAGCATGTCGAACCAGATTGGTGCGCCTTCTTTGGGCAAGCGCATGTCGACGATCACGCCGTTCTTGGCTTCCTTGGCGCGGTTGGCGGCCTGGGAGAAGCTGCCGGAGTAACCCACCGCGACGCAGATGTCACCATTGGCAATATCGGCCATGTACTTGGACGAATGGAAATAGGTGATGTGTGGACGGATCTTCATCAGCAGCGCTTCCGCCTTGGCGTAGTCCGCCGGCTTCTTGCTGTTGGGGTCCAGGCCCAGGTGTTGCAGGGCCAGGGGCAGGATCTCCGACGGTGAGTCGAGCAAGGCCACGCCGCACTGCTTGAGCTTGCTGATGTTCTCTTCCTTGAAGATCAGGTCCCAGCTGTCCACCGGTGCGTTGTCGCCCAGAGCCGCCTTGACCTTGTCCGGGTTGAAGCCGATCAGAATGGTCCCGTACATGTAGGGCACGGCAAATTTATTGCCCGGGTCGTTGGCTTCGATCAGCTTCATCAGCTTGGGGTCGAGGTGGTTCCAGTTCGGCAGTTTGCTGCGATCCAGCGGCTGGAATACGCCGGCTTCGATCTGCTTGGCGAGGAACACATTGGACGGCACCACCACGTCGTAACCGGAGTTGCCGGTCAGCAACTTGGCCTCCAGTGCTTCGTTGGTGTCGAAGATGTCGTAGACCAGTTTGGTCTGGGGATTCTGGGTCTTGAAATCTTCCAGTGCTTTGGGGGTGATGTAGTCGAACCAGTTGTACACCCGCAACGTGCGCTCTTGGGCGTGAACGGCACCACTGAATACGGTGGCGCATAGCACTGGGGCGATAAAACGCGTGAGTCGATTCATTTGTGCTGATTCCTCATTGGGCGCTTTCAAAACCTTCGAGAACGTTCACGGCATTGATGCCGATTTCTTCCACCGCGTAACCGCCTTCCATCACGAACAGCGTCGGCTTGCCGAGGCCCGCGATGCGCGCGCCCATCGCCAGGTAATCCGGGCTGTCGAGTTTGAACTGGGAGATCGGGTCGTCCTTGAACGTATCGACGCCCAAGGACACGACGATGATGTCGGCACCGTACTTTTCAATCTCTTTGCAGGCCTGTTCCAGCGCTGCGCTCCAACGGTCCCAGCCTGAACCGGCGGGCAAAGGGTAGTTGAAGTTGAACCCTTCGCCCGGTCCTTCACCGTGTTCGTCTTCGTAACCGAGGAAGAACGGAAACTCGGCTTCCGGATGGCCGTGGATCGAGGTAAACAGCACGTCGCTGCGCTCGTAGAAGATCGATTGGGTGCCGTTGCCATGGTGGTAATCGACGTCGAGGATCGCGACCTTTTTGTGGCCTTGATCGAGGAATGCCTGGGCGGCGATGGCGGCGTTGTTGAGGTAGCAATAACCGCCCATCAAATCGCTGGCGGCATGGTGCCCCGGTGGACGGCACAAGGCGAAGGCAGTGTGAGCACCGCGCTGGATCTCCGCTTGGGCTGTGAGCGCCACTTGCGCCGCGCTATACGCCGCTTGCCAGGTGCCGGCGGTAATCGGTGCGCCGCCGTCGAAGCTGTAATAGCCGAGCTGACCGTGCAGGCTGGTGGGCATGATCCGGCGCAAGGTGCGGGCCGGCCAGGTGTAGGGCAGCAAATCGCCGTCGGTGTTGAACTCGGTCCAGCGTGCCCAGGCCCCTTTGAAGAAATCGAGGTAGTCGCGGCTATGGATGCGCGCGATCGGCTCGAGACCAAAATCCTGCGGCGCCGCGATCGGGCCCAGATCGCGGGACTGTACCCGTGCCAGCACATGGTCGGCCCGCGAGGGCATTTCGAAGCAGGGCATCAATTGCCCGTCCATCAATTCGCAACGGCCGTGATGCAGGTGGTGATCGTGTGAGTAGATCGTCAGCATTCTTGTTCTCCGCAGGCTGATTCGGTTGCACACAGTTTTGCGGCGGGCGGCGTTTGGGAGAACGGCAGGAAAGGCCAAAAGGGGATCGATATGGCCAAAAGATTTGACCGAAATTCGCCCCCTGATGGCACACCGGTGCCCCAGGATGACGCATCCGCCCCCTGTAGGAGCGAGGCTTGCCCGCGAAAGCGATGGTCCAGTCAATGGAGATGCGTCGAATGTACTGGCCTCTTCGCGGGCAAGCCCGCTCCCACAGGGATTATCGGTGTGGCCGGAACTGACTCGGCGCCACGCCGCTCCAGCGCACAAACGCATGGCGGAAACTTGCGGTCTCGCTGAACCCCAGCGCCTCGGCTATCCGATAGATCGGCAGATGATCTTCGCAGAGCATTCGCTTGGCCTGCTCGAAGCGCAATTCATCGAGCAGTTCCTGATAACTGCAGCCAAGGTCTTTCAGATGTCGGCGCAGCGTGCGCGCCGAGCAATTCATCTGTTCGGCCAGCCCATCCAGGCCCGGGGCTGCGTTGAGCTGCGAAGCGAGGAGTTGGCGGATGCGCCCGAGCCAGGCCTGACGCCCGGTGAACTCAGTGTTTTGTTTGCGACAACGCTCGGCCATGGCCTGATGGGTAATGGCGTCGGCCAGAGGCAGAGGTTGTTCAAGCCAGCGTTTGTCGAAAGCAAAGGCATTGGACACGGCATCGAACTGCAAAGGGCAGTCGAAACGCTCGGCATAGCGCGCCTGATAATCCGGCGCCGGGTATTCGAAGCGGGCACCAAGCAAGGGCAGAGCGTGGCCGAGCAAGTCTTCGCAGGTGACTTTCATCGAGACCAGGCAAAACTCGACATTGAACGGCGCCAATGCCGGATTTTCCCGATAGTCGCCGGCGGTGAGCCAGATGCGCTCGTCGTCTTCCACCAGGCTCAATTCGAACAGTGTTCCCAATAGCGCCGGATAGTGCAGCGCCAACCGCAAAGCGTCACCTAAAGTGGCGCTGGTGAGTAAGGCATACCCGAGCATGCCGTAGGACGAAACATGCATCCGCCGGCCCAGTTCCAGGCCGATATCGCGGCGTAACGCGACGGCGTTGGCGCAAACCAGCATCTCCTGGTTGGTGGTGATGCGCGTATCCGCCCGGCTCAGATCCGCCGCGCTGATACCACTGCCGGCCAATAATGCTTCGCTGGACAGACCTTCGGCCTTGAAGGTGTCAAGCACCAGGGAGACGGCATTGAGGGTGGTGAGATGGGAGTGGAGCATGGGTGCTTCCAGCGTTGGGCGTGCCGGAAGGGGAGCAAGTTACATGCCTGATGGCCCCTGTAGGAGCGAGGCTTGCCCGCGAAGGCGTCCTCAAGTGCGCCAAAAGCTTCGCGGGCAAACCTCGCTTCTACAGGGTTTTGTGTTGTGTCAGCTCAGTTCGCCGCACAGGTCGAGCTCGACCAGCCGCCGAACTTCTGCAGTTTCAAGCCCTGCCCCCAACAGCCCATGCAACTTGCCAAACGCCGCCTCGCGAGTCATGCCGCCACCGGACAACACACCGGCGTCACGCAAGCGGCTGCCCGCCTCGTAAACGTCGAGCTGCACGCCGCCTTCATGACATTGCGTCACCGCGACCACCACCACGCCTCGGTCCCGCGCCCGCTCCAGGCTGACGAGAAAGTCCGGGTTGTCGCTTGGCCCGGTACCGCTGCCATAACATTCCAGCACCAGCCCCTGAATACCGCTGTTGAGCACGCCATCCAGTTGATCGGCACCGATGCCCGGGAACAGCGGCAGCACCGCGACCTTCGCCAGCTGTTTAGGCTGGTTGTAATTGAGCTGCGCCGGTACGCAAGTCGCTTTCACGCCGCCGCCCTGACGCTCCAGCCGCTTGAACGGATGACGACCGAAACTGCGAACCTTGGCGCAACGGGTCGGGTCGAGCAGTTCACCATGGAAGTACAGATGAACGCCCGGCGCCAGGCCCTGGCCCAAAGCAACCAACGCACCGCTGAGGTTTTCCCAGGCATCACTGTCGGTCACGCCGGCCGGCAACATGGAGCCGGTGAACACCACGCGGGCATGCAGGCCGAGCAGCTGAAAGCTCATGGCGGCGGCGCTGTAGGCCAGGGTATCGGTGCCATGCAGGATCAACACGCTGTCGCAGCCCTGGACATCAACAGCATCGACCACCGCTTCACGCAGTTGCTGCCAGTAGGCGGGCGTCATATTGGCGCTGTCGATCAGCGGCGACATTTCGCGAAAGCGCCACTGAGGCACTACCTGTTCAGGCTGGCTGTGCAGATACTCGCGCATCCGCGCTTCGAAACCGGACGCCGGGGCCAAGCCGTGGGCACTGGCTTGCATGCCGATGGTGCCGCCGGTGTAGAGCACCATGACGTGCCGGGCAGCGGGAAAAGTCGAGGAATTCATGGAGGTTCTCCAAAAACGATAGGGGAGCGAGCCTGCTCGCGGTGGCAGCGATGGGGTCTCAAGCTCGAACCAGAATGGCAGCCTCGAAAAAGCTGCCACAACTTGCGACCGAGCATGACGCCGGTCGCAAGCTGTGTCACGCCGGGCGCAGAGGATGCGCCCGGTTTTTTACCGATCAGCGTTGCGCTGCGGTCACGCCTTGCGGCTCTGCTGCCGCCGTAGGAGTGGCGGCTGTCGGATTGGCTGGCCAGGCTTTCAGGTCCAGGTCCAGATCCGGGAATTTGCTCGAATCGAACACCGGGGTCTTGATGCCGGCAGCGCGCTGGTCATCGTAGTCACGCAGGATGCGCATGCCGACCTTGAACAGCAGGAACAGCGCAATCAGGTTCACGAACGCCAGCATCGTCATGGTGATGTCGGCGAAGGCGAACACGGTGCCGAGGTTTTCAATGGCACCCCAGAAAATCAATACCAGTACCAGCGTGCGATAGCCGATCAGCGCCTTGCGGTTTTCACCCATCATGAAGCGCAGGTTGTTCTCGCCCAGGTAATAGTTGTAGAGGATCGAGGTGAACACGAACAACGACAGGGCCACCGAAATGAAGATCCGGCCCCAGTCACCGACCACGGCGGCCAGGGAGTTCTGGGTCAGGGCAATGCCGTCACCTTCGAAGCCCGGGGTGTAGAAGCCCGACAGCAGGATCAGCAACGCGGTGCAGGTGCAGATCACGAAGGTGTCGAGGAACACGCTGAATGCCTGAACCACGCCTTGGGACACCGGGTGCTCGACCGAGGCCACAGCGGCCACGTTCGGCGCACTGCCCAGGCCCGCTTCGTTGGCGAACACGCCGCGCTTCACGCCCATGACGATGGCGCTGCCGATCAGGCCGCCGAACGCCTGGTCCAGACCGAAGGCGCTTTTGACGATGGTCATCAACATGCCCGGAACGTGGTCGAACTGCAGCACGATCACGTAGAGGGTCACGCCGATGTACGCCAGGGTTTTCACCGGTACCAGCAGGTCAGCGACTTTGGCGATCCGCTTGATACCGCCGATGAACACCAGGCCCAGCAATACCGCCAGTGCCAGCCCGGTGTAAGTGGTGTCGAAGCCGAAGGCGTTGTTCAGCGAGTGGGTCACGGCGTGGGCTTGCAGGCCGTTGAAGGCAAAGCCGAAGGTGATCAACAGCAGGAACGCCATGATCATGCCCAGCCAGCGTTTCTGCAGGCCGTGCTGAATGTAAAAGGACGGGCCGCCACGGAACTGGCCTTCGGAGTCGCAGCGCTTGTAGAGCTGGCCGAGGGAGCATTCGAAGAAGCTGCTGGACATGCCGACCAGCGCGGTTACCCACATCCAGAACACGGCACCGGGGCCACCGAGGGTCACAGCGATGCCGACACCGGCGATGTTACCGGCACCGACGCGACCGGCGAGGCTGAGCATCAGGGCCTGGAACGAGCTGAGCTGGCCAGCGCTGCTTTTGAGGCTATCGCGGAACACCGCGAACATGTGGAAGAAATGGCGGAACTGAACGAAACGCGAGCGGATCGTGAAGTAGCTACCGAGCCCGACAATGAGCACGATCAGTACTTTCCCTGAGAGGAAGTCGTTGATGACTTCGAGCATGGATTATTCCTCGCTATTTTTTGTGTGTGCAAATACTGGATGGCCGGACACATCGAGTTACACCGGCTTTCGCATGGCATAACAGGTGGATCGAGGTTCGTTCCGGTTCCATATCGCGGGTTGTTATTAGTTCGGGTTTCGCATGGGTTTGGGCCTCGTTACCGACGACCGCTCACGCGAAGAGGGCCGGCACTATACCTAGGAGAGTGCCGTCCGTCTGCACGATTGTGGTGCAAGCGACGAAACGAAGCTTTTAAATACCCGACTTTTCGAGTCAGGCTCATGGGGGAGCGAGCCTGCTCGCGATGCAGGCGCTGCGGTCCAGTCAAAGGCACCGCGTTATCGTTTATCGCGAACAGGCTCGCTCCCACAAAAGACGTTTTTCCTGCCAAAGAGTTAAAAAAAAGGGCTTGAGGGAGTAAGTCCCCAAGCCCTCAAAAGGTGAGAGGTGTCTAGTCCCTCGACCTGGTGAGCGTGCTCTTCAAAAGAGCCTGCGTTCGGTTAAGCCTTCAAAGGCACCAGACGCGGAGCAATCATGTTTTCCGGGCGCAGGATGTCGGCGAGCATTTCTTCGTCGAGCAAGCCTTCTTCGCGCACCAGTTCCAGCACGCCGCGGCCGCTTTCAAGCGCGATACGGGCAATGCGGGTGGCGTTTTCATAGCCGATGTACGGGTTCAGCGCGGTGACCAGGCCGATCGAGTGTTCGACCAGTTCACGGCAGCGCTCTTCGTTGGCAGTGATGCCGACGATGCAGTGCTCGCGCAGCATGTCCATGGCGCGCTGCAGCAGGCGGATCGAGTCGAAGATCTTGAAGGCGATCAGCGGCTCCATCACGTTCAGTTGCAACTGGCCGCCTTCGGCTGCGATGGTCAAGGCCAGGTCGTTGCCGATGATCTGGAACGCGACCTGGTTCACGGCTTCCGGGATAACCGGGTTGACCTTGCCTGGCATGATCGAGCTGCCTGGCTGACGCGCTGGCAGATTGATTTCGTTGATGCCGGTGCGCGGGCCGCTGGACAGCAGACGCAGGTCGTTGCAGATCTTCGACAGCTTGACCGCGGTGCGCTTGAGCATGCCGGAGAACAGCACGAAGGCGCCCATGTCGGAGGTGGCTTCGATCAGGTCGGCGGCTGGAACCAGTGGGTGACCGCTGATGGTCGCCAGGCGTTGCACGGCCAGGTGCTGGTAGCGCGGGTCGGCGTTGATGCCGGTGCCGATTGCGGTGCCGCCCAGGTTCACTTCGGTCAGCAGCTCTGGCGCCAGGGTCTTCAGGCGTGCAAGGTCTTCGCCCAATGTGGTGGCGAAGGCGCGGAATTCCTGGCCCAGGGTCATTGGCACGGCGTCTTGCAGCTGGGTACGACCCATCTTCAAAACGTGGCTGAACTCTTCACCTTTGGCGGCAAACGACTGGATCAGGCTGTCGAGGCTGGCCAGCAGCGCGTCGTGACCCAGCAGCAGGCCTAGGCGGATTGCGGTCGGGTAGGCGTCGTTGGTCGACTGCGCCATGTTGACGTCGTTGTTCGGGTGCAGGTACTGGTATTCGCCTTTGCTGTGGCCCATGGCCTCCAGCGCGATGTTGGCGATGACTTCGTTGGCATTCATGTTGGTCGAAGTGCCAGCGCCGCCTTGAATCATGTCCACCACGAATTCTTCGTGGAAATCACCGCGGATCAATCGGGCACAGGCTTCGCTGATAGCAGCGTGCTTGGCTTCGCTCAGGTGACCCAACTCGCGGTTGGCGTCAGCGGCGGCCTGCTTGACCATTGCCAGACCGACAACCAGTTTCGGGTAATGCGAAATCGGAACGCCAGAGAGGCGGAAATTGTTCACCGCTCGCAGGGTCTGGATGCCGTAATACGCTTGAGCAGGTACTTCGAGTACGCCAAGCAGGTCTTTTTCTGTGCGGAAAGATGCAGCGGAGGACATGATAGAAATCATCTCGATATGGACCCGGTCTGTGCCGGAACACTGCAAATGCTAGGCTTGTGATGAATTTTGGGCCAATGCTGTTAAACACTAGCCTATGCACATTCGGCATAATGCCCGTGTGACGCCGCGTGTGCGGCGAGCGTGTGACCCAATTTGGTGCGTGTGCGGAGGGTGTGATGAATCTGGAAAGTAAATGGCTCGAGGACTTTAGCGCTCTGGCCGCCACCCGCAGTTTTTCCCAAGCGGCAGAAAGACGCTTCGTGACCCAGCCGGCGTTCAGTCGCCGAATCCGCAGCCTCGAAGCCGCGCTGGGGCTGACCCTGGTGAATCGCTCCCGCACGCCGGTCGAGCTGACAGCGGCGGGGCAGCTGTTTCTGGTTACCGCGCGAACCGTGGTCGAACAGCTGGGTGAAGTGCTGCGCCACCTTCATCACCTGGAAGGCGGGCAGGGCGAAGTGATGCAGGTTGCCGCCGCTCACTCCCTGGCGCTGGGTTTCTTCCCGCGCTGGATCGCGCAGTTGCGTAACGAGGGGCTGAACATCGCCACGCGACTGGTGGCCACTAACGTTGGCGATGCGGTGCATGCATTGCGTGAAGGCGGCTGCGATTTGATGTTGGCGTTCTATGACCCGGACTCGGCGATGCAAATGGACCCGGAGATTTTCCCCTCGCTGCATCTGGGAGATACCGAAATGCTCCCGGTCTGCGCCGCCGATGCCGACGGCAAGCCGTTGTTCGACCTGGAAGGCGAAACCAGCGTGCCACTGTTGGCTTACAGCGCCGGTGCGTTTCTCGGGCGCTCGGTCAACATGCTGTTGCGCCAGCGCGCCCTCAGGTTTACCACTATTTACGAAACCGCCATGGCCGACAGCCTGAAAAGCATGGCGCTGGAGGGGTTGGGCATCGCCTGGGTACCGCAACTGAGCGTGCGCGCCGAACTGGCTCGCGGTGAGTTAGTCGTCTGCGGTGGCCCGCAATGGCACGTGCCACTGGAGATCCGTCTGTACCGCTGCGCTTTGGTGCGCAAGGCCAATGTGCGGTTGCTCTGGCGCAAGCTTGAAGGTGGCGCGGCCCAAACCACCACCGGTTCTTGAATACAACGAAGAACCCTGTGGGAGCGGGCTTGCCCGCGATTGCGGCGTGTCAGGCAGCATCATTGTTTGCTATACCGGCCTCATCGCAGGCGAGCCAGCTCCCACAGGGATTTGTGGTGGATTTGATTGACCTTGAGGTCAATAAAACCGGCACGTTGCGCCGTATGACAGATGGTCGCATCGGGGGCTGTTTATCTGCTTCATTGAGGTATACTGCGCGGCCTTCGGCCGGTTCGTCCGGCCATTTTTCGTACAATCAAGCCACGCATTTCTGCGTGGCTTGTTGTTTTTTGACGCGCCCGCGGGCGCCCAGAGAGAAGAGGCACGACGATGAGTGCACTGGTTGGCGTGATCATGGGCTCCAAGTCCGATTGGTCCACCCTTAGCCACACCGCCGATATGCTGGAAAAGCTCGGCATCCCTTACGAGGTGAAAGTGGTCTCCGCCCACCGCACCCCGGACCTGCTGTTCCAGTATGCCGAAGAGGCCGAGGCCCGTGGCATCGAGGTGATCATCGCCGGTGCCGGCGGCGCGGCCCACCTGCCAGGCATGTGTGCGGCCAAGACCCACCTGCCGGTGCTGGGCGTCCCCGTACAGTCGTCGATGCTCTCGGGCGTCGATTCGCTGCTGTCCATCGTGCAAATGCCAGCAGGCATTCCGGTTGCCACCCTGGCCATCGGCAAAGCCGGCGCGATCAACGCAGCATTGCTCTCGGCGAGCATCCTGGGCGCCAGGCATCCGCAATTTCATACCGTGTTGAAGAAATTCCGCGCTGAGCAGACAGACAGCGTCCTGGACAATCCAGACCCACGCATCGCCTGAGGTTGTTGACGATGAAAATCGGTGTAATCGGTGGCGGCCAGTTAGGCCGCATGTTGGCGCTGGCGGGCACTCCGCTGGGCATGAATTTCGCTTTCCTCGACCCGGCGCCAGATGCTTGCGCAGCCGCGTTGGGCGAACACCTGCGTGCCGATTACGGCGATCAGGATCACCTGCGTCAATTGGCCGATGAAGTCGACCTGGTGACCTTCGAGTTCGAAAGCGTGCCGGCCGAAACCGTGGCATTCCTGTCGCAATTCGTTCCGGTTTACCCAAGCGCCGAAGCCCTGCGCATCGCACGTGACCGCTGGTTCGAAAAGAGCATGTTCAAGGACCTGGGGATTCCGACCCCCGCGTTCGCCGACATCCAGTCGCAAGCCGACCTGGACGCCGCCGTGGCTTCGATCGGTCTGCCCGCCGTGCTGAAAACCCGCACCCTGGGTTACGACGGCAAGGGCCAGAAAGTCCTGCGCAAGCCTGAAGACGTGGTCGGCACCTTCGCCGAGCTGGGCAGCGTTGGCTGCCTGCTGGAAGGTTTTGTGCCGTTCACTGGCGAAGTCTCGCTGATCGCAGTGCGCGCTCGCGATGGCGAAACCAGGTTCTACCCACTGGTTCACAACACCCACGACAGCGGCATTCTCAAGCTGTCCGTGGCCAGCACCGATCACCCGCTGCAAGCGTTGGCTGAAGATTACTCCAGTCGCGTACTCAAGCAGCTGGAGTACGTCGGCGTGATGGCGTTCGAGTTCTTCGAAGTCGACGGTGGCCTCAAGGCCAACGAAATCGCCCCGCGCGTACACAACTCCGGGCACTGGACCACCGAAGGCGCCGAGTGCAGCCAGTTCGAAAACCACCTGCGGGCCGTTGCCGGTCTGCCGCTGGGTTCGACGGCCAAGGTGGGTGAGAGCGCGATGCTCAACTTCATCGGTGTGGTGCCACCAGTAGAAAAAGTGATGGCGATCGACGATTGCCATTTGCATCACTACGGCAAGGCTTTCAAGGTCGGTCGCAAGGTCGGTCACGCCACTCTGCGCTGTGCAGACCGCGAGGCGTTGGCTGCGCAGATCCTCAAAGTCGAAGCGCTCATCGCCGAATAGTTTCATGTGACGGCGGCGGAACCTTCAGGGGCCGCCGTTCTCTGATGGCAGGATGCAAAAGTCTGTCTAGGCTTTCGGCATATCCAAATCATTCAGAGGGAAATGCCATGGGAATTATCGGAACCATCTTTATTGGTTTGATTGTCGGCCTGCTGGCTCGGTTTTTGAAACCGGGCGATGACAGCATGGGCTGGATCATGACCATCCTGCTCGGTATCGGCGGTTCGCTGGCGGCTACTTACGGCGGCCAGGCCCTAGGCATTTACCGCGCTGGCGAAGGCGCAGGTTTCATCGGTGCGCTGGTGGGCGCGGTGGTTTTGCTGGTGATCTACGGCCTGATCAAAAAAAGAACTCATTGAAGTGATAAAGCCCTCTGCGCGCCATCGCCGCAGAGGGCTAGAATGCTCGCGCTACCCCGTCCTTTCTTTTGCCGAGCCCTTTCATGCGCCGTCTTCTGTTGACTCTTCTCTTCCTGGGCAGTGGTTTGGTCCATGCCGGCGAACTGCCGGAAACCGACTGGCTTGAACTGATGCCCAAGTCGGACCAGAAGGCCCTCGAGGCCATGCCCGAAATCGATCACAACTCACCGGAAGCCAACGGCACCTTTACCCAAAAGGGTGGCATGAAGCAGAGCAAGGGCTTGCCGGCGGTGATGTACTCGACCAAAACCGTGCCGTCGATGAACGACAAGCACATTCGCATTGGCGGTTATCCGGTACCGTTGGAATCCGACACCAAGGGCCACAGCACGTTGTTCTTCCTCGTGCCCTATCCAGGCGCTTGCATCCACGTGCCACCACCGCCGCCAAACCAACTGGTGCTGGTGCGTTATCCAAAAGGCTTGAAGCTGAACGATATCTACACGCCGCTGTGGGTGACCGGCACGTTGAAGATCGAGACGGTCAACAATGACCTGGCGGATGCGGCGTATGCTCTGGATGCAGCGCAGGTGCGGGTGGTGCAGGAGTCTGATCTCTAGCAGCCAACGAAAATAACTGTGGGAGCCAGCCTGCTGGCGATGGCGTCGTGTCAGTCAACTTGAAAGTAGCTGACGGACCGCTATCGCCAGCAGGCTGGCTCCCACATTTTGTATTGCGGTATGGCTAGAGCGGTTTGGTGCCGATACTGACGCCCAGGGTATGACTCGCCCCCGGTGCCAGCGTCACCACATCGTCCATCACATTGGCCGTTTCAATGCACAGCATGCGCTGCCAGCCATCGTCAGCCATATCGCTGAACGCTGCCGCGCGATCGATCCAGGGGTTCCAGATCACTGCCGAACGCGAACCGCTGCTGGTCAGTTCGATGCGTCGTTCCCAATGCGGGTCAACGATACTCAGCGTTGGCGGGGTATTGAGATAGATGCGGTCGGTTTCACCGTTAAAACGCAAATCACCGGTCTGGGTGACGGTTTTCCAGTCGTCCAGGGTTTCGATATAGCTCAAGCCATCCAGCCCTTCGACATGCACGTTGCGCACATCGCTGACCGCGAAATAGCTATGCAGGGCCTGGCTGATGGTGACGTGTTCAGCGCCCTTGTTCTGGCTCGTCAGGCTGATGTGCAACTGCTCATCCAGACGAATGCTCAACTTCAAGTCCACCTGATGTGGCCAGCCTGGCAGGCCGCCTTCGGGGTAGGGCAGATTGAATTCCGCCTTCAGGCTTTCGCCCTCGGTTTCGATGCCGAGCAGCTCCCAGTCCATCGCCCGCACCAGACCATGGGCGGTCGGCGGTTCCTGGCTGACGCGCATGGCCTGGACACTCTGCGGGTTGCGCGCCAGGTTGCCGAACCACGGCCAGCACACCGGCACGCCGGCGCGGATGCTTTTGCCAGCCTTGAACACAGCCTTGTCGTTCAGCCAGATCAGCGGCGGCTGGCCGTCCACTTGATAACTGAGAATGTGCGCACCTTGTTGGGCCACCAGCAATTCGGCCTGACCGTGGCGGATGCGCCAGCAGTTCAGTTCATCCAGTTTCACGGCTTCAACGTTGGGCGTGCTCATGGGACAACTCTCAATCAGGAACAATGACTCAATGGACCGCAAAACGGTCGCGGGGTTTAACGCGCCGTTTTTACAAGCTCCGGTTTAACGGGCCCGAGGCGGAACCGAGCGAGTGCGGCCGCTACCGTCGATGGCGACGAACACGAACACGGCTTCGGTCACTTTACGCCATTCGCTGGACAGTGGGTCATCGCTCCAGACTTCAACCATCATCTGGATCGAGCTACGGCCGATTTCCAGGGCCTGGGTATAGAAGGACAGCTGCGCGCCCACCGCTACCGGCACCAGAAACGCCATGCGATCGATTGCCACGGTGGCCACGCGACCACCCGCCACCTTGCTGGCCATTGCGGTGCCAGCCAAATCCATCTGCGCCACCAGCCAGCCGCCGAAAATATCGCCAAAGCCGTTGGTTTCGCGCGGAAGCGCGGTGATTTGCAGGGCCAGGTCGCCTTGCGGGATTGGATCTTCTTGTTCGAGCTCTATCATGCCGGGGGTGCCTCTGACCCGTGACTCTTCATTGGTACTTCAGGTTGAATAGCCGTCTTACGGCTCCGCGCGCAAGTGCCTGCGCACTGGAGCCTTGGAAAAACGATTCAGCCCCGAACATACTGCGTTCGTCACGTTTTTCTTAAGGCGCCTAAAGGGAAACTCTGCGAAATCGGCTGACAGGTGCCAACGACGGTTTCGCACAGCAACCCTTACAAACCGTTGCAATGTTGCGAGTATATCGATCGGTAGACTCCGAGACGACCATCCGGTTCTCATTTTGACCGTCAAATACGCGCTTCTATGTGCTTTTTTGAACAATTTGCTATCGTGCCGAACCTGCCCAAGCCTCTGCCAGCGTTGTCGAGGTTGCAGATCCGACTATAAGAGAAGCCCTTGCCATGACCACAGCGCCCTCGAGCATCGCGCAGCCCAGCCAATCCGCACGCCCGTTGACCCGCAACGACTATAAGACGTTATCGCTGTCTGCCCTGGGCGGAGCGCTGGAGTTTTACGACTTCATCATCTTTGTGTTCTTTGCCACAGTGGTCGGCAAACTGTTCTTTCCCGCCGACATGCCCGAGTGGCTGCGCTTGATGCAGACATTCGGCATCTTCGCCGCCGGCTACCTGGCGCGGCCATTGGGCGGCATCGTCATGGCGCACTTCGGTGATCTGCTGGGACGCAAGAAGATGTTCACTTTGAGCATTTTCATGATGGCAGTCCCGACCCTGATCATGGGCTTGCTGCCCACTTACGCGCAAATAGGTATGTGGGCGCCGATCCTGTTGCTGCTGATGCGGGTCATCCAGGGCGCGGCGATTGGCGGTGAAGTGCCGGGGGCCTGGGTATTCGTTTCCGAGCACGTGCCGCAGCGTCACATCGGTTATGCCTGCGGCACGCTGACCAGCGGTCTGACCGCCGGTATTCTTTTGGGCTCGTTGGTCGCGACCGCAATCAATAGCATCTATACGCCGGTGGAAGTGTCGGATTACGCCTGGCGAATCCCGTTCCTGCTGGGCGGCGTGTTTGGCCTGTTCTCGGTCTACCTGCGTCGTTGGCTCCACGAAACCCCGGTGTTTGCCGAGCTGCAATTGCGCAAAGCCCTGGCCGAGGAAGTACCGCTGCGCGCCGTGTTGCGCGACCATCGCGGTGCGATTCTGATTTCCATGCTGCTGACCTGGCTGCTGTCCGCCGCCATTGTGGTGCTGATTCTGATGACCCCGACCGTATTGCAAACGGTCTATCACTTCGCGCCAACCACTGCCCTGCAGTCCAACAGCGTGGCGATTGTGCTGCTGAGCATCGGCTGCATCATTGCCGGCGCCCTGGCGGATCGTTTCGGTGCGGGACGCGTATTCGTGTTCGGCTGCGCTGCGTTGCTCGCCAGCTCCTGGACCTTCTACCACAGCCTGGCTGAGCATCCCGACTGGCTGTTCCCGATGTACGCCCTGACAGGCCTGCTGGTGGGCACCATTGGTGCGGTCCCGTATGTCATGGTCAAGGCATTCCCGCCCGTGGTGCGCTTCAGCGGCCTGTCGTTTTCCTACAACGTCGCCTACGCCATTTTCGGTGGCCTCACGCCGATGATCGTCAGCCTGCTGCTCAAGGAAAGCCCGATGGGGCCTGCCTATTATGTGGCGGTTCTGTGTGGCGTCGGGATTCTGGTGGGGGCGTATCTCTGGAAGAAGGGTCGCTAAGCCGACCGACGTCTTCGCGGGCAAGCCTCGCTCCTACAGGTCATGCGCCAATTTTGAAATGACACTAATCCTGTAGGAACGAGGCTTGCCCGCGAAGAACGATAACGCGGTCTGCCTGCAAAAAAGGCAAATGCTGGCCTTTCATCCAATTGTCATATTTCAGCCATAGAGTGTTCACACGGCCTGCTGATACTTGGCCCCGACTTAACACACCTATCTGCTAGGAGTAAGGCATGAAACTGAAGCGTTTGATGGCGGCAATGACTTTTGTCGCTGCTGGCGTTGCGACTGCCAACGCGGTTGCCGCTGTTGACCCTGCTATCCCGAGCTACACCAAGACCACTGGTGTGTCGGGCAACCTGTCCAGCGTCGGCTCCGATACCCTGGCCAACCTCATGACCCTGTGGGCTGAGAACTACAAAAAAGAATACCCGAACGTAAACATCCAGATTCAGGCTGCCGGTTCTTCTACCGCGCCACCTGCGTTGACTGAAGGCACCGCTAACCTGGGCCCGATGAGCCGCAAGATGAAGGACAACGAACTGCAAGCCTTCGAAACCAAGTACGGCTACAAGCCAACCGCTATTCCGGTTGCTGTGGATGCCTTGGCGGTGTTCGTACACAAGGACAACCCGATCCAGCACCTGACCATGGAACAGGTCGATGCGATCTTCTCCTCGACGCGTCTGTGCGGCGGTAAAACCGATGTGAAAACCTGGGGCGATCTGGGTGTGACCGGCGATCTGGCCAACAAGCCGGTGCAACTGTTCGGTCGTAACTCGGTATCCGGTACTTATGGCTACTTCAAGGAAGAAGCCCTGTGCAAAGGCGACTTCAAGCCAAACGTCAATGAACAACCAGGCTCGGCTTCGGTCGTGCAATCGATCAGCTCTTCGCTGAACGGCGTGGGCTACTCGGGCATCGGCTACAAGACCGCCAGCGTGAAAACCGTGGCCCTGGCCAAGAAAGGCAGCACCGATTTCGTTGAAGACACTGAAGAAAACGCCCTGAACGGCAAGTATCCGCTGTCGCGTTTCCTCTACGTGTACGTCAACAAGGCCCCGAACAAGCCTCTGGCCCCGCTGGAAGCTGAGTTCGTGAAGCTGATTCTGTCCAAACAGGGTCAGGAAGTGGTTGTGAAAGACGGCTACATCCCGGTGCCAGCCAAGGTTGCTGCAAAAGCACTGGCTGACCTGGGTCTGCAAGAAGGCGGCAACGTCGCAAAAAAGTAAAACCCTAGGTCCGGGCTAAACCCGGACCTGTGTAGGAGCTGTCGAGGGAACCGAGGCTGCGATCTTTTGATCTGGCTTTCCAATTGCAAGATCAAAAGATCGCAGCCTCGGTTTTTCGACAGTTCCTACACCCCCAAATTTTCACTCCGCTGCCGGTTTCTCCCGGCGGCGGATTTGTTGCGTCACTGCATTGTCATCTTTCTGTCATACAGGATCGCTAGGGTGTGCGCATGAATGATCTGGCCAATTCCACCATGACTACAAATCCCCCCAAGCGAATTGACTTCAATACGCCTGAGCTGCAACGCAAGCGCCGTATTCGTGCGCTGAAAGATCGCCTGACCCGTTGGTACGTCCTCGTGGGCGGCCTCGCCGTTCTCGGCGCGATCACCTTGATCTTTTTCTTCCTCGGTTACGTCGTCGCGCCGCTGTTCCAGGGGGCCGACCTGACCGCCAAAGACGCCATCACGCCCGCCTGGATGCAAGATGCCGGCAAGCCGCTGATGATTTCCCTCGAAGAACAGAACCAGGTCGCCATGCGGGTTTCCGACAAGGGCCAGGCATTGTTCTTTGATGTCGACACGGGCACTGAGCTGCGCCGCGTCGACCTGCCGATTCCGGCCGGCACCCGCGTGACGTCCATCGGTGAAGATCAGCCTGGCCAGCCGTTGGTGGCGTTGGGTTTGTCCAACGGTCAGGCGCTGGTGTTCCGTCACACCTATAAAGTCAGCTACCCGGAAGGCAAGAAGACCATCTCGCCGGCCATCGAATACCCGTACGGCGAAACGCCAATCGTGTTGAACGAGGCGGGCGGCGCTCTGGAACACGTCAGCCTCAATGCTGCCGATTCGACTCTGCTACTGGCCGGCTCTACGGCCGCGCAGTTGCATGTCCTGTCGCTGACCAGCGAAGAAAACATGATGACCGGCGAAGTCACCAACGAGCAGAAGCGCGTTGAGCTGCCGCAAATGACCGAGCCGGTGAAGAACATCTTCATCGACCCGCGTCAGCAGTGGTTGTACGTGGTCAATGGTCGCGCTCAGGCCGACGTTTTCAGCCTGCGCGACAAGAGCCTTAACGGGCGCTACAAATTGCTTGAAGACGGCAATACCGAAGTCACCGCTATTACCCAATTGCTGGGCGGCATCTCGCTGATCGTCGGTGACTCCAAGGGTGGTCTGGCCCAATGGTTCATGGCTCGAGACCCGGATGGCGAGCAGCGCTTCAAGCAGATCCGCACCTTCCAGATGGGCACGGCGCCGATCATTGAAATCACCGCTGAAGAGCGTCGCAAAGGCTTCGTTGCCCTGGATGCGTCCGGCAAACTGGGCGTGTTCCACAGCACCGCTCACCGCACGTTGCTGGTGGATCAGGTGGTCGATGGCCAAGGTCTTTTCGGCCTGTCGCCACGGGCCAACCGCGTGATCGTGGAGCAGGGCGGCAAGCTTCAACCGCTGCTGCTCGACAACCCGCACCCGGAAGTGTCGTGGAGCGCGTTGTGGAGCAAGGTCTGGTACGAGAACTACGACGAGCCTAAGTACGTCTGGCAATCGACCGCGGCCAATACTGACTTCGAACCCAAGCTGAGCCTCTCGCCGCTGACGTTCGGCACCTTGAAAGCTGCGTTCTACGCCATGCTGCTGGCCGCGCCACTGGCTGTTGCCGCCGCAATCTACACCGCGTACTTCATGGCCCCGGGCATGCGCCGCAAGGTCAAACCGGTGATCGAGCTGATGGAAGCGATGCCGACGGTAATCCTCGGTTTCTTCGCCGGCCTGTTCCTCGCTCCGTATGTGGAAGGACATTTGCCGGGCATTTTCAGCCTGCTGCTGTTGATGCCGATCGGCATCCTGGTCGCCGGTTTCACTTTCAGCCGCCTGCCTGAATCGCTGCGCCTGCGGGTGCCGGACGGCTGGGAAAGCGCGATCCTGATTCCGGTGATCCTGTTCGTGGGCTGGCTGTCGCTGTACATGAGCCCGTACATGGAAACCTGGTTCTTCGGCGGCGACATGCGCATGTGGATCTCCCACGACCTGGGCATCACCTACGACCAACGCAACGCTCTGGTGGTCGGCCTGGCCATGGGCTTTGCGGTGATTCCGAACATCTACTCCATCGCCGAAGACGCCGTGTTCAGCGTGCCTCGCGGTTTGACCCTCGGTTCTCTGGCCCTCGGCGCCACGCCGTGGCAGACCATGACGCGCGTGGTGATCCTCACCGCCAGCCCGGGCATCTTCTCGGCGCTGATGATCGGCATGGGCCGTGCGGTGGGTGAAACCATGATTGTGCTGATGGCCACCGGCAACACTCCGGTCATGGAGATGAACCTGTTCGAAGGCCTGCGCACCCTGGCGGCCAACGTTGCGGTGGAGATGCCTGAGTCGGAAGTCGGCGGCAGCCACTACCGCGTGCTGTTCCTCTCGGCGCTGGTGCTGTTGTTGTTCACCTTCATCATGAACACCCTCGCGGAACTGATTCGTCAGCGTCTGCGCAAGAAATACTCGTCGCTTTAAGAAAGGTAGAAGTCTGTGAAACAGAACTCCCTGAAAGGATGGTTCAAGAGCGGCGCCCCTGGCGTCTGGATCAGCGGTGGCGCGGTGTCCATCGCGGTCATCATGACCATTGGCTTGCTGGCAGTGATTGCCGTGCGCGGCCTGGGTCACTTCTGGCCGGCGGACCTGATCCACGCCAGTTACGACGTGCCGGGCCAAGCCAATCACCTCGTTATCGGCGAAGTGGTGCAGAAGGAAGAAGTGCCACGTGAGCGCCTGAAAAGCGCTGGCCTGCCGGTGCCCGATCAGGGCCCGGAGTTCATGACTCGCGAGCTGATCAAGGTCGGCAACCGTGACCTGAACGGCACTGACTTCACCTGGATTGTCGGCGAGTGGCTGACCAACCAGAAGACGCCACCCGAGCTGATGGCCATCGAGCGTCGCGAGTGGGGCAACTTCTACGGTTACCTGGTCAACGTCAAACAAGATGGCAAGGTCATCGCTGAAGGCGAGGCCGCATGGCCTGAGTTGCAGGCGCGCGTGGATCGCGTCAACCAGCTCGCCGCACAGCTCAAGACCCTGGAAAAGGTCGACATCGGCGCGATCAACGCCGGTCTCGAGCGGGTGCGTCTGCACGGTCGCAAACTGGAATTGGAGGGCCGTCTCGACGCAGCCGCGCAAGCGGATCTGGAGGCCGAGCGCGCCGAGCTCAATGCGCGCTACCAGGACATCGAAGCGCGCCTGAATGATCTGCACGCTCAGTTCAACCGCGACAGCCTGACCGCTCGCGATGCCAACGGCAAAGAAGTCGAAATCGGCATTGGCAAAGTGGTTCACGCCTACCAGCCGAACGCCATGGGCACCTTCACCAAGATCGGCTTCTACTTCAGCAAGGTCTGGGAATTCCTCAGCGATGACCCCCGTGAAGCCAACACCGAGGGCGGGATTTTCCCGGCGATTTTCGGCACCGTGATGATGACCTTGATCATGGCGATGATCGTGACACCATTCGGGGTGCTGGCGGCGGTCTACCTGCGTGAATATGCACGTCAGGGGCCGATGACCCGGCTGATCCGCATCGCGGTAAATAACCTGGCGGGGGTTCCGGCCATCGTTTACGGCGTGTTCGGTCTGGGCTTCTTCGTCTACGTGCTCGGCGGTTCGGTCGACCGGTTGTTCTTCCCCGAAGCACTGCCGGCGCCGACTTTCGGTACGCCGGGCCTGCTCTGGGCCTCGCTGACCCTGGCCCTGCTGGCCGTGCCGGTGGTGATCGTGGCTACCGAAGAAGGCCTGGCGCGGATTCCTCGCACCGTGCGCGAAGGTTCGTTGGCCCTCGGCGCCACCAAGGCGGAAACCTTGTGGAAGATCGTCCTGCCAATGGCCAGCCCGGCGATGATGACCGGGATGATCCTCGCGGTGGCCCGTGCCGCCGGTGAAGTGGCGCCGCTGATGCTGGTGGGTGTGGTGAAACTGGCGCCATCGCTGCCGCTGGATGGCAACTATCCGTACTTGCACCTGGACCAGAAGATCATGCACTTGGGCTTCCACATTTATGACGTCGGCTTCCAGAGCCCGAACGTCGAAGCCGCGCGACCGCTGGTATACGCCACCGCTTTGCTGCTGGTACTGGTGATCGCCACGCTCAACTTGTCGGCGGTTTATATCCGTAACCATCTGCGCGAAAAATACAAAGCGCTGGATAGCTAATTGATAAGCCACAAGCGGCAAGCTACAAGCGGCAAGAAAATGCTGCTCGCCGCTTTTGCTCAAAACTTGCAGCTTGCAGCTTGAAGCTTGCAGCTACGAACGGAGTGAGACCCCATGCAACACGAAGCACACACTCACGGCATCAACATGTCGGCCCTGGGCCGCGACAAACAGAGCCTGAGCCTGGAACAGGAAACCGTGGCCATTGAAGTGCCGGGCCTGAGCCTGTTCTATGGCGACAAACAGGCGTTGTTCGATGTCAGCATGAACATCCCGAAACAGCGCGTGACTGCCTTCATCGGTCCGTCCGGCTGCGGCAAGTCCACGCTGCTGCGTACCTTCAACCGTATGAACGACCTGGTGGATGGCTGCCGCGTCGACGGCGCCATCAACCTCTACGGCAACAACATCTACCGCAAGGGCGAGGATGTGGCCGAGTTGCGTCGCCGGGTCGGCATGGTGTTTCAGAAGCCTAACCCGTTCCCGAAAACCATCTACGAGAACGTGGTTTACGGTCTGCGCATCCAGGGCATCAACAAGAAACGCATCCTCGACGAAGCCGTTGAATGGGCGTTGAAAGGCGCGGCGCTGTGGGATGAGGTCAAAGACCGTCTGCACGAGTCGGCACTCGGCCTGTCCGGTGGTCAGCAGCAACGTCTGGTGATTGCCCGCACCATCGCCGTGGAGCCGGAAGTACTGCTGCTGGACGAACCCTGCTCGGCACTCGACCCGATCTCCACGCTGAAAGTCGAAGAGCTGATCTACGAACTGAAATCCAAGTTCACCATTGTTATCGTGACCCACAACATGCAACAGGCCGCGCGGGTTTCCGACTACACGGCGTTCATGTACATGGGCAAGCTGGTGGAGTTCGGCGACACCGACACGCTGTTCACCAATCCGGCGAAGAAGCAGACCGAAGACTACATCACAGGACGGTACGGCTAGCCGTACAGCCGCAGGCGCCAAGCTGCAAGCGGCCAGAAAGAAGCGGTGCGATTTCAGGACTTATACATAACTGCTTGAAGCTTGCGGCTTGAAGCTTGCAACTTTCGCGGAGCGAACAAGATGATTAGTAAAGAAGGCCTTACTCACCACATTTCCGCACAGTTCAACGCCGAGCTGGAAGAGGTGCGCAGCCATCTCCTGGCCATGGGCGGGCTGGTCGAGAAGCAGGTCAACGACGCGGTCACCGCGCTGATCGAGGCCGACTCCGGCCTGGCCCAGCAAGTGCGTGAGATCGACGACCAGATCAATCAGATGGAACGCAACATCGACGAAGAATGCCTGCGCATTCTGGCCCGTCGCCAACCGGCGGCGTCGGACTTGCGTCTGATCATCAGTATCTCCAAATCGGTGATCGACCTTGAGCGCATCGGCGACGAAGCCACCAAAATCGCCCGCCGTGCCATTCAGTTGTGCGAAGAAGGCGAAGCGCCACGCGGTTACGTCGAGGTTCGCCACATCGGTGACCAGGTCCGCAACATGGTTCGCGATGCGCTGGACGCATTTGCCCGCTTCGACGCCGACCTGGCCTTGTCGGTGGCGCAGTACGACAAAATCATCGACCGCGAATACAAGACCGCGCTGCGCGAACTGGCCACCTACATGATGGAAGACCCGCGCTCTATCTCGCGGGTGTTGAGCATTATCTGGGTGCTGCGTTCGCTGGAGAGAATCGGTGACCACGCGCGCAACATCTCGGAACTGGTGATTTACCTGGTGCGCGGTACCGACGTGCGTCATCTGGGCCTCAAGCGCATGAAGGAAGAAGTTGAAGGCACAAGTGCCGAAACCGCTAATGTTCCGGGCAAAGCTGACGATAAGTAAGATTGCCCAAGAAAAGCGCCCGGCCCTTTGGCCGGGCGTTTTTGTTTGTGTGGCTTTTGAATTGAAGAGCAGCACCCGCGAACGAAAAGTCCCGGCGTGACTGAAGAGTTTTGGCAAAGTGCCATCAGCCAGCGTTATGCTTGCCGGGATTTATAAAGGGGTGTTGGATGAGCAAGATCAGTGTGTTGGTCGTAGACGATGCGTCGTTCATTCGTGACCTGGTGAAGAAGTGCTTGCGTAACTACTTCCCGGGGATCCGGACCGAAGATGCCGTCAACGGCAAAAAGGCCCAGGCCATGCTGGCCAAAGAAGCATTCGACCTGGTTCTGTGCGACTGGGAAATGCCGGAAATGTCCGGTCTGGAACTGCTGACCTGGTGCCGTGAGCAGGACAACCTCAAGACCATGCCGTTCGTGATGGTCACCAGCCGTGGCGACAAAGAGAACGTCGTCCAGGCGATTCAGGCCGGGGTTTCGGGCTATGTCAGCAAGCCGTTCACCAACGAGCAACTGCTGACCAAGGTCAAGCAGGCACTGAACAAGGTCGGCAAGCTCGACACCTTGATGAACAGCGCGCCGACCAAAATGAACTCGGCATTCGGCAACGACTCCCTTAGTGCACTCACCGGCGGCAAGGCAGCGATCACCGCGCCATCGGCGGCACCGGTCAACTCCTTCGCCAAACCTGCCGCCGCCGCGCCCGCCCCGGCTGCCGCGCCGTCCCGTGGCCTGCTTAACAGCCCGCCGGTGAAGGCGCCGGCTGCCTCCGCTGCAGCGGCCGGTGGTCGTGGCCAAGGCCAACTGCGCATGCCGAGCGGCACCCAGCAATGCGTGATCAAGGCCTTGAGCATCAAGGAAGCGCTGCTGGTGGTGAAACGCACCGACACCCTGCCGCAAGTCCTCGACAGTGCCGTACTCGACCTGGAGCAGGGCGACAACGCTGAAATCGCTCGGCTCAACGGCTACCTGCACGCCATCGTCGCCTTCGAGCCGAAACCGGACAGCGAGTGGCTGCAACTGACCTTCCGCTTTGTCGACCAGGATGCGCAGAAGCTCGACTACATCTCCCGCCTGATCGCCCGTGGCACCGCGCAGAAGCATTTCGTGCCGGGCGCGTAACGTGTACCGCTGATCGTTCCCACGCTCCGCGTGGGAATGCCTCCTCGGACGCTCCGCGTCCGCTTCAAATGGGACGCAGAGCGTCCCTTGCTGCATTTCCACGCAGAGCGTGGGAACGATCATTTGAAACATCTGTTGACTACGCTGGTCCATTTCAGCTGCTAGGCTCTTTCCAGGCCTTACTCGACAGAATCTTGCCCATGTTCGCGCGCCTGCTGTTTTTCTGTGGTCTGATCATGGCCTCCACCTCGGCTGTGGCCATGACGATTTACCGCTCCACCGACGCCAGTGGCGTGGTCTCTTACAGCGACCGCCCCAGCAAAGGTGCGAAGGTGTTCGTTTTTCGCGACCGGATGGTCGAGCGCCTCGAGCGGCAGGTGTATCTCGATATCAAGAAGCAGAAGGGCATGGACAGCGTGTTCGTGCGCAACGACTTGTATGCGCCGGTCGAGATCGAGCTGAGTTTTTCCGGGCTCAATAATGTCAGCGGCGCACCGAGCCGGCCGATTCGTCGGGTCATGCCGGCACGCAGCAGCATTCGTCTGGCGCTGCTCAAGGCGACGAAGGCCGGAAGGCCGCTGGCGTATACCCCGAAGTTCGAATATTCACTGGGCGACCCTGCAGGGGCTGCCATGGCCTATCGTTATCCGTTGCCCTGGCGTGGCGGGCCGTTCCGGCTGAGTCAGGGCGCCAATGGCCAATACAGCCACTACGGGCCGAAGAATCGTTATGCGATGGACATCGCCATGCCCGAAGGCACGCCGATCATCGCGGCGCGCGGCGGCATGGTGGTGAAAACCGAGAATGGCCAGACCGGGCGCGGCAACGATCCGTCGGGCAACTTCGTGCGGGTATTGCACGAGGACGGGACCATGGGCGTGTACCTGCACCTCAAGAAAGGTTCGGTCAGTGTACGGGAAGGTCAGCGCGTGGTGGTGGGCAGTGCGCTGGCGCTGTCCGGTAATACCGGCAACAGCAGCGGCCCGCACCTGCACTTCGTGGTGCAGCGCAATACTGGGTTGGGGCTGGTATCGATTCCGTACCAGTTCAACCAACCGGTAGGGGCGTTGCCCAACTTTGCGTTGGGCAAGCAGTGAAGACGATGGATATCTAATGTGACGAGGGCTTTTGTGGCGAGGGGGCTTGCCCCCGTTGGGCTGCAGAGCAGCCCTGAAACCTCGAAACCCGGTTATTTTTGATCTATCGCGATCAGGCTCTTTGGGGGACGGCTTCGCCGTCCAACGGGGGCAAGCCCCCTCGCCACAAAAGCCCTCATCGGTCTATTAATCGAGCATCAATACTTTCGCCAAAATGATCTTCGGCCCCTTCATCTTCTTGATGATGATCCGCAAGCCTTCGACTTCCAGCACTTCTTCCTCTTCCGGCACCCGTTTCAGGGTTTCGTAGACCAGCCCGGCGAGGGTTTCCGCTTCGATGTGGTCCAGGTCAATGCCCAGCAGGCGTTCGACCTTGAACAGCGGCGTGTCGCCCCGCACCAGCAATTTGCCCGGTTGATACGCAAGGATCCCGCGTTCAGCCTTGCGGTGTTCGTCCTGAATGTCGCCCACCAACACTTCCAGCACGTCTTCCATGGTCAGGTAGCCGATGATGTTGCCGTCGGCTTCCTCGACCAGCGCGAAATGCGAGCCGCCCTTGCGGAACTGTTCCAGCAGTTGCGACAGCGGCATGTGGCGAGACACACGCTCCAGCGGGCGGGTCAGTTCGGCGAGGTTGAACGACTCGGGAATGTGATCCAGCGCGGCCAATTCAAGCAACAAATCCTTGATGTGCAACAGGCCGACGAACTCCTGGCGCTCGCTGTCGTACACCGGGTAGCGGCTGAACTTGTGGCGACGGAACATCGCCAGAATTTCCTTGAGCGGCGCGTTGAACTCCAGTGTCACCAGGTCTTCCCGGGAGTTGGCCCAGTCCACCACTTCCAGCTCGCCCATTTCCACCGCCGAGGCCAATACGCGCATGCCTTGGTCGCTAGGGTCCTGGCCACGGCTGGAATGCAGGATCAGCTTCAATTCTTCACGGCTGTAATGGTGCTCGTGATGCGGGCCGGGTTCACCCTGGCCGGCAATGCGCAGGATCTGGTTGGCGCTGGCGTTGAGCAGGTAGATGGCCGGGTACATGGCCCAGTAGAACAAGTACAGCGGTACCGCTGTCCAGAGCGACAACAGCTCGGGTTTGCGGATGGCCCAGGATTTCGGGGCCAGTTCACCGACCACGATGTGCAGGTACGAAATGATGAAGAAGGCTGTGAAGAACGAAACGGCCTTCACCACCTCGGCGGAATCCACGCCTACGGCGCTCAGCACGGGGGCCAGAAGGTGCGCGAACGCAGGTTCGCCGACCCAGCCCAGGCCCAGCGAGGCGAGGGTGATACCCAATTGGCAAGCCGAGAGATAAGCGTCGAGCTGACTGTGCACGGTACGCAGGATATGCCCGCGCCAACCGTGTTTTTCAGCGATGGCTTCGACACGGGTCGAGCGCAATTTGACCATGGCAAACTCTGCCGCAACGAAAAAGCCGTTGAGCAAAACCAGGATCAGAGCAAAAAGAATCATGCCGAAGTCGGCGAATATTGTTGCGAGGGTCAAGCCAGGGGAAGGGTCCATGATGGAGTTTTGCGGGTTCCGTGTATTCGAAAAGAAAGAAAAAAGTGCGCCTGAAGGGCAGGCACAAGTCAGCCAATGTAGCGGCTGACTCTTGGCTTGCCTAGTGGTGAGTGCTGGCCGGTATCAATCGGCGGCACTGGTGACGCGGGATTTTGTCACTTGGGCTGGCGCAAAATGGCAAGTAAACGTGCTGCCATGGCCCGGCACACTGCTGATTTCCATACGTGCCCGGTGACGCAGCAACACATGCTTGACGATGGCCAGCCCCAGCCCGGTGCCGCCGGTGTTGGAGTTGCGGCTGGAGTCCACGCGATAGAAGCGTTCGGTCAGGCGCGGCAAGTGTTTGCTGTCGATGCCGATCCCGGAATCCTGCACGCTCAGGTGTGCGCCTTGATCATCACCCCACCAGCGAATGCGGATATTGCCCTCGGCCGGTGTGTACTTCACTGCGTTGAACACCAGGTTGGAGAACGCGCTACGCAATTCCGCTTCGCTACCCTTGAGCAGAATGGTTGGATCGGCTTCCAGGGTGATGTGCTGATTGCGTTGACCAGACAGTTGCTGAGCATCGCTCTTGATCGATTGCAGCAGGCTGTCGACGGCCACCGGTTGGTTGTCCGAGGGGTAATCGGTGGCTTCGAGTTTGGCCAGCAGCAGCAAATCGTTAAGCAAGGTCTGCATGCGCCCGCCTTGCTGTTGCATCTGCTGCAGGGCACGGATCCAGCGCGGGTTCACTTCCTCGACGTTGTCGAGCAGGGTTTCCAGGTAGCCGCAGATCACCGTCAGCGGTGTGCGCAACTCATGGGACACGTTGGCGATGAAGTCTTTGCGCATCTGCTCCAGCTGATGGATACGCGTCACGTCGCGCACCAGCATCAAGTGTTCGTTGTTGCCGTAGCGAGTGATGTACAGCTGAATGCGCAGGCGATCATTGATCGGCGAAGGGATTTCCAGCGGTTCGGCGTAGCTGTCCTGCTCGAAGTACTCCTTGAAGCGCGGATGGCGCACCAGGTTGGTCACCGGCTGGCCACTGTCCTGTGGGGTCTTGAGGCCCAGCAGGGTTTCGGCGGCGCGGTTCCACCATTCCAGGTTGCCGTCGCTGTCGAGCATGATTACCGCATCTTTCAGCGCCGCGGTGGATTCCTGAACCCGGTCGATCACCGCTTGCAAACGCCCGCGCACCCGTTGGTCGCGGCGTTGCAGGTGGTAAATGCTGTCGAACACTTCGCCCCACAGGCCATAACCATCGGGCGGTGCTTCATCGGGTTTGTGCAGGCGTAGCCATTCGTGCAAACGCAGCAGTTGCTTGAGAGTCCAGGCCAGATAAAGACCAAGGCCCACGGCGAGGCTCCAGCCGTAATAGCCGGAAATCAGGCCGATCACCAGACAGGCGGTGACCAGCAACAGCATGTGGCGAATCAGGGTGCCATGCCAGTTTTGGTTCACGGAGCGTCCTAACGCAGCTTCAAGTTTCAAGCTGCAAGCTTCAAGTAAGAGTGACGGGTTCGGCTGCGCCTTGCTTGCCGCTTATAGCTTGAAGCTTGCCGCTGTTTTTATGCCTTGGTGGAAAACCGGTAGCCTGTGCCGCGCACGGTTTGTACCAGATTTTCGTAAGCATCGCCGAGGGCTTTGCGCAGGCGACGGATGTGCACGTCGACGGTGCGTTCTTCGACATAGACATTGCCGCCCCACACCTGATCCAGCAACTGCCCGCGGGTGTAGGCGCGTTCCTGGTGGGTCATGAAAAATTGCAGTAAACGGTACTCGGTCGGGCCCATCTCGGCGGGTTTGCCGTCGATGGTCACGCGGTGGCTGATCGGGTCCAGCAGCAGGCCGCCGACTTCGATCGGCGCCTCGCCATCAGTCGGGCCGGCGCGGCGCAGCACGGCTTTCAGGCGCGCCACCAGTTCACGCGGGGAAAACGGCTTGGTGATGTAGTCATCGGCACCGACTTCCAGGCCCTGGATCTTGTTGTCCTCTTCGCCCTTGGCGGTGAGCATGATGATCGGAATATCCCCGGTCAGCTCATCACGCTTGAGGCGGCGGGCCAGTTCGATGCCGGAAGTGCCGGGCAGCATCCAGTCGAGCAAAATGAGGTCCGGTTTGCGGTCGACGATAATGGCATGGGCCTGCTGCGAATTCTCCGCCTCCAGGCAGTCGTAGCCGGCCATTTCCAACGCAACGGCGATCATTTCGCGAATGGGCGCTTCGTCGTCGACGATCAGAATGCTCCTGCCAACCATGCCTTAATCCTCTTGTCATTTAACTGTCTTGCGCCGCATTAGATAACGGAAATATTGCAGTCGTGTGACAGTATTTTAGCCGTCCTGCGATTGTCGTGATCCTGAACTAAGCTCTAAGTCCGAATCCTGACAATCACAAGAGGAAGGTTTCATGAATCACATTGCGCAATCCTGGAAGGCCCTGCTGGTCGCGGCGGCGCTAACGCTGCCGTCCCTGGCCTTCGCCGCCGAACCGGCCATGATGAAAGACGGCATGATGGTCGATCACAAGGGCATGACCTTGTACACGTTTGACAAAGACAAGGAGGGCAAGTCGATGTGCATGGGTGAGTGTGCGACGAATTGGCCGCCATTGATGGCGCCGATGGATGCCAAGCCCACAGGTGACTGGACGCCGATCAAACGTGAAGATGGCACGATGCAATGGGCTTACAAAGGCAAGCCAATGTATGGCTACAAAATGGACAAAAAGCCCGGGGATACGGAGGGTGATGGTAAAGGCGGCTTCTGGCACATGTATCGGCACTGATTGGCGCGCAAGAGCGCACCTGTAGCAGCTGCCGCAGGCTGCGCAGCAGTCGTGAAATCTGGCTATGCGGTGTAACAGGTAAACCGCGTGCACAGAATTCACGACTGCTGCGCAGCCGAACGCAGCCTGCGGCAGCTGCTACAGATCAGTCAGCGCAATGCGTAATCCAGCACTATCCCCACGAAAATCGCCAACCCGGCCCAGTGATTGTGCAAAAACGCCTGAAAGCAGCGCATCCGGTCCTTGCTGCGGGTGTACCAGAACTCCCATGCAAAACAACCCGCCGCCGCTAGCAACCCGAGGTGAAACCAGCCGCCGAGCTGGAATTTCGAACCTGCCAGCAGCAAACACCCCAACGCCAAGCCCTGCAGGGTCAGAATGATCACTCTGTCGGCGTCGCCAAACAGAATTGCCGTGGATTTCACCCCGATCTTCAGATCATCGTCGCGGTCGGTCATGGCGTAATAGGTGTCGTAGCCCACGGTCCACAACAGGTTGGCGATCCACAATAACCAGGCCGCTGCCGGCAGTTCACCGGTTTCGGCTGTGAACGCCATCGGCATGCCCCAGGAAAATGCCGCACCCAGCACCACTTGCGGGTAATAGGTATAGCGCTTCATGAACGGATACGTGAACGCCAGGGCCAAGCCGCCCAGCGACAGCCACACGGTTTTCGCATTGGTGCACAGCACCAGCAGGAAACTCACGCCCATCAGCACCGCAAAGAACACCAGGGCTTCTTTGGAGCTGATCTTGCCGCTCACCAATGGCCGTTGTTCGGTGCGTTTCACGTGGCCATCGACCTTACGATCCGCCCAATCGTTAATCACACAACCGCCGGCACGGGTCAGTACAACGCCGAGCACGAAAATCACGATATTGGCCAATGACGGCGAACCTTCACCGGCAATCCAGAGTGCCCATAACGTTGGCCATAGCAGCAAATAAATGCCGATCGGCTTATCCATGCGGGTCAACTGAATGAAATCCCAGGCCCGTGGATTCAAGCGATTCAGGGACTTGAGCAGGCTTTGGTACATCAGCAATTCTCCGGATGGGCGCGGGTGGCTTTCCACAAGGTCGGCAGGAAGATCTCGGCCACCAGCACGCTCAAGGCGCCGCGGTCGAAACGCGAGCGCCGGCCCCACAGTTCGGGCGCTTGAGCATCCATCGGTAGCCATGCCTGAGGATAGTGACAAACCTCAATGGCCCGGCGCTGAAATGCCTGATCACAAAACAGCAATTCGCCCAGCGAACGACTACCCAATTCATCCATATGCAATCCATCGCCCTGCAATGCGCTACGCGCTGCCACACTGCGGGCAAATACCCAGGCTTCACCGTGCCCGCGCAGATACACCTCGCGCACCCAACCTTCACTGCCTTCGGCCAGCTCCAGCGCAGCACATTCATCGGCGCGCAGTGGTTGCCAGCCTTCGAACAGCGGCGTGACGCTGAAGCCGTTATTCGACAGACGGATCAAACGTCGGGTCAGCGATCCTTCATCGAAGAGCCAATCGAGCGTAGACATGTCGGGAAGGGGCGCCAGTTGGCTTCGAGGCAGCCAGACCGGTATCTCGCAAGGGGATTTTGAGTGCGGCACAGTGAGTCATTATTGGCAGCAAATGAGGCGGCGAGCTTACCATGTCAGGCGGTGAATTTGATTGATCCCGCCAGCCGTAGCGCCGAACAGGCTTGCATCTGCCGGCCCTGATCAGTACAAAACGCCCTGAGCCGGACGGCAACGCTTCACCGATCGACCGTTCGCGCCGGCAAAAGTCTGAACCCTGAGGAAGTACCTGAATGAAAAAGTGGCAATGTGTGGTCTGCGGCCTGATTTATAACGAAGCCGATGGCTGGCCGGACGACGGTATTGCGGCGGGCACGCCGTGGCAGGACGTGCCGGAAGACTGGCTGTGCCCGGACTGCGGCGTGGGCAAAATGGATTTCGAAATGATCGAAATCAACTAAGAACCTGGGGAGTAAGGGAATGAACGCACCTGTCGTGATCGTCGGCACTGGGCTGGCTGGCTACAACCTGGCCCGGGAGTTTCGCAAACTCGATGGCGAAACCCCACTGCTGCTGATTACCGCAGATGATGGACGCTCCTACTCCAAACCGATGCTCTCCACCGGCTTCGGCAAGAATAAAGACGCCGATGGCCTGAGCATGGCCGAACCGGGCGCCATGGCCGAGCAATTGAAGGCCGAAGTGCGCACCCATACGCGCATCAGCGGCATCGATCCGGGCCACAAGCGCCTGTGGATCGGCGAAGAGGCGGTGATCTACCGCGATCTGATCCTGGCATGGGGCGCGGAAACCGTACGGGTGCCGATCGAAGGTGACGCGGCGGAGGCCGTTTTCCCGATCAACGACCTTGAAGACTACTCACGCTTTCGCGCGGCGGTGGCCGGCAAGCGCCGGGTGTTGCTGCTGGGCGCGGGTCTGATCGGCTGCGAATTCGCCAACGACCTGATGCTGGGCGGCTACGAGGTGCAACTGGTTGCACCGTGCGAACAGGTCATGCCGACCTTGCTGCATCCGGCGGCGGCTGCTGCGGTCCAGGCCGGCCTGGAAAGCCTGGGCGCACGCTTCCATCTCGGGCCGGTGCTCAATCGCTTGCAGCGAGTGGCTGATGGCCTGGAGGCGCATTTGTCCGATGGTCAGGTCATTCCTTGCGATGTGGTGGTGTCGGCCATCGGCCTGCGCCCGCGCATCGACCTGGCAGCCGCTGCCGGGCTGCAAGTCAACCGTGGCGTGGTGGTCGACCGTCATCTGAAAACCTCTCACGCCAATATCTACGCTTTGGGCGACTGCGCCGAGGTCGACGGGCTGAATCTGTTGTACGTCATGCCCCTCATGAGCTGTGCGAGAGCGCTGGCTCAAACCCTGGCCGGAAACCCTGTAGCGGTCAGTTATGGCCCGATGCCGATCACCGTGAAAACCCCGATCTGCCCATTGGTGGTTTCGCCGCCGCCACGGGGTGCGGAAGGGGTCTGGACGGTCGAAGGACAGGGCGCAGACATCAAGGTGCTGTGCCGCGACAGCGCCGGCCAATTACTGGGTTATGCCCTGACAGGTGCGGCGGTGATGGAAAAACTCGCCCTGAACAAAGAGCTTCCGCCCTTGCTGGCGTAAATAGCGGTCGTTCTGTCGGAATCACCCTGCTTTTGCCCCCACAAAGGTCGCAGGGAGACTGGCGCCGCTCTTAAGCGCGTGCCATCCTCCTCCCGTCTGCCGCAGAGTAGAGCACTGCGGCGCTTTGGGCGCTGTTCCAACGAGAACAGCACGGACATAACAACAAAAAACCGTCAAAGGGGCTTCACTAATGCGTAAACCAGAACTCGCCGCTGCCATTGCGGAAAAAGCAGACCTCACCAAAGAGCAGGCCAACCGCGTTCTCAACGCCGTTCTCGAAGAAATCACCGGCGCTCTGCACCGCAAAGACAGCGTCACGCTGGTGGGCTTCGGGACTTTCCTGCAACGCCATCGCGGTGCACGTACAGGCAAAAACCCGCAGACCGGTGAGCCAGTCAAAATCAAGGCCAGCAACACTGTTGCGTTCAAGCCAGGAAAATCGTTGAAAGACAGCGTTAATCCGTAATCCGCATCCATATCCCGCGTAGCGGGGGAGCGGAAAAAAGAATGGGCACGCCAACCAGGTTGGGTGCCCATTTTTTTATGGGGCGAGAGTAATGCCAATCACTTAAGCCAAAACGCGATCCGTGTAGCAGCTGGCGAAGCCTGCGTTCGACTGCATGGCAGTCGTAAAATCAGAAAATGCGATGCGTCAGGCTCTCCATGCACTCAGGGTTTACGACTGCTGGGCCGGACGGCTTGATGACTGGCGCGGCCGAGGGATTGCTGTCACCACGAACCATAAGGAATCCCGAACTTTTCTATGTAAGCCTTGGATGTTTCGGACAAAGGTCGATGCTTACCGCCGGATTTGCCTTCATAAGGGCCTCTTGGGTTGATGGTTCCTACTACTCGAGCAATCTCGACCGACTTAAGGCAGGGGCCGCCCAGCCAGACCTTGGCAATGCCGCCCGGTGCCAGACCGATGCCAATGTCGTC
>NZ_MUNM01000051.1 GCF_002286815.1 Pseudomonas sp. PICF141
CAAGCCCCCTCGCCACAGGGCGCCGTTGTCGTATCCAGCCAAAATCGCTTAAAGCGGCAACCCGGCCTTGACCCGATACTGATTGCGCACCGGTGTCGCATATTGCAGCACCAGGAACGGACGATGCTCCTCAGGGCAAGCCTCCAGCCGGCGTTGCCATTCTTCCTGTGCCTTGGCCAGTTCGTCCGCCGCAAATACCTCGGCCGCTTTCGGCACCTGTAGTTGCGGGTCGGCGTCTTTCCACTGCGCATACGCCAGGTAATGCACCGGGAACAACCGATAACCGCCAAGAATCTGCTTGTCTATTTCGGTCGCCAATTGCTTGGTGTCTTCGAACAATTCGGTGATCGGCGCGGCAAAATTCACATGGACCCGGCCTTTGTAACCGGTGATACCTTTGGCGATGCTCACGTCATCCTCGCCCGGCACCTTGGTGTAGCTGCCGGTGGTGGCTCGGATGTACAGCTCGCGCGCTTTGGCCTGGTCGCACGGGTCGTATTCATAGCTGATCGACACCGGAGTGAGGTTCAACGAGCGGATGACTTCGCCGAACGGTTCGTCCTTGCGGCTCATGTGAAACATCTTGAGGATCGCCGACTCGGTGCGGTCGTCGCCGTCCTTGGCCCGGCCTTCAGCCTGGGCGATCCAGATCGAGGCGCAGTCGTTATGGATCGAGTGATTGATGTACGCCGACAGTAACTGATACGCCGCCATTTTTTCCCGGCGACCGGTGATCGAACGGTGCACGATGAAACTCTTGTTCAGGCGCATCAAATCGCTGACAAAAGGCTTTTGCAGCAGGTTGTCGCCAATGGCAATGCGCGGAGTCGGCAGGCCGGCGTGGTACACGGCGTAGTTGACGAAGGCCGGGTCCATCACGATGTCGCGGTGGTTGGCGATGAACAGGTAGGCGCTGCCGGACTTGAACTGCTCGACGCCGGTGTATGTCACGCCGTCGGTTGCACGTTCGATGGTGTGGTCGACATAGAACTCGACTTTGTCTTGCAGCGTAGCCACCGAATTGACCCCGGCGAACTCACGGCGCAGCCGATGCGATATAAGAGGTTTGAGCATCCAGCCGAAGGCACCGGCATAGCGCGGGAAGCGGAAGTGGATGAGGATATCTAGAAACGCCTTGTCGCCCAGCAGCCGGTTCAGTACTGCCGGGACTTCGCTGTCGTCGTAAGGTCGGATGGCATCGAATTCGCCCATCATGCTCTCTTGTTAGAAACGGCTAGTGTAAGTAAAGGTTTTGATCGAAAACCAACGGGGCACGGTCTGAAAAGTTAGCCAGACGAAAATAGCCCTGCAAATAGACCGGCGATTATACGCACAAGTCACTTGGGAGACCGCGATGCTGGAAACCGAGCGCTATGAATGCCCCTATTGCGGTGAAGAGTCTGAGGCTGTTCTGGACTTGTCCGGCGGCGATCAGACCTATATCGAAGATTGCCCTGTGTGTTGCCGCCCCATCACTTTTGTTTTGCAGACTGACGGTCACGAATGGTTGCTCGAAGTTCATAGCGAAAACGAGTGAGGGTCTATGCAGCGCATCTACGAACCGGAAAACCTGATGGAAGGCGAACTGCTGCAAAGCATGCTCGCCAGCGAAGGCATCGAGGCGCATCTGGTAGGCCGCCATTTGATCGGCGGCACCGGGGAATTGCCGATGTTCGGCTTGCTGGGCTTATCGGTCGAAAACGATCAGGCCGAATACGCCCGGGAGCTGATCACCGCGTACAATGCCGCGCTGCCGCTGTCGGGTGATGAACCGGAGAGTTTTCCCGGCACGCTGGTCTGTTAGGCTGACGTTCGTTTGATCAAGAGTCGTATTGCCCCATGTGTGGACGTTATGCCCTGTTTCGCTGGAACCCCGCCTTCGCGGCCCTGCCCGGATTCCCCGCCGATCAGCAGGCCCAGTGGAATATTTCCCCCAACGATTCGGTGTTGATGCTGCGTGCCGGCGCAGACGGGCAACGTGAGTTGGCCCGCGCCCGCTGGGGCCTGACGCCGCCGTGGCTGACCGACCTTTCCCGCACTCCGGCCCATGCTCGCGCCGAAACCGTGGCCGAACAGCCGATGTTTCGCGAAGCCTTGCGCTTGCGCCGCTGCCTGTTGCCGGCCAATGGTTTTTACGAATGGCGCGGCACTACCCGCAAGCGTCCGTACTGGTTAACTCCGGGGGAGGGTTCGGCGCTGTTCTTCGCGGCGATCTGGGAGGCGTATCCGGTGCAGGAACAGGTGTGGTTGAGTACGGCGGTGATCACCCAGCCGGCTTCGAGTCAGCGTCGCCCGTTGATTCTCGATGCGGCGGGGCAACAAGCCTGGCTCGACCCCGAAACGCCGTTGCATGCCTTGCAGGCGCTGTTGGCCAGCGAACCTGCAGCGTTGCGCGAGCGGGTGCTGGCGAACCTGGTGAATGATCCGAAGCTTAATGGCCCGGAGTGTTTGACCCCGGGTTAAATGGGTTATGTGAAATTTTTCCTACGGTGATGAGGGCTTTGTCTGAAATGTCGGTGCTGCACGTCCGTTGTATCTGGCGCCGATACAAATCCCCACCTAGGATACGCGGCATGTTTCCAGGGAGTTTCTTGATGAATAAGACATTGGTTTTGTGTGCACTGAGCGCGGGTCTGCTGCTCGCCGGTTGTCAGTCGGTCAACACCACTAGCGGTGGGGCCGTGGGCGTTGAGCGCAAGCAATACATGTTCAGCATGTTGTCGACCGCCGAGGTTAACCAGATGTACGCCCAGTCTTATCAAAAGACCGTCGGAGAGGCGAACAGCAAAGGCGTGCTGGACAAAACCAGTAACAATGCCAAGCGCGTCCAGGCGATCTCCAATCGCCTGATTGCCCAGGCGCCAGTGTTCCGTCCGGATTCGGCGCAGTGGCAATGGGAAGTGAACCTGATCAAGAGCGACGAGCTGAACGCTTCCTGCGGGCCTGGCGGCAAGATCATTTTTTACTCCGGGCTGATCGACACCCTGCAACTCACCGACGATGAAATCGCCGCCATTATCGGCCATGAAATCGCCCACGCCCTGCGCGAGCACGGCCGGGAAGCGATGTCCAGGGCTTACGGTATCGAAATGGCCAAGCAGGGTGCTGGTGCGTTGTTCGGCCTGGGCGAGGGTGGCCTGATGATGGCGGACACCGTGGCGAAATATGGCATGACCTTGCCCAACAGTCGCGGCAATGAAAACGAGGCTGACCTGATCGGCCTCGAATTGGCCGCCCGCGCCGGGTACAACCCGAACGCCGCGATCACGCTGTGGAACAAGATGAGCAAAGCCTCCAATGGTGCACCACCAGAGTTCCTGAGCACTCACCCGGCGTCGGCCAGTCGGATTTCTGCCTTGCAGGCGGCGATTCCGAAGGTGATGCCGTTGTATGAGAAAGCATCGAAACCCTGATAGATAGGTATTGATGCCGCTGACGCCTTCGCGGGCAAGCCTCGCTCCTACAGGTTTTCGGTCGATTACATAAAGTGTGTACGACACAAAACCTGTAGGAGCGAGGCTTGCCCGCGAAGAACGATAATGCGGTCTAACGACCTACCGCATCAAACCCACCCGCTGCTCTGCATCGCCTTGTACACCGCAACAATCGCCAAAACCAGGAACGCCGACGCCGCCAGGCGACGGATCAGGGTCAAAGGCAGTTTGTCCGCCGCAAAGTTACCTGCCAGTACCACTGGCACGTTGGCAATCAACATCCCGGCGGTTGTGCCGATGATCACCAGCCACAATTCCGGGTACTGCGCGGCCAGCATCACGGTTGCGACTTGGGTCTTGTCGCCCATTTCCGCGAGGAAGAATGCAATCAGCGTCGTCAGGAACGGCCCGAACTTGCGGGCGGTGCTGGCTTCGTCTTCGTCCATCTTGTCCGGCACCAGCGTCCACAAGGCTGTGGCGGCGAAGCTCGCGGCGAGGATCCAGTGCAACGTCGCATTCGAGAAGAAACTGCCGAACCAGGCGCCTACCGCACCGGCCGCCGCGTGGTTGGCCAGGGTCGCGGCGACGATGCCGGCGATGATCGGCCAGGGTTTGCGAAAGCGGGCAGCGAGAATGAGCGCGAGCAGTTGCGTCTTGTCGCCAATTTCGGCCAAGGCAACGATTGCGGTGGGAACGAGCAGGGAGTCCAGCATCATCAGGGTTTTCCTAAGGGGCGGGTCGACACGGCTATGACACGTACAGCCTTCCCGCCCCGGGTAAGGTGTTCGTGTCATAGGTCTTGTCAAACCCTGCGAGCCGTCTGGTGCGGACGCTTGGGTCGCATACGCCATGGTCTTTTGACCAAGTATGTTGACGTATGCCGGACGAGCATGGCGCTCGTGGGAGACTACTCCCCTAGGACGGAGCGGATTCTGCCTAGGCAAAACCGATTGGGCAAGCCCCAATGTCAGTCGTTAAGTGGCAGAACCTGTGGGAGCGTGGCTTGCCCGCGAAGAACGATGACGCGTAATACCTGAAAACTGCGGTGTATTCTTCGCGGGCAAGCCACGCTCCCACAAGGATCTGCGTCGCTCAGGGGCAAGCGCTGTTTTTCGAAAGTGTTTTCAGCCGCGCTTGGCCCGGTAGATTCGGAAACCCTGTCCTTCAGCCTTGATCGCACACACGCCCAAGTGCTCTTCGATCAGCGGTTGATACTTCAGGAAGCTGTTCGCTACCAATCGAAGTTCGCCGCCGTTTTTCAGATGTCTGGCTGCTTTTCGCAGCAAGTTCTCGGTGGCGAAATAATCGGTGTGTACGCCGACATGGAACGGTGGGTTGCTCAGGATCGCGCTCAAACCCATGGGCGCCGCATCGATGCCGTCACCGGTCATCACCTCCGCGTCCAGGCCATTGGCAGCCAGGGTCAGGCGACTGCTGGCAGCAGCAAATGCGTCCACATCGAGCAAGGTGACCTGGTTATGTGGATAACGCCGCTTGACCGCCGCTCCCAACACCCCCGCGCCACACCCGAAATCCAGCAAGTGGCCGCTGGGCAATTTGTCCAGGTGTTCCAGCAACAGGGCGCTGCCGCGATCCAGTCGACCGTGGCTGAACACGCCCGGCAGGCTGATGACTTTCAATGGGCCTTCGGCCAATGGCAATTCATATTCCTGGGCCAGGCTTTCCAGCGACTTGGCTTCTGGTGCATTGGCCACCGTGACCTGCCAGAGCTGGCAATGCCGTGCGCTGTCGAGCTTGCGGGGTTTGCCGAAGGGGTTCAGCTGCTTGGCCGCGCCTTCGATACCGCTGCGTTTTTCGCCCACCAGGTACAACTCACGGCCGGCCAAACGAGAGGCGAGGGCGTTGAGGATGTAATCGGTCAGGTCTTTGGACTTGGGCAGAAATACCACAGCGCTGTCGAACCCGCGCTCCGGCGCATTCACGCCGAAATGGCTGCGCTCGGCGAAACGGGCGTCCAGCGCCGCTTGGTCGCCGGCGTGCCAGCACCAACCGTGGGCATCGGGCAAGCGGCCCAGCAAATCATCGGCGGGCAAACCGGCCAGCAACACCGAACCCTGGAATAACTCGGCCTGACGAAGCAGTACTTCACTGCGCGGATCCATACTCTGCTCCTTGAAAAAAAGTGCCGCAGTTTATCAACTGACAACCCGCAGCGCTTGACCGCTGAAGTAACCTTGGGCGTTTTCGGTCAACTGGCCAACGATTCTTTGCCGCGCCTCGCGGCTGCCCCAGGCGTTGTGCGGGGTGACGATCAGCCGTGGAATATCCTGGGCCAGCAGTGGATTGCCCGCGGTGGGTGGTTCGACGCTCAACACGTCGGTGGCCGCGCCGCCCAGATGACCGTTGCGCAAGGCGTCGGCCAATGCGTGCTCGTCAATCAAACCACCGCGCGCGGTGTTGATCACGAAGGCCCCGGGTTTCATCGAGGCCAGTTCGCGGGCGCCAATGAAGTGGCGAGTGTGTTCGTTGAGCGGACAGTGCAGGGTCAGGGCGTCGATTTGCGGCAGCAGCTCCTCCAGCGGCAAGCGATCCGGCCGGGCAGGGCGCCCCGGAATCTGCCCCAGCAACACGCGCATACCGAACGCCTCGGCCAGCCGCGCCACGGCACTGCCCAGTTCGCCATGGCCAAGCAGGCCGAGGGTTTTGCCTTCCAGTTCGACGATCGGGTAATCCAGCAGGCAGAACTGTTTCGCTTGTTGCCAGCGACCTTCGGCGACGGCTTTTTGATAATCGGCCAGACGCGTCGCCAGATTCAGCAACAACATGATTGTGTGCTGAGCCACCGACGGCGTGCCGTAACCCTGGCAGTTGCAAACGGTGATTCCATGGGCACGAGCGGCGGCGAGGTCAACGTTATTGGTGCCGGTTGCGGTGATCAGGATCAGCTTCAATGCCGGGCTGGCCGTCATGGCCGCTGCATCGATCACAATCTTGTTGCTGATGGCGACGCTGGCGCCTTTGAGGCGTTCAATCACCTGATCAGGCGTGGTCTGCGCGAACAATTCCAACTCGCTGAAGCAATCGCGCAATGGATTGAGGTCGAGATCGCCGAGGTCCAGGGACGGATGGTCGAGAAAAACGGCGCGGCGAGAGATCGTCATCAACTGTACCTTTTGTGCATTGAACTGAAGGCGTAATCTGCCGAGCCTACCAGATGAAAAATGGTGCTGCTGCCCAAGGCTGCGTTCACTGTAGGAGCGAGGCTTGCATTACGGTTGGCGGTGGCCACAGGTTTTACAGATGCCATAGGCTGTGACGTCCATCCTGGAATTTTCAATTGATCGCTGCCCAAAAGGAGCCCCCATGTACTGGACAGAGTTCTTGACCGTTGCCCTGATTCACTTGCTGGCCGTCGCCAGCCCCGGCCCGGATTTCGCCGTGGTAGTGCGTGAGAGCGTAACCCACGGTCGCCGTGCCGGAACCTGGACGGCGCTGGGTGTCGGCTCGGCGATTTTCCTGCACGTCGGTTATTCGCTGTTGGGTATCGGGCTGATCGTGTCTCAGTCAATCGTGCTGTTCAACGCCCTGAAATGGGCCGCCGCTGCCTACCTGTTGTACATCGGCTTCAAGGCCTTGCGTGCGCAACCGGCCCCACCTGCAACTGACGATCTGCACCAGGAGGCTGGCGAACGCTGCGCACGGGGCGCCTTCACTTCAGGTTTCGTGACCAACGGCTTGAACCCGAAAGCCACGTTGTTTTTCCTGTCGCTGTTCACGGTAGTGATCAATCCGCACACGCCACTGGCGGTACAGGCCGGTTACGGGGTGTACCTGGCCGCGGCGACGGCTGTCTGGTTCTGCCTGGTGGCGATGCTGTTCAGCCAGCAACGCGTGCGCGCCGGTTTCGCCCGCATGGGGCACTGGTTCGATCGGACCATGGGCGCGGTGCTGGTCGCCATCGGCGTGAAACTCGCATTCACCGAGATGCATTGATCAAACACCAGTCTGCCGAACGGCGCGGTCCCTCGTAGGAGCTGCGCGTTCGTACACATGAATCTCCGCAAATGCTGGCGTAAAGCTAGCATCTGTACGTCTGTGCAAATCATCCCTTCGGCTGATTTGGCTGGCGTTCAAGGGCTCTAGAGTGCTTAGCTTTAGAAACCAAGACCGTGCAGTCAGAAAAGGGACTCTTATGTTGCAGACTCGCGTTATTCCCCCGGCCGAGGGCGCTTACCAGTATCCGCTGTTGATTAAACGGCTGCTGATGTCCGGTGCCCGTTACGAAAAAACCCGCGAAATCATTTATCGCGATCAATTGCGCTACAGCTATCCGACCCTCATCGAGCGGGTCGCGCGGCTGGCCAATGTGCTCACGGCCGCTGGCGTGAAGGCCGGGGATACCGTGGCGGTGATGGACTGGGACAGCCATCGCTACCTGGAATGCATGTTTGCCATCCCGATGATCGGTGCGGTGATCCACACCATCAACGTACGCCTGTCGCCGGAACAGATTCTCTACACCATGAACCACGCCGAGGACCGCTTCGTGCTGGTCAACAGCGAGTTCGTCGGGTTGTACAAGGCAATTGCCGGGCACCTGACCACCGTGGAAAAAACCCTGCTGCTGACCGACTTGCCGGAAAAAACCGCCGAACTGCCGAACCTGATTGGCGAATACGAGCAATTGCTGGCTGCCGCCAGCACCCAATACGACTTTGAAGACTTCGACGAAAACTCGGTTGCCACCACGTTCTATACCACCGGCACCACGGGTAACCCCAAAGGCGTGTATTTCACCCACCGGCAACTGGTGCTGCACACCATGGGCGTGTCGACCATCATGGGCTCCATCGACAGCGTGCGCCTGCTGGGCACCAATGATGTGTACATGCCGATTACCCCGATGTTCCATGTGCATGCCTGGGGTTTGCCGTATGTGGCGACCATGCTCGGGCTCAAGCAGGTCTACCCCGGCCGTTACGATCCCGAGTATCTGGTGGAGTTGTGGCGCAAGGAGAAGGTGACCTTTTCCCACTGCGTGCCAACCATTCTGCAAATGGTCCTCAATGCCAAAGCGGCGCAAAACACCGATTTCGGCGGCTGGAAAATCGTTATCGGCGGCAGTGCGCTCAACCGTGCGCTGTATGAAGCGGCCAAAGCCAAGGGTATTCAGTTGACCGCCGCTTACGGCATGTCGGAAACCGGCCCATTGGTATCGTGCGCGCACCTCAACGATGAGCTGATGGCCGGCACCGAAGACGAACGCATTACTTACCGGATCAAGGCCGGTGTGCCGGGGCCATTGGTCGAGGCGGCGATCGTTGACACCGACGGCAACTTCCTGCCTGCCGATGGCGAGACCCAGGGCGAACTGGTGCTGCGTGCCCCGTGGCTCACCGAGGGCTATTTCAACGAGGCGCAGAAAGGCGCGGAGCTCTGGGCCGGAGGCTGGTTGCACACCGGCGACGTGGCGACCCTGGACAGCATGGGCGTGATCGATATTCGCGACCGGATCAAGGACGTGATCAAGACCGGCGGCGAATGGATTTCCTCCCTGGACCTGGAAGACCTGATCAGCCGCCACCCTGCGGTACGCGAAGTAGCGGTGGTGGGCATCGCCGATCCGCAGTGGGGCGAGCGGCCGTTTGCGCTGTTGGTCGTCAGGGAAGGGCATGAGATCGGGGCCAAGGAACTCAAGGAACACCTCAAGCCGTTCGTCGAACAGGGGCACCTGAGCAAGTGGGCCATCCCGAGCCAGATCGCCATTGTTACTGAAATTCCCAAGACCAGTGTCGGCAAACTCGACAAGAAGCGCATCCGCGTCGACATCACCGAATGGCAGGCTAACAACAGTACCTTCCTCTCGACGCTTTAAGCGTCTTCTGGCGCGCCGAAAACGGCGCGCCAGACCCACCAAGCAAGCGCTTGACTTGTGAAATCCGAATTTTCAGCCATCCTTGCCGTGCCGACAGGTGTCGGACTGGCGAAAGGACTGTTCCAGAGTGGCCGGCAGCTGCAAATCACACTTTAGAGGGATCAAGCACTACTACCTGCTGGCTATAGTCCGCTCAAGGAATTTTTAAGAACGGAGCGCGCACAAAACGGGGCGATGCAACTTTGGCGTGACGTCGGAACCACCTGGCTTTCGGTCACCCACAACGTTTTTAAAAGTACCCAGCCATAACAATAATGCACATGGAGTAGCGTCGATGACATCAGTAAACCAGTTCTGGCGCCGGGCGAAACTGCCCCTGGCGGTCAGTCTTGCCTCTTCGCTCGCCGGGCCTGCATTCGGCGTCAGTTTCAACGTCGGTGAGATCGAAGGTCAATTCGACTCATCCCTGTCGATCGGGGCCAGTTGGTCTACTCAGAGCCCGAACAAGAACCTCATCGGCGTCAATAACGGGGGCCACGGCCTGTCCCAGACGTCTGATGACGGTCACAACAACTTCAAGAGCGGCGAAACCTTCTCGAAGATCTTCAAGGGCATCCATGACCTTGAATTGAAATACGGCGACACCGGTGTCTTCGTCCGGGGCAAATACTGGTACGACTTCGAACTCAAGGATGAAAGCCGCGAGTTCAAAGACATCAGCGACAGCAACCGCAAGGAGGGCGCCAAGTCCTCCGGTGGCCAGATCCTCGACGCTTTCGTCTACCACAACTACGCCATTGCCGATCAGCCGGGTTCCGTCCGTCTGGGCAAGCAGGTCGTGAGCTGGGGGGAAAGTACGTTCATCGGTGGCGGCATCAACTCGATCAACCCGATTGACGTGTCCGCGTTCCGTCGTCCAGGTGCCGAAGTCAAGGAAGGTCTGATTCCGGTCAACATGTTCTATGTGTCCCAGAGCCTGACCGACAACCTGTCGGCCGAAGCGTTCTATCAGCTCGAATGGGATCAGACGGTTGTCGATAACTGCGGCACCTTCTTCTCCCAGCCGGACATTATTGCCGACGGCTGCGAAGACAATCTGCGTGTGCTGAACAAGCGTTCGACCATTCCAGCCATCGCATTGGGCCCATTGGCCGCCGCGGGCGTCGACGTCAACGAGGAAGGTGTGCTGGTGCGTCGCGGTCCGGATCGCGATGCGCGAGACAGCGGCCAGTGGGGCGCGTCCTTGAAGTACATGTTCGAACCACTCGACACCGAGTTCGGCGCCTACTTCATGAACTACCACAGCCGGGCGCCGATCTTCAGCGCCACAGGTGCTCCGCAATCGATCTACAACGGCGTGGCAGCTTTGCCGGCGGCGTTCCGCGCGCTGGGGCCGCTGGTGGTCGCCGGTAATTCCGAGTACTTCGTCGAGTACCCTGAAGACATCCGTCTCTACGGCTTGAGCTTCTCCACCACGCTACCGACCGGTACGGCGTGGAGCGGTGAGATCAGCTACCGTCCGAACGCGCCAGTGCAGCTCAACTCCACTGACATCCTGTTTGCCGGCGTACGCCCATTGGGCGGTGCCTTGGCCAACGCTTCGCTGCTCCCTGGTGTACCGGGTCAGGATCTGCACGGTTATCGCCGCAAGGAAATTACCCAGTTCCAGACCACGCTGACGCACTTCTTCGATCAAGTCATGGGCGCCAGCCGTCTGACCCTGGTGGGCGAAGTGGGCGTGACCCATGTTGGCGGCCTGGAAAGCAGCTCCGAAATCCGTTACGGCCGCGACCCGGTCTATGGTCCTGGTGAACTGCCGGCTACCGGCGGCCTCAACACCTGTTCGGCGATCCTCAATACCAGCACCATCAACGGTGCGGGCGCGGGTGCTGCAACCAACAACCGTAGCCGCAATTGCGAAGACGAGGGCTTCACCACGGCGATGTCGTGGGGTTATCGCGGTCGCGCCATCTGGGAATACAACGACGTGTTCGCCGGTGTGAACCTCAAGCCGAACGTGGCCTGGTCCCACGACGTGAGCGGTTACTCGCCAGGCCCTGGCGGCAACTTCGAGGAAGGTCGTAAAGCGGTGAGCCTGGGGGTCGATGCCGAATACCAGAACACTTACACCGCGAGCCTGGCCTACACCAACTTCTTCGACGGCGAGTACACCACCGTGGATGATCGCGACTTCGTTGCACTCAGCTTCGGCGTGAACTTCTAAGCACTGCATTTTCAGGACGAACACATTTATGAAAATAACAAAAAGTCTGTTCCACGTTGGCGTTCTGGGTCTGTCGCTGCTGGCAACCGGCGTCATGGCAGCGGTCCCGGCGGCAGAAGCGGACAAGCTGGGCAAGAGCCTGACCCCGATGGGCGCGGAAATGGCGGGCAACGCCGACGGTTCGATTCCGGCCTGGAAACCCCTGCCGAAAAACGCCGGTGCCGTGGACAGCAAGGGTTTCCTGGCTGACCCGTTCCCGAGTGAAAAACCGCAGTTCACCATCACCGCGCAAAACGTCGACCAGTACAAGGACAAGCTCGCGCCGGGTCAGTACGCGATGTTCAAGCGCTACCCCGAAACCTTCAAGATGCCGGTCTACCCGTCCCATCGCGGTGCCACCGTGCCGGATGAGGTGTTTGCCTCGATCAAGAAGAACGCCACCAGCACCAATCTGGTGTCTGGCGGCAACGGTCTGGAAAACTTCGAAACGGCGATCCCGTTCCCGATTCCGAAAAGCGGCGTTGAAGTCATCTGGAACCATATCACCCGTTATCGCGGTGGCAGTGTGACCCGTCTGATCACCCAGGCCACGCCACAGCCGAACGGCTCGTTCAGCCTGGTGTACTTCGAGGATCAGTTCGTCTTCCGCGACAAGATGAAAGATTACGACCCGAAAAACCCGGGCAACATCCTGTTCTACTTCAAGCAGAAAGTGACCGCGCCGGCGCGCCTGGCCGGTGGTGTGCTACTGGTGCACGAAACCCTCGACCAGGTTAAAGAGCCACGTTCGGCGTGGGTCTATAACGCCGGTCAGCGTCGTGTGCGTCGTGCGCCGCAAGTGTCCTATGACGGGCCGGGGACCGCTGCCGATGGCCTGCGTACCTCCGACAACCTGGACATGTACAACGGTGCGCCGGATCGCTATGACTGGAAGCTCGAAGGCAAGAAAGAGATGTACATCGCCTCCAACAGCTACAAGCTCGACTCGCCGCAATTGAAGTACGCCGACATCATCAAGGCCGGCCATATCAACCAGGACCTGACTCGCTATGAACTGCGCAGGGTCTGGCATGTGGTTGCGACCCTGAAGGACGGTCAGCGTCACATCTACGCCAAACGTGACTTCTACATCGACGAAGACACCTGGCAAGCGGCGGTGGTCGACCACTACGACGGTCGCGGGCAACTGTGGCGCGTCGCCGAGGCTCACTCCCAGAACTACTACGACAAGCAAGTGCCGTGGTACACCCTCGAAACCCTGTACGACCTGCAATCGGGTCGCTACCTGGCACTGGGCATGAAGAACGAAGAGAAGTCGGCGTATAACTTCGGCTTCACCGCAAGTACCGCCGACTTCACGCCGGCAGCCTTGCGTCAGGAAGGCGTTCGCTAATACGTTGTAGACCGAGGCCGCATCCTCGAAAAAACGCCCCGACTGGTTCGGGGCGTTTTTTTTGGAAGCTCATGAATATCGTTGTAGCAGCTGCCGAGCCTGCGAGGCTGCGTTCGCTGGTAGCAGCTGTCGAGCTTGCGAGGCTGCGTTCGGCTGCGCAGCAGTCGTGAATCAGGCTGACGCGGTCTGCCTGATGCACCGCAAGTTCTGGTTTGACGACTGCTGCGCAGCCGAACGCAGCCTCGCAGGCTCGGCAGCTGCTACGGGGTCTGCGAGGCTGGTCGGTTCGTCGACACTTTTGTTCGTAGTCTTTTTGTAGCCATTTGTAGCAATAACCTTCAATAGCTCTTCGTTTACCGCTAGGCTGCGGACATCTGTAACGCCGCCATCAGCCTTTCAAACAAGAGCCGGCCATGACTGATCTGTCCCCACTTCCGGGCCCTGCAAGCGTTGCCGTCGCCACATTGGACGGACGTTTTTTCCGGCCTCCGCTGCCCGATGGCCATGTCTTGCGGCCGCGTTTATGCGAGCGTCTGGGCGCCGGTCTCGGTGGCAGGCTATTGCTGGTCAGCGCGCCGGCGGGGTTCGGCAAGAGTTCATTAGCGGTGGAGTTTTGCCAGGGGTTGCCGAATCACTGGCAAAGCCTGTGGCTGGGGTTAAGTCCACGGGACAGCGATCCGGGTCGTTTTCTTGAGCGTCTGCTCGAAGGTCTTCAGGAATATTTTCCACAACTGGGCAGCCAGGCGCTGGGGCTGCTGAAAATGCGCCAACGCCATCAGCCGTTCGCCTTCGAAGAATGGCTGGACGGTTTGCTCGATGAACTGGCTGTGCACCTTTCAACCAAGACGCCGCTGTTACTGGTACTCGATGACTATCATCTGGCCCAGGGGGCGGTGCTTGATCGTTGCCTGCAATTTTTTCTCAATCATTTGCCCGATGGTCTGCTGGTCATGGTCACCAGTCGGCAACGTCCCGACTGGCATCTGGCACGCCTGCGACTGTCGCGGCAACTGCTCGAGCTGCATGAGCAGGATCTTCGACTGACCCACGATGAAACTCTGAGCCTGCTGGATCGGCACAGCATTTCGTTGCGTGGCGAGGCGCTGGAGAGTTTGATCCAGCGCAGCGAAGGCTGGGTGGCCGGGCTGCGCTTCTGGTTGCTGGCGGCCTCCGAGGCGGGCAGCGAGGGCGCATTGCCGCAATCGCTGTACGGTGGGGAAGGGCTGATTCGCGATTACCTGCTTGAAGAAGTCATCGATTGCCTGCCCGCCGAGGTGCAGTCATTCCTGTACGACACCGCGCCCCAGGAGCGTTTTTGCAGCGAGTTGTGCGACGCCGTGCGCGAAGCCCATGACAGTGCCGAGATCCTGCGTTTCCTGTTGGCGCATCAGGTGTTTCTGGTGCCGCTGGACGAACACGGTCACTGGTATCGCTATCACCACTTGTTTTCCGACCTGTTGCGCAGCCGGCCCACCGCCCAGGCGATGGTGCCGACGGCCAGCCTGCATCTGCGTGCCTGCCGCTGGTTCAATTCCCAAGGGTTACTCGATGAGGCGGTGGAGCAGGCATTGCGTGCCGGGCATCTGGATGTTGCGGCGAATCTGGTGCAAAACCTTTCCGAAGAACAGCTGCTGGCCGAGCAGAACGTTGGCATGCTGCTGCGCTGGAAAATGGACCTGCCCGACAGCCTGCTGATCAGCACACCACGACTGATCGTGCTCTACAGCTGGGCGTTGGGGCTGGCCTGCCAACTGGACGCCGCCGAGGAGCTGGCCAGCCATCTGAGCCGCTTCCTGCCGGCGCCGTCGGCCACTGCGCAAAAGTCCATGCTGGCGCAATGGCTGGCCCTGAGCGGCATCATCGCCCGGGGCCGGGGCAATCGCGAGCTGACGTTGCGCTATTGCACCGAAGCGCTGGAGAGCCTGCCGGCCAAACGCTATGGGCAGCGCCTGATGTGCCTCTCGACATTGTCGAACCTGGCCATTGCCGACAGCGACCTTTGGCGGGCACGAGGGCTGAATCGTGAGTCCCTTGAACTGGCACAACGAGTCGGTAATCCGTTGTTCGAGGCTCTGGCCCATTACGACCGCGCTCGTGTACTGCAAGCGCGCGGCGAGATTCTTCGCTCACTGGATGAGGTTCGCCAAGGGCTGCAACGCCTGCAAGGCTTATCCCCGCAACGGCTGTACGCCGTGCGCGCGCGGCTGACGTTATACGAAGGATTCTTGCTCGCTCTGCGCTTGCAACCCCAGGCTGCGCGGGCACGTTTGCAAGCCGGGTTGGGCGAAGCCAGGGCCTGTCGCGACATCAGCGTGCTGATCGGCCATTGCGTGATCGCACGGCTGGATGGCTACAACGGCGAATTTGCCAAAGCCTTCGCCGAACTCTCCGAAGCCGAGCGTCTGATGCATATCTGGGATGTCCCGCCGATTTACTACCTGGCGATGATCACCCTGGTCAAATGCGAACTCTGGCTGGCCCAGGGCCGCACCGACCTCGCCGAAGCCTGGCTCACGCGATTGGGTCAGACCTACAACGGCGAGCACCCGGCAGCCCCGCCGGAATTCCATCCGCAACTGCCGCTGCACATTGAACTGCAACAGGCGGTGCTGGACATGATGAAGGGCCAGCCCATGCTCGCCGAAGGGCGCTTGAATGCGTTGCATGAACACGGTCAGCACAGCGGCCGGCAGATGCTCAGCGTGATGGCGCTCAGTCAGAAAATCATGCTGTTGCTGGCGGGTGGGCGCGAACCCGAGGCGCGCAAGGCGCTGACTCAGGCTTTGGAAGCGGCCGCCGGAGGTGTCCTGCAACCGTTTGATCCCTTGCTGGCCGCGCACGCGGACTGGCTACGCGGGCAACTTCAACTCTGTGCGCCGACGGCCGTTTCGCAGAGTCTCTCGGAAAAACTTCCGGCCATGACCTCCCGCCCGGCGCTGGAGTCATCGCCCGCGGCCGAACAGCTCAGTACGCGTGAACTGGCCGTTCTGCGACTGATCGCCCAAGGGTGTTCGAACCAGGAAATCAGCGATCAGTTGTTTATTTCGCTGCACACGGTCAAGACCCATGCCAGTCATATCAACAGTAAGTTAGGGGTTGAGCGGCGCACGCAGGCGGTGGCGCGGGCGAAGGAGCTGGGGGTTCTGTCTTAACTAAGGGACAATTGCAGTGTTAAACGGAAAACGCCCCGAACAAGTCGGGGCGTTTTTCATGGTATTGCCGTTGTCATGCCACCAGATCATTGGCACTGAAGTTATCCACGCCAACTAGCTGGATTTCGAAGTCCGCACCCAGCGTGCCGTTGACGTTGCCGTACAGCACATGATGTTCGAAACGCAGTTGTCCTGCCCCTGTGAATGCATTCGAATCAATGAAAGTGAAGGCGTTGAACGCAGTGGTGAGGATATTGGCATCGAGTTTCGACAGGTCGATCTTGTCGCCCTGCAGGTTGCTGAAGTCGGTGATGAAATCGCTGTTCACTCCTTTGCCCAGCTCGCTTATCAAACTGAAAATAAACCGGTCGGCACCGGAGCCCCCGGTGAGGGTGTCTGCACCCAGACTTCCCACCAGTAAGTCATTGCCCGCACCACCGTCGAGCAGGTCGTTGCCCGCTCCGCCATTGAGCAGGTTATTGCCGCTATTGCCGGTCAGCACATTATTCAATGTGTTGCCGACACCGTTGAGGTTATTGCTGCCGGTGAGGGTGAGGTTTTCCAGATTGGCGCCCAGGGTCCAGCTGGCCGAGGAACGCACGGTGTCGATTTCGCTCGCCAGGGCGCTGGTCTCGGTGATTACGTCCTTGAGGTTGTCGACGATGTAAGTGTCGTTGCCGCTGCCGCCGCTCATCACGTCGGCCCCGGCTCCGCCATCCAGAACGTTGTTGCCGGCGTTGCCGATCAGACGGTTGCCCAACGCGTTACCGGTGGCGTCGAGGTGGTCGCCGCCGGTGAGGCTCAGGTTCTCGAGGTTATTGCCCAGGGTGTAGCTGATCGACGACAGCACCGTGTCGATCTCGGCCAGGGAGGTGCCGCGTTCGATCACCGAGTCGCCGACATTGTCGATAACGTAGGTGTCGTTGCCGGCACCGCCGTCCAGGGTGTCGGCACCGGCCTTGCCGTCG
>NZ_MUNM01000052.1 GCF_002286815.1 Pseudomonas sp. PICF141
GTATGTTTTCCTAGGTCGATGGCGGCGATAGCTACGTTGTTCATGGCAATGATCTCCGATGAGCCCCCGGTGAAAGCTTAGTGGGCGATCACAGGGGGGAGGCGGGGGTAGCCATTTCATTAGGTCCGATTTGTCCTTAACTGATTGGTATTACCCCTTTGCCCTCTTTTTTTGTCGCAACTGTCGAAGGCTGCGTTGACCTGTAGCAGCTGCCGAGCTTGCGAGGCTGCGTTCGGCGGCGAAGCCGTCGTCAAGCCAGAACTTACTGTGCATCAGGCAAACCGCGTCAGCCGGATTCACGGCTGCCGCGCAGCCGAACGCAGCCTCGCAAGCTCTACAGCTGCTACAGCTGCTACAGCTGCTGATCGCATCAGGGATTAATTGACTGACATGTGCCGGACGGCAGGAGAGGTGTTGCTGGAGGGGTATAGCGAGATCAATGGTGACAGCATGCCGGTAGGCGGCCAAGTATTTCACGCCCTTTCAGCGCACCCAATACCTTGAAATCAATAAACCCATCAACACGCCGACAGTATTGGCCAGCATGTCGTAGGGCGAAGCCGTGCGCAGCGGCATCAAATCTTGCGCAGCCTCGATGAGTACGCCGGTGAGCAAGCACCCCACGGCGATCCAGCGAAACTTCACCGCGGGAAAGGCCAGGCGGCAGCTGCACGCAAATACCAGAAAACCGATCCAGTGATGCAGCTTGTCTTCTTCGGCGAACAGCTCCGGGATCGGTTGAGGGCGCAAACCGGCGAACAGCAGAATCATGGTCACTGCGGCAAAGACCAGGCCTCGAAGCCAGAACGGCAACTCGACCAAGCCTTTGAGCCACATGATCATTCGGTAATTTTCTCGAAGTTGTTGTAGAACAGGTCGCTATCACGTCCGTCGGTCATGGTCTGCAGCGAGTAGGCCCGATTCAGGCGTGCACCGCCATCGCGGGTCAGTGGCGCCCAGACGATGTTGGCCCGACGCATGGTAGAGGTACTCATCAGTTCGTCGAACGGGATGGAAACATAAATCCCTTTGTCGAAACTGCCCTCGCCATACTCTTCCTTCGAGGCGCTGGTCAGGGTGACCCAGGCGCCAAACTTCACACCGTTCTTGAACACCCGCGACAGGTCGACGGTGGTGCCCCAGTCCTTCGCCAGATAACGCCCGACACTCACTGCTGCGAGCATGTCATTGGGTAGCTCAGTATAGCTGGTGACATGCCCCGTCACGGTGTCGTAGTCACGCAGACCAAAGCCCTGATCATAATCGCGCTGGCGCACGAAGTTCAGGTCAGCGCCCACCGACCAGCGTTTCCCCGTAGGTCGATAGAGCACTTCGCTGCCAACGCCAGCGTACATGGACTCCAGATAACCGCCGTAGACCATGCCATACAAGTCCTGATCCAGCTGTTTCGCATGGTTGAACTGAAACGTCGGCATCATCACATCGGAGGTGGTCATGTATTGACGCAAATCGGTGCGCACTCGCGGCAGCCCGCTCGGTGCATCGTAGGTGAACTTGTCGTAGTTGTTCAGCAGGTTGACGCTGAGCAAGCCGCTCCACCAGGTATTGCGGGTGAAACGGTACTCCGCGTCGGCATCGGCAGTGAACTGATAAAGCAATCCATCCGGGCCGCCGATGTTCTGTTTGTAGCCCAGGCCGAGGCCATAAGTGAATGGCTCGAGTGCCTGGGTGTAAAGCGTGGTTTCCCGGTGTGCCATCGCCGGGTTGACCTCGGTCGTACGGTGCAATTCCTTCAGCGGCTGGTCATTGTTCACCACCGCGCGGAACGTTTCGCGCGGCACGCTGGTTTCTTCGATGGACATGTCATAACGCTGATTCACCAGGGTGAACCAATCGATGTCCTGATTGACGCTGTTATCAAGAATCCGGCTAGCCCGCCCGACAGCTTTGGACGGATAAAAATAGCGAGACTGCTCGCCATACACCATCAACTCGGAGCCACGCTGAGTGATGCGTTTCACCTTATAGCCGGCATTTTGTTGCAGCCGATTGGAGACATCGGCCCAGTTGACCTGATCGGCAGGTGTCGACGGTTCCTGCGCCGGCAGCGGCTCGGCGGGAGGATCATACGTCTTGACCGGCGCCTTGCGGCTGACAAAATTGGTGTGCAAGGTGATGCCAAACATCGCGGTATTGCCACGCTCCCAGCCAGCACTCAGATCGACACTGTCCGCGAGCTTATAGACCACGCCGATGTTGATCGGCAGGTCTTGCTTGATCGAATTGTCCAGCGGCTCGTTCTCGTAATCGTTGCCCTCATACTCGATCTTCAGGCTCAGCGGTGCCCAAGGCGTTTGATAAGCCACTCCGCCAAACAACGAAGGGTGGCCTCGGAAATACGCGTTGGTGTTCACGTCCCCTGCCCTGGCGACAGCCGCCGAGCTCTCAGGCCGGTCGTTGAACTTGCTGCCGAAGACCGCCAGCGGGTTACTGAAATCCCCCCGATTACCCAGATAGCCCCAGGCAATGCCGAGGCTGAAATCCAGGTCGCCATAACGCTTGTTGGCGACGAAATATTCGCTGGAAAACAGCCCGGTACCGCCAATGTCCCGGGCACCGACGGCGACTTGCGGTGCCCAGTGACTTTCTTCCCAAAGCCGCGCCTTGACGTCAATGGCCTTGTCTTTGAAGCTCTGGTCGCCGCTCAATTCTTCGGTGCCGTACCTGCGGTTGGTGATCGCGGTGTAACGAAACGAGCCCTCCAGCCAATCGAAAGGCTGCAGGGAAAAACTATAGCGGGTGTAAGGGTCGGTACGACTGGCCGTGGCGCTCAACTCCCCGGCGGGAGCCATGCGTGCGGTAGGCGTCTGCAACAAACCGACACCACCAAAATCATTCTGGGTGTAGCGTGGTTCACCATGAGCCAATCCACAGGGCAGGAGCAATACAACAGCAAAACGCAACTTCAAGGGGCCACCTCAGCCAGGGGTTGGGTGGCGAGAAACTCAGCCATTTGTTGATTGAGATCAGGCGTCGGTACCTCTAGATCATCGTTGCGGATCGGCACCAGAATCCTGCTGCCCGGCGCCGCAACAATGCCCTCCTCACGATTCCATGCCGCCACGCCCACGCGCCGAATCTTGCCGTCGGGCTGGATCAGCCACAGATAGTCGCGCTCGGCATCGTCCAGGATGGTGCATTGCCCGGCGTAGGCATGAACTTCTTGCATGGCGCGGTAAGGCACATGACAGGGCTGGGCGACTGCCCCGAGGATTTCCACGGTGGACGGCCGCACGGGATAGATCAGACGGTCGCCATCATCGAGCAAAGCGTTGCGGGCGAACCCCACTTCCACCGCGATCGGGTCGAGCACTGCAACCTGGCGCCCGGTGACCGGCAGTCGCTCGATGTGCTCATACAGGCGAGCACTCACATCTGCTCGCGTGCGCTTGCCATCCAGCAAGGCACCCCGTTGCAACAACTTCAGATCAAACAAGATGCCGGCCTTCAAACGCGCTTGCTGAACCTCCAACGAGCGGTGCAGCCACGCCGCACCCAGCCAGTAACTTTCGGCATTGGGCTGGGCACCTTTAATGACATCCATCAAACGTGCACCGGGTTTGACGTCGATGGGCCCAGGGCTACGCACATCACCGCTGACTGTTACGGCCGCCTGGCTCACGCTCGGCCCCATCAAGAACAAGCCCAGCAACACAAGGTTCGAACACTTCACCGGGCAGCCCCCCGATCGGGGCGTAGCTGTACGATTTTCAGGAACAGCTGCGGCGTCAGGTGTTGCTCACTGCGCAGGATGAAGCCGTCCTGGGGGTCGACCCAGTAGCGGTTGGTGGCGCGGAAATTCAGGGTGGGTACATCCACCTGCTCGTCGATGCGCAGCAAGGCGTAATCCTTGTCCAGAATGCTGATGGTTTCGATGCCATGGGGGCTGAAACGGCTGTTGACCGCAATGCCGATGCGGTTGCCGTCATAGATGTCAATCCAGCGCGTGCTGGTATAGCCGTCAGGCAATTGCTGCAGACCGCGTTTGAAGGGCGACTCATCATTAAAGCGAGTGCCATCCAGAGACACGCCCAGCCCGACGGTGCGTACCACCAGACCGTCGCGCATCATCAGCACCTGCTTGCCGGAAGCAACCCAGAACTGCAGGTCGCCGCGCCGACGGGCCATGGCCATCACCCCCTCGCTGGAGATGGTGGTGACCAGGATCTGCGGATAAGGCACGGCGTCGACCTGAGCGCGGGTCAGGTTGATGGAGGCAGGTCCTGTGATGGAGGATTCCAGAGTGTCCCAAGAGGCCTTCATCAACGGGTTACACCCGCATAGCAAGAGCGCCATCGACAGACAGGCACAGGTAGGCAAAATTTTCACGGCGGGATAGAGCCTTATCTGCTGTTGGCTTCGCTGAGGTCGTTAACCGAGCTGGCACCGGTCCCCAGGACACTGGCGGTAGGCAGAAGCTGAGTGATCAGACGGTTCCAGCGCGTCACGCCGGCCGGGCCGACATAGACGATGTCTTGCGGTTGCAAGTCGAAACGGGTGGCCAGCACCAAAGCGGAAGGCGATTCTGCATCGAGCTGGAATACCTTGGCCGGCTCGGTTTCCAGGTTGTCCGCACCGCGAATCACGTACACCGCGTTGCCATTGGAGGTGGTCTGGTTCAAGCCACCCACAGTGCCCAAGGCATCGGTCAGGTTGATCGATTTGCTCTTGAAGCTCAGCGCGCGAGGTTGATTGACCTCACCCATGACATAGATCCGCTTGAGATCGTTATAAGGCAGGTACAGCCGATCGCCGCCCTTGAGGTAGACACCTTGCAGTTGCGAATCCTGGCGATTGAGAGTGTCCAGATCCAGCTTGTACTCGCGTCCGTCGCGGGTCAGCGTCAGGCCTGACAGGTCTGCATTCGTCGGGTCCACCCCGGCCGCGCCAATAGCCTCCACTACGCTCAATGGGTTAGTGGTGATCGGTTGCTGGCCGGCTTTGATCACCGCACCGGAAACCACCACGGTCTGGCTGGCGAAGCGCAGTACGCTGACGTCAACCTGCGGGCTTTCGACAAATTGCGACAAGCGTTCGGCGATAAACGCCCGCAACTCTTCGATGGTTTTACCGGCGGCCGGAATATTGCCGATATAGGGATAAAACAGCGTGCCGTCCGGGCGCACCAGGCGACCGTTGGCATCGAGTTGCTGTTGCGGACCGGAAGGTGCCGTCAACTCCGGGTGATCCCAGACCGTAATAAACAACAGGTCATTGGCGCCCACCCGATAACCGCCTGGCGCATAAGACAACAACGCAGAGGGAACCGATTCGCGAACTTTGGTCGCGGCGTCCATGGCAATCAATTTAGGGGTGATGGGAATAAGCTCCACCCGGCTACTTTCGGGAGAACCGTCACTCACCATTTGACTGGTGTCCATGTGTTGACCAGGCGAAAACATACAGCCGGACAAGCTGATACTTGCCAGCATAACAACAGAAAACCTACGGATCATAATGGCACTACGCTAGTCGAGGGCAAGTCTAAAACAAGATCACCCAGAAAGTTCTGAGTGATCTTGTACAACACACTACGCGGGGTATTAGTTGGTACCAGTCGTACCACCCGTACCGGTGGTGCCACCCGTTCCCGAAGTACCGCCATTGGAACTGCCACCGGAGTTTGAGGCGGCCACTGCAGCGCCGAGAATAGCCGCGCCGACCAGCATAGTTTCGGCGACGGTTACACCCCCGACCAGCGGTGTGTCCAACGACAGGGGCTCGCTTTCGCTCACCGTCTTGCTCGCTGGTTCATCCGCTGCCAAAGCCGCGGTACTCATGACAGCCAGCAAGCCGGCCGTAAGTAGTTTCTTCATATCAGACTCCTTCTCGACATCAACTATGCATTAGATTGGATACTAGGACCGGGAATGAACAGCAGGTGAATAGAACTGATACCCGTATCGAACGAGACAGTTCATGCACATTGCCTCCTTTGGAGGATGTCATTTATAGGCATTGCATGCCATATGCCGAGCTTCGTCACCTCATCCGCAAAGCGCTTGCACAGGAGCTGGACGCTTTGACGAAAATGAGATTTTTCAAGACGTTTACTACCCAATAAGACATTTTCGACACAAATTCGCGATCTTGAACAACTCGCGCCTCATACCGACTGTTATTATTAGTCAGGATTTTCCCGAATCCCCCATCCCGCAAAGTTCTATGTGTTTGATTATCCAAGGCACAATACAATAGTCATAAATAGTTAATATTAACTATAGACCATCATTAATCCGTCATTCCCCACTCAACACCGCGCGCAAGCGCGGGTTGCGTAAGTCTTTTTCCGAGAGTAAAGGCGAATCCAACGGCCAGGCGATGTCCAGTTCCGGGTCATTCCAGAGCAGACCACCCTCGTCCTCGGGATAATACAGGTCGGTGCATTTGTATTGAAAATCCGCGGTATCACTGAGCACACAGAAACCGTGGGCATAACCCGGCGGCACCCATAGTTGAAGATGGTTGTCGGCGGTCAACTTGACGCCTACATGCTCACCACAGGTGGGTGATTGGGGATTGATGTCCACAACTACGTCGTACACTGCACCTTGGGTAACCCGCACCAACTTGCCCTGGGGCCGGGTCTTTTGGAAGTGCAAACCACGCAACACGCCATATTGCGAGCGCGAGTGATTGTCCTGGACGAAAGGCAACTCGATGCCGGCATCGCGATAACGCTGCTGGTGATAACTCTCGAGAAAGAACCCGCGATCATCGCCGAAGATTTTAGGCTCGATGATCAGTACACCGGGCAACCGGGTATTGATGACATTCATTTTGCGGGCTCCGTATTCAGCACCCGTGCCAGATACTGACCGTAACCGGTTTTGTGTAACGCGGTGGCTTGTTTATCGAGTTCCGCGGCCGACAACCAACCCTGGTGGTACGCCACCTCCTCCAGACAGGCCACTTTCAAACCCTGACGCGCTTCGATGGTTTGGACGAAATGCCCGGCCTCCATCAACGAATCATGGGTCCCGGTGTCCAGCCAGGCAAAACCACGTCCCAACACACTGACGTGCAAATCCCCGCGCTGCAGATACGCGTTGTTCACGTCAGTGATTTCGAGCTCGCCGCGGATCGAAGGTTTGACTTGCTTTGCAATGCTCACAACGTCTTTATCGTAGAAATACAAGCCGGTGACAGCATGGTCGGACTTTGGATGTTTTGGCTTCTCTTCGATCGAGATCGCCTTGCCGTTATCGTCGAACTCGACAACACCAAAACGCTCCGGATCACTGACTCGATAACCGAAAACGGTGGCACCGGTCTGTCGTTGTGACGCTTCGCGCAACAAGGCGCTGAAGCCATAACCGTAGAAGATGTTGTCGCCCAGAATCAGCGCCACATTACTGTCGCCGATAAAATCCTCGCCGATCAGGAAGGCCTGGGCCAGACCATCGGGAGAAGATTGTTCGGCATAACTGAGTTCAATGCCGAAAGAAGAGCCATCACCCAACAGGTTCTGGAAGTTGGGCAAGTCCTGCGGCGTGGAGATAATCAATATCTCGCGTATGCCCGCCAGCATTAATACCGACAGCGGATAATAAATCATCGGCTTGTCGTAGACCGGCAGCAGCTGTTTGGATACACCACGAGTAATGGGATGCAAGCGAGTGCCGGAGCCGCCCGCCAAAATGATGCCTTTCATATGAGGATTCCCTTCAGAGTTGAATAGAGGCAGGGTTTGAATGGTTCAACCGATATGGCCAAGACGCTCCGGGCGGTACTCACCGTTAAGGACGCGCTGCCACCACTCTTGATTATCCAGGTACCACTGAACCGTTTTGCGTATACCGCTCTCAAAGGTTTCCTGCGGTCGCCAACCGAGTTCGCGCTCGATCTTGCCCGCATCAATGGCGTAACGAAGATCATGTCCCGGCCGATCCTTGACGAAGGTAATCAGCTCGCGATAACGATCGACACCCACTGGCTTGTTGGGCGCCAACTCTTCGAGCAAATCACACAAGGTTTCCACGACCTCAAGATTGGTTTTCTCGTTATGGCCGCCGATGTTGTAGGTTTCGCCTACCTTGCCTCGGCACACGACCTCGCATAAGGCGCGCGCATGATCTTCTACAAACAACCAGTCGCGAATTTGCAAGCCGTCGCCATAGACCGGAAGAGGCCGCCCATGGATGGCATTCAGAATCACGTGGGGAATCAACTTCTCGGGGAAGTGATAAGGGCCGTAATTATTCGAGCAATTGGTCACCAGCACCGGTAGACCATAAGTGCGTTGCCAGGCTCGAACCAGGTGATCCGAACTGGCTTTGGACGCCGAATAGGGCGAACTTGGCGCATAAGGCGTGGTTTCGCTGAACAGACTATCGGTGCCCTCCAGGTCTCCATACACCTCGTCCGTAGAGATATGGTGGAAGCGAAAAACCTGTTTAGCCTCTTCTGCCAGGCCGTTCCAATAACGTCGGGCCGCCTCAAGCAAGGTATAGGTTCCGACAATATTGGTCTGGATAAAATCCGCGGGACCGTCGATAGAACGATCGACATGGGACTCCGCAGCCAGATGCATCACCGCATCCGGTTGAAACGTCGCGAATACTTGATCCAGCGCCTGAGCGTCGCAGATATCGACCTCGAAGAAGTGATAGCGCGGCGACTCGGCAATGCTGGACAAGGAATCGGAATTACCCGCGTACGTCAGCTTGTCGACGTTCGCGACCGTACAGGTGGTTTCATTTATCAGGTGGCGTACCACTGCTGATCCAATGAAACCGGAACCACCGGTGACTAGGATTTTTTTAAACATGAGTGGAGATCCTGACGACGAGATAAAGATAGAATCGGTAACCCGCCCCCGCTATTGGCTAACCCATCGGGGGTTGTAGTTCATGCCCTGCCGTATTTGTCTTCAAACCGTACGATATCGTTCTCGCCCAAGTAGGAGCCCGACTGGACTTCAATCAGTTCAAGGGGAATGACACCCGGGTTCTCGAGGGCATGCACTTGACCGATAGGGATGTAAGTCGACTGATTCTCGGAAACCAGATAAGTCTGCTCACCGTTGGTCACCTTGGCCGTACCGCTCACGACGATCCAGTGCTCGGCGCGGTGGTGATGCATCTGCACAGACAACTTCGCCCCCGGTTGAACCGTGATACGTTTCACTTGATAGCGAGTGCCTTTATCTATCGAGTCATACATGCCCCACGGACGATAAACTTCTCTGTGGTTCGAGTATTCGTGGCGATCGGATAACTTGAGCCGTTCTACTACTTTCTTAACGTCTTGTACTTGATCCTTGCGAGCAACCAGAATGGCGTCGTTGGTTTCAACGATGACCAACCCTTCGACGCCGATAGTCGCGACCAAACGGCTATTGGCGTGAACATAGGTATTGGACGTGTTCTCGGCGAAGACGTCCCCCTTGAGCACGTTACCGTTAGCATCTTTTGCAAAAGCATCGGCGAGCGCAGACCAAGAGCCAATGTCACTCCATCCGGCATTCATTGGGACCATCACCGCATCGGCGGTTTTTTCCATTACGGCGTAATCGATAGAGTCCTCGGGGCATGCAGAAAACAAAGCCCGGTCAACCCGAGTAAAATTCAAATCCTGCGAACCATTCCCCAAGGCCTCAATACAAGCAGATAAAATGTCAGGCCGGAACTTTTGCAACTCTTCCAGATAACGGCTTGCGCGAAACAGGAACATGCCGCTGTTCCAGAAAAAATTGTTCGTGAGTACATATTCTTGAGCTGTTGTCAGGTCGGGTTTCTCGACAAAACGGTTCACTCTGAAACCGCCGCCAATTTCGTCACCCTTCTCAATATAGCCATACCCCGTTTCGGGATAGGTGGGCACTATCGCGAAGGTTACTAGCTTCCCTTCCATTGCCAGCGCAAGAGCGACCTTGATGGCCTCCTGGAAAGCATCGATATCTTTAATTGTGTGATCCGCCGGCAAAACCAGCAGCATCGGATCCTGACCTTCGACCGTTGCTTGCAGTGCGGCCAGAGCAACCGCTGGCGCCGTATTACGGCCTACGGGCTCAAGTAGGATATTTGCACTCTCCATACCCAGCTTTCGCAACTGTTCAGCGGCCAGAAACCGATGCTCTTCGTTACAGATGAGCCTAGGGGCCTGTATCTCCAAGCCATCAAGTCTCTGAATCGTGGCCTGAAGTAAAGAGAGATTGGTATCTATTAACGACAGGAATTGTTTGGGGTTCAGTTGTCGCGAAAGTGGCCATAGGCGCGAACCAGAGCCTCCAGATAAAATAACCGGAATCATTTAGCACCTCATCAAAAAGTAAAAAACTGGTTTAGATCGAAGTGATGGATGACTTATGAAGGTCGCCATTCAATGAAAAGTTGCTCATACGCGCTCAACACTTTTTCCCACTTGAAACGCTCAACAAACCTCGCGGCACCTACTTCCTTCATATCCGCAATTCTTTCTTCGTCCACCAGTAGTTCATCCAGTAGATGCGAAAGAGACTGCTTATCCGAAAAGTAAGCTGCGCCCTCACCCACGACCCAACGGTTAAAGGGATTATCGTGAGCGATAATCGCGCAGCCAGCGCCAAGCGCTTCAACCAACGATGGGTTAGTTCCGCCAACACGATGACCATGGAGATAGAAACAACTGAAATATCTAAGTGCCTGGACGATGCTTGCATCGTAGATAGCACCTGGAAATATCACCTCATCACTTGCTGCGTCCATCACCTTCTTATGATATTCATTCGTGCTTGGCGTAAAGTTCCCGAGCACCACAAGTTTATGATTCCTGACAGAAGAGCTAAATGCATCGACCATCTCAAAAAAAGAATTCTCTGGTTCTGGCCTTGCAATAATAATGGAAAAATTTTTAGGTTCTAAAGAAAAACCGGCCAATACTTCGACTGACGCCGACTTCACTTCATCACCGCCATAGGGAATCATGGTGATCTTATCGGCACTGACACGTGTGGCGAGGTGATCTTTTATTTTCGGATGGTCGGCGACGAGATGATTGCCTATCCAGCACCCCAATCGCTCATTCATCCAGAACCAAGTCTTGGCAATCGGCCCCCACTTTTCTCTACGCCATTCGATGCCGTCCATATTGATTATATTGGTCTGGCCTTTGGCCCGTTGCAGAAGATTAAAAATGGCAGTGTTGTAACCCAATGTCAAAAACAGACCTTTCTCACGAAGTGCGTGGCGTACTGCCTTGAAATCAAAGATAACAGTGCCTAGTGCGCCCTCTCTGGAAACAGGTATATGAACACGACGAATACCTTGCCATTCGGTTTCTGTTATTGCACCACTGCCGCCTTCCTGGCAGTAAACAGTGATTCTCCAGCCCTTCTCTTTTAGATAGACCGCCAATTTCTCGGCAAATGTCTCGAAGCCGCCATGTTGGGCCGGAATACCTCTTATCCCTAGAATCAACAAATGCCTATTCATAAGTTTCAAATACCTTTATGTGCAAACGCGCTACGCGCTTCCAATCATGTTTTTCTATCATCGCAGCACGAGCGTTCTGCGAAATATGCTCTGCAACATTTGAGCCTAGCGCTGCTAATATTTGCTTGGCCAAATCACGCGGGTTATCCGTTTCAAACAAAAAGCCGTTTTTGTTTTCATCCACGACCTCGATCATAGCTGGCAAACGTGACGACACCGTAATACAGCCATACGACATTGCCATCAGTAGCACGCCACTTTGATAGATTTTCTTATAAGGCAGAACAACTACATCGGCAGAAGAATAATAAAAGTCGACATCTTCATCATTGATATAGCGAATATGCGGTATGACCACATTCGATATATTTTTTGATTTAATCAACTCTTCATAATGATGAAAAGAATCCTTCCAGACCTTGCCCGCGATTAGCAATACGGCATCAGGTTCGAGTGCCGAGACAATCTCCATCGCATTTAAAAGAACATCCAGCCCCTTGACCTTTTTTATCTGACCAAAGAAAAGTATGAGTTTTTTATCAACTGGCAATGATAGGTGCTGACGAGACAATAAGTTATCCCGTCGTTTAACGAAGGGAAGATAGTTACCGTGAGGGATAATCGCGATTTTTTTATCAATCCCTTGCGCTGAGATCACCGAGCGTAACTCTTGCCGAGAAAACTCGTTATGAACGATAAATTCCTCCGGCGCTCGCAATATAGAGGTGTGGGTTCTGGTTAGAGATGCCCCCGAAAATGACTCAACATCATGAACCGTCGCGACTATTTTAATGCCACTAAACCGCAATAAATTGCACGTTATCAATTCGAGAAGTGAATACTGAAAAAAATGCAGATGGCAAACTCTTCCGCCTTTTTTCTTTATATCAATAATGGATCTTGTCAGCGCCACGACAAATCTGGCCAGCCGGATCACCTTATTTGACTTTCCGTACACACCTTTAAAAAACTTATTGATCGTAAAATTGTTTGAACTTTGCTCCTGCGACTCAGGGCAAGTGTAGAGATGCACACAAGTATTGTTTAGAACCAGCCCTTGCCCGAGACCGGTATTATAATAATTCATTCCACCGTGCCCTCCTACCGGTTCAATGATAAAATAATTTAAGCGATCCATGAAAAAATCCTTTATTCAGTTAAACTTAAAAACTGATATATTTCGTTAACAGTCGATATCGCCAGTTCTTTATGTGTGTTTTTTTCACCTATAGACCAGCCGTTGTACTGAGGCACAAAACTATTTATCGCGCCCCGGTGAATCAAACACTCATCGGTGTTCGTTTCAGCGGTAAATTTTTTGTTTTTGTCTGAGTAATTGTACAAAGAGAAAGGTGTACCTACTGAATAGGCGAGCACCGCAGGATGCAATCGAGCGCTGACTACATGCCGGGCTTTCTTTATACAATCTATTGATCGATCAATATCACTGCCCATAACTTTAAATACTGAAAACCCGCAATTTTCCAATTCACGCTCTGCATACAACGATACGCTTGTATCAACCTCTGCATCAGCATTCAATATGCCGATCTTATTAACATCCAACGCTTTGCATACTTTGATCGAAACATCTAACAACTGCCTGTATATATCGCTACTTGATTGCTCACCATACCCATCAAGATCGCGCAAACACACGACGATGTACTCATCGCCACCCAAGTCATCTGCGTCTTTTATTCCACCGGTATCGAGCGCATATGCAAGATCCACAGACTGTTTTATTTTTCCAGGTCGCATCCAGGGATTAATTTTTTTAATAGCCTGCAAAGAAGCAGAATCTCTAATATAAAGTGCTTTGGCTATTAAAGTTGCGAGAAGCAAGATTAACCGGGTTTTTATTTTTTTATGATTATCCACACCAATACCTGCGTAGATAATACGCGCACCGAACAGACGACCCAGCGCCATGTACTTTATTCCACCGGTTCCGCCCTCATCCATAAAGCAAGTTCCGCCACCCCAAATTATTGCGGAACTGCTTATTACGTTCTTGTAGGCTACTCTAGCGTTATCCTTATTAAGCTCTACCACACTCACAGCATTATCGCTAATAAAGCTTTGTTTCCGGAGTGACCGGGCATCCCCGTAAGTCAATACGGTAAATACCAAACCTGGTTTTTTCAAAGATAAGAGCGACTTCAGCATCAGAAGATCACCAAAGTTATCCCCATAATACCCGATAATAGAAACATTCATAAATGCACGCTCTTTCTATAAAGAATATAGTACGAAACAGCTATGAAGAACTCACTAGCCAAAATACTTAAACCAATACCTTTTGCTTCAAACGGCATTAGTAAAACAAACAAACCAACCTGCAACGCCATCCCGGCACTGGCGACCAGTATTTTTTTACTTACCCACTCTTCGCTCAATAATGCAGCGCCAAAAGGTGTTGCAAAAAATCGGAAGGGAATAGACAAAGCTGCTATTTGCAACACCTGAGCCGCATAATCATATTCAGCACCAAATAACAGTTGAACAAGCTCACTGGAGTAAAAACTTAAGCCTCCCGCAAAAATTACTCCCACTGCAAATGAATACAACGAATGCTTTACAGGGAGACCCTTTTCCGCCATTGAAAGGGAATGGTACTTTTTTATCAGATAGGTGTTAAATACGGTATTAGGAGCTATATACAATGCCGTGAGCAACGTATTGCAAATCGCCAGATAACCAGAATAGGTAGAGCCATATATAACACCTAATAAGGAAATAGGAATTTGCAACTGAGCAATATTCAAGGCGCCATTCAACGAGTATTTAAAGGAGTCCTTCAAAAAATCCCGAATCTTTAAACCTGCTTTCTTCCCGTGCCGCGTTATGAAGGTTATACACAGTACTAGACAAATTATATTAGCTGCACCCAAGGCGATTGAGGCCATCGTAAAGCTTGGGACCATAAAATAAAAAATTGCCACAACCCCGAATATCCTTGAAAGCGGCAACACCACTTGGCCAAACGAAATTCGTAGAGGATTGCTCTTGAGTTGTCCTTGAGTGATTACAATCGCCTGAGAAGATAGTGCGACAACACCCGTCGCCAGTAAAACCGACTCCAAAAGATGTATTCCCGCTCCGTACAACAGCATTGTGCTGACAACAAAGGCACCCAGCGTATTGAGCAAAAGGCAAACATAAGCAACTTGCATGTATCCGGTATATTCCGTTGGAGACCGGCTGACACGCCTCAACAACAAACTATTTATGCCACTGAACGCCAATGCTCCCAGCGTTATCGTGATTGCATTGGAAAAGGATATAAGGCCGAAGCTCGCGGCATCCAAGGTTCTGCTCAGTATGACTTGAAGTAAAAAAGTCGCACCCGCGGCACCAAACGACGAAATCAACAATTGAATTGCTTTCAAGAAAAGTGTCCTGCTCGCGATCAGTCAGCGGCCTGAAATCGATCGTTCAATTTAAAATGCGCCTTCAACAGAAGGTATTTTTTAGACGAGGTATCAGGGGCAAGACCTTTTGTTGTCAATGACAATTCGGGATTCCAGATATCAGCTTCTTTATAAGAATGATAAAACCAACTCCAGCCCTTGCGCTCAAATAGATCTAATAGTGTGTTCATGTACAATTCAGCGTCATCCGCCGGACTATAATTCGACACACTGAACTCACCCACTATCACTGGCCCGGGGTAATTTAAAACCCGGGACAGGGTTTTTCTAAAATACAACCTCAAGCTCTTTTCATTTCTCAACAAAAATGGAAGTCGCTGATTGACAGGAAATTCATGAACGCCTTGATGAGTAAAATCCCCAGGATCGTAATAATGCAGGCTGCCTATGACCTGTTTGTCATTAGTCAGATGAGTGATCTCACTCCAGTTGGATCGCTGTCCGTTAGGGATTCCATTTGGTTGAATAGTGATGCGCGGCTGAATCAAGACCAGTTTGCCTGGCGAGATCGCCAATATCGTTTCTGATACCTGCTTTAAAAAATAAAGATATTGCGCAAGCTCAGCCTGCGCCGGCTCGTTCACAATGTCATAGCCGATGACAATGCTTTCATCTTTATACTTCCCTGCCAATTGCGCATAGCTTTTTATAAGAGCACGCCTCAGATCAGCGTTACGCCAATACTCATCGCTCATTGAACCCGAGTATTTTTTGACGTTACCGGGAAAGGTATGAACATCAATCAGAAGCAGAATATTGTACTTCTTTGCATACCGAATATAACGATCAAGCACAGCGACTGCCGTACTGTCCAACCCACCTACTTCATCAAATAATGGATGTGATGCAAACGCAACACGCACGGCATTTACATTTAAATCACTTAAATTTTTAAAGTCCTGCTCATTTAAATTCAAGTCAACATTAAATCCTCGCAACGGCATATCCAACTTGTAATCGAGAACACTTCGAGTCAACGCCTCCACATTAAAAGCAGCTGCCAGAAGCATCACACACAAAAAAGCACTTCTAAGCATGTCGTTTCGCTCTATCATTAAGTGCGCAAATTATTCCGAAATTTATCCAGATAATTGCCTGTATGCTATCCGCTCGAAATGACCAACCCTGAATTCCGGTTATCAGTATCGCAATGATAGAGACCAGCGCGGCGGCCGACGCATTGTTAACCGCAACATCACCGCCTCTCTTGATCGTATTCTTATGAATCTTGTAGATTCCAAATATGAGGACTAAATAACTGAAAATCCCTATCAGCCCCGTCTCTGCCATGACCAGCAAGTACATGTTGTGAGCCGGATACCTAAAGCTTTTAGACGCACCAAACTCATCATACTGCTCCATGACATCTACAAAATTATTCCAGCCCACACCGATGAGCGGATGCTCCACAAACATATTGAGCGCGATTTTTGCCAAAATCAGTCTTGAGGTTGTACTTGACTCAGGCGCATCAAAAAATCTTGCATAGAGATTTTCCAAATTATAAATAGCACCTGCCATAATTACTAAAGAAAATATCACTGATGTATAGATTATTTTTTTGTTTCTTAGAATCGAACTTCCATTTTGGCGTTTAAAATAAAAAAGGCACAGGCCCATTACAAAAAAATACAATACAATTTGAGTTCTTGAATAGGTTAAACAGATAACGACAAAACCTGCTGCGATTGCACTGATATACAGCAACCTGCCCTTTCCATTTACTGCACCATAAACACAAAATGGCAGTAGTAGCACCGTAAATAGCGACAACAAGGCAGGATGCCTCAAGGTACCTGTGACCCGGGTGATTCCGTTTTCAACAAAAAGTTCTTTAACTTGCTGAGCATCTTCCGTGACATCACCGGTTGCCAGTTGATATGCCGCATACATCGTTTCAAAGAGTATTAATAACGCGGCAACCTTGGTGAATTTCTCCATGGACTTTCCATCTTGGAAAACCGATCTCACCACAAGAAACAGCACGATGATCTTCCAATGCCGAAAAATTTCATAAACAGTGAAGTTCACCGCTTGCGAGTTAATAATTGACACAGAAGACAACACAACAAAAAATATCGCTATTGCCGTTATCCGATCAATTTTTATCTTTTCCAAATTGATTTGTTTACTGAAAAAAATGATGGACATCAGTATCAGAAACAAAAAGATATCGTAGGGTGCAATGGAAAGCTCTGCCCCCCCTAGATGTATCTCAGCCCCCGTCAATCGATACCTCAGATTGAAGGCTGTTGCCACGAGAAGCAACGGAAAAAGTATATAGTTGACAAGGACCCTTACTGGCATTTTAGTTCTCGAGAATAGGCTGTCGTGGCTATTCTTTTACCGATGTCGATAAATGGCATTTCGACATACCGATGAACCAACGATGAAATTGCGTAGGTTAGCACTATCGCTAATGCAATATAAATCGCAACCAAGTCGCTTCCTAAATAGCCGAATGCTCTCGCAACGATTAACACGGCATCGATAATCAAGATATGGATCAGGTATGTGGAGTACGACAGCACTCCCAGTTTGACGAGAAACTTATTCCTGAGAGGGGCTTTAGATAGTTCCAATATTCTGGTCATCCAAGGCTGCCTGAATCGGCCATTCAGTTTGAATACGATCGCCAATACAGCCCATAAAGTGATCGACGAAAAATTGGCAAAGGATCGCGTAATCAGACCTATCCCCAAGACGATAAGAATGATCAAAAAACCATTCTTCAGGTTACCCTCATCACGGCGAAACATATCATGGGTTAGCATTCCTATGATAAAAACAGGTAACTTTATAAGAATAAAACTGCCGTAAGAGAATGTCAGTCCAGAGTGCGCGAGGAACAATAGGGCAAGCAAACTTGATGCAACTAGCAGTTCCTTTCCGCGCTTAAGCAAAAAGCCAGCTACCAAAAAAGGCGCGATCAAATAAAACTGCCATTCCAGTGTCAAACTCCATGCCGGAGCCAAAAAGGCATCACCTGCATGGGGTAGTATCTGGTCCGGAATCATCCCTTGAAGCAACATCAAACAAGGCAGCAAGTAAGCGGCCACATTCCCTTTGATATTTTCCCAATAACTTTCAATCGCTGCTATTTGTCCAGGTGAGCCCCATGGCATTTCCATGCGAACATTCATCCTTTCGTTGAACAGCACGGCAGCAAGCAGCATAGCCAATAGATAAATTGGAATAATTCTGAAAGCACGTCGAATAATATAGGCTTTATATCCGCTATTTTTCCCGCTCAGGGCTTTGGCAATAAAAAAGCCGCTTAAACAGATGAAAATATCTACCGGAATAGCTGTGGCCAACAAAATTTCATTGATGATATGAGGTACGTTACCTATCGCCGGACGAAAACAGGAATACAAGTGACCGAAAACAACCCACCATGCCATTAGCCCTCGAATAGATTCAAGTTCTACGTAGAATTCCTGTTTATTTACTATGGCCATCTTTTTCTCAAATATCTATCAGGAGAAGTCAATTGAAACTGCACACCATTACTTCCCAACCAGCCACATCAGAGAAATAGGTTTTCAGTTTTTTCGAAAATCCACGCTACCGCCCCAGGATTTATAGTCAATTTCCTGAGAACACGGTGAATTTCTTGCTGACCAACAGGTATCAGCTCCGGGCTCGGAGCGGACACCTTACCTTACTTATCAGTAGATTAGTCGGGAGAGACTTAAGGCCTTGGTAGACCTGAATCAACTTTTATCTGATTGATACTCGTAATTGTAATAACCATAAGCACCATAGCCATATTTTGCGGAAGCCCGCTTTTCTACGCCGTTAAAAATGGCACCTTTCAACCTGATCCCGTTTTGAGCGAACCGGCGAATGGTCAGTTCTATTTCTCTTGAAGGATTAAAACCAAAGCGCGCAACAATCAGATTTGTACCCGATTGCCTACCAACGATCGCCGCATCAGTTACCGCCAATAATGGGGGGGTATCAAGGATGATCAAGTCATACATGTCACCGACCTGCGCTAGCAGCTCGCTGAAGTTCCGATGCATCAACAGCTCAGAAGGATTAGGCGGTATCTGCCCACGGCTGATGAAGTCAAAATTGTCGATTCCTGTTTTATGGATTGCAGCTTTTAGATCGCAACGTTTGGCCAAGACATCGGAAAGTCCGTTGGTGCTGGGAGAATTCAGGACTTTATGGATATAACCTTTACGCATATCCACATCGATAAGTAAGACTCGCTGACCTGTTTGGGCGATCACCGCTGCCAGATTGACAGACACGAAGGTTTTACCGACTTGCGGGCTGGGACCGGAAATCATCAAACGATTGTTATCAGCTTCATGCATCGCAAAATGCAGACTGGTACGCAAACTGCGGAGCGCTTCAACAGCCAGATCAGTAGGGTGGTTCACGGCTAGCAGTGAGATACCGTTGCCAGGACGCGCCCCTCTTTTTTCATCAGCATTTTTTTGCAGTGTGCTGTAAGGAATCGAGGCGTATACCGGAAGGCCAAGCTGCTCAATTCCTTCCGGGCTTTCCAACCCGCGATTCAATGCCTTGCGTAGTAGAACCAGCAGCACTGCCAAGAAGGCACCAATAAAGGTAGCAATCAGAACGATTAGGACTTTTTTGGGTTTGATCGGCTTGATCAGATTCACATCCGCCGTATCGATCAACCGCACGTTGCCTACCGTCCCGGCGCGCATCACATCAAGCTCTTGGGATTTATTCAGAAGCTGCGTATAAATAGCCGTACCTACTTCAACGTCGCGAGTCAGGCTGAGCAGTTCTTGCTGGGTCGAAGGCAGATCTTGAACCTTCTCTGCCAGACGTTGTTGCTTGCTACTCAGTTCAGCGATCTGAGCGAGCAGCGCACGATAAGCAGGATGTTGACGGGTGAATTTTCTATCCATCTCGGCTTGTTGGAGTTTTAGCTGGGAGATGGCTGTATCCAGCGACACAATCTGGTCCAGAATTGCTTTGGTTTCCAGGCTGATATCTACGGATTTCGTACGTGTCTGATATGTATTAAGCGCATTACCGGCCCTCTCCAGATCATTTTTGACTTGAGGCAGTTGCTCTTTCAAAAACTCCAGACTTTGCGCGGCCTCAGCCGAAGTCCTTTGTACATTTTGCTCGACATAGAGTTCGGAAATCTTATTGAGGATTTTTACCGCCAATTCCGGCTCGGTACTTTCTAACGCCAGCCCGATGATGCCCGACTCTTTTCCACGCTCGATAACATCCAGCGCTTCCTGATAATCCAAAATGCTGGTCAATCGCGGTTTACGCACAATACGAAACCGGGTTCCAGGATTGGCTCGCAACTCCTCGACAAATAGCTTAACGCCCCGTTGATCGATAGCCTCTCCAACTTTCCCCTCAGCTAAAAGCTCATCAGCTTCATCAAATAGTTGGAAAGCTCCATTTTCACCGGCCATGAAGGTCAGTTTCTTAGCTAATTTATCTTGTGGTAGGTCAAGGCGAGCTATTTTTAACGATTCGCCACCCCAAGCATAACTTGTCATGCCCAACCAAGAACCGGCTATTTCATCAGGGTTAGCGTTTTTAAATCGACGCGCAACGAACTCGCCAAAAATGGGGAAGTAATTGGGATCTACAATAATAGCCAGTTTCAGCTCGTCAACCGTCTTGCCAATCACCGCACGAGACTTGATCAGTTCGATCTCGGTCGCCGAAGGCGACTCTTTTCCCAACATGCTGCTGACATCGGAAAAGCCCAACAAATCGTTCTTTTTCGCTTCAACCTGCAACAGCGCATTTGCCTGGTATACCGGAGTTGCAAGCACCGCGTACGCGGCCCCAGCCACCATGAAGGCGCCGGTTACCGCGGCAATCAGCCATTTATGGTCGATGAGTGTTCCAAACAAGCCGAGAAGATCAATCTCGTCATTGTCGTCGTCCCGCACGTTAACTACCGGTGCTTGCTGCATAAGTCGGATTCTTTGCCTGTATTACGATTCAATAAGGAGTGGCCATCAGCGCGCCAGGCGCTGTGCCCATGCGTGTACGGCTTCTTCAATCAACGCATAAGCGTGCACAAATGCAGGTTTGCCTTGACGGTAGGGGTCGCTGATTTCGCGATCGTCTTGCCATTTGCCCAATAGCAACACTTTGCCTCGCGCTTCAGGGGCAATGTTGAGCACGCCACTGACATGTCGCCGTTCCATCACCAGAATCAAGTCCGCCTCACTGACAGCTTGAGAGGTGAGCTGAACGGCTTGGTGTTCATGGGGCAGATGGCCATGTTCGGTGAGCACGGCGTGTGCCGTCGACTCGATGGGTTTGCCCACCAAGGCAGCGAGGCCAGCGGAACTGACCTCGATATCGGAATGAACGAGCGCCCCGCGCAGCAAATGCTCCGCGGTGGGACTGCGGCAAATATTGCCGACGCAGACAATCAAAACCCTTTTAAGCAAGATAACATTCCCCGTCTTGTCAACATTGGCGGTGACATAGCACTTGCCGAACATAAGAGCTTTAAACTACGAATGAATCCGGGTATTCATAACCCGGTAACTGCAACTGAAACTTTCAAACCATCAGTGCGTATTTATTACCATGACGCTTGAACAGCCCCCAACTTTTTCTCCAGACAAAAAATAACATTTCACTCTTTGAGCGTGAAAATAACAGTGCATGAATTTATCCAGACAATTTCTAACAATTGTCGTTTTCCCGCGACCGTTCAATCTAAATTACACCGAAACGGCGAACGGTTAATATATAGCCGTTCCGTTAGTGCTTTGCCAGGGCGTCGGCCATTCGATTAGAAGTTAGGTAAAGAGATGCCTTGGGCAATAACTTTGTTTACAGCGGGTTGCATCAGGAGCATGCCGTGGAACAACCAGGCATGCTCGCCTATCAACCGACCGCACGATTTTCTCTGCCTGCGCCTCGCTTAACCATGGCGTACAGAGTTTTCACAGCCCCTGCAGGGTTGCGAATATTTTTCTCGAGTGATCGGGCCATTTAGAGCCCGCACTCTTCAGCGTGCTGGTTCCGACATTGAGTCGAACCTTTCCTACTGCCATTACCCATCTGTCTACTGTCAAGGACGCTTCCATGATTCGTAAATGCCTATTCCCTGCTGCCGGCTATGGGACCCGTTTTTTGCCCGCCACCAAGGCGATGCCGAAGGAGATGCTGCCGATCGTCAATAAGCCGCTGATCCAGTACGCCGTCGAGGAAGCGCGCGATGCCGGCCTGCAACATATGGCCATTGTCACTGGCCGGGGCAAACGAGCACTGGAGGATCATTTCGATGTCAGCTTCGAGCTCGAACACCAGATTCGTGGCACTGATAAGGAGCGATTCCTGGAAGGCACTCGTGAGCTGATCGATAACTGTACTTTTTCCTATACCCGCCAAGTAGAGATGAAGGGCCTGGGTCACGCCATTCTCAGCGGTCGTTCGCTGATCGGTGATGAGCCATTCGCCGTGGTGCTGGCCGATGACCTGTGCCTGAACCTTGAGGGCGATGGCGTGCTGGCGCAAATGCTCAAGCTCTACGAACAGTTCCGTTGCTCGATCGTGGCGATCCAGGAAGTGCCCCGTGAGCAGACGCAAAAGTACGGCGTGATTGCCGGCGAGCTGATTCGCGAAGGTATTTACCGGGTCAACAGCATGGTCGAAAAACCCCGCCCGGAAGACGCCCCGTCCAACCTGGCCATTATTGGTCGGTACATTCTGACCCCCGATATCTTTGACCTGATCGCCGACACCGAGCCTGGCAAGGGCGGTGAAATCCAGATCACCGACGCCTTGATGAAGCAGGCCCAGAACGGTTGCGTGCTGGCTTACAAATTCGAGGGACAACGCTTCGATTGCGGCGGCGCCGAAGGTTACATCGAAGCGACCAACTTCTGTTTCGAGCACCTGCACAAGAACACCTTTTGACGGCGCTGAACCCTGACAATCGTGTGCGTTATCGAATTGATTTTTTGGTCTTTATTACCCTATGGACGAAGCCTCTATGAAGACATTGAGCGGTTTCAAGGCAGATGACAGTCGCCGCCCGTATGGCGCTGACCTTAAGAACAACCTCGCGTACCTCATCGTGCGTGCCTATGCATCGGAGCTGATTTTTGCGCGGGTGCAGAAACAGCCGGTGCTGCTGGTGGAACGCATCGGTGCCTTCCCCTCTTCCGGGGAAATCCGCCGTCGTGTCAAGGATGGGCCGGCGTTGATGGCGAGCATCAGGCAACGTTATGCCGCCGATGCCCTCGACATAGACGAGAGTGATGGGCTGAACCTGGTCTTTACCGACTGGCGTCTCAGCTTGCGTCTTCTGGAGGATGGTTGCGTGACATGCCTGACCGTGGAAAGCCGCGGCGACAGCTCGTTCATGCAGCACAAAACCGCCGAGGTGCTGAAGCACATCGACGCCGAGAGGGCATTCAAATGAACGCGATTGCAGAGCACGCCGCCAAAGCCTGGTATCTGCTTCAGTGCAAGCCCAAACAGGATGAGCGCGCCCAAGAGCATTTACAGCGTCAGGGCTACGCCTGTTTTCGTTCGACCTACCGGCGTGAGCGCGTTTTGCGCGGGCAGCGTCGGGTGATCAGCGAGTCGTTGTTTCCGGGCTATCTGTTTATCCAACTGAGCCTTCAGGACAGCTGGGGCCCGCTGCGCTCGACCCGTGGCGTTTCGCGAGTGGTCGGGTTCGGCGGTCAGCCATTGCCGATCCGCGATGCGCTGATCGACGAGCTCCAGGAGCAAGACGGTCAGGCGATTGTCACAACGTTGTTAAGGCATGGAGATACGGTGCGCATCACTGAAGGCCCGTTCTCTGATCTTGAGGCGGTGTTCCTGGCCATGGACGGCGAGGAACGGGTGCTGTTGATGATGAATTTCCTGCAACGTGAACAGCGCATCAGCCTGCCATTGGCTGGGGTTAACAAGATTTAGATACGGGCCTTGAGTCAAAAAAACTGTGGCGAGCAACCTTGCTCGCCACAGACCTACGCCCCTGTCGAGAGATGATTCCAGTCGATCCAACCCAAAAACCATGTCGCCAGAATCAGCAAACCGAATGCAATCCGGTACCAGGCGAACACCGCATAACTATGATTGGCGATGAACTTGAGCAAACCGCGCACAGCAATCATCGCAAAGAGGAATGCGGCAACAAACCCCAAGGCAAACACCGGCAAGTCTGCAGCCTGGAACAGGTCGCGGTACTTATAGCCCGAGTACACTGCGGCCCCCACCATCGTCGGCATTGCCAGGAAGAATGAAAACTCGGTAGCCGTCTTGCGTGACAGGCCAAACAGCAACCCGCCGATAATGGTCGAACCCGAGCGCGAAGTGCCGGGAATCATTGCCAGGCACTGTGCGCATCCGACTTTCAAGGCATCGGTCCAGCGCATCTCGTCCACGTGATCGATAACCACCACATGCTCGCGTTGCTCTGCCCACAACATGATGATGCCACCTGTCACCAGCGCCACGGCCACGGTGATCGGGTTGAAAAGATACTCATGGATTTTGTCGGCGAACATCACACCCAGCACAACCGCCGGCAAGAAACCGATCAATAAATTCAAGGTGAAACGTTGCGCATTGCGCTGGGTCGGCAAACCGGTAGTGATCTCCAGAATCTTGCGACGAAACTCCCAGACGACCGCCAGAATGGCCCCCAACTGAATGATGATATTGAACGCCATGGCTCGCTCTCCGCCGAAATCGAGCAAGTCCGCGGCAATGATCTGATGACCGGTACTGGAGATGGGCAAAAACTCTGTAAGCCCTTCAACCAATCCTAGAATCGATACTTGCGTGGTGGTCCAGAAGTCCATTAATCCCCCGTTAAACCCTTTCGGCTGAAAGGTCTGTTGATGATGCCGAACATTTGATTCTGGTCGCGCTTAAACCTGTCGGACCAGCGGAGGATTAAAGCGCACTCTCTGCCCGCTTGAGCTAAACGTTATAAAACGTCCATGTCGCAGCGCCGGGAGCCGCGCTCCTGAAATGCCCTTCGATCCGAGGATCGCCTGTAAATGAAATTCTTTGCAGAATCGGCACTTGTATATCGCAAATTCATGGATGCCACTCATCGTCGGATCGTTGACGTTTAGGCTTGGGGCGCGCGCAATGTTCTACCCAAAAATGATCGCCCAAGAGAACATTTCATATGGCAAAGATCATAGTGCTCGCCGGTGACTTCCCGCAGTGCGACGGGGAATATCACCTTGGAACCATCACCCTCAAAACCTCCCTCAAGCCCCGGGTTGGAACCAGCTTCCCGGTCTCGGAGTTCAAGGAACTGACCGTTCAGAACACTGATTCCAACAAAAATATAAAGAGCGCCATCGGCCTGGGACTCGCAGGTGCCATGTTGCTCGGTCCCGTCGGCGCCATTGCCGGCTACCTGCTCGCCGGAAAAAATACCGAAGTGACTTTTATGGCCACCTTGAAGGACGGCGAAAAGCTGCTCGCGGCGACTGACAGTGACACCTTCCAGGATATCTCGGCGCGCGCCCTGAAAAAATCCCGCGCGGGCCGCCGAGGTTCCAGCTCATCTCACAACGAATCCATTCATTGATCCGCTTGCCCGGCGACGGCGAGAATGTTGCAGGGCACCCGATACAGAACATGCTCCGTGGTACTGCCCACCCATTTTTCCAGCCCCTTGCGGTGCGCATTGCCCATGACGATCACGTCGGCCCGGTGATGCGCTGCAAAGTCGGCGAGTGCCTTGCCTGGCGGCCCTGCAACGAAGTGTTGCCGTTCGGCGGGCACGCCGTAATGATCGGCCAATGCCATGAATGACTTATGCAACGACTTGCGCAGGTCGCTGTTGAAGCCGGGCATCGTCACTGCACCCGCGCCCGCATCGGATATATGCGTCTGCGATAGATCGTAGGCATACAGCAGATGCATTTCTGCATGGCATTGGATTGCCAATTCGTTCGCTGCCTGGATGATCAGGTCGTTGATTCCAGTGATCTGAGTCTCTGGATGCGACGGATCGACAGCCGCCACGATCACCCGCGGAAGTGGGCAACTGACTTCACTGACCAGATGAACAGGCACCGGACATTCGCGCAGCAGATGCCAATCCAGAGGCGTAATGAAAACGCGCTTGAGCGCCGACTCATGCTGCACATCCTTGATGACCAGATCCGCCTGCGTTGTTGTCACGTGCTGAAGGATCTCTTGCAGCGCGTCGCGAGTGAACAGCACCTCGGTACTCAGGTTGATCCCGCGTCCACGAATCAGATCGGCTTCATCCTTGAGCCATTTTTCGTTCTCTTGCTGGCAAGCCTCACGAAACCGCGCACTGGCGTGGATCAGACCCAGGATGTTGAAATCTTCGATGAACACCGTGATATGCAGCGCTGCGCCCGTGGCTTCGGCAATGGCGACGGCTCGCTGCAGCGCCGGCGTGTGACGCATGGTGGGGCCGGCTATTAGAAAGAGTCGTTGATACTGGCTCATGTCATACCTCCAAACGTTCTGGGATATCTGCTCGCGCCCCCAGTCTCTTGTCTGTCGCACCGCCAGCGATCTGCTATCGCGTCAATAACCCGGATGCGACACAATCAATATACGCCTGGATTCAACTAACCCGCCAAGAGGTGGTTCATCGTAACCCCTACGATGAACCCATCCCGACGGCTAGTTGATTGACGATGCTACGTTACTTCTTTGCATACTGCGCGCCATGTGGATCATTAAGCTTGACTTGCATCAGCTGCCATTCACGCTGAATAGTCGCATAAGGGATAAAGATGCTGACCCGCTGAGCGCCCTTTAACCCAGGGTGAAAACTGACGTCATTAAGCGTCGTGGAGAAAAAACCGACATTGATGCCGACAATGTTGCCGTCACTGCCAATAACGGGACCACCCGACATCCCTTTAATCATCGGGGCGTCATGGATGGAATAGCGTTCGCCGCTGCCTTCATCACTGTTGATGAAAGGCGCCGGGTACACTTTGCCTTGCCCGGTGACGGTGGTCATGTAGGGGCTCGCGCCCACGGCAGTGATGTGTTCACCCACACGCGGTTCGCGCCATGACGGGTAGCGGCCGTCGGCCTTGTGCTGGATGAAAACCAGGTCGCAACCAGTGCTGCAGGTGTATTTCACGTTGCGAACGAGAGGGGTGTGACGCGTGGTGACGGCATAGTCTTCGTTCCATTGCACAGCCGAGGCCATGTACAGATAAGGCAAAGGAAAGCCCGAGAAGACGGAAAAATATGAGTCATTGGCAGGCCCCGACAAGTCGGGCTTTACCATACCGTTGCATCCTGCAATACCAGCTCCTATTAAAAAGTAGGTCATGATTTTAATCATGATGATCACCGACTTATAAGGAGGATTTGATTTTTATTGTGGCGATTTTTTTAATTGTCTGGCTTTTGTTCTTCCTCGCAGCCTGCTCCGGTGCGTTTATTTATGGCTGAAGTTGTAAAGAATGCGTACAACTAAATTGTGCTAAGACTAATTACTTTTCGATCCATATACAAAGTTGCAAATATTTGACGCCTGAAAAATGACACAGCGACAAATAAAAACAGGAATCAAAGTTTAAAACCTCAACTAAAAAAGAGTAAAAAAGCCGTCATTAGAGCAACTTAACGCGCGTCGGCATGCCTCGGTAACGCCATAGAAATCATGGCCGCGAAAATAACAAATGCGCTGGATATCCCTAAACATGCCTCCAGCCCGAAAGCCTGATAAACCCAGCCGGAGAGCACGGTGCCGATCAGCCGCCCCATGGCGTTGGACATGTAGTAAAACCCCACGTCCAGCGACACGCCGTCTTCCTTGGCATAGGACACGATCAAATAGCTGTGCAGCGAGGAGTTCACCGCGAACAGCGCCCCAAAAACCATCAACCCGCCTAACAGCACCGCCTGCTGCGAAAACCCGGTGTTCAGCCCCAGAGCGATTGCCGCGGGCAGGCCTGCCAGAGCAAGCGCCCACAGAAACGCAGCGCGGCCATCCGGGACATGCCCCCGCTTCTTTCCGGTGATTCGCGGCGCGAACGATTGCACGATACCGTAGCCGATCACCCAGGTCGCAAGGAATCCACCGACCTTCCAGAAATCCCAGCCGAAGACGCTGCTCAGGTACACCGGCAACGCCACGACAAACCAGACATCGCGGGCGCCAAACAGGAACATCCGCGCCGCCGACAGAATGTTGATGGCCCGGCTCTTGGACAGGATGTCACGAAACCTGGGCTTGGCTTTGGCCTTGCCCAGATCCTTTTTCAACAGGATCAAGCTGCTGACCCAGATCAGCGCCAGCACCGCCGCCATGGCCAGCAATGCCCCTTTGAACCCGATCAGGGCAAGCAATGCCCCGCCAAGAAAGAAACCGACGCCCTTGAGTGCATTCTTCGAGCCGGTGAGGATGGCAATCCATTGGTAAAGCTTGCCCTGTTGCCCATCGGGCACTAACAGCTTGATCGAGCTTTTGGCGCTCATCTTGTTCAGGTCCTTGGCGATCCCCGACAGCGCCTGCGCACCCATCACCCAAGGAATCGTCAGCCAGGCCACGGGCACCGTCAGCATCAACAGCGCCACAACCTGCATCCCCAGCCCGATGTTCATGGTCCGGTTCAGGCCCAGTCGAGCGCCGAGATAACCGCCCAGCAGATTGGTGATCACGCCAAAGAGTTCATAGAACAGAAACAACGCCGCGATTTGCAGCGGGCTGTAGCCCAACGTGTGAAAGTGCAACACCACCAACATGCGCAAAGCACCATCGGTGAGGGTGAAGGCCCAGTAATTGCCTGTCACGAGCAAGTACTGCCGCACTTGAGGCGTGAGGGCTGACAACGCTTTCATCACCGCTCCTTAAACGGCCAGGCCGACCATTCTGGCCAGTTCGACGGTGCGATTCGCGTAACCCCATTCATTGTCGTACCAGGCATAGACTTTGACCTGGGTGCCGTTGACGACCATGGTCGACAGCGCATCGATGATTGATGAACGTGGATCGGTGCGGTAGTCGATGGACACCAGCGGACGCTCCTCGAAACCGAGAATGTCTTTCAGTTCGTTCTCGGACGCGTTCTTGAGGAACTGATTCACTTCTTCGACGGTGGTAGCGCGCTCGACTTCAAAGACACAATCGGTCAGCGAAGCGTTGGCCAACGGTACGCGCACGGCATGGCCATTGAGACGCCCGCGCAGTTCCGGGAAAATTTCGGCAATCGCGGTGGCCGAACCAGTGCTGGTCGGGATCAAACTCATGCCCGACGCACGGGCGCGACGCAGATCCTTGTGTGGCTGATCGAGGATGCTCTGAGTGTTGGTCAAGTCGTGGATGGTGGTGATCGAACCGTGGCGAATGCCCAGTTTTTCGTGGATCACCTTCACCACAGGCGCCAGGCAGTTGGTGGTGCATGACGCGGCGGTGACAATACGATGTTCCGCCGGGTTGAACAGCTGATGGTTGACGCCCATGACGATGTTCAGCGCGCCCTTTTCCTTCACCGGAGCGCTGACCACCACACGTTTCACGCCTTGGTCCAGGTAAGCCTGAAGCACCGCGACGGTCTTCATCTTGCCGCTGGCTTCGATCACCAGGTCGCAGCCCGACCAATCGGTGTCGGCGATCGCCTTGTTGGCCGTTACCTTGATTCGCTTGCCTTCGATGACGACGCAATCACCTTCGGCGTCCGCCTGATAATTCCAACGGCCATGCACCGAGTCGAAGTTCAGCAGGTGCGCATGCGTCAGCGCATTGCCAGCCGGGTCGTTGATCTGCACGAATTCAAACTCTGGCCAGCTCCAGGCTGCTCGCAGTGCGAGGCGACCGATGCGGCCAAAACCATTGATGCCCACTTTGATCGTCATGTTTCCTCCTTCAAATAGAGCGCTGATTGACACGTTTCATGAGGGCTTGCGCCGATTCCTTGCGTTCGGAATATCGATCGACCAGATAGTCCTGACGGTCGCGCAGCAACAAGGTGAATTTCACCAGCTCTTCCATCACATCCACGACACGGTCGTAGAACGGCGAAGGTTTCATCCGGCCGTTATCGTCGAATTCCAGATAGGCCTTCGGCACGGAGGATTGGTTGGGAATGGTGAACATGCGCATCCAGCGCCCCAGCACCCGCAACTGATTGACGACGTTGAACGACTGCGAGCCGCCGCACACTTGCATCACGGCGAGGGTCTTGCCCTGGGTCGGACGTATGGCGCCCATCGCGAGCGGCACCCAGTCGATCTGCGCCTTGAACACTGCACTCATCGAACCGTGACGTTCGGGTGAACACCAGACCTGCCCTTCCGACCACATCATCAATTCGCGCAGCGCCTGCACCCGTGGGTGATCGTCGCCGGCATCATCAGGCAGCGGCAAACCAGACGGATCGAAAACCCGTGTCTCGGCACCGAAATGCTCTAGCAAACGGGCAGCCTCTTCGACCAGCAAGCGACTGAAGGAGCGCTCACGGGTCGATCCGTACAGCAGCAAAATGCGCGGTTTGTGGCTGGAAGTGTGTTCGATGCCGAGCTTGTCGGTCGACGGGAGATCAACCAGTTCGGTATCGAGATGGGGCATGTGGTCATCGTGCATGGTCATTGTCCTGCGCAATAGCGCGTCTGAAATCATCGAGCCGGGCAGCAAGCCGCTGCGCGTTCGGGACGGTCACCCATTTGTTCAAGGCGTTTGGCATCCGGGCTCAACCAATGCCTGTTGGACTCAAGCACCACGCTCAGCACCTGATGCACCCAGCCCGGAAGATTGGGGTGCAGTCGGTAGTAAACCCATTGGCCCTGCCGCCGGTCCGAGAGCAATCCGCAAGTGCGTAACTGCGCCAGGTGCCTGGAGACTTTGGGCTGGCTCTCATCCAACGCGCTCGTCAGCTCGCAGACGCACAGCTCTCCCTCATGGGCGATGAGCAACATCATGCGGACCCGGTTGTCGTCAGCCAGGCATTTGAAAACAGTGGTCGGCGTCAGGTCAGCCATTGGGTTTCTCTGCGACGGGCGCTCATATGCGGTTTGGCGAATATACGTTTTTCCGCATGTGAAATTCAACGGCCAATGTGTCGACTCCGTCTGTGAATGATATTTATTTACTTACAAAAGATAATCGTTATCATTCACGCGATAATTAAAAAAGGAGCTCATGGTGGCTTTACCGCGCATTCACCCCGCCTCTCTCTCACTGTTGGGGCTTTTTGCAGTACCTGATTTGCAAGCACAAACCCAATCGACATTGGCCCTGCCTGCAACCGCTGTGACCAGTGATTACAGCGAGCAGAGCTATCGGCCGACCGACAGCCGCAGTGCGCTGAAGATCGACGCCCCGCTGCGGGATATCCCGCAAACGGTGAACGTGATCCCCCAGAGCGTGATCAAGGATCAAGGCGCGCAGTCGATGGAAGACGTGTTGAAAAACGTCCCCGGCGTCGGTCTTTCCAATGGCGATGGCCAACGCGACCAAGTCACCATTCGCGGCTTCAGTGCCATCGGCGACATGTACGTCGACGGCGTTCGTGACGACGCGCTGTATTTCCGCGATCTGTCCAACGTCGAGCGCGTGGAAGTGATCAAGGGGCCGGCAGCGGTGCTCTATGGCCGTGGATCATCCGGTGGCCTGATCAACAGCATCAGCAAGAAACCCAATTTCACTCCCAAGCAAGAGGTGGGTGTCAGCGTCGACAGCGAAGGTAAAAAGCGCACGCAGTTCGACGCCGGCTGGGCCGATCAGCAGCAAAACGACAAGGCGTTCCGGGTGACCGGCGCGCTGGAGAACAGCGACACCTTCCGCGATGACGGCTATATCGATCGCAAGGCCATTGCACCTTCGGCTTACTTCAAACTCTCCGACGATCTTGAGTTGAACCTGGGGGCCACGTACCTCTACGACAAACGCTTGATCGATTTCGGCATTCCCGCGCGGGGCGATCGCCCGGTCGATGTGGATCGCGACAAGCGCTTCGGTTCCGCCGACCCGGATGACGATTACACCCGCAGCGAAGTGTTTTCGTTCACGGCGGGCGTCGACTATCGCATCAACGACGATTTCACCCTGAGCAACACCAGCCGCTATTACCACTACGATCTGGATCGCAACAACACACTTGCCGACTCCAGCCCGACACGTTTCGTCACCGCCCCCAACGGCGAATTGCTGGTCAAACTCAATCGCGGCAACGTGCAGCGCAAGGAAGACGGCTGGTTCAACCAGACCGAACTGAAACAACAGGCCACGCTGGCCGGGATGAACCACAACCTTCTTTATGGCGTTGAACTGGGACGTCAGGTCAAGGACCAATCGGTCTTCAGCCAAAGCAACGTGGCGCGGGTTCCGGTGTACCGCGATGGCTTGGTCGACGTGCCGTTCCAGGCCAACCGACAAACCGCCAAGGGCACCACCACCCAGGACACGGCCGGTTTTTACGTCCAGGATCTGATTGAACTGACCCCACACTGGAAAGCCCTGTTGGGCGTGCGCTATGACGTGTTCGATCAGGAGTATTCGGATGACCTGACGGGTGCCTCAATGTCCCGAACCGACAACACCTGGAGCCCGCGCGCAGGCCTGGTCTATCAGCCTGATCAGGTTCAGTCCTACTACATTTCGGTGAGTCGCTCCTACCAACCTTCCTCCGAAGTCTTTGCCCTGAGCACTACCAACCAGGACCTTGAACCAGAGCAAACCACCAACTACGAGATCGGCGGCAAGTGGGACCTGCTCGACAATCGCCTGGCGTTGACAGCGGCGCTGTTCCGGCTGGAACGCACCAACATGAAAACGACCGATCCGGCGAACCCGACCAAACTGGTCCTGGCTGGCGAGCAGCGCACCGACGGTCTTGAATTGACCGCCAGCGGGCAGTTGAGTGACAAGTGGCAGGTCTATGCCGGCTATGCCTATCTGGATGCCGAGATCACCAAGTCCAACAGCCGAACCAATGGCGTTGCCAACGAAGGCCAGACACCCACGTTGACCCCGCGTCACAGCGCCAACCTCTGGCTGGTGCGCTCGCTGACCAACACCTGGCGCGTAGGCATGGGGGCGAACTATGTCGATGACCGTTACACCGCCCTGGATAACCGGGTGGTCATGCCCGCTTACACCACCTTCGACGCGGCGTTGCTCTACAACCTGCCGAAATGGGACATGGCGCTGCGCTTGCGTAACGTCTTCGACAAGGACTATTACGCCTCGGCCCATGGCTCGGTGGACCTGATCACTCCCGGAGCACCACGCACGCTGGAGCTGAGCACCAACTACCGGTTCTGAGTGAAAATTTGAAATCCAATACCACAATGCCGGTCAGTTAAGTGCGGACATGTAGGAGCCAGGCTTGCCGGCGAAGGCGTTCTGAAGGACGCCTTCGCCGGCAAGCCTGGCTCCTACAGCGGTTCAAACGCCAGGGCGTTTGTTTGCAACCCCCAACACAGTGACAACGATTCAAAGCTCGACTAACCTTCAGCGCGCACAGCGTGATGAGAATCTCTCGCGTTGTCAGACAACAATATTCAGAGGAAAACCCATGCGTAAACTTCTGTTGCTCTCGCTTCTTGCCGCCTCCCCCGTAGCCTTCGCCGGCCCTCAATGCACTACCACCGACAAGGCCCAATGGCAGGATCAGGCCAAATTTCAGGAAGAGCTCAAGGCCAAGGGCTATGACATCAAGAAATTCAAGGTCACGAGCGGCAATTGCTACGAGATCTACGGCTGGGACAAAGACAAGCGCAAAGTCGAGATCTACTTCGACCCGGTCACCGGAAAAGTCGTGAAAGAAGAGATCGAATAGGCCCTCTGTGAACGCTGAAACCCTGCGCCTCTGGGACCCGCTCGTACGCATTTGCCACTGGTCCCTGGTGGTTGTCTTCATCAGCGACTACTTCCTCAATGAGGAAGGTGACAGCTGGCATCGCTGGCTCGGCTATTACGCCGTGGCTGTCGTGCTGGTGCGTGTGGTGTGGGGGTTCATCGGCCCGCCCTCGGCGCGCTGGTCAGACTTCTGGCCGACGCCGACGCGGGTCGTTCAGCATGGCCGGGCGCTGTTTTCCGGCAAGGGCTATCACCGCATGGGGCATTCGCCCATCGGTGCACTGGTGATGGTCCTCATGCTGCTGTTGATGACGGGTCTTGGTATCAGCGGCTTCTTGATGGAAGAAGTGGACTATTTCTGGGGCGAAGACTGGCTGCGTGATGTTCACGAGTTGATGGCCGATACACTGCTCGCATTGGTTTGCGTGCATATCGTCGCGGCGTTGGTGGAGAGCGTGCGCCTGCGTGAAAACCTGCCCCTGTCGATGATCACCGGCCATCGGCGTAAGCGCTAGCGCTCAAAGCCTGCTGATACTGCACGTTGCCCTCCCCCTTGCGGGAAAGGGCAAGTGCCAATCCTAGGTGTGATGAATTTCCCGATCCTTGGTTTCCGGCAGAAAGAACGTGCCGAGAATGGCCGTCATCACAGCGATGACGATGGGGTACCACAACCCGTAATAGATATCCCCCGTGGCCGCGACCATCGCGAATGCCACCGTGGGCAGAAAGCCGCCGAACCAGCCATTGCCGATGTGATAGGGCAACGACATCGAGGTATAACGGATGCGCGCCGGGAAGAGCTCCACCAGCCAGGCGGCGATCGGGCCGTAAACCATGGTGACGTAAATCACCAGAATGGTCAGGAGCAGCAGCACCATCGGATAGTTGGTCTTCGCCGGGTCGGCCTTCTCGGGGTAACCGGCGTCCTTGAGGGCGGTGCCCAAGGTAGCGACGAAGGCATCGTTGCGGGCCTTGAAATCCGCCGCCGGCATGCCAGTGCCCTCGAAACTCGGGATCACCTTGCCGCCGATGCGCACCTGCGCGACAGTGCCCGGCTCGGCCTTTTCGTTATTGTAGGGAATGGCTTTTTTCGCCAGTACGGTTTTGGCGAGGTCGCAGGAGCTGGTGAATTTGGCCTTGCCCACCGGGTCGAACTGGAACGAGCACTGGCCGGGGTCGGCGACCACGGTCACCGGGTTTTTCGCCTGCGCGGCGAATACGTCGGGGTTGCCGTACTGGGTCAACGCCTTGAAGATCGGAAAGTACGTCAGCGCCGCGAGGATGCAGCCCGCCATGATGATGCCTTTGCGGCCGATACGATCGGACAGGCTGCCGAATACGATGAAGAACGGCGTGCCGATCAGCAGCGAGCCGGCAATCAGGAAGTTGGCAGTCTGCGGGTCAATCTTCAGCGTCTGCAGCAAGAAGAACAGCGCATAGAACTGCCCGGTATACCAGACCACGGCTTGGCCGGCGGTACCGCCAAGCAACGCCATGATCACTATCTTGAGGTTTTCCCAGCGGGCGAAGGATTCGGTCAGCGGCGCCTTGGAAGACTTGCCTTCCGCCTTCATCTTCAAGAACACCGGCGACTCGCTGAGTTGCAAGCGGATGTATACCGAGATGATCAACAACAGAATCGACAGCAGGAAGGGAATCCGCCAGCCCCAGGCCTCGAACGCTTCGGTGCCGAGAATGGTTCGACAGGCGAGGATCACCAGCAGTGAAAGAAACAGGCCGAGGGTCGCGGTGGTCTGGATCCACGAGGTGAAGTAGCCGCGTTTGCCTTTGGGCGCATGTTCGGCCACGTAGGTCGCCGCCCCGCCGTACTCACCGCCCAGGGCCAGGCCTTGCAACAGGCGCAGGGTGATCAGAATGATCGGCGCCGCCACGCCGATGGTCGCATAGCCGGGCAAGAAGCCCACGACGGCGGTGGAGACACCCATGATGACAATAGTGATGAGGAAGGTGTGCTTGCGCCCGATCATGTCACCCAGTCGACCGAATACGACGGCGCCGAAGGGGCGTACGGCAAAGCCCGCGGCGAACGCGAGCAGCGCAAAGATGAAGGACGTTGTCTCATTGACGCCAGCAAAGAAGTGCTTGGCGATGATCGCGGCGAGGGAGCCGTAAAGGTAAAAGTCATACCACTCGAACACAGTGCCCAGGGACGAGGCGAAAATGACTTTGCGCTCCTCCCTGGTGATCCCGCGATTAGGCGCGCTGCCTGTGGTTGTATTGTCGATTGCGGCCATGATTCTTCTCCGTCTTGCTCTTGTTGTAGGCCGGAGTACCTCATTATTTTTTTACCGCACCCAGGCCCCAGGGCTGATGTCATCGGATCAAGGATTGCGCAAAGCATGGAAACAGGCTGACGGCCTCGCATCGCTGCAAGGTTTGTCTGAAGCATAATCGGCTTCGCGTAGATATCCACTCGGCCATCGTGCTCAAACCCGAACCCTCATTAGAAACGTCCGGCTGGTGCCTGCTGATGGCATTTTCGAGGCGACCATCGCCCGGAACTTCGCAGTGAAGGAATTTCGTATACCCTATCGCCATCTCACTCCAAACGACCGCTGCCGTGAACCTACCCAAACTCAACGCTCCCGACCTTGGCAACACCCCTTCGACCTCGGAAATCATCACCCGTCATCTGCGGGACGCGATCGTCGCCGGGCATTTCGCCGAAGATGAGCCGATTCGCCAGGACGACATCGCTCGCCAGTTCAACGTCAGCAAGATCCCGGTGCGCGAGGCCCTCAAGCGGCTGGAAGCCGAAGGGCTGGTGATGTTCCAGCGCAATCGCGGAGCGATGGTCACGCGGCTGTCCGATGCCGAACTGGCGCAGATGTTCGAAGTGCGGATGTTGCTCGAAGACAAGATACTGCGCCTGGCCATTCCCAACATGACCGAAGAAACCTTCGCCCGTGCCGAGCGCATCTGTCAGGAGTTCATCGGCGAGGACGACGTGGGCCGCTGGGCCGAACTCAATTGGGAGCTGCACGCTTGCCTCTACGAGCCGGCGCAACGGCCGTTCCTGGTCAGCCTGATCCGCTCGGTCAACGACAAGCTTGAGCGCTACCTGCGCATGCAAATGAGCCTGTCGGCCGGCAAGGAACGGGCTGATCACGAGCACCGTGAAATCATCAAAGCCTGTCGTGCCGGGGACGTGGATCTGGCGGTGAAGCTGCTGGACGAGCACATTGCCGGGGTCTGCAAAACGCTATTCGAACACCTGCCTCACACGCACTGAGCCTTCCGCTCGCTGTGCTGATTTCGTCATCGGCACAGGATAAATCCATCAAGCCGACACCCCGCTGCACAGGCCACTCTTTGGTTCACTCATCTGAACGGACGTGGCCCTCCCATGAAACGCATCACCGTGATCGACTCCCACACCGGCGGCGAACCGACCCGTCTGGTGACCGCCGGCTTTCCTGACCTGGGTACCGGCAGCATGGCCGAACGCCGCCAGCGGCTTGCCGAACATCACGATCAATGGCGCGCCGCCTGTGTGCTGGAACCCCGTGGCAGCGACGTGCTGGTGGGTGCCCTGCTCTGCGAGCCGGTCGACCCGAGCGCGTGTGCCGGGGTGATTTTCTTCAACAACACCGGTTACCTGGGCATGTGCGGCCACGGCACGATTGGCCTGGTGGCGTCGTTGGCGCATCTGGGCAGGATCAGCCCCGGCGTGCATCGCATCGAGACGCCGGTGGGTACGGTGCAGGCGACTTTGCACGACGACCATTCGGTGAGCGTACGCAATGTGCCGGCCTACCGTTACCGCAAGGCGCTGGTGTTGCAGGTGCCGGGAATCGGTCAGGTAATCGGCGATATCGCCTGGGGCGGCAACTGGTTTTTCCTGATCGCCGAGCATGGCCTGCGGGTGGCCAGCGACAACCTCGACGCGCTGACCGCTTACACCTACGCCGTGCAACAGGCGCTGGAGGCCCAGGGTATACGTGGCGAAGACGGCGGGCTGATCGACCATGTCGAGCTGTTCAGCGATGACGATCACGCCGACAGCCGCAATTTTGTCCTGTGCCCCGGCAAGGCGTACGACCGCTCACCGTGCGGCACTGGCACCAGTGCCAAACTGGCGTGCCTGGCCGCGGACGACAAGTTGCAACCCGGGCAGATCTGGCGCCAGGCCAGTGTCATCGGCAGTGAGTTCGAAGGCACTTACGAATGGCAGGGCGAACGCGTTGTGCCGACCATTCGCGGCCGTGCCTTTATCAGCGCCGAAGCCAGTCTGATCATCGAACAGGATGACCCGTTCGCCTGGGGCATTCGTCCATGAACGAGGGCCTTGTGGCCGATGTGATCGTGATCGGCGCCGGCATCATCGGCGCCGCCTGTGCCCAGGCGCTGGCCCGTCGTGGCTTGCAGGTGCTGGTGCTGGACGCCGGCCTGCACGGTGCGACGGCGGCGGGCATGGGCCATCTGCTGGTGCTCGACGACAACCCGGCCGAGCTGGCCCTGAGTCGATATTCCCTGCAACGCTGGCGCGCACTGGCGCCGGACCTGCCCGACGGCTGCGCCTACCGCAACAACGGCACGCTGTGGCTGGCGGCCAACGCCGAGGAAATGGCGGTCGCCCATGACAAATACCTGAACCTGCAAGCCCAGGGCGTGGCCTGCGAATTGATCAGCGCCAGTGCTTTGCGCCAGCGTGAACCGGAACTGCGCGAGGGGCTGGAAGGCGGTTTGTTGATCCATGGCGACGGCATTCTTTATGCGCCGGCGACAGCGAACTGGATGCTCGACACGCCGAACGTTCGTCAGCGCCGGGCGCGGGTCCGCGCGGTCGATGGCAACCGCGTTCGCCTCGATGACGGTCACTGGTTGAGTGCCGAAGCGGTGGTGTTGGCCAACGGTATTCAGGCCAACGAACTCTGCCCGGAGTTGCCCATCGAGCCGAAGAAAGGTCACCTGCTGATTACCGATCGCTATCCTCACACCGTCACCCACACGCTGGTGGAACTGGGTTACGTCACCAGCGCCCACAATGCCACGGGGCCATCGACCGCCTGCAATATTCAGCCGCGCCCCACCGGGCAATTGTTCATCGGTGCCTCGCGGCAATTCGGTACCACCGACCCGCAGGTCGAAAGCTGGATGCTGGCGAAAATGCTCAAGCGCGCCGCCGAGTACATGCCAGGGCTGGCCCGGCTCAACGGCATCCGCGCCTGGACCGGTTTTCGCGCCGCCAGCCCCGACGGCCTGCCGCTGGTGGGCCAACACCCGCAACGCCAAGGCTTGTGGCTGGCGGTGGGTCACGAAGGTTTGGGCGTCACCACGGCCCCCGGCACCGCCGACTTGCTGGTGGCGCAACTGTTCAACGAAACCCCGCCTCTGGCCGCACCACCTTATCTGCCCCAGCGTTTCCTTGGAGAACCTGCCTATGCCTGAATTGCTGCTGGACGGCCGCGCCTTGACGGTGGCCGAGGGCACCAGCGTCGCCGCGGCCTTGGCGTTGGGCAGCGACGGCTGCACGCGCAGGTCAGTCAGTGGCCAACGCCGCGCACCGCTGTGCGGCATGGGCATCTGCCAGGAGTGCCGAGTGACCATCGACGGCCGGCGACGCCTGGCCTGCCAGACTTTGTGCCGAGACGGCATGCAGGTGCAGACATGCTCATGAACGAATACGCCGACCTGCTGATCATTGGTGCCGGCCCCGCTGGCATGGCCGCCGCCCTGGCCGCCGGCCCCAGCGGCGCACGCATCGTCGTGCTCGACGACAACCCGCTGCCGGGCGGGCAAATCTGGCGTGACGGCCCTCAAGCCAACGTGCCCGATCAGGCCCGTCGCCTGTGTGAGCGTTTGCAGGCTTGCAGCAACATCCGCCGTCATGCCGGTACGCGGGTGATCGCCAGTCCCGGTCCGAAACAACTGTTGGTCGAAGATGATGACAACGGCTGGTTGATCAGCTACGACAAACTGATTCTGTGCACCGGCGCCCGCGAGCTGCTGCTGCCCTTCCCCGGCTGGACGTTGCCGGGGGTGACCGGGGCCGGTGGCTTGCAGGCGCTGATCAAGGCGGGTGTGCCGGTGCAAGGTGAGCGTGTGGTGATCGCCGGCAGCGGTCCACTTTTACTGGCGAGTGCCGCCACCGCGAAAAAACAGGGCGCCCAGGTACAACGCATCGCCGAGCAAGCCTCGCGCACCGCCGTCGCCGCTTTCGCCGCGCAACTGCCCCGCTGGCCCGCCAAATGGTTGCAATCGTTCAGCTTGCTCGACCGCCAATACCGCACCGCGACGCACGTGCTGGCCGCCCTTGGCACTGACCGACTGGAAGGCGTGCGCCTGCAACAACAAGGCAAAATCGTCGAACTGGCATGTGACCGGCTGGCCTGTGGTTTCGGCTTGATCCCGAACATTCAATTGGGCCAGGCACTGGGCTATGCCATTGAAGGTCAGGCGTTGGCGGTGGATGCCTGGCAAGCCAGCAGTCGCGCCGATCATTACGCGGCGGGTGAATGCACCGGGTTTGGGGGCAGTGAACTGGCGTTGGTTGAAGGTGCAATCGCCGGCCACGCAGCGGTCGGCGACCTGGAGGCGGCCCGGCAGTTGTGGCCACGCCGGGCACGCTGGCAGGGTTTCGCCAAGGCACTGAATCGGGCCTTCGCCCTCGCCCCGCCACTCAAGTCCCTGGCCCAGCCCGATACGCTGGTCTGCCGCTGCGAAGACGTGCCTTACGCCGCCTTGGCCGGGCACTCTGATTGGCGCGAAGCCAAGCTGGCCAGCCGCTGCGGCATGGGCGCCTGTCAGGGCCGGGTGTGTGGCGGCGCAGTGCAGCACCTGTTCGGTTGGCAACCGTCGGCGCCCCGCCCACCCTTCAGCCCGGCGCGAATCGAGACCTTGATGTGCCTGGACGACACCCCGCCGACCTGAAATGCCCTCGGGGGTTTCGGCCACGCTGTCGAGCCTCTATGATCCCGGGGTCGCCCTCAGACCCCAGCGCCATGTATCCCTCGCTCAGCACCTTCAAACCCTGCGACCTGCCAACGCTGCTCAACAGTCTGCAGCCGATTGCGCCGCTGCTCGATACCCTCTCGGATGTGGTGTTTTTCATCAAGGACAGCCAAGCGCGCTACGCCTTCGTCAACCAGACTTTGGCCCGGCGTTGCGGTTTCAAATGTCGCGAGGAACTGCTGGGGCTCACCGCCGACAGGGTCTTCCCGGAGCGCTTCGGTCCGCTGTATACCGAACAGGATCGACGGGTCCTGTCCAGCGGTCGCGAACTGTCTGACCAACTGGAGCTGCACCTGTATTACGGCAATCAGCCGATCTGGTGCCTGACCCACAAACTCGCCTTGCACGATGAGCAGGGTCAGATCGTTGGCCTGGCCGGGATCTCCCGCGACCTGCAATCCCCCCAGTCCAACCATCCCGCCTTCCAGAAACTTGCCGCCGTGGATGCGCACATCCGCAGTCACTTCGCCCGCGCCATCAGCCTCGCCGAACTGACCGCCATCGCCGGCTATTCCGTGGCGCAACTGGAGCGTCACTGCAAACGGGTTTTCCAGCTCACCCCACGGCAGATGATTCACAAGGCGCGCCTGGAAGAAGGTTCGCGGCTGTTACTGCACACCGACCTGCCCATCACCGAAATCGCCCTGCGCTGCGGTTATACCGACCACAGTGCTTTCAGCCGACAGTTTCGCGGGTTGACCAGCCTGTCACCGAGCCAGTTTCGGGATAATCAGCGCTAAGGATCGTTCCCACGCTCCGCGTGGGAATGCAGCCCGGGACGCTCCGCGTCCCTTCCAGAGCCGAACGCAGAGCGTCCGTTGAGGCATTCCCACACGGAGCGTGGGAACGATCAACAGGCGATGTTTAAACGACACTTCCAGACACTCACCCAGGCTACACATCCTTGCGCCGTTGCCTACGACTGCGCCAGAATCCGCCGGCTTGTGCGCCTTGGGGCCGGACTCTATCGTTTGCCTGTCGCTGAAAAACAGCGATCGGGTTTGGTAGCCCGGTTTTCTGGCGCATAGCGCAACCTAATACAGGGATTTTTTTGTCCTCTGTTTTTATGGTGGCCATGCGTAGGGCGCCCTTGGGCGCGCCGGGTTGCCAGATGACCGGTCTACCAACCTGCGTATGGCCGCCACCCATTCGTTTGGTAGCGAGGGTGATGGCTCCATTTATTATCTGGAGTTCCATCTATGTTCAAACCTACACCCAACCCACCTGAAACCGATCCTACATCCCCCTACGAATCCCTCGATTCGAAAAAACTCAATGAAGCCGCCGACCGCGCCCTCGATTACTACCTCAAACCGGACATCCCCAAAGACACCAAGCGCAAACCCAGCACCATTTACCATGTCGGCGCCGAGGTCGAAAACGAAACCCTGCTGGTCAACGCCTGCGAATCCCTGGCGTCAGCCAGCATGATGCTCAGCGAGTTCGCCGGGTTGATGGACATGCCACATCGCAACATGATGTTGGGGATTCAATCGGTGGTCATGCTCGGAGAGTTGGCAGTGAACCGGGTGCTGGATAACCTCGACCCGCGAGGCTAGCGAAGAACTGTGGCGAGGGGGCTTGTCGGAACGCCGCATCGCCCCGTTCGGCGGCGCAGCCGTCGTAAAACCGGCATATGCGGTGTACCTGAAAACATGCGGTTGCAGGTTTTGGGGTCGCTTCGCAACCCAACGGGGGCAAGCCCCCTCGCCACATGAAGTTGTTCAGGGCACGGGGTGGGTCGGTGTTCCTTAAAGGGGCGCCCCGCACACCTTTTGCTCCCATCTGTAACACCCGCCATTGCGGACCTCGACCCTCACGACACTACGCCTGACGCACCGCAACACCTCTACTTCAAGCCCTGACACTAAATTCTCACCTCTGCCTGGCAATAGGCACGTTGATTGCTATTGTTAATATCGTATACGAAATCCCCAATACGATATCCAACAGCACTTCACATCAACGAGGCCTCTATGAAAAACCCCGCATTTGCCGTAGCCCTCAGCGCTGTTCTCAGTACCTCCTTCATCGCCACCGCCCAGGCCGACAAGCTCGACGACATTATCGGTTCGGGCAAGCTGCGCTGCGCCGTGACCCTGGACTTCCCGCCCATGGGTTTTCGCGATGCCGGCAACAACCCGGCCGGTTTCGACGTGGACTACTGCCACGACCTGGCGAAAATCCTCGGGGTCGATGCCGAAGTGGTCGAGACGCCGTTCCCGGACCGCATTCCGGCGCTGGTTTCCGGACGGGCCGACGTGATCGTCGCCTCGACCTCCGACACACTCGAACGGGCCAAGACCGTCGGCCTCACCGTGCCTTACTTTGCCTTCCAGATGGTGGTGCTGACCCGCGACGACACCGGCATCAATAGCTTCGATGACCTCAAGGGCAAACCCGTCGGCAACACCAGCGGCACCTATGAAGCCATCGCTCTGGAGAAAGATGTGAAGAGCTGGGGCACCGGTACCTTCCGTGCCTATCAGTCGCAAAACGACACGTTGCTGGCTGTCGCCCAAGGCCATATCGCCGCCACCGTGGTCACCAACACCGTGGCGGCTGCCACTCTGAAATCCGGCAAATACAAAAACCTGAAAGTCGCCGGTAACGCGCCGTACGTGATCGACTACGTGTCCCTCGGCGCCAAGCGCAACGAGTATGGCCTGCTCAACTACCTCAACCTGTTCGTCAACCAGCAGGTGCGCACCGGCCGTTACAAGGAGCTGTTCGTCAAATGGGTCGGCACCGAAATTTCGCCGACCAACCTGACCGTGCCACAGGTCTACTACTAAGGTGTCCGGCATGCCTAGGCTCACTTCTCTGACCGGTCGCAGCCTGGTCGCGGGCACCGCCGAGGGTGCCCTGCTGTTCGCCGATATCGGGTTGAGTTTCTGGGGCGGGGTCGATCCGTATAGCGGCGAGATCATTGACCGTCACCACCCACTCAGCGGCGAAAACCTGGCCGGCCGCGTGTTGGCCATCCCCAGCGGTCGCGGCTCGTGCACCGGCAGCAGCGTGTTGATGGAACTGATCAGCAACGGTCACGCACCGGCGGCATTGGTGCTGGCCGAACCCGATGAAATCCTGACCCTGGGCGTGCTCGTGGCACAGACCATTTTCGAGCGTTCCCTGCCGGTGCTGTGCATCGGCCGGGAGGCCTTCGCCGCCCTGCGCGGCAAGGCCTTCGCTCGGATAGAAGACGCAACATTGAGTCTGTTCGAATACCTGCCAAACGATGCTTGGCAGGCAATCGACAGCCCACCGCAACCTGCAGAAACCAGCGCCTCGATCGAACTCACCCAACACGACCGGGCATTGCTCGACGGTCAGCATGGCAAAGCCGCGCAGGTGGCGATGCAGATCGTCCTGCGCATGGCCGAACTGCAAGGTGCCCGCCATCTGGTGGATGTCACCCAGGCGCACATCGACGGCTGCATCTACACGGGACCGGCGAGCCTGCGTTTTGCCCGGCAATTTGTGCAATGGGGGGCAAAAGTGCGAGTGCCCACCACCCTCAATTCGATTTCCGTGGACCAGCGTCGTTGGCGCGAATTGGGCATCGACCCGGCCCTTGGCGAACCGGCCAGTGCCTTGGGCGATGCCTATATGGCGATGGGCGCACAGCTGAGTTTCACCTGCGCGCCCTACTTGCTCGACAGCGCGCCGAAGGCTGGCGAACAGATCGTCTGGGCCGAATCCAACGCAGTGGTTTACGCCAACAGCGTGCTCGGCGCACGTACCCTCAAATACCCGGACTACCTGGACATCTGCATCGCCCTGACCGGCCGTGCCCCGTTGATCGGCTGCCATCTGGACGCGCAACGCAAGGCCGGCCTGCAAGTCGAGTTACCCGCCCTGGATGAACTGGATGACGCGTTCTATCCGCTGCTCGGTTACCACATCGGCGCGCTGGCGGGCAGCCGGATTCCACTGGTACGCGGGTTGGAAAACCGCCAGCCGAGCCTGGACGATCTCAAAGCGTTCGGCGCGGCATTTGCCACCACGTCCGCCGCGCCCCTGTTCCATATCGCCGGGATAACCCCGGAGGCCATCGACCCGTCGCAAGTGCTGGATACGGATAAACCGTTACCGGTGGAACGCATCCTCTTGAAGGATCTGCTGCTCAGTTGGCGTGAACTCAACAGTGCCCGCGACAGCCGGGTGGATGTGGTCTCCCTGGGCAACCCGCATTTCTCCCTCAGCGAATTTGCCCACCTCGCGCGGTTGTGCCTGGGTCGGCATAAACATCCTGATGTGGTCCTCGCCATTACCTGCGGCCGCGCCGTGCTGGAGCAGGCTCGCGACGCCGGGCATGTCGCCGTGATCGAAGCTTTTGGCGCGACCCTGGTCACCGATACCTGCTGGTGCATGCTCGGCGAGCCGGTGATCCCGCTGGCCGCAAAAACCTTGATGACCAACTCCGGCAAGTACGCCCATTACGCACCCGGCCTGGTGGGCCGCAAGGTGCATTTCGCCGGCCTAGCCGAATGCGTCGATGCCGCCTGCAAGGGCACCGCCAGCGGGCGCCTGCCGGCGTGGTTACAACCTGCCGCCTTACTGGAGAGCCCTGCGCATGTTTGATTACAGCTTCCAATGGCGCTCAGCGCTGCGTGCCCTGCCGGACATGCTTGCCGGTGCCCTGGTCACCTTCGAGACCGCAGCACTGTCGATGATCTTCGGCGTGCTGATTGCCCTGGCCCTGACCGTGATGCGCGAAAGCAAGAACCCGCTGCTGCGCGGCATCGGCAACGGCTGGGTATCGATTGCGCGCAACACCCCGTCGCTGTTCCAGATCTACGTCCTCTACTTCGGCCTCGGCTCGCTGGGCCTGCACGTCAGTTCATGGCTCGCCCTGCTGGCCGGGATCACCTTCAACAATGCCGGGTATCTGGCGGAGAACTTTCGCGGTGGCCTCAAGGCCGTACCGGACACTCAAGTGCGCGCCGCACGTTCGCTGGGCATGAGTGCCTTTCAGGCCTACCGCATGATCATCGTGCCGCAGTTGCTGCGGATCGTCTTTTACCCGCTGACGAATCAAATGGTCTGGGCGGTGCTGATGACGTCGCTGGGGGTGATTGTCGGGCTGAACAATGACCTGACCGGCGTGACCCAGGATTACAACGTCAAAACGTTCCGCACCTTCGAGTTCTTCGCCATCGCAGCGGTGCTGTATTACCTGATTGCCAAGGCGATCGTCGCGGCAGCCCGGCTGATGGCCTGGCGGTTGTTCCGTTACTGAGGAGCTGTCCATGTTTGCCACCGGTTTTTCCTCCAATGACCTGTTGTTCCTGCTCAATGGCGCCTGGGTCACGCTGCAACTGACGTTCTGGTCGATCCTGCTCGGCTCCCTGGCCGGCTTGCTCTTCGGTCTGCTGCGAGCCTTGCTGCCTCGGGCCAGTTTGCCCCTGGCTTGGGTGCTGGACGTGTTTCGCAGCGTGCCGTTGCTGATCCAGTTCGTACTGTTCAACTCGCTCAAAAGCATCGTCGGCTTGAACATCAGCGCCTTCAGCGTCGGCTGCATCGTGCTGGGGGTTTACGCCGCCGCGTACTTCACCGAGATCGTGCGCGCTGGCGTGTTGTCGGTGCCGTTCACTTTACGTCGGGCCAGTCGTTCACTGGGCCTGAGCTTCCTGCAGGACCTGCGCTGGATCGTCCTGCCGATGGCCACGCGGGTGGCTTTTCCGGGCTGGCTGAACCTGGTGCTCGGGGTGATGAAAGACACCGCGCTGGTGATGTGGATCGGCATCGTCGAACTGCTGCGCGCCTCGCAAACCATCGTCACCCGCATCCAGGAACCGTTGCTGGTGCTGTGCATCGCGGGCCTTATTTACTACGTCATGAGCCTGGTGGTCGCACGCCTGGGCGCTCGTCTGGAAAGAAGGTGGCAAGAAAATGATTGAGATCGACAACGTACATAAATCCTTCGGCGATCTCGCCGTGGTCAAGGGGGTCAGCCTGACGGTGAACAAGGGCGAGGTGGTGTCGATCATCGGCGGCTCGGGCTCCGGCAAATCGACCCTGCTGATGTGCATCAACGGCCTGGAACCGATCCAGAAAGGCAACATCCGCGTCGACGGTGTCGAGGTCCATGACCGCGCCACCGACCTCAATCGCTTGCGGCAGAAAATCGGCATCGTGTTCCAGCAATGGAACGCCTTCCCGCACCTGACGGTGCTGGAAAACGTGATGCTCGCGCCACGCAAAGTGCTGGGCAAAAGCAAGCGCGACGCTGAAGAGCTAGCGGTGCAGCAACTGACCCACGTGGGCCTTGGCGACAAGCTCAAGACCTTCCCGGGCAAGTTGTCCGGCGGCCAGCAGCAGCGCATGGCGATTGCCCGCGCCTTGGCCATGTCGCCGGACTACATGCTGTTCGACGAAGCCACCTCGGCGCTCGACCCGCAATTGGTCGGTGAGGTGCTGGACACCATGCGCATGCTTGCCGAAGACGGCATGACCATGGTGCTGGTGACCCACGAAATCCGCTTTGCCCGCGATGTCTCCGACCGCGTGGCGTTCTTTCGCAATGGGCTGGTGCATGAGATTGGCTCGCCGGATCAGGTAATTGGGAATCCGGTGCATGCGGAGACTGCGGCGTTTCTGAAGTCAGTGAAATAACGACTGCCCCATCGCGGGCAAGCCCGTTCCCACAGGGCTGGGTGATGCACACAAAGTCGGTGACCGCCACAGATAAATGTAGGAGCGAGGCTTGCCCGCGAAGGGGCCCGCACAGACAGAAAAAGGATCAAACCATGCGCTCATCAAAAGTCATTCATGTAGTCAGCTGTCACGCCGAAGGCGAAGTCGGCGATGTGATCGTCGGCGGCGTCGCCCCACCACCGGGCGCCACCGTGTGGGAACAATCGCGCTGGATCGCCAAGGATCAGACCCTGCGCAACTTCGTGCTCAACGAGCCTCGCGGCGGTGTGTTCCGTCACGTCAACCTGCTGGTGCCGGCCAAGGACCCGCGGGCGCAGATGGCCTGGATCATCATGGAACCGGCAGACACGCCACCGATGTCCGGCTCCAATTCGCTGTGCGTGGCCACGGTGCTGCTCGACAGCGGCATCCTGCCAATGACCGAACCGCAAACCCGACTGATACTCGAAGCCCCTGGTGGCCTGATCGAGGCTGTGGCCGACTGCCGTGATGGCAAGGTCGAGCGGGTAGAAATCAAGAACGTGCCCTCCTTCGCTGACCGCCTCGATGCCTGGATCGAAGTCGAAGGCCTCGGCTCGTTGCAGGTCGACACCGCGTACGGCGGTGACAGTTTTGTGATCGCCGACGCCGAACGCCTGGGTTTTTCCATTCGTCCCGATGAGGCTGCCGACCTGGTGGCAGTCGGGTTGAAAATCACTCGTGCGGCCAATGAACAATTGGGCTTCGTCCATCCGCTGAACCCCGAGTGGTCGCATATCTCCTTCTGCCAGATTGCCGCGCCTATCGTCATGGAGAACGGCATCGCTACGGGTGCCAACGCGGTGGTGATTCAACCCGGCAAGATCGACCGCTCGCCCACCGGCACTGGCTGTTCGGCGCGCATGGCGGTGATGCAGGCCAAGGGACTGATGCAGGTGGGCGAGCGCTTTATTGGCCGTTCGATCATCGGTTCCGAATTCCACTGCCGCATCGATTCGCTGACCGAAGTGGCCGGCCGAGCGGCGATCTACCCATGCATTTCCGGCCGGGCCTGGATCACCGGCACCCACCAATTGCTGCTCGACCCGAGCGATCCGTGGCCGCAGGGCTATCGCTTGTCAGACACCTGGCCGGGGGCTTGACGCCAAACCAGAGCTTTTGTGGTGAGGGGGTTGCTGTGGTTCTCTCACCACAGCAAACCCCTCACCACACAAGCTCCCGCTCCACAGCACTCACCAACAAAAAACCCTGATTGATTGAAAAAACCACTGGCCGAATACTGGCGCTTGAAATATCGTATACGAAATACAAAAACACAAACCGGAGACAACAATGAGCAAACGCATTAACTGGAGTGGCGTCTTCCCCGCGGTGACCACTCAATTCAACGATGACTTTTCCATCAACCTGGAAAAAACCCATCAGGTGATTTCCAACGTGATCCGCGACGGCGTCTCAGGCCTGGTGGTGTGCGGTTCAGTGGGGGAAAACACCTCATTGACCGCCGAAGAAAAAATCGCCGTGACCGAAGTCGCGGTCGACGCCTCCCGGGGCCGCGTGCCAGTGATCTGCGGTGTGGCCGAGTTCACCAGCGTGCAAGCGGCCAAGGTCGCCAATGCCGTGCGCCGGGTCGGCGTCGATGGCGTGATGCTGATGCCGGCGCTGGTTTACGGGGCCAAGCCGTTCGAGACCGCCGAGCACTACCGCTACGTGGCGAAAAATGCCGACGTACCGTTGATGGTTTACAACAACCCGCCGATCTACAAAAACGACGTCACACCGGACATCCTGATTTCCCTGGCCGACTGCGACAACGTGGTGTGCTTCAAGGATTCGTCCGGCGATACCCGCCGTTTCATCGACGTGCGCAATGAAGTCGGCGACCGTTTCGTGCTGTTCGCCGGTCTCGACGATGTGGTGCTGGAAAGCATCGCGGTGGGTGCCGAAGGCTGGGTCTCTGGCATGTCCAACGTGTTCCCCAAAGAAGGCGAAACCATCTTCCGCCTGGCCAAGGCCGGTCGCTTCGCCGAAGCCATGCCGATCTACGAATGGCTGATGCCGATCCTGCACCTCGATGCCCGCGCCGACCTGGTGCAGTGCATCAAACTCTGCGAAGCCATCGCCGGTCGCGGCAGCGCGCTGACCCGGCCACCACGCCTGGCCCTGCCGGAAGCCGATCGGGTGTTCGTCGAGCAAATCATGGCCAAGGCCCTGGCTAACCGTCCGGAGTTGCCAGACGTGGGTCTCTGAGTGATTGCCGGGCGGGTCTTTGCGGACCCGGCCCGGCTGCCTGTTTTTGCGCCCCTACAGGAAATCACTGCACTCGGGTGGATGCCGAAGCCGCTGCGCGCATTGCTGCACTGGATAGCGCCGCGCCGGCCATGGCACGCCGGGGTGATTCGTTGGTTTGAGGTCCCAAAAGATCGCAGCCTTCGGCAGCTCCTACAGGGATCACAAACAACCACAGATCGCTTGTGTAGGAGCTGCCGAAGGCTGCGATCCTGGCATTCTGACAAACACGAAAATCTTGCCCTCGTTCCCGACAGGAGTTTTTTTGATGCCCGAGATCATCGGCCACCACTACATCAGCGGCGCCCGCAGCGCCGCTGGCAGTATCACTCTGCACAGTTACGACGCCAGCACCGGCGAAGCGCTGCCCTACTCGTTCATGCAAGCCACCGTGGAAGAAGTGGACGCCGCCGCCCAAGCCGCTGCTGCCGCTTACCCGGCCTTTCGCAACTTGCCGGCCATTCGCCGTGCAGAATTTCTTGAAGCCATCGCCATGCAACTGGAGGCGCTGGATGATGAATTCGTCGCTCTGGTCACTCGCGAAACCGCCTTGCCGACCGGACGCATTCAAGGCGAACGCAGCCGTACCAGCCATCAAATGCGCCTGTTTGCTCAGGTTCTGCGCCGGGGCGATTTTTATGGTGCGCGCATCGACCGCGCCTTGCCCGAACGTCAGCCATTGCCACGGGTCGACCTGCGCCAATACCGGATCGGCGTCGGCCCGGTGGCCGTGTTTGGCGCCAGTAATTTCCCGCTGGCCTTTTCCACCGCCGGCGGTGACACCGCTGCCGCGCTGGCCGCCGGTTGCCCGGTGGTGTTCAAGGCCCACAGTGGACACATGGCGACCGCCGAACGCGTGGCTGATGCAATCATCCGCGCCGCCGAGCAAACCGACATGCCCAAAGGTGTGTTCAACATGCTCTACGGCGCGGGTGTCGGTGAAGCGCTGGTCAAGCATCCGGCGATCCAGGCCGTCGGTTTCACCGGCTCGCTGAAGGGTGGTCGCGCGCTCTGTGACCTGGCCGCCGCACGGCCACAACCGATCCCGGTGTTCGCCGAAATGAGCAGCATCAACCCGGTGCTGGTATTGCCCGGGGCCTTGCAAGTACGTGGCGAGAACATCGCCGGTGAACTAATGGCATCGGTGGTCCAGGGGTGCGGTCAGTTCTGTACCAATCCGGGGTTGGTGGTCGGTATGCGCTCCCCGCACTTCAGCGCTTTCATCGCGCGGCTCAGTGCCTTGATGGCCGAACAACCGGCGCAAATCATGCTCAACGCCGGCACCCTCGGCAGCTACGAAAAAGGCGTGCAGGCCTTGCTCGACCATCCGGGAATAACCCGCCTGGCGGGCCAGGATCAGCACGGTAATCAGGCGCGGCCGCAATTGTTCAAGGCCGACGTCTGTCTGTTGCTCAGGGGTGATCCGCTGTTGCAGGAAGAAGTGTTTGGCCCGACCACTATTGTCGTCGAAGTGGCCGACAAGGCTGAGCTGCGACAAGCGCTGAACAGTTTGCACGGTCAACTCACCGCCACGTTGATTGGCGAAACGCAGGACCTGCAGGAACACGCCGACCTGCTGGTGCTGCTGGAACAAAAGGTCGGTCGCGTGCTGTTCAACGGCTACCCCACTGGCGTCGAAGTCTGCGATGCCATGGTGCATGGCGGGCCTTATCCCGCGACCTCCGATGCCCGCGGCACGTCGGTCGGCAGCCTGGCCATCGAGCGCTTCCTGCGCCCGGTGTGCTACCAGAACTGCCCGGACGCCTTGCTGCCCGACGCCCTGAAAAACGCCAACCCGCTGGGTATTGCGCGCCTGGTCGATGGCAACAGCCACCGCGAACCGCTGTAAAAACCCAACCTCCCGTAGGAGCGAGGCTTGCCCGCGAAGGCGGTGTATCAGACGACATCAATGGTGAATGTCGAGACGCCTTCGCGGGCAAGCCTCGCTCCTACGGGATTTTTATCGTATTCAAGCCAGCTCAGGGTGGTCTATCCGCAGAGGTGTGGCTTGATGCGATTGGGCGCCGCAGATGACGAAATTGGCACAGGAGCGCCGCGCCTTTCACCCCAATCCACTTTGCCGGATCAGCTTCTTGTCAATCTTCCCGACGCTGGTTTTAGGAATCTCGGCGACGAACTTGAACTGCTTGGGGATCGCCCATTTGTTGATGCGCCCACGCTCGACAAACCCTTGCAGGTGCGCCTCCAGGATCTTGCTGTCGAGGTACTGCCCGGGCTCGCACACCACCAGCGCCATCGGCCGTTCGCCCCATTGCTCATCGGCAATGCCCACGACCGCGACCGACTTCACTGCCGCGTGTTCGCTGATCAGGCTTTCCAGTTCCAGGGAGCTGATCCACTCCCCGCCCGTCTTGATCACATCCTTGATTCGATCTTTGATTTCCACCCCGCCCAAGGCGTCGATTGAGGCCAGATCGCCGGTGTGCATCCAGCCGTTGTGCCACAGCTCGGCGCCCTTTTCGGGTTCCTTCAAATAGCCTTGGGTCAGCCAGGGTGCGCGCACCACGATCTCGCCCAGAGACTCGCCGTCATGGGCCACGTCATTGCCATTGGCATCGATGATTTTCAGGTCGACCATCGGCACCGGCGTGCCAGTCTTGATACGAGTGGCCAATTGGGCTTGCATGGGCAGCTCGAGGTCTTTGTCACGCAGGTAAGTCAGGCACAGCAATGGGCAGGTTTCCGACATGCCATAACCGCTGTGCACCTCAATACCTTTGGCATTCGCTTCGCTGGCAATTCCCAGCGTCAGTGCACTGCCACCCAGAAGCATTTTCCAGCCATCGAAACGGGTCTGGGCTGCTTCTTCACAGCCCAGGATCATTTGCAGAATGGTCGGCACACAATGGGAAAAAGTGACCTTTTCCTCACGATGCAGCCGGACCAGGCTGTTGGGTTCGTAGCGGCCGGGGTACACCTGCTTGAGCCCCATCAGGGTGGCGACATAAGGCACCCCCCAGGCATGCACGTGAAACATCGGCGTGATCGGCATGTACACATCATCGGAACGCAGCAACGGCAGGCCTTGATAGACGCCCAACGTGCCCACGGCATTCAAGGTGTGCAGGACCAGTTGGCGGTGGGTGAAATACACGCCTTTAGGGTCGCCCGTGGTGCCGGTGGTGTAGAACAGGGTCGCCACCGAGTTTTCGTCAAAGTCAGGAAAGTCGTACTGGTCCGAAGCCCCGGACAGCAGGTTTTCATATTCCCCCAGCACCGGTAGCGACGTGTCGGTTGCCGTGTCATCCGTGAGCTGCAGGTAACCTTTGACGGTTTTGAGCTGGCCCTGAATCTGCTCAACCAGCGGCAGGAAATCATCATGCACCAGCACCAGATCGTCCTCGGCATGGTTCATGGTGAAGAGCACCTGATCCGGCGACAGACGAATGTTCACGGTGTGCAGCACCGCACCGATCATCGGTACGGCAAAGAAGCATTCCAGGTAGCGGTGGCTGTCCCAGTCGAGCATGGCCACGGTATCGCCGGCCTTGACGCCGGCAGCCGTCAAGGCATTGGCCAGCCTGCGGATCCGCTGGTTGAGGGTCTGGTAGCTGTAGCGCAGTTTGTCGGCGTAGACGATTTCCCGTCCCGGTTCGTAGCGCACACCGGACAGCAACAACTGCTTGACCAGCAAGGGGTAGGCATAGGCGCCATCGGCGGGCGGAATTATTTTTGTCGCCATCATGGGTGAAGTTCCTTGTCCTTTCGATCAGAAGTGCGCGGGTTCGAGCTCGTAGAGGCATTCGCTGCCGGCCTTGACCGACGCGCTCAACGAGTGGATGCGCGGCAGCAGGCGGGCGAAGTAGAAACGCGCGGTACCCAGCTTGCTGGCGTAGAAGTCATCCTCGGCCTGTTTGCCCATGGCCGCTTTGGCCATGAGTGCCCACATGTAGGCGTAAGCGGTGTAGCCGAATGCTTGCAGGTACTCGACCGAGGCCGCGCCGATTTCGTTGGGATTGCTGATGGCCCGATCCAGCAACCACGCGGTCAGTTCGTCGAGGGTGTCCACGGCGGCGTCCAGTGGTTTGCAGAATTCGCCGAGGTCGGCATCGGCGCTGGCGGTGAAGTTGCGGATCTCGGTAGCGAACAAGCGATAGAGTGCCCCGCCGCTGGCGACGATCTTGCGCCCGGCCAAATCCAGTGACTGAATGCCGTTGGTGCCTTCGTAGATCTGGGTGATGCGCACATCGCGTACCAGTTGCTCCTGGCCCCATTCGCGAATGTAGCCGTGGCCGCCGAAGATCTGCTGGCCATGCACGGTGGTTTCCAGCCCCATGTCGGTGAGGAACGCCTTGGCCACCGGGGTCAACAGCGACACCAGTTCCTGCGCACGGGTGCGGGTTGCCGCGTCGTCGCTGTACCTGGCGGTATCCAGTTGCAGGGCCACGTAGCTGGAGAACGCGCGCCCGCCCTCGTTCAAGGCTTTCATGGTCAACAGCATGCGTCGTACATCCGGGTGCACGATGATCGGGTCGGCGGCCTTGTCCTTGTTCTGCGCGCCGGTCGGCGAACGGCTTTGCAAACGGTCACGGGCGTATTCGACCGCGTTCTGGTACGAGCGCTCACCCAACGCCAGGCCCTGGATCCCCACGCCCAGACGTTCGTAGTTCATCATGGTGAACATGGCCGCCAGGCCCTTGTTCGGCGCATCGATGATCCAGCCGGTGGCCTCGTCAAAGTTCATCACACAGGTGGCGGAGGCCTTGATGCCCATCTTGTGCTCGATGGAACCGCAGGACAGCGAGTTGCGCTCGCCCAGCGAGCCATCGTCATTGACCAACACCTTGGGCACCAGAAACAGCGAAATGCCCTTGGGGCCGGCCGGCGCATCCGGCAACCGCGCCAGCACCAGATGAATGATGTTTTCGGTCAGGTCGTGCTCGCCGCCGGTGATGAAAATCTTGCTGCCACTGATCTTGTAACTGCCGTCGGCCTGAGGTTCGGCGCGGGTGCGAATCAGGCCCAGGTCCGTGCCGGCATGTGCCTCGGTCAGGCACATTGAACCGGTCCAGGTGCCGGCGTACATGTTCGGCAGATAGCGTTCCTTGAGTTCCTCGCTGGCGTGGGCATTGATCGACAGGCACGCACCGGCGGTCAGCATCGGGTACAGGCCAAACGACAGGCTCGCCGAGTTGACCATCTCTTCGACCTGAGCCGAAATCGCCTTGGGCATGCCCATGCCACCGAACTGCGGATCGCCACCCACACCCACCCAACCGCCTTCGGCAAAGGCCTGGTAGGCCGCGACAAAACCGTCCGGCGCCTGGACCGCGCCGTTGTTCCAGGTGCAACCCTGCTCGTCGCTGCTGCGGTTCAGCGGCGCGACCACTTCGGCGCTGATCTTGCCGGCCTCTTCAAGGATCGCGGCGGCCGTTTCTTCATCAATCACCTCGGCCAGGCCAGGCAATCGGGCCCATAGGCGGGACACCTCGAAGACTTCGTTGAGTACGAAGCGCATGTCGCGCAAAGGAGCTTTGTAATCAGACATAGTTGGCTTACTCGGAAGTGGTCAGGGCATGCGACATGTCCTGACGTTGGGATGTACCGGTTTCACCGGTTTGCGCCTCGTTGGCTTGCGCAACGGGGTGGCGCAGCAAAAAGTACGACAGGGCTGGAATCAGGATCAGCGCGCCGAGCATGTTCCACAGGAACATGAAGGTCAGCAGGATGCCCATGTCGGCCTGGAACTTGATCGGCGACCAGACCCAGCACACAACGCCGGCCGCCAGGGTGATGCCCACCAGGCCCACCACCCGCCCGGTAAACGACACCGCGTTGCGGTAAGCCTGACTCAGCGGCAGGCCCTGGCGCTGGTAATGCAACTGCACGCTGAGCAGGTACAAGGCGTAGTCCACGCCGATGCCCACACCCAATGCGATCACCGGCAGGGTCGCGACTTTCACGCCAATGCCCATGGCCACCATCAACGCTTCGCAAAGGATCGAAGTCAGCACCAGCGGCAACAACGCAACCAACGTGGCGCGCCAGCTGCGGAAGGTGATCAGGCAGAACAGCGTCACCGCCGCATAGACATACAGCAGCATGGTGCGATTGGCCTCGCGCACCACAATGTTGGTCGCCGCTTCAATCCCGGCCGATCCGGCCGCCAGCAGGAACTGGCGATCTGCGCTGTTGTTCTCCCGGGCGAATTTTTCGGCGATGCCCACCACGGCATCCAGGGTCTCGGCCTTGTGGTCCTTGAGGAAGGTGATCACCGGCATCAACGAGCAATCGGTGTTGAACAACTCCGGGGAGTTGACCGAGGCTTGCTGCGCGGCGTAGTTCAGCACGTCCTGATTGCGCTGGATGCTGTTGAGCTTGGGGTTGCCTTCATAAGTGCCGGCGGTGATTTGCCGCACCGCGTTGACCAACGACGCGGTGGCCTGTACGCCTGGAGACTGCTGCAGCTCCCAGGCCAGGCGGTCGGCCAGGACCAGCGTCTTGTAGTTCAAGCAGCCTTCCGGCGCCGTCTTGATCATCACCGCGAACAGGTCGCTGGACAGCGCGTAGTGGCTGGTGATGTAGGCGTTGTCACGGTTATAGCGAGAGTCGGCACGCAACTCCGGTGCGCCACTTTCCAGGTCGCCGATCTTCAACTGCAGGCTGACCATGAAGCCGCCGATGCCCATCAGCGCCGCAACCAGAACTGCGCCCGTGGCCCATTTGGCCGTGGTGAAGCGATCGAGCAAGTCCCACAGTTTGCCGAAGCCTTTGTGCCCGTCTGCACGGGTGTCGATTTTCAGCGCACGCTCGGCCGCCTTGGTGCCGACGCCGACATAAGACAGTGCCACCGGCATCAGCAACAGCGAGGTGAATATCAGCACCGCCACACCGATGCTGGCGGTGATCGCCAGGTCGCGGATCACCGGAATATCGATCAGCATCAGCACTGCGAAACCGACAGCGTCGGCCAGCAGCGCGGTGACGCCGGCAATGAACAGGCGGCGGAAGGTGTAGCGCGCGGCGATCAGTTTGTGGGTGCCACGGGCGATGTCTTGCATGATGCCGTTCATTTTCTGCGCCGCGTGAGACACACCGATGGCGAAGATCAGGAACGGCACGAGCACCGAATACGGGTCGATGGCATAGCCCAGCCAGGCGACGATGCCCAGTTGCCAGACCACCGCGATCAGCGAGCAGCCGACCACCAGCAAGGTGCTGCGCACGCAACGGGTGTAGGCGTAAATGATGATCAGCGACGTGACGACGGCCAGGCCGAAGAACATCATCACCTGGATCAGGCCATCGATCAGGTCGCCCATCAGTTTGGCGAAACCGATCACCCGGATTTTGTACTGGCCCTTGCCCTCTTCCCCGGCCTTGCGCGCAGCGCTGTCACCGGCGAATTCGATCTTGTCGCGCAACTGCTCTTCGAGCATCTGCGAAAAGGCGTGGTAGTCGATGCGTTGACCGCTGGCCGTGGCCTTATCCAGCAATGGAACAATGAGCATGCTCGATTTGTAATCGCTGGCCACCAGGCTGCCGACGATACCGGCGCGGGAAATATTCTGGCGCAGCTGTTCTATTTCTTCCGGCTTGCCCTGGTAGGTATCAGGCATCACCGGGCCACCCTGGAAACCTTCCTCGGTGACTTCGGTCCAGCGCACCGCCGGGCTCCACAACGACTTCATCCAGGCACGGTCGACGCCTTCGGTGACGAACAGCTGATCGTTGACCTGTTTGAGCACGTCAAGATAAGCGGGATCGAAAATATCGCCCTGGGTGTTCTCCACCACCACCCGTACCGAGTTGCCCAGACCGCGCAGCGACTGGCGGTTTTCCAGGAAATTCTGAATGTACGGCTGGCTCTGCGGAATCATCTTTTCGAAGCTGGGGCGCAGCTCCAGGCGCGTTGCCGCCATGTAGCCCAACACCACGGTGGCCAGCGCCATCAGCAGCATGAACAACGGACGGTAGTTGAATACCAACCGCTCCAGCAGGTTGCCGGAATGGCGGTCGAAATCCCGCAGTTCGCGGATCACCGGCATGGTTTCTTGTTTGATATTGCCCATGTCTGGGTACTCGCTCTAAGGGTTCGAGGGCTTATCGACGGACAGCGTCCGTACACCACGGCTGCCAACCACCACCAGTGCACCGTCGGCGGACTGAGTGGCGCCGGTCACCGGTGTCGGTGCCTGTTGCTGAACCAGATGCAATTGCGCGCCCGTGCCCTGGCTGACCAGCATCTGCCCGCCCTGGGTGAACAAGCGGTAGTTGCCATGGCCATCGACCAGGCCAGCGGTGATGCTGACGCGCAGGCCGCTGTCCAGCGGGGTCCAGCTCAGACCGCCATCGGTGCTGCGCAGCACATTGCCGCGCAAGCCATAGACGAGCGCTTCCCCAGGCTTGCCGAGCACACCGAAAAAACTGCCTTGATAGGGTGTCTGCACGGCGGCGAACCGCTGTTGGGTGTCATCCCATTTGAGCAACAGCCCCTGCTCTCCCGCGATGTACAGCGCATCACCAGTGGAGGCGATGGCGTTGAGGTGAAAGCCCTGCGGGTTGTCGGTGCGGTCCTGGAACGGCGTCCAGCTCTGGCCGCCGTCTTCGGTGCGCAAGATCAGGTTGAACACCCCGACCACGTAACCGAGGCGGTCGTTGGCGAACCAGACATCGAGCAACGGTTTGTCGGCGCCCTGCGCCATCAGGCGTTCACCTTCGGCGACCAGCAGTGGCCATTGTTCGTTGTCCGGTTCTGCACTGGCCAACGCACCGTAATGCTTGACCAGCAAGGCACCGATCTGGCGGCCGTCCAGTTGCTTGCGCCAGGTCGCACCGGCGTCGTTGCTGTGCAACACCACGCCGTCACCGCCCACCGCCCAGCCATGGGTAGCGGTTGGAAAACTCACGGCATTAAGGTCGGCACTGACTGGTACCGCTGCCTGCTGCCAGTGTTTGCCGACATCATCGGTATACAGAATGTGACCACGCTGCCCGACAGCAACCAGACGCTCGCCGGCACGGGCCATGCCCGATAGCGGGCTGTTGACGGCCAAGGCGCTGACCCTGGCCGGCAGATCCAGTACGTCGACATAAGCGGACGCCTGGCTCAGGCCCTGCAACGTTACAAGCAAGGCGCCGAGCGCCAACTGCAGATAATTCTTGTACGAACACATACCGCGTCCTCTTCGGAAAACCGCGCCGGGACACACGTCCGTGTGCCTGACGTTCCAACCTGGCGCCCAAAACGATCGGCATGCACCGACCGTCGTGCGGTCCCCTGCCTGGCAGGCAGCGGACTGCACGGACGCTTTGTCACGGTTTGCTTAGCGAATCCCGTTACCGGCCAGGGACTCAGGCGACCACTGCGCCTTGGAGAGCGGATCGATGTACTTGATGCCGCCGTAAGGGCCAACCACACCGTTGATGTTGTAGGAGCCACCCACCAGGTCATAAATCATGAAAGGCGTGGAGTCCGGGATCTGCTTGTCGTAGCTCTGGCTGAGGAACGCGAAGGAGCCACGGTACAGCTGACCACGGGCGTCATATTGGTCAGAGGCCAGAGCGGTCCAGCTGTCTTCATCGAGGTAGAAGCGACGCTTCTGGTAGATGTGCCGGGCGCCAGACTTGAGGTTGCCCTCCACCACCCAGACCCGGTGTTTTTCCCAGCGCACGTAATCCGGTGCCAAGTGATTGGCGGTGGTCAGCGATTTGGGGTCCTGGGCGTAGGTCAGCTTGTAGGTGTTGTAAGGAACGATCATTTCCTGCTTGCCCACCAGCTTCCAGTCGTAGCGGTCCAGCGCACCGTTGAACACGAAAACATCGTCGTAGGTGCCAGCACCGGCGGTGCCAGGGTTAGGCGTGTCGTACGCCAGGTTCGGTGCCAGTTTGACCCGACGCTGGCCCGGCAAGTATTGCCAGGCGCGGCGCGGTTGCTGCAGCGGGTTGGCGGCGTCCTTGAGCATCACCGCTTCACCGGCCCGGCGCGCAGGGCCGGTGTAGGACAGCTTCATCTGGTAGTACACGTCGGCGCTGCTGATCGGCTGCGAAAGGTTTTCGTAGATCGGATAGGAAATGAATGCCAGGCCGGTGGTCGCCAGGCTCGGCACGCCAGCGGAATCGACGTTCCAGGAGTCGTACTTGGAGTTGATGTTGACGCCCTGGTAACGCAACAGGAAATTCCACATCGCCTCGTTACCCGACTGCGGAATCGGGAACGGCACACCGGGCAGTACGTTATCGATCGCCAGGCCGCCTTCCAGGGACTTGGCACCGGTGGCGTTTTTCACGCCATTGTCCAGCACTGCCTTGGGCAACGAGACGGTGCGGTGGGTCGGGTAGACATTGACGTGGAAGCTTGGGAAACGCTTGGCCAATTCCACCGTGGTTGCACTGAGCAAGTTCTTGTACTGATCGACGTTCTTGCCGTCGATTACCAGCAACGGCTTTTCGTTGACGAAGGGGTCCGGACGCATGCTGTCACCGGACTTGAAACTGGCCGGCGGCGTGGTCAGGCCACCGTCATAGGCGGGAATGGAGCCGTCGGCATTTGCCGCCTTTTCGGCCCCGACCAGGGTCAGGCTGCTGCCCAATTTGGCAGCGTCCTGGGTTGAAACAGCGGCCTGTACCTGGGCGGCAAGGACCAAGGCCAGCGAAGCGGCCAACACGGTTTTTGCGTAGTTCATCTTGTTATTCTCCTGCTTGCGTTGAGCAAATCAGTGGTGCATCAAAAAGTGGTTTTCATCGTCAGGTAAACGGCGCCACGGTCCTCAGTCGTGGCACCACCACCGGAGAAGGCTGAGTAGCCGCCGCCGTAACACGCGTAGTTTTCATTGCCGCTAAAGGCATTGGGTGTGGACCCGTCGCCGCTGCCGGCATTGGCCGCGCCGCTGCTCAGACCGCTGGTGTCGCACTTGTCGGTCTCGCCGAAGGAGTCCACATACTTCAGGTCGATGAAGTATTTGTTGTACACAACAGCCCCTACGCCCACGGCATAGTTGCCGGTGTCTTTGGCACCGCCACCGGACACCGGTGACACGCCGTCCAGACCGATGTTGATGGACATCGGTGCGTTGAGGTCGACACCGGGAAACACCTGGTACCAGGTCGGTGTGAAGTTGACCGCGATGCCCCAGTTGTCCCGGGTCGGCTGGTCGATACCGCGATAGGTATCCTTACCCTTGTAGAGCGCCTCGTTCTTGCTATCGAGCTTGAGCAAGTTGCTGTAGTACAACTCGGCGAGCAGGCTGGCCGAATCGAACACCGGGGTTTTCGGGAAGGTCATCAGGCCGTTGAGCGTCCAGTGCAAGGTGTCGCCGGTGGCGGCCATGCTGTCGCCCTTCTGCGGGTTGTCATAAACCACACCGGTGGCCGCCGTACGCCCCGGCAACAGGCCAAGGCCCGCGCCCAGACCGAGTGGGCTGTTAGTGCTGACAATCGCCGGAATACTGGCCAACGGCATGTTGTGACGAATGTTCAGGTCCGACCCGACGCTGATCCCGCCAACGTCTTTGGACAGGCTCATGCCAACGATCTTGATGTTGTCGGCATAGGCCATTTGATAGGTGGCGGTGCTCAGCGAGTTGAGCGTGTTGATCACCGCAGGCACTTGCCCTGCCGGCCGGGTACCGTTGGGGTTGGCCGAACTCAGGCCTCTGGCATCCAGCCAGGCTTGCGGCAGGATTTCCGAGGTTTCGCGGTAGTAAACGCCGAGGGTGCCATCCAGCCAGGCCGGCGACCATTTGGCCATCACGCCCCAGTCTCCGCGCTTGTCCGGCGTCAGGTCGTGACCGCGACGCACATTGGTCAGCCCGTTGCAGGGCGCCAGACCACAACCCAGCGGGCTGCCCGGCACCACGCCATTGGTGTTGCCCAACAGGAACGATTGCGCACCGAAGCCGACCAGATCGGAGCCGCCATAGTAAGTACCGGCTTCAGGCAGGCGGGCGGCATCCCAATCGAGGAAATACTGGGCACCCACGGTCAACTCGGGATTGACGGTGAACGACATCGACAACTGGTTACGCGGAACGAACAGTTCCTTGGCTTCGGTCCCCGGCGAGGCGGCCAGTTTGGCCAGGTCCAGGCCGGACTGGCCATAACTGATCGAGTGCACCGGGTTGAGGATGGTTTCTCCCCAGAACACGTTGTGCTGGCCGGCCTTGGCGCTCAACAGCGACTCCTCGCCCACTTCGGTGCTGTAGAACACGAAGGCATCGAGGATTTCGCCGGATGGACCGGTGTAGTAACGCTGGGCGTAGTTGCTCAGGTGCGGGCTGCCGTTGCCGACATTGTCGCCGGTGACCCCGGCCAGGCGCGGATCGTTGGCCACCAGACCCGACCTTGCGTCATTGCCGTTGACGAACGGGTTGGAATTGGAACCGGTATTCTCGTAGGCCTTGTCGTACCAGCTGGCGGCGCTGACGCGAAAGCCCATGTGGTTCTGGTAGACCACATCCATCTCGGTCAACAGGTCGATACGGTTGGTGATGTTGGTTCCGGCCTTGCGGAAGTTGTAATCGCCATCGTTGTTGTTCGGTGTCGCCAACATCCGCTTGTCGGCGCTTTCGGTGCGTACGCCGTAGTTGTACTTCACGGTGTTATCAACACGCACGGTCCAGTCCGGGTTACCTGTCTCGAATTCGACCGCCTGCGCGACCGGCATGGCTGCGGCCAGAATGGCCGAGGCCAGCAAGGTGTATCGCGAGGGTGCGAAGCCGTGACTCTTATTGTTGTACATTGCGTTGTCTCTCCGCCTTTTTGTATTTGTTTTAAGCGCAGCCGCCCTCGCGCAACCCTTGTTTCAGGTGTTTGCGTTTTTCAGGAATGAGGGCAAATACCGGATGGCTGGGGCCAACCGGCGCCTGAACTAGCGATCCAGCTCCAGGATGAGTGCTTCGGCTTGCGGCCAGTGGCCAAACCCTGCTGCCGGATTGAGATGACCCACCTCGCCCAGGTTGAGCAGTTCACTGCCCCAGCTGTGCGCCAGGCGAGTGGCGGCATCCAGGCTGGCAAGGTGGTCGTTGGTACTGACGGCCACCACGCTGCGGAATGGCAGTGGCTCTTTAGGTAGAGGATTCCAACCCTGGGTACGCAGGGTTTCGGCAGATGGGTAGCCTTGCGGCCATTGAGCATCGAGGTCCGGAGGCGTGGCCAGCAGCGCGCCCTTGATCGGCCGACTGTGCTGCGCTGCCCAGTGCGCGACCATCAGCACACCGGCGCTGTGAGCAACCAGGATCACCGGCCCGTCGATCTGCTCCAGCGCGTGCTGGATCGCTTCGACACGCTTGGCGCAATCGAGCTTGTCGGTTTCCAGGGGCGGCACACTGCGTACCTTGCACAGCCTTGCCTCAAGCAGCGTTTGCCAATGCTCGGCAACGTGCTCGCGCAGACCCGGTACGATCAGAACGGTTGCGGCAGTTTGCAGTTTGTCCACTTCAACACCTTCGCTTTCTCGATGACTCGACTGGCTCTATACGCCAGGGGCTTTTTGTAGGACTGACATTAAAGACCCCCCACCCCAGGTGCTTTTCATTGGACGTCAGGCACTTTTCTTTTCATGACAAATTTGCCGAGACTGGCGTGCCCCGACCACTGGTCGAAAAAGCCCCCAGCTTCGCTGTGGGTCACTGTAATCAATGGGTGAGCGTCGTTTGCTCGACAACCACGCAGGGGCTTCTGGACAGAATCGGGTGAGTTCTCTCGACAACGTCACAACTGTTCAATTGCTGATGTGCTGGATATAGTCGCCACGCTCATCCGAATCGCAACCGGCCCAGGAAAGAACTTCGCATGCCCAAGCTTGTTCGCGCCGCTGTCTTGACCAACTACCTGGAGGTCACTCAATACCTGGGGTTCAACCCGCGTGATGTATTGGCCGGCGTCGGCTTGAGCAAAGCGCTGCTGCAAGCGCCCGAACACCGCATCCCCATTGATGCCGCCGTACGCCTGCTGGAAGATTCGGCCGCCGCCAGTGGCTGCCAGAGCTTCGGCCTGAGCATGGCCGAGTCCCGTCAGCTGTCGGACTTCGGCGTGGTCAGCCTGCTGCTCAGCCACCAGCGAACGCTGCGAGATGCCTTGCAGGTGGTGGTGCATTACCGTCATCTGATGAACGATTCATTGGCCATCTTCATTGAAGAGGCCGGCAAGATGGTGATCATTCGCGAAGAGGTGGTCACCGAGTCGCCGATGCCCAGCCGGCAAGCCACCGAACTGGCCATCGGCGTAATGTTCCGCCTGTGCGCCGCGCTGCTCGGCACCCACTGGCACCCTTACAGCGTCAACTTCACGCACCAGCCTCCCGACAACCTGCAACTGCATCGGCGCCTGTTCGGTTGCAAGCTGGAGTTCGGCAGCGAGTTCAACGGCATTGTCTGCTCCGACGCCAGCCTCGACGTGACCAACCCCAATGCCGACCCGGCCATGGCCCGTTACGCCCAGAGCTACCTCGACTCGCTGCTCAGCCACGAAGGTCCTTCGATGCTGTTCGAGGTGCGCAAAGCCATCTACCTGCTGCTGCCGATGGGGCGCGCCACCATCGAGCAGATCGCCCAGACCCAGGGCATGAACGTACGCACCCTGCAACGTCGCCTGAAAGACGATGGCTGCGCCTTCAACGACCTGATCAACGACGTGCGCCGCGACCTGGTGTTGCGCTACCTGGAAAACCCGAATTATTCGCTGGGACGCATTGCCGACATGCTCGGCTATTCCATGGCGAGTTCCTTCACACGCTGGTTCATCACCCAGTTCGGCATGCCGCCCGCCGCATGGCGCAGCGCGCAAAAGCACCCCGTCAAAGCACCGTCGGACCTGAGCCCCCTGCCCGGCTCCAGCGAGCCCTGAAGCGGACGCAAACCAGGCAAAAAAAGCGGCGACTGCTGGCACAGTCGCCGAAAAAGAACCGGTGTTTATGACACACCGGCCGAGGAGTCCCACTGCAATGTGAAGCGGCTGCGCCCGACCGTAGCAGCTGTCGAGCTCCAGCGAGGCTGCGTTCGGCTGCGAAGCAGTCGTGAATCCGGCTAATGTGGTCTGCCTGATGTACCGCAATCTCTGATTTTACGACTGCTTCGCAGCCGAATGCCGCCTCGCTGGAGCTCGACAGCTGCTACGGCCGATCGCAGCTTCGCAGGCTCGACAGCTCCTGCGGGAGAGCATTACGGCTGCCAATATTTTCAACGGGCTTAGAGCCCCCAGCGCAACAACAGCAGCACCAGCACGACCAGGAACACCGTTTCCCCCACCATCAGCAGGATTGGCTTGATGCCCACCGCCGCCAGCTCCTTGAGCTGGGTTTTCATGCCCAGGGCGCTGATGGAAACCACCAGGCACCAGCGCGACAAGTCATTGACCGAGCCCTGCACCACCGGGGCTATCCAGCCGGTGCTGTTGATACAGGCCAGAATCAGAAAGCCGACGGCGAACCATGGCAGCAGCGGCGGTCGTTTGCCGGTCGGGTCGGCGCCTTGCATGCGGGTAATCATCGCGGCGCAGACGATCACCGGCAGCAGCATGGCAACCCGCATCAGCTTGATCACCGTGGCCGTATCGCCGGTCTCGGTCGACATGCTGTAACCGGCACCGACCACCTGGGCGACATCGTGAATGGTCGCCCCCAGGAACACGCCTGCCACTTGCGGCGACAACGACAGCCAGTTGGCAATCATCGGGTACACAATCATCGCCAGCGTCGACAACGCCGACACCCCGATCACCGTGAATAAGGTTGCGCGTTCTTTCTGCGGATGGTTCGGCAATGCCGCCGCCAGCGCCAACGCCGCCGACGCACCACAAATCGCGGTGGCCCCGCCCGTCAGCATGCCGAACAAGCGTTGAAAACCCATCGCCTTGGCCGCAATCACCGAGACGCCGATCGTCACCACCACCACAATCACCACCAGCGCCACAGGCTTCCAGCCCAGCGCGGCAATCTGTTCGAGGGTGATGCGCATGCCCAGCAACGCCACGCCAATGCGCAACACCGTGCGTGCCGTGAATTCGATGCCCGCCTTGCAGGCGCCATCCCCGGCCAGGAAGTTCAGCGCCATGCCCAATAACAACGCGAACAGCATCACCGGCGCGCCGTAATGCTCGGACAAAAAGGACGCCGCCGCCGCCACGATCAGGCTGACGACAAACCCCGGCGCCAATTCGCGCGTTCGGCTATGGATACGGGTAAGAGCGAGAGCGCTCATGGCACGGACTCCTGGGGAACGATGACGATGAATGCCTGACCGTCGATGATTTCGACGGGGTAGTTGGCGACTTTGAGCTGGGTTGAATTGAGCAAGTAACCGCTGCGCAGATCGAAGCGCAGGCCATGGGCGCAGCACTGAATCACCCGCCCTTCAAGACGCCCGCCACACAGCGAGGCGCCCTGGTGCGGGCAACTGTCGTCGATGGCGAACAAGTCACCTTCGACGTTGAATAACGCCAGGCTTTTGCCATCGAATTCGAACAGCGCACGACCGCCTGCCGGCGGGAGTTTTGCAGCGGGCACGGGAATACGAAGACTCATGCCGGTTGCCGCTTGCGAGTACTTTCAACCAAGGCTTCGCACATGGCCTCCAGCAGCACCTCGGCAGGCTGTGCGCCCACCAATGTCAGGCGACGGTCGAACTGAAAATTGGGTACGCCGCTGGCCGCTCCCGCCTCGTTGCCGACATAAGGTTCGCCATCACCTTGCAGGAAGGAGGCCATCGCCGCAGCGTTGAAGCCACACGAGCGGGCGATGACCAGCAAGGTGTCCGGGCAGCCAAGATTTTCGCCAAACTGAAAGTAGGCCGCGAACAAACGTTCCAGTAACACATCGCATTGGGCGCTATTGCCCAGCGCCCTCGCCCGCTCCAGCAAGCGATGGGCGTCGGCGGTATTGGGCATGTTGGGGATACGGCTCAAATCGATGGGCACACCCACCGCCATCGCCGCCTGCCGCACCTGGGCCTGACGCATCGCTACCGCTTCAGGACTGCCCAGACGCTTGAGGTAAAAATCGGCGAAGGGTTCACCCTGTGCCGGCAGCTGTGGCAGCAACTGCACCCCGTGCCACACCGTGGTGATTTCCACGTCGGGTTGCTGCACGCGCAGCAGGTCTTGCGCGCGCTTCAGTTGACGCTTGCCGATCAGGCACCACGGGCAGATGAAATCGAAAAACACATCAATACGTAAACGACCACTCACAACTTCACCTCTAACGCCGTTTTGCCAATCGAATCGAGAATTTGCTCGCCCTTGAGCCGGGCAATGTCTTTGCGGTAGTGACACTTGGCATAAAAGAACACCGCCGCTGCCGCGATGCTGACCAGCGGCACCAGCTGAAAAGCAGCCTGCAAACCGATAAGGTCGGACACCCTGCCGGTGATGAACGGCCCGGGTGCCAGCCCCAGCATATTGTTGGCCAAGGTCAGCGTGGCGAAGGCCGTGCCATGGACCGAGTAATGGGTCAGGTTGGCAACCATGGCTCCGCAAGGGCCGGTCGTGCCGGCGGCAATCAACATGCCCAGGCAGATCAGTCCCAATTGCCCAGGCCCTGCCGGCAGGGCGAACGCTGCCGACAACAGCAGGCAACTGCCCAGGCAATAAGCGATGGCCAAGGTCACTTTGCGCTCCGGCGAATGGCGACACAGTCGATCACTGAGCATGCCGCACAGGATCATTCCCGCACCGCTGCACAGCACGATGATCGCCGCGAGGCCGCCCGCCTTGTCAGTGGCCATGTCGTAATAACGATTGAGGTAACTGGGCATCCACACAATGACGGTGCCGCCGACGAACAGTTGCAAGCCACTGCCGATGTAGGCCGCGATCACCGAGCGGCTGGAAAACAGCGTACGCAACGGCCGCTTGACCGCGGCAGCCGTCTTGTTCGCCGCCTGAGCGACACGTTGCGGCGCAATGCGTGCTTCCTTGACGATGATCGGATAAAGCACCGCCAACAGCAGGCCAAACAGCGCCATACCGGCAAATGACCAGCGCCAGCCAAGCTTGGCGGCGATTGCACCGCCCAGTGCCATCCCTAATACCGAACCGAACATGCCACCGGCCATGAATGCACTGGCCAGGGTTGCACGCATGTGTTTTGGGAACACCGAAATCACCACGGCGATGCCGACGCTGCCGTACGCCGCTTCACCGACGCCGACCATGAACCGTGCAATGAACATCTGCTGATAGTCCTGCGCCAAAGCGCAGCCCAGGGTCGCCAGGCTCCACAGCAAAGCCATCAGCGCCAGGCTTTTTACCCGGCCGAAGCGATCCGCCAGCAATGACAGAGGAATGGTCAGCAGCCCCACCATCAGGGCGACAATGCCACTGAGCAGGCCGAGCTGGCCGTCGCTCAGGGCCCATTCGCCCTTGAGCATCGGGAACACCGCGTTCAGCACCTGACGCGACATGTAGTCGGAAATCAACAAACCGAACGTCAGCGCAAACACAATCCAGGCGTACTTGCGCGCAACGCCGACGCCACTGCAGTCATCATCGTCTGCGGCGATTGGGTGAAAGGCCATGCAGCCTCCTCAAAGCTTCGTTTTATTGTTGTTATCAAGCGTGTTGCAGGGCAGCGAGCAGGAGGCCATTGGCCCCCCGCTGCGTCTGCCGATCAGCCGCGTTGCGGCACACCTTTCTGCCCGGCCTTGCGGTTGGGGGCCATGCCATTGGCCAACAGGGTTTCTTCGATGCTTTGGTACTGCACACCGATGCGATAGATCTCACGGGCTTCTTTACCCGTGGCAATTTCGCGACCCAGTTCATGGGCGACACGCACGGTCTGCTCGATCTGCTGCACCGAGCTGAAACGCTTGCCCTTGTGATCAATGATAGTGTCTTCAATGCCTACGCGCGGGTGCATGCCCATGGCCAGCGCCATGGTGTTGAATGGCAACACATTCTTGAGCAGCGATTCGGCGGTCAGGGTGCAACCGTCCGGCGCGCGGTGGATGAAGTTGAAGAAGTTGAACGGATTGGGGCCATCGAAACCGCCGCCGATACCAATCCAGGTCAGGTTCAACGGGCCCTTGTAGACGCCCTTGCGCACCAGGCGCTCAAGGGTTTCCATGGCATGCATGCCGGTCAGCTGGAAGTGCGGCTGGATGCCGTTGTCCATCAGACGCTTGAGGTGCTCGGCGACCCAGGCCGGGCCGGCCGGCACAGTCATTTCGCTGTACGCCGCCTGATAGGCAGGATTGGCCAGGGAGGTGCCTTCCAGGTATTCCGGATACAGCAGCTCCATGATGTTCATCTGGGTGGTGTTGATGGCCACCGTGACCTGATCCGGTTTTGGCGTCAGCTCGGCCAGCATGTGCCGGGTATCGTCAGACAGCCACTTGGCGGCTTCGCCATCGCTTTCGGGGGCGAAGGAAATCGAGCCACCGACCTGGATGATCATGTCCGGCACGGCTTCACGCACACCGGCGATCAACTCGTTGAACTTGGACAGACGCTTGGAACCCTTGCCGTCCAATTCACGCACGTGCAGGTGCAATACCGTTGCACCCGCCTCATAACACTCAACCGCCTTTTGCACCTGCTCGTCCATGGTCAGCGGGATGTCTTCGGGGAAGTCTTCCGGCATCCACTCGGGGCCATACGGGGCCACGGTGATCACCACCTTTTCCATGTTTTCCGGGTGCAGGGAATCGTCGAAGAATTGCATGAGTTACTCCTGTTCTTATGATTGTTGCGCCCACCCGGGATCGTGCCTGGCAGGCGGGTTTACAAGTGCGAATGCAGCTGCGGTCAGATCAGTAAGTCGTGTCGCCGATGATGCCGGCGCGTTCCATCTTGCGATGGCACGGCGGGTAATCCATGACGGCGTAGTGCTGGGTGCTGCGGTTGTCCCAGATGGCGATGCTGTTGGGTTTCCAGCGCCAGCGCACCTGATACTCGGGGATGTAGGCCTGGCTGATCAGGTAGCGCAGCAACTCGCTCGCGCCCGGGTTGGCATCCTGGCCGAAGCGCACCCGCTCGGGGGTGTGGTAGTTGCTCAGGTGCGTCGTGAAAGCGTTGACGAACAGCACCTTTTCCCCGGTTTCCGGGTGGGTGCGCACCACCGGGTGCTCGGCATCCGGGTACATCGCCTTGAGTGCCAGACGCTTTTCGATCGGCATGGCGGCACCGAAACTCGCTTCGATGCTATGGCGCGCACGCAGGTCGGCGATCTTCACCTTCACGTCTTCGGGCAAGCGCGCATAGGCCTCGACCATGTTGGCCCACATGGTGTCGCCGCCCACCGGAGGGCATTCTATGCAACGCAGCACGCAGCCCATCGGCGGCGCCTCGCGCCAGGTCGCGTCGGTATGCCAGGCGTTTTCGTAGCGGTCCATCGGCTGGTCCGGGTTCTTGTAGATACGCACCAGCCCGGGATGATCCGGATCACTGCCGGCCACCGGATGATCCTCCAGTTCGCCAAAGCGTCGGGCGAATGCCACGTGCTCCTGGCGTGTGATGTCCTGATCACGCAGGAACACCACCCGATGCTTGAGCAACTGAGCCCGAATCTCGGCAAAAAGACCGTCGTCATGGACTGCATCGGCCAGGTTGACGCCCACCAGCTCAGCGCCAATGTTGCAGGTCAATTGTTCGACTTTCATGGCGGACGACTCCCTTAAATGACGAAAATCGATGAGCCCGTGGTCTTGCGTGATTCCAGGTCGCGATGGGCCTGCACGGCATCCTGCAAAGCATAGTGCTGGTTGATCTCGATCTTGATCCGGCCGCTGCCGACATGATCGAACAACTCGCCCGCCAACGCGGTTTTTTCCGCCGGGTCGGCGATGTAATCGGCCAGGGCCGGACGGGTCAGGAACAGAGAGCCTTTCATCGCCAGCAATACCGGATCGAAAGCCGGGATCGGCCCGGATGCCGTGCCGACGCACACCATCAAACCGCGACGCTTGAGCGAGTCCAGCGAGCCCATGAAGGTGTTCTTGCCAACACTGTCGAACACCACGTTGACCCCCACGCCGTCCGTCAGCTCGCGAACGCGCTGGGCGACGTCTTCGTGGCTGTAATTGATGACATGCTCGCAGCCATGGGCCAGGGCAATTTCACCCTTCGCCTCGGTGGAGACGGTGCCAATGACGTTCAGGCCGAGCAGCTTGGCCCACTGCGAAACGATCAGGCCGACACCACCGGCAGCGGCGTGCAGCAGAATGCTGTCGCCGGGCTTGAAGTCGTAAATGCGTCGCATCAGGTACGAGGACGTCAGGCCGCGCATGGTCATGGCCGCGGCAGTCTCGAAACTGATGGTTTCCGGCAATTTGATCAGCGGCGCGGCCGGGATCAGACGTTCGGTGCTGTAGGCGCCCAATGTATTGAGAAAACCGGTGTAGGTGACGCGATCACCGACTTGTACGTTGGTCACCCCTGCACCGATGGCCTGAACCACACCAGAGGCCTCAACCCCCATGCCGTTGGGCATCGGGATCGGGTAAGTGCCATTGCGAAAATAGGTGTCGGCATAGTTCAGGCCCACCGCCACATGACGAAGACGAACCTGGCCTGGACCGGGATCGCCGACGTCGACCTCTTCATAACGAAGGACTTCGGGACCACCGGTTTCGTAGAAGCGTACGGCTTTGGCCATTTTTCTTATTCTCCAGTCTCAAGTTGGACGTGCTGCGTCGAATTGCGCTGATTGGACTGTAGGACGCCGTCTGCGCAGTCGCTTCTCATCAGACGACAATGGCTTTTCATTTCATGACAGTACGCCTTGCACCAACGCCTGCGATGGATGACTTATCCAGTGCCTCTCGATACCCTGCACACGTCGGTATGATGGTGTTCCAGGTCAACCTCCCTCCAGATGAGCATGCGATGAAATCCCCTGCAGGTTTGCTGCTATCGGCTATCGAGCTGGACCGTGCCAGCACCATCCCCCTGTACCGCCAACTCTATTTGCAGATTCGCAAACAGATTCTCAGCGGAAAGATGCAAGGGGGCGTGCGCCTGCCGTCGACGCGGACCCTGAGCCAGGAATTGGCGCTGTCGCGGATCACCATTCTCAATGCATTCGATCAGCTGATTGCCGAAGGTTTCCTGGCCTCGCGCACCGGCGCGGGCACTTATGTCGGCGATGAGTGGGAGCGTCGAGGGATTGCCGACGAAGAGCAGCAGCGCCAGCCACCGCGCCTGTCCGACCTGAGCCAGTCCATGCTGTCGTTGCGCAGCCGTCACTTTCGTGGGGTGTCCTATACCGATTGGGACCCCGCGACCCCTACCTCATTCCTGCCCAGCCACAGTAGCTATGACGCGTTCCCGCTCGCGGTGTGGCGGCGCTTGATGAACCGCCACTTGCTCAAGCCGACCAAAGCCATGCTTGGCTATGGCGAACTGCAAGGGTTACAGGCCTTGCGCGTGGCGATTGCCGAATACGTCTTTGATGCCCGTGGCATCGATTGCAGTGCCGAACAGGTGGTCATCGTTTCAGGGGCTCAGCAAGCCTTCAACTTGCTGGGCATGCTGTTGCTCAATCCGCAGGACAGCGTATGGATGGAAGACCCGGGACACATCGCGGCGCGCATTGCGTTGCAGGCCCAGGGGGCTCAGGTGGTTCCGTTGCGGATCGATGAACAAGGGATTGATATCCGGCAAGGCCTGGCCGAGTGCCCTGACGCCCGCCTGGTGTTCACCACGCCATCTCGCCAGCATCCTTTGGGCGTGACCATGAGTTATGCGCGGCGCCAGGCACTCATCGACTGGGCCGCGCAGTATCAGAGCTGGATTATCGAGGACGATTGCGACAGTGAGTTTCGCTACAGCGGTCGCCTTCTTCCCGCGCTCTACGCCATGGATCGGATGGCGCGAGTGATCTACGTCGGCACGTTCAGCAAAGTGCTCTTCCCCTCGCTGAGGCTGGGCTATGTGATATTGCCCCAAGCCCTGATCGAACCCTTCTGCACCCTGCGCGCGGTGATGGATCGCAGCCCGCCCACGCTGCTCCAGGCGACAACGGCGGACTTCATGCGCGAAGGCCATTTCCTCGGCCATATTCGCCGCATGCGTGCGCTGTACCAGGCCCGCCAGCAAGCACTGGTCGATCAACTTCAGCGACAGCTGGGCGGCTTCTTCAATATCACTCCGGTGGACGCCGGCATGCACTTGATCGCCTGGCTGCCGCCCACCCTTGATGACGACGCCATCGCCAGGGAACTGGCCCGGTATAACATCCACACCTATGCCCTGAGCGACTACTGCCTTGAGCATGCTCTGCCACCTGCGCTGCTCATCGGTTTTGCCGGTACGCCTGAGAGCCAGGCGCAAGAGCGCGTCGAGGCGCTGGCCCGGGCCTTGAGCCAAATGGGGTACCTGCAGCAGGCCACTTGAGCAAGGCAAGTGGTCTTATGATTTAACTGATAATGGATCTATCGAGAGTTCCTGACTGGCGCGATAAAGGCTGCGCCGGTAGACCCGGCGTCTGACCAGGAACGACTCGAAATGAACAATAAGATCCAAGAGCGATTCAATGCCTTGCTCAGCCATAAGGCTGCCGAGGATGGAACACCTCCCCTGCTGACTGAAGCACTGGCCCGCCAACTGCTCGACCGCCTTGGGCAGGTGCGCTTGTTTGCGCATGCCTACCCCTTGCTGACCAACCTCACCCATGGCCGTATCACGCCCGCCGACCTGCTGGACTTCGCCTATCGCCACGAGCTGCAGGGCTTGAGCCTGCACTTGCTCGACGGCGAAGAAAACAGCCTGAGCCAAATGACACCCGCGCAGCTGCAAGCGTTTGCCGACAAGGCCAATGCGCTCGCACTGGATGTGCACCTGGAAATCAGCAGCACGCGGAAAAAAGACGTCGATCAGGTGATCGCCATCGCCAAGGCGCTGGGGGTTCGCAACATCCGCGTTTACTCGCGTTACGAGGGGGCGCTGTCCCGGGTCATGGACATGATCGAGTCAGATCTGCATTACCTCGCGCAGCAGGCAGACGAGCACGACCTGTTCTTTGACTTCGAGCAGCATGAGGAACTCAAGAGCGCCGAGATCGCGCAATTGCTGAGCCGGCTAAACCACCCACGGCTGCACGCCTTGTTCGATTTCGGCAACATGATCAACGCCTGCGAACAGCCACTACCGGCACTGCGCACCCTGGCGCCGCACATACGCCAGACCCACCTCAAAGGTGTGCGCATTGTCCCCGAGCACAACGGCTTCGGCCATTACGGCGTGCTGCAGGGCAGCGACGAAGACGACCTGCCAAGCGCCCGCATGCTGTTCGAACTGTTGATGCTCGGCGACTCAACCTCCCAAGTGATCGCGTTCATTCTTGAGCAGGAAAACCACTACGTGGCCCCGGCGTTCCGCCAGACCTCTGAGGTTGCCGATCCGTTCATTGCGTACCGGGAAATGAGTGACACGCCACTCCCAGACGGCTATTCGCTCGAACGGATGCTCGCCGACGAACACCGCTGGGCAAACAACCAGGTCGCCTATGTGCGAGGCCTGCTGGCCGAGTTCCGAACCCTGGCCGAGTTGACCCTGGACAACCACGAAAACGCCTGAACCTGACGTTACTACCTGATTACGCCTGGAGAACAATAATGACAACTCGTGACAAGGCCAAATGGCTCAGATTCCTGATTCTCATCCTCGGTGGTGGCACCATCTACAAGCTGGCGAACCTCAAAGACGCCTTCTACATCCCCATGCAAGAATTCATGGGTTTGAGCCACACTGAGATCGGCCTGCTGCTGAGCGCCAACGCCATCATCGCCACCGCACTGTTTGTCGTCGGCGGCATGCTCGCCGACCGCTACGATACGCGCAAAATGATTCCGGTCGGCCTGATCGGTACCGGCGGCCTGGGGCTGTATCTGGCAACCTTTCCGCCGTTCAGCAATCTGCTGATCGTGTTCAGCCTGCTGGCCGTCTGCGCCGATTGCTTCTTCTGGCCCTCACTGCTCAAAGCCATCCGCAACCTGGGTGACGATCAGGAACAGGGGCGGTTGTTTGGACTGTTGGAAGGTGGGCGTGGCGTCATTGATACCCTGGTCGCCTTTTCTGCACTGGGCGTTTTCGTCGCCATGGGCTCCGGTGAAACCGGTCTGAAATCGGCGATCCTGTTCTACTCGGTCATCGACATTCTGGCCGGAACCCTGACCTGGTTCCTGCTCAAGGGCGGCAGTGCGCAGTCGATTGCCAAGCCGAAGAACAGTCTGGCGAACCTCCTTGAAGCCATCAAGGTACCGGGTATCTGGCTGGTCAGTCTTAACGTGTTCATGGTCTACATCGTCTACTGTGGCCTGACCTATTTCATTCCCTACCTCAAGGAAATGTACGGGCTGCCCGTGGCACTGGTGGGCGCTTACGGCATCATCAATCAGTACTTCCTCAAGATCCTCGGCGGCCCTGCGGGTGGGTTCATTGCCGACAAACAGTTCAAGAGCACCAGCCGCTATCTGAAATGGGCCTTCCTGGTCTTGCTGCCGCTGATGGGCGTCATCCTGCTGATCCCGAAAAGCCCGGGCTTCATCTATGCGGGCATGGCCGCCACACTGTCCTTCGCACTGATCGTGTTTTCCATGCGCGGCGTGTTCTGGGCGCCCATGGGCGAAGTCGGCATCCCTTCGCACATCACCGGGTCAGCCTTCGGTATCGGCTGCCTGATCGGCTACGCACCGGGCATGTTCGCTTATGTCATCTACGGCGCAATCCTCGACCATTTCCCGGGTCAGCAAGGCTATAACTACGTCTTCAGCTTGATGAGTCTGTTGGCGATTGTCGGCTTCATGGTGTCCAGCGTGTTGTACCGGAGCGTGCGAAATAAATCGGTGGCAATGGATGGGATTGGGGCGGTGCAAAGCTGATGGGATCGCCTTCACCGGACAGGCCAAGGCCTTTCGGTGAAGGCGGTCGGTTCACGCCATCACCCTGGACTTGAATTCCTTTAGGGTTGCGACTATCAGTGAGATTCAAACCTTCGAGGGCAATAACATGCCAACGACTGAAGAATCGATCATCGCAGCAGCACGGCTGCGCGCCGCCTACCGGGGAGAAAACGAGGCGCTGGCTGCAGCCTCAGCGCTCGAGGCACTGGCAGTGCTGAAAAAAACGCTCAAGGGAGACAAATACCAAGAGGCTCTGGAAAGACTGTATATCGAGTACTCAACCTCTTGATCCACCTGTGCCGCCGTAGCGGCGGCACGTTGTTCACTTATTGAGGACAGTTTGAACTCGCATCACCTTGGAAGACCGCAAGGGCAGCACCGCAGAAATGAGAAGGAAAACCGACCAGGCTTCACTTGCTACCCGTACGTGACAACTCATCATCCATAACGCCCGCTGCGCTGGCGACTATCATCGCCACCACACAAGCAAGCAACGAGAACAGAGCAAAAGCCCCCATCACATGCAAGTAAGGAAGTACATGATTCCACGCTCGAGCTACCCCCAGGAAAGCGGCAAATAACCAGCCGCTCATAGAGAGAGCTCCCAAGAGCGCGAGGCGAGTGCGGCCGGAGTTGCGTAACAAGACAAAGGGGGCCTTCTGCAGCAGCGGGAAACCGATCCGGTGCAACAAAGCGCCATTGAGGCTAAGCAGCACGACAACACTCACCTTGGCCCAGAGTTTTTGATTGAGCAGATACGCGCTCCCCTCATTGAGGTAACCCTGAAACACCAACAGCAAGCCACTTCCCCAAAGAGCCAATAGCGCGAGCATGACGATTTTTTGGGTCTCGTCGAGATACTCACGCTGCATCTCATTCAACACATCCTTGCGCCAGCTCCATAGCTTTTGATCCGCCTGTAACACCCTCCCCAGAGCAATACAGGTGGCAATCAGATGACCATACACGAGTAGCATTTTGAGCATTACCTTGACCTTATTTTTATATGGGTAATGCACTCCCTCGCACCCTTGATATGAAACTAAATGATACAGATTCATATTTGTATCAACAAGTTACACAATCAACCATCCATCTGGAAGCGGCTGTTGACTTCAGCCCTCTTCGATAACCGACTCGATGTTGGCGCCATGGCGACGACGCAAGCGATTCGCCAAAGACAGGACCCAGACAAAAAACACGGGTATGCACAAGACCCCAAGCAAGGCTTGCCCCCTGCTGCGGCGACTCAGCGAAGCGGACGCTCGCTGATCGCACAGGCCGCGCGGAACAGGATTTGCGCGACGAAATCGATCTCCTGCTCGGTGATGATCAATGGCGGCAGGAAGCGCACGGTAGCACCGTGACGACCGCCCAACTCGACGATCAGACCGTGTTGCAGGCACGCCTGCTGGAAGGCCTTGGCCCGGGTGGTATCCACCGGTGGATGGCCTTGAACATCAAGGGCGCCCTGCGGGTCGACGATTTCCATGCCGAGCATCAGACCGCGGCCACGCACATCGCCGATCCAGTCAAATTCGCTTTGCAGCGCCAGCAACTGTTGGCGCAAATGCGCACCGGCCTTCTCGGCGTGGGCCACCAGGCCTTCATTGCGGATGAAACGCAAGGTCGCGGTACCGGCCGCCATCGCCAGCTGATTGCCACGGAACGTGCCGGCGTGGGCGCCCGGTTGCCAGACGTCCAGAGAATCGTTGTACACCATCACCGACAACGGCAGGCCGCCGCCGATGGCCTTGGACAAGGTAATCACATCCGGGAGGATGCCCGAATGCTCGAAGCCGAACATCCTGCCGCTGCGGGCGATGCCGCATTGAATCTCATCGACGATCAACGGAATGCCGTGGGCCTGGGTCAGGCGACGCAGCTCCTGCATCCAGCGATCGGGCGCGGTAATCACTCCGCCTTCGCCCTGGATGGGTTCAAGAATCATCGCTGCCGGCGCGGTGACGCCGCTTTCCGGGTCATTGAGCAAATGTTCAAGGTAGCGCACGTTGAGCGTTACGCCTTGGTCGCCAGCCACCCCGAACGGGCAACGGTAATCGTGGGGGAACGGCAGGCGTTGTACGCCGGCCATCAAACCGCCCAGGGCGTTTTTCGGCGACAGGTTGCCGCTGATCGCCAGCGTCCCCAGGGTCATGCCGTGGTAGGCCCCTTCAAAGGCCAGTACCGAATGCCGGCCAGTGGCGGTGCGGGTCAGCTTGAGCGCTGCTTCCACGGCATCGGCACCACTGGGGCCACAAAACTGGATGCGCGCGTTACGCGCAAAGTCGGCTGGCAGGCAGCCGAAGATTTCCTGTACGAATGCGTCCTTCACCGGGGTCATGAGGTCAAGGGTATGCATCGGCACACCCGAGGCCATGACCTGAGTGATGGCTTCGATAATCACCGGATGGTTGTGACCCAGCGCCAGGGTGCCGGCACCGGCCAGGCAATCGACGAACACCTGTCCGCGACTGTCCTGCACATAGATGCCGTGGGCCCGTTCCAGCACCAGCGGAATACGCCGAGGGTAACTGCGGGCGTTGGACTCCTGCTGTTGCTGGCGTTCCAGCATCGGCGTCGGATCAAGGCAGTACGGGCTCGACAGACCGCTATGCAACAGGCGTAGTTGTTGCGCGCCACCCAATGTGACATTCGAAAAAGCACTCATGATTTCCTCCAGGGAGGCTGGGTTTGGAAGGGAGCAGGGCTGCCTGAAACGAATGCTTCAGATCGATAGCCGTGAAACCGGACGCGGGAAATCCTTCCCCCGCTTCCATTTCGTCGTCGCTTTACATGTCGTAGCGCAGAACCAGACCCACGGTGCGTGGTGCGCCGACATCGATGATGTCGCCGCCGCGGTTGTTGGTGATGTATTCCTTGTCAAAGGCGTTTTTCACGTAACCGGACACTGCGACGTTCTTGGTGATCTTGTACTCGGCGTTGAAGTTGGTCAGCCAGTAAGCGTCGCTCTTGCGCTCATTAGTGACTTGACCCGCGTCATCGAACTCGTACTCCGACGGTGAGGTGCTCTGGTAAATGACGTCGGTGTTCAGGGTCAACCGGTCATTCCAGCGATAGGTACCGCCCAGCGACATCTTGTACTTGGGCGAATAGAGGAAGTCCTCGCCACTCATGTCCCTGCCATCGCCCGTGACGAAGTCCTTGTACTTGGCATCGGTAACGGAGGCACCGGCCGTCAGGGTCAGCTGTTCGGTGAAGTCCTTCTCGACGGAGACTTCCAGGCCCTTGATGTCACTGCTCCCGGCGTTGAACACGTGAACGAACTCGGTGTTCGTATCCAGCACACTGACCTGCTGGTCTTTCCAGTCGGTGTAGTACAGGTTGGCGCGGGTACGCAGGGTCTGGTCGAAGAACGAGCCGCGGTAGGACAACTCGTAGTTGGTGGTGTATTCCGGATCGTAGGCCTCGTGACCGGTACCGGTACGAACGTTGACGCCACCACCGCGATAGCCTTTCTGCACCATGAAGCCTACGTACTGATTGGCAGCCAGTTCATAGTCGATACCCAGCTTCGGCAATACGGCATCGAACGACTTGCTGGTTTTGCCCGAGGTGGAGAAGTCGTCCTGTTCGATATCGGTGTCGTTCTTCTCGTGGTCGTAGCGCAGCCCGGTGATCAGTGTCCAGCGCGGGGCGAATGTCCAGTTGATTTCACCGAACACCGCCTTGTTTTCTATCGTCGTATCACCCTTGACGGTGCCGATCAGCTCGTTGCCAAACAACAACCGGTCGTGGAAATTGTTGGTGTTGTGGCCGTAGTAGACACCCATGAAGCTCTTCACCGTGTCACCGGCGTAGTTCAGGCGCAGCTCCTGACTGAACAGGTCGCCATCCTGCGTGCGCAGAACGACCTGGTTGGCGTCGGCTGTCTGATCGAAGTCCAGGCGGGCGTCATAGTCCGAACGGGTATTGGCGGTGAGGCTGGTAATGGACCAGTTATCGTCCAGGCGGTAATCCACCTTGGCGCTGAGGGTGTCTTGTTCGAGTTTGTCGTAAGCCTTGGTGTCGGACGACACGTCGTAATAGCGGACCTTGCCGTTTTCGCGCATGACCGAGTTGTCACCCTTGCGGCTTTCACCATGGGCGTAAGTCAGCAGCACATCCAGATCGTCGTTCGGCAGGATCAGCAGTTTTCCCCGGGCATTGTAGGTGCGGGTCGGGTTGGCATCATTGTCGAGTGCGATGTTGTCGATGTAACCGTCACCCTCCTGGTAATCCACAGCGATACGACCGGCGATCTTGTCATCGACGATCGCGCCACCACCGGCAAGCGCCCCTCCGCTCTCACCGTAGCTGCCCATGTTGCCCTGTAATGAAAGGCTTGGTTCGAACGTCGGGTTCTTGGTCTGGATGACGACCGCACCGGCCAGCGAGTTGCGGCCCTGGGTAGTGGATTGCGGACCGAGGAACACTTCGATCTGCTCGACGTCCCACAGCGGCATCGGGCTGAGGGTCAATGCGCGGTTCGGTTGCACGGCGCCGTCGACGAACACCGACACCGCACCGTTGAGCGTGGCCGGGCCCTGGTCTTCGAAACCGGATACCGGTACGCCGCGAATACCCCAGTTTTCGTTACCTGACTGGTTGTAGACACCTGGCGTTCGGGCAAACACGTCGACGAGGCTGTGATCCTCCTTCTCGCGCAGTTGCTTGTCGGTGACCACGACGACACTCGACTGGGTTTGCTCCAGGGTGCGGTCGATTTTTTCACCCTTCACTGTGATCGGAGCAATCTCCATCGTGTTGGATTGTTCAACTGCCCACACAGTGTTGGACAAGCAGATCGCCGACCCCACAGCCAGTGCCATTGTAGTTTTTTTGAAATTCACGCCCCGTTCCCCTGCGACAGATATTGGTGTTTTTTCTATGTCCAGAACGCTGTGTTTCCCCAGCCGGCGGGAGTCTAATCCAAAAAAAAAAATAAAGGAATAAGATTGATAATAGATCTCATTTGTAATAAATATGCCGCCCTGTATCGCAGACACTACATTTCAGCGGACCACAAACGTAGCCACCTTTGCCGGTTTCCAGGGTCGCCAACGCCCTCCGCCTGACTGATAAAAGATAGAAAAGAGGATGCGCACGGATGACGTCGATCGAACACCTGAGCGAGCGTTTCGAACCCTTGCCCGATGCTCCAGCGGCTGGCCACGAGACAACGTTGCCGGTGCTGATAGAGGCGAAACCGGGACAATCGATCCATGACCTGGACACTTCGATTCGTGCCACCCTGGACCAAGTGCTGACGACTGTCGGTGGCGTCCTGTTTCGCGGTTTCAGCGTGCCCACGCCCATCGATTTCAAGCGCTTCGCCGCCAGTTTCGGCGCACCGCTGGCCAGCTACGAATTCGGCTCCACCCCGCGCAGCAAAGTCTTCGCCGGGGTCTATAGCTCCACCGAATACCCGGCTCATCAATTCATTCCCTTGCACAACGAGCAGGCCTATACCCGGCCGTGGCCTTCGCGCATCTGGTTCCACTGCATCAAGGCCAGTGAAACCGGTGGCGAAACGCCGATTGCCGACAGTCGCCTGATCTACCAGCGCATGCCCACCGAGATCCGCGAGCTGTTTGCCAGCCGCGAGCTTCTCTATGTGCGCAATTACAGCGGCGCGTTGGATCTGCCCTGGCAGAAAGTCTTCAACACCCAAGACCGCGCCCAGGTTGAACGCTACTGCCTGGACAACGACATCGAGTGGGAATGGAAAGCCGATGGCGACCTGCGCACCCGTCAGCGTTGCGCCGCCGTGCTGCAGCATCCCGATAGCGGTGAGTGGGTCTGGTTCAATCAGGCGCATCTGTTCCACGTATCGGCCATTGAACCGGGTGTACGCGCCAGCCTGCTGGCGGCGGTGGGTGAAGCGAACCTGCCACGCCACGTTTACTTCGGCGACGGCTCGGCCATTCCCGACGATGTGCTGGACACCGTGCGCGAGGTTTACCGCCAGACCGCCATCAGTTTTCCCTGGCAGCCCGGCGACATCCTGATGCTCGACAATCGACTGGTCGCTCACGGCCGCAACCCTTACACCGGTGACCGCAAAGTCATCGTTGCCATGGCGTGAATTGCACATGTTTTCATTCAAACACTGGATCGACGTGCTGGAGGCCAACGCCCTGCACTTCCCGCAGCGTGCGGCCTTGCACTTCTTGCCAGACGGCGTCGAGATCGGCGAAACCCTGACCTTTGCCCAATTGCACGAGCAGTCGCGATCACTGGCAGCAGCGCTGCAATCGCGCTACGCACCGGGCGATCGGGTGTTGTTGATGCTGCCCAGCAGCCTCGACTACGCCCGGGCGTTTTGCGCCTGTTTATATGCCGGCCTGATCGCCGTGCCGCTGTTTCCGCCACCGTCGCGCAAACCGCGCCATCTGGACCGGGTACGCAACGTGGTGGTGGATGCCGGCCCCGCGCTGATTCTCGCGCCTGCGGATCATTGCCAGGCTTTGCTGGAACTGGTGGAAGGCCAGGTCGACGTATTGACGGTCCAGGACCTCGGCACGCCGCCAGCCAGTGAGTGGCAACGTCCGGATGTCGACGGTGCGACCGTGGCATTCCTGCAATACACCTCGGGCTCCACCGGCACGCCCAAAGGCGTTGAAGTACGCCAGCGCAACTTGATCGCCAACGTCGAACTGATGCGCCAGGCCTATGGTTTCGATGAGCATGGCGCCATGGTCAACTGGCTGCCGCTGTACCACGACATGGGCCTGATCGGCGGTATGCTGGCCCCGCTTTACAGTGGCATGCCTTGCTACCTGATGGCCTCGCAGACCTTCGTCAACGCACCGTCGACCTGGCTGCAAGCGTTGAGCCGCTACCGCGCCACCGCCAGTTTCGCCCCCAATTTCGCCTATGCCCTGTGCAACCGGGTAGTCAGCGACAACCTCATCGCACAGCTCGACCTCAGCGCCTGGCAACATGCAATCAACGGTGCCGAACCGATCCACCCCGGCACCCTCGAAGCCTTCGCCCAGCGCTTTGCCGCTTGCGGTCTCAACCCTCTGGCAATCAGCCCCGGTTACGGCCAGGCCGAAGCGACGCTGTGTGTCAGTGCCACGCCGGCCGACGCGTTGCCGGTGGTATTGCGCCTGGACAAGGCCGTGCTGGAAACCGGTCGCGCCGTGTTGGCTGCCGCCGATGCCGCTGCCGTGGAGTTCGTCGCCTGCGGTTATCCGCAGGCACTGCACGACATAGCCATCGTCAATCCGCACAATCACCACCGTTGCGCTACCGATCACATCGGTGAAGTCTGGCTGCAAGGCCCGAGCAATGCCGAGGCCTACTGGAAAAACCCCGAAGCCAGCCGCGAGGCTTTCGAAGCGCAAATCATGGGTGAACCCGGTCATTACCTGCGCTCCGGCGACCTGGGTTTCATGCACGAAGGCCAAGTGGTCATTTGCGGTCGACTCAAGGACTTGCTGATTCTCAACGGCCGCAACCTGTACCCCCACGACATTGAATTCGCCATTACCGATGCCGAGCCCGGCATCCGTACCGGGCGCATCGCCGCCTTCTCGGAAATGGACCCGCTGCTGGGTCGCGAGAAACTGGTGATCGTCGCCGAGCCCCAGCGTAAGTTCGTCGACCCGGCGCGACATCCGGCGCTGTTTGCCTCGATACAAAACGCCGTGCGCGAAGCCGCCGACTGTGGCATCGACCAGATCGTTCTGGTGGAAGCCGGCACCATTCCCATGACCACCAGCGGCAAGATCGCCCGTCAGGGCGCACGCAAGCAATTGGCGGCGGGCACCTTGAGCATCATCGCCCAGAGCGGTGGGCCGATCGCCTCGAACAGCGAAACCCTTGACCTCATTCAACTGAAGCATCTGGTGGGCACTGCGCCGCAACTTGCGCAGGCCGCGTGCCGTCAATGGCTCGAGCAAACCCTGCGCGAGGTCAATCCGTATCTGGCGGCAGACTTTGAACTCAGCCTGATCGGCCTCGGCCTGGACTCCATCAGCGTGGCCGATTTTGCCGCTCGCCTGTACCAGGATCTGGGCTGGAGTCTCGACACCCAAAGCCTGTTCGGCGAACAGACCCTGGCGCAATGGGCGCTGGCCTTGCAGGTTTTCCTGAGCGAGCCATCACCCGCGACCAGCACATCGATCGCGCGTGCCAGCGTCAGCCAAAGTCGGCAATCATTTGCGCAAAGTCGCTTGTGGTTCTTGCGCCAATTGAACCCGGACGATACCCGGCACAACCTGGTGTTGCACCTGAGCCTGCAAGGTCCGCTCGACGTCGAAACCCTGGCGTTGCGCCTCAATACCCTGGTCAACCGTCACAGCGTGTTGCGCACGGTGTATCGCGATGGTGTCGATGGCCCGCAGCAACAGGTGTTGCCGGCCACCGCCGTACCCCTGACCCGGCACGATTTGCGTGATCAGAGCGAGGCACAGCAACAGCAAACCCTCAGCGACTGCCTGGCCAACGAACACGCCACGCCGGTCGAACTCGAGACAGGGCCGCTGCTGCGCGCGCAGTTGCTCAGCCGCGATGACCAGCGACACGACCTGTTATTGACCCTGCACCACATCGCCTTCGATGGACGTTCGGCGCAAGTGTTGCTGGCCGAACTGGCCGGCTCGGTCACTGACGAACCGCCGGTGCAGTATCTGGATTTCGTCCAATGGGAAGCCGAACACTGGAGCGCCGAACGGATCGCCACCGAACAACAGTTCTGGCGCGAACATCTGGCAACGGTGCCGCATACCCTCGAGCTGGGTGGCAGCGGTCAGATCCCCGGCGAACACAGCCTGAACTTCACCCTGCCCCAGGCCACGTGCGAAACCTTGACGGCACTGGCCCGCGAACAAGGCATGACCCTGTTCATGCTGCTGCTGGCCAGCTATCAACTGGTGCTCAAGCAATTGGGTGGGCAACAACAATTTCTGCTGGGCACCGATGTCAGCGGCCGTCCGCTGGCGGAACACAACGACGTCATCGGCTTCTTCGTCAATCAGTTGACCCTGCGCTGTGACCTGCACGGCGAACCGACCCTGGGCGGTTTCCTGGAACGGGTGCGCGATGAAGCGCGACGGACTTACGCCCACCAAGGCCTGCCTTTCGATCTGGTGGTGTCGGCGCTTGCACCGCAGCGCCGCCCCGGTCACTCGCCGCTGTTCCAGGTCAAGCTCAACTATCAACCGTCACGGATAACACCGACCGATATCGCCGGTGCGCACATGAGTGCGCTGGATGTGGCCCAGGCGCCGGGCGATTTCCACCTGGTGCTCGATCTGGTGCATGGCGCCACAGGCATTGACGCGACCCTCAAATACCGCGGCGAATACTTCGATCAGGATCGCGCCGTGCGCCTGCAACACCTGTGGACGTACCTGCTGGGCGAGGCCCCAAACCTGCTGGCCGAACCGCTGCCCGCATTGGCCGAACGGCTGGATACCCTCGATCAGGATTTGCAGCGTGAACGCCAACAATCCCAAGCCCTGGCCGGTCGCAGCCAGATGAAGCAAACCAAACGTCGCTCACTGACCCTTTAACCGAGTTGGATGCCTTTATGTCTATCGTGCCCCCACAGTCTCGCGCCCTTGGCGGCGTGCGTCGCAAAGCCATGAACGTCTCGGAACAGCAACTGGTCAGCGAGCGCCTCCTGAGCCCGGACCACGCCTTGCCGCTGGTGATCGAACCGGCGGTCAGCGGCGTCGATCTGGTCGCCTGGGCGACCCGTGAACGCGAGTCCCTGGAGAAAAAACTGCTGCAATACGGCGCCCTGCTATTTCGCGGGTTCTCGGTGCTGTCCGTGGAGCAATTCGATCAGGTGATTGCCGCCCTCTCCCCTGGCGCACTGGAATACATGTTCCGTGCTTCGCCGCGCACGCGGGTCGGCGGCAACATCTACACCTCGACCGACTACCCGGCCGACCAGATGATTTTCCCCCACAACGAACATTCCTATTCGCCACGCTTCCCGCTGCGGCTGTTCTTCTACTGCCACATCCCGTCCGAGACCGGCGGCGAAACCCCCATCGGCTCGACCCGCGCGGTGAAGGCCAGCATCAGCCCCGAAATTGAAGCGCGGTTCCGTGAAAAAGGCGTGCTGTACGTGCGCAACTACGGCGACGGTTTCGGCCTGCCGTGGCAGACCGTGTTCCAGTCCGAAGACCGCAAAGAGGTGGAAACCTACTGCGCCAGCGTCGGCATCGAAGTGGAATGGAAAGAAAACAACCGCCTGCGTACCCGTCAGCGCGGGCCGGCGGTGGTGCGTCATCCGCGTACCGGTGAAGAAGTCTGGTTCAACCACGCGACCTTCTTCCACATCAGCACCTTGCCCCCGGCGATCCGCGATTCACTGCAAAGCAACTTCAACGACCTCGACCTGCCAACCAACACCTTTTATGGCGACGGCGAACCGATCGAACCGCAGGTACTGGAGTCGCTGCGAGCGGCCTACCTCGACTCGCTGGTGCGGTTCAGCTGGCAGCAGGGCGACGTGTTGTTCATCGACAACATGCTCGCGGTGCACGGTCGCGAACCCTTCACCGGCGAACGCGCAATCATGACCGGCATGGCCGAAGCCCTGCTGCAACGCGACGTCGCCGTCTGACCTTTCAAGGGCACATCCGCTGTTTGCAAGAGGCTCACCTGACAACCGGTCAGCGAGCCTCCGCACCTCTGCCATGGCCCAGGTTTAACCCCCATTTTTAGTCGAGTTGAACATGAGCGGACTCCAAGGTTTTCGTATTTCGCCGCAACAGGCCTCTGTATACCCCCACATCAACGGCGCGGCTGAACACCCCTTCAGTTGCCATTTGCAATGGTCACTGTGCCAACCGGTGGATCTGGATGCGCTGAACAACCGTCTGCTGGCGCTGATAGCCGACAGTGAAATCTTGCGCACACGCCTGATGCCGGTGCCAGGTTTGCGCCACCCGGTACAGGTGATTCACGACACCGGCGCGTTGCCTGCGGCGGTGCAGGATCTGCGTGAGCACAACCTCGCCGATCAGGACGCCACACTGGCCAGCCTTGCCGCACAGCCCCGTGACTGGACGACGCCACTGTCCGTGACGCTGGTGCGACTGTCGGACGAACAGTCGGTGCTGGACCTGGCCGCCGTCAGCAGCCACTTCGACCTCGCCAGCCTGCAACTGCTGGCCGCTGCGCTGCTGCAAGACGCTACCCCGGATCTGGCCGAAGCGCTGCAGTATGCCGATTACGCCGAGTGGCGCTGGAGCCTGACAGAAGACGAGCCGAACCATCCCGGCGTGAACTTCTGGAAACCGCTGAGCGAAACCGAACAGCCGGCCTTGCAGCTGTCGCTTGAATCCAGCAGCGGCGACGGGTTTGCCCCGGCGCGAGTGGATCTGGCCTTGCCCGCCGACCTCGCCCGCCACCCGGCCCTGACCTCGAACCTGATGCTGACCGCCTGGGCCGCCGTCCTCGGGCGCCTGGCCGGTCAGCAGCAAGTTCCAATCACCCTGGTCCATGAAAGCCGCGGCCCGGAACTGGAAAGCGCGTTGGGCTTGTTCGAGCAGTGCCTGCCGGTGCGCATCGATCTGGATGGCCAGGCGACGCTGCAAGAGCAAAGCCAACATGTCGCGGCCATGGTCGAGCGTACGGTTGGCTGGCAGGACTATTACACCCAGGACCTCAATGGCGGTTACGCCTTTGCCTGGCGTTCGGGCGATGCCCGGGAACATTTTGCCAGCGCCGTAATGAACCCGGCGAAGGCCTGCCTGAACGTCCGTCAATTGCCCGACAGCCTGTACGCCCATGTGGTTTACGACTGCCATGCATTAAGCGCCGACGCGGCGGCCTGCCTCGCCGAACAATGGCTGCAACTGTTGCTGGGCGCACTGGCCGAGCCGCCGCAAGCCTGGGCTCATCTGCCACTGAGCGGGCCGTTGCAAGCGCAGATTATCGACGCCCGACCGAACCTGCCGCTGATCGAACCGGTGACGTTGGTCGAGCTGATCGCCCGTCAGGTTCAGCGGCAGCCGAACGCCATCGCCCTCAGCGACAAGGACGGCGACTTGAGTTACGCCCGCCTCGATGCCTGCGCCACGCATCTGGCTCATCAACTGGTGGCGGCCGGTATCGGTGCAGGCGTGCCCGTAGGCATTCTGTTCGCCCGCAGCAACGCCGCCATTGTCGCCATGCTTGCGGTGTTGAAAGCCGGGGGCGCTTACGTACCGGTTGATCCGACCTACCCGGCGGATCGTCGCGCCTACATGCTCGCCGACAGCGCCATTGCGCACATCGTGGTCAGCGCGGAGTTAGCCGACAGCGTGCCCGCCACACTGCAACGCTTCGTGCTCGACGACCTGACGGCGCCCGAGTCCAGCGACCTGCCACCACTGCCCTTGCCAGGCGCGGACGACCTGGCGTATCTGATTTACACCTCAGGTTCCACCGGCGCACCGAAAGCCGTGGAAATCAGCCACAGTGCGTTGAGCTTCTCCACCCAGGTGCGCATGGCCTCCTATGAGACGCCGGTGCGCGCTTATTTGTTGTTGTCCTCGTTTGCCTTCGACAGCTCGGTCGCCGGGATTTTCTGGACACTGGCCCAGGGCGGGCGTCTGGTATTGCCGGCGACCGGCGAAGAACTGGAGATGTCCCGTCTGGCCCAGTTGATTGCCCGGCATCGGGTCAGTCACGGTCTGTCGCTGCCGTCGCTCTATCAAGCCCTGCTCGATCCACTGCAACGCGCCGAAAGTACCGACAGCCTCGAGTGCTGGATTGTTGCCGGTGAAGCCTGCCCGCCGTCGTTGATCGCCCAGCACAGCAAGACCTTGCCGAAGGCGCGACTGGTGAACGAATACGGCCCCACCGAAGCCACGGTCTGGGCCACTTATGAAGTGCTGGACCCGAGCCGGACATTGACCATTGGCCGGCCGATTGCCGGCATGGATCTGCGTGTGCTGAACGAACACGGCATCAGCAGCGGCATCGGCGAACCGGGGGAAATCGTTCTCGCCGGCCCGACCCTGGCCCGCGGTTATCGCAACAAACCCGAAGAAACCGCCAAAGCCTTCGTCACGCTCGCCGACGGCACCCGCGCCTACTGCACCGGCGACCTGGCCTGCTGGCTGGCGGACGGGCGCCTGGCATTCCTCGGCCGCAAAGACCATCAGGTCAAGTTGCGCGGCTACCGCATCGAACTCGGGGAAATCGAGCGTCAACTGTGCAGCCACAGCGACGTGCGCGAAGCCGCGGTGATCGTGCAAGAACACGCCGCCGGCAAGCGTCTGCTGGCTTACATCGTGGCCGCCCATGGTTATGCGCCGGACTCGGAAGCGATCAAGCGTTTCCTCGGTGAACGCCTGCCCTCGTACATGGTGCCGGCCCGGGTGCTGACCCTGACGACGTTCCCGCGCACCCCCAACGGCAAGCTCGACACTCGCCAGTTGCCCGACCCGGATCAGTTCGACGAAAGCGCCCACGTGGCGCCGCGCAATGCAATGGAAACCTCCCTGCAAGCCATCGTCGCCAAGGTCCTGAAACTGCCGACCGTGAGCGTCACCGAGAACTTTTTCGCCATTGGCGGCGATTCGATCCTGAGCCTGCAAGTGGTGGCCCAGGCCCACGAGCAAGGCATCGCGCTCTCGGCCAAGCATGTCTTCGAGCACCAGACCATCGCCGCCATGGCTGAAGTCGCCCAGCCCGTGACCGCCAACCGTGCGCAGCCTGAAGCCCAGAGCACCGAGTTCAGCGCCTCGGGCCTGTCCGATGACGAGATGCGGGCGCTGATGGCTGAACTCGACGAGAACGAATTTTGATCGGCTGCCCACCTCGCCACATCGTCGCCCCTTTTTTTGCAGGACGTTTTCAATGACCACCGAAAAAACCAGCAGCAATCCGATCGAAGACATTTACCCGCTGTCGCCGTTGCAGCAAGGGATGCTGTTCCACTCCCTGCTGCACGAAGATTCCGGTGTGTACCTGATGCAGGATCGCTACCGAATCGGCGGTGCCATTGATGAAGTGGCGTTCCTTGAGTCCTGGCGTCAGGTGGTGGCGCTGCACCCTTCCTTGCGCGCCAGTTTTCAGTGGAAAACCCAGAAGCAACCGGTGCAGGTGATCCATCGCGAGGTCAAGGTGCCGCTGGACACCCTCGACCTGCGCGGGCTCGCTGCGCACGAACAGGAAGCGCGGATTCGCACGCTGCTGGAAGACGAGCAGAAGGTCGGCTTCAACCTGTCGAAGCCGCCGCTGATTCGCTTCCGCCTGGTGCGGCTGGCCGATGAGTCCTACGAATTCATCCGCAGCTTCCACCACATCCTGATGGATGCCTGGTGTATTTCCCTGGTGACCGTGGACTTCCTCAAAGTCTACGAAGCGCTGTGCAACGATCGCACACCCGAACTCAAGAGCCCCCGGCCGTTCCGCGATTACATCCAGTGGCTGCAACGCCAGGATGCCGGCAAGGCCGAACAGTTCTGGCGCGGCCAGTTGCAAGGGCTGAATGCACCCACGCCCCTGACCGTCGATAACGGCGTGGCCCGTGATCGCTACACCGACGCGGTGCTGGTGGACGATCAATTGGTTCACCTGAACGAGCAGGAAACCCAGGCGCTGGCCGCGTTCTGCCGTAGCCGCCGAATCACCCCGAACACGTTTTTCCAGGGGGTCTGGTCGTTGCTGCTGTCGCGCTATAGCGGTCAACGGGACGTGCTGTTTGGCGTGACCGTGGCCGGGCGTCCGGCGGAGCTGACCGGCGTGGCAGAGATGATCGGTCTGTTCATCAATACCCTGCCGCTGCGGGTGTCGGTGGATCCCGAAGCATCGCTTGGCCAGTGGCTGAGCGCGCTGCAAGGGCTGAACGTCGACATGCGTGATTTTGAACACACGCCGCTGACCGACATCCAGGGCTGGAGCGATTTCCCCCGCGGCGAAACCCTGTTCGACAGCATCCTGGTGTTCGAAAACGCCCCGATCGACGAGCAGATTCTGGAAGGTGGATTCCAGTTCAGCCTCGAAGGCATGGATCACAGCGTGCATACCCACTACGGTTTGACCGTGGTGATCTTGCCCGGCGAGCAGCTGGGCATTCGCGTGTCCTACGACCGCGAGCGTTTCGAGGCGTCGACCATCCAGCGTTTGCTCGGCCATATCGCCAGCCTGGTGCGCGGCATGCTGGCCGCACCGGACGCGTCGCTGGGCAGTTTCGAGCTACTGGCTGTCGATGAGCGCCAGCAACTGTTGAGCGAGTGGGCCGTCAACCCTCACGACTTCCCGCTGGAGCAAAGTTACGCCGAACTGTTTGCCGCCCAAGTCGCCCAACGCGGCGGGCAGATTGCCGCGATCTGCGACGGTGAATCCCTGACCTACGCCGAGCTGGATCAGCGAGCCACTCGCCTGGCGCACGCCTTGCGCGACGCTGGTGCCGGTGAAGGTCAATTGGTCGCGCTGGTTGCCCCCCGTGGTCTGGCGCTGTTGACCATGATGATTGCCGTGTTCAAGGCTGGCGCCGCGATGCTGCCGCTTGAAGTCAATCATCCGCCGGAGCGCCTGCGGGAAATCCTCAGCCTGTCCCGGGCACCGTTGCTGATAGCCAGCGAAGGTTGCAATGCCCTGCTCGATCAGTTGCTCAGCGGCCTCGATCAGGCGCCCAAAGCCTTGTTGGCCGAAGCCTGCTGGACGTCCGGCAATGAAGCGCCGTTGCCACTGCTCGGCGGCCCGGACAGCCTGGCCTACGTGCTGTTCACCTCGGGTTCGACCGGTACGCCCAAAGGCGTGATGATCGAACAACGGGGCATGCTCAATAACATCTTCGGCAAAGTGCCGGCCCTGGGGCTGAACGCCGAAGACCGGATTCCACAGACCGCGTCGGTGGCCTTCGACATTTGTGTGTGGCAGTTCCTCGCCGCGCCAGTACTGGGCGCCACGGTGCACATCCTGCCGGACGACGTGGCGCACGACCCGCAACGCCTGCTGCAAGTGATCGCCAGCGAACGCCTCAACGTACTGGAAATTGTCCCAAGCCTGATGCGCACGCTACTCGCGCTGTGCCCGTGCGACCTGCAACTGCCCGACCTGCGCTGGGTGCTGCCCACCGGTGAAGCCCTGCCGCCGACCGTGGCCCGGGACTGGTTTGCGCGTTTCCCCGACATCGCCTTGATGAACGCCTACGGTCCGGCCGAATGCGCCGACGACGTGGCTTTCCAGCCGATCTTCGAAGCGCCGGACGTCAACGTCAACCACATGCCCATCGGCCAGCCGACCGCCAATAACCGTCTGTATGTGCTGGACGAATCCTTGCGGCCGGTGCCCGTTGGCGTTGCCGGGGAAATCTGTGTCGGTGGCGTCGGCGTCGGTCGCGGCTACCTGCACGATCCGCAGCGCACCGCTGATGCGTTCATCGACCATCCTCAGCTAGAAGGTCGCCTGTACCGCACCGGCGACCTCGGGCGCTGGCGTGCCGATGGCGTGATCGAATACCTCGGCCGCCGCGACCAGCAGGTGAAATTGCGTGGGCACCGGATCGAACTGACCGAAATCGAACACCGTCTGGCGCAGCACCCGAATGTGCGCGAAGCCGCGGTATTGCTGCGGGAAAACAGCGTCGGCGAAGCCTGGCTGGTGGCCTATTGGTCGGCCCACGACGACAGCGTGGGCAGCGACGGACTCAACGAACACCTGCGCGCACAATTGCCGCCCTACATGGTCCCGGCCGCATTCGTGTGCCTTGAGCGTTTGCCGCTGAACAACAATGGCAAGGTCGATCGCAAGGCGCTGGCCGCCCAGGAACTGGACTGGCAGGCCGACACCCTGGAAAGCATCGCGCCGCGCAATGAACTGGAAACCGCCGTGGCGAACGTCTGGGCCAACGTCCTGGGGCGCGACACGGTGGGCGTGGAAGACAACTTCTTCATCCTCGGCGGGCACTCGCTGCTGGCCACCCAGATCGTTGCGCGCCTGCGCAGCCATTTCAAACTCGACTTGCCGTTGCGAGTGCTGTTCGAACAACCGACAGTGGCACTGCTGGCCGTCGCCATCGCCGCCCGCCAGGCCGATGCCGCTGCACCGCAAGCCGCCATGATCAGCGCGCCGAAAGCCCAGCCGCGACCGGCGCTGCTGCCGCTGTCGTTCTCGCAACAGCGCCTGTGGTTCATCGAGCAACTGACACCCGGCACGACGCTGTTCAACATCCCGTTCGCCCTGCACCTCAAAGGTGAGCTCAACGTCCAGGCGCTGCACGCCAGCCTGAATGACTTGCTGGTGCGGCATGAAATCCTGCGCACCGGCATCCGCAGCACCGGCGGCGCACCCAGCCAGCACATCAGTGAATCGCTGAACATTGCATTGCCGTTCGAAGATTTGTCGGGTTTGGCCGCCACGGCTCGCGAAGGGGCGCAGTTCAACGCGTTGCAAGAAACCTTCGAGCAACCGTTCGACCTGACCTCGCCGCCGTTGCTGCGTGCGCGATTGCTGCGTGTCGCACCGGGTGAACACGTACTGGGCATCGCCCTGCATCACCTGGTCTCGGACGCCTGGTCAGCGACCATCGCCCTGCGCGAACTGGCCCTGGGTTATGAAGCCCGTTGCAACGGCGCCCCCGCCGAACTGCCGGCCTTGCCCGTGCAATACGCCGACTTCGCCCTGTGGCAGCGCGAGCACCTGCAAGGTGCCGAACTCAAGCGCCAACTCGATTACTGGACCACCACCCTGGACCGTCGCAACAGCGAAGGCAGCCCGTTGCTGGCCCTGCCCACCGACTATCCGCGGCCCTCGGTGCAGACCTACCGCGCCGGGATCGTGCAGCGTGAACTCAGCGCCGACCTCAGTGCCCGGGTGCAAGCCTTTGCCAGCCGTCTGGGCACCACACCGTTCACCGTGTTGTTCGCCGGGTTCGCGGTGTTGATGCACCGTTTGAGTGGCGATGCCACGGTGCTGATCGGCACCCCGGTCACCCATCGTGAACAACCGGGTACCGAAGGCCTGCTCGGCATTTTGCTGAACAATTTGGCGATCCGTGCCGACTTTGAGCCGCACGCGGATTTCACCGCGCTGGTGGGTCAGGTAGCCACACGTCTGCGCGAGGGTTTGCAGCATCAAGACCTGCCGTTCGAGCAATTGGTCGACAGCCTGCAACTGCCCCGCAGCCTCAGCCATGCACCGCTGTATCAAGTGATGGTCGCGCAGCAATTGGCCATGGAGTCGCGCTTGCGCTTTCCAGGGCTGGAATTCGAAGCGCTGGAGACCCCGCTCAAGCACTCCGAATGCGATCTGGATCTGCACGTGCTGTGCCCGGCCAATGCGCCGATTCAACTGGAGTTGATGTTTGCGCTGGACCTGTTCGCCGCCGACAGCGCCCGTCAGACCCTCGCTCGCCTGGAGCACTTGCTCGAACACATGCTCGCCGAACCGCAACGCCCGGTGGCCGCCCTGCCGCTGCTGATGGCCGCGGAATGGCAGCGCACCGTGGTCGAGTGGAACCGCACCGAGATGGAGGTGCCGCAGCACCTGACCTTCGCCCAGCTGTTTGAACAGCAGGCCGAGCGCACCCCGGATCGCGATGCGTTGTGCTTCGAAGGCCAAAGCCTGAGCTACGCCGAACTGAACCGTCGAGCCAACCAGGTGGCGCATTACCTGCGCAGTCGCGGCGTGGTCGCCAATCGCCCGGTGGCGCTGTGTGTCGAGCGTTCGCTGGAGTTGTTGATCGGTTTGCTGGGCATTCTCAAATCCGGTGGCGCCTATGTGCCGCTGGACCCGACCTACCCGGTGGATCGTCTGGCGTACATGCTTGAAGACGCGCAGCCGGCGCTGCTCCTCGGTCAGCAGGGTTTGCTGGAGCAATTGGGTGCCGAACTGCCGCGTCTGCGCCTGGACAGCGACGCTGCCCTGTTCGCCGATCAGCCAGACAACAACCTCGCGCCGCTGGCCGGGCCTGATGATCTGGCGTACATCATGTACACCTCCGGCTCGACCGGTAAGCCCAAGGGCACCCTGGTCACCAACGGCTCGGTGGTCAATCTGGCGTGGGCGCGCATCCATGGCCTGTATCGGCGCTATACCGATCAGCCGATGCGCACCAGCTTCAACTATTCGTTTGCCTTCGACAGCTCAGTCGCCGAGCTCATCCTGCTGCTCGATGGCCATAGCTTGTACCTGACCCCGGAAGAGGTGCGCTACGACCCCGAGGCCCTGGCGCAGTTTTTCCGTGAAACCCGTCTGCAAGCCTTCGAGTGCACCCCGGCGCAGCTCAAGGCCTTGCTTGAAAGCGACGGCGTACGCCGTGGCGAGGTGTACCTGCCGCGCTTCGTGCTGTTTGGTGGCGACGCGGTGGATGCACAACTTTGGCAGCGTCTGCCATCGATTGCCGGCAGCCGCTTCTTCAACACCTACGGCCCGACCGAATGCACCGTGGATGCAACCGGTTGTGCGGTGGATGACTTCCCGGCACGCCCGATCATCGGGCGGCCGATCGCCAACGTGCGCACCTACGTGCTCGATGCTTTTCTCAATCCGATGCCGGTCGGCGTTCCGGGGGAACTGCACATCGGCGGTGCCGGCGTAACCCTTGGCTACCTCAACCGCGCCGAGCAGAGCGCGAAGGTATTCATCGACGATCCATTCTCGCCGCTGGCGAATGCGCGCATGTACAAGTCCGGCGACCTGGTGCGCTGGCTACCCGACGGCCAGCTCGAATACCTGGGGCGCATGGACCATCAGGTGAAAATCCGTGGTTTCCGCGTCGAGCTGGGCGAAATCGAAGCCTTGATCGGTGCCCAGCCGGGCGTGCGTCAGGCGGTGGTGCTGGCCCGTGAGGACGTGCCCGGCGACAAGCGTCTGGTGGCGTATGTCACCTGCGACCAGCAGGTCGACATTAACGCCTGGCGCAAAACCATCGGCGCCGCCCTGCCCGATTACATGGTGCCGTCGGCATTTGTGCTGCTCGATGAATTGCCGCTGACCGACAATGGCAAGCTCAATCGCAAGGCCCTGCCAGCGCCGGACATTCAAGCGGCGCCAGACGCCCAGGACCCACCGCGTACCGTTGCCGAACAGCAACTCGCCGCCCTGTGGGCCGAGCTGCTGAACGTGCCGCTGACGCAGATCGGGCGCGACAGTCACTTCTTCTACCTCGGCGGTCATTCGCTGCTGGCGGCGGTGCTGTTTGCCCGTCTGCGCCAACAGTTCGCCACGGTTCCACCGCTGCGGGCAGTATTCGAACACCCCAGCCTTGACGCGTTGGCCGCGTTGCTGGGTGAGCCGCTGCAAACCCCGGCGGCGACTTTCGTCCCGGCGGCCCGCCCGACGCGCCTGCCATTGTCGTTCGAACAACAACGCTTGTGGTTCCTCGAACAACTGAGCGCGGGCGCTGGCGAATACAACGTGGTCAGCGCCGTGCAGTTCGACGGTGAGCTGAACACCCAGGCCTTGCAGTGCGCCCTGAACAGCGTGGTTCAACGCCATGAAATCCTGCGCAGCCGGATCGTGCGCGATACCGACGGCGAGTTGGCGCTGGTCATCGAACCTCAGGTCAATGTCACCTTGCGCGTGGCGACACTGGAAGCGGCCACCGACAGCACCTGGCAACAGCTGACCGATGAGACCATCCACGCCGAAACCGGGCAGCGTTTCGACCTGGCGACCCAAGTGCCAATCCGTGCCACGCTGATGCAACGCAGCGGTCGCGACCAGGCCTTGCTGTTGCTGACCGTGCACCATTGCGCCACCGACGATGCGTCCAGCCAGAACCTGTTGAATGAACTGGCGCAGTTCTACACCGCGCAAAGCCAAGGCACCGTCGCCGAACTGCCGAACCTGGCCCTGCAATACCCGGATTACGCGCTCTGGCAGCGCGAGCCAGGCCAACAGACAGTGTTCCGCAGCCAACTGGAGTACTGGCGTACGCAACTGGAAGACGGCAATTATCTGTTGGACCTGCCCACCGAACAGGGTCGTCCAAACCAGCTCGACTCTGCCGCCGGCGCGGTACAACTGCAACTGCCGCCAGAACTGGCGGGACGCTTGCGTCAGTTCGCCCAACAACGCGGTGCCACCCTGTACATGCTGATGCTCAGCGCGGCGCAGTTGTTGTTGGGGCGTTATGCCAACCAGCGCGACGTGCGGGTCGGCAGCCCGGTTTCCCAGCGTCCATTGGCCGAATTGCAGCCGCTGATTGGCTGCTTCGTCAACACCTTGGTGATGCGCGCCGACCTCGATCCGGCGCTGGATTTCGAAGGTTTGCTGAGCCAGGTGCGCAACCGCGTGCTGGATGCGCAGCAGCATCAAGACGTGCCGTTCGATCAGGTGGTCGAAAAACTCGCACCGGAACGCAGCCTTGGCCAGACACCCCTGTTCCAGGTGCTGTTCGTGATGCAGAACGCTGACGCGTCGGCCAGTCATTGGCCGCAGTTGCAAGTGCGCGAACGGGCGGTGACCGCCCAAGCCACCAAGTACGACCTGAACTGGGAAGTGCATGACGGTGAAGTGCTGTCGGTGTTGCTTGAATACCGCGCCGCACTGTTCAGCGAAACCACCGCCCGGCGTTGGCTGGCGCAATGGCAAGCGCTGCTGGAAACCATGCTCGAGGCGCCACAGACTCGCCTGGGTGACTGGTCACCGTTGGCGGCGTCTGAGCGTGAGCGTCAATTGGTCGAGTGGAACGCCACCGAACGTCACTACACCGGCCTGACCAACCTGCACACGGCGCTGAGCCAACAGGCTGCCCTCAGCCCCAACGCCCCGGCGCTGGTGTTCGACGGCCAGCGCCTGAGTTACGCCGAACTGGATCAGCGCGCGCAAACCGTTGCCCGCGCCTTGCGTGCGGCCGGAATCGGCCGCGAGGCCATTGTTCCGGTGTGCATGGAACGCTCCGTGGAAATGGTCGTCGCCCTGCTCGGCATCGTGCATGCCGGTGCCGCGTGGCTGCCGCTGGACCCGGAATTGCCGGCCGCGCGCCTGGCCTTCCTGATCGAGGACGCCGATGCGCCAGTCACCTTGACCCAGCCACAGTGGCGATCGAAGTTGCCGGCCGGGCACACCGCCTGGACCCTCGACGCCTTGCCCCAGGCGCCCGCGGGCGAACCACTGAGCGTTGAGGCGGGCGACCTGGCCTACGTGCTCTACACCTCCGGTTCCACCGGCCAACCCAAAGGCGTGATGAACGAACACGGCGCCTTGATGAAC
>NZ_MUNM01000053.1 GCF_002286815.1 Pseudomonas sp. PICF141
CGATGATCACCTCACCGTCGGCGTGACCCGGCATGTGAAGGTGGGCACGGCGCAGTTTGTCGAGGCCGGGACGGAGATTCATTACCACGCCGGGGAGAATGTGGTGGTTGAGGGTGGCATGGAGCTGACGGCCAAGGCGGGCGGGAGTTTTGTGAAGATTGATGCGGGTGGGGTGACGATTAGCGGGGCGGAGGTGAAGGTGAATTCCGGGGGTGGGCCGGGAACTGGGACTGGCATTCAGATCTTGGGGCCTCTTTTGCCTGGTCTGGCGGCCAAGGATAAATTCGGCAAGTTGCTTGAAAATGCCCCACGAAGTCATAAGGCTCACTATCTGCTCCAAGACGAAAAAACAGGAGAGTCATTAGCAGGAACTCCTTACACATTAAAGCTGGCAGACGGCACACGTATTGCCGGTTACACCAATGAAGAAGGTAAAACCTTTCAGGCCCATAGCACAAACCCAATCGAAGTGGAGCTGCTGACGCCCATCCGTAAACCGGAGCCTGAGGAGCCATTGATCAGGGCGGGTGAAAGTGCACCGAAGGAAATGACCCTGGACTTCAAAAACGCCAACTCGGAGGGCTGATACATGGCGGTCATGAAACCACCTCAAACGCCGCAGGGCTGTACCAACACCAGCATTGAAGGCACAGTCAAACAGGCGCCATTGCCCAATCCGGACAACAAACCTTATTTGATGGAAAAGGCTAATTACGCTGCACGTTTTCCAAAGTTGTCGTTAAAGAAATCCAAGGATGGCGGCTCTACTGGGCTGGAACTCAAGCAACTTGTCATGAGTGGCTTGATTCGAGCGGACGAGTACCGCTGGGATTTCCGCTGGGACTACAAAGCCGAAGTCTGTTTTGACATGGCCTTTCTTCCACCCAAGCCATTTCTCAGCTCCTCATGGCTGGGCGACGACGAGAAGCCGGACCCCGAGCGACGCCATACCTTATTTCCGTTTCCTAAAGGCTCGGTCAAAGGATTGCTGCGGCGCCCGGATGTCATCATTGTAAAGAGCCGCAGTATCCGTTGGCCGGGACAGGCATGTGCGGATCATCAGGGCGTTGTTCATCCCGATAATCTGGAACGGTTGGTGGAGGTGAAGTTTCCGGGGGACGTGCTTGGAATGGCGCAAAGGGAGGCTTATCTGGATATCGCAGGAGGCCCCAGACGTTTTTCCGTCTTGGAGATCAACGATTGTCGCGACGATGGTGATCGGGAACGGGATCGCGAATACAACAGAGAGCACAAGCCAACCGGAGAGTTCGATCCTTTAAAATGGCCGGTGCTACTGCCTCCTAGGAATCCTGATGAGCCGCCAAGGCCTGCGCCAGTTCCGGTCCCCGCGTACGGTCCGTCAGCGACGCCAAGACCCGCCCATGTGGAAAGCTGGACCCAACAGGTTCAGGCAGCAGTGGATAGCCTTCTGGAACAGGGAGCTAATGGCATCCGAAAACTTTCTCAGGAAGTACAGAAACATCTGGAAGATGCTGCGACTTGGCTCGGCGTCAAAGGTGAATGGATTAGACGCGAATCACAAAAAGCTTGGGAGTGGGTCAGTGAAACAGGGGCTCAAGTCATTCGCTGGACGGACGAGCAATTAAGAGCCGTTTGGAAGGAAGTCCAACGCTACACTGACATAACGTTAGACATGCTCCGGCAAATCGACTGGGTGCAGGTGTTAATCGACTTAGGGATTGCAGTAGCCACAGTGGTCATAGCCTTCGCAATTGGAGCAGCCGTTGTATCAGCGGGTATTCCTGCGGCGATTGTCGCGGGTTTGTTGGTGATTGTGCGACTGGCTCAGCTTTCGTGGGCCTTATTAGCTAGCATTTTGGGCGGTGCCGCCATCACTACAGCAGTAACTGCCGGGTAAAAGAAAACACTATGAATGGATTGGAAAGATTAAACGAGAAGGCTTCTGACCTAGCCTTTGATTTGCCGGATAACACCCCAGTCATCAGGCTGGGATTGATCGCTACGGTGTACTTCAAAGAGGGCTATTTGCTTGAAAGCAAGCAAAAGGTCATGGAGTGTTTCGCCCGCTTCAAGGAGGATTTCGGCCAATACCTCAATGGGCAATTTGATGGTCGCTATAAAAAGCTGACAAACGACAGCTTCAAAAAAACGACAGAAGAAATTCTCGGGACAGATTCGAACGAACAATACGAGTGGCATATCAGTAGCGCCGCGACAGCCGATGAGGCTGGTGAATACAGTCTTTCAGCGCTTAACTCTTTTGAGGTCCATGGTGATCAGAAGCGTTCATACCTGAAGATGACCTTGCCTTGGACGCTGTTGAAAGAAGCTGACGGTGCAGCTCGCTATCAGAGCTGGTTGGCTTATCTCTGCAATCAGGTAAAGGCCGAACATGGTTACGGTGGTTTATCCAGCATCTTGCCTTACGACTTCGATAGCTACATGCCAATGGAGTTTCAACTGGCACAACAGTTTCCCGGGCTCGAAGTGGACTCCATGGTGCATAACTTCAAACGAGAGCTGCTCCATCACATTAAGGGTGTGAACTGGTACACAGTCGTTGGGAGGCAGTTTGTTGAGCGGTTGGGAGGTGAGGCCTCGCTGCGTCACGCCTTTAGCGGCCGTGGTGATGTCGAGGTATTGAATTACGACAGCGGATTGATCATTCGAGCGGGCGAAGTCCCCGAGTTGGGCGCCGAAAGCGACCAGCCTCCCGCAGCCTATGTAGCGGTCAATAGGATCGTAAAAACGCTACGAATTCCCAACCCCGATCAACTGCATACCTATTCTCCTTATGGAGATTGCTTCGAAGAGGACAGTACCGCTCGTTGGTATGCGCGGTTCGACCAGGAAGATACTCAGTCAAAGACTCCCGCACGCCTCGAAGCAGGCCAGCCATGCAGTGTGGCGGGTTATTGGTTCAGCCCCGCTCAAGCGAACTCCCGGCGCTATTTCAATCAGGGTGAAATCATGCCGAGTTTCAGTGGTTCCAACTGGGGCGACACGCTTTGGTATTGGTCCGGTGAAGTGTGACCTTATCTATAAATTACGCTCAGCGGCCACTTCATGGCCCTGAGCGATCACCCGCGCGAC
>NZ_MUNM01000054.1 GCF_002286815.1 Pseudomonas sp. PICF141
GCTACGTTGTTCATGGCAATGATCTCCGATGAGCCCCCGGTGAAAGCTTAGTGGGCGATCACAGGGGGGGGGAGGCGGGGGTAGCCATTTCATTAGGTTCAGCGCAACCCGGTCTTCAAGGCTGCCAGAAGTTTTTCTCCCCGCTCAACTTCCTGTTCAGAAAACTCGCCGCGCTGATCAGCGCCAGGTGCGTCAGCGCTTGTGGGGTGTTGCCCAGATGCCGGGCATGGCTGTCGAATTCTTCGGCATACAGCCCCAGCGGGTTGGCGTACTTCAGCAATTGCTCGAACTCCAGGTGGGCCTTTTCCACCTGGCCGGCACGGGCCAGGCATTCGACGTACCAGAACGAGCACGCGGCGAAGGCCCCTTCGGTGCCGGGCAGGCCGTCGATCCGGCCATCGTCGTTGCGGTAGCGGTAGACCATGCCGGCGCGCACCAGGGTTTTCTCGATGGCTTCGAGGGTCGCGATCCAGCGCGGATCCTTGGCACTGACAAAACGCACCAGCGGCATCAGCAGCATCGAGCCGTCGAGGCCGGTGCCGCCGATGTGCTGCACGAAATGCCCGCGTTCTTCATTCCAGAAGTTGCTCCAGATGTCGGTGTAGATCGCTTGACGGGTCTGGTCCCAGCGGGCGAACGGGGCGGGCAGCGAGCGTTTAGAGGCCAGCCGGATGGCCCGGTCCACGGCCACCCAGCACATCAGTCGCGAGTGCAGGAAATGATACGGCTCGCCGCGCATTTCCCAGATGCCGACATCTTTTTGCTGCCAGGTTTCACAGACTTGATCGACCACTTCCACGGTGTGTTTCCAGCCTTCATGGGAAATTGCTTCACCGTGCTTGTTGACCAGGTACACCGCGTCCAGCAGCTCGCCGAAGATGTCGAGCTGGATTTGATCGTAGGCTTGATTACCGATACGCACCGGTGTCGCGCCGCAGTGACCGGCCAAGTGTGGCAGTTCAACTTCCGGCAGTTCCTGATGGCCATCGATGGCGTAGAGGATGTTGAGCTTCATGGTCTTGCCGTGACAATCCCTGACCCGACCGCGCAACCAGCGCGTATAGGCGTTGGCTTCCTCGACGAAGCCCAGGCGCATGAAGGCATAGACGGTGAACGAGGCGTCGCGGATCCAGGTGTAGCGGTAGTCCCAGTTGCGTTCGCAGCCGGGTGTTTCCGGCAGACCGAAGGTGGCGGCGGCGAGGATGGCGCCGTGTTTGCGCGAGGTCAGCAGCTTAAGGGTCAGGGCCGAGCGATTGACCATTTCTCGCCAGCGCCCGTGATAATTGGACTGGCCGATCCAGTCACGCCAGAATTTCAAGGTGCGTTCCAGGCACAGCGCGGCAGCCCCTTCCTTGAAGCGCGCATCGTCAACACCGCCGAGCAGGAACTCGGCGCTCTGGTCCTGTTCAAGGCTGAATTGGGCGACGGCCGCATGGCCCTCGACGCGCAAGGACTGATCCGAGCACAGCTGCACGGCTGGCTGGCCGGGAGCCTCGAAATACACACTCCGATCATGTGCGCGGGCCTTGGTCGGAGCCCGGGCATAATCATGCCGCACGGCGCAACGCATGCCGATGGTCGCTTGTCCGCTGACCACGCGCACCCGGCGCATCAGCATCGGCCAATCGTCTTCGCTGTCACCGATGGGCAGCAGGTCGGTGACTTCGACCACCGCGTGATCGCTGAGCCAGCGGGTTTGCAGGACGTTGGTGTCGGGCAAGTAGATTTGCTCACGGCGAGCGTCGGGCAGGTCCGGGGCGAGCTGGAAAATGCCGGCTTCGGGAGTGTCCAGCAGCGCGCAGAAAATCGATGGACTGTCGAATTCCGGCCAGCAGAAAAAGTCCACGCTGCCCTTGTCGTTGACCAGCGCGGCGCTGCGCATGTCGCCAATGATGCCGTGGGCGTCGATGGCGCTTTGTCGTTCGAACGGATCAACCATTGCCGCCGTGCTCCGGGAATGAGGATCTAACTAGCTGACCGGTTTGAGCCCCAGAGAGTTCATTTGCCGGCAAACTGCCCCGCAGGTAGCTTATCCATCCAACAGACTAATTCTGATCACAACTCATCCGTTCTCCTAAACAGATAACCAATCGAGGTAAGTGCGGTGACAAAGCTGACACTGCTGTGCCTGCCCTATTCGGGCGCCAGCGCCATGGTCTATAGCCGCTGGCGGCGCCAGTTGCCGCCGTGGCTGCACTTGCAGCCGGTGGAGTTGCCGGGGCGGGGCGTTCGTTATGACGAACCCTTGCAGACCGACATGCGCGCCCTGGCCCTGCAGTTGGCCAGGGAACACAAGCCATCCCTGCATGGCCCCTATGCCTTGTTCGGTCACAGCCTGGGGGCGTTGCTGGCCTGCGAGATGGCCCACGCCTTTCGTGCCCTCGGCGCTGCGGAGCCGGTGGCGCTGTTTGCTTCGGGCACGGCCGCTCCGACGATGCGCAGTGACTATGACCGTGGCTTCGCCGAACCGCAGAGTGACGAACAGTTGATCGAGCAACTGCGCACCTTCCAGGGCACCAGCGAGGAAGTGTTGGCCAATCAGGAGTTGATGAGCCTGATGCTGCCGATCCTGCGCGCCGACTTCATGCTTTGCGGGCGCTTCCGACCGATGCAGCGTCCGCAGCTCAAGTGCCCCGTGCACGTGCTCGGCGGCAAGGAAGACAGGGCGACCACCGAGCAATTGATCGGCTGGAGCCAGGAAACCCTGGGCAGTTTCTCGGTGGACATGCTGACCGGCGGGCATTTCTTCATTCATGAGCATGAAGCCAAGGTGCTGCGGATTATCAAGAATCATCTGGAAGTCCATCACCGACGTCATGCGCAACTGGCCGCGCCGGTTTTTTAGCGCGCGGTTCGCTTTATCGAGTGTTAACAGGAGGCCCGTCATGGGTGTTGCCGTGGGTTTTGCCGTTCGGCCGTTGCTGCCGGCGCGGGGTCGCTTGCCGCTGTTGGTGGAAGCGACCGAGCCGAATACCAGCCTGTTGGCGGTGTTCGATGAATTGAATGAATTGGTGGATGAGCATTTGCTGCGTGACGGCGGCATTCTGTTTCGCGGATTCCAGCTGGACGGCGCCGAGCAATTCCGCCAATTCGCCGCCGGCTTCGGCCATCCGCTGCTCAATTACGAGTTCGGTTCGACGCCGCGCACCAATGTCACCCAAGGGGTCTACACCTCTACCGAATACCCGGCGCATCAGAGCATTCCGTTGCACAACGAGCAGGCCTATTCCCGGGACTGGCCGATGAAAATCTGGTTCTACAGCATGATCGCCGCCACCTCGGGCGGTGAAACGCCGATTGCCGACAGCCGGGAAGTCTATCGGCGCATGCCTGTCGCAATCCGCGAGCGCTTCATCAGCAAGGGCCTGATGTACGTACGCAATTTCGGCAACGGGCTGGACGTGGCCTGGGAGCAAGTGTTCAACACCGAAGACCGCGAAGTGGCCGAGGCCTACTGCAAGGCCCACGGCATCATTTGCGAGTGGAAGGACGACGGAGAATTGCGCACTCGCCAGACGTGCCAGGCGGTGGCGTGTCATCCGGTGACCGGCGACCGGGTCTGGTTCAATCAGGCGCACCTGTTCCACATATCCAATCTTCAACCAGAGGTGCGCGAAACCCTGCTGGACATCGTCGATGAAGAAGACCTGCCGCGTAACGTCTACTACGGCGACGGCTCGCCCATCGAGGATGAAGTGCTTAATGAAATTCGTGCGGTGCTCGATGACTGCGCCATCAGCTTTCCCTGGCAGGAGGGCGATGTGCTGATGCTCGACAACATGCTCTCGGCCCACGCCCGCGCGCCGTTCGAAGGCAAGCGCAAGGTGATTGTCGCGATGGCCGAAGGGCATTCCCAGGACGCGCGCTGATCTGAACCGTCCCTGATGCATTTGTCGCCGAAGCCGGTCTTGCACCGGCTTCGGCGTTTTTGTGTTCTCTCAAGAGAGCCCGGGTATCTGTACCGCTAAATCATCGCGCTAGCCATTCGTTCTTGTTGATACGACCGGGCCTCCTGGTCACGCCGCCGATCAGCAAGGACCCCATGCATGAATGCCGCAGACGCACAGAAACTCGCCCGCCGTTTTATCGAACTGCCACAGGACAAGCGCCGCTTGTTTCTGGCCGGCATGGCCCGCGAAGGCATCGATTTTGCGCAGCTTTCCATGACCTCCTGTGTCGGGGTCGATGAGCGTGACGGCCTGTCCTATGCCCAGCAGCGGATGTGGTTTCTCTGGCAGCTGGACCCGCAGAGCGCGGCCTACAACCTGCCGATGGCGGTGCGCCTGAGCGGTGCGCTGCAAATCGATGCGCTGGAGCGCGCGTTCAGTGTGTTGGTGGCGCGCCATGAGTGCTTGCGCACCACCTTCGGCCAGAAGGGCGAGCGTGCATTCCAGCGGGTGGCCGAACCCCGTGACCTGACGCTGGCGATCAATGACCTGTGTGCCTTGCCTGAAGAGCGGCGCTGGCCGCAGGCGCAACAGCACATGATGGCTGAAGCCACTCAGGCCTTCGACTTGCAACAGGGGCCGCTGCTGAGCCTTCGCCTGTTGCGTCTGGCCGAGCAGGAACATGTGTTGCTGCTGACGCTGCACCACATCATTGCCGATGGCTGGTCGATGAACATTCTGATCGACGAGTTCATGCGCACCTACGATGGGCTGGTCGCGGGGCGGCAACCGGCCTTGCCGGAACTGACCGTGCACTACCGCGACTATGCGCTGTGGCAGCGCAGTTGGCTGGAAGCGGGGGAGCGCGAGCGCCAGCTCGATTATTGGTGCACGCAGTTGGGGGAAGAGCACCCGATCCTCGAATTGCCCACCGACCGTGCCTATCCGGCCCACTCCAGCCACCAGGGCGCGCGCCTGGAAAAAGTCATCGACGGTGCTCTGCGCCAGAACCTGAAAACCCTCGCCCAGCGCCAGGGCGTGACGCTGTTCGTGGTGCTGCTGGCGGCTTTCAAAACCTTGCTGCATCGCTACAGCGGCCAGACCGACATCCGTGTCGGCGGCTTGATCGCCAACCGCACCCGCAGTGAAACCGAAGGCCTGATCGGCTTCTTCGTCAATACCCAGATCCTGCGCAGCGAGGTCACCCCGCAGACCCGTTTCAGCGACCTGTTGCAAAGCCTGCGTCAAGCAGCGCTGGGCGCCCAGGCTCATCAGGAGTTGCCATTCGACGCCTTGATCGAAGCCCTGCAACCGGCCCGCAGCCAAAGCCACAATCCGTTGTTTCAGGTGATGTTCAATCACCAGCCACTGGTGACCGATCTGCAGGACGTGCGCCTCGATTGCGGTTTGCAGGTCGGCTATCTGAGCGAGCAGCAACTGGCCGGCAGCGGGCGTCAACATGCGGCCACCAGCGACCTGATGCTCGACACCCGAGAGGAGGGCGAGCAACTGTTCGCCGCGTTCACTTACGCCACCGACCTCTTCGATGCACAAACCATCGCCGCATTGGCCGAGCATTGGCACAACGTGCTGGTGTCGGTCTGCCGTGATCCGCAACAACCCCTGGGCGAGGTGGCGATGCTCGGCACGGATGAGCGCGAGCGCTTGATTCAAGCCGTCGCCACTCCGGCGCTGCTGCCCGGCATGCCGCAACTGTTCGAGGCCCAGGCGGCGCGCATTCCCGAGGCCAGCGCCGTGATCCTCGTTGGCGATCAGTCGCCCTCGCTCAGCTATGCCCAATTGAATGTTCGCAGCAATCGTCTGGCCCATCAGTTACGCGCCAAGGGTGTCGGTCCCGATGTGCTGGTCGGTGTGGCGTTGGGGCGTTCGCTGGAACTGGCGGTGGCGTTGCTGGCCGTGCTCAAGGCTGGCGGCGCCTATGTGCCGCTGGACCCGCACACCCCGGCCGAACGCCTGCGCCATGTGCTGGATGACAGTGGACTGAAACTGTTGCTCACCGAGAGCCCGCTGCTGAGCAGCCTGCCGGCGCTCGAGGGCATCGATTGCCTGTGCCTGGATCAACTGCCGGACGGTGACGCTGCGAGTGAAAACAACTTGCAAGTGACGGTAGATCCGCAGAACCTCGCGTACGTGATCTACACATCCGGCTCCACCGGCCGGCCGAAGGGCGTGGCCGTCAGCCACGGCGCGCTGAGTGAATTCATCGCCCGGGCGATCGACTACAGCGATTTGCGCGAAGGCGATCGCGTCCTGCAATTCGCCACCAGCAGTTTTGACGGTTTCGTCGAGCAATTCTTCCCGCCGCTGTGCCATGGCGCCTGTGTGGTCCTGCGCGATGCGGGCCTGTGGGACAGTGCGACCCTGCATCAGGTGATCGTCGAACAGGGCATTACCCTGGCGGATTTGCCGGCCGCTTACTGGTATTCGGTGGTGCAGGATTACGCGGCCAACCCGCCTGCCCATTTCGGCGTCTTGCGCCAGATTCACGTGGGTGGCGAGGCGATGGCGGTGGACGGGCTGCGCCTGTGGCAACGCGCCGGGTTGGGTCATGTGCGTTTGCTCAACACTTATGGCCCGACCGAAGCGACGGTGGTTTCGACTCTCCACGATTGCAGCGCATTGACCGCCGAGGCGGTGTCGTGGCGTGGCATTCCGATAGGTCACGGCCTGGCGCAACGCCGGCTGTACCTGCTCGACGACGATTTGAACCTGCTGCCGCAAGGCGCGGTGGGCGAGTTGTACATCGGCGGGCCGGGTCTGGCCCGTGGTTATCACCGACAACCAACGCTCAGCGCCCAACGGTTTATCGCCGATCCGTTCGCGGTCGGCGAGCGCCTGTACCGCACCGGCGACCGTGCCCGGCTGCGCGACGACGGCGCGGTGGAGTACATCGGCCGCGTCGATCACCAAGTGAAAATTCGCGGCTTCCGCATCGAGCTGGGAGAAATCGAATCACGGTTGCAGCAATGTCCGGGGATTCGTGAGGCGGTGGTGCTGGCCTTGCCCTTGACCGGTGGCGCGCAACTGGTGGCGTATCTGGTCGTCGATCAGAGCGTGCTCGGCAGCGCGGCGGAGCAAGTGATTCTGCGTCACCAAATCAGAGCCTCACTGCAGAAAAACCTGCCGGACTACATGGTGCCCGGCCACTGGCTGCTGTTGCCGCGCCTGCCCCTGACCCCCAGCGGAAAACTCGACCGCAAGGCCCTGCCGATTCCCGATCCAAGTCAATTGCAGAGCAGCTATCGCGCCCCGCAAACCGCCACCGAACAGGCGTTGGCGCAGATCTGGATCGAGGTGTTGCAAGTGCCACGGGTCGGTGTCGATGACCATTTCTTCGAGTTGGGCGGGCATTCGTTGCTGGCCGCTCAAGTGATCGCGCGGATCAAAAGCCAGTTGGGCGTGGTGCTGCCGTTGCGCAGCCTGTTCGAGACACCGCTGCTGGGCGATCTGGCCCTGGAACTGGCCACGCTGGCCGGCGGTGCCAGCGATAACGACTGGTCCGACATGGATCAGTTCATGAATTCTTTGGAGGGAGTTGAAGTATGAGCGGCAATAGGGCGGAGCGTATCGCTAAAAGATTCGTCGGTTTGCCGCTGGAGCAACGTCGACTGTTTCTCGCCAGACTGCGCGAGGAGGGCAAGGACTTCAGCCTGCTGCCGCTGCCGGTCAGTCGTCATGACTGCGCGGTGATCCCGCTCTCGTTTGCCCAGCAGCGCTTGCTGTTTCTCTGGCAGCTCGACCCGCAGAGCGCCGCGTACAACATGGCCGCCGGCCTGCGCTTGCACGGGCAGCTGAACGAGGCCGCGCTGTTGCGTTCCTTCGATCATCTGGTGGCGCGCCATGAAGTACTGCGCACGGTGTTCCAGACCGACAACGACCCGCCGAGCCAGATCATCCTCGACCAACAAAGCGTGCCACTGCAGCGCGTCGATCTGTCGACCGTCGCCGTGCAAGAACGTGAAGCCGAGCTGGCGCGGCAGGTTCAGGAGGCGGCCGCGCAACCGTTCGATTTGCTCCACGGGCCATTGCTGCGGGCCAGCCTGTTCCGTCTGGCGGACGATGAACATGTGCTGATCGTAAGCATGCACCACATCGTCTCCGATGGCTGGTCGATGGACGTCATGGTCAAGGAATTCGTGCAGTGCTATCAGGCCTTCAGCCTGGAGCGCGCACCGCAGTTGCCGGCGTTGCCGCTGCAGTACGCCGACTACGCGATCTGGCAGCGCCGCTGGCTGGAGGCCGGCGAGGGCGAGCGGCAACTCGATTACTGGCGTCAGCAGTTGGGCGAAGAGCATCCGCTATTGGACGTGGCGGCGGATTTCCCCCGGCCGCTGACCCAGAGTTTCGAAGGCCAGACCCTGAGCTTTGATTTCGGTGCGGACCTGTCCCGGCAGTTGAATGGTTTTGCCCGGACTCAAGGCATCAGCTTGTTCATGCTGGTGCTGGCCGGGTTTTCGCTGTTCCTGTCACGTCTTGGCGGCGAGCGCGATATCCGCGTCGGCGTGCCCAACGCCAACCGTGGGCGCTCCGAGGTCGAAGGGCTGATCGGTTTCTTCGTCAACACTCAAGTGTTGCGTTGCCAGGTCGATGAGCGCGGCAGTTTCGTCGATTTGCTGGCCCGGGTCCGGGAGGCATCGTTTGGTGCCCAGGCCCATCAAGAGCTGCCGTTCGAGCAACTGGTGGATGAACTGGTGCCCGAGCGAACCCTGGGGCATAACCCGTTGTTCCAGGCCAAGTTCAACCAGAACGTCGGCATGCAGACCCAGCGTGCGATGAACCTGCCGGGCCTGAGCGTCACCGAGTATCCGCTGGACAAAGCAGGCACGCACTTCGATCTGGCGCTGGACATCACCGATGACGGCACGCTGATCCACGGGCAGATGACCTACGCCAGCGACCTGTACCGCCACTCGACCATCGAGGGGTTCATTCCGACGCTGCTCGGGCTGTTCCGCGCATTGCTCAGCGCCCCGCAGGCGCCGCTGCACAGTCTTGCAACCACATCTGTGCAACCGGTGCTGGCGCCACGGCAGCCGGCGGAGTCGGTGTTGCAGCAATGGGATCGTCAGGTGGTCGCGCAGCCTGAAGCGCTGGCCGCTCGCTGTCTTGAACGGACGTTGAGTTTCCAGACGCTGGATCAGGACGCCAATCGCCTGGCCCACTACCTGCGTGCGCAAGGTGTGCAAAACGGGCAACCCGTGGCGGTGCTGATGGAGCGCTCCCTGGAATGGCTGACCTGTGTGTTAGGGGTGATCAAGGCCGGGGCGGTGTACATGCCGCTGGACGTCAAGGCGCCGGCCGCGCGATTGCAGCAGATGCTCGCAGGTTCGCAGGCGAAAGTCCTTTTGTGTGCCGCAGGCGACGCGCGGGAAAGCAGTCTGGCGGTCGCCGGTTGCCAGGGGCTGGCCTTCGCCCCCGAACGCTGGCAGGACCAGCCGGCGACGAAGCCTTCGCTGTCGGTGTCGGCGGATGCCGCGGCCTATGTGATTCACACCTCCGGTTCCACCGGCCAACCCAAAGGCGTGTTGGTGAGCCACGGCGCCCTGGCCAGTTACGTGCGCGGTGCGCTGGAACGTCTGGCGCTGGAGCCGGCAGCGAGCATGGCGCTGGTGTCGACCATTGCCGCGGACCTGGGATTTACCGTGCTGTTCGGCGCCCTGTGTTCCGGGCGTTTGTTGCATGTATTGCCGGAGGAATTGGGCTTCGACCCGGACCGGTTTGCCGATTACATGGCTGAGCACCAAGTGGGCGCGTTGAAGATCGTGCCGGGGCATTTAGCGGCGTTGATGCAAGCGTCCCGGGCCGCCGACGTGTTGCCGCAACACGCACTGATCGTGGGTGGCGAAGCCTGCTCGCCGGCATTGCTCGAACAGGTGCGGCGCCTCAAGCCGGGCTGCCGGTTCATCAACCATTATGGCCCGAGTGAAACCACGGTGGGCGTGCTGACCCATGAGCTCAAGGATCTCGACTCGGGTGCCCGCAGCGTGCCGGTCGGCCGGCCGTTGTCGGGTGCGCATGTCTACGTGCTGGACGACGTGCTCAACGCGGTCGCCGATCAGGTGGCGGGCGAGCTGTACATCGGTGGCGACAGCGTGGCGCTGGGTTACCTCGGGCAGCCGGGCTTGACCGCCGAACGCTTCTTGCCAGACCCGTTTGGCGCCATCGGCGCACGGGTGTACCGCAGCGGTGATCGCGTGCGCCGCAACCGTCAGGGCGCGCTGGAGTTCATCGGTCGCGCCGATGACCAGGTCAAGGTGCGCGGCTATCGGGTGGAGCCGGCGGAAGTCGCCCGGGTAGTGCTGGGCTTGAACGGCGTAAGCGAGGCCGCAGTGTTGGCCTTGCCGCTGGACGGCGATGAAGCGCGCCTGCAACTGGTGGCGTACTGCGTGGCCGCGCCTGACCTGGCGCTGAATGTCGACGCCTTGCGCCAGCAGTTACAGGCCTGCCTGCCGGAGTACATGGTGCCGGCGCAGATCGTGGTGCTGGAGCGCCTGCCGCTGACCGCCAACGGCAAACTGGACAAGCGTGCCTTGCCGGCGCCGGGGTTGGTCACGCAGCAATTTGTTGCCCCGGTGGGCGAGGTCGAACAGAAGCTTGCCGCCATCTGGGCCGATGTCCTGAAGCTTGAACAGGTGGGCAGTACCGACAATTTCTTCGAGCTGGGCGGCGATTCGATCCTTAGCCTGCAAATCATTGCCCGGGCCAAACGCCAGGGCATCAAGCTGAGCCCCAAGCAACTGTTCGAGAAGCAAAGCATCGGCCAGTTGGCGGCGGTGGCCAAACTGATCGAGAGCAAACCGGCCGCCAGCGTCGTGCAGAAGGTCAGCGGCGAGCTGCCGTTGTTGCCGATCCAGGCCCGCTTCTTCCAGACCGACATTCCCCAGCGTCATCACTGGAACCAGTCGGTGATGCTGCAACCGCAAATCCCCCTCGACGCGATGCATCTCAGCAACGCATTGGCCGCCCTGATCGAGCAGCACGATGCGCTGAACCTGAGTTTCCAGGCGTCGGGCGAGACTTGGCAAGCGACGTTCCAGACGCAGCGCCACACAGACCTGTTGTGGGTGCGGGCGCTGGACGACCTGGCCGATTTGCCCGCGCTGGCCACCGAAGCCCAGCGCAGTCTCGACTTACAACAGGGCCGGCTGGTGCGCGCGGTGCTGGTGAACCTGCCTGATGGTGCGCAACGTTTGCTGCTGGTGATCCATCATCTGGTGGTGGATGGCGTGTCCTGGCGAGTACTGCTGGAGGATTTGCAGCAGGCTTACACCGCGTCGGCGGCGGGCAAGACGATGGTCCTGCCGGGCAAAAGCAGTTCGCTTCAGGCCTGGGCCCAACACCTGCACCGTTACGGGCAAAGCGATGCCTTGAACGCCGAGCGCGATTACTGGCAGCGCACGCTGGAGGGCGGTAACAGCGACTTGCCGAGGGACTTCCCCGAGACCGTCCAGACTCGTCGCCAAGCCGCTCGGGCCACTTCTCGCCTGAACAAGACACTGACCCACGCACTGCTCAAAGTGGCGCCGGCCGCCTATCGCACCCAGATCAACGACTTGCTGCTGACGGCCCTGGCGCGGGTGTTGTGCGACTGGAGCGAACAGGATTCGGTGCTGATCCAGCTCGAAGGCCACGGCCGCGAAGACCTGTTCGACGACCTCGATTTGAGTCGCACCGTCGGTTGGTTCAGTAGCCTGTTTCCGGTGCGTCTGACCCCACAGGCAGAGCCGGGCACTTCGCTGTGCGCAATCAAGGAACAACTGCGAGCCGTGCCGGGCAAAGGCATCGGCTACGGCGTGCTGCGCTACCTCGCGGGCTTCGAACCGCTGCGTGATCTGCCGCGACCGCGCATCACCTTCAACTACCTGGGCCAGTTCGACGGTGCGTTCAGTGTCGCTGACGGCGCACTGTTGGTACCGGCCGCCGAAAGCACTGGCGAGCATCAGGACGATGATGCGCCCTTGGGCAACTGGCTGAGTGTCGATGGCCAGGTCTACGGCGGCGAGCTGGAATTGAGCTGGACGTTCGGCCAAGGCATGTACCGCCCGCAAACCATTCAGGCGCTGGCCGATGCCTATGGCCATGAACTGGAACGGCTGATCGAACATTGCACTGGCGGTGAGCATGCCGGGGTCACGCCCTCGGATTTCAATCTGGTGCGCCTGACGCAAGCGCAACTGTCGGCGCTGCCGGTGCCGGCACGAGAGATCAGCGATCTGTATCCGTTGTCGCCGATGCAACAGGGCATCCTGTTCCATAGCCTCAACGAGCCGGACGGCCCGGCCTACACCAACCAGTTGCGGGTCGATGTGCAGCAGTTGGACACCGAGCGTTTCCGCCAGGCCTGGCAACAGACGCTGGAGGCCCATGAGATTCTGCGCACGGTATTCGTCTGGCCCGAGGACGCCGATGCGCCGGTGCAGATTGTAAGGCAGACGGTGCAGATGCCCATGACCGTGCAAGACTGGCGCGGTCGTGATGACCTTCACGCAGCGCTCGATCAGTTGGCTCGGGAGGATCTGGCCGCCGGTTTCGAGCTGGACCAGGCGCCGCTGTTGCGTGTGTTGCTGGTGCGAACCGGTGAGGCGCAGCATCACTTGATCTACACCAGCCATCACATCTTGATGGATGGCTGGAGCACCTCGCAGTTGTTCGGCGAGGTGTTGCAACGCTATGCCGGCATGACCCCGGCGGCGACTCCGGGGTGCTATCGCGATTACATTGAATGGCTGGGGCAGCGCGACGTTCAGGCCAGTCGCGCGTTCTGGACATCGGCGTTGGTTGACCTACAAGAGCCGACCCACCTGGCCAGCGCCATGCCGGTCAGCCAGGCGCCGGCCAGCGGTTATGCCGATTACCGGCATGTGTTCAGCGAACAGCAGACCGGCGATCTGAACCGCTTCGCCCGCGAACAGAAAGTCACCCTCAATAGCCTGATGCAAGCCGCGTGGCTGGTGCTGTTGCAGCGCTATACCGGCCAGGACACGGTGGCTTTCGGCGCGACGGTGGCCGGTCGGCCAACGGACTTGCCCGGTGTTGAGCAGCAAATCGGCCTGTTCATCAATACCTTGCCGGTGGTGGCTGCGCCGTCCGCCGAGATCCCGGTCGGCCAATGGATTCAGCAAGTGCAGCGCCTCAACCTGGCCCTGCGCGAACATGAGCACACGCCGCTCTACGATATCCAGCGCTGGGCGGGGCAGGGCGCGCTGTTCGACAGTATTCTGGTGTTCGAGAACTACCCCATGGCCGAAGCGCTGGCCCAAGGCTCGGCCACCGGTCTCGAGTTCTCCACCCTCTCGCGTCAAGAGCAAACGAACTATCCGTTGACGCTGGTGGCGGTTACCGGTCGTGAGTTGACCCTGGGCTTGAGCTTCGATCAGGCCTGTTTCGATCACTCCACCATCGCCGACCTGAGCACCCAGATCGAAGGCCTGATGATGCAATTCATGGCGGATGCTTCGCAGCCTCTGGGCGCGTTGCAACTGCTGGACGGCGCACCGCGCCAAGTGGCGGTCGACTGGGGCAAGGCTGCGATCACGGCGCTGGATTCGCGCAACGTGGTCGAGCGGATCGATGCGCAGGTACAACGCCGACCGCAGGCCGCGGCGGTGTTGTTTGCCGAGCAGACTCTCGATTACCACACCCTGGACGCCCGGGCCAATCGATTGGCGCACAAACTGCAAACGCTGGGCGTGGGGCCGGAAGTGCGGGTGGGCGTGTGCATGCGCCGCACCCCGGACATGCTGGTCGGGCTGCTGGCGATCCTCAAGGCCGGCGGTGCCTACGTGCCGCTGGACCCGGAGTATCCGCAAGAGCGCTTGCTGCACATGCTCGAAGACAGTTGCGCGGCAGTGCTGCTGACCGAAGCCGCGTTGCAGACGATGTTGCCCGAGGCGTTGCCGGCGCAAGTGCTGTTGGTCGAAGAGGGCGCCGAATGGCTTGCCGGGTATCCGTCCACGGCGCCTGTTTGCCGCATCGTGGCGCAGAACCTGGCCTACGTGATTTACACCTCCGGCTCCACCGGCAAACCCAAAGGCGTGGCGATTACCCACGCTAACCTCGCGGCGCTGATCCAGTGGTCGCAGGGTGTTTACCGCGAAGAGCAACTGCGTGGCGTGCTGGCTTCGACCTCGATCTGCTTCGACCTGTCGGTGTGGGAGATTTTCGTCACGTTGGCCAGCGGCGGTTGCATGGTGCTGGCGGACAACGCCCTGGCGCTGTCCGAGTTGCCGGCCCGTGAGCGCGTGACGCTGATCAACACCGTGCCGTCGGCGATTGCCGCGCTGCAACGAGCCGGGCAGATCCCGGCGTCGGTCACCACCATCAATCTGGCCGGCGAGCCGCTCAAGCAGACGCTGGTCGATACGCTGTACGCCAGCACCTCGGTCAAGGAGGTCTATGACCTGTACGGGCCGTCGGAAGACACCACCTATTCGACCTTCACCCTGCGCACCGCCAACGGCCGGGCGAACATCGGGCGGCCGCTGGACAACACCGTGGCCTACCTGCTCGACAGCCAGTTGCAAGTGTTGCCGGCAGGGCTGACGGCCGAGTTATACCTGGCCGGTGCCGGTGTGACCCGAGGTTATCTGCTGCGTCCCGGCCTGACTGCTGAACGCTTCGTACCGAACCCGTTCGCCATTAATGGTGAGCGGTTGTATCGCACCGGCGATCTGGTGCGACAGGGGCCAGACGACAGGATCGAGTACATCGGTCGTGCCGACCATCAGGTGAAGATTCGCGGCTTCCGCATCGAGCTGAGCGAGATCGAAGCCCGATTGCTGGAACAGCCCGAGGTGCGCGAAACCGTGGTGCTGGCGCAGGAGGGCGCGGCGGGCAAGCATCTGCATGCCTACGTAGTAGCGAGCCAACCGGGCAATTTATCGTTGGGCGAAACCCTGCGGGCAGCCCTGGCCAGTCGTTTACCGGCGCACATGCTGCCGAGCCATCTGCACGTGATCGACGCGCTGCCGCTGACGCCCAATGGCAAGCTCGACCGCAAGGCCCTGATGGCGCTGGGCGGCCATCCGACGCCGCAGCGTTACGAAGCGCCGCGCACCGATCTGCAATGGGCGGTGGCGACCGTCTGGCAAGAGGTACTGGACGTCGAGCGCGTCGGCCTGACGGACAACTTCTTCCAGTTGGGCGGACATTCGTTGCTGGCGACGCTGGTGGTGACCCGGATCAAGGAACGGCTGGGTGACAAGGTGCCGCTCAAGGAATTGTTCGAAGCCGATACCCTGCAAACGTTCTGCACCCGCATCGAAGCGTTGCGCGTCGATTTATCACCGGTTCAGGACGAATTGGCTAAATCCCTGGAGGCCCTCAAACGTCTATCCCTCGATGATCTGGAAAAACTGATTTCTTGAGGGGAACAACGCGTGCAAGAGTTAATCGAGTCGGTAGGACAACTTTCGGCTAAGCAAAGAAAGGCTCTGGCGGTTCTGCTCAAGCAGAAGGGCGTCAACCTTTTTGAGATTGCCCCGGTTTTCAAGCGCACGGCTGAAGAACCGTTGTTGCTGTCCTACGCTCAGCAGCGCCAGTGGTTTCTCTGGCAATGGGCACCGCACAGCGCGGCCTACAACATCCCCACGGCCCTGCGTTTGCAGGGCCCGCTGGATGTGGCCGCGTTGCAGCGCAGCGTCCAGGCGCTGATTGAACGTCACGAAACCTTGCGCACGGTGTTCACTCAAGACGCCGGGCACCCCTTGCAAACGATCCTGCCCGCAGGATCGTTTGCCCTGGATATTCACACGCTGAGCCCTGAACTGGCGGCAAACCCGCAGGCGTCGATCCAGGCCTTCGTCCAGACCCAGAGCCAGCAAGCTTTCGATTTGCAGACCGGCCCGCTGTTGCGCGCGGCCCTGCTGCAAGTCGCCCCGCAGGATCACGTACTGGTGTTGACCCTGCACCACATCGTGTCGGACGGTTGGTCGTTGCAGGTGATGATCGAGGAACTGGTGCAGTTGTATGCCGGTTTCAACCTCGGGCATGACGCCGGGCTGCCGGCCTTGCCGATTCAATACGCCGACTACGCTTTGTGGCAGCGGCAATGGATGGAGGCCGGCGAACAGGAACGTCAACTGGCCTACTGGCAACACAAGCTCGGCGGCGAGCAACCGGTGCTGGAGTTGCCCACCGACCGCCCGCGTCCAGTGGAACAGAGCTTTGCCGGCGCCAGTCACAACCTGATTCTGGACCCGACCCTGAGCGACAGCCTCAAGGCCTTCGCCCGACGGGAAAACGTCACGCTGTTCGTGCTGTTGCTGGCCTCGTTCCAGGCCTTGTTGCACCGCTACAGCGGCCAGGCCGACATCCGCGTCGGTGTGCCGGTGGCCAACCGCGGACGCGTGGAGATCGAGCGTCTGATCGGTTTTTTCGTCAACACCCAAGTACTCAAGGCGGACGTCGACGGCCAAGCCAGCTTCATCGATCTGCTGCGCCAGGTTCGGCAAACCGCCCAGGAAGTCCAGGCGCATCAGGACCTGCCGTTCGAACAACTGGTGGAAGCCCTGGAGCCGGGACGCAGCCTGAGTCACAGCCCGTTGTTCCAGGTGATGTTCAATCACCAGGCGGAAAGCCGGATCAGTCTCGAGACGCGGTTGAACGGCTTGAGCATCGAACCGCTGGAATGGCAAAGCGCAACCGCGCAGTTCGACCTGGTGCTGAACACCACCGAACAGGCCCATGGCATTGAAGCGGTGCTCAAGTACGCCACCGACCTGTTCGAAGCTTCGACCATCGAACGCCTGGCGCAGCACTGGCGCAACCTGCTGCAGGCGATCGTTCAGGACCCGCCCCAGCGCATTGCCCAACTGCCGGTGCTCGATGACGCGCAGCAACAGCAACTGCTCGCGCACTGGAACCCGAGCCCGGTGATGCACCCGGTCAGCCAATGCATTCATCAGTTGATCGAGGTTCAGGCCGAGCGTCATCCGCAGGCGCCGGCGGTGGTGTTCGCCGGGCAACGGCTGACATACGCCGAACTCAATCAACAGGCTAACCAATGGGCGCATCAGCTGATCGCCCGTGGCGTGGGCCCCGATGTGCGAGTGGGCGTGGCGGTGGAGCGTTCGCTGGACATGATCGTAGCCATTGTCGCGGTGCTGAAGGCCGGCGGTGCTTATGTACCGCTGGACCCGAGCTACCCCGACGACCGTTTGCGCTACATGATCGAGGACAGCGGCATCGAGCTGTTGCTGACCCAGGGACATCTGCGGGCGCAGCTGCCAATTCCGCCGGGGCTGGCCTGTCTGGACTTGAATCAACCACCGCCGGACAGCAGCACGGCCAATCCTCCTTGCCGCACCACTGCAGACAATCTCGCGTATGTGATTTACACCTCCGGTTCCACCGGCAAGCCCAAAGGCGCGTTGCTGCCCCATGGCAATGTCATTCGCTTGTTCAGCGCCACCGATCACTGGTTCGGTTTCGGCCCCGAGGACAGCTGGACCCTGTTCCATTCCTACGCGTTCGATTTCTCGGTCTGGGAAATTTTCGGCGCGCTGCTTCACGGCGGCAAACTGGTGGTGGTGCCCCACGACGTCACCCGTTCGCCGGAAGAGTTCTACACCTTGCTCTGCGATGAACAAGTCACCGTTCTGAACCAGACGCCATCGGCGTTCAAACCGCTGATGCAAGTGGCCAGTGCCTCGTCGCGCAACCATGCGCTGCGTTACGTGGTGTTTGGCGGTGAAGCGCTGGAAGTGCAGAGCCTGCGCCCCTGGTTCGAGCGTTTCGGTGATCGCGCGCCGACCCTGATCAACATGTACGGCATCACCGAAACCACCGTGCATGTGACTTACCGGCCGCTGTCCATGGCGGACTTGCAGCACAGCCACAGCAGCCCGATCGGCGCGCCGATTGTCGACCTGTCGTGGTACTTGCTCGATGAGGCGCTGAACCTGGTGCCCCAAGGGTGCATCGGCGAGTTGTACATCGCCGGGGCCGGGCTTGCGCGGGGGTATCTGAACCAGCCAGGCATGAGCGCCACCCGGTTCGTACCGGATCCGTTCAATGCTGTGGCCGGCGAACGCCTGTACCGCACCGGCGACTTGGCACGGCTGCGCGGCGACGGGGTGGTCGAATACATCGGCCGTATCGACCATCAGGTGAAGATTCGCGGTTTCCGTATCGAACTGGGGGAAATCGAAACCCGATTGCTCAAGCATGACGCGGTGCGTGAAGCCGTGGTGCTAGCGGTCGATGGGCTCAGTGGGCAGCAACTGGCCGCGTGGATCGTGCCGAGCGAGCCACTGGACGCGGAGGCCCATGGCGGCTTGCGCGATTCGATCAAGGCGCAATTGCGTGAAAGCCTGCCGGACTACATGGTGCCGGTCAGCTGGGCATTCCTCGAACGCCTGCCGCTGACGGCCAACGGCAAGCTCGATCGCAAGCAGCTGCCCAACCCCGATGTGAGCCTGGTGCAAGAGGCTTACGCGGCACCGCGCAGCGAACTCGAACAGCGTTTGGCCGAGATATGGCAGGACGTGCTGAAAGTCGAGCGGGTCGGTCTCAACGACAACTTCTTCGAACTGGGCGGCGATTCGATCATCTCGATTCAAGTGGTCAGCCGGGCGCGTCAGGCGGGCATCCGCTTCTCGCCCAAGGACATCTTCCAGCACCAGACCGTTCAACGCCTGGCCACCGTCGCGCAGCAGAGCGATGCGGTGCAGGCGATGCAAGGTGATGTGCTCGGCGCGGCCGTGCTGACCCCGATTCAACAGTATTTTTTCGCCACCGACATTCCCCAGCGTCAGCACTGGAACCAGTCGATCCTGCTCACCCCGGCCGAACCTCTGCAAGCGGCTGCGCTGGAGCAGGCCCTGGAACACCTGCAACGACATCACGATGCCTTGCGTCTGCGCTATCGCCAGACCGCAGGTGGCTGGGCGCAAGAACATGCCGCCGTCGATCAGCCAAACGCACTGCTGCGCACTGTGGCGTTGGCAGACAGCGAGGCCTTGCCGGCGCTGTGCCTGGAGCTGCAGCGCAGCCTGAACCTGAGCGACGGTCCGTTGATCCGCGCGGCTCTGGTGGATTTGCCCGATGCCAGCCAGCGACTGTTGCTGGTGATCCATCATCTGGTAGTCGATGGCGTGTCGTGGCGGATCCTGCTCGAAGACCTGCAAACCGCCTATCAGCAACTGAGCGCTGGCTCGCCGTTGCGCCTGCCGGCCAAGACCACGGCGTTCAAGGATTGGGGCGAACGCCTGCAAGGTCATGCGCGCAGCGCCGGGCTGGAAACCGAGCTGAATTACTGGCGCGAGCAACTGGCCGAAGCACCGGCGGACTTGCCGCTGGACAACCCTGATGGACAACTGCAGAACCGTTTCGAGCGCAGCGTCGATACCCGTCTGGATGCCGAGCGCACCCGCCAATTGCTGCAACAGGCGCCGGCGGTGTATCGCACTCAGGTCAACGATTTGCTGTTGACCGCGCTGGCTCGGGTGTTGTGTGAGTGGACCGCCTCCGACAGCGCCCTGGTGCAGCTCGAAGGGCATGGCCGCGAAGACTTGTTCGACGACCTCGACCTCAGCCGTACCGTGGGCTGGTTCACCAGCATGTTCCCGGTGCGCCTGACTCCGCAGGCCAGCCTCGAAGCGTCCATCAAGGGCATCAAGGAACAACTGCGCTCGATCCCCAACAAAGGCATCGGCTATGGGTTGCTGCGTTATCTGGGCAGCGACGCTGCGCAGGCGGCCCTGAGCGGCGTGTCCCAACCCAAGGTGACGTTCAATTACCTGGGGCAGTTCGATAACAACTTCGACGAAGGCGCCCTGTGGGTGCCGGCCACCGAAGACAAGGGCGCCGGGCAGGACGAACAGGCGCCGATGAGTAACTGGCTGACCATCGACGGCCGCGTCTACCAGGGGCAATTGAGCCTGACCTGGACCTACAGCGCTGACGTGTTCGAAGAGGCGACCATCAACGCCCTGGCCCGCGCCTATGAAGTGGCGCTGGGTGAGTTGATCGAGCATTGCCTGAGTCATCCGAGCGGCGGCCTGACCCCTTCCGATGTGCCATTGGCCGGGTTATCCCAAGCGCATCTGGACAGCCTGCCAATCGCCGCGCAGCGGATCGAGGACATTTACCCGCTGGCGCCGATGCAGCAGGGCATTCTGTTCCACAGCTTGTACGACGCCGACGCCAGCGCTTACGTCTATCAGATGCTGCTGGATATCGACGGGCTGGATGTACCGCGCTTTCAGCAAGCCTGGCAGCGGGTGGTGGACCGTCATGAAGTGCTGCGCGCCGGTTTCATCTGGGGCCGCGACGGCCTCGATACTCCGTTGCAGGTGATCTATCGCCAGCTGACCCTGGAAATGCCGGAAGTGGATGTGCGCGCCGAACCGGACCTGCAAACCGTGCTCGAGGCCCGTGCCTTGGCCGATCGCGAACGCGGTTTCGACTTGCAGAATCCGCCGCTGCTGCGCCTGTGCCTGCTGCGCACCGACGATGACCGTCATCGCCTGATCTTCACCTGCCACCACATTCTCATGGACGGCTGGAGCAACTCGCGGATGTTTGGCGAAGTGCTGCAGGATTACGCCGGGCATCCGGTGCCGAGTGCCCAAGGCCGATATCGCGACTTCCTGGCCTGGCTGCAACGCCAGGACAAGGACGCGGCGCAAGCCTTCTGGTGCGGGCAGTTGGCCGAACTGGACGAGCCGACGCGGCTGGCCTCGGCCTGCCACGGGCAAACCGCGCCCGGCCCCGGCAAAGGCGTGCATAAGCTGACCTTTGACGCCGCCTTCACCCAGCGCCTCAACGGTTTCTCGCGCCAGCAGCAAGTGACGCTTAACAGCTTGGTGCAAGCTGCGTGGCTGTTGGTATTGCAGCGCTATACCGGGCAGAGCAGTGTCGCGTTCGGCGCGACGGTGTCCGGTCGCCCGGTGGACCTGCCGGGTATCGAGCAACAGTTGGGCCTGTTCATCAATACCCTGCCGGTGATCGCCAGCCCGCAAGCGACCTGCAGTGTCCGCGACTGGGTGCGCAGCGTGCAGGACAAGAACCTGCTGCTGCGCGATTACGAGCAGACGCCGTTGCAAGACATCCAACGGCTGGCCGCGCTCAACGGCGAAGCGTTGTTCGACACCTTGCTGGTGTTCGAAAACTACCCGGTGTCCGACACCCTGGAGGCCAATCCAGGTGGACTGCGTTTCAGCGGTCTCGAACACCGTGAGCAAACCAACTACGGCCTGACGCTGATCGCCGGTGCCGGCGAGGTGTTGAGCCTGGACTTCAACTACCTCACCGAGCACTTCGCCGAGCGCAGCATTGTCGGCCTGGCCCGTCATCTGGAGGAAGTGCTGCGCCAGTTCCTCGACGCACCGCAACGCTTGCTGGGCGAGATCGGCCTGTTGCCGGCGAGCGAGCTGCGCACCTTGGCCAGATGGAATGACCATCACGCCGCGTATCCGACCCAAGCCTTGATCCATCAAGGCTTTGAAGCCCAAGTCGAAGCGCGGCCACAGGCGATTGCCTTGCGCCATGCCGGTGCCGAGCTGACCTATGCCGAACTCAATCGCCGCGCCAACCAATTGGCCCGTCATCTGCAAACCCTGGGTGTCGGTGCGGAAATCCGCGTGGGCGTGGCGATGCCTCGTTCCGCCGAACTGGTGATTGCCCTGATGGCGGTGCTCAAGGCTGGTGGCACCTACGTGCCGCTGGACCCGGACTACCCGGCGGATCGCGTGGCCTACATGCTCGACGACAGTCAGGCGCGGGTTCTTTTGACTCAGCAGCACTTGCTGTCGCAGTTGCCCGAGACCCAGGCGCAAGTGGTGTGGGTCGAGGCGGGTGGGCAGGCTTTTGCCGATCTGGCGCCGCTCAACCTTGAACCCCGGATCGACTCCGCCAACCTGGCGTATGTGATTTATACCTCCGGTTCCACCGGTAAACCGAAGGGCGTGGCGATTGCGCATCGCAACGTACAGGCGCTGATTCATTGGTCGCACGAGGTGTACAGCGAAGAAGACCTGCAAGGCGTGCTGGCCTCGACTTCAGTGTGCTTCGACCTGTCGGTGTGGGAGATTTTCGTCACCCTGGTCCGCGGCGGTTCGATCATCATGGCGCGCAATGCCCTGGAATTGCCGGAGCTGCCGGAGCGCGATCAGGTGCGCCTGATCAACACCGTGCCGTCGGCCATCGCGGCTTTGCAGCGCGCAGGGCAGGTCCCCCAAGGCGTACGCATCATCAATCTTGCGGGTGAACCGCTCAAGCAAGCGCTGGTGGACACGCTGTATCGCGAGACCTCGGTCGAGCACGTTTACGATTTGTACGGGCCGTCGGAAGACACCACCTATTCGACTTGCACCCGCCGCGAAGCCGGCGGCCAGGCCAACATCGGCCGGCCGCTGGTGAACACCACCGCGCACGTGCTCGATGCCCAATTGCAGGCCGCGCCGATTGGCGTTGCCGCCGAGTTGTACCTGGCCGGTGACGGCATTACCCGTGGCTATCTGTTCCGCCCGGGCCTGACCGCCGAGCGCTTCGTGCCCAACCCGCTGGCCAGCAACGGCGAGCGGATGTACCGCACCGGCGACCTGACCCGTTTGCGTGAAGACGGTGTGATCGAGTACGTCGGCCGTATCGACCATCAGGTCAAGGTGCGCGGGTTCCGTATCGAACTGGGTGAAATCGAAGCGCGCCTGCTGGCTCACGACAGCGTGCGCGAAGGCGTGGTGCTGGCAGTGGAAGGTCATAGCGGTCAGCAATTGGTGGCTTACGTGGTACCGACGCAGTCCGACCTGAGCCCGCAACAGCAGGACGATCTGAGCGAAGCGCTCAAGGCCGGACTCAAGGCGCATCTGCCGGATTACATGGTGCCGGCGCAATGGCTGTTCATCGAACAATTGCCCCTGACCCCCAACGGCAAACTCGACCGCAAAGCCTTGCCGACCCCGGACACTAACCCATTGCAGCGCAATTACGTGGCACCGCGCACCGCGCTGGAACAGCAAATTGCCGGAGTCTGGCAAGACATTCTGAAACTCGAACGAGTTGGCGTGACCGACAACTTCTTCACCCTGGGCGGCGATTCGATCATTTCCATTCAGGTGGTGAGCCGGGCGCGTCAGCAGGGCATCAGCTTCACGCCCAAGGATCTGTTCCAGCAGCAGACCGTCCAGGGGCTGGCCACTGTCGCGCAGCTAGGCAAAGCCCTGGCGCCAATCGATCAAGGCCCGGTGACAGGTGAGACACCGTTGCTGCCGATCCAGCAATGGTTCTTCGAGCAACCCTTGCCGCAGCGTCATCACTGGAATCAGTCGGTGCTGCTCAAACCGTTGAACCCTCTGCTGGCCGCGACACTTGAGCAGGCCTTGCACGCGCTGATCGATCATCACGACGGCCTGCGCCTGGGCTTTACCCAAACCCCAGGTGGCTGGTCGGCGAGCTATCGGACCGTGGAACAGCAGCGCCTGTCACCGTTGTGGCTGGAATCGGTCCGTGATGCCGCCCACCTGGAACGCGTCGCCGAACAAGCCCAACGCAGCCTGGATCTGCAACAAGGCCCGTTGTTGCGCGCGGTGTTGTTCAGTTTGCCCGAGGGCGAACAGCGCTTGTTGTTGATCGTTCATCACCTGGTGGTCGATGGTGTGTCGTGGCGGATCCTGCTGGAGGATTTGCAGGGCAGCTACCGCCAGTTACTGGCCGGCGAACCGTTGGCATTGGCGGCCAAGACCACGTCCTTCAAGCAGTGGGCGGAGCAATTGCAAACTCATGCCCGCAGTGAATCGCTGCTTGGACAACTGCCTTACTGGCAGGCGCAGTGCCCGGACGGCGCATCGCTGCCGCAAGATAATCCCCAGGGCAGCCTGCAGAGCCGCCATGCCTTGACGCTTTACAGTCGCCTGAACCCGACCTTGACCCGACGACTGCTGCAACAGACCCCGGCGGCTTACCGCACACAGGTCAACGACCTGTTGCTGACGGCGCTGGCCCGGGTGATCGCCCGTTGGAGCGAGCAGTCGTCGGTGCTGATTCAGCTCGAAGGCCATGGTCGTGAAGATCTGTTCGACGGCCTCGATCTGACCCGCACGGTCGGCTGGTTCACCAGCCTGTTCCCGGTCAAATTGACCCCGACCCAGGAGCTGGCCGGCTCGATCAAGCAAATCAAGGAGCAACTGCGCGCGATTCCGGATCGTGGCATTGGTTACGGTGTGCTGCGTTATCTGGGGGACGAGGCTTGCCAGGCGTCGCTGCGGATCCTGCCGACACCGCGTATCACCTTCAACTACCTGGGCCAGTTCGACGGTAGCTTCGATAGCCAGAGCGGTGCCTTGTTCGTGCCGGCCGATGAGGGCAAAGGCGCAGAGCACAGTGACGATGCGCTGCTGGGTAACTGGCTGACGCTCAATGGCCAGGTGTATGGCGGCGAGTTGAGTGTCGGCTGGTCGTTCAGCACGCACATGTTCAACGCCTCGACCATCGAACGCCTGGCGGAGGAGTACGCCCGGGAACTGGAGCTGCTGATCGAGCATTGCTGCCAGCCGGACAGCCACGGCGTCACGCCGTCGGACTTCCCGTTGGCGCATCTGGATCAGGCCCGGCTGGACGCCTTGCCGATAGCCCCGTCCCGGATCGAAGACATTTATCCGCTGTCGCCGATGCAAGAGGGCATGCTGTTCCACACCTTGTCGGACAATGGTTCCAGCCTGTACGTCAACCAGATCAGTTTGCCGGTGGGCGGTCTGGATGTTGAGCGTTTCCGCAAGGCCTGGGAGGCGGTCATCGAGCGTCAGGCCATCCTGCGCACCAGCTTCCATTGGCACGATGGCTTGGCCAAACCGCTGCAAATTGTCCAGCGTCAGGCGACGCTCGATTTGCAGGTGCTCGACTGGCGCGATCGCGACGCCAGCGAGGCGGACATCGCCGCGCGGGCCGCCGAGGACCGCGCGCGAGGCTTCGAACTGACCCAGGCGCCACTGCAGCGAGTGTTATTGATTCGCAGCACTGAAGATCAGTATCAGATGGTCTGGACCAGTCACCACATCCTGATGGACGGCTGGAGCAGTTCGCGGCTGTTTGGTGAGGTAATCCAGCACTACGCCAAGGGTGAAATCAGCGCTGAAAATGGCCGCTACCGCGACTTCATCGCCTGGTTGCAAGCCCAGGACCAGGACGCCCGGGAGCTGTTCTGGAAAGCCCGGCTGGCCCCGGTCAACGAGGCGACGGCGCTGAGCCAGGCGATCCATCCACGGCATGTGTCCGATGAACCCGGCCACAACGCCATCTACTCCCATTGGGACGCGCAACAGACCGGTCGTCTGCTGCAGTTCTGCCGCGATCTGCGGATTACCCCGAACACCTTGATCCAGGGTGCCTGGTTGCTGCTGTTGCAGCGCTACACCGGGAAAAACACCGTGACCTTTGGTGCCACGGTGTCCGGGCGTCCCGAGAGTTTGCCCAATGTCGGCAACATGCTGGGGCTGTTCATCAACACCTTGCCGATCATTCAGACGCTGGAACCGGATCAGCCTCTGGCAGACTGGCTGAACCGGCTCCAGGCCTACAACCTGGATATCCGCGACCATTCCCAGGCTCCGTTGGCGGACGTGCAACGCTGGTCCGGCCTGGGCGGGCAGGCGCTGTTCGACAGCATCATCGTGTTCGAGAACTACCCGATCGACGACCGCCTGCAAGAAGACAACGATAGCGGCCTGAGCTTCGGCAAATCCATCGGCCATGACGTGACCAACGTGCCGATGGACCTGGCGGTGACGCTCGGCGACGAATTGTCGATTGAATACCTGTACCTGCGCAGCCACTTCAGTGCCGAGGCGGTGGAGGGTATCCGCCTGACCCTGGAAAACACCCTTGAGGCGATGATGCGCGCGCCTGACGAACGCCTGGGTAACCTGCAGCGCCTGTCGCTCGAGCAATGGCAGGCGATGCAAACCTGGAGCGCCGAGCCGCCAGCGGATCATCAGCCACAGCTATTGCCGGAGCTGATCAGCCGACACGCACTGACTCAGCCCGAGGCCATTGCGGTGCAATGCGCCGGGCTGAGCCTGAGCTACGGCGAACTGGAACGCCGGGCCAATCGTCTGGCCCATTGCTTGATCGAGCATGGCGCGGGGCCAGAAGTGGTGATCGGCGTGGCGCTGCCGCGTTCGCTGGAAATGGTCGTCAGCTTCCTCGCCGTGCTCAAAAGCGGCGCGGCGTATGTGCCTTTGGACATTGATTATCCGCCGGAGCGTCTGGCGTACATGATCGAAGATTCCGGCATGGCGCTGCTGCTGACCCAGAGCAGCCTGCGGGCAACGTTACCGGCGCCCGAGGGCCTGTTGCGCCTTGAGCTGGATCAGCTCGACGAGTCCCGTTATGCCGATGAGGCGCCGGTGTATCGCGTGCTGGAGCAAGGGCTGGCCTATCTGGTTTACACCTCGGGTTCTACCGGCCGGCCAAAAGGCGTGGCGGTCACCCAAGGGCCACTGAGCATGCACTGTCAGGCCATCGCCAAACTGTATGAAATGGACCCCCGCAGCTGCGAACTGCACTTCATGTCGTTCGCCTTCGACGGTGCCCATGAGCGCTGGTTGAGTACGCTGTACAGCGGTGGCCGGCTGGTGGTGCGCGACGGTTGCCTGTGGACCCCGGAGCAGACCTACCGGGCGCTGCACGAGTACGGCGTGACCATCGCTTGCTTCCCGCCGGCCTATCTCAAGCAACTGGCCGAGTACGCCGCGGCCAGCGCAATTGCGCCGCCACCGGTGCGCATCTATTGCTTCGGCGGCGATGCGGTGCCGGACCAGACCTTCGAACAGGTCAAGGCGGCGCTGCGTCCCGAGTACTTCACCAACGGCTATGGCCCGACAGAAACCGTGGTCACGCCAATGCTGTGGAAAGTGCCGGTGAGCGCGCGGTGTGAAGCGGCCTATGCGCCGATCGGCCGGGCAGTGGGCGCACGTTCCCTGTATGTGCTGGATGAAGAACTGAATCCGCTGCCGCCCGGTTTTGCCGGCGAGTTGTACATCGGCGGCTACGGGGTTGCCCGGGGTTATCACGGTCGGCCAGACCTGACCTGTGAACGCTTCGTGCCCAACCCCTTTGCCAGCGGCGAGCGGATGTACCGCACCGGCGATCTGGTGCGCTTGCGCCAGGACGGCGTGGTCGATTACGTCGGCCGCATCGACCATCAAGTCAAGGTGCGCGGGTTCCGCATCGAACTGGGCGAAGTCGAGGCCAGCCTGCGGCAACTGGCGCAGGTCCGCGATGCGCTGGTGATCGCCCGGGACAATGCTTCCGGCAAGCAACTGATCGGTTATGTCGTCACTGATGCTGGCCAGCAGTTGGGTGATGAACTCAAGGCTGCTCTGCGCAGCACCTTGCCGGAATACATGGTGCCGGCGCAGATCGTTTGCCTCAGTGCCTTCCCGGTCACCCCCAACGGCAAGCTCGACCGCAAGGCATTGCCCGAGCCGGAGTTCAAAAGCGAGGAATACATTGCCCCGCGTAATCAGCAGGAACACCTGCTGGCGGACATCTGGGCGCAGGTACTGCAGGTGGAGCAGGTGGGTATCAGCGACAACTTCTTCGAACTGGGCGGCGACTCGATCCTGAGCCTGCAAGTGATTTCCCGGGTCAGGAACCACCCGACTTTGCAAATGGAACTCAAGCTGCGCGATCTGATGCGCTACCAGACCATCGCGGGCATCGTCGAACAGAACGTGGTCCAAGCGAGCACCGCGCAACCGGCGGCGGACCTCACCCATGTCGCCAGTGAAGGGCTGTTCAATCTGCTGCCGATCCAGGAGTGGTTCTTTGCCGAGGGCATGGCCGAGTCTCATCACTACAACCAGTCGTTTTTGCTGAGTGCGCGTCAGGTGTTGGATCTGGATGCGCTGGAACAGGCGCTGGGCTGGATCGAAAACCACCACGACAGCTTGCGCCTGCGCTTCTGTCAGGAAGGCGGGCGCTGGTTGCAGCGCTACGCCGCACCGACCGAGCGCCGCGAGCCGATGCTGTGGCGTCGTGAGGCCGAGAACAGCGAGCAGGTCGAAGCCTTGGCCAACCTGGCTCAGCGCAGCCTCAAACTCGATGATGGACCGGCCTGGCGTGTGGTGCACATCGCCTTGCCGGATGGCCAGGCGCGGCTGTTGATGGTCATCCACCATCTGGTGGTCGATACCGTGTCGTGGCGGATTTTGCTCGACGATTTGAAGGTGGCCTACGAGGCTTGCGTGATGGGCATCGAACCGCAACTGCCGATCCGCACCAGCAGCTATCGTGCGTTTGCCGAAGCGTTGCAGGCGCAGGCGCCGGTGATTGCCGAGCAGGAATTGGCCTACTGGCTGGAGCAACTGGATCAGCCGGGGATCGACCTGCCGTGCGACAACCGTCGCGGCAAGAATCAGGTGCGTCATCAGGCTCAGGCGCGGCTCAAGTTGTCTCGCGAGCTCACCGAGCAGTTGCTCAAGCAAGCGCCGGCGGTCTATCGCACGCAGATCAACGATTTGCTGCTATCGGCCCTGAGCCGGGCGTTGTGCCGCTGGAGCGAACAGCAGTCGGCGCTGATTCTGCTGGAAGGGCACGGCCGCGAGGACCTGTTCGAGAACATCGACCTGAGTCGCAGCCTGGGCTGGTTCACCAGCATGTTCCCGGTCCGGCTTACCCCCGACAACACGGACATCGGCGCGTCGATCGTCAACGTGCGGGCGCAATTGGCGGCCATCCCGCAAAAGGGCATCGGCTACGGCGTGTTGCGTCACCTGGCCGGCCCGCAACGGGCCCGCCAATTGGCCGACCTGCCGCAGGCACGGGTGACGTTCAACTATCTGGGGCAGTTCGACCAGAGCTTCGACGAGCAGGCCTTGCTGGTGCCGGCGCTGGAGGAAAGCGGCGACAACTACAGCTTGCAGGCCAATCTGGGCAACTGGCTGGAGGTTGTCGGCCAGGTGTACGACGGTCAGTTGGCGCTGCGTTGCATCTATAGCAGCCAACGTTATCGGGCCAGCACCGTGGAGCGGCTCATGCAGGATTATCAGCGCGAGCTTGAGGCGTTGATCGAGCATTGCATGGCGCGGGTGGGCTGAGGGCCGGGGGTTTAATCATCGTTAGGGGCGTTGCTCAGGCATGCCCCTTTTTTTACGGACATAAGGATTCTTTCGATGTCGTTACACCCTGATCTGGAAGCCTTCCTCGACCTGGCGCAAGACGGCCAGGACGCAGGCCAGCCGGCGCTGCATCAACTGACGCCGGTCGAAGCCCGGGCGATCTTCGAACAAACCACCGCGCAGTTGCGCTGGAATGCGCCTCAGGATCTTGATGTGCTGGAGGTCAACACCACGGCCCGGGACGGTGCGCCGCTAGCGTTGCGTTTGTATCGCCCGAGCGGGGCGACGGCACCGATGCCGGTGCTGGTGTATTTTCATGGCGGTGGTTTTGTAATGGGCAGCCTGGATTCCCATGACGGAGTCTGCCGCGAATTCTGCCGACGTACGCCGTGCGCGGTGTTGTCGGTTGGCTATCGGCTGGCTCCGGAGCATCGTTTCCCGACAGCGCTGGAGGACGGTGAAGACGCCTTGTCCTGGCTGGCGGAACAGGCGCTGGCCCTGGGGCTGGATGCCGGTCGCGTCGCGTTCGGCGGTGACAGTGCCGGTGCCACGCTGGCGACGGTGCTGGCCTTGCAAGCGGTGGTTCAGCCACACACCGTGGCCATCGCCCCCAAGGTGCAGCTGCTGTGTTATCCGGTCACGGATGCCTCGCGCACCCACGATTCGCGCTTGTTGTTCGGTGAAGGGTATCTGCTGGAAAACGACACGCTGGACTGGTTTTACCAGCACTACGCCCGCAGCCCCGAAGATTTGCTGGACTGGCGCTTCTCACCGTTGCTGGCTGAGGACTTGCACGGGGTGGCGCCGGCGATTGTGTTGCTGGCCGGGTTCGATCCGTTGCTCGACGAAGGCCAGGCCTACGTCGATAAACTGCGCGCGCAAGGGGTGAATGTCGAACTCGAACATTGCCCGGGGCTGACCCATGACTTGCTCAGATTGGCTTCGGTGATGCCGGATGTGTTGGGGGTGCATGAGCGCTTGAGTCGGATGCTGGGTCGGCATTTGGGTTGAGCATGGAAACTGCGGGATAGTGCGATGTGATCGTTCCCACGCTCCGCGTGGGAATGCAGCCCGGGACGCTCTGCGTACCATCTAAAGCCGCACGCGGAGCGTCCGTTGAGGCATTCCCACGCAGAGCGTGGGAACGATCGGTTACAGGTTCTTCGCTAGCCTCGCGGATCGAGGTTATCCAGCACCCGGTTCACTGCCAGCTCCCCGAGCATGACCACCGATTGAATCCCCAACATCATGTTGCGATGTGGCATGTCCATCAATCCGGCGAACTCGCTGAGCATCATGCTGGCTGATGCGAGGGATTCGCAGGCGTTGACCAGCAGGGTTTCGTTATCGACTTCGGTGCCGACGTGGTAAATGGTGCTGGGCTTGCGTTTGGTGTCTTTGGGAATGTCCGGTTTGAGGTAGTAATCGAGGGCGCGGTCGGCGGCTTCGTTGAGTTTTTTGGAATTGAGGGATTCGTAGGGGGAGGTTGGATCGGTTTCCGGTGGGTTCGGTGTAGGTTTGAACATAGATGGAACTCCATATGTGATTAAAGGAGCCATCACCCTCGCTACCAAACGAAGGGTGGCGGCCATACGAAGGTTGGTAGACCGGCCCACATGGAAAAACCGGCGCGCCCGAGGGCGCCCTGCGCATGGCCACCATCAAAACAAATGCCGAAAAAGCACCTGCATAAGGTGACGCTATGCGTCATGTGGGACAGCGGGCTACCAAACCCGATCGCTGTTTTTCAGCGACCCGGAAACGATAAAGCCCGGCCCTTAGACGCACAAGCCGGCGGATTCTGGCGCAGTCGTAGGCAGCGGCGCAAGGATGTGTAGCCTGGGTGAGTGTCTGGAAGTGTCGTTTAAACATCGCCTGTTTATTGGTCTGACATCGAGCCTTGTGGCTGTCCCGGCCTCATCGCGGGCAAGCCCGCTCCCACAGGTATCTGCTTAGACCAAAGGATTTGTGAACGACACCCATCACTGTGGGAGCGGGCTTGCCCGCGATGAGGCCCGAAAGAACACCCTTGAACTTTCAGTTAAAAATTACCGCCATTGATCGTTCCCACGCTCTGCGTGGGAATGCCTCAACGGACGCTCCGCGTTCGGCTCTGGAAGGGACGCGCAGCGTCCCGGGCTGCATTCCCACGCAGAGCGTGGGAACGATCAACATCAGCTTTTCCAGCACAAAAAAACGCCCCGCAATGGCGGGGCGTTTTCATTGAGGCTGCAATCAGAAGTCAGCCTTGACCGACATCACGAAGTTGCGCGGTTCACCGTAGAAGTTGCCCCAACTTTCGGTACCGATGGTGGCGTAGTAGCGCTTGTCGAACAGGTTGTTGCCGTTCAGTGCCACGGACCAGGTGTCGTCGATGCGGTAGCCGATGCGACCGTTCCAGACCGCATAACCCGCCTGGGTAATGTTGTTGCCGCTGCTCGGCGAGGTGCGGTAGTTGCTGCTTTGGGCATTGACGCCGGCACCGACGGTGACGCGTTCCAGTGGGCCGCTGAGCGCATAGTCGCCCCATACCCGCAGCAAGTGGCGCGGCACATAGGTGTTGTACGACACGCCGTCCTGACTGACATCAGCGTCTTCCAGAATCTTGGTCTGGGTGTAGGTGTAGCCGGCGAGCAATTGCAGACGGTCGATGACTTCACCGCTGACTTCAGCTTCGAAGCCCTGGGCGCGCACTTTGCCGGAGTTCAGCGAGCAGCTGCTGTCCGGGCAGGCCGGGTCATCCTGGGCTGCGTCTTTCTGGATGGTGCGGAACAGGTTGACGGCGCTGTTCAGGCGACCGTCGAACCATTCACCTTTGATCCCCAGTTCATAGCTCTGGCCGATCAATGGCTTGAGCGTCGAACCGGTGATGGTCTTGTAGCCGCCCTGCGGGGTGAAGATATCCGCGTAGCTGGCGTAGGCGGTCAGGTTGTCGTTGATGTCGAACAGCAAGGCAGCGAACGGGGTGACTTGCCCGGTTTCCTTGGCCTCGGAGCTTGTCGGCGTGCCTTCGCCGCGCCAGAACGAGACGGAGTCGGTTTCGGACTTGTACCAGCTGACGCGACTGCCCAGGACGAAGGTCAGCGGATCGGCCAGTTTCAGGCGTGCCGTGGAGTAGGCGCCGTATTGCTTGATCCGGATGTCCACCGGACCACCCCGGGTGGCATTGGCCAGGTAAAAACTTTCATCCGGCTGGGGCAGGTGATGGTCGGGGTTCAGCACATCCTGGCTCTGCGGCAGGAGGGCCACGGCGTAGAAGTCATCCTTGTGGGAGCGGCTGGCGTTGGCACCGACGATCAGCTCATGCTCTTGGCCGAATGCGTTGAACTTGCCGTCCACATAAGCGTCGAGGCCGTAGTCGACCTGATCGTAGTCAAAGGTGCTGCCGATCATCGCGGTACTGGTGCTGGTGGCGCCAAGCGGTACCGTACCGCTGGGGAAGGCGTATTCCATGTCCTGGGTGTTTTTCGAATAAACCCCTGCAACCTTCAGCGCCCAGTTGTCGTTGAACTCGTGTTTCAGGTCGCCAAAGTAGGTGGCCCGTTTGCTGCGCTGGTTGTTCCAGGCGGTGTTCAGGCACGTGGAGCGTGAGAGCTTCAAGTCGCTGCCATCGGCGTAGCGCGGCAAGCCGCCCCAGCACGGAGTGGCATCGATGTCTTCATAGGCCATGCCCAGGCCCAGGGTGGTGTAGTCGCTCAGATCGAAATCCAGCGCGCCGTAGTAGATCTGGTCCCTGCGTTCGGCCACGTCATAGAAATACTGACGATTCTGCTGGGTTACCACGGCACGGCCACGGATGGTGCCGGCGTCGTTCAGCGGGCCACCGGTGTCGACCTGGCCACGGTAGTTGTCCCAGGTGCCGGCAGACAACGACAATTGAGTGTGCGGGGTGTCCTGGCCGCGCTTGCGCACGAAGTTCACACCACCGGCAGTGCCCCCGGCGCCCTTCATCATCCCGGCCGCACCGCGCAATACTTCAACCCGATCATAAATCGCCATGTCGCTACTGAAGGCGTCGGCCTGTACATAGCTGCTGCCAATGTCCAGCGGCACGCCGTCGTACTGGTACTGGCCGGTCATGCGGAAACCCCGGGAGAAGAAGTACTTGCCGCCCATGGGCGAGTCGTAAACGGTGATCCCCGGGGTCTTTTCCATGACCTGTTCGATGGTGTTCAGGTTCTGGTCGTCGAGCATCTTGCGCGTTATGACGGTGATTGACTGCGGGGTTTCCCTGAGCGAATGCTCGCCCTTGCCAATGGTCACCGCGCCGGTGGTGTAGGAGTTGCTGCCTTCGGTGGTCGCGCCCAACCGCTGACCGTTGATGCTGGTCGGTGCCAGTTCCATCGCACTGCCGGTGGCCGGCGCCAGCAGCGTGATGGTGTTGCCGTCGCGTTGATGGCGGATCCCGGTGCCCTTGAGCATCGCATTCAGCGAATCATCTTCCTGATAGCGACCGTTGAGGGCGCTGGACCGCAGGTTCTGAATGCTCTCGGGGCTGTAGATGATTTGCAGATTGGTCTGTTGACCGAGGGTCTGCAGCGCCTGAGGCAATGGCTGGGCCGGGATATTCAGGGTCCATTCCTGGGCCTGGACATACGGCGTCACCGCCAGGGTCATTGCCAGGCCCAGGCTGGTGGACGTCATGCGCGAGCGAGTGGTGCTGCTCATTAACAGGGCGCGGGTCAGAGGTCGAAGCATGAAACGGGATGCGGACATGAGGTTAAAGACCTTGGCAGGTATAGTTGGTAATGGTTCTTATTCATCTCATTAAGACGAGGCGGCCGCGGCAAACCGGAAAATTATTTTTCCGGTCCAGGGCAATGCCGATCAGTCACATGGAGACCAAGACCTGTGGCGAGGGGGCTTGCCCCCGTTGGACTGCGAAGCAGTCCTGCACCTGCCACCTCGTTCTGCCTGGCACACCGCATGCAACGCATTTGCGACTGCTTCGCAGCCGAACGGGGGCGAGCCCCCTCGCCACAGGGGGCTTGGCACGCCCCTTGGCCTCGTCAGTCAGGCGGGTTGCAGTTCGCTTTTGACCTTGCCGGCCTCCATGCGCACCAGTTGATCGGCGACGTCGAAGTAGCGGTCATCGTGGGAGATGACGATGATGGTCTTGCCCAGGCGCTTCAGGTCCGGCAGCAGTTCGGTGTAGAAAATGCGGCGGAAGGTCGGGTCCTGATCGGCCGCCCATTCGTCGAACACCAGCACCGGCCGTTCTTCGAGCCAGGCGTTGACCAGCGCCAGGCGTTTGCGCTGGCCGGTGGAAAGGTCGGTGGTGCTGAACGCGCCGTCGCGCACGCTGACCTTGTGCGCAATCTCCAGGCGTTCGAGGTAGCGCGTGGCATCCTGTGGCACTTGCCGGTCGCCCTGGATCAGGTCATCGAACAGGTAATAGTCGGCAAATATCGTGGTGAAGTTCTGCCGGTAGTCATCGCGGTTGAGGGCGGTGATCGGCTGGTCGTTCACGCGGATCTCGCCTTCAGTGGGCGCATAAAGGCCCAGCAGCAGCTTGATCAGCGTGGTTTTGCCACAGCCGTTCTCACCAACAATGAACACGATGTCGCCTTGCTCGATACGCAGGTTGACCGGGCCGAGGCGGAAGGGCTCGCTGCCTTCCACCGGTGGGAAGGCGTAACGCACATTGCTCAGTTCCAGGCTGTGGACCGGGCCGGGTTTGTGGCCTTGGTCCTCCAGCAGCAGGTGCGGTTCCGGGGAGGAAAACTGTTCGCTGAGTTCGGCGATCCGGCGAAATGCGATCTGCGCCCGGCTGATGATCGGCAGCGTGCTGACCAGATGTTCCAGCGGTCCTTTCATGTACAGCAGCACCAACACAAACCCGCTCATCACGGCCTTGTCGGCACTGGGCCAGAACGATTGCAGGGCCAGCGCCAGGCCGATGACCACGAAGAACAGCATCGAGCCGAACGACTTGGCGATGACGAAGGTATTGATCGAGCGGATCTGCGTGTCACAGATTTTCTCGGCGGTTTTCCGGATGCCGGACACGAACATGCGCTGACGCCGCGGGCGGTGGATGCGCAGTTCCTTGGCCCCTTCGGCGATGGCGTTGTAGTGCTTTTGCAGCTCGTCTTCGCAGTCTCGCGCCGCATAAAAACCGCGCATGCCCCTGGCCCGGGCGATCGCCTGGATGGTTGTGCCGATAGCGATGGCGACCAGCATCATCAGAAACATCGGCCACGACAGCATGGCCAGGTAGCCGAGGCAACCCAAGGTCACGGTCAGGGAAATCGCCAACGGCGCGAAGGCGAAGGCGAAATCGCTGATGGTGTCCACGTCATGGGTCAGCACCGGGATCAACCGGTGGCTGCGGTAACGCTCGATCTGGTCGATCGGCGCCGACAGCACTTTCTCCCCCAGCTCTTTGCGCAGCCTGGCGATGATGTGCTGGCCGACGTAGTTGGTGCCGATGTCGGACAAAATTGAAGTCAGCAGCGCCAGCATGCACAGCCCGGCAAAAATCATTACCACGGTGCGGGTCAGGCCGTCAGCGGAATGCAGGGCATTGTTGATGGTCGCCAGCAACACGGTGACGCTCAGGCCACCGATCATGCCGAGCACGATGGACACAGAGACGATCAGGCGGAAGGGCTTGAGCAGGGCGAACAATTCGTTGATCGCCCCATGCGTTGGCTTGGTCATGGAGGATTCCTTTCGACACGGAGGGAGTGCCGGTACTTAAGGAAAACGAATGGTCGGGGACTTTATTTAAACGGCAGTGGAGGGTAATGCCGGTGTAGCAGCTGGCGAAGCCTGCGTTCGGCTGCGAAGCAGTCGTGAGTCCGGCTGACACGGTCCGCCTGACTCACTGCAATCACTGGTTTACGACTGCTTCGCAGCCGAACGCAGCCTTCGGCAGCTGCTACAAGGCGTGCGGCGGCCTGTAAAAATCAGAGTTCACGCACGACGCGAAACCCCAGCCAGTCGCCGCTGCTGGTGGGCAGGCTGCTGTTGCGATTGCCGGAGCGGGAAAACACCGGCGCTTCGCCCCAGTCGTTGCCGCGCATCACCTGGCGTTTGCAGTTTTGCTCCAGCCACGGGCTGCCGTCGCTGGGCACGCCCACATAGTCTTCGCGGTAGCAGTCGGCAACCCACTCATAAACATTGCCGTGCATGTCGAACACGCCAAAGGCATTGGCCGGGAAAGTGCCGGCCGGCGAGGTGAAGTTGTAGCCGTCAGCGGCGCCGTAGGTGTTGGCGTTTTTCGAGATCTGGTAGTCGGCGCCTTCATCGAACGCAAACGGGAAAGCCCCGGTGCTGCCGGCGCGGGCGGCGTACTCGCGGATCGACTCGCTGGGCATGCGATAGGCATGACCGGTTTTCTCCGACAGCCAGGCAATGTAGCCCTGGGCCTCGGCCACGTTCATGCACACGGCCGGGTGGCGCGCGGTCTGTTTGAAGCTGGGTTTGCCGGCGGTGCAGCGACGTCCCGGGCGATCATCGAAGTCGGCGGGGGTGTTGCCGGTGGCGCGCACGTACGCGTCCCATTCGCCGGCCAGTACCTGGAAGCGACTGATGGCGAAAGGACGGGTGAAGGTCACTTCATGCAACGGACCTTCATCGGGCTGGTGGCCGACTTCATCCGCTGGTGTGCCCATGGTGTAGCGGCCGGCGGGCAGCACAACCATTTCCGGACACTCCTTGCAGTCCTTGAACACCTTGCCGGGTGCTGGCGGGTTCGCGGCCTGGACCGTGCCGGGCAGCAGGCCGGCGAGCAGTGCGGTCAATGTCAGGGCCGATAGGGTTCGCAGGGAAGAGGGTGTGTGGGGCGTTTTCATAAGTCGTCTCGGTTAAAGGAAAACGGTGCCTCGCAGCGAAGGTTCACGCGGAGCGCTTCTTGCGCAGCACGTCGATCAAACGGTCCACCTCGGCTTCGGTATTGAGCAGGCCGGGCGCAGTGCGAACCACCGGGCCGACGTCGCGGCTGACCGCATCGCTGACAATGCGGTTTTGCATCAGGTGCGCCGCCACGGCATCGGCGTCCTCACCCTTGACCCGGAAGAAGCTGAACCCCGCCGAAAACTTCGGATCGACCGGGGTGACCAGCTCGATACCCGGTTGCTCCAGCAAACGCTGTTTGAGGTAGCTGTTGAGCTGATGGATGCGCGCCTGGACGTCGGCCTTGCCCAGTTCCAGGTGCAATTTGAACGCTTCATCCACGGCCCAGCGATGTTCGAACGCGTGATAGCCGCCCGGAGACATGGTGGTGGAAAAGGTCGTGGCTTCGGAGAAGGTCGGCACGCTCGGGCTGACGTATTTCAGTTCTTCGCTGCGGCTGCAAACGATGCCGGTGCCGCGGGGGCCGAACATCCATTTGTGGGTGCCGGCAATGAAAAAGTCGCAGTTCATCGCCGGAAAACTCAGGTCTTCGACGCCGAAACCGTGCACGCCGTCGACCACGTAAACGATCCGGTCCTGATCGTCGCGCTGGCGATTGTGTTCATCGACGAGGCCAGCGATGTCGCTGATCGGCAGCTTCACGCCACTGCCCGAGTGCACCCAGGTCATGCCCAGCACGCGGGTTTCGGGGCGGATGTTGCGGTTGATGGTGTCCAGCACCTGGTCGGTCGAGATCGACTGTGGCTGCTCGAACAACTGAATCTTGCGCACCCGGGTGCCATCGCGCCGGTTGCGAAAATGCAGGATGTTGTTCGTGGAATAGTGCTCGTGAACCGTGGTGAGGATTTCCTGATCGGGGCGCACCTGCACGCCGCCATAAATCATCGCCAGGCCTTCGGTGGTGCTGCCGGTGAGGGCGATCTGAGTCGGTTTGGCCTGCAAATACCGACCGGCCCAGAGCCGCACGTTTTCTTCGCGCTGGTGGGTCACGCCCAGATCCCAATCCATGGCCAGCCCGGGGTTCAGGTCCAGTGCGGCACGATGACGGGCGATGGCCTCACGGACGGGTTTGGGGTGGGAGGTCACCAGAAAATTGGCGAAGTGAATGCAGTTCGGGTCCTGGTCGAACAACTGACGCAATTGCGCCCACTTGTCCCGGGGCAGCGCTTGCGATTGCCCGGCGGCGACCGGTGAGCCGAGGCTGGCCGCCAACGGCAGGCCGGCGGCGAGGACCCCGGCCTGTTTCAGAAAGGTCCGACGGTTACTCATGGCTTGACCGGTTCCTGGCGAGAAATCAGCGTGGGTTTCGCGGCTTTTTGCACCTGTTCCCAGACCCGCAGGAAGTTGCCGCCCCAGAGCTTGGCGATGTCGGCTTCGGAGTAACCGCGCTGGATCAATTCGGCGGTGACGTTGCGGATTTCGCCGACATTTTCCCAGCCCTTGATGCCGCCGCCATCGTTGAAGTCCGAAGCGATGCCGACGTGGTCGATGCCGACTTTGCGCACGGTGTAATCGATGGCGTCGCCGAGGTCCTTGAGTGTGGCCTTGGGTTCTTCCTCGAGAATGGCGTACAGACCGCTGGCGTATTGACCGAGCTTCTGTTCGGACCACGCGGTGATGATCGGGTCGCCGGGCATCAACGCCATCGCCAGGTTGGGCAATGGCGGCAGATCGAAACGCGCGCGCAGGGCGTTGAGTTTGTCCTGTGTGCCTTGGGTCAGCGGTTTGAGGTATTGCGAGAAGCCGACCACTTGCACCACGCCACCGCTGTTCTTGATCAGCTGCAACTCTTTGTCGCTGAGGTTGCGCGGGATGTCTACCGAGGCCCGTGGTGCCGAGTGCGAGGCCACCATCGGCGTGCGGCTCAGTTGCGCCACTTGCTCCAGGCCTTTGCTCGACATCTGCGACACATCAATGATCACGCCCAGATCGTTCAGGCGCTGCACCGCTTGTTTGCCGATGTCCGACAACCCGTCGAGGGCATCGGGGGAATCGTTGAAAAACGGCAGCGGTCGTGACGAATCGGCCCAGCTGTTGTTGCCGATGTAGCTGAAACCGAACATGCGCATGCCACGGGCGGCCCACAGGTCCAGTTTGCTCAGGTCGTTGCCCAGCGGGTAGGCGTTGAGCATGCTGATGAAAATCGCAAACTTGCCTTCGCCGTGCAGGCGCCGGAAGTCGTCGGGGGTGTAGGCGATGCCGACCTGATTGGGGAAATCGCGCACCAGCCCGGAGATGATTTTGTAGCGCACTTCCTGCTGGTTGCGCGCTTCTTCGACGAAGCCGTCGGTGGGCCGGTGCGGGGCGTTCGGGCCGTTCCACATTTCCGGCCAGCCGAAGACCGTCAGGGCCGCGCCGGACAGTCGGCCACGGTTGGCCTTGATCAGGTCGAACTGGCCGGAACCGTCCTTGTCGGCTTCGTTGCCGTGGGCGCCGAAACTCAGGGGAACGGTGATGTGGCTGTCGAAGGAAAGGATCCGCCCCTGCAGTTCGGTGGCCTGTTTCATGACCTTGACCGGGTAGCCGGGATTGTCTTTGAACCCGTAATCCCAGACCAGCCAGCCCGCGCCGGCACTGATGGCCAAGGCCAGTGGCAGGCCGAGGTACAGCGCCTTTTTCGAACGTGTTTTTGTCATCGCCATCTCAGTCAGGTTCGCCGTTGAGTTGCAGGCGCAGGGGCCTTTGCTATCTGGGAGGAACGAGTGACCGGCACAGGAATTTAGGTGGCCCCGAAAAGATCGCCTTTCAAATGTAGGAGCTGGCGCAGCCTGCGATCTTTTTGGGGGCACCCCAAGATGAAGATCAAAAGATCGCAGCCTTCGGCAGCTCCTACAGGGGATCGCATAAATTTGTCGGGGCAACAAACGTTCTAGCTTGGATAAAGCCTGCTTCATGGCTGACACAGGTAGGGCAATGACGATTTCTCGACGCTGGTTCATGGCGGGCCTGGCGCTCACGAGCGCTGCGGTGCCTGCCGCTTTTTATGCACATCGTGAGTTGACCCGGGAGAAGGAGCCGATCACGCCAGGGGAGGCTACGGTCGACCTGGCCAGCACCGCCGGGCAGCAACTGGCGGACAGCTTGCGCGGAGTCTGGGACATTCGTTTTGTCGGCCGCGATGCCGGGCTTGAGGGCTTGCCGCAGGACGGGCTGGAGCTGTTTCTCGACATCGCTCATCGCGGGCGCGGGTTGCGCGGTTGCCTGGATACCGGCGCTCACCTGCGCGGGGAAGGCCAGCCGTGCTATCAGGTCATCGGCGATCTGGCACCAGCCAATGGCGCCGAACTGTACTGGCGACTGATGCGCACCGATGCCCCGTTGGTGGCGCCGGTGTATGAATTCAAGGCAAAACTCGACGAAGTCTGGGCAGCATTCGGCAACGCCGGCAGCGGCACGTTCAGCGGTCAGGTGCTGAGCCTGAATCGCCCGCTGGGGTTGCCCGAACTCGACAACCGTTTTATCGCCATCAAGCGGCGGTTTCCCGAAGCGCGAGAACGAACCGCCCTCAACCCGGCGTTTCTGGCCTGGCTGGTATCCCCCGAACATCGATTGTTTCACCAGCTCTGGCACGCATCCCGGGACAAATGGCACAAGCTCCCGGAGAAAAAGCGCGAGGCGTTGCGCGGTATCGGCTGGCAACCCGGCCCACGGGACAACGAGCGTGATGCCCGCGGGCCGCGCAAGGACCGCAACGGTTCGGGCATCGATTTCTTCTTCATGCACCGGCATATGCTCGGCATCGCCCGGTCCATGCAGGACTTGCCTTCATGGCCGGCGTTCCCTTTGCCGCAGCCGGAACTCGAGCGGGATCGCCAGGGCTTCGCGCGCTATTTCGATAATCACGATGGCAATGCCTTGCCGCCGACCTGGTTGACCGAAGGCGACGACGAGTACACCAAGTGGGTCAGTGACATCAAAGCCGCAGAGACCTATCACAGCAACTTCCAGGTCTGGGAGTCGCAGTACCGGGATCCGCGTTATCTGTCGGAACTGACCCTCGGCCAGTTCGGCTCGGAAGTCGAGTTGGGCCTGCACGACTGGCTGCACATGCGCTGGGCCTCGGTGGCTCGGGATCCGTCCAACGAAATACCCGTGCCAATGGCCCGGGATCAGGCCGACTTCGCGGCGCGCTGGTATGCCCCGGAAAACGATTTTCTCGGCGATCCGTTTTCGTCGCACGTTAACCCGGTGTTCTGGCGTTTCCACGGCTGGATCGACGATCGCATCGAAGACTGGTTCCGCGCCCATGAGCGTTTTCACCCTGGCGAACTGAGCCGCCTGGAGGTCAACGGCGTGCCGTGGTTTGCGCCGGGGCGTTGGGTGGAAGTGGGCGACCCGTGGCTCGGGCCGGACACCCACGGTTGCAGCACGACCCCGGGGTTGCAAACGGGGCGCTCGGTGGAAATGGACCCGGAAACCATGAAGCTGGCGTTGCGCATCACCTTTGGCGATGAAGACAACATGAGTGACCTGTTGCGCAAAGTGCCGCGACGGCCGTGGTATGCGCGGCATTTGAAGGTCAAGGGATGGCAGTTGTAAAACCCTGAAAGATCGCAGCCTTCGGCAGCTCCTACAGAGATTGATGTTCGTCGAAATATCGCGAGTGAACATCGATCCTGTAGGAGCTGCCGAAGGCTGCGATCTTTTGCTCTTTGAAAAACAAGCCGTCAGATGATCTGCCAACCCCCACCCAACGCTTTGTACAGCGCAATACTGGCCTGCAACCGCGACAATCTCAGCTGCACATTCAGATCCTGGGCGGCATACAGCGTGCGCTGGGTTTGCAGCACCGTGAGCAGGTCTTCGGCGCCGGCCTGGTAGCGGCTCTGGGCGATGTCGAAAGCGCTCTGCGCCTGGCTCAGTTCTTCCCCTTGCCACTGACGTTGTTCGTCCAGCCCATGAATGCTGTTGAGGGCTTTTTCCACATCGGCGAAGCCATTGATGATTGCCCCGCGATAGGTTTCCAGCAGTTCCTGTTGGCGTGCCGTGGCCTTGTCGCGCTCGGCGCTGAGGCGACCATTGTTGAAGACCGGCGCCACCAGCCCCGAGGACAGGTTGTAAAAAGTCGTGCGCAACAGATCCGAGGCCAGATCGGCGCCGGTGCCCAGGCTGGCGGTGAGCGTCAGCTTGGGCAGCATCGCCGCGCGGGCGACGGTCACATCGGCCTGGGCAGCGGCGAGTTTGGCTTCGGCGCTGGCGATGTCCGGGCGGCGGCTCAACAACTCACTGGGCACGCCGCTGGCAATCTGCGGCCAATGCAGTTGATCGAACGGCTGCTCCGTCAGCGTCAGTGCCTGCACCGGTTGGCCGAGCAGGGCGGCGAGGGTGATCCGCGCTTCCTGTGCCTGTTGTTGCACCAACGGTAGTTTGCGTTGCTGTTCGGCCACCAGGCTTTTTTGCTGAGCCAGTTCCAGCGCCGTGGCGCTGCCGGCGTCGTAGCGAGTCTGCACCCATCGCAAAACGCTTTGGGCGTTGGCCAGGTTCAGCTCGGCGATCCGTTGCTGTTCACGCAACGACAAGGCCTGGGTGTAGCTGTTGGCCACGCCGCTTTGCAAGGTCAGTTCCACGGTGGCCCGATCGAACTCACTGGCCTGCAAGCCAAAAAGGGCGCTGTCTCGGGCCGCCCGTTTGCCGCCCCAGAAATCGATTTCGTAACTGGCGCTCAGTTCTGCATCGTAATAATTCAGCGAGCGATTATCGGGGCTGACGTCCAGTTGGCTGTAGCCCTTGCCATGCAGCAAGCGTTGGCGATTGGCGTTGAGACCGGCCTTGAGTTCGGGCAGAAGCGGGGCGCCGGCGATGGTGGCGCTGGCCTGGGCTTGCTGCACCCGGGCGACAGCGGCGGCCAGGTCATGGCTGCCCACGCTGGCCTGTTCGATCAGGCGATTGAGTTGCGGGCTGCCGAACTGCGTCCACCATTGCCGATTGCTGTGTGCAGCGGCGGCGGTGTTCGGCGATTGCCAGGTGGCGGCGGGTGGTTGCAGGCCGCTGTCGGGGCGTGGCGCAGGGTTACTGCAGGCGGCCAGCAACAGGCTGGCGGCCAGAAGGGTCAGGGGCACTTTCATAGGTCGATCATTCACTGGTAAGGGCCGTGACCGGATCGAGCCGGGCAGCCTTGCGGGCAGGCATGAAGCCGAAGATGACGCCGGTGACCAGCGCGCAGCCGAAGGCGCCGAGCACGGCGATCAACTGGAACGCGACCGCAACATTGCCAAGCAGCAACACGCCACCGACCAACAGCGCCAGGCCAATCCCGGCGATACCGCCGACCACCGAGAGCATCACCGCTTCGGTGAGGAACTGGCGCAGAATGTCGCGCTGACGGGCGCCAGTGGCCATGCGAATGCCGATTTCCCGGGTGCGTTCACGTACGGTCATCAGCATGATGTTCATGACGCCGATGCCACCGACCAGCAGCGAAATCGCCGCAATCGAACCGAGCATCAAGGACAGCGTGCCCTGGGTGCGGGCTTCTGCCTGGATCATGGCGGCGTTGTTGGTCAGTTCGAAATCGCGCTTGCCCTTGTGTTCGCGCAGCATCGTGTGTTCGATCGCCTGCTCGGCCTCCTTGACCTTGCGCGCATCTTTGGCGGCGATCACCACGTACTCGGGGTTGCGACTGCCAAACAGCCGCACACTGGCGGCCGAGTAGGGCACAGCGATGCGGTTGTCACTGTCGGAATCGCCGGAACTGGAGCCTTTTTCCGCCAGCACGCCGAGCACCTGGAACGGCACGTTTTCAATCAGGATGTACTGGCCAATCGGGTCGACCCGGTCGTTGAACAGCTTCTCCCGGACCTTGTGGCCGATCACCGCGACGGCGGCGGCGCTGTCTTCATCGGCCTGGCTGAAATAGCTGCCGTGAACCACCGGCCAATTGAAAATGCTCGGGAAGTTGGTGTCGTTGCCACCCACATAAGCGGTGTGATCGGCGTTGCCGAAACGCACGCCGGCCGTCGAACCGTTGACCGGCATGATCCGCTGTACCTGGGGCAGGTCGGCGAGCGCGGCGACGTCGTCGAGGGTAATGATGCCGGGCGGTGTACGCGGATTGGGCGCGGCGCCGCTGAGGTAAATGATGTTGGAACCGAAGGCGCCCATCTGCGCCATCACTTGCCGTTTGCTGCCTTCACCCACCGCCAGCATCACCACCACCGACGCAACGCCAATGACAATCCCCAGCAGCGTCAACGCGGTGCGGAAGCGGTTGATCCACATCACGCGCCACGCTGCCTGAACCGCGTCCAGCAGTTCGCCTTTCCAGGCACCATTGGTTTCGCTGCCGGCGCTCAGGCGCTGGCGCAGGTCCACGGCTTGCAGTGCGTCGGGACGGGCCGTGCGCGGGGGAGCCGAAGGGTGGGCGGCCGTGTCGCTGATGATCAGGCCGTCGCGGATTTCGATGACCCGATTGGCGCGCCTGGCCACTTCGCGGTCGTGGGTGATCAGGATCACCACATGCCCTTGACTGGCCAGTTCATCGAGCAGGCTCATGACTTCGGCGCCGCTGTGGCTGTCGAGGGCGCCGGTGGGTTCATCGGCGAGGATGATGTGGCCGCCATTCATCAAGGCGCGGGCGATCGACACCCGTTGCTGCTGACCACCGGAAAGCTGATGCGGACGGTTACCGGTGCGCGAACCCAGGCCGAGGCGCTCGAGCAGGGCCGCCGCGCGGGCATGGCGTTCGTCCGCCGGGGTGCCGGCATAAATGGCGGGCATTTCGACGTTTTCCTGGGCCGATCCGGACGGGATCAGGTGGTAACCCTGAAACACGAAACCGAAGGCCTCGCGCCGTAGCCAGGCCAGTTCGTCGCTGCCCAGGCCGGCGACGTTTTCTCCGGCGAACAGGTAGTCGCCGCTGGTGGGGCGGTCGAGGCAGCCGAGGATGTTCATCAGGGTCGATTTGCCGGAACCAGAAGCGCCGACGATGGCGACAAATTCGCCAGCATGAATCGCCAGGTCGATGCCGCGCAGCACCTCCACCACGGGGCTGTCGCCACCGCCGTAGGCTTTGCGGATCTGTCGCAGGTCAATCAGGGGCGTTTGCATTCAGCCTCCGCTGCCGGTGAGCGGGGCGCTCAGCACGTGATCGCCTTCCGCCAAGCCGTCGAGAATCTGCGTGCGCAAACGGTCGCTGATCCCGGTGCGAACCTCGCGGCGCTGCACCTCGCCGTTGGCCGCCACCACTTGCGCGATCTGGCGATCCGCCGCGGTGCCGTTTTGCAGGGCAGCGGTGGGCACCGTCAGCACGTTCTGTGCTTGCCGGGCGACGAAAAATACCTGGGCGGTCATGTCGGTCATCAAGGCGTTGTCGGCGTTGTCGACATCCAGCAACACGGTGTAGAGCACCACCCGTTCGCTGCCGCTGCGCCCGCCGGTGGGGCTGCCCTGCGTTTGTTCGAGCGGGCGCGGCGGCACCGGCAAAATCTGCCGCACGGTGCTGCTCCAGCGCCGGCTGCCACCGCTGAGGGTGGTGAACCAGGCGGTCATGCCGGGTTTGACCTGGCCGATATCGGCCTCCGACACTTCGGCCCATACGGTCATTGGTGACAACTTGGCGATGCGCAATATCAGCGGCGTCTGTTGTTGGGCGTTGAGCGTCTGGCCTTCCCGGGCGCCGACGGCGACCACCGTGCCGGACATCGGCGCGTAGATCCGTGTGTAACCGAGCTCTGCTTCATCGCTGCGCAAACTGGCCTGGGCTTGACGAATCTGAGCCTGGAACATGTCGATGCGCGCTTGTCTCGCCCGCACTTCGGCGCGGGCGGTCTGCACATCTTCTTCGCGGGTCGCGCCGCCCGCCTTGAGGTTCTGCTGACGCTGGTATTTTTGTTGCGCCAGGTCGTGCTGGGCGCGCTGCTCTTGCAACTGGGCCTTGAGGTTGTCGATGGAAAAGCGCCCGGCGTCGAGTTTGGCTTTCTGGGTCGAGGGATCGATCTCCACCAGCAATTGGCCTTCCTTGACTTGATCGCCGGCCTCGACATGAATCTTCTGGATCTGCCCGGAGGCCTGGGCGCCGACGTCGACGTACCGTCGCGGTTGCAGGGTGCCGAGGGCGGTCACGCTGGTTTCGATATCGGCGCGGGTCACGGTGGCGGTGGCAAGTTTTTCACGCCCCGGCGGGATCACTTGCCAGGCGGCCAGGGCTGCGGCGGGGATCAGGCACAGTGCGACAAACAGGGCGCGTCGGGTAGGGCGGGGACGTTTCATGCGGGGTTCCAGCCGGTAAAAATCGGCCCGTCGCTCGGCGAGCGCGGCAGTGACCGGCGTCGCTGAACGCTGTCGGTGGACCGACAGACACGGGAAGCTGTCCTGTAAACGAGAACCCCGGAGCAGAATTTAAGCCTTGAAACAGGGCGTTACAGGCCGGGCAAATGAGGTTATTTCTCAGGTAAATGGATCCAGTGCTTTAAATCTATATGAGAATTACTATAAATTACGCCTCTTGCGCGCTGCCATCATCGTGCCGCCATTCTCTTTTTTGGCGCAGATCTGGCTCAAGGACGGGGAGTCATGTTGGAAAACTACTATCGCGAGCTGGTGTGTTTCCTGAACGCCAAGCTTGGCAACCGTCAGGTGGCCGAAGATGTGGTGCATGACGCTTATCTGCGGGTGCTGGAGCGTTCCAGTGACACGCCGATCGAACAACCCCGGGCGTTTCTATATCGCACCGCGCTCAATCTGGTGATCGACGACCACCGACGCAATGCCTTGCGGCAGGTCGAACCCCTGGACGTGCTCGACAGCGAAGAGCGCTACTTCACGCCATCCCCTCATAACAGCCTCGATCATGGCCAGCGCCTGGACATGCTTCAGCGTGCACTGGCGGAGTTGCCAAAGCTGTGTCGCGAGAGTTTTCTTTTGCGCAAGATCGACGGCTTGTCGCACCCGCAAATCGCCGAGCGCCTGGGTATTTCCCGGGCGCTGGTGGAAAAGCACATCGTCAATGCCATGAAGCATTGCCGGGTGCGCATGCGCCAGTGGGACGCTCCCTGATCGCCACTTCAATCAGGCCTCGTTAAATTTTTTTTCATTGTCCTCGTTCCTATTCAACAGACGATCTGCTGCCGCACAAGGCCGGTCAGGTCACCCAGGCGCTTTATCCCCGCTGCTCCGGGGTTCATCCAGAGGACACTGGAAATGACACAGGCAATTGCATCGCCCATCGTTCACGACCTGATCGGCGTCGGTTTCGGCCCTTCGAACCTGGCGCTGGCCATCGCCCTGCAAGAGCGCGGGCCGAGTCAGGGCGAGCTGGACGTGCTGTTTCTCGACAAGCAGGCGGACTACCGCTGGCATGGCAACACCCTGGTCACCCAGAGCGAACTGCAGATTTCCTTCCTCAAAGACCTGGTGACGCTGCGTAACCCCACCAGCCCCTATTCTTTCGTCAATTACCTCAAGCATCACGGTCGTCTGGTGGACTTCATCAACCTCGGCACGTTTTATCCGTGCCGCATGGAGTTCAACGATTACCTGCGCTGGGTCGCCGGGCAATTTACCGGGCAGAGCCGTTACGGCGAGGAGGTGTTGGCCATCGAGCCAGTGCTGCATCACCAGCAGGTCGAAGCACTGCGAGTGATCTCGCGTGATACGCAAGGCCGCCAGCAGGTGCGCACCACCCGTTCGGTAGTGGTCAGCGCCGGCGGTACACCGCGCATTCCCGAGGCGTTCAAGGCACTCAAGGATGACGGTCGGGTGTTCCATCACTCACAGTATCTGGAGCGCATGGCCAAACAGCCGTGCGTGAACAACCAACCGATGAACATTGCGATCATCGGCGGCGGGCAGAGTGCGGCGGAAGCCTTTATCGATCTGAACGACAGCTTCCCGTCGGTGCAGGTGGACATGATCCTGCGCGGTTCGGCCCTGAAACCGGCCGATGACAGTCCTTTCGTCAATGAAGTGTTCTCGCCGCAATTCACCGACCTGGTGTTTCAGCAGGCCAGCGGCGAGCGCGAGCGTCTGGTCAACGAGTACCACAACACCAATTATTCGGTGGTCGATATCGACCTGATCGAACGCATCTACGGCATCTTCTACCGGCAGAAAGTCTCGGGCATTGCGCGCCATGCGTTCCGTACCCTGACCACCGTCGAAAAGGCCACCGCCACCGAGCGCGGCATCGAGCTGGCGGTGCGCGACAACGCCACCGGTGAAGTCACGGTTCGTCATTACGACGCCGTGGTACTGGCCACCGGTTACGAGCGTCAGCTGCACCGCAAACTGCTGGCGCCGCTGGAACAGTACCTGGGCGATTTCGAGGTCGACCGCCACTACAAAATGATCACCGATGAGCGCTGCAAGGCCGGCATTTACATGCAGGGCTTCTGCCAGGCCAGCCACGGCTTGAGCGACACCTTGCTGTCGATCCTGCCGATCCGCGCCGATGAAATTGCCGGCTCGTTGTATGAGCATGGCAAGTCGCGGGGGCATGGCCGCTCGGTGATGGATGTGTTGTTGGCGACTGCCAGCTAAACCTTTTGCACCTGCCAAGCCGCTATCGCGGGCAAGCCCGCTCCCACAGTTTGATCTTCAGTCACCAAATCTGTGTTCACTGAAGATCCCTGTGGGAGCGGGCTTGCCCGCGATGCGGCTCAAAAACACCACGAATCCAGAGTCCTGAACCTGCTGAAGAATCCCGCGCTGCAACGGCGCGGCGAATCCCGACCCGCTCCTTGAGCGCCATGTACTGAAGGAATAAATGGCGCAGTTTTTAGGAAATGTCCTACAGAACGCATCTTCGGTCTTGCGTAGCCTTGCCGCCTCATTCATCAGTCATCGATTGACCTGGAGGCACGCGATGATCAATAAAGCCTTGCGTATCCTGATCGCCGACGAACAGCATTTTCACCGGATGAAAACCGAGCGGCTGTTCAATCAGCTCGGTTATTACCGCGTGGCCCCGGTACAAAGCCTTGTGGAGATGCTGACTCTGATCGAGTACGCCTGGGAGCCATTTGACCTGGTGGTCATCAATGCCTCGCTGGCGGATGGGGCATTGGACCTGCTCGGGTTCTTCCTCGATAACGGCCAGGTTCACCACGCCTTGATCTACGATGGCCGGCAGGCACCGTTGTCGCCGACCCTGGCCACCGGTGTTGAACAGAAGGTTCAGGTGAGCCACGGGGCGCGGCCTGATCTGGAGTCCATTCAACGGCTGATGGCGCTCATCGATCCGCCTGCGGGTGAAGCTGCACAGTCCTTCCTGCCTGCGCAATATCAGCATCAAATTGCCTGATTTCGGGTTACCGCTCGTCGGTACTATCATTTCTGACAGGTGTCTTTTGCCTGTCTGCCGTGCAAAAGTCCTGGCGCAGCCGTTGCGTCCGGTCCGTCATCATCCAGAGTGCCGTCGTGGCGCAATCATCGGGTCTTTGGACAGGATTTCTCCATGAAGAAAGTGCTGATTGTGGACGATCATCCGGTGGTACGCGCCGCAGTCAGACTTGTCCTTGAGCTGGAGGGATTCAAACATATTCATGAGGCGTCCAGCGGTGGCGAGGCGATATCGTTACTCCACGAACATTCATTCAATCTGGTAATCCTCGATCTGGTCATGCCCGGCGGCGATGGGCTGGAACTGCTGGATCGGATCAGGGCCAGTGACTGGTCATGCCTGGTACTGGTTTTCACCTCTCTGGACCCACTGTTTTTTCAAGAGCGTTGCATGCGTGCCGGAGCTATGGCGTATGTCGCCAAGACCAACGTCCTGAGCCAATTGCACAAAGCCGTGCATGCGGTCATGACCGGTTATACCTATTTTGCGCGGCTGCCTTCGGTATCGCAGGACGCCTTGCAACGCAGCGAAAAACAGATGATCGACAAGCTCTCCAATCGCGAACTGACCATCCTGCAATACCTGGCCCGGGGTATGAGTAACAAAAACATCGCCGAGCTTATGCACCTGAGTCACAAGACCGTCAGCACCTACAAGACCCGCTTGATCGAAAAGCTCGGCGTGAACGCGGCGGTGCACCTGCGGGACTTCGCCAAGCGCAATCATCTGATCTGAATGAAACCGACCGTGCCCATCGTTTTGTTGGCCTTGATACTGAGCCTTGTATCGCACGTTTCAGTGTCACTGGCCGACGAGCCGCAGCAGTTGCATCTGCTGGGGCGCTCCACCGTGGAGGGCGTTGAGGTCAGGCTGGAGGAAAAGGACTGGCAATGGCTGCGCGATAAACGAACCCTGCGCCTGGGGGTAACGGGGGCGGATTACCCGCCGTTCGAGGTGACGCGCCATCGCGCTGTGCTGGAAGGGATTACCGCCGATTACGCCAACCTGCTGGGGCAACTGCTGCACGTCAAGATCGACGTGCTGCGCTACGCCACTCGTGAAGCCGCCATGGACGCCCTCAAACGCCATGAACTGGATCTGCTCGGGACATCGAACAACTTCGAATTGGCCGACCCTGCGCTGACCCGGTCCCGAGCCTATGCCGAAGATCAGCCGATGCTGGTCACCCGAGTGGACGAGCGAATGCCCGTCGACCTTGCCGGCAAACGCATTGCCATGGTCGAAGACTATTTGCAGGCTCAGACGGTTGAAGCGTTTTATCCCGAGGCAAGTTTGCAGCTCTATCCCTCGGCACTCGTTGCCCTCGGTGCAGTAGCGTTCGGGCCAGACGATGTGTACCTGGGCGACTTCATCAGCGCCAATTACCTGATCAACAACAACTACCTCAATAATGTTCATCTGGCGGGGCCTTCCGGTCTGGATGCCAATCCGTTCGGCTTCGCTTTGGCGAAGGACAATCCGCGTCTCAAAAGCATCATCGACAAGGCGCTGGCGGCGATTCCGATGGAACAGCGCGTCGTCATCGAAGTGCGCTGGAGTGCCGGTAAGGCTGATTCGGCGGGTCAGGAACAGGTGAGTTTGAGCCCCAGCGAACAACGCTGGCTGGAGCGGCATCCGGTAGTCACTGTGGGTGCGATCGACAACTTTGCCCCGCTGACGTTCTACAATGCCCAAGGCCGGCTCAGCGGGTTGACGGCGCAGTTGCTGACGCTGATCAGCCAGCGCAGCGGTTTGACCTTTGAGGTGCAACGTGGCCATTCACTGGACCGGCAGATCGAGCAACTCCAGGAGGGTGAAATCGATCTATTACCGGTGATTACTCCCAGTACCGAACGTGAAGACGCGTTGCTGTTTACCCGCGCCTATCTCAGCAATCCATTTGTGCTGGTCAGTGCAACGACCCAAGGCAGCCCCAGGACGCTGGACGAGCTGGCCGGTAAACGCCTGGCGATTTATCGTGGTCACCCGTTGTTCGGGTTCATACAGATGCGGGCGCCGCAGGTGCGCCTGATCGAGGTGCAAAGTCCGGCCGAGGGCATGGAACGGGTGATCAAGGGGCAGGCTGATGCGACGCTCAGTTCATTGATCGTCGCCCGTTACCTGATCGCTCGGCATTTCCCGGATCATCTGCGCATCAGCAGCACCGTCGGTGACCAACCCGCCCGAATTGCCCTGGCCACGCACCGCGGCGCGCTGGAGTTGCACTCGATTCTGAACAAGGCGTTGCTGAGCATATCGCCTCAGGAAATGGACGATCTGGTGGCCCGCTGGAGCAATGATGTGGTGCCGGATGACAGCTATTGGCTGCGCCATCGTCAAGGCATTCTTCAGGCGTTTGCCGTGGCTGGCGCCTTGTTGTTGCTCGCCCTGGGCTGGATCGCCTGGCAACGCCGGCAAATTCGCCAGCGTCAGCAGTGGTTGCAGCAATTGCAGGAGGCCAAGAACGAGGCGGACGATGCCAACCGCGCCAAAACCACTTTTCTGGCGACCATGAGTCATGAGATCCGCACCCCGATGAGTGCCCTGATCGGCATGCTCGAACTGGCCCTAAAACGGGCGGAGGAGGGCGTTACCGATCGCTTTGCCATTGAGGTCGCGTCCAATGCCGCACAGCAATTGCTGGCGCTGATCGGTGACATTCTGGACATCGCCCGTATCGAATCCGGACATTTGTCCCTGACACCTGAACGCGCCAATCTTCGGGAGCTGGTGGCGTCGGTGTGCCGGGTTTTCGAAGGCCTTGCACGGCAAAATGAACTGGCGTGGCGCATCGATCTGGACGAACACAGTGACTGCGATGTGTTGATCGATCCCACCCGTTTCAAGCAGGTGCTGTCCAATCTGCTGAGCAATTCCATCAAGTTCACCCGTGAGGGCGAGGTGAGCCTGACGCTGCGGGTCACGCCGATGCCGTCGGGGCATCTGGCGGTCAATGTCCGCATCGAAGACACCGGCATGGGTATCAGCGACGTTGACCGGCAACGGTTGTTCAGTCCGTTCGCTCAAGCCGGCAATAACCAGCAGTCAGCTCGCGGCGGCTCCGGGTTGGGCCTGGTGATCAGCCGCACCCTGTGCGAAATGATGGGCGGCCGGCTGCAACTCGACAGCGTCCTTGGACAAGGCACGCAAGTCGACATCACCCTTGAGCTGATCGCACTGCAACCGTTGCCTTGCATTGCGGCAGTGGAAAGCGGGGTGCAGGTGCCGATGCGCTCGCTGACGATTCTGGTGGTCGACGATCATCCGGCTAATCGGTTGTTGCTTTCATGGCAACTGAGCCATCTGGGGCATCGTGTTCTGGAGGCTGAAGAAGGCGCCCGGGGGCTGGAGCTGTGGCGCGAACATGAGTTCGATCTGGTGGTTACCGACTGCAATATGCCCAGGCTCAGTGGTTACGAGCTGGCGGGTGCAATCCGCGATGAAGAGCGCGCCCAGGGATTACCGTCGACGCTGATTCTGGGCTTTACCGCCAATGCACAGCCTGAGGAAAAAGTCCGCTGCCTGCAGGCTGGTATGGACGACTGCCTGTTCAAACCCATTCTGCTGGCGGATTTGAGCGCATGGCTGGCGTCCAGGTTTGCAAGCGAAGCACCACAGACGCTCCAAGAGCAGCTCGCGCCCGAGATGGATTTGAGTGGCCTGGAGCAATACGTCGGTGCCGACCGCACGTTGCTTGATCACCTGGTGCGTGAACTGGCGGTCACTAACCGCAGTGACCGGAACAATCTGCTGCAGGCGCATGCCAAGGGTGATCGCCATGACCTGCAAGACCTGGCGCACCGCATCAAGGGCAGCGCGCGCATGGTCCGGGCGCTGCGTTTGATTGAGCATTGCGAGCGACTGGAGCGTGTCATCGATGAGGGCAACACGCTGCTGCTCGATGAAGCTGTCGATCGGTTGCAGCATGCCATGGCATCGCTGGACAAGCATTTGAGCGCCGATTTGCGCCAAGGCTGAAACGTTGTTTTCAAGTCATGAATGGAGAATCGAAAGCGCAAAAGATCGCAGCCTTCGGCGCCGCGATATCGCAGTCAAACACAATCCCCGGTAGGAACTGCCGAAGGCTGCGATCTTTTGATTTGCTGCTTTTAAGCAATATCGCTATGGCTGAATTCCTCACCCAGAAAGTCGATCAAGGTCCGCACCGACGGCAGCAATCCGCGTCGTGACGGGAAGATCGCATGCACGATCCCGCACTTGGGTGTCCAGCCCGGCACCAGTTCCACCAGTCGGCCGGCGGCAATGTCATCGCGCACCACCACACTGGGCAGGTGGGCGATGCCGATGCCGGCGAGTACCGCGTGACGCAAGGCCAGCAAGTCGTCGGTGACCATCCGCGGGGTATGACGAATCAGCGCGCTGGCGCCATCGGCACCGAACAATTCCCACTGGTACTCGCGCTGCGCGCCACCCCAATGCACGCTCGGCAGACCGCTGAGGTCGGCCGGTGTGGCCGGTGATGACAAGCGCTGCAAAAACGCCGGAACCCCCACCAGGCATTGGGTGCTGTTGCCCAGCACCTTCATCACCATGTCGGTGTTTTCCAGTGGCGGAAAGCGCACACGCAGCGCGATGTCGAACCCTTCGTGGATCAGATCGACCCGGCGGTTGGTGCTTTCGATGAACAATTCCACCAGCGGGTATTTGAGCATGTAGCGGGTCAGCATCGGCCCGACCCAGGAATTCAGCAGCGCTGTCGGGCAACTGATGCGCACCAGGCCCTGGGGTTCGGAGCGATTGCGTTCGATCAGTTCGGCAGCGCTTTCGGCTTCCACCCGCATGGCCAGGCAACGCTGGTAATACGCCTGGCCGATTTCGGTCAACGAACAATGCCGACTGCTGCGGTGCAGCAAGCGCACACCGAGGCGTTCTTCGAGCTCGGCGATGCGTCGGCTGAGCTTGGATTTGGGCATGTCCAGCGCGCGCCCGGCCGGGGCGAAACCGCGGTGTTCCACCACTTGGGTGAAGTAGTACAGGGTGTTGAGGTCTTCCATAATCGTTCTCCAAATAGAACGCTAAGGCTGATTTTTGCAGTCTAGCGCACCAAAGGCGCCGGTTTTAAGCTTTGTCCATCGCGTCACACCACAGATTTGGAGGAAAGATGAAAAACATCATCGGTCTCTACACCAGCCCACGGCCTCATTGGGTCGGCGACGGTTTTCCGGTTCGCACGCTGTTTTCCTACGACAACCTGGGCAAACACATCAGCCCGTTTCTGCTGCTGGATCACGCCGGCCCTGCCGAATTCACCCCGACCACCGAGCGTCGTGGCGTTGGTCAGCATCCGCACCGCGGTTTCGAAACCGTGACTATCGTCTACAAGGGCGAACTGGAACACCGCGACTCCACCGGCAGCGGCGGCAAGATCGGCCCCGGCGATGTGCAATGGATGACCGCAGCGTCGGGAATTCTCCATGAAGAGTTCCACTCCGAAGGTTTCGCCAAGAGTGGCGGCACCCTGGAAATGGTGCAGCTGTGGGTCAATCTGCCGGCCAGGGACAAGATGGCCGAGCCCGGTTACCAGACGATTCTCGACGCTGACATCCCGAGCATTTCACTGAAGAACAACGCTGGCAGCCTGCGCTTGATCGCCGGTGAGTTCGAAGGCCACAGCGGCCCGGCGCGGACCTTTACACCAATCGATGTGTGGGACGTTCGCTTGAACGCCGGCAAGTTGCTGACCCTGGATCTGCACCAAGGCCGCAACACGGCACTGGTGGTGCTGCGCGGCACGGTTCAGGTCAATGGTGTGGAACTGGTTCGTGAAGGGCAGTTGGCGCTGTTCGAGCGCGATGGCGATCAGCTCAGCCTGCAAGCCAATAACGACGCCGTGGTGCTGGTGCTCAGCGGCGAGCCGATCGATGAACCCATTGTCGGCCACGGCCCGTTCGTGATGAACAGCGAGCAGGAGATTCACCAGGCCTTTGCCGATTTTCAATCGGGCCGGTTCGGCCGGATGAGTGATTGAAATCATTGTTGTAGCGCTGTGTGGCGTGCCGGGTTTGGCTGACTACGCTTGCCTGGCCGCGTTTAAACGAAAAATCAGAGTTCACTTCCGCCGGCCCGTTCGGCATCAACAAAAAGCGAGGATTACCCCATGACCACTTCCTACAAACGTCTCGACAAAGATAACGCCGCCGTTCTGCTGGTTGATCACCAGGCGGGTCTGCTTTCTCTGGTGCGCGATATCGATCCGGATCGTTTCAAGAACAACGTGCTGGCCCTGGCCGACCTGGCCAAGTACTTCAAGCTGCCAACGATTCTGACCACCAGTTTTGAAACCGGCCCTAACGGCCCTCTGGTACCGGAACTCAAAGCGTTGTTCCCGGATGCGCCTTACATCGCTCGCCCCGGCCAGATCAATGCCTGGGACAACGAAGATTTCGTCAAGGCGATCAAGGCTACTGGTAAAAAGCAACTGATCATCGCTGGCGTAGTGACCGAAGTCTGCGTGGCGTTCCCGGCGCTGTCGGCCCTGGCCGAAGGCTTTGAGGTGTTCGTGGTGACCGATGCTTCCGGCACGTTCAACGAGTTGACCCGTCAATCGGCGTGGGATCGCATGTCGTCCTCCGGTGCCCAACTGATGACCTGGTTCGGCCTGGCCTGTGAACTGCATCGCGACTGGCGCAACGACGTGGAAGGTCTGGCGACTCTGTTCTCCAACCACATCCCGGACTACCGCAACCTGATGACCAGCTACAACACCCTCACCAACAGCAAGTAATTAATGGGGGAGCGGGCCTGTGTGGCGAGGGGGCTTGCCCCCGTTCGGCTGCGAAGCAGTCGTAAAACCGGGTCACCGCGTTCTAATTCAAGATCGCGGTGACTGGTTTTAGGGGGGCTTCGCGCCCCAACGGGGGCAAGCCCCCTCGCCACACAAGCCCGCTCCCACAGCGTTTTGTGTTGTTCTGAAGGCATCAAATCCTCCTACACTGTGCCCATCCGTACTATTGCTGGAGTTGCTTGATGCTGTCACTGCTTACCGATCACCCGTTGCTTAGCGCGCTGCTCCTGATTCTTATCGATCTGGTGTTGTGGCGTTTGATCACCGCCAGCGGCAGCCATTGGAAACTGGCGGTACGACTGGTGATTTTTTCCTTGTTCAGCGTGCTGCTGTTCAATGAAGGCTTGAACCCCATGGCGCCGGCGCCTTGGGTCGACAATGTGCCGTTGCACCTGGCGGCGACCGGTTTGCAGATCGGTTGGTGGCTGTATGCAGCGCGCACCCTGACGGTGTTGATCGGCACGGTGATGATGCAACGGGTCGGGCACACCGGGCGTTTGCTGCAGGATCTGCTCGGCGCCGTGATTTTCCTGATCGCGGTCATCGCCGCCCTGGCGTATGTGCTCGAATTACCGGTCAAGGGCGTGCTGGCAACCTCTGGTGCGTTGGCGATCATCGTCGGTCTGGCCTTGCAAAGTACTCTCAGCGACGTGTTCTCCGGGATTGTCCTGAACACCACCAAACCCTATCAACTGGATGACTGGATCTCCATCGACGGCACCGAAGGCCGGGTCACCGACATCGACTGGCGCGCCACACGCCTGCAGACCGCGCAAGGCAGCATGGCGGTGATTCCCAACTCACTGGCGGCCAAGGCCAAGATTGTCAACTTCAGCCGGCCCAGTGACATTTTCGGGGTGTCGATCAGCGTGCACGTCAGCCCCCATGCTCGTCCGCAAACGGTGATTGATGCACTGGAGCGGGCCATGCAGGGCTGCCGCTTTCTGTTGGCCAGACCGGCACCGAGCGTGTCATTGAAAAGCTCCGGCAGCACTGGCATGGAATACGAAATCAGTGGCTTCGTGGTCTCCATGGATCAGAAACGCATGGTGCGTAATCTGCTGTTTGATCTGGCGTTCCGGCACTTGCAGGCGTCCGGTGTCAGCCTGTTGTCCAGTGTCGAGCCCAACGCACCTGCTGCGCCGTCACGGCCGCGGGCGCTGCTGGACAGCTCGAACATCTTCTCGACCTTGCGTCAGGAAGAGAAAGAAACCTTCAGCCAGAATATGAAGCTGCAAACCTTCCGCGCCGGGGAAATGATCCTGCCGGCGGGGGAGGTCAGCGATCACCTGTTCATCATCGAATCCGGCGTGGTGTCGGTCACCCTGAGCCGCGCTGGCAAAAAAATCGAGGCCGGGCGCATGGGGCCGGGTGAGGTGATAGGCGAGGCCGGGATTCTGTCCGATGAATCGACGCTCGCCGATTTTTCGGCCAAGACCTTTTGCACGCTCTACCGCATCGAGAAGGAATACCTCAAGCCATGCCTGGATGCGCGGCATGACATCAATGAGGCGATGCAGGCCTTGCTGGATTTCCGTTTGCATACGGCTCAGGCACTGATTCAGGAAACGCCCAAGATGGTGGAGAAGAAGGGGTTTTTGCAGTGGTTGCGCAGGCGGGCTTAGGTTCGCGTGCATCCGTACACTCGGATGGGGCTTCAACAGGCACTGAACGGATGGGCTGTTCTGCGACAGGGGTGCGGTCTTGAGCGCTCTGCTCCAAGGGCAGATGTTGCAACGCCATGCCGATGGGGCCAACCGCCAGTAACAAGCCTAGACGAGCCAGGGTTTGGCGACGTGTCAGCGGTTGCTGATGCGCCGTCCCAGAAATTGACGAAGTGACACAGGACAACGGCATTCGGGAGGAGAGCGACATGATGGCAGATACTCCTTTCGGGCATCCCGGCCGCGTAATCAAGAATGAATCGCATTCTAATGGCGTCGAGGCGCTGATGGCAATTACCCATGCCTTCTATTTATCGCGCTTGCCTTTGGCATCCTCAACTTCCCAATAATTGGCTATTTGTTCCACCGCAGGCCGGCATTAACGTAGCGCCAACCCATCTGTGACTGGAGCTCACCATGCAACCTCGTATCGATTTCTACACCGCCTCCCCGGACGGCCTCAAAGCGATGATCGCCCTGGAAGCCGCTGTCTCGAAGCTGCCCCTGGAAAAATCGCTGATCGAACTGGTCAAGCTGCGCGCATCGCAGATCAACGGCTGTGCCTTCTGCCTCGACATGCACGCCGCCGATGCCCGCAAGGATGGCGAGACCGAGCGTCGGCTTTACACCTTGTCGGCATGGCGTGAAACGCCGTTTTTCACCCCCCGTGAACGGGCGGCCCTGGCCTGGACCGAGTCCTTGACCCAACTGAGCCTGACCCACGCCCCGGACGAAGACTATGTAATGCTCAGCGCCGAGTTCAGTCCCAAGGAAATGGTCGACCTGACCGTGGCGATTTCCACCATCAACAGCTGGAATCGCCTGGCCGTGGGTTTTCGCAAAATGCCTCAAGCCTGATTTTTTGAGATAGCGACCAGGCTCAATGCCCATCGGTATTGAGCATTGAGCATTGAGCATTGGGCGCCCGCGGCATCGATGCCGGCGCGGGCCGCCCGCTATTTTTTATCCTGGTTCGACATCTCCAGTCTTCCGACGAGCTACACGAGGGAATCCATTGCTTCCAGTTAATAGGAAGCATTACTATTCGCGCCCCCCTCCACAGCACACCGCAATGACCTCCAAGCTGCCCCGCAGACACGGCTTTTTCGAGCATTACGAAGAGTTGATTGGCACCTGGACCCGTCGCCTGAGAAATCGTCAGCAGGCCGAGGACCTGGCCCACGACACCTTCGTGCGGGTGCTTGAGTCCGATTCGGCGGAGGTGCAACAACCTCGGGCGTATTTGCACCAGACCGCACGCAACATTGCGGTGGATGGTTATCGGCGTGAGGATCGGCGGGGCGCCATGGAGTCGGAGGCGATCGATCACAGTGCGTCGTCGTCCGGCGACCCGGAGCATTTCATGCACGCGATCCAGTTGGCGGATTCCATCGAACGGGCGCTTACCGAGCTGCCGCTCAACTGCCGCAAGGTGTTCGTCTGGCAGAAGATCGAAGGCCTGACCCAGGCCGAAATCGCCGAACGCCTGGGGCTGTCCAAGAACATGGTGGAAAAGTATATGATCCGCACCCTGCGGCATTTGCGTGATCGCCTGGACGGGTTGCAACCATGATTCGCCGCGCCTTTTCATTCCCGGCCCAACAGGACTTTCCATGATGGATACTTGTGATTGTGCGTGCGGGCAAACAACGGTTCGCGATGAAGCGGCGCGCTGGTTTGTGCGTTTGCAGGACCCTGCCGTCAACGCCGAAGAGCAGCGGGGTTTCGAGGTCTGGCTGGACGAACACCCACAGCATCGCGACGAATATCAAATGCTTCAGCGTCTGTGGGCAGCGGCCGATCTGCTACCCGCCAAACGCTTGCACGCCTTGTGCGAAACTCCGCCGGCACGCCGCACACGTCATTCGCTGGTGGGTTATGCAGCGGCCGCCAGTGTGTTGGCGGTGGCGCTCGGCCTGGGCGTATTCAGTGGCTTGAACCATCCGGCGACCTACACGGCTGAATATTCCACGGCCTTTGGCGAACGTCGCCATGTGGCACTGCCGGACGGTTCGGTGATCGATTTGAACAGCCGCAGCCGGGTGCAGGTGCGCTATGAAAAGGATCGTCGCAGCATCGAATTGACGCAAGGCGAGGCGATGTTCAGCGTCGAGCACGACAGCGGCCGACCGTTCGTGGTCGAGGCGGGCAGCGGCAAGGTGACGGTCACCGGCACCCGTTTCGACGTGCGTCGCGACAGCAGCGAAACCCGGGTCGCAGTGGAGCAGGGCACGGTCAAGGTTCAAGGTAGCGGCACGGATTTCGTCAGCCTCACCGCCGGCCTTGGTACTCGCGTCAATGCCCAGGGCTTTGTCGCTGCCGCCTATGCGGTCAACCCTGCTGAACTGACCGCATGGCGCAGCGGCAAACTGGTGTTCAACAACGCCAGCCTGAGCGAAGTGGCCGAAGAAGTGTCGCGCTACCGGGAAAAACCGCTGACGGTCGGTAGCGCCAAAGTAGGCAATCTGCGCCTGACCAGCGTGTTCAAATCCGACAACACTGACGCACTGCTCAAGGCCTTGCCGAGCATTCTGCCGGTAGCCATTCGGACCCTCGATGACGGCAGTCAGGAAATAATTGCCCGTTAGATTCAGGTTTTTTTCGAGTTCTTCGTCTTCTTGTCCAACTGCAACTGGTTTGCATTAACAGCCGCACACTTTTGCGATCCACAGGACAACGTTCGACGTGAAGAAAACCACCGCTAAAAATAACAAAACATCCTGGCTGCCCCTCGCTCTCGCCTTGGCGGTCAGCTCGGCGCTGCCTCAGGCGTTCGCTGCCGATGCCATTCATATTCAGGCGCAGCCGTTGGGCCAGGCCTTGAGTCAGCTGGGCCAGCAAACCTCGCTGCAGGTTTTTTTCAGCCCTGAACTGGTGGCTGGCAAACAAGCCCCGGCAGTCGACGGTAATCTCTCGCCGGAACAAGCCTTGCGCCAATTGCTGCAAGGCAGTGGTCTGGAATACCGGATCGATGAAGGCTCGGTGACCCTGATGCCAGCCCCGACTTCTGCCGCCAACGGCCCGCTGGAATTGGGCGTGACCAACATCAAAGTGGTTGGCGACTGGCTCGGCGATGCCAATGCCGCCGTGGTGCAAAACCATCCCGGCGCGCGCACGGTGATCCGTCGCGAAGCCATGGTCGAGCAGGGCGCGATGAACGTGGGTGAGGTGCTGCGTCGTGTACCCGGCGTGCAAGTGCAGGATGCCAACGGCACCGGCGGCAGCGATATTTCCCTGAACGTTGGCGTGCGTGGCCTGACCTCGCGCCTGTCGCCACGCTCTACCGTGCTGATCGACGGCGTACCGGCCGCCTTTGCGCCTTATGGGCAACCGCAGCTGTCCATGGCACCAATTTCCTCCGGCAACCTGGACAGCATCGACGTGGTGCGTGGCGCCGGTTCCGTGCGTTATGGGCCGCAGAACGTCGGTGGCGTGATCAACTTCGTCACCCGGGCGATTCCGGAGAAAGCCACCGGTGAAATCGGCACCACTTTGGAAACCACTCAGCGCGGTGGCTGGAAACACATCGACACCGCGTTTCTGGGGGGGACCGCCGATAACGGCATGGGCGTGGCACTGTTGTATTCCGGGGTGAACGGCGACGGTTATCGCAAAAGCAACAACAGCAATGACATCGACGACGTGATCCTCAAGACCCATTGGGCGCCCACCGATCAGGACGATTTCAGCCTCAATTTCCACTACTACGACGCCAGCGCCGACATGCCCGGCGGCCTGACGCAGAAGCAGTACGACGCCGATCCGTTCCAGTCCGTTCGCGATCATGACAACTTCAGCGGCCGGCGCAAGGACGTGTCCTTCAAGTGGATCCGGCAGATCGACGACCGCACCCAGGCCGAAGTGCTGACTTACTATTCCGACAGCTTCCGTGGCAGCACCATCGCCGCACGCGACCAGAAAACCCTCAGCTCTTATCCGCGCACTTACTACACCTTCGGCATCGAACCGCGGGTGTCCCATGTGTTTGACCTTGGGCCAACCACTCAGGAAGCCAGCGTCGGTTATCGCTACTTGAAAGAAGGCATGCATGAGGAGGCGAGCCGCCTGGCGCTGGTGAACAATCAGCCGGTGGTCACCAAAACGTCTGATGGCCATGTGTTCCAGGATCGCACCGGCGGCACCGAAGCTCACGCCATTTACATCGATGACAAGATCGACGTCGGCAACTGGACCGTGACTCCCGGCATCCGTTTCGAGAGCATCAGTACCGAATGGCACGACCGTCCGGTTCTCGATACCGCCGGCAAACCTGTTCAGGAAAAGCGCCGCAGCATCGACAGTAATGAACCGCTGCCGGCCCTGAGCGTGATGTATCACATGTCTGAAGCCTGGAAGCTGTTCGCCAACTACGAAACCTCGTTTGGCAGCCTGCAATATTTCCAGCTCGGTCAGGGTGGTTCGGGTGACAACACCGCCAACGGCCTGAACCCGGAAAAGGCCAAGACCTACGAGATCGGCACGCGCTACAACGATGACGTGTGGGGCGGGGAAGTGACGCTGTTCTACATCGACTTTGATAAGGAGTTGCAATACATCAGCAACGATGTGGGCTGGACCAACCTGGGCGCCACCACGCACCAGGGCCTTGAAGCCTCGGTGCACTACGACATGGCGGCGCTGGACCCACGGCTCGACGGCCTGACCGCCAATGCCGGTTTTACCTACACCCGCGCGGTTTACGAAGGTGAGATTCCAGGCTTCAAGGGCCGTGATCTACCGTTCTACTCGCGTCAGGTGGCCACCGCCGGGCTGCGTTACGACATCAACCGCTGGACCTACAACCTCGATGCCTTTGCCCAGTCCAAACAGCGCTCGCCGGGCACCGCGGTGAACGCTGATGGCAGTTTCAGCGGCAACTACATCACCGAAGGCAGCGCGGACGGCCAGTACGGCGACATTCCGGGTTACGTCACCTGGAACGTGCGTGGCGGTTATGACTTCGGCTCGCAACTGTCGAACCTGAAAGTCGGAGCGGGGGTGAAGAACATTTTCGACAAGCAGTACTTCACCCGCTCCAGCGACAACAACTCGGGGATGTACGTCGGCGCGCCACGCACATTCTTTGTGCAGGCCAGCGTCGGGTTCTGATTGACCGAGGTGGATTCATCGCGGGCAAGCCCGCTCCCACATGATCTTTGACGTCCACAAAATCTGTGTTCACTGAAGACCTATTGTAGGAGCGAGGCTTGCCCGCGAAGCTTTTAAACCTTCAACACCCTCCCGCCAATCGCCACGGCCACCAGCAATATCGCCATCAACCCAAAGGCAAAACTCAAGCTGCTGCCGTGGGCGATAAAGCCGATCACCGCAGGCCCGGCGAGAATGCCCGCATAACCAAGAGTAGTAATGGCCGGCACGGCAATGCTTTCCGGCATGACGGTCTGTTTGCCGACGGCGGTGTACAGCACCGGCACAATGTTCGAGCAGCCAGCCCCCAGCAACGCATAACCCACCAGCGCCGCCTCCCAGGCCGGTGCGAACGTCGCCAACGCCAGGCCTGCCGCGGCCGTCAGCCCACCGAACACAATCACCCGCGTATAACCAAGACGCCGAACAATCCTGTCGCCGGTCAAGCGCCCGACGGTCATGGTCAGCGCAAACGCCGCATAACCCAGCCCCGCATACGCCGTGTCGATCCCGCGCTCCTGTGCCAGGAACACCGCGCTCCAGTCGAGCGCCGCGCCTTCGGCCAGGAACACGATGAAGCACATCCCGCCGATAAACAGCACGATGCCATGGGGCACGGCGAATGCCGGGCCAGAACTTTCACTGCCGTAAGGTAACAGGTGCGGCGCAGCTTTGAGCAAGGCCAGCACGAGTATCACGATCACCACCAACATCGCCCCCAGCGGCGAAAAACCCAAACCGAGCAGGGCGCTGACACCCGCCGCACCGACGATTCCGCCGAGGCTGAACAGCCCATGAAAACCCGACATCATGGTCTGGCCGCTGGCCCGCTCGACGATCACCGCTTGCAGGTTCACCGTCGAATCCACGGTGCCCAGGCCCGCGCCGAACATGAACAATGCTGCGATCAACGCCGGAATCGAAGACACCGTCGCCAACAGCGGCAGTGCCGCACAGATCAATAAAGTCCCGCCGCTCAACACCCGGCGGCAGCCGAAACGCGTCGCCAGAATACCGGCCATGGGCATCGCCAGAATCGAGCCCACCCCCAGACACAGCAGCAACAGCCCGAGGGTTCCTTCATCCAGGCCGGCCCGTGCCTTGGCGTAAGGCACCAACGGCGCCCAGGCCGCGATGCCGATGCCTGCGATGAAAAAGGCGATGCGGGTGGACATCTGTTCCAGACGCCCGGGGACGAATGCGGCTTGGGTGTTGAGGCTGGTCATATCGATCCTTGGCAAAAAACGTCGCGTCCCCAAAGGGACACTGAACAACCGCAACGGGTTCGATCACCTCGTTGGGGCGGGCTGCTGTCAGACAGCGTGACATCCTTGCACAGCCGGCCATTGTTTCGCGATATTGTCAACGCATCAGTTATTCATAGAGGGAACGCCATGACACGGATGTACGACGCTCGAGGGAATATCTACGCGGTCGTGACGCCGGACAACGTGCGCGATAACGGAATCCAATTGCCTGCGCTGGCCAGCCTTGCCGCGCAAACCCGCCAGGCGTGGACGTTGTCGGTCATCGAGGCATTCTGCGCTTGGGCGCCAGGTACACAGCCGCCCGGCAGCAAGGCACATTGCTGCGATGGTCTGCTGGTAGGGCCGTTTCAATCGTCGCCGCCGTTTGATCTGTTGATCGTCAACACTGACGGCACACTGGCCGAGCGTAGCGGCAATGGCCTGACGATTTTTTCCCAGGCCCTTGCTGAACAAGGGTTGATGCCCACGCAACAGACTTGTCTGCTTCAGGTTCATCACGACAAGAGCGACACGGTTTCGCCGGTGCAGACTTTGGTGAAGCCCGCTGAAATCGATGGCGTGCAAGGGTTCTGGCTGGACCTGGGGCAGCCATCGTTCGGGCCTGAAGCGGTGGCTGCGCAAGGGGTTGAACCGGCGACGTTGAAGGGTTGTGAAGTCAGTCATGTGCGGCCATTGTCGACGCTCGATCCCGCCTGGAACCGCAGCCAGTTCGTGCGCATCGGTAATCCCCATTGCGTAACGTTGGTGACCGGTGCCGAGGCGTTGCCGAGTAACGCGCAGATGCGCGAACCGGGATTGGCCAACGGCTTGACCCGCATCGCATACGCCATGCCGACCGGGGCCGGGCAGCCATGTCCGGCAGGGGTCAACCTGCAATGGGCGATGCTTGAAGCCGAGGGCCGAATCATTGCGCGGGTGTTCGAACGCGGCGAAGGGCCGACTGCCTCGTCCGGCACCAGCGCCAGTGCAGTGGCGTGTGCGGCGTGGCGCGTGGGTTGGGTGACGGCCGGGGAGGTGAAGGTGGTCATGCCTGGCGGCACGGCGCCGATTTTGCTGGAAGAGTTGGATGGTGAATTGAGTCGGGTCAAATTATTCGGGACGGCGCGGTTGATGCGGTGAATTTTAAACCGCTATCGCGGGCAAGCCCGCTCCCACAGGGATCACGCTGAACCTGTGGGAGCGGGCTTGCCCGCGATGGGGCCATCACATTCAACGAAGATCTCAGCTCAAACCACCACTAAACTCCACCACCGGCATCTGCCGCTTCATCAACACCTTGCCCTCGCGAACCGAATACAGCGGCAAACCCTGGCTGCGAATCACCTCATAATCGCTGTCCGCTGACAGAATCAGCAGATTCGCCGGTCGCCCTTGTTCCAGTCCATAGCGATCACCCAGGTTCATGGCCTTGGCACTGTTGTCGGTCACCAGATCCAGCGCACTTTGCAGATTGCGATAACCGAGCATGTGGCAGATGTGCAACCCAGCCTCGAGCACCCGCAAAATGTTGCCATTACCCAGCGGATACCACGGGTCGACGATCGAATCCTGGCCGAAGCACACGTTCATCCCGGCTTCGAGCAACTCGTTCACTCGGGTCACGCCGCGGCGTTTCGGGAAGTTATCGAAGCGTCCCTGCAGGTGAATGCTTTCGGTGGGGCAAGAGACAAAGCTGATCCCCGAATGCCCGAGCAGCCGGAAGAGTTTGGCGCAGTAGGCGTTATCGTAAGAGCCCATGGCCGTGGTATGGCTGGCGGTGACGCGCGAGCCCATGTCGCGGCTGCGGGCCTCTTCGGCCAGTACCTCAAGGAAGCGTGAATGCGGGTCGTCGGTTTCGTCGCAATGCACGTCAACCAGACAACCGGTGCGCTCGGCCAGGTCCATGAGGAACTTCACCGAACTGACGCCCTGATCCCGGGTGTACTCGAAATGCGGAATGCCTCCGACCACATCGGCGCCCAGGCGGATCGCTTCTTCCATCAGCTCCCGACCGTTGCGGTACGACTCGATGCCTTCCTGGGGGAACGCGACGATTTGCAGGTCGATCAGATGATGGCTTTCCACGCGCACTTCAAGCATCGCCTTGAGCGCTGTCAGCTCGGGGTCGGTGACATCGACGTGGGTACGCACATGCTGGATGCCGTGGGCGGCGAGGGTCTGGATAGTCTTCTTGGCGCGGGTTTTGGTGTCTTCCTGGGTGATGGTTGCCTTGCGCTCGCCCCAGCACTCGATGCCTTCGAACAGCGTGCCGCTCATGTTCCAGCGCGGCTCGCCGGCGGTCAGGGTGGCATCGAGGTGAATGTGCGGTTCGACAAAGGGCGGCACCACCAGATTACCGCCAGCGTCCAGGTCGTCAGGCCCCAGTGACGGGGCTTCGGTTTGCCGGGCAATGCTGTGAATCAGGCCCTTTTCCAGGTGCAACTCATGCAGGCCTTCTTGGTTGCGCAGGCGGGCATTGATGATATGCATCAGGCAATCCTTCTCAGAGATCTTGTAATGGTGCGTCGGCGGTACGGATACCCAGTACCCCGGTCAATAGCACATACGTTAGCGCGGCTACGGCAATCCCTACCAGCGGCGCGACCCACGGCGAGCTGAAGGCGGCGATTGTGCCGACCGCATAAGCGCTCAGCCCCGGCCAGTTGAACGCGGGCAACCGTGTGTCGGCCAGACGTGGGTAGCGGCCCCGATAGCGAAAGAAAAAGTCCGCCATGATCACCCCGCCAATTGGCGGAATCACTGTGCCCAGCAGAATCAGATAAGGCACCAGCATGTCGTACATGCCCAGCAGCGCCAGTAACGTACCGATCACCGCGCCGGTCAGGGTCACGGCTTTGCGCCGGCCGGTGCGCAGCAGGTTGCAGCCGGCGACGGCGAAGTTGTAGATGGTGTTGTCCTGAGTGCTCCAGATGTTGAGCAGCAACATTGCCATCGCGGCCATGGCGAAGCCTTGCAACAGCAGCACTTCGACCACATCCGGCTGCTGATAAACGATGGCGCCGTAGGCACCGATCAACACCATCAGACCGTTGCCGACGAAGAAACCGATCAGGCTCGCCAGCATCGCCACCCGCGCCGAACGGGAGAAGCGTGTCCAGTTGGTGGCTTGCGTCGCACCGCTGACGAACGTGCCGAACACCAGGGTAATGGCGGTCGACCAATCCAGCGTTCCCGTCGGCACCACCGCGAGCAAGCCCTCGAGACCGCCGACCTTCACCGTGGCGACCCACATCGACAGCATCAGCAGCAACATCATGGCCGGCACGGCGATGTACGACAGAATCTCCAACCCGCGATAGCCGATGTAGGCCGTGGCGCAGAAACCCAGGCCGAACAGCACCATCAGCCCCAGAACCGTGCCCTCGCTCAGTTCGAAATATTTGCCCAGCACCACCGCCGCCGTTGCGGTGCCCCAGGCGTACCAGCCGATCTGGGTGAAGCCGAGGATCAAATCGCTGAGCTTGCTGCCCACTTCACCAAAGCAGAAACGTCCCATCAGCACCGAGTTCAGGCCGCTCTTGAAGGCGATGTAGCCTAGCCCCGCGGCATAAATTCCCAGCAGCAGATTGCCGACGATAATCACCGCCATCATCTCGCCGAAACTGAACGCCACACCGAGCTTGCCACCGGCAAACATGGTCGCGGTGAAGAAGGTAAAACCCAGTAGCACCATGGCGGTGGAGGCGAGTCCCTTGCGGGCATGCATCGGGACTTCGCTGAGGGGGTAATCGTTGCCCGAATCGTTTTGCGTCATGTGGCGTTCCTTGCTGGATGGAGGACGCGGGGGTGTTGCAGTGCTCGTGCCAAGCGTGGGGTGGCGTAGTTATTTATAGCCGAGCCAACGGAGTTGGCCCGCAGAGGGCTCGAAAGCGGTGCGGAGTTGAGTCAAATTGGAACATTTGCTGATCGTTCCCACGCTCTGCGTGGGAATGCAGCGCGGGACGCTCTGCGTCCCTTTCGAGGCGGACGCAGAGCGTCCATTGAGGCATTCCCACGCAGAGCGTGGGAACGATCATCATCCACCGGCCAACGGCAAAAACCGCAGCAGCGCCGCCACAATCGCTTCCGGCGCATCCTCCTGAACCAGATGCCCGGCATTGGCAATGGCATGAAACTGCGACCCCGCAATCATCTGATGCAACGCCCGGCCGCGTTCGATGGGAAGCCACTGATCGTTCTCTCCCCACAGAATCTGCACCGGGCACCGAACCGTCGGGTACAGCTCTTCTACCTCGCGGGTATAACGTTCATCCATCTGCGCGATCTGCCGATAAAACGCTGCTTGTCCAGACTCCCCAAGCCATGGCTTCACATGGGGCGCCAGCTCCTGATCGGGAATCTCGCGCTTGATCGCGCCACGAATATAGGCCGGCACAATTGCCTGTTGAATGTAATCGGGCAGTCCACTGAATGCGGCTTCATGCTGACGCACATGCTGCACGAACGGCGAACCCCAGGGCGACAGCGCCACGGGATCGATCAGCGTCAGGCTGCGGTATTCCTTGCCATTGAGCAGATGCGCGCGCAACGCGGTGGCGCCGCCGAAATCGTGGGCCACCACGTCTGGCCGTTCCAGGCCCCAGTGCTCCAGCAGTTGCGCCAATAGTTGGTTTTGCACGCCCAGCGACACATCGCCGTCCGGCTGTGCGGATTGTCCGTAACCCAGCAGATCGAAGTAGTGCACCCGATGCGTGGTGATGAAGTGCGGCGCAATCCGGTGCCACACATAAGAAGAGAAGGGCGTGCCATGCACGAACACCAGCGGCGGCCCGTCGCCACGCACGGCGTAGCGCACGAAGTGCCCGTTGAAGCGATAGGTCTGAGCCAGCGGCCAGTCAGCCATTGGGAGCGTCCTCTTGGCGTGTGCGAGCCAAGAAGCATAAGCATAAAAAAACAGCCATTGAAGGCTGTTTTTCTATTCACTGACGAAACGCAGTTCCACCTGTGGGAGCGGGCTTGCTCGCGAAGGCGTCGTGTCAGGCGACATCGATGTTGACTATGCCGCCGCCTTCGCGAGCAAGCCCGCTCCCACAGGGGATTTTCGTTGTCTTTAGATCGGCTTACTCACCGCGATAGATGCAACCGCTGGTGCACGTCTCGTGGATACGAATCGCGCTGAGTTCCGGCAACAGGGGCTTCAATTCATTCCAGATCCACTTGGCCAGCACTTCGCTGGTCGGGTTTTCCAGGCCGGGAATGTCGTTCAGGTAGTTATGATCCAGGCGCTCGTAGAGCGGCTTGAAGATCGCCTTGATTTCCGAGAAGTCGCGGATCCAGCCCGTGTGCGGATCGAGGTCGCCGCTCAGGTGAATCGCCACTTTGAACGAGTGACCGTGCAGGCGACCGCATTTGTGGCCGTCTGGCACGTGGGGCAGGCGGTGGGCGGACTCGAAGGTAAACTCTTTGAAGATTTCCACAGTGATGTTCAGCTCTGTCAGGTGGCGATCGCCGCGGCGATATGGGCAGGCGGCGAGTTTAACAGTTTGTCCTGACTAAAGGGTCAGCAAGCGCTCGCCAAGGCGACCGTTGGCGGTCAGTTCGAGGAATTCGTCACCCAGCCTGCGGCTTTCATCCATCGTCGTGCGCCAGTATTTCTGCCGGCTCGGGGCATCGCCCATGAAGCGCTTGAAGTCGTTACGGTCCGGCAGTTTGCCGTAGGGCAGGCGCGACAGATAGTCCCTGGAGGGCGCCAGCAACAGAACATCCTGCAAGCGCGCAGGGCAGGCGCGGCGCCACGGCAGGGTCTTGTCGAACCAACCGGGGATCACTCGATCAGTGAAATGCGGATACAGCACAATATCGTTGCCGCTGTAGGGCAGGTCGAGGTGATAGTCCAGCAGCCCCCCATCGCGAAACGTCCCGGCACCGGCACCCGGCAGGTCACGCACGCCTTGCATGACCATCGGGATGGAACCGGAGGCGAGCAGGGCCTGGCGCAGGTTGCCGGCATCCAGCGCAACGAAGCGCGACGGGAAGTCATCCAGCGCGTTGACCGGTGGCGCCAGGCGCGGGTCGTGGATGATCAGCCGCTCGAAATGCCGCGACAACCGCGCGCGCCCGCGCAGGTTGTCGGCGATCACCGACGACAGCCCCAGCCCAAGCCGACCGCGATGATCGTCCGCCAGCAGGCCATGACTTTTGACCACCATGATGTTCAGTCGATAGTGGGCGTTGTCCAGAATCGAGGCATCGCGGCCGTCGAGCAAGTCATCGAGCATGCGTCGGGAGCTCTGGCTGATCTGCGCCATGGTCACGCCCTTGGCGAAATTCTGCTCGGTGTACAGATGACCGAGGCGGCGGATGCCTTCGGCGGCGTCCGGCAGGCAGGCGCTGGCGAACCGCCAGGAACCCACCGAGGCACCGATCAGCGAACGTTCCCGTGGCGCCGCCGGCAGCCATTCACCGAACAGCGCCAGATCCAGCCCCTGAATGCCCAACGCCTTCGGGCCGCCGGCGGCACCCGGCAGCGTGCCCACATCGGCGGCGCTCAAGCCATTGGCGCGGATGCGCGCCAAGGCACGCGGGCCGGCCTTGAGCGTCAGGGAAGGGAACTTGATGTGGATCGCGGTCATACCGGTCTCGCTGTCTGGCAGGCGGGGGATTATAAGCGCGTGTCAGACAGCGCAGCGCACAATCTGTAGGAGCCAGGCTTGCCGGCGAAGGCGATTTCGAGGACGCCTTCGCCGGCAAGCCTGGCTCCTACAGGGATTTGTGCAGGTCAGTAATGTCGAGTTGCCGTCGATGATGGCAATTCAGTTTCAGTTAAGTTCAAATCACTAAGGTAGCTCTCGTAGCAACACATAAAAATACGGAGACACCCATGAAAATCCTGACTGCCCTGTTTACCGCCTCCATCATCACCATGACCGCCAGCATCGCCCACGCGCGCGACCTCGGCCCCGACGAAGCCCTGAGACTGCGCGACGCTGGTACCATTGTGTCCTTCGAGAAACTCAACGTCACGGCATTGGCCAAACACCCCGGCGCCAAAATCACCGAAACCGAGCTCGAAGAAGAGTACGGCAAGTACATCTACCAGGTGGAACTGCGCGATCCGCAGGGCCTTGAGTGGGACCTGGAACTGGACGCTGTCAGCGGGCAGGTTCTCAAGGATCATCAGGATACGTAATGAAGGTGTTTTCTTTTAATCGGCGTGCCAGCGGTCGGATGGCGCTGGTGCTGCTGGCTTTTTGCTCGGTGGTCCTGGCCCGCGACCTGGATCAGGACGAGGCCCTGCGCTTGCGCCAACAAGGTGTGATCCTGCCGCTGGAGCAGCTCTTGCAGCAGGCGCTGGACCTCTATCCCGGGGCCAAGCTGCTGGAAGCCGAGCTTGAGGAAAAGCACGACGTCTACATTTATGAGGTCGAGCTGCTGACCGGCGAAGGCGTGGTGCGCGAGCTGGACCTTGATGCCATCACCGGCCAATTACTGAAAGACAAGGAAGACTGACCGATGCGTTTGCTTCTGGTGGAAGACCATGTGCCGCTGGCCGACGAATTGATAGCCGGCCTCAACCGACAGGGGTACGCCGTGGACTGGCTGGCCGACGGTCGCGATGCGGTGTACCAGGGCAGCAGCGAGCCTTATGACCTGATCATTCTCGACCTCGGCCTGCCGGGTTTGCCGGGGCTCGACGTACTGGCGCAATGGCGGGCCGGCGGCTTGGCCACGCCAGTGCTGATCCTCACCGCGCGCGGTTCCTGGGCTGAGCGGATCGAAGGTCTGAAGACCGGCGCCGACGATTACCTGACCAAACCGTTCCACCCCGAAGAGCTGCACCTGCGAGTCCAGGCATTGTTACGCCGCTCCCACGGGCACGCCAATCAGCCCACGCTCAAGGCCGCCGGTTTGCATCTGGATGAAGCTCGCCAATGCGTGACCCGCGACGGCGCCGACATCCAGCTCACCGCTGCCGAGTTTCGCCTGCTGCGTTATTTCATGCTGCACCCCGAACAGATCCTTTCCAAAAGCCACCTTGCCGAACACCTCTACGACGGTGAAACCGAGCGCGATTCCAACGTGCTGGAAGTTCATGTCAACCACCTGCGACGCAAGCTCGGCCGCAGCGTGATCGAAACCCGTCGCGGTCAGGGTTACCTGTTTGGCGGGCAAGCCCAGTGAGGTCGATCCAGCGCCGCTTGAGCCTGGGCCTGATCAGCGTGATGGTGATCGTCGGCCTGGTGCTGGCGCAAACCAGCTTGTGGCTGTTCGAAATGGGATTGCAGCGCTACCTCGAAGCCGGGCTGCGCAACGACAGCGAAAACCTGCTGGTGGCGCTGGTGCGTGGGCCGCAGGGTTTGCAACTGGATGAGCGGCACTTGTCGCCGGCCTATCAGCGACCGTTTTCCGGGCATTACTTCCGTATCGATTTTGCCGACAGCCATTGGCGTTCCCGCTCGTTATGGGATCAGGAGCTACCGCAACTTGACCACCCTGGCCTGCATAGCAACTTGCAACTGGGGCCGGAAGGGCAGCAATTGCTGGTGTTGCGTTCGGACTATCGCCGGTTGGGCCTGGCGATTTCCATCAGCGTCGCCCAGGACTACACCCCGGTACGCGAGAGCTTTTGTCGCATGCAACAGGTCGGCCTGGGGTTGGGGCTGGCGGGGCTGTTGTTTATTTTGCTATTGCAACGGATCACCGTGCGCCGCGCCTTGCGTCCCCTGGAAAAAGCCCGCGAGCAAATCGCCCAGTTACAGCAGGGGCAGCGCTCGCAACTCGACGAAGAAGTGCCGTTGGAGCTGGAACCGCTGGTGGCGCAGATCAACCATTTGCTGGCCCACACCGAAGACAGCCTCAAGCGTTCACGCAACGCCTTGGGCAATCTCGGCCATGCCTTGAAAACCCCGCTGGCGGTGTTATTGAGCCTGGCGTCCAGCGAAAAACTCGATGCTCACCCGCAACTGCGCAAAGTCATGCAGGCGCAACTGGAACAGGTTCAGCAACGGCTCAATCGCGAACTCAACCGCGCCCGCCTGTCCGGCGATGCACTGCCGGGGGCGTTGTTCGATTGCGATGCCGAACTGCCGGGCTTGCTGGCCACTTTGAACATGATTCACGGCGAACACCTCGACTTGAGCTACCGGGCCCCGGCCGGTTTGCAACTGCCATGGGACCGCGAAGATCTGCTGGAATTGCTCGGCAATCTGTTGGACAACGCCTGCAAATGGGCGGATGCCGAGGTTCGATTAAGCGTGGTTGAAACGGCTGAAGGGTTTGAGTTGAGCGTGGAGGACGATGGGCCGGGAATTCCCGAAGACCAGCGCGCTCAGGTATTCAGCCGCGGTACCCGGCTGGATGAACAGACGGATGGGCATGGGCTGGGGCTGGGCATCGTGCGTGATATCGTCGATACGTGGGGCGGGGTGTTGAAGTTGCAGGAAAGCGAGTGGGGCGGGTTGAAAGTCACGATCGAACTGCCCAAACGCTGATTTCCCTCCAGCCGATCGTTCCCGCGCGGAGCGCGGGAACGATCATGCGTTGGATCACACGCGAAACTGATCCATCAAGTTCTGCTGCTGATTCGCCAAGCTATTAAGCGACTGGCTCACCCGCGCCGATTCATTGGCCTGCCCTGACAGGGACTCGGTCACATCCCGAATGGTCGCCACGTTGTTATTGATTTCTTCAGCCACCGCGCTCTGCTCTTCTGCCGCACTGGCAATCTGCAGGTTCATGTCACTGATCACCGTTACCGCCTCACCAATCTGCCGCAATGCCGTCACCGCCTGACTAACCTGCTCGACACTGCCCTGAGCCTGGCGATGGCTGTTGTTCATCGAACTCACCACCTCCTGCGTACCGCTCTGCAGCTGCTCGATCACCAGACGGGTTTCCTCCACGGACTCTTGAGTACGCCGCGCCAGGTTGCGCACTTCATCGGCCACCACGGCGAAACCGCGTCCGGCTTCACCGGCACGGGCGGCTTCGATGGCGGCGTTCAGTGCCAAGAGATTGGTCTGTTCGGCGATAGCGCGAATCACTTCCAGCACTGAACCGATTTTTTCGCTGTTCGCTGCCAGGCCTTCGACCTGGACCATGGCCGCGCTCATGTCGACGGCGAGGTGGTCGATGCTGGCGGTGGTGCGGTCGATCACGGCCAAACCCTGACGGGTCGCCTGATCGGCATCGCGCGCCGCTTGTGCGGCCTGCGCGGCGCTACGGGCGACGTCCTGGGCGGTGGCGCTCATTTCGTGGGACGCGGTGGCGACCTGATCGACCTGACGGTATTGCTGCTCCATGCCGGCGCTGGTCTGGGTAGCGATGGCGGATGATTGGTCCGCCGTGCTGCGGGCGTCCTGCACCGAGCGTTTCACTTGGGCAATGATCGGTTGCAGCTTGTCGAGGAAACGGTTGAACCAACCGGCCAACTGGCCCAGCTCATCCTGCTTGTCATAAGCCAGGCGCCGGGTCAGGTCGCCTTCGCCGCTGGCAATGTCTTCCAGCATGCGGGCCACGCCCAGGATCGGTCGGGTCACGCTACGCGCCATCAGCCACACCAACAGCAGACCGACGAGCGCCGCCAGCACACCCAGGCACAGTTCAATCAGCGTACCGGTGGTGTTGCTATCGTCGAGTTGTTTTTTCAGCGCTTCGGCGGGGCCGACCAGGACCTTCTCGGGCACGTCGAGCAACACGCCCCAGGATTTGCCACCGGGAATCGGCTGGAAGGGCGACAGCACTTTCAGTTGCCGATGGCTATGCAGGCTTTCGGTTTTACCGCTGGTGGTCAGTCGGCGCAGCAATTGGGCACCGTCGATCGTGTCCACAGCGTCCAGGCGCTGGCTGAGCTTGCTGGCGTCCGGGCTGTAGCCGGCGAGCAAACCGACCGGGCTGACGATGCTGACATTGGTCTGGCCGTCATAGAGTTTTTGGCTGGCGTTCTGGCTGATCGCTTGCAGGCTGTTGAGGTTGATGTCCACCGACAGCGAGGCAATGACTTTGCCGTTGACCATCAGCGGGAACACGATGCTGGTCATCAGCACGTTCTGGCCGTCGATCACATAGAAGTAGGGCTCGATCACACATGGCTTGAGCGTGGTGCGCGGGCACGTGAACCAGGCGTTGGCCGGCTCGCCGCTGGGGCCGGTGGCGGTGTCGGCCATGTCGCTTTCCGGCAGGGCCATGGAGGTCAGCTTGCCCGGTATCGGTTGCGACCAGTACAGGGCGAAGCGACCCTTTTCGTTACTGCCAATCTCTGCCTGATCGGCAAACAGTTCATCCTTGCCGTCCAGCGCATTGGCTTCGAACACCAGCGACAGGCCGAGCAGTTCCGGGTTGGCTTGCAGGGCCGACTTGACCTGCCGGGTCAGATCTTCACGCAGATCAAAGGCATCGAGAAAACGCTTCTCGGCCTGATCGCGCAAAAACAGCACCTGCCGCGAAAAGCCATGGCCATATTGATACGCGTCCATGAACTGCTGACGAATACCCAGCGCCTGAACTTCCCCTTGGGACTCGATGCGCGCCTGGGCGGCTTCGGTCAGCATGTCCATGCTCGAGGCTTTCACCAACGCGGAGCTGTGCTCCATGCGATACAGCGAAAGCCCTACCAGCAGGGTCACGATGCCTGCCAGGCACAGCCCGGCCAACAGGGTGATTTTCCATTGAATGGAAAGTTGTCTGAGCGACATGGAAACGTCCTTTTATTCGATAAATATCTGAGACTTTGCACTGTAGCGGCCAGAATCCGGCTTTCTTTATGTCGTTGGGCCGAATATCCACTCATACCCTTGTGAGACTGATTCACCCCCTGTAGGAGCTGCCGAAGGCTGCGATCTTTTGATCTTCTGGCGTCATCGAGGTCATTGAAAATCAAAAGATCGCAACCTTCGGCAGCTCCTACAGGGGGTGGTGTTCGCTTTGACAAGGGGACGACGGTCCGGCACAGTGCGCGCCCTCTGATAAAACCCTTTTCTCCATCCGCTGGTGACGCTCATACAGACTACCGGCCGGACTCATCCGTTTGGCGGTGATGCCTCACCGCGCTGCTTTTGAGGTAACGACAATGAATGCAGTAATTGCCGCGGTCGGCATCATGCTGATACTCAGCCTGTCCCGCGTGCATGTGGTGATCGCGCTGATCGTGGGGGCGCTGGTCGGTGGCTTGACCGGTGGCCTGGGCATCGACGCGACCCTTAAAGCTTTCAACAGCGGCCTCGGCGGCGGAGCGACTGTCGCGTTGTCCTACGCCTTGCTCGGCGCGTTCGCGGTGGCCATCGCCAAGTCCGGCCTGGCCCATGCGCTGGCCGACAGGGCCCTGGCCCTGGTCGATCGCCAGCACGCCAACGGTGGCGGAAATGTCAAATGGCTGCTGATCGGCTTGCTGTGGGTGGTGGCCATCGCCTCCCAGAACATTTTGCCGATTCATATCGCCTTTATCCCGTTGCTGGTGCCGCCACTGCTCTATGTGCTGACCAAACTGCAACTGGACCGTCGTTTGATTGCCTGCGTTATCACCTTTGGCCTGATCACGCCGTACATGTTCCTGCCCGTGGGCTTCGGCAACATTTTCCTCAATGAGATCCTGCTGGCCAATGTTGCCCGTAGCGGCGTGGACATCAGCGGCATCAACGTCACCCATGCCATGGGCATTCCAGCATTGGGCATGGTGTTTGGCCTCGCAGTAGCCTTCATCAGCTACCGCAAGAAGCGCGTTTACAACCTGGAAAAGATCGAACAGGTCGAACAGGTCGCGGTGCAATACAACCCGTTGAGCTTGATAGTCGCCGGCCTGGCCATTGCTGCTGCGTTCATTATTCAGTTGCTGCTCGATTCGATGATTATCGGGGCGCTGGCCGGCTTTCTGATTTTCTCGGCGTCGGGCATCGTCAAATGGCGCGACACCGATGACCTGTTCACTGAAGGCATGAAGATGATGGCGATGATCGGCTTCATCATGATCGCCGCGTCCGGTTTTGGCGAAGTGATCAAAGCCACCGGGCAAGTGCAGACGCTGGTCGAAGCCTCGGCCTCATGGATCGGCCACAGCAAAGCCATTGGCGCGTTGTTGATGTTGCTGGTGGGCCTGTTAGTGACCATGGGCATTGGCTCGTCATTTTCCACCGTACCGATTCTGACGGTGATTTTCGTACCGTTGTGCATGCAACTGGGCTTCAGCCCGCTCGCGATTGTCAGCATCATCGGTACCGCCGGCGCATTGGGCGATGCCGGGTCTCCCGCGTCGGACTCGACCCTGGGCCCGACCTCCGGTCTGAATATCGACGGCCAGCATCACCACATCTGGGACACCGTTGTCCCGACCTTCCTGCACTACAACCTGCCGCTGCTGGTGTTTGGCTGGGTAGCGGCGATGGTTCTCTGATTTCGCTCCCGTAGGAGCCAGGCTTGCCGGCGAAGGCGATTTCGAGGACGCCTTCGCCGGCAAGCCTGGCTCCTACAGTTTTACGTTGGCCTGCCGTTATAGCCTTGACCACGCCAACAAAAATCAAAAGAGTGAACCTCATGCGCATGAGTCTGAAGGCTAAAGTCCTGTCCCTTGCCGTCCTCCCGGTGTTGCTCTTTGCGCTGGTCATCAGCCTGACCACATTGTTCATTCTGCAGGAGCAGGCCCGCAAGGAAGTCGAGCAAACCCGTCAGCGCCTGCTCAGCGATGCCAAGGCAACCCTGCAAAGTTACGTTGCCGTGGCCATGACCACGATCAAACCGCTCTACGACGCGGCAGCCCCCGGCGATGACGCCGCGCGTGCGCAAGCGATCAAGTTGCTGTCGAGCATCAGCTACGGCAAGGACGGCTACTTCTTCGGCTATGACTCCAATACCGTGCGCCTGTTCAAGGCCAGTAGCCCCGAAGGCGTGGGCCAGAGCTTCAAGGACAATCGCGACCCGAACGGCGTCTACGTCAACCGCGACCTGGTGAAAGTCGCCAAGGACGGTACCCACTACCTGCAATACAGCTCGACGCTGCCCGGCAACACCCAAATGCTGGTGCCCAAGCTCGGCTACACCGAATACCTGCCGAAGTGGGACATGGCGGTCGGCACCTCGGTCAACCTCGACGGCATCGAAGCGCAAGTGGCGGTGGTTGAGGCCAAGGTCCAGGAACGCATGCAAGGCGTGGTGCTGAGCATTGTCGGGATTGCCGTGGTGGTGCTGCTACTGATCGCGGCTGCCGGGATGCTGTTGGCCAACACCATTCTGCGTCCGCTGAACCTGATGAAAGCCAACCTCGACGACATCGCGGCGGGCGAGGGCGACCTGACCCGGCGTCTGGCCATCACCCGCCAGGATGAACTCGGCCAGCTGGCCGGCTCGTTCAACCGTTTCGTCGACAAGATTCATGGTCTGGTACGGCAGATCACCGAAATGACCTCGCAACTGACCGGGCTGGTGAATCAGGTCTCCGATCAGGCCCAGCGCTCGGATCAAGCCATGGAGCGTCAGCGTCACGAAACCGATCAGGTGGCCACCGCAATCAACCAAATGTCAGCGGCGGCTCAGGAAATGGCCAAAAGTGCGCAAAACGCGGCAGTTGCTGCCCAGCAGACCGACGAAGAGGGTCAGGCCGCCAAACGCGTGGTGGCCGGCAGCATCGTGAAGATTCATGCGTTGGTGAATGACATTCGCAGCAGCGGCGTGTCGCTCGACAGCCTGCAGAAAGACGTGTCGTCAATTGTCAGCGTGCTCGGGGTGATCCGTTCGATTGCAGAGCAGACCAATCTGTTGGCGCTCAACGCTGCGATTGAAGCGGCCCGCGCCGGTGAGGCCGGGCGTGGTTTTGCGGTGGTCGCCGACGAAGTGCGTGCATTGGCCAGCCGCACGCAAATCAGCACCCAGGAAATTCAGAGCATGATCGACCGCTTGCAGGCCGGCACCCAATCGGCGGTCGAAGCCATGCGCCGCTCCAGCGAGGCCGGCGACGGCACGTCGGCCCAGGCCAACGAGGCGGGGGCGTCTCTGGACGCCATGGCCCAATTGATCGGCACCATCAACTCGATGAACGCCCAGATCGCCAGCGCCGCCGAAGAGCAAACCGCCGTGGCCGAAGAGATCAACCGCAGCGTGCATCAAATCGCCGTGGCCGTAGACAGCGTCGCCGATGAAACCCAGCTCGGCGCCCAGACCTCGCGTAGCCTGGCCGATCTGGGGCAGCGCCTGGGGCAACTGGTCGGGCAATTCCGTATCTGATTGATGTTGCTTTTGTGGCGAGGAGGCTTGCCCCCAATGCCGGTAAGTCAGGACGTAGAACCTGTAGGAGCTAGGCTTACCCGCGAAGAATGCGCCGCGGTTTTTCAGGTATTACGTGTCATCGCTCTTCGCGGGCAAGCCTCGCTCCTACAGGTGCTGTGCTTCCCCTCACCATAGGGCAATCGCGACTACCCTCATAAGTAAGCAAGCACCGTCCAAGGGTTAGTTTGAACCCGTTTGGGGAGCGGACGGTCACCTGCTTCAGGTGTCGCGCATTCGCGGCACCCGGACGACCCTAACCACGGAGTCAGACTTATGAATGACGGTACCTGCGACTGCCCGAAATGCAACTGTAAACTCGGTGAACACCCTATCGTGCGTCACGGCAAGCACTATTGCTGTGAAGCCTGCGCCAAGCACCATGAAAACGGCGAAGCCTGCGCCAACAAAGACTGCAAGTGTGCTCAACCCTGACCGCTCAGGCAAAAAAGTGGAGCCGTCCAGGCTCCACTTCACTTCAAATCTTTCCCCTCCTGTTTGACGCTCAACTGGCGGGTCGCCAAGTTACATTCTCGATGCCGAATTTTTCCGCCAGCGGCTTGCTGGTCTTCTGCACCCGTTCACGGCCAAAGCGCGGGATCCGGCCTACTCCGGCATCGCAACTTGCCCAGTGCCAAGCCTCTGCATTGTCCATCTTGTCGAGGCGGATAATGAAAGACTTGGGCTTGCCATGAAGGGTGTATTCAATGACGAAAAGTTTTGCGTTGTTCATAAAACCTGTATTCCTCCCTGTAGTTATAGAGGGATCGCGAGGCGCGGCGAAAATTCAGTCGAATTGTCGGACGGCGACAGTGACTGGTGACAGCCGGACGCCCCGTAATCCTGGTTGAACCAGTCCGACAGGCAGGCACCTTTTTTCTGCAGGTTCGCCACAATGGATCGCTTATTCCTGCGGGTTGTGAAGACCCCGCAGGAATGGGGTTGCTGTAGAATCCTCGGCATTGACTTTACAAGGTGCATCCCCGATGAGCGAGCCGATTCGTCTGACCCAATATAGCCACGGCGCAGGCTGTGGCTGCAAGATTTCACCCCAGGTACTGGAGGTGATTCTGGCCGGCAGCGGCGCGCAAAACCTGGACCCGAAACTCTGGGTCGGCAACGCTTCTCGCGATGATGCGGCGGTGTATGCCATCGACGAAGAACGCGGCGTAGTGTCGACCACCGACTTTTTCATGCCGATCGTCGACGATCCATTCGATTTCGGCCGTATCGCCGCGACCAACGCCATCAGCGATATCTACGCCATGGGCGGCGATCCATTGATGGCAATTGCGATTCTCGGCTGGCCGGTCAATGTGCTGGCGCCGGAGATTGCCCGGGAAGTGATTCGCGGTGGGCGTTCGGTCTGCGATGAGGCGGGGATCCCACTGGCGGGCGGCCATTCGATCGATGCGCCAGAGCCGATCTTCGGCCTGGCCGTGACCGGGCTGGTGGAAAAACGCCACATGAAGCGCAACGACACCGCCACCGCCGGTTGCTTGCTGTACCTCACCAAACCCTTGGGCATCGGCATCCTCACCACCGCCGAGAAGAAAGGCAAGTTGCGCACGGCCGACATCGGCCTGGCCCGGGACTGGATGTGTACCCTGAACAAACCCGGCAGCCGTTTCGGCAAACTCGACGGCGTGACCGCGATGACTGACGTCACCGGTTTCGGCCTGCTTGGGCACTTGGTCGAGATGGCCGACGGCAGCAACGTGACTGCACGCATCGAATATGACCGGGTGCCGCGCCTGCCAGGTGTCGAGTATTACCTCGATCAGGGCTGCGTGCCGGGCGGCACGCTGCGCAATTTCGACAGCTATGCCAGCAAACTGGGGCGGCTTCAGGAACTGCACAAACGGGTGCTTTGCGATCCGCAGACCAGCGGTGGCCTGCTGATTGCGGTCACGCCTGAGGGCAATGAACAGTTTCTGGTGGTGGCAGCCGAACTCGGCCTGGCCCTTGAGCCGATCGGCGAACTGATCGAGCGACAGACTAATGCGGTAGAGGTGTTTTGATGTCCATCGACTTCACCGATTACCGCGACATCTTTCTAAACGACCGGCCAATGATGGATACCCGCGCGCCGATCGAATTCTGCAAGGGCTCATTCCCTGGCGTGGTCAACCTGCCGCTGATGAATGACCTGGAAAGGCAACGGATCGGCACTTGCTACAAGCAGCAAGGTCAGCAAGCCGCCATCATCCTGGGGCATCAATTGGTGGCCGGCGAAATCAAGGCCGAGCGCATCCAGGCCTGGGCCGATTTTGCCCGGGCGCATCCGGATGGTTATTTGTATTGTTTTCGCGGCGGTTTGCGTTCGCAGATCGTTCAGCAATGGCTCAAGGACGAAGCGGGCATCGACTATCCGCGGGTCGGTGGCGGCTACAAGGCCATGCGCACCTTCTTGCTCGATACGCTCGATCAGGCTATTGCCCAGTGTGATTTCGTTTTGCTGGGCGGCATGACCGGCACCGGCAAGACCGAGGTACTCACGCAATTGAGCAACGGGCTGGATCTCGAAGGCCACGCCCATCATCGCGGCTCCAGCTTCGGCAAACGCGCCACCGGGCAACCTTCCAACATCGATTTTGAGAACCGCCTGGCGGTGGATGTGCTGAAGAAGCGTGCCCGTGGTATCGAACAGTTCGTGCTGGAAGACGAGAGCCGCATGGTCGGCAGCTGCGCCTTGCCGTTGCCGTTGTATCAGGGCATGCAGCAATTTCCGATGGTTTGGCTGGAAGACAGCCTGGAAGGGCGGGTCGAGCGAATCCTGCGTGATTACGTGGTGGACTTGTGCGCCGAATTCATCCAGGTGCATGGCGATGAAGGCTTCGCAATGTTTTCCGAGCGTTTGCTGGCAAGTCTGAACAATGTCCAGAAACGATTGGGCGGCGAACGTCATCAGCGGATGTTGGCCTTGATGGAAGACGCGCTGGCAGAACAGGCGAACAGCGGTGCGGTGGATTTGCACCGAGGCTGGATCGAAGGGTTACTGCGCGAATATTACGACCCGATGTATGCGTTTCAGCGGGAGAAGAAGGCTTCGCGGATCGAGTTTGTCGGGGAGCGGGGGGCGGTGCTTGAATATCTGCGGGAGCGGGGTAATGACCTAGGGTGATGTTGTTTTCGCCGGCCCCATCGCGAGCAGGCTCGCTCCCACACTGGATTTCAGTAGTACGCAGAATCTGTGGTCACTGAAGATCAAATTGGGAGCGAGCCTGCTCGCGATGAGGCCCTGACAAGCGCCCGACCGCTTACGTCGGACAAGTCTTCTGACCGTTATCCAGGCCTTGCTTGTAGCTGTTGCTCTGCAGGCTGGCCTTGCCGTTGTGCCAGGTCAGCGTGAGCACGTACAGCGAGTCGTAGTCGCTGGATGCCCAGTCCTCGGTGATGTTCTGTTTCTTGCCGACGGCTTCCCCGGCGACCTTGTTGATCAGCTCGGGCAGGTAGCCGTGGGACCAGGCCGTATAAATGACCGAGTTGTGATACTTGTCGTCCAGCAGTTCATCCGCCAGGTCGCTGGTGTCATTGGCCGAGAAGTTGATGTTCACCGGCAAGCCTAGCTTGATCGCGCTGGGGCTGATGGTCATCAGGGGGCGGATATAACTGTAGGAATTATCCAGTTCGCCTTCCTCGACATTGCGTGTCGGGTTGGCGGCAAACACGTAGTCGGCCTTGCCGAATTTTTCCGGCAACAAGGTGGCCAGGTCGATGGCGCGGTTCAGCCCCTGACAATTAAGCTGACCCAGTCCGCCAGCGGGTTTTTCCGCATGTCGCAGGAAGACCAGCGTCTGGGTGCCGTCCGCCGGTTGGGCGCGGCTTTCACTGGACTCAAGCGACAAAAACAACGCGCTGACCGCCAGCAGGGAGGGCAGGAAGATATAGGCGCGATGTTTGAAGCGTTGGGCGAATTTCAATGGATTCATCATCGAATAGGTCATCTTCAGCGTATTCGGTTAAGGCTGACAAACCTTGGCACCGCGAGCTCCCAGCATCGGGTGTTTTCCATGTCATTGACCCGGTCCGTTTCCTACAGGGCAATGCTCAGAGTCCTCTGGAGCCCTTTGGTTCGATCCGGGTAAGGCGCCTGGCACTTTAACGGCAACCTTGAACGGATTGGGGAAAGGTTATCGACTGGATGTTGCGGATTTATGGATACGGCACATACCTTATCCACCTTATGACCTTCACTCCGTCTTTGCGTGGATGCCCCTTATGACCGATTTGTCTGCATTCCCCATTACTCGAAAATGGCCGGCCCAATACCCCGAATGGCTCCAGCTCTATTCCTTGCCAACGCCCAATGGCGTCAAGGTTTCGATCATGCTCGAGGAAATCGGGCTACCCTACGAGCCCCATCATGTGAGCTTCGACACCAACGATCAGCTGTCTCCTGAATTTCTCTCGTTGAACCCCAATAACAAGATCCCGGCGATCCTCGACCCCCATGGGCCGGGGGACCAACCGCTTGCCTTGTTCGAATCCGGGGCGATTCTGATTTACCTCGCCGACAAGAGCGGGCAACTGCTGGCGCAGGAATCGGCGGCACGTTACGAGACCATTCAGTGGCTGATGTTTCAGATGGGCGGTATCGGGCCAATGTTCGGCCAACTCGGTTTTTTCAACAAATTCGCCGGCAAAGACTACGAAGACAAGCGTCCTCGTGATCGCTATGTCGAGGAAAGCAAGCGCTTGCTTCAAGTCCTTGAAGGCCGTTTGCAGGGGCGCAACTGGATCATGGGCGAACGCTACACCATTGCCGACATCGCGACTTTTCCTTGGGTGCGCAACCTGATCGGCTTCTATGAAGCCGGCGAGCTGGTCGGTATCCAGAATTTCCCCAACATCATCCGCGTGCTGGAACGTTTCCTGGCAAGGCCGGCGGTGATTCGCGGGCTGGAAATCCCCAGGCAGCCGCTTTGAATCCCATCATCAGGCAATGAACTCATCGCGCCGAATTTGTGGGAGCGAGCTTCAGTGGTCTCGGGGTCAGCCGAAAAACGGCCGAATTTCTCGCTCCCGGAAATACCGCTCGATCACCTTCGGATCGGCGCTGTAGTCGGCAATCGCCACATACGTATCCGGCCGCAGCAGGTAAAACCCGTTGCGCGCCAGGCCCGCCGCTTCAAACGCCGGTCGCCAGTCGAACACCTGCAACGGCAGGTGATGCTCGGTGCACCAGGCGATCATCTCGTCGCTGGTATCGCCATACACATGCACCTGCCAGGTCGGGTCCTTCAGCGGTTCGAAATTGTCCCCTTCACCGTCGTGGGCCCAGGGCAGGCGATCACCGCCGTGAACATGGCCCGCAACGCCCTCGCTCAACGGCATGCCGCGATAGTTGAGAGTGGTCTGCGACACCGTGCGAAACAGGAACTCCCGAGCGGCTTCCAACGAGGTCATTTTCGGGATCAAAAAAGGTGCCACACGGGTGCGCAAGACGTCGGCAATTCGCCCTTCGGCGGTGACGAAACTGAAGACCCGGTCGGTAGTCGCCACCAATCGCCGGGCAAAGGCAATGCGCTCGGTTTCATAACTGTCGAGCAGTTTGGCCGAGGCGCCACCGGTTAACACCGCCGCGAGTTTCCAGGCCAGATTGATTGCATCGCCAATTCCGGTGTTCATGCCTTGGCCACCCGCGGGGCTGTGGACATGGGCGGCGTCACCCAGCAGAAACGCGCGCCCGGTGCGAAAATGATCCGCAACCCGGTGATGCACGCGGTAGGTCGAGAACCAGTTCACCTTATCGATCTGCACCTTCAGATGCTCAATGGCCCGGTGGCTGATGTCTTCAAACTGAAGGGTTTCGGCACGGTCGGCGCGCTCGTCGCGAACCGTGCCGATCAGTCGGGCCCGACCTTCGCCGGCCAAGGGGAATACGGCGAGGAAGTCGGCTTCATCAAGGTCCACATGCAGTTCACCGTTGAACGTGGGGCCGCGAGCCTGAACGTCCGCCACGTAAAAAATCTGCTGGTAAGTGCCGCCTGGAAAACCGGTGTCCAGCGTTTTGCGCACAATCGACCGGGCGCCATCGCAGCCTGCGAGGTAACAGGCCTGGCAAGTTTCCTCCTGACCATCGGGCAAACGCAGCCGGGCGGTGACGCCATCGCCGGTTTGCTCGAAGCTGTGCAGTTCGGTGTTGCGCTCAACTGTAATACCGAAGCCGGCCTCCAGGCGGTCGATCAGCAGGCGTTCGTGTTCGTCTTGCGGATACATTTCCAGAAACGCGTAGGGCGTCAGACCTTCGCCGATGCTGCTCAGCGGCAGGCGCGCGACCGGTTCGCCCTTGACCCAGAAATTAGCCGCGGCCACTTTATGGCCGTTTTGCACAACGGTGTCGCTGAGGTCGAGCTGGCGATACAGTTCAAGCGTTCGCGCCTGTACCGCCAGCGCACGTGAAGTGGTGCCGGGTTCCGACGTCTTGTCGATAATGCGCACCGCAATCCCCAGTTTGCTCAGCCACAGCGCCAGTACCAGCCCGGTCGGGCCGGCGCCGATGATCAGCACGTCGCTACGGTTCATGAGCCTGTCCTCCTCGGTGTGTGGAGCAAGTATGGTTCAGCCCGGATACACCCACCGCCCGCCTGCCCAACGGAACCAACCAGATTTGTAGCAGCTGCCGAGCTTGCGAGGCTGCGTTCGGCTGCGCAGCAGTCGTGAGTCCGATTAACGCGGTCAGCCTGACGCACCGCAATCTCTGGTTTTACGACTGCTGCGCAGCCGAACGCAGCCTCGCAAGCTCGGCAGCTGCTACACGGCTACACGGCTACACGGCTACAGCGCTACAGCGCTACAGCGCTACAGCGCTACAGCGCTACAGCGCTGCAGGGGAACAGTCAGCAGCTGTCACAGTCATAGCCTGCGCCATGCCATTGATCGTATGGTTAACCCGGCTCAACGGATTTTGATGGAGCAACATGCAAGTCAATCGATTGATCATGAGCATCACGGCATTGTTGGTCCTGGCCGGTTGCGGTACCCAACGCACGATGGAACCGCCGCCGCGCAAGCCCGCCGAGGTCAAGGCCGAGATCATGCGTCTGCTACCGGCCAAGACCCCCGATCGCCAAGGCTGGGCCACGGACATCTACGCGGCGTTTGCCGCGCAAAATATTCCGCCGACCACGCAAAACCTGTGTTCGGTACTCGCGGTCACTGAGCAGGAATCGACGTTTCAGGCAGATCCGCCGGTGCCAGGCCTGGGCAAGATCGCCCGGGACGAAATTGACCGTCGCGCCGCCAAGGCTCACATCCCAGGTCTGCTGGTGAGCGGTGCCTTACAGGTCAGTTCACCCAATGGCAAAAGTTACAGCGACCGGCTGAATGCCGCGCGCAGCGAAAGAGAACTCAGCGCGATTTTCGATGATTTCATTGGCATGGTGCCCATGGGGCGGACGCTGTTCGATGGTTTCAACCCGGTGCATACCGGTGGGCCCATGCAGGTCAGCATCGACTTCGCCGAACAGCAGGCGCGTCATTATCCCTACCCGGTAAACGGCTCGATTCGCCGCGAAGTGTTCACCCGTCGTGGTGGCCTGTATTTCGGTATTGCCCATTTGCTCGGCTACCCGGTGAGCTACAAGCAGCCGCTGTATCGCTTCGCCGATTTCAATGCCGGTTGGTACGCCAGTCGCAATGCGGCGTTTCAGAACGCAGTAAGTCGTGCAACCGGCATCCCGCTGGCGCTGGATGGCGATCTGGTGCGCTACGGTTCGATCATGCCTGGCGCTACGGAATTGGCGGTGCGCACCCTCGGCAAGCAGTTGGACATGCGCAACCTGACCATCAGGGATCAATTGGAGGAGGGCAAAGGCCTTGAATTCGAGGACACCAAGCTGTATCGGCGGGTGTTCGCCCTGGCCGAACAGGCTGAAGGCCGGCCATTACCCCGTGCGGTATTGCCGGGAATCGTACTGCAAAGCCCGAAAATCACCCGCAAACTCACCACGGCGTGGTTCGCCAAGCGGGTCGATGAGCGTTACCAGCGTTGCATGAAGCGTGCGGGGAAGTAACTGGAGCAAAAATGACTAAAAAAACCGGCTGATGAAGGCTAATGTCAGTCAAGCCATTTCAGCCGTGATGCAGTCTTTGTAGCCGCTGGCGAAGCCTGCGTTGGGCGGCGTAGCCGTCGTAACACCGCAGAGTGTGGGATGTGAGGCAGATTGCATTAGCCATTATCACGACTGCTGCGCAGCCGAACGCAGCCTCGCGGGCTCGGCAGCTGCTACAAAGAGAGAGTCGCAGAGGAGATTTCGTCATGTATCAGCTTTACGGACATCAGAACTCGGGTGCGGCTGCCATCGAAGCTGCGCTGGAACTGTGCGAGGTGCCTTATCGCTTTATCGATGTCTCATCGTCTCCGGAGGCGGTTCAGGCATTGGAGAAGCTCAACCCGCTCAAGCAGATTCCGACCCTGCAATTGCCCGATGGCGGGGTTCTGACCGAGAGCGCGGCCATCCTGATTCACCTGGGCCTGACGTTCCCGGAGTCGAACCTGTTGCCGGAAAACCCGCTCAAACGTGATCAGGTTATTCGGGGCCTGGTGTACATCGTCACTAATTGCTATGCCGCCATCGGCATTATCGACTACCCCGAGCGTTGGCTGGCCGAGGCGGACGAATCATCCAGGGAAAACCTTAGGGCCGGTGCCCGCCGGCGCCTGCACTGGAGTTGGCAGGTGTTTGCCGATCAGTTCGCCGGCAAGTTGTACCTGGGCGACGGAGCACCGAGTGCGCTGGATATTCTGGCGGCGGTGGTGACGCGCTGGGCGGGGACGCGGGAGCATTTGCGCGTTGCGCGACCGGGGTTTTCCGCCTGGCTCGAACGCTTCGACCGGCACCCTGCCTTGGCACCGGTTTTCGCGCGGCATTGGCCGTAAGAACACCAACAAACTATTGTGGGAGCAAGCTTTTGTGTTGAGTGAGCTTTGTGGCGAGGGGGCTCGCCCCCGTTCGGCTGCGAAGCAGTCGCAAGGCTTTCGGGGGCGCTTCGCGACCCAACGGGGGCAAGCCCCCTCGCCACAGAAGCCCGCTCCCACAGGGGGATTTTCGGTGTGCTGGAATCACTCGCCGCGAATGTACTGCTCCAGCTGGCGAATCAGTTCAGCCTGTTCGGCGATGGCTTCCTTGACCAGGTCGCCGATGGACAGCAAGCCGATCAACTCGCCGTTTTCCACCACCGGCAAGTGCCGCAGGCGCTTTTCGGACATGATGCCCATGCAGGTTTCGACGGTTTGATGGGTGTCCACGGTGATGACCGGCTTCACCATGATGTCACTGACCGGCGTGCCGACGGAGGATCGCCCCTTGAGTACCAGTTTGCGCGCATAGTCCCGCTCGCTGATGATGCCGACGACCTTTCCCTCTTTCAGCACCGGTAACGCGCCGACGTTTTTTGCGGCCATCACCATCAGCGCTTCCAGCACCATTTGATGAGGCGCAATGGTGTGGACTTCCTGATTCTGTTGGGCCTTTAACTTGAGCAGTTGGGCGACGGTTTTCATGGCGGTTTCTCGGGTGTTGTCGTTGTTCTTGAAGAATCGTAGAGACAGGCTCTCAGAGCAAGGCAGAAAGCGGCAGATACCGCGCAAAAAGCGTCATTCAGTGATTTTTCTTTGTAAAAACTCGACGAAAATCCAGTAGGAGCGAGCGGTTTTACCGGCGTTAGGGCAAGCCTCCTCACCACACCGCCGATCACGCGTAGAATTACCCCTTGAATCGATTCGTTGAGGTGCAGTGGTGGATTTACAGCAGGGCTTCGTCCTGACCCGGCATTGGCGCGATACTCCGGCCGGCACGGAAGTCGACTTCTGGCTGGCGACTGATGCCGGTCCCCGGCGTATCCGCCTGCCGCATCAACCGTCGGTAGCGTTTATTCCGCTAGCCCAACGTGAGCAAGCCGAAGCGCTGCTGCACGACGAGAAAAACGTCGAGTTCAAGCCCCTGGCGCTTCTGGACTTCGAACATCGCCCGGTGCTCGGCCTGTATTGCCGGCAGCACGGTCAATTAATGCGCCTGGAAACTGCGCTGCGCAGATCAGGCATCGATGTATTCGAAGCCGATATCCGCCCGCCGGAGCGCTACATGATGGAGCGTTTCATCACCGCGCCCGTTCTGTTCGGCGGCACGCCCGGTGCCGAAGGCCTGCTGCTCGACGCGCAAATGAAACCCGACCCCGGCTACCGGCCGAAGCTCAGACTGGTTTCGCTGGACATCGAAACCACCGCTCAGGGCGAGTTGTATTCCATAGCCCTGGAAGGCTGCGGCGAGCGGCAGGTGTACATGCTCGGGCCGCCCAATGGCGACGACAGTGAGGTGGATTTCCAGCTCGAATACTGCGATTCGCGAACCCTGCTGCTGAAAAAACTCAATGAATGGTTCGCCCGGCACGATCCCGACGCCATCATCGGCTGGAACGTCGTGCAGTTCGATTTGCGCGTACTGCACGAACATGCCCGGCGCCTGGCGGTGCCGCTGAAGCTGGGGCGTGGCGGTGAAGAAATGCAGTGGCGCGAACACGGCAACGGCAACCATTACTTCGCTTCGGCTGCCGGCCGGTTGATCATCGATGGCATCGAATCGCTGCGTTCGGCGACCTGGAGCTTCCCCTCGTTCAGCCTGGAAAACGTCGCGCAAACCCTGTTGGGCGAAGGCAAGTCGATCGACAATCCATACCAGCGCATGGACGAAATCAATCGCATGTTCGCCGAGGACAAACCGGCCCTGGCGAAGTACAACCTCAAGGACTGCGAACTGGTGACGCGGATCTTCGCCAGGACCGAACTGCTGACTTTCCTGCTCGAGCGTGCCAGCGTCACCGGTTTGCCGGCGGACCGCAGCGGTGGCTCGGTGGCGGCATTCACTCACCTGTATATGCCGTTGATGCACCGTCAGGGCTTCGTCGCGCCGAACCTGGGCGGCAAACCTCCAGAGGCCAGCCCCGGCGGTTTTGTCATGGACTCGCAGCCCGGGCTGTACGAATCGGTGCTGGTGCTCGACTACAAAAGCCTATATCCGTCGATCATCCGCACTTTTCTGATCGACCCGGTGGGCTTGATCGAAGGGCTCAAGCATCCCGAGGACAGCGAGTCGGTGCCGGGTTTTCGCGGTGCACGTTTTTCAAGAACCCGCCATTGCCTGCCGGCCATCGTCGCCCGGGTCGCCGAAGGTCGCGAAACCGCCAAGCGCGAACACAACGCGCCTTTGTCCCAAGCCCTGAAGATCATCATGAACGCCTTCTACGGCGTCCTCGGTTCCAGCGGTTGCCGCTTCTTCGATACGCGACTGGCCTCGTCGATCACCTTGCGCGGGCATGAAATCATGCTGCGCACCCGCCAGTTGATCGAAGCCCAAGGCCACGCGGTGATCTACGGCGACACCGACTCCACCTTCGTCTGGTTGCGCCGCGCCCACGGTCAGACAGAAGCCGCGCAGATCGGTCATGCGCTGGTGGACCACGTCAATCAGTGGTGGCGCGAGCATGTGAAACAGGAGTACGGGCTGGAAAGTGCCCTGGAACTGCAGTTCGAAACCCATTACAAGCGCTTTCTGATGCCGACCATTCGCGGTGCCGAGGAGGGCAGCAAGAAGCGCTATGCCGGATTGGTCACCCGCGCCGACGGCACTGATGAAATGGTCTACAAGGGCCTGGAAACCGTGCGCACCGACTGGTCGCCGCTGGCCCGGCAATTCCAGCAGGAGTTGTACCTGCGCATCTTCAATCGCAAGCCCTATCAGGATTACGTACGTGACTATGTGCGCAAGACGTTGGCCGGCGAGTTCGACGAGCGCTTGATCTACCGTAAACGCCTGCGTCGTACCCTCGACGATTATCAGCGCAACGTGCCGCCCCATGTGCGCGCAGCGCGGATCGCCGATGACTACAACGACCAGCAGGGACGCCCGCGGCAATATCAGAACGGCGGCTGGATCAGTTATGTCATCACCGTCGCCGGCCCCGAGCCGCTGGAAATCCGCAGCGCGCCCATCGACTACGACCATTACGTCACCCGGCAGTTGCAACCGGTGGCGGATGCGATCCTGCCGTTCGTGGATGACGATTTCTCAACGCTGATTGGGGGGCAGCTGGGCCTTTTTTGAGTCCAGCAGCGATAACGTCCAGTCGTCCGGTATGCCGTGAAAATACTGATCCAGCGCCTGATGGAACAGACTACCTTTTGGCGAAACCTGGGCGAACAGTGTCATCGATGAGTGAAATTTGAGGTTATCGGGATGGCCGAAAATCTTGGTGATCGAGCTGTGAGGAATGTCCAGAACCAGCTGCGTGCACAGGCGCAAGCGTGGTCCCAGTAACGGATGCTTGAGGTAGGCGGCGGCTTCTTCACTGGAGCGAATGGCGAAGTAGCGGGACATCTCGCTGTCGCCCAACCCGGAAAACTGCGGGAAGATAAACCACATCCAGTGTCGGCGCTTCTGGCCGGCGCGCAACTCTTCCTGCACCCACTCGAACACAGGGTCCTGCGCCTGAACGAAGCGTGGCAAATTGAAAGAGTCGAGTTGATCGGTACTTCTCATGCCGATGCCCTCTGACAGCACCGCGATGGCTCAGACCATGGCCAACCGCTGCTTACATTGTGGCGCATGAAATGCCTGGTCCAGCGCCTCCAGATCCCCAATGTCAAGCTGCAACTGCGCCGCTTGTGCATTGAGCTGCACATGCTCGGGGCGGACCGCTTTGGGGATGGCGATCACGCCGTTCTGACGCAGAATCCATGCCAGCGCCACCTGCGCCGGTGTCGCCTCGTGACGGGCGGCAATCTGCTTGAGCGTCGAGTTGGCCAGCATGTGCCCACCCTGGCCGATCGGACAATAGGCCATCACCGGCATCCCGTGATGATGGCTCCAAGGGAGCAGGTCGAACTCGATGCCGCGTTCTTCCAGGTTATACAGCACCTGATTGGTGGCGCAGGCGGGCGAGGCCAGTTCTTCCAGGTCATCCAGGTCGAAATTGGACACGCCCCAACGGCCGATCTTGCCCTCTTCGCGCAGGTGCTCGAAGGCTTCGACGGTTTCCGCCAGGGGATAGTCGCCTCGCCAATGCAACAGGTAGAGATCGATGTAATCGGTATTCAATCGCCGCAGGCTGCGCTCGCAGGCCTGGGGGATGCCTCTGCGGCTGGCGTTGAAGGGATAGACTTTGCTGACCAGAAACACCTGATCGCGAAGGCCGGCGATGGCTTCACCCACCACCTCTTCAGCGCCTCCTTCTGCGTACATTTCAGCGGTGTCGATCAGGGTCATGCCCAATTCGATGCCCAAACGCAGCGCTGCAACTTCCTTTGTGTGTCGGGAGCGTTCCTCGCCCATGCGCCAGGTTCCTTGGCCGATGACCGGCACTTGGCTGCCGGCCAGCTCAAGAGTACGCATGCATCCTCCTTTCTAACGTCCGATCGATACTTCAGTTGGCAGCAAAATGGCCCGGTGGTTCCGTGGTGGTCATCGAAAGATCGCAGCCTGCGCAGGTGCTGTCGAAGGCTGCGATCTTTGATCTTTTGATCTACAGGGTAGAAAACTTGTACACCGTAGTCTGGTTATAGCTCTGGCCCGGATCCAGTCGTGTGGACGGGAAGTTCGGCTGATTCGGCGAATCCGGATAATGCTGAGTCTCCAGAGTAAACGCCCCCCAATGCGGATAAACCTTGCCAGCCTTGCCCTTGACCGTGCCATCGAGGAAATTGCTGGTATAGAACTGCACACCCGGTTCAGTCGTGTAGAGCTGCAACCGGCGTCCGGATTGCGGGTCGCTGACATCGGCAGCGAGTTTGCCCAGATCACCCTTGGCGTCCAATACCCAATTGAAATCGAAACCGCCTTGTTTGGGTTCGGCGAATTTCAGTTGCGGGTGATCAGCCTTGATGTGTTGACCGATGGCGGTCGGTTGAGTGAAGTCCATGGGTGTGCCGGCGACCGGGGCCAGTTCACCGGTAGGGATCAGTTTGCCGGTGACCGGCGTGTAGCGGGTTGCATGCAAGGTCGCAAGCTGCTTCAGGACGTCGCCATTGCCGGCGCCGGCCAGGTTGAAGTAACTGTGGTTGGTCAGGTTCAGCACCGTGGGCTTGTCGGTGCTGGCCTTGTACTCGATACGCAGCTCATTGTTTTCGGTGAGGCTGTAGGTGACTTCGGTTTTCAGGTTGCCCGGGAAACCCATTTCACCGCTCGCCGACAAATACGTCAGGGTCACGCCCACCGAATTCTTGCCTTTGCTCGGTTCGGCTTTCCACACCCGTTTATCAAAACCCTGGGCCCCGCCGTGCAGTGAATTGCTGCCGTCGTTGAGTGGCACCTGATAACGCTTGCCGTCCAGATCGAAGGTGCCATTGGCCAGGCGATTGCCGAAGCGGCCAATGGTCGCGCCGAAGTACGCGGTCCCGCTTTGGTAACCCTGTACATCGTCAAAGCCCAGCACCACATCGTCAAGCTTGCCGTTTTTGTCCGGCACTTTCAGCGACTGCAGAATCCCGCCGTAGGTAATGACCGTGGCTTGCAGGCCATGGCTGTTGCGCAAGATGTATTGCTCGACGGGCGTGCCATCATCGGTTTTGCCGAAAGCTTTGTGTTCGCTGGACAAGCCGGCGGCGTAAGCGGGGAGGGTGGCGATCATCAGGGACAGTCCGAGGCTGGAGAGCAGGTATCGAGGTTGACGCATGGTTGAACCTTCCTTTTTTGTTGTTTTTGATAAGTAGTCATACTAATAAGTGAGATTTAACGCAATCAAGGAAGGATTTATAGCTTATCTAGGCAGAGTTGCAATTATAAAGTATGACTAATACGAGGCCGCTATCACGGTGACCTGTGTTTACGGACCACCGGCACTGCACTTTTCTGGCTTTCGCGGTTCTATCCTTGGCCAGCCCGCGGCGATCCCCACCGCCGGCCCATGCCCAAGTTCAAGAACCCATGGCTCGAGTTTTACCCGGTTTTACCCTGTGCATTCGCCGTTATTGCCGGCTGCTGATTGGCCTGTCGATGCTCTTTGCCAGTGGCTGCAGCCATCAGCCGGGCAACGACATCATTAGCCAGTTTCGCAAAGGCACCCCCCAGGAAGTCCTCCAGACCAGCGTCGATCGCATGGCGACCCTGACCATGCGCGACAACCTCGAAAGCCTCTACCTGCTGATGAACAAGCTCTACCTGCGCAACCCGCAGGAGCTGAAGAAATCCGGCTTCCTCGATGTCGGCACCGCGGAAAAACAAGTGCGCATGGCCATCGAACAGCAGGAGCCGCTGCCCACTCTCGGCGGCAAAAAAGACCTCGCCGCGCTGAGCTATGCCATGAGCCCGGAATTTCTCGGCGACCGGGTCGGTGCCTTTATCTATGCCATCGGCAGCATGCTCGTCACCGCTCACGGCAATCGGCTGGAGTTCTACATGACGGATGCGATCAACCCGACCTTCGTCAGCAATGCCGCGCGCAACATCGAGAAAGCCACTTGGATCTTGAGTCAGCGACAAAACAGGCAAGGCGAGCCCTTGCTGTTTTCCAACGAAATCTCGGAGGAGGGCAGCAACCTGAGCTTTGCCGTGGAGTTCGGCAAAATCGTCGCACGGCTGGACCTGCTGACCCAGATGCTCGATGAACGCTACCGGCGGATCGGCCTCAACTATGCCCAGAGTTTGCTGTTTCTGAATTTTTTGCCGGTGCAGTAAAACGAGTGCTGAACCCAATTCCTGGCATAACGATAGACCGCATCGATATAACTGGTTATAAGAAAAATCGCTATGCTGCGAGCCGGTTATTTTCCTGCGATTTTCTGGGCGTATTAATGGAATTCGGTAATTTCGGGTTGGTCGTTGCAGGTCTGGTGGTCGGCTTTATTGTCGGCATGACCGGCGTCGGAGGCGGTTCGTTGATGACGCCGATTCTGCTGTGGTTCGGCGTCAATCCGGCGACAGCGGTGGGCACTGATTTGCTGTATGCGGCCATTACCAAATCCAGTGGTGTGCTGGTTCATCGCAAGAACAAGAACATCGACTGGGCGATCACCGGTTGGCTGACCCTTGGCAGTGTGCCGGCGGTGGCCCTGACGCTGTGGTTTTTGAGCAGCTTGCAGACTTCGCCCGACGCGATGAACGCCGTTATCAAACAAGCCCTGGGCTTCGTTTTGTTCGCCACGGCGCTGGCCATTTTCTTCAAGAAGCGCTTGCTCGATTTCGCCCACAAACGGGCGGGCGGCCACTACAACCCTAGCGGCCCCCGGTTGAACGCACTGACCGTCATCACCGGTCTGATCCTGGGCGCCATGGTGGCCCTGACTTCCATCGGCGCTGGCGCTCTGGGCACCGTAGCGCTGTTCATTCTGTACCCGATGCTCCCCACCCGCCGTCTGGTCGGCACTGAAATCGCTCACGCGGTGCCCCTGACCCTGGTCGCCGGCCTGGGCCATGCGAGCATGGGCAACATGGATTGGCATATTTTGGGCTACTTGCTGGTCGGTTCGCTGCCGGGGATTTACCTGGGCAGCCATTTGACCGGGCGTATCTCCGACGAACTGCTGCGTCCGTGCCTGGCCACGATGCTGGTGCTGATCGGCTACAAGCTGGCGTTCTGAGCCGCGATCACTGAATTCAGCGGAATCATGCCCTCGCTGACGTAGTCAAAATGATGACGACGTGCAGATGAGGTCATGACGTCCATGAACAGTCCCGTAAGCGATCTTCTGCGACGGTTCAGCCGTCCTCGCGGCGAGCCACCCGCCAATGCGGCCGACGTGCTACGCCGTCATGCCGAGCCGTTGCCGGCACTCGACTCACCGGAATTCGGCAAACTCTTCGACCGTTTTGGCGATGCCAGCGTGGTGCTGATCGGCGAAGCCAGTCATGGTACTCAGGAGTTCTACCAGACCCGGGCGGCGATCACCCGCCGCCTGATCGAGCAGCATGGCTTTGGCATTGTCGCCGTTGAAGCTGACTGGCCCGATGCCGGCCAGATCGACCGATGTGTCCGCGACCTGGGCCGCTCAGCCTGGAAAAAACAGGCCTTCGCCCGGTTCCCCACCTGGATGTGGCGCAACACCGCCGTGCAGACGTTCACCCGCTGGCTGCACCACCATAATCGCGGGCTGACGCCTGAGCAGCGGGTGGAGTTTCGGGGGCTGGATGTTTACAGCATGCGTCACTCCATCGACGAAGTGCTCGACTACCTCGATAAGACCGACCCGCAACTGGCGAAAGAGGCGCGTCATCGCTACAGCTGCCTGACGCCGTGGCATGACGACCCGGCGCTGTACGGTCATTTCGCCGAGCGGGGCAACATGGCCACGTGCGAGGACGCCGTGGTCGAGCAATTGAATGTGTTGCTGGGCGAACGGCTTGACCCAATGGTCGCCGACGACGAGGCGTTTTTCAGCGCCACCCAGAACGCCCGCGTGGTGCGGGCTGCCGAGCAGTATTACCGCGCCATGTACCGCGGCTCCACCGCTTCGTGGAACCTGCGTGACCTGCACATGTTCGACACCTTGCAAACCCTCATGGTGCACCGCGGGGGAGGCGCCAAAGCGGTGGTGTGGGCGCATAACTCGCACATCGGCAACGCCGCCGCGACGCAAATGGGGTGGGAGGGGCAATTCAACATCGGCCAGTTATGCCGCACGGCCTACGGTTCACAAGCGGTACTGATCGGCATGGGCACCGACCATGGCACCGTTGCCGCCGCTGACGACTGGGACGAGCCGATGCAGGTTAAAAAAGTGAACCCGGCATTGGCCGACAGTTGGGAGCAGCTGTTTCTCCAGGCCGGCATCCCCGCAGCGCTGCTCGACTGGCGGACGTCACCGAGCGAGGAATTGCTGGACGTACTGGCTGAACCGTTACTTGAGCGCGCCATCGGTGTCATCTATCGACCCAGGACCGAGCGCCAGAGTCATTACTTTCAGGCCGTGCTGGCAGAGCAGTTCGACGCTTTCGTGTGGATCGAAAAAACCCACGCGGTCTCGCCATTACCCGCGCCTGAATTCATGGAGCATGAGGAAGACACCTTTCCGTTCGGTATATGACACGCCAATGACGGGTATCTATTGCTGGGTAAAAATCTCCAGCAGATGCCCGTCCGGGTCATCGAAATACACCCGTCGGCCGCCGCCGTATTCATTGATCTCGTTCGGCCTCTGTTTGCCTGGATCGGCCCACCAGGGCTGCTTGCTCGCTTGCAGGCGAGCGAAGGCCGCATCGAAGTCGTTGTCACCAATCAGGAACGCATAGTGTTGGGAGGCAATCGGCGGGTCGTTGTTGTAGAAATCCAGTGACACACCGTTATCGAATTTGACCACCAGCATCGGCCCGAACGGCTCGGCATCGGGCAGGCCGAGGAGGTCGGTCAGGTAGCGGGCCGACACCTGTTTGTCACGGCACCAGACGATGGTGTGGTTCAGCTGAGCGCTCATGGAAAAATCCTCACGGCGAATCAGAGGTGTGAGTCGTGTTATGAGATTAGCCCAGGCTGTTGCGCAATGACTGCCCTGACCTAAGCTTGGGGCAAGGCGAACACAAATACGTTGCCTCCCCCGGAACGTTCGCCGCGATGCGCAATCATTAGAGCGTGGATATCAAAAGGAGATGCGCATGCTCATCAGGTCTTTGACCCTGGCTTCTTTGCTGGCTTTCGTCGGCCCCTTGTTCGCCGCCGATGACGATTCCCCTCTGGTTAAAGACGTGGGCAGGGCCCGTCCCCTGATTGTCATCGCACCCAGTTCGGTCGACCCCACTTGGGTCAGCCTGAAAAAGTCGCTGGATGAACCCGCCAATCGCAAGAACTTCACCGAGCGAAACATGGTGCTGTACACCGTGATCAACACGATGGGCCAGCGCGACGGCAAAGACCTCGATCCGCAAACAACGATGGCGTTGATTCGCTCGCTCAAGTTGGGTGCCGGGGCGAAAAGCAAAATCATCCTGGTTGGCAAGGACGGCGAAAAGAAACTTGAAAAGGACGCGGTCGAGTTGAAAGAGATTTTCAGCACCATCGACGCGCTGCCAGCCGCCGAAAAGGAAGCGACAGTACCGGTGCCAGCGCCGGTGGCTGACGTTGCACCGGCCAAAGGCACAAAAGGTAAACCGGCGAAGCCCGCCAAACCGCCTGAGCAGCCGAATGATTGAATTTCCGCTGGTAAGTTAAGACATTTGAGCGACGAGAATCCTGTGGCGAGGGGGCTTGCCCCCGTTCGGCTGCATAGCAGTCGTAAACCCGGCATCAGAAGTCTATCTGATACAACACGGTGGCTGGTTTGGGGCCGCTGCGCAGCCCAACGGGGGCAAGCCCCCTCGCCACAGGTGCGCGGTTGCCCAGCCTTGATGGATTATTCGACCAACGCATTCAATATCTTGTAAGCGATTTTGACTCGCTCGGCGTTCGGGTAGTTTTTGTTGGCCAGGATCACGATGCCAATGTCCTTCGCCGGGACAAAGGCGACGTAGGCGCCAAAGCCGCCGGTTGAGCCGGTTTTGTTGATCAGCGCATGATCGTGTTGGGGCTGCGGAGGGTTCAGCGGTTGGACTGCATGAGCCTCAAGCGCCATCTGCGACGAGTTGCCCGCCAGCAATGTATCGAGCGTTACCGGGTAGTTGTAGAGTTCCCATCCCAACCCTTGAGTCATCTCGCCGACGCTGTAGTAACCGGTGTGTGTGGTGGCGATGGCTTGCTGCAAGGGCTTTTCCAGCGAAGCCGGATTCATGTTCGCCTCAACATAGCGCAGTAGATCCGAGGCACTGGTTTTCACGCCATACGCTTCAGAATCCAATGCGCCCGGGCCGACCCGCACAGGCTTGTCGTCCTTGTTGTAACCCTGGGCATAAAACGCCATCTGATCCTGCGGCACCTTGAGGTAGCTGTGCTTCAGGCCGAGTCTGGGCAGCAAGGTGTTTTCCATCAGCTCCTCGAACGGCGCTCCCATGCGGTGAGCTGCCAGATAGCCGAACAACCCAAGGCTGGGGTTTGAATACTGGCGATGAGTGCCGGCGGCGTAGGCCGGTTTCCACTGCTTGAAATAGCCGAACATTTTGTCCTGATGGTCTGCATCGCTGGGGAACTGCAGCGGCAAACCACCGGCGGTGTAGGTGCCCAGTTGCAGCACGCTGATAGTGTCGAACGCGCTGCCACGTAATGTCGGCAGCACCTGGCTGGCTTTGTCTGTAAGCGACAATTTGCCGGTAGCCTGCGCGTAGGCGGCGAGGGTGGCGGTGAAGGTTTTGCTCACCGAACCGATCTCGAACAAGGTGTCTTCGGTAACGGTTTTGCCGTTTTCTTTCGAGGCCACGCCGTAGTTAAAGTAATGCGGTTTGCCGTTGACGGTAATCGCGACCGCGACACCGGGGATCTGCTGTTGCTGCATCACCGGCTCAACGGCGGCCTTGACGATCGCTTCGATGCGGTCGTCAGCAAAGCTGTGACTGACGCCTGACAGAAGTGCGAAAGCGCTGTAAGCCGCGAGTTTTCTCTGATTTTTTATACGCATGATGAGTCACTTTCCATGAGTTTCTGTTGTGTTAACCGCTACACTCCGAGCGGTTTTTCAAGTTGCTCCGTTGTTGGGCGAGCCAAATCTATGCAGTTTGGCGAAGACCGACAAACGACGATAATTCGGATGAGCCATTAGAACGAGACATCCGTTTATCGATTTGCGCCTGTCGACCAACAATAACCGGGTGGACGTGGCCGCTGAAGGTTCAAGGACTGGTTGCTGCAAGTGGCCCACGATGAATCGTAGGAGCTGCCGAAGGCTGCGATCTATTGATCTTGACGTTTGGCGAAGCTGAAATCGCTAAAGATCAAAAGATCACAGCCTTCGGCAGCTCCTACAAGGGAATGCGTAGTGTCCTCGGAGGGTTACCGCACCAGACACGGCCGCTTGTTATCGAATTTCCACCCCGGGATCAGAAACTGCATCGCCACGCTGTCATCCCGCGCGCCCAGCCCCATGCCTTTGTACAGCTCATGGGCCTTGGCCACTTGATCCAAGTCCAGCTCAACCCCCAGGCCCGGTTTTTTCGGCACTTGCACACAGCCGTCGACGATTTGCAACGGTGCTTTGGTCAGGCGTTGGCCATCTTGCCAGATCCAGTGAGTGTCGATGGCGGTGATCTCACCCGGTGCAGCCGCTGCAACGTGGGTGAACATGGCCAGGGAAATATCGAAGTGGTTGTTGGAATGCGAACCCCAGGTCAGGCCCCATTCGTGGCACATCTGCGCGACTCGAACCGAGCCTTGCAGGGTCCAGAAATGCGGGTCGGCCAAGGGAATATCCACTGACTGCAACTGGATCGCATGGCCCATTTCCCGCCAGTCGGTGGCGATCATGTTGGTCGCGGTTTTCAGGCCCGTGGCACGACGGAATTCAGCCATGACTTCGCGGCCGGAATAACCGTTTTCCGCACCGCACGGGTCTTCAGCGTAAGCGAGAACGTGATGTTGATCCCGGCACAGGCGGATCGCTTCGTTGAGCGACCAGGCGCCATTGGGATCAAGGGTGATGCGTGCATCGGGAAAGCGTTCGGCGAGGGCGGTGACCGCTTCGATTTCCTCGTCGCCGCTCAACACGCCGCCCTTGAGTTTGAAATCCTTGAAGCCATAACGGGCGTGGGCGGCTTCGGCCAGGCGCACCACGGCGTCGGCGTTCATGGCTTTTTCGTGACGCACACGAAACCAATCGTTGTCGGCGTCCGGTTCGCTGCGGTAGGCCAGATCGGTTTGTTTGCGATCACCGACATAAAACAGGTAACCGAGCATTTTCACTTCGTCACGCTGCTGGCCTTCGCCGAGCAAGGCGGCGACGGGTACATCCAGATGCTGACCGAGCAAGTCGAGCAGGGCAGCTTCCAGGCCGGTAACCGCATGAATGGTGATGCGCAGGTCGAAGGTTTGCAGACCGCGACCGCCAGCATCGCGATCGGCAAAGGTCTGGCGTACTTGATTGAGGATCTTCTGGTAAGCGCCAATCGGGTTGCCGACCACCAGTGCGCGTGCGTCTTCCAACGTCTGGCGAATACGCTCGCCACCCGGCACTTCGCCGACGCCGGTGTGGCCGGCGTTGTCCTTGAGGATCACGATATTGCGGGTGAAAAACGGGCCGTGGGCGCCGCTCAGATTGAGCAGCATGCCATCGTGGCCGGCCACCGGAACCACCTGCATGCTGGTGATGATCGGGGCTTTCGTGGCTTCTTGTAGGTTCATTTTCTTGTCCTTTAAACCGTGCTCTTACATGAGTGTTCAGGCGTGATTAGGTGCTGGTTTGCCCAAGGCAACCACAGGTGCAGGTTTTGGTTTGTTGCGCGCGGCGAAGACGATGATCGCAGCGATGATCGAGGTGGCGGCCAGGCCATACAGCCCGCCCTGAATCGAGCCGGTGTGTTGTTCCAACAGGCCGAAGGTGGTTGGCGCAACGAAGCCACCGAGGTTGCCCACCGAGTTGATCAGTGCGATCACGCCGGCAGCAATCCGTGCATCCAGGTACGCCTGGGGAATCGGCCAGAACAGTGATGAGGCGGATTTGAAACCCAGTGCGGCGAAGCAGATGGCGACGAAGGCGAAGATCGGCCCGCCCGTGGTGGACATGAACATCCCGGCGGCAGCGATCAGCAGGGCAGTGGCGACCCAGGCTTGCTGGTGTTTCCATTTGGCCGACAGTGTGGCGAAGGCGTACATGCCGACGATCGACAGCAACCACGGAACAGAGTTGAACAACCCGACCTGGATGTCGCTCAGGTCGCCCATCTTCTTGATGATGCTCGGCAGCCAGAAGGTGGCGGCGTAGATGGTCAGCTGGATGAAGAAATAGATCACGCAGAACAGGATGATCTGACGATCCTTTAGCAGCGTGCCCAGCGACGGTTTGATCGGCGTCGCGGCTTCGCGGGCCAGTTGTTCGTCATCGATGGCTTTGACCAGTGCGTCCTGCTCAGGACGGGTCAGCCATTTGGCATCGTGGGGCTTGGAGTCCAGCCAGAACCAGACGAACACGCACAGCCCGACCGAGAACATCCCTTCAATGAAGTACATCCACTGCCAGCCGTGCATGCCCAAACCACTGATTTGCAGCAGCAGCCCGGACAGCGGGCCGCTGATCAGCGACGCAATCGCCGAGCCACTGAGAAAGATCGCAATCGCCTTGCCGCGTTCGACGCCAGGCAACCAGCGGGTGAAGTAATAAATCACCCCGGGAAAGAAACCGGCTTCGGCCACACCGAGCAAAAATCGCAGAATGTAGAAGTGGGTTTCGTTTTGAATGAACGCCATGCAAGAAGCCACCAGGCCCCAGGTCAGCATGATGCGAGTCAGCCAGATTCGTGCACCGACTTTTTGCAGGAGGATGTTGGAAGGGACTTCAAACAGCGCGTAACCGATGAAGAACAGACCGGCACCGAAGCCGTAGGCGGCAGCGCCAATGCCCAGGTCATGTTCCATGTGGGCGCGGACGAAGCCGATGTTCACACGGTCGATGTAGTTGACGATGAACATGATCACGAACAGCGGCAGAACGTGGCGTTTCACTTTTGAGATGGCGGACTTAAGGGCCGAATCGGCACCCTCGGTCGTCCCGGATATGGATGTATTCACTGCTTTTTCTCCCACTCGTTGTTTTTATGCGGGGTGTGGCTGGGTGGTGCGTTGTTGATAGACATCATACAACTAGGCTTTTTTGTCCTACAAGTACTGTCACTCAACAAAAAATGCTAGGTGGGCGGGTTTTTATTCGTTTTATAGGTTTGTGTGGCGTATTTTCTGGGTTTTAGTCGAATCTATCCAATCGATAAGTCCCATTTTTCGCGACGAAGCGCGTCGGTGCGATGGTGTTAAGCGTCTGTTGTGCAATGAATATTGAGTGTTGTCATACAAGTTGAGCGACTTTTTATCAAGATTCCCGTCATCGAAAAGCGCCCGCGATGATACGATCCGGATACCCGCTTTCCGGATGATTACCATGCAAGAAGACATCGACGCACCTGCCCGCAAGCGTGCCCATAACCTGGCCCACGATCTGGTGAGCAAACTGACCCAGAGCATCCTGCTCGGCCAGATGGTGCCGGGGGACAAGCTGCCGTCGGAGAACTCGATTGTTCAGGAGCATGGCGTCAGTCGCACAGTGGTGCGCGAAGCGATCTCGAAGTTGCAGGCTTCGGGGCTGGTGGAAACCCGCCACGGCATCGGCACTTTTGTTCTGGCGCGGGCACCGGATCAGGGGCTGCGTCTGAATGTCGATACGGCGCTGGGCGTGCGCAGTATTCTGGAATTGCGCATGGGCCTGGAAACCCAGGCGGCGGCGTTGGCGGCGGTTCGTCGCACAGACCAGCAGTTGGCACAGATGCGTGAAGCGCTGGATGACTATCAAAGCCTGTTGGCCAACAACGACAGTTGCGTCGAGGCAGACAAACGCTTTCATCTACTGATCGCCGAAGCCACCGGCAATGCGTGTTTCACCGAGATCATGCAGCACCTGGGCAGCGCCATGATTCCCCGGACCCGCGTCAATGCCGCCGAGCGCGGATCGGCGGATCTGAGCAAGCTGGGGCAACTCGCCAACCTCGAGCACGAGGCGATTCTCAACGCCATCAGACGCCAGGATCCGGATGCGGCGCGGGCGGCAATGTGGTTGCACCTGACTAACAGCCGTGACCGCTTTTCGGCTGATCGGTAGTCGCCGTTGGTCTCCTCGATAGCACCCCTTTTACAGGCTCGTTTCCAACCTGTACGGCCCGGATTCGCTGGGCTTGATCAATGGAGGTGCGTCATGGCTTACGATCAAATCCTTCAAGGGGGAACTTCCGATAACGACCCTGTCAGACCCAATCCCGATATGGACGATCCGTCGATGGATCAAGACGCACCACCGGGCATGGACCCATCGCGAGACCCGGCCGATACGGACGTCGATCGTCCTGAAGACTGGAGGGACCCGGCCCTGGACCCGGCTCTGGATGACGATATTCCAGCCCCGGATGAAGAAACGCCATTGTCCGACGACAGGCGATGAATGAAACCCGGTCGATGGGGTTCATTCGCTAAGGATTTGAGCGACGAAAATCCTGTGGGAGCGTGGCTTGCCCGCGAAGAATGCACCGCGGTATTTCAGGTACTGCGTGTCATCATTCTTCGCGGGCTCTGCAGGCCTTAATCCCCCTTCGGCAACTCAATCACAAAGCGCGTCCATCCCTTATCCGATTCGCAACGAATCTGCCCGCCGTGGGCGCGGATGATTGACTGGGTAATGGCTAATCCCAACCCCGCATGCTCACTGCTGCCTTCACGGCGCGCCGGGTCTGCGCGGTAGAAGCGGTCAAACAAACGCGGCAACAAGTCTTCAGAAATCACTTCACCACTGTTTTCAACCGTCAGGCTCAGGCCTGTCGGCTGCTCGATAATCCTCACCCGAACCTCGCCGCCGCCCGGGGTAAACCGCAGTGCATTGTCCAGCAGGTTGGACAGCGCCCGGCGCAACATGCTGCGGTCGCCCTGCATGCGCGCGCTGCCCTCACGACTCAATTTCACCTGAGCGTCCTCGGCCAGCGGCGCAAAAAACTCCAGCAGCACATCGGCTTCTTCCGCCAGTTCCAGCGCTTCGCGCTTGGGCATCAGCAAGCCGTGGTCAGCCTTGGCCAGATACAACATGTCATTGACCAGTTGCGCCATCCATTGCAGTTCTTCGAGGTTGCTGTGCAGCGCTTCGCGGTAATCCTCGATGGGGCGAGGGCGGGTGAGAGTGACTTGGGTGTGGGTCAGCAGGTTCGACAGCGGTGTGCGCAGTTCATGGGCGATGTCGGCGGAAAACGCCGAGAGCCGCTGAAAAGAGTCGTCGAGGCGTCCGAGCATGGCGTTGAAGCTGTAAGCCAGTTCCTCGAGCTCCGGCGGCATGTCTGCTTCTGGCAGGCGAGCGTTGAGCGATTGCGCCGACACGCCGCTGGCGACCGCACTCATGCGCCGCAGCGGGCGCAAACCCCTGCGTGCAGCCCAAGCACCGAGCAGAGCAGTGGCCAGGGCCGACAAACCGACCGTCAGCCAAATCAGATGCTGCATGCGCTGCAGAAAATGTTGGTGATGGGTGATGTCCAGCAACAAGGTCAGTTGCGGTGAATCGGGTTTGTCGGGGAACAGGAGGGCATTCAGGACGCGGTAGTCAGTGCCATCGTCGCTCATCGTCGACAGGCCCAACTGGCGCGGCAAGTCCTGGGGTAAACGGGGCGAGCTGTCGTACACACGTTGTCCGTCGCTGCCCATGATGCGCAGGGAAAGATCGGCTTGGCGGCTCAATTCATCGGCCAGTCTGATCTCGCTTTCGCTGGAAGGAATGTCATCCAGTGCCCGACGCAAGCCAATCAGTTTGCCGTCGAGCAACTGCTGGTCCAGCTCGACAAAATGCGCCTCGCTGGCGCGGCTGAACAGCACCCCGGCGAACAACGACACCACGGCAGTGCAAGCTGCGAATAGCAGCGCCAGACGATTGCTTAGTGAGAGTCGGCGCATCAGGCGGGGCGCTCTTCAAGGACGTAGCCCATGCCGCGCACGGTGTGGATCAACTTGTTCGGAAAATCATCGTCGATCTTCAGGCGCAAACGGCGGATCGCCACTTCGATCACATTGGTGTCGCTGTCGAAATTCATGTCCCACACCTGGGAAGCGATCAGCGACTTGGGCAGAACTTCACCTTGACGTCGCAGGAGCATTTCCAGCAGGGCGAATTCCTTGGCGGTCAGATCGATGCGCTGACCGTTGCGTTCGACCCGGCGACGAATCAGGTCCAGGCGCAAGTCGGCCAGTTGCAGGCTGGTTTCCTGAGGCACGGTGCTGCCGCGGCGCAGCAGACTGCGAACCCGCGCCAGCAGTTCGGAGAAGGCGAACGGCTTGACCAGATAGTCGTCGGCACCCAGCTCCAGGCCGTGAACCCTGTCCTCCACGGCGTCTCGCGCTGTAAGAAACAGCACCGGCGTGTCGAGGCCCGCGCCGCGCACGGCTTGCAGAATCTGCCAACCATCGCGACCGGGCAGCATCACATCGAGGATCAACAAGGCGTAATCGCCGCTCAATGCCAGTTGTTGGCCAGTGCTGCCATCGGCCACCAGTTCGGTGGTGAAACCGGCCTCGGTCAGGCCCTGGCGCAGGTAATGGCCAGTTTTCGGTTGGTCTTCGACAATCAGCAGTTTCATGGGCGACTCGGGCAGTTGGAACGGGTGCGTTATACCGTGGGCGGCGGCGATAAAGGCCAATCTGACAAAGTTGTAATCTGCCTGTCAGGTGGCTGGCAGAGCCCGCGGGTTAAGTTTCCCACAAGCTGAACCTCATCTTGTTGGAGTGCGACTATGTTTTTGCAAAATCGTCTGGTACTGAGCGCTTGCTTGCTGACTCTGAGCTTGGGGCTGGAGGCTTCACCGGCGCATTCCTACGACTTCGGTCAACCGGCGGCAGCGACGAAGGCTACCCGTAGCGTTGAAGTGGTGATGGGCGACATGTCCTTCACTTCCAGGGCGATTGATATCAAGGCCGGAGAAACCGTGCGTTTTGTACTGGTGAATAAAGGCCAGTTACTGCACGAATTCAACCTCGGCGACGCGGCGATGCATGCCCGGCATCAGCAGGAAATGCTCCAGATGCAGCAAAGCGGCATGCTGATGCCTACAGGCATGAAGGCCATGGACCACGGCTCCATGGCCACAATGGACCATTCCTCCAAAGGGCATGGGATGAAACACGATGATCCGAACAGTGTGCTGGTGGAGCCGGGCAAAACCGCCGAGCTGACCTGGACCTTCACCAAGGCCACCAACCTGGAATTTGCCTGCAATATCCCCGGTCATTATCAGGCCGGTATGGTCGGCAAACTGACAGTCAGTCAGTAAGCACTCAAAGGCGGGAGCAAAGGCTGGTAGAATCCGCTGATTCTTCAGTCAGGTTTCCGCCATGCATCCCGCAGCCGAACATTCGCCGCTGGGCAAGTCCAGCGAATACATCGCCACCTACACGCCGTCCTTGTTGTTCCCGATCCCGCGCACCGCGAAATGGGCCGAGCTGGGCCTGACGGCTGAAACCCTGCCGTACAAAGGCGTGGACTTCTGGAACTGCTTCGAATTGTCGTGGCTGTTGCCGTCCGGCAAACCCGTGGTGGCGATCGGCGAGTTCAGCATTGCGGCGGATTCGCCGAACATCATTGAATCGAAGTCGTTCAAGCTGTATCTCAATTCGCTGAACCAAACAATGTTTGCCGATACCGCAAGCCTTGAAGCCACGCTGGCAAAAGACCTTTCGGCCGCTGCCGGCAAACCGGTTGGCGTGCGGGTTCGCAGCTTGAAAGAGGTTGAGGCAGAAGGCGTCGTGGCGTTGCCAGGTGTGTGCATCGATGACCTGGATATCAGCGTCAGCAACTACGAGCATCCGCGTGCGGAACTGCTGCGGTGCAATGAGTCGCTCATTATTGAAGAGTCCGTACACAGCCATTTGCTCAAATCCAACTGCCCGGTCACCAGCCAGCCGGATTGGGGCAGCGTAGCGGTGGAGTATCGCGGCGCGGCGCTGGACCATGCGAGTCTGCTGGAGTACATCGTGAGCTTCCGTCAGCACTCGGACTTCCATGAGCAGTGCGTGGAGCGAATCTTTCTCGATCTGCAGCGGCTACTCAAGCCAGAGAAGTTGACGGTGTATGCACGGTATGTGCGTCGTGGCGGACTGGATATCAATCCGTATCGCAGTACGGAAGACGTGCAACTGCCGAACCATCGACTGGTTCGTCAGTAAAGAACCAAGGTGGGAGCGAGCCTGCTCGCGATGAGTCCAGCACATTCAACATTGATGTTGGCTGACACTCAGCCGTCGCGAGCAGGCTCGCTCCCACAGGGGTATTGGCAAATCCCGGATATGAAAAAGCCCCGCTATCAATAGCGGGGCTTTTTTTGTATCTGATGGGTTCAGATCCCCATGCTGACCAAGGCTTGCATGATGTTGCGCAAGGTCCCGGCAAATGCGGGATGTTCGACTTCGAAGCGCTCGACGGCCAGGTTCACATTGTCGACGAGGTTGGTGTCCGGGGTTTGGGTTTCGAGTTCAAGCTCAAGTTCGATCTGTTGCATCAGCGCGTGCAGGTCGTCGCGCTCGGCTTCGGTCAGCGGTGGATTCTGTTCCAATTGCTCGCGCAGTTTGTTGAGCTGTTCTTGCAGTTCGCGGGCAGGCATGGCGTTCTTCCTTTTATCGATAGGCACTGGCATAGACCGCAGCAGCACGCCAAAGGTCTATGGCTGACCTTTAGATTAATCCACTCCCGGGCAAACTGCATGATCTCGATCAGGGCTTCTCGCCCTTGAGCCGGCGCAGGCTGATATCCGCCAGGCAAGTGTCGAGTTCGCCCAGATGATCGATCACTGAATGCACGCCCAGGCCGAACAACTGCATTGTTGCCCTGGCGCGCAGGTGTTCCCGTTCCTTTTGGCTCAAGGCCTGCCATTCGCTAAGGGCCAGCCCGCACAGCGAGCCGCAGGACGCCAGGCCAATGGTCCACAGCCCGGCATTCAGGCCCGATTGCAGAAGTCGTGGTTCGCCGCTGACCAGCACGCAACCGTCCAGACGCTCGACATTCAATGCCATCAACGCTTGCCAGCAGGCGTTCGGGGCCGGCCATGGATTGATTGTTGCCAGGTGTTGCGAAGGTTTGATCCATTCCGGGAGTGCCGCGGCCAGCGAGTGACTGAGGGCGGGGGGTAATTCATCGAGCCAGGCGCAAGGAATCCGTTGGCGCTGCAAGCTGGACAGGCTGTCCAGAGCGCCAAGCGTGACTTCGGCATGCTCGGCAGTCAGCGTGCCGGCCTGGCGAGTGCGTGCGCCGAAATCCACCAGGCATCCGCTGAGGCCGAACAGTACCGCGGTCAGGCTGGGGGCGATGAGAGGCGTGGTTTCGGCGCGTGGCATATCAACATCCTTGAAATAGCAACAAGGCTATTCATGGACGGTGACAATTGAGTGACACCGATGTGAATCGCTTCCAGTCAACAGAGTCATCCGTAGGGCCATCGCGCACGATGCTGCCTAAACCGGGTTTTCCGTCATATACTAGCGGCCTTTGCGCCTGGGCCAAGCCCCCGCGCCAGTACGAATCCAAGGAGTTTCTCTATGCGCTGGAGCAATCATCTCGCTCAGCTTTTTATGTGTGCCAGTGTATTGCTGGTTCCATTCGCGGCCCAGGCGGCCACGGAAGAAGACCCTTGGGAAAGCATTAACCGCCCGATCTACAAGTTCAACGATTTTGTCGACACTTACGCACTCAAGCCATTGGCTCAGGGCTACCAATTCGTTACGCCGCAGTTTCTGGAAGAGGGCATCCACAACATGTTTCGCAACGTCGGCGACGTGACCAACCTCGCCAACGACGTGTTGCAGGCCAAGCCCGCTGCGGCCGGCGTCGATACCGCGCGTTTGATCTTCAACACCACTTTCGGCCTGCTGGGTTTCTTCGACGTGGGCACCCAAATGGGCCTGCATCGCAATGATGAAGACTTCGGCCAGACCCTCGGTTATTGGGGCGTAGGCAGCGGTCCGTACCTGATGTTGCCGCTCATGGGGCCAAGCACCTTGCGTGATGCGCCTTCCAAGTATGTCGACGGCTATACCGGTCCATACCGTTATATCCACGATGTACCGGTGCGTAATTCGATCTTCGGCCTGAACATCGTCGACACCCGCGCCAATCTGCTGTCGGCCGAAAAAATGATCAGCGGCGACAAATACACCTTTATTCGCAATGCGTACCTGCAAAATCGCGAATTCAAGGTCAAGGATGGCCAGGTCGAAGACGATTTTTAATCTCGACCGGTAAAACGAAGAAGGCGGCCATTTGGCCGCCTTCTTTCGTTGGCTGGCGCCTCGTCGCCCTCATGATTAGCAACACATCGGCATCCACTCCATGCGGATGAAATCGCGCTTTTCCCTGTAGTCCCGGCCGGTTTGGCTCATGGCTCGATACTTCCTTTGGGTTACGGTTTTGCCTGTTCTTATAACTCCCGGTGATTTGACAGGTAAAGACGTCAAGCGACCATCGGTGTGAGCTTGAAACGCCTCGCGGATGGGAGTACCGTCTGCGCCTTAGAAGGGCACCTTTGGTGTACCCGTAATTAGGGCCAATGCTCGAAAACGGTGCGGCAGAGAGGCTAGAAAGCGAATCCAGTAGTGTGTGCGAGGGCCAATGCCCAGCCTGCTACGCCAACCTAATTCTGGCGCCGTTTGCCCACATGCCAAAAACCAGTGCCACGCTGCTGATAATCGATGATGACGAAGTAGTGCGCGCGAGCCTCGCGGCCTACTTGGAAGACAGTGGTTTCAGTGTCCTGCAGGCCAGTAACGGTCAGCAGGGTCTTCAGGTATTCGAGCAAGACAAGCCCGACTTGGTCATCTGCGATCTGCGCATGCCGCAGATGGGCGGACTCGAACTCATTCGCCAGGTCACCGAGCTGTCGCCGCAAACCCCAGTGATTGTGGTGTCGGGCGCGGGCGTGATGAACGATGCGGTCGAGGCCCTGCGCCTGGGCGCGGCGGACTATCTGATCAAGCCTCTTGAAGATCTGGCGGTGCTCGAGCACTCCGTGCGCCGGGCCCTGGATCGTGCGCGTCTGCTGCTGGAAAACCAGCGCTATCGCGAGAAGCTGGAAAAGGCCAACCGCGAGCTCGAAGCCAGCCTGAATCTGCTCCAGGAAGACCAGAACGCCGGTCGCCAGGTGCAGATGAACATGCTGCCGGTCAGCCCCTGGAGCATCCACGAGTTCCAGTTTGCGCATCAGATCATTCCGTCGCTGTACCTGTCGGGCGATTTCGTCGACTACTTTCGGGTCGATGAGCGTCGGGTAGCGTTTTACCTCGCGGATGTTTCCGGCCATGGCGCCTCTTCAGCCTTCGTTACCGTGCTGCTGAAGTTCATGACCACGCGCTTGTTATTCGAATCCAAGCGCAACGGCACGTTGCCAGAGTTCAAGCCTTCAGAGGTTCTTGGTCATATCAACCGGGGCCTGATCAGTTGTAAGCTGGGTAAACACGTCACAATGGTCGGTGGAGTCATCGACGAGGAGACCGGTTTGTTGACCTATAGCATCGGCGGTCATCTGCCGTTGCCTGTGTTATACACGCCAGACAGTGTTCGTTACCTGGAAGGGCGCGGCTTGCCGGTGGGGCTTTTCAATGAAGCCACCTACGAAGACCACGTTCTGGAATTGCCGCCAGTATTCAGCCTGACGCTGATGTCTGATGGCATTCTGGACCTTTTGCCAGAACCCACACTCAAAGATAAAGAAGCTGCTTTACCTCAACGGGTGAAGGCAGCTGGCGGCAGCCTGGATGGTCTGCGCCAGGTTTTTGGATTGGCCACGCTAGGGGAGATGCCGGATGATATCGCCCTGTTGGTGTTGAGCAGGAATCTTTAATGAGTACCGGTAGAATCCAGTTCGCCGAGCAGGACGGCACCTTCGTCCTGAAGTTCATCGGTGAAGTTCGCCTGACCCTGTGTTCGGCGTTGGATGCGACTATCGAGCGGATCTTCACCGCGTTGAATTTCAACGCCATCGTGATCGATCTGACCGAAACCCGCAGCATCGATAGCACCACCCTGGGCCTGCTGGCCAAATTGTCGATCCTGTCGCGGCAAAAGGTCGGCCTGCTGCCGACCGTCGTCACCACCCACGAAGACATCACCCGCCTGCTGCAGTCCATGGGTTTTGAGCAAGTGTTCAACATCGTTGATCGCCCGGTCCCATGCCCTGAATGCCTGACCGACCTGCCGGATCAGGACCAGTCCGAAGAAGTGGTGCGGGTCAAAGTCCTTGAGGCGCATAAAATCCTCATGGGCCTGAACGACTCCAACCGTGAGGCGTTTCATGACCTGGTGAATGCGCTGGAGCGGCACTGATCCACTGAAACGGTGTGGGTCGGGCTGACCCGCACTAGCCCCGCGCAAACACGCCATCTCGACCCACCACGAATCCCCTGTAGGCGCGAGGCTTGTCCGCGAAGGCGCCATAACGGTCAGCACATCCCCCAGCGCGAAGCCTATTCAATCTCCAGCATCAACACACAAAAAAGGGCGAACCCGCTAAGGTTCGCCCTTTTTGCACAGCTTCGAACTAGATCACAGCTTGGCCTGCAACAACGCCTCAAGCTTCTCTTGGTCCCGAGCAAACTGACGAATCCCCTCCGCCAGCTTTTCGGTCGCCATTGCATCCTCGTTGGATAGCCAACGGAACTGCGCTTCATTGAGGCTCAGGCGCGCCTCGCCAGCATGCCCCGGCGCCAGTTTGCGCTCGAGCTTGCCAGTATCCGCCGCCAGCTTCTCCAGCAGGTCCGGGCTAATGGTCAGGCGATCACAACCGGCAAGATGTTCGATCTGATTCAGATTACGGAAGCTCGCGCCCATCACTACAGTCTTGTAGTCATTGGCCTTGTAGTAGTTATAGATGCGGGTCACCGACTGCACGCCCGGATCATCCGCGCCGGTGTAGTCGTTGCCGGTGGCTTTCTTGTACCAATCGTAGATACGGCCCACGAACGGCGAAATCAGAAACACTCCGGCATCGGCACAAGCGGCAGCCTGAGCGAAGGAGAACAGCAGCGTCAGGTTGCACTGAATGCCTTCCTTTTCCAGCTTCTCGGCGGCGCGGATACCTTCCCAGGTCGAAGCGATCTTGATCAGTACACGGTCACGGCCAATGCCGGCCTTTTCATACAGGTCGATCAGGCGATGTGCACGCTTCAATATCGCATCGGTGTCGAACGACAGGCGCGCATCCACTTCGGTGGAAATACGGCCCGGTATAACCTTGAGAATTTCTTGCCCTACCGCAACGCCAAAACGGTCGCTGGCCAGGCCCACATCACCCTTGCAGTCGTGAACGCACGCGTTCAGCAACTCGGCATAACCGGCAATGGATGCCGCTTTGAGCAGCAGGGAAGGGTTGGTGGTAGCGTCCACGGGTTTAACGCGAGCGATTGCTTCGAAGTCGCCAGTGTCGGCAACCACGGTGGTCATTTGTTTGAGTTGTTCCAGCTTGGAAGTCATGGGCGTGCTCTATCCTTTGGGTCTTATGACATTACCCGAGCGCTGACAGCCACTCAAGGGTGCGTATGTGTATCGCAGGCCCCAGCGGCAACAACCTGAAAACGGATGTTTGAAAGGCGGGGCGTGGTATCGGTAGATACGATGCTCAAATGGGGCTCGGGTTCAACACAAGTGACGGTTAGCGCCCCTCCAACAACTCCGCCGCCTGATCCAGCAACGCCAAAGGCTCTTTAGCCTTGTGAATATCCACCGACAACAACTGACGAAACTTGCGCGCCCCCGGAAAACCGGTGCCCAGTCCCAGCACATGCCGAGTGATGTGATGCATCGCACCGCCGGCCAGCAAGTGCTCGGCGATATAAGGCCGTAATTGAGCCAGCGCCTCAGCCCGGCTGATCACCGGCGTCGTGCTGCCAAACAACTGCTGATCCACCTCAGCCATCACATAGGGATTGTGATACGCCTCACGGCCCAGCATCACGCCGTCGAACGTCTGCAAATGCTCGTGACACGCCTCCAGCGTCTTGATCCCCCCGTTGAGAATAATCTCCAGCTCTGGAAAATCCGTCTTCAACCGCGCCGCCACGTCATAGCGCAGAGGCGGAATATCGCGGTTCTCCTTCGGCGACAACCCCTCCAGAATCGCAATTCGCGCATGCACCGTGAAACTCGTGCACCCGGCATCCCGAACCGTGCCGACGAAATCGCACAGCTCCTCATAACTGTCCCGTCCATTGATCCCGATCCGGTGCTTCACCGTCACCGGAATCGACACCGCATCCCGCATGGCCTTCACACAATCAGCCACCAACCGCGGATGCCCCATCAGGCATGCACCGATCATATTGTTCTGCACCCGATCACTCGGGCAGCCGACGTTCAGGTTTACCTCGTCGTAACCGTGCTCCTGCGCCATGCGTGCGCAGGCGGCCAGGTCCAGCGGGACACTGCCGCCGAGCTGTAAAGCTAGCGGGTGTTCGGCTTCGTTGTGACGCAGGAAGCGCTCGTGATCGCCATTGAGGAGCGCGCCGGTGGTGACCATTTCGGTGTAGAGGAGAGCGTGCTTGGAGAGCAGGCGTAGGAAGAAACGGCAGTGACGGTCTGTCCAATCCATCATGGGTGCAACGCTAAACCGCCGAGACAGCGCAGAGCTTGTGTTCTGTGGGTTAGTGACTGTTTTAGCTAACATTTTTCTCTGCGCATTCTGGGCCGTTTTTGGGCGTTTTCAGGCGTTTTTTAAAGGCCGGTGGTAAAATGTACCACTCACTTTCTCATTTGTACCACTGGAACGATGGCAACCATTAGAGCAAGAAAGAAGGCCGACGGATCGGTCAGTTATACGGTCCAAATCCGCCTTAAAAACAAAGGGGCAATAGTTTACCAAGAGTGCCAGACCTTCGCCCGGAAACAGGCTGCCCTGGCATGGGCTCGAAAACGCGAAGCGGAGCTGGACGAGCCAGGCGCGATCGAGCGGGCAAATCGCAAAGGCACGACGGTCAAGGAGATGATCGACCGTTATTTGATTGAGATGGAGAAGGTCCGGCCTTTGGGTAAGACCAAGCTCGCCACGCTCAAAGCGATCAGCGAATCATACCTGGGCAAATTGAATGACCAGGACATCAACAGTCAGCAGTTGGTGGAGTATGCGCTGTGGCGGATGGGCAAGGAGGGCGGGAATGTACAGCCTCAGACGGCTGGTAATGATCTGGCGCATTTGGGCGCGGTGCTGTCGATCGCTCGGCCTGCTTGGGGCTACGAAGTCGATCCGCACGCAATGACGGATGCCCGGCGGGTGTTGAAAAAGCTGGGGTACAACATGAAAAGTCGTGAGCGCGACCGACGCCCGACGTTGGATGAACTCGACAAGCTACTCACGCACTTTCAGGGTATCCAAGCCCGTCGCCCAACGTCGATCAACATGCTCAAAATGGCCGGGTTTGCGTTGTTCTCAACACGCCGTCAGGAGGAAATTACGCGGATCCTGTGGACGGATCTGGATGAAGTGGGCCAGCGGGTATTGGTGCGTGACATGAAAAACCCCGGCCAGAAGATCGGTAACGATGTCTGGTGCCATTTACCGCCGGAAGCCTGGGCGATTCTCCAAACCATGCCGAAGGTGCTGCCTGAGATATTTCCGTACAGTGCAGAGTCGGTATCCACGTCATGGACCAGGGCTTGTCAGATACTTGCTATCGAAGATCTGCACTTTCATGACCTTCGCCACGACGGCGTTAGCCGGCTGTTCGAAATGGACTGGGACATTCCTCGGGTAGCGAGTGTATCGGGGCATCGCGATTGGAACTCAATGCGACGTTACACCCACCTTCGTGGACGCGGCGACGCCTACGAAAACTGGAAGTGGTTCGAGAAAATCCTACAGGCGCCCGTAAAATTGGGCGCCAGGACGCTGAAGTGAATTAGCTACTGCGTGGCGCGCTGTTCAGCTGATTGTTCTCTTTGACGGCTGCGGCGCGCTGAGCATCCAGGTATTCGGACAGGTCCGTGATGTGAATACCCTTTGCGCTCTTTTGGCTTGGCTCCATGCGCGTGATAGGAATCTTGATTTGCCCGGCCCCCACCTTTCGCTGGAACATCTCCGTTGTGAGATGAGTGAAGTAATCCTTACAGACTCGCTCCAAGGGAATGACCACCTGACCGTTGTATTGGGCCATGAGGACAAATAACGTTTTCATAGTGTTGCTCCTTCAAGTGAGAAAGTCCGAACAGTTGTTTCGTGCTTAGTCGATGAATGGCCAGCCAACAGCTGAGCTACAACGGCGAATTCGGCCGCATCAATGTCGCCAAGCTCTTTGGCGAAGCCGGTAAGGCACTCAAGACGGATCCGCGCATCGTCGGTTTTCCGCACCTGGTAATCGAACAACGCAGTGCCGACAATCCGAATGGCCATCAGATGCCGGGCGGACTGGGCGTCAATGTTGGCCAATGTGTTAGCCTTCGAATCGCTGCTGCTTTGGTGCTGTGCTTGCATGGTGTTGCCCTCAGTGGTGGTTGATGTCGGGGAGGGCCAACTCCTCGACATCGCTTCTCTTGTCCGTCAGTCCTGGCGAGCCAGGTGGATAACCAGGTCGGTGTAATCAGGATCTTCCTCAGTGCATGCTTGCCACTCCAGCACGCTCAAAATCTGCTGAGGACTGCACTCGTCTACCAAGATCTCGCGCTGGCCAGCTGCAGCACGAACTTCCAGAATCTGCAGCAAACCATCCTCGCCATATGCACCTGCCTGAATGACCGGGTGGCTTTTGCCCATCCATTCCAGTCGATCCTGGATTTCCTGCAGCTTGCTCGTTTTGCCGTCGCCGGCATTGCCCATAAAGACTTGGATTTGCATTGGTGCAGCCTCCCTTACGCTTTGAAAATCCAGCACTTGACCGTCGTGGGACGACCAGGCGCCAGTGGTGTTTTGCTGTTCAGTGCAGCCCTTACTGCGCTGTGTACCGCTTTGTTTGCTTCCAGGAATTTGTGCGATCGCGACTCTTTGAGCAGGTCGCGCAAGGTGGCCACGTCGGCCAACTTCTGTTTGTGTTCAGCGGCGCGTTCGCTGAATTCGTTGAGGTTGATCGCGATGATGCTTGGGTCGCTGCTGTGGTCGACCATGGGGTCTTCACTAAGCGATTCGAGGTAGTCGTACACCTCCCAAAACTCTGCAACAGCCGGGTGGTCATTGCTGATCGAGGCCTGGCGCTCGATCGCCATGCGGACGATCTGACGTTGGGTCGCTGCTACTTGGGGCTCGTCTAGCTTCAGGATCAAACGCAAGGCATCGAGCAGGGAAAGGAGCTGAGCGTGGTTCTTGCTGATCCGCTCGACTCGGATGTATCCGCGCAGGTCATAACCGCAGCTGCTGCAGTTGCCATGCTCGTTGGGATACTCGGTGCCGCAAGCGAAACAGTGGCTGTGCAGGCGGCGAAGCTTCGCTTCATGTTCAGGTATGCGCTGGGCGAAAAGCTCGAGGACGGCCGACTCTTTGCCGACAGCTCTGATCAGGAAGTGGCTGAGCGTTCCCCCGTCCAAGGAGTTCAGTTTGTCCGCTGCTGCGCGGCTTTCCGGGGTGACCGTCGGCCGGATGAAGTGCAGTTTCACGATCCGCGTCATAATCGCTTCATGGGCGACTACTGCGGCGTTTTGGCTAATGGCGATTGTCCCGCGAAATGGCGGTTCATAAGTTTCATTGCCGGCAGTCTTCACGCCTTTGGTGGCCAAGGTGCCGCCGCCGTAAAAGTCTTTCAGCTCGTCCCACTCAAACGTTTTGGCGTGCGATCGATCGTCGCCGTGACGGTCGGCCTCCAAGAACACCACGGGCATACCCGACACTTGCCCCATCAGTCGCGAGCGCCCGGCTTTCGTGGACTTCATCGGGTCAAAGCCTTCATAGCCTTCCCGGCCGAGCAGCTTCCACAATAGGTTGAGCAGGGTAGTTTTACCGGCACCGGCCTCACCAGTGGCTTCCAGGAAAGGGAACGATTGGTAGCGGGCGCGGATCTGCTCACAGAACAGCGAACCGAAGAAGAACACCAGCGCTACCAGCCCCTGGGCGCCGAAGCACGTCCACAGCAACTGCAGCCACTTTTCGTCAAAGTCTTTCCCATCGCGCTGCAGCTTGATGGGCACGCCTTTCTGCAGCGTCTTCAGGCGAAGTTTCCCGAACTCAAAATAATCCTCGCCGTTGACCTTGTAGGTGATGCCATCCCTGATAGCTATGTCGCCGTAGACGTAGCAGCCGTATTCCTTGCTGTAGCCCACGTAGTCGATCGTCGATACGGTTTTGATGCCGAACAGTTGATCCTTCATAAGTTTGTCCAGTTGTTGACCGCTCCCGGTGTACATGGCGCCAGCAGCCATACCGAGCAGTCGCTTTTTGAATTCGCTGGCAGCTGAAAGCTGGCCGCTGGTGAAGGTGTTCTTCACGCTCTCGGAGTCGTGGGGGAAGTCGACGCGCACGTAGTACCAAGACTCGTCCGTGACTTCGTTGCGCTGGAAATACAGGGCTTGTGGGTAGCAGTTGGCGATTTCCACGACGCTGCCGGACTGCTGCAGGGCTTTTTCGCGCTGCTGTGATTGATTGAGCAGCTGATCGTCGTGGTTCTCGCTGTCCTCGATGTCTTGCATCGCCCGGTTGAATTTCTCCATGTCCAACTTGAACCAGTACAGACGGTTGCCGAAGCCAAGGTGGAATTCCCCGCGCTTGTTCCAGTCGTACATCAGCAGCGCCTTCTCTGCGGCGCTCTCGGCCAGCAGCAGCGCACCCTGATGGCGTGCTTGCTTGAGGTCGGCTGCGACCTGGTCGGCTCGCTCACTCTCGTCTTCGATGAAGCCCCAACGCTGATGCAGGTCGTTCCAGTCGGTCTTTCGGCCGTCACGAAGCGGGATCTGTGCAGCCTCGCAGACGAACCCGAGGGCTCGCGCCTGCTTCGCCCAGCGTTTGGTATAGGCGTGGGCACCAGGTTCGTTATCGAGGGCCCAAACCAGCTTGGGTAGCTTCCCCTCTCGGTTACGAGCGAGTGCCCGCAGCGATTCTTCGGGGAACGCATTAGAGGACATGGCCGATACGGCCGCGACGTCGTTATGCACCAGGGCGATGGCGTCAAAGATGCCCTCAACAATCCAGATCTCTTTGGCTTCGAGCAGATCCACGCAAGGCGGGCACCACCAGACACCGCGATAGCTGTCCTTGGATTTGAACCGCGCTTTCATCTTTCCGAAACGGTGCGGCCGATCGATCAGTCGTTCCCACCAGCCACCTTTCTCCAGGGCGAAGCGAACGGTGGCACTGCCTGCGTTGTGTTCGACGGAGTAGAAGCTTTCCTGAGTGAACCAGCCCTGGATCAGCTCGATGCGGAAGCCTCGGGCAAATTCCAGATAGGCGCGGGCGGTCGCGTTGGGGTTTTGATCGGTTGCCGGTGCACGCTTGCTCCAGTCCTCAAACAGCTCGTCATACAGCTCTTTCACGTGCAGGGTGTGGGCACACTTTTCAGGCCTGCCACAAATCACCAGCCACGGAGCCGAATACCGCGTGTACAGAGTTTTCTGGCGGCATTTAGGGCAAGTGCCGCCGCGCATGTAGTCGGTGTTTGCCCGATGCTTGAGCCCGTAGTCGGTTTTCAGGCGCTCGATCACGTCGCTGCGCAATTGTTCTTTCATGGGTTACTTCGCTGTTTTGAGGCAGAGGGTGAGGGCGCCAATCAGGTGTTTCTGAGCGGCCATCACGGGGCAGTTGGCGAGGATTGATCCGTGGCGCAGGCCGTCCGGAATCAGGCGGTACTGGTCTGCGTACCAGAGTTCATTGAGGTTGAGACGGTACTGCTCGCGTAGGTTGACCAGGAGCGCTTCGGCCTGGTCCGGCGTCAGTTTTGCGTTGATGTTCATGGCGTTTTCCATCGTCAAACCTCAATTTCGGGCGCAGCTCACCCAAACCCACGTGCGTGGGGATCGGGGATTTATTGGTTAGGTGTTACGAAGTGGTTACGCGAAAACGCCCGTTATCCGGTGCGTTGAGGATGCGTTCATAGATCAGGCTGACAGGGACAGCCCAAACCTCACCGGTGGCGGTGTCAGTAATGACGGTGTGCCTGGGTGTGCTGGTCAGAACATCTAAGCGCTGCCGATCATTGGCTGCAGATAGATCGCTGTAGGCCAGATGAACCATCCTTTCGGCGGTTGCGGTCAGTACGTCGAAGTCCGCCACCAGGTGTTGAACTGCGCGTTTGAGCAACTGCTGATCATCGCCAAGGTGTTCGCACTGATGCCGCTCAAGGAACACCAACGCCGCGGCTTTGAGCATGTCCTGATATTCCTGTACTGCAGGCAGATTGTTCATTGACCGTTCACCGATTTCGAGCGGTATAGATCGATGGCTGCCAGCACTTCCGCGTGCCGCGCTGCCATGTGGAGGTTGTGAGCGTTGAGGATCAGTTCGGCTTCTTCTTTGCTGATCGAGCCGTCTTCAAGAGCCTTGGCTATGGCCTGATCAACACAACCGCGTTTCGCTGCTACCTGCACCGACCGGGCGTACATCTCCACGTTGTCCAGAGTCTCAGGGTCGGCCACTGGAACGAACAGACCGCCGTACAGGGACGCTACGTAGTTCGGGAAGTGGTGGGTGCCACAGTCCTGCTCGAGCATGTGGACCTGGGCGTCGCTCAACGGGCTGCAGCCAGCGCTTTCGTATGCGTGGTTGTCGAACTTCTTGAGCTTCATTCCCAAGCGTTCCGCAGCGGCTTCGCGTCCGCCTGTGTAGCTACGGATGATCTCGCTCATGACTTCTTTGCGAGTTTTTAGGATCGGGCTTTTCATCTTCTACTTTTCCCTGTTGGCCCCTGCCGTTACTGTTCAATCACACCGTCTTTAATTCCGAGTAATACGGCAGCACGGTGTGCCTCCCCACGGCGACAATGGCTTTGGCCACTCAGCACCGCGTATACGGTGCTGGGACTCAGGTTGTTTAAAACAGCAAAATCCTTTGCGGACTGTCCGCGCTTCTCCAACGCTTCACGGGCCTTTTTGCGGGCTTGCTCGGTGATGCTTGTGTTCGGCATAGTGCAAATCTCTGCGTTTTCGTGTGATGACGAGCGCAGGATGTGGCAAAAAATTGCCAATGTAAATATGCGAGTGGAAAAATATTGACTCTATCCGAAGAGATTGGCGCTAGGCTGCGGGAACTTCGTGCCGTTGCCGGTCTGACTCAAGATCAGTTGGCCGAAAAACTTGGCGTGTCCAAACGCACCCAAGGTAACTACGAATCCGGTGCCAGCGATGCGCCGGCGTCCTATCTGAGTCTCGCGAATTCGCTGCTTAATTTTGATGTGGCGTATATCGTTCACGGATCCCGAAAAACATTGCCCAATGAGGCGCTTTCGGAAATCGAAGACTGCTTGATAAAGCAGTTTCGAAGCATTCCACAGGACGATCAAAAAGCGATTCGCCGCATCCTTGAGGCCATGGCCGACGATGCCGCCCGCCATAGGTCTTAACTTGCAACAAAGCACATGACTCATTAGTCGTGCCCCCGTTTCAAAGTTGTTTGCCGCCCCGATAACGTCGATTCAGCAATGCACGTTATGGAGTAGTAAGCATGTTGGATCGCAAGAAGAACGATCAAACCTCGTTTGATACCACTGAGTTCGACACAACCGAGCTCACCAACATTGAGCGTCGTCTGATCGATCTGTACCGCCGGCTAAGTCATGTGGAGCAGCAACAAATCCGCCGAGTGGCCGAGATACTGGTAATCAACCCAAAAGGGCCGGTAAGGAACTGACCTCCATTTTTTGAATGATTCCGATCGCCGATGCTCCCGTGTCGGCGGTCTGACTCTACGCCACGGCCTGCGATCCCAACTGTTCGAACAGCTCCCGCTGTTTCGCCCTGGGCATGTCTCGCAGGCGGTCGAACAGCATCCTTTCGAATGACTGTGCCGACGGGCTCAACGTGTGCGAGAACGTCAGGTTTGCCACCCAGGTGTGCCCGCACTTTGCGTCCAGGCACTGGCAGTACAGCTTCACAAAATCCATGGTCACTTCTTCCCGCGAAGCGATGCGGCCTTTGTGTCCGCATTTGCATACAACTCTCATTGTGTCCCTCCCCAGGGGCAGCTGATCGCCACCATATTGCCACAATATGTAGTGGCATTCTCTCTGCGGGGTTCTTCATGTAGTGGTATCCACTGCCTCCTGCTCTGCACGCCAGCTAAATCGCCTGTCCTCTCTGAGCGTGTCATTCAGCTGGTTGAACAGCTGGCAGATCGGCCGGATTTCGTTGCTGGTGTACACCCTATCGATCTTCTCGATGTCGCCGAAGCCGCCGGTATTTTCCGGGATGATGCCGGCCAACGCCGGGTTCATTCGCCAGGCTGCGATGACGTCGTTGCGCGTGATGTTTTTCACTTTCTCCAGTTCGTCCTTGGCCTGAAAATCGCCCACGGGGATGATCTGGATCGCGTTTTCCTTGCCGTTGGGAATGTTGACGAACATTGAGCGGAAGTTGCCCACGCCCTTGCTGGCACTGATCTGTGCGCGCAGCTCGTCCTCGTCCTCTTCCGTCAGGTCGGGGTCGTTGGTGTAGAAGATGTAACCGGCGTGCGCCCCGTTGCTGTAGTACCGGCGGCGGAACAGGGTTGCGGCTTCGTTGAGTAGCAGCGCCTGCAGGCCGCCCAGGTAGTCCGGTACGCCGTAGATATTCTGTTCCACGTCGTAGTCCAGGACGTGTTCGATCTCATCCTCTTCAAACTCCATTTCCTTGTTGTCGGGCAGCAGCATCACAAACCCGCCACCCACCTTTACCCGCATGTTGATCGCCGGCAGGTGCTGCAGCTCCAGCACCTGGCCAAAAGCATTTCTATGGCGAAGCAGATACGCCTCGCCGAACACCATGTAGTCCAGGCCGGCTCGTCCCATGGTCTGCGTGCTGCAGCCGAGGGAGGCGATGAACTCACGCAGCAACAGGTTGCGCTTGAACTTCGGAATGGCGCCGTGGTGCGCGTTAGCGCGCAATAGCTTGGCCAGGCCAACCCGCGACACCGGCGGCTTGTAGATCTTGCCGTCGTCGCTGGGAAACACCCCCACGTACTCGCCGATGTTGCCTGATAGCACCTGCTCGGGCTCCCCGAACGTAAAGCTGCGCATGGGTTGCTGCGGTTGTTGGGCTACGTGAGGTTTTTTGCGTTTGCGGTTGGCCATGGCTGCTGTGGTTACTCGTGACGTAGCGGCTGCGGCGCCGCTTGTTGGTGTTCAAAGGTTCGTTGGACAGGGCGTGCATCACCGCCCAGGCGATGTCGGCGTGACCGGTGGCCTCAGTGCGCGAAGCGCTGTAGGTGATCTGGCCGCTGTTGGTGGATCCGCGCTTAATGGTCAGGAAGGCCTGGGCGATGTCGGTCCAGCCGGCATCCCACTCGATGCGGCTGCCTTGGATCGTGTCCTGGGCCTTGAGTACCAGGGCGTTTTTCGCTTCAAGGCTGTAGTGAATCGGCGTCGCCTTGGCGTAGAAGTCGCGCACCAGGTCGAACACGCCGTAGCCCACGCCGGTGACGTCGATGCCGATATGCTGGACGTTGAAGCGCTCGGTCAGCTTCTTGACCTGGGCGGCCTGGTAGGTGAACGAGTGGCCACGCCAGCTGTGCTTCTCCAAGATCCGGAACTTCGCCCCAGGTTCGAGCGGCGGCGCGATGACCACGCAGGTGGCGTCGTCGCGGGTGCGGCTCGGGTCGTAGCCCAGCCAGACCGGGCTGTTGCCGAACGGGCGATCCAGGTCCGGGTTGTAGTCCTCCCACAACGACAGATCCGAGTAGCAGCGCTCTAGATCCTTGAGGCTGAACGCGCTTTGGGTGCTGTCGATGAACTTGCAGTAGAACAACTGCTGGAACTTGTCCTCGTCGTACTCCAGCTGCAGCTGCTCGAGGTCGAACAGATCGCAGCCGCCGGCGATTGCATCGTCCAGGGTGATGGTCTTGCGCCACTGGCCGTCCGGACACAGCGCGCCCTGTGTGTAGGCCGATTCGCTGGGCCAGACGCCGCCGGCCTTCTTGCCGCGCTTGCTGTTGCGGAACTCTTCGCCCGACCAGAATGGGTACGCCTGGTGCGACACCGCGCTGGGCGTCGAGAAATAGGTTTTACGCCATTTCTTGTGCGTGCCCATGGCGCTGGCCACGGTGCTCAATTTTTCGAAATCGCGGATCCAGAAATATTCGTCCACGTAGACATGGCCGTGATAGCCCTGGGCGGTGCTGCTGTTGGTGCTGAGAAAGCGCAGTTCGGCGCCGTTGCTGAGGGTGATGGGGTTGCCGGTCAGCTCGATGCCGAACCACTGTTGGGCAAACTGGATGATGTAGCTGCGGAAGATCTCGGACTGCGATCGGCTGGCGGACAGGAACACCTGGTTGTCACCGCTCAGCACGGCGTCCATGAACGCTTCGCCGGCGAAGTAGTAGGTCAGACCGACCTGCCGGCTTTTGAGGATGTTGCGGACTCGGCGCGTCAGCGGGTTCTGTTTCGCCTCGAACAGCTCTTTCTGGTAGCCGTACATCTTGGAGATGAACTTATCCAGGAAGTCCACTTCGGTCAGGCCGCTGATGTCGTTCTTGGTCTTCTTTTCGCGCTTCTTGCCGCCACCATCGCCCCGATCGCGGCGCTGGCCTGAGGGGCGCTCCCGGGGCGCGTCCGGACTGTCGGACGACGCTGCCGGCGCGGGCTTGGCCGACTGCTTAATCAGGCGTTCGCGCAGGGAAGTCAGGCGCTCCAGTTCGTCGAGTTCGCCCTTGGACAGCGTGTCGACTTTCTCCAGGATCAGGGTGATTCGCCGGCTGATGGCGGTCAGCGGTTCCTCGTCCGTCAGCATCTCGTCCCAGCACCCTTGGCGGATCCAGTAATAGACGATTCGGATGTTGGGCAGCTTCAAATGCGCCTGGATTTCCTTCACCGAACAACGGCGCAGGTAGAGGCGTTTTGCGGCTTCTTTGACTTCGGTTGGGTAGTTCATGGGCCGCAGTCTATGCGGCGAAAACGCTGGAAACGCGGGGTTAACTTCCGTGATCCGCCTATATCGCGGATATAGGAGAAGGGCGTATGTGAACCGTTTGTTTGGGGGCAAACGGCTCCCTATCGTGGCGGCTCATTCAACGATTGAGCGCAGTTATCACTCATGCCCCGTTCCCTTGTCTCCTACTGGAAACGTGTTGCCACCAGCGGCCCGACCGTCGATGGCCGCGAGATCCTTCCCCAGGAACTGCGCGATATCGCGGAGACGTACAACCCAGCGTTGTACACCGCCGTTATCTGGTGCGAACACGAGCGTTGGTTCGGTTCTTTCGGGACTGTATTCGCGGTACGCCTCATTGAGGACGCCGAGGATCTGGAGCCTGGCCAAGTCGCCCTTGAAGCGCAGCTGAAGCCTAACGACAAGTTGCTGCGCCTGAATGACGCCGGCGAAAAGGTCTTCACCAGCATTGAGATTCGCCCGAATTTCCGTGGCCGTGGCAAAGCGTACATGACCGGGATCGCGGTCACTGACGAGCCCGCCAGCGTGGGTACTCAGGAACTCTATTTTTCCAGCCGGACCAGCCGGGACGCTTACTACGCCGCATCTGTCGAGCTGGGCACCTTCCACGAAAACGAACCCAAGGGCGAGCTGGGCAAGCTCACCGCGCTGCTGACTGGCCTGTTCAAGCGTTTCAGCGCTGAAAACAGCCAAACCGAAACTACCCCGCAAACCCCAACCGAGAGCAAACCCCCAATGGATGAAGCTACCGCAACGGCTTTGAAAGCCCTGCTGGCGCAGCTGCTGGTCGTCGCTGCCGGCATTCAGGCCGTGATCGAGCCTGCAGCCGAAGAAGCACCAGAACCCGATCAAGCCCCGATCGATGACGTGAGCGCGGCAGTGGACGAAATTGTCGCCACTGCAGAAGAAGAGCGCGAGTTCGCACGCAAGGGCGGCGGCTCCAATAAGGCTGTATTGGCGGCACTGTCGAACCTGCAAAAGCAGTTCACCGCACTGCAGAACACCACCACTGGCCGTCAACTGCCGCGCACCACTGGCGCCGCTGACAAAGCCAAAGCGCGGGTGCTCTGACATGGCCAATCTGAGCGCCTACGGCGCGAAAATGTATGCACAGCTGCAGCTCGACATCGCCGAAACCTATGGCGTTGAGTTGGCCAGCAAGCAGTTCAGTGTAGATCCGACGATCGCCCAGGAACTGAACGACGCGATTACCGCCAAGTCGGATTTCCTGCAGCGCATCAACGTCATTCCGGTGACTGAGATCAAAGGTCAAAAGGTGTTTATCGGTGTTTCTGGCCCAGTCACTGGCCGCACCAACACCAAGACCACCGACCGCGAAGCCAAAGACGCTTCGGCGCTCGATGACAGCACCTATGAACTGTCCTCGACCGAATCCGACGTGGGCCTGCCGTACGCGAAAATCGACGCCTGGGCCAAGTTCCCGGACTTCCATCAGCGCTATTCCGCTGCGGTGCAAAAGCAGATCGCCCTGGACCGCATCATGGTCGGTTTCCATGGTACGCACGCTGCCGTGCAAACCGATATCGACGCTTTCCCGATGTTGCAGGACGTGAACAAGGGCTGGCTGCAGCAGGCGCGTGAGCAAATCCCGGCCCAGGTGCTGAAGGAAGGCAAAACCGCCGGCAAGGTAGTCCTGGGCGTGGATGGCGACTACGTCAACCTCGATGCCCTGGTGCATGACACCAAGCAGATGGTGGACGAACGTCTGCGTGATGGCGGCGACCTGATCGCCATTATCGGTACTGATTTGCTGGCGGCCGACAAGGCGAAGCTGTACGCCAAGCAAGGCGACGTGCCGACCGAAAAAGAGCGCATTGAAGAAGCCCAGGTGATCGCCACCTACGGCGGTCTGCCGAGCTTCAGCGTGCCGTTCTTCCCGGTCAACGCCGTGGTGGTCACCAGCTGGGACAACCTGTCGATCTACTTCCAGGATTCGAGCTGGCGCAAGCAAACCGTGGAGAACTCCAAGCGCTCCCGCGTTGAGGATTACAACAGCCGTAATGAGGGCTACGTGATCGAGCAGCTGGAGAAGTTCGCGATGACCGAGAACGTGGAGCTGGTGAAGTGAGCCTGGCCCTTGCGCACAAGCGCCGCATCCAGGCCTTGGGAGGCGCCGCCTTAGCCGCTGCTGCTGCGGCACCGCTGGCGTACTCCCCGGCGGAAGCGCTGAGCAGCCCGGCCAATGCCCGCAAACACCTGCTGCTGATGGAAGCATCCCTGGATCAGGATCTGGAGCGCCTGAGCGCGCTTAAGAACTTGGCCAGCAAGCAGTCGCTCAAACGTGAGGAACTGCTGCCCAAGTACCAGGACTTCATCCAGCGTTACATGGAATCGGGTCTGGTGATGCCGAACCGCGTCCTGGTGCAGGTGATGGTCTGGCTGTTCGACACCGAGCAGTTCGAAGACGGGCTGGAGCTGGCGGACTTTGCGATCGCGCAGGGCCAGGAAATGCCGGAGCGCTTCAAGCGCCGCGATGTGCAGACCTTCGTCGCGGATGCGGTGATCGAGTGGGCTTACGCCGAGTACAACGCCCAGCGCAGTCCGGAGCCGTACCTGTCCGACCTGCTGCCGCGTGTCGATGATGAATGGGAGCTGACCGAACAGATCCCATCCAAGTACCACAAGTTGATCGGCATGCGCGCCATGGAAGCCGAACAGTGGGAAACCGCGCTCAAACATCTTGAGCGCTCCACTGAGTTGTACTCGAAGGCCGGCAACGAGACCCGCATTCAGAAGTGCCGCAAGGCACTGGCCAAACAAATGACCGCCACCACCGGCGCCGAATAATCGACTACCCCCCCAGCGGGGAACTGTGGACGTGTGTCTGCCATTCATGGCCAGGCCCACGAAAAACAGTCTCCCCGCCCTAATTTGAGCGGCCAGCAATGAGCTTTTCAGGCAAACCCACCACCTTTGTGGAACAGGCGATCGAGAACGACGGCTTCTGGCCAAACCTCTCGGTGTCCGAGTTCCAGAAGGGTTACCGCCTGCCGGCGGAGTTCCTGGGCGAGCTGCTGACCGACGCACTGAGCATCGCGATGGCCGAGGTCAACGCGGACCTGGCCAAGCTCAAAGCCCGCTGGCAAGCCGTCGGCATCATTAACGTCGAGTCCGCGGATTCCACGCTGCTGCCTGAGCGTGCGCTACAGGCGAAGCTCTACAAGCGCGCCGTGTACTGCCGCGCCAAGGCCAGCGCGCTGCAGCAGTTCCCAACCGTGACCCGTCGCGAAAGTGCGGAGAACACCGGTAAGGAAGCGCCGGAGCGGGAAGACGCGTTTCTGGCTTTCAGTCAGCAGGCCGTGCGCGCCCTGCAGGGCCGTGGCCGCATCACGGCGGTGCTGCTATGACCAAGCTGCAGACACTGACCGCCTACCTGCTGGAACGCCGCCTGGTCGAGCCTGAACAGCTCGACAGCTGGACCGAGCAAGTGACGCTCAACCTGGTTTGGAAACCCGACGTGGACGGCATGCACCTGGGCGACATGCGCTATCGCGCCGCGATCGTCCTGGAGCGCTTCGCCGACCATCCGGCACGGCTGATGGCCCTGATCGGCAGCTGGCTGGAAACCTACGATCCAGAGCGCGATCGGCACGAATTGCCGGCGGCGCAGTTCGCCGTCGAGCCGCTGGACAATGACCTGTTCGACGTGGAAATCACGCTGGAATTCGTCGAACCGCAATTCCTGGCCGAAGACCCTACCGGCGAGATCCAGGCCTTTGGTAAGACCTGGGCGTTTGTGCCGTTTGACCTGTGGATCGCCGAGCGCGGCGAGGTGGCCACCCATGGCGGGGCGTAGCACCTTCGAACTCGATGCACGCGGTTACCTGGGCGTGCGCGAGCAACTGGCTCTGCTCAGCCTGCCGCCCCAGCTGCGTCGGCGCCTGCTGAACAACGTGACCAAGCGTGTGCGGACCATGAGCCGTAAGCGCGTGCGCGATCAGCAGAACCTGGACGGCTCGCCTTTCGAGGCCCGTAAGGGTTCGGCCAAGGGCAAAAAGAAGATGGAAGCCGGCTTGGCCAAGCTGATGGTGGTGACCCATGTCAGTGCCGACGAAGCCGAACTGGGCTGGAAAAACGCGCTGACGCGCTGGGTCGCCGCGCAGCAGCACCATGGCGTCAGCGAGCGCCGTACCGCTGCGCAGATGCGCCGCTGGAACAAAACCCCACCTGGCCTGGCCGCCACCGACAAGCAGGCCAAGCGCCTGCGCCGGTTGGGCTTTCGTGTGCGCCAGGCGGGCAAAAAGACGCTGACCCGGCCGTCAGTGGCGTGGATTCAAGAACATGTGAACTACGCCAAGGCGGGGCTGTTGATCCGCATCCTGGACGACGAGCGAAGCGAATCCACTGGCGCGCAGAGCTGGAAAATCACGCTCCCGAAACGCCAGTTCATCGGCGTCAACACCGACCGCGACACCAGCTTGCTGGTTAACCAGGTGTTGCAACAAATCCTACATTCACCCCCCTAACGAGGCACTGCATGGCACTCGGTCAAGTCACCGTCGACAATCTCAATCTGGGCCAGGGTGCCGTAACAGAGATTGAACGCTACTTCCTTTTCATCGGCCCGGCCGGCAAGAACGTCGGCCAGTTCATCCCGCTGAACACCGACAGCGACCTGGACGCCACCCTGGGCGTGCTGGCCAGCGACCTGAAAACTCAAATCACCGCTGCCCGTCTCAACGGCGGCCAGCGCTGGGCGTGCGTGGCTGCGCCGATCGGCGCCGAGGCCAACTGGTCCGAGGCCCTGGAAAAAGCCCAGCAGCAAGGTTTCTCGGTGGAGGCCGTGGTGATCACCAAGCCGGTGACCACCGCCGCCGAGCTGTCGACCATGCACGACGCAGCGATTGCCCTGAACAACACCTACGGTCGCCGCGTGTTTGTGATGGCGGCCGCTGTGGGCATCACCGCGCAACAGACCTGGGCGCAATACGTCACTGAGCAGAAGGCGCTGGTGGCCGATCTGGCGGCGCCGCGTGTCCTGGTCGTGCCGCAGTTGCACGGCAATGACCTGGGCGTGTTGGCCGGTCGCTTGGCGAACGCGACGGTAAGCATTGCCGACAGCCCAATGCGCGTGGCCACCGGTGCCGTGCTGGGTCTTGGTCCGGTGCCGGTCGATGCCGACAAAATCCCGCTGCCGTCGGCGGTGCGCAGTGAGCTGGACCGGGCGCGCTTCTCCGTGTCGCAGACCTACCCGGATTACCAGGGCGTGTACTGGGGCGACGGCAACATGCTCGACACCCCGGCGAGTGATTTCCAGGTCGTTGAATACCTGCGCATCACCGACAAGGCAGCGCGTCTGATTCGTCCGCTGCTGATCCGCCGCGTGGCCGATCGCCGCTTGAACAGTACCCCCAACAGCATGGCGGTCAACACCAACCAACTGATGGCGCCCCTGCGGGCGATGGCCAAGTCCACCACCTTCAACGGCGAGGTGTTCCCCGGCGATATCGAGCCGCCGAAAGACGGTGACCTGGTACTGAGCTGGCTGAGCAAAACCAAGGTCGCGGCCTACATCAAGCTCAAACCCCTCAACTGCCCGAAAGACCTGACGGCGAACATCGCCCTGGATCTTTCCACCGACAAAACGGAGTAACGCCCCATGGCAAAAATTGGCGGCAAGAACTTCGACGTGAGCCTGGGCGACCTGTCGCTGCACGTCGAGAACTGCACCCTGGACATCACCGACAACTCGGCGGTGGCCCAGACCCGTGGCGTGCCGGATGGCTTCGTGGATGGCGACGTGGCGGCGGCCGGCGAATTCGAGCTGGACACCACCAACTTCAACCTGCTGATCGACGCGGCGCGATCGGCCGGCAGCTTCCGCGCCTTGAAACCCTTTGACGCGGTGTTCTTCGCCAAGGCCGGCGAGGACGAGGAACTGCGTGTGGAAGCGTTCGGCTGCAAGGTGAAGGTGTCCAGCCTGCTGGCGATCGATCCGAAGGGTGGCGAGAAGAGCAAACACAAGGTGCCGTTCGACGTCACCAGTCCGGACTTTATCCATATCAATGGCGTGCCGTACCTCGACGCTGCCGAGATCGAGGGGCTGCGCTGATGGTGGATTGGTTCGACCGCGCCCAGGAACTGGAGCAACGCCAGCGTGACCAGGCGATCAAGGCCCAGCTGCAGCAGCCAAGGCCGGTCGGGCCAAGCCTGACCCACTGCCAGGATTGCGACAAAGAGATCCCGCCAGCGCGCCAGGCGCTGGGCGGCATGACCCGGTGCGTCCCGTGCCAGACGGTCCACGAAAAGAGTAATCGTTGATGACGACTGAAGCCGTACGCCTCGGATCGCTGGAACAGAAATTTGCCGTTTTCGAACACCGATTGAGTGAGCTGGAAAGCCGGCACGAAACCGTACCAACGCGCGTCACCAAGTTGGAGCAGGGTTTCGAACACATGGCGGGTCAGCTGTCGGAACTCAACGCTGGCCAGCAGACGCTGACCGTGGCGGTAAATGACATCGGCGCTAAGGTGGGCCGCTTACTGACCATCCTGACCCTGGTGGGGGCTGTGCTGCAGATGGCCGTGCCAGCACTCCTGCGGGTGTGGTTCCCATGAGCCTGCGCGGCCGGATTCAAGCCGGTGCGATCGCGCTGGCCAGTGCTTCGCTGCTGACGTTCCTGGGCACCTGGGAAGGGCAGGGACAGAACACCGTTTACGCGGACAACCTGGCCCGTAGGCTGCCCACCGTATGCAAAGGCATCACCCGACACACCAGCCCGTTTCCGGTGGTGATCGGTGACTACTGGTCGGACGCTCGATGCGCCGAGGTGGAGCAGCTGGTGATTGGCAAAAGTCAGCTGCAGCTCGCCGACTGCATCACCAACCCGAACGTGGGCCAGAACACTTTCGACGCCCTGACCAGCCACGGGCACAACGTCGGCGTGCCCAGTACCTGCGCCAGTCGAGCGGTGGGGCTGATCAATGCAGGCCGCATCGCCGAAGGCTGCAAGGCCTTGGCCTGGGCGCCGGATGGCAAGACGCCGGTGTGGGCTTTCGTCACCGATGCCCGGGGCCGCAAGCAGTTTGTTCAAGGCCTGCACAACCGCCGACTGGCCGAATTCCGGCTGTGTGCGGAGGGGCTGTAATGCTGCGCGAAGGCCTGTTTCTTGTAGTGCTGTGCCTGGTCGTCTGGATCGGTTTCGACACTCTCGAAGAACAACGCGACACGGCGCGGCGCGAGCGCGACAGCGCGCAATTCGAAGTGAACGGCCTGCGTGAAGCGGCCCGCGTCAGCGGCGAAATGCTCGCTGAACGGGACGCAATCGACCAGCAAAACACCACGGAACTGAATCATGTACGCACTGAAAACCAAGGCCTGCGCCGCGCTGTTGACGATGGCAGTCAGCGGCTGCGCGTTGAAGCCACCTGTCCAGCAGTGCCCGCCGATTCCGGCGCCGGCCGCCTGGCTGATGCAGGAGCCGCCGAACTCACAGCAGACGCTCGATCGGATTATTTCACCCTCCGTGACCAACTCGCCCTAAGCCGGCAAATGGTTCTCGGCCTGCAGCAACACATCGTCAGGGTGTGCCAGCGATAACTGGCGCACCAGGACAACCCTTTTCCCAACCTCAACAAGAGCGCTACCTCATGAGCCAACAAAACACCGAAATCACCCTGGAAATCGGCGAGCAGGAATTCACCTTCAACCTGACCCCCGCTGACGTGACCAAATACTTCAACGCCCTGACCCAATCCAACAAGGTCGCCCCGGGCAACAACCTGTTGATGACCACCGTCAAGCAGGAAGACAAAGCCACCTTGAAACCGTTGCTGGGCAACCCGGTGATGGTGATGCAGCTCGCCGGCGCGCTGCTGGAGGAGTACGCGCCGAACGTTGAGGTGATCGTAAAAAAGCGCTCGAGCACGCTGAGCGCCTGACCGAAAACGGCCTGGGCCAGCTCATGGCCCTGACGAACCGCTGGCTACCGGGAGCCGAGCCCACGCCCGAGGCGATGGGGACGGCCAAGTGGCTGGAGGACGAACACTGGAGACGCATGGAGTTTGCCGTGGCTAACGGCATCGCCCTTGCGCTGAACGGGTAACGACATTGGCAGACCGTAGCGCCAGCCTGGCTTTCATTCTGAGCTTGCAAGACAAGGTCACCGCGCCCCTGGGCAAGGTGAAGATGGGCTTTTCCGAGCTTGCCGATCAGAGCGAAAAGCACATCAAGACGATCGGCATGGGCTTGGGCGGGCTGACGGCTGGTGTGGTCGGGATCCGCGAATCCATGGAACCGGCACTGGAGGTTAACCGCGCCCTAGGCGACGTCCGATCGCTGGGCGTGGCCGAGGATGCATTAGCCGCACTCAACAGCAGGTCGCTGGAGTTCGCCGTGAACTATGGCGAGAACGCCAAGGACTTTGTGGCATCGGCTTACCTGATCGAGGGTGCTATCAAAGGGCTGGCCGGTAACCAGCTGGCGACCTTTACCAACACCAGCAACCTGTTGGCCAAGGCCACCAAAACCGACGCCGAAACCATGGGTGAATACGTCGGCACGCTCTACAACCTGCAGAAGTCCCAAGCCGATGCGATGGGGAAGGGCGAGTGGGTGGAAAAACTCGGCGGGCAGACCGCCCTTGCGGTGCAGCTGTTCCGCACCAGCGGCGCGGCCATGAAAGACGCCTTCAAGGAGGCCGGCGCGATCGCGACGACGGCGGGTGTGGACCTGGCCGAACAGATGGCGGTGATCGGCACCCTCAGCAGCACCATGGAAGGGGGCGATGCCGGCGGACGCTACAAGGCGTTCTTCGAAAACATCGGCGCCGCCTCGGAAAAGCTCGGCATAAAGTTCACCGACCAGCAGGGCAAGATCCTGCCGATCATGTCCATCCTGGACAAGCTGCAGGGCAAATTCGGCGACCTGACCAGCGCCTCGGCTGGGGCCAAGCTGATGGAGGCTTTCGGCGGCGAAGGCGCCCAGGTGATCGGCGCGCTGGCCAAGGACACCGGGCGGCTGCGCAACGGCATCGAGCAATTGGGCAAAGTGCGCGGACTGGAGAACGCCGAGCAAATGGCCCGGGCGATGGTCGATCCGTGGCAGCAGTGGGCGTCCCTGGTCGAGGTGATGCGTACCGTGTTCGGCCAGGTGCTGATCCCGGTGCTATCGCCGTTCATGAACAAGATGGTGGACATCGGCAAGACCCTGGTGCGCTGGTCGCAGCTGTTCCCCAACATCACCCGCGTGATCGGCATCACTGCGCTGACCATCATGGGCATTGTGGCGGCCATGTCGGCGCTGACCATGGTGGTGGGTATCGCGAGGATGACCTGGCTGGGGCTGCTGACGGTCTGGAAAGTCGTCCAGTTGCTGAGCCTGCGTACCGTTGCGGTCTTCATTCTGCAGAAGTTGGCGATCCTGGCTTACGTCGCCGTGATCTATACGTTGAGCGCCGGCCTGGCACTTATTCGCGGCGCGATGCTGCTGTGGCAGAGCGCGATCTGGCTGGTCAACGTCGCCCTAACGGCCAACCCTATCGGCTTGATCGTGATGGGCATTGCCGTCCTGATCGCGATCGTGGCCGCCGCCGTCTACTACTGGGACGAATGGACTTCGGCCCTGATGAACACGGCCGCGTACCAATTCGTCGCCGAGAAATTCCAGAATCTGGCCGACTGGTTTAATTCCATGGGCGGTTGGTCGGGCATGGCCAAGGCCGCTTGGGACAGCATCGTCGGCGTCTTCACCAAAGCCATCAATGGCCTGATCGAGATGATCAACAGCATCCCCGGCGTGAACATCGAGGCACGCTTCGGCGGCATGCCCGAGGTGCCCGGCATCGACGTGGCCACCAACGCTTCCGACACCGCCAACGCCGCGCAGAAAGCCCAGCAGACCATCAACGCGGTCATCCCCAGCCTTTCCCCAACCCGACCGACAGCGGTGCCGCCCGGCGGCCTGCTGACCAGCATCCAGAACAACAGCAGCAGCCAGAGCAAGGGCACCCATGTGGAAAACGTGAACATTCACACCGGCAAAACCATGACGCCGCTGGAGATGGAAAACATGGTCGCTATGGCGGTGGGCGGATGAGCGAGTACGTAGACCTGTTGATCGTCGATAACGACCTGGCGCTTGACCCTTCGCATCAGCCGCGGCTGATCGATGACCGCGCCTGCATTGCCCAGGACATCGCGCACATGATCCGCGACAGCGGGCTGCTGGTCACGTTGGTGGCCGAGCGCGATCGGCTGCGGCAACGCGACTGCATCCAGCAGATGGAGCTTCTGGTGGAGGCTGACGAGCGCCTGGTGCCTGGGACTGCGCGCATCACGCAATTGGAACCAGGTCAGTACCTGGTCACCGCCAAAACCCTGAAATTCGGATTGATCGAGGTAAGCCTGTGAGTGAGGTCGATTTTAAACAGGTGATCGCCGACGCTGGCATCCCGACCACCGAGGCCGGTTTGAAGGTTGCCTGGGAAAAGGAGGTCGAAGCCCAAGGCGCCAAGGTGGCCAACACCAGCAGCTATTCGCCGTTCTGGCGGGTGATGACGGCCCTGGTTACCAAACCGGTGCTGTGGCTACTGGATTTCCTGTGCCTGACCGTGCTGCCGAACTTCTTTGTGAAAACGGCGGTGGACGCCTGGCTGGACATGCTGGCTTGGGCGGTCAACGTCGAGCGTAAGGGCGCCACCAAAGCCCGGGGCACGTTGCTGTTTACCCGGGCGACGCCGGACGGCGTGATGGAGCTGGAAAAAGGCATCGCGGTGCAGTCCGCCGCGATCAACGGCAACGTCTACCAGCTGACCACGACGGCCGCCGCGACCTTTCAGCAGGGCCAACTGCAGCTGGAAGTGCCGGTGGAGGCAACCGAGGCCGGCAGCGGCTACAACCTGGCCCCGGGGTATTACGCGATCCTGCCAGTTCCGGTACCGGGCATTGTCCAGGTGGCCAACCGGGACGGCTGGCTGGAATCGCCTGGCGCGGATCCGGAGCCCAACGACCAGTTGCGCCTGCGTGTGCGCAACCAGTTCTCGGCGGTCAACCAGTGGCACACCGACGCGGTGTATCGCGCCATGATTTCCGCCTTCCCGGGCGTGCGGCCCGATGGCGTGTATTTCGAACATGGCGCGCCAAGGGGGCCGGGCAGCGCGAACGCCTATGTGCTGTTTGATGCCGGTGTGCCGGCGGACAGTTACCTGGAGCAAATCAACGCGCACATCCGCGACCAGGGCAACCATGGCCACGGCGATGATCTGCTGGCCATGGTCATGCCCGAAGTGCCGGTGGTCCTGCTGTTCAACGTCTGGCCACGGGCCAACCTGACGCCCGCCCAGGTGATCGATCTGCAGCATGAAATCGAGTTGTTCGTGCGAGCCGCATTCCGTGAAAGCACGCCCCGGGACTATCAACCGACGCTCACTTACCCGCAGTCGCGCTTCAGCTTCAGCCGATTGACTGAGGAACTGCACGGCCAGTTTCCCGGCATCGAGTCGCTGAGGATCACCCCGATGGTGGACATCGTCAGCGCGCTGACCATTCCCCGGATCGACCAACTGACGGTGCTGATGAAGTGATCAAGCTCAAATTGCCGTTCTGGCTGGAAGGGACCGAACTGTCGAAGCTGACTGCCGCCGCGCAAGCCTGGTGGGAAACCGTCACCGGCTGGCTGCGTTGGCCGTACCTGCAAATCGATCCAGACACCTGCCATCTGACGATTCTCGAACTGTGGGCCTGGCAGCGCGACGTCACGCGCTTCAAAGGCGAGCCCGAGGCCTTGTTCCGGCTGCGGGTGAAATACGCCTTCATCAACTCCGTGGACGCCGGCAGCACCGCCGGCATGAAACGCATTTTCGAGCGCCTGGGCGTGGGTTACGTCGAGATCGAGGAACGCCAGCCCGACCGGGATTGGGACGTGATCCTGCTCAAATTCAGCAATGCCCAACTGTCGCTGAACCCGGAGTTGCTGCGCGTGTTGATCCAGCAATACGGCCGCACCTGCCGGCGCTATGACTTCGTGACCATCACCCCCGTGGCGCTGCAAATCGCCTTGATCGACTTTAACGACGACCAGCAAACGCTGGTTGCCAGCCTGTAGGAGCGCACCGTGAGCGCCAATATCACCTTGGCCGGCGAAAGCCAGATTGCCCTGAAGCAAGGCCAGAAAAAGCCGCTGATCATCAGCAAATTCATTTTCGCCAACGTGCCCGGGCTGGACCCTGTGGCGCCGCTCGATCGCGCTGCCGGCAAACCGCCGGCTGAGCAAATCGTCCACGTCTACAGCATCCCGGCGCAAAACGCCGGCTATGTGAACCCCAACCAGGTGGTGTACAGCGCCCAGCTGGGATCGGACATTGGCGACTGGGATTTCAACTGGGTCGGCCTCGAGGACGAAGAGGGCGTGCTGTTCGCGGTGTCGTCCGTGCCGTTGCAGCAGAAGCGCAAGAACATCCCGCCGCTCCAAATCGGCAACAACGTCACCCGCAACTTCCTGGTGGCGTTCGACGGCGCCCTGGAACTGACTGGCGTCACTATCGATGCCAGCACCTGGCAGCATGACTTTACTGTGCGCCTGGCTGGGATCGATGAGCGCGCGCGCCTTACCGTACGCAACATTTATGGCCGTGCCTGTTTCATCGCTGGAGCTTTGACGTTTGAAAAGGTCGGTACCGCGTTCCAGATCCGCTCCGGCTTAGCCTTCATTGAAGGTATTCGCGTGGAGTTGACCCAGCCGCTGATCGTCACAGGTGTTATCCCCGTAGGCCGGATTTGGCTTGACGTCTGCCTGGAACGTAAGTTGAACGATCGGGTGGCCACCTGGAAAGTAGTGTACGGCGAGCAAGCCGATTACACCGACTCTGCGGGCGTTCGCCACTACTGCATCGCGCTGGCTGATTTTGAATCCTCCAGCAGTATTGTCGACCTGCGCCCGACTCAACCGATTACTGGGGCACTCATTGAGTACCTGGCGGCGCGGAATGGTGACTATGAGAATCTGCGCGCCCGGGCGACGACCAAAGAAGACGTGGACCTGGGCAATTTGCCCAATGCCAAGAGCGACGACCCGGCGACCAACAGCAGTAACATTCTGGCCACCACCGCCGCGCTGAACAAACTGCAACAACAGGTCGGCGATTCGATGACCGGGATGGTTTCCGCCTTCGCGATGAAAGTAGCGCCCACGGGCTGGTTGACCTGTAACGGCGCGGTGGTGTCCCGTACCAGCTTTGCCAGCCTCTTTGCCCGCATCGGTACGACGTTCGGCGCCGGCGACGGCGTGAATACCTTCGCCTTGCCTGATATGCGCGGCCTGGTCCCTCGGGGCTGGGACGATGGTCGCGGGCTTGACCCGAGCCGTGTGTTCGGCTCGTTCCAAGACATGATGCTGCAATCCCACGCGCACACGGCTACGGCTGCTGCCGTAGGGGACCACATTCACTCTGCCTGGACCGATGCGCAAGGTAACCATGCTCACAGCGCCTGGACTGATGCCCAAGGTGCACATGCTCACAACATACCGGGTTCTGTGCACTCAAGCGGCGGTGGCGTCTCAGTGGATGGCAACCCCATTGGAGCAACCTTTACCGTCCCGACCTCGGTGGACGGTGCGCACGCACATAACGTCGGCATCGGCGCCGCCGGTAACCATGCGCACAACGTCGGCGTAGGCGGTGGCGGTAACCACACCCACGCCCTGACGGTCGCCGCTGCCGGCGGCACGGAAACCCGTCCGAAGAACTTGGCCCTCCTTTTTTGCATCAAGTATTGAGATCGATCATGACTGACAAACTCGTCTATCAGACTGACCACCTGGGCGTTTACATCGGCGCGGTGGAGGCCTACGAATCGCCCTTGGAGCCAGGTGTGTACCTGATTCCCGGCGGCTGTGTGGAAACCCCGCCGCCGGCGATTCCTGAACACAAAGTCGCCTGGTGGAATGGCCAGGCCTGGCAGCTGGTGGAGTACTTCGGCGGCGTGGTCGTCTACAGCATCGACACCGGCGAGCCGCGAACCCTTGAAGGATTTGAATCGCTCCCGGCCGGCTACACCCTGAAAAAACCGGGACCGAACCAAATCTGGAAGGACGGCGAATGGGTCGACGATATCGACGCCGTGCTGGCCGTACTGCATGACAACAAACAGCAGGCGATCGGCGCCGCATACAGCCAGTACATCGCCGGCGGCTTCAACTCGGATGCGCTGGGAGAGCTGCACCGCTACAGCAGCGCGATTGATGACCAGGTGGATCTAAACGGCCAGGTGCTGCTGGGCATGGATGACGTTTACCCCTGCTATGACGTTGACCAGGTGAAAGCCTTTCGAGCGCATACCATCGCCCAGCTGCAGAAGGTCAGCCAGGACCTGATGCGCTTCAAACAGGCCGCCATGCAGCACGCCGACAGCCTCAGACAGGCCCTAGCCAAAGCTCTGGACGACAAGGATCTGAAGGCCATGAAAGCCATCACCTGGACGCCGCCGGCATGACCTGGGCACCGGTGACCGTGCGCTGGCCCGAACAGGCCACGCAATGGATGGGTGGCCTGTCGGCCGCCAAGGATCTGGCCGGTGGCGAGCTGGTCAGCACGGCCCAGCGCCTGGCCGGCCTCGAGGGTTTGGCCAGCACCAACCCGGGGCCGGTCGGTGACGCTGCCAAAGGCACGATCGCCGCCGGCCGTGCGGCCTTGGCCGAGCAGTTGGGCCAGGCCCCGGCGTGCCTGGTGGTGACGCCGTTTCAAAGCGGCATCGGCCAGGGACGTGGCTATCAGCGTTTTCTGTCGGCGCCCAATGTCCTGGAACACCTGGCGAAGAAACTGGAGGACGTCACCGACACCGGACGCCCGGCCGGGCCGCAATACGCACTGTCGATCCTGTTCCTGGGCACGCGCCTGGAGCAGCTGGCCAGCAGCTTGTCGCGGTTCAACGCCTTGCTGCCGATCCCCGACCTGGTGCGCACAGAGCGGAGAGCCCAGCACCTGGTGAGGCTGGAAACCGAAAAGTGGGAGATCCCTGGCGCCGGCCCATTGCCGCGCTGGCAAGCGCTGCCCCTGGAGCGCTGCACGGTGGTAAAAGCCGCCAAGCAATCCATGGCCGGCCAACTGGCGGTGCTGGAGAGCTACGCGGCCGACAGCTCGCCGCTGGGTGATCTGGCCGCTTTGGCGTCCCGCAAGGCCGCACAACAGCAGGGCCGGGATCAGCAGTTAGCAGACCTGAAAGACCTGCTGGTTGGGGGAAACCCTGACGTCAGCATGCGGGCGCGCCTGATCGGCCCCGGCAACACCAGCGAATTGCGGCGCGAGCTGCTGGCCGGCGATGCCCCGGGGCATGAATGGGTGCTGTGCGCCGGTCTGATGCTGGTTGGCTCGAAAGAAGGGCTGAGTTTTGTCCAGGAGCTGGTGGGCCTATGACGCTGCTACTCGACGGCCACAAGGTCCAGGGCAAGAACCTCAAGGTCACCGCCAATCTGCGTATCGAAAGCGGCGACATGTCCGGCCAGACCAGCAACACCGACAAGGCCCACAAAGGCTTCAAACCCAAGACGCTGACCGTCTCTTTGATGATTCCGTTTGTGGATAAGTCCCAACTGGTCGATCTGATGCGCCTGGCCGAAGCTACTGCCGGCGGTGGCCAGCTGCACCTGTACCGCGTCGTCAACGACTCGGCCGAGGCCTTCGGCGTCCGCCAGGTCGAGTTTTCCGACGGCATCAGCGCCCGCGAGGACGATTCCCTGCGTGCCTGGCTGGTCCAGTTCACGCTGAGCGAACGCGAGTCGAACCCGGAAAAGGTCGAAGGCCGACGCGCCGGCAACAAGGTCAACGCCCAAGGCGCCCCGGGCAACGCGGTCGGCGAAGGCGGTACCAGTGGAACATCAAGCGACAACCCGGCACTGAGCGGTTTTGAAAAGGTGCTGGGCCGCGTCGACAAGTGGCTGGGCGGGAGTGAACCGACATGAAGCTGCACAAGGTTCTGGCGATCAATGGCGCACCCGTCGCCTTGGTGAAAGACGACGTTCGACTGGATGCCACCAGCCCCGGCCGGGCGACGTTCACCATCCAATCCGCGGTGCCGGTGAAAGGCCTGGTGACGCTGGATATCGGCTACAACGAAGGCACGCTGCAACGGCATTTTATTGGCTACGTCGAGCGTTGCACCGCCGCCAACGCTGTCGAACAGGTGCTGTTCTGCCGCGAGCTGGCCGCTGTGCTGGCCAACCCGTTGCCGCTGAACCTGCGTCATGTCGATCTGCGCGCCGTGCTGGCCAAGATTAGCGAACAGACCGGCCTGCGCTTTCGGGTGCCCGATCGGCCCTACGCCAGTGTTAAGGCGCCGTTCTTTTACAGCCTGGCCGCTGGTTACCAGGCGATGGACAGCCTGGCTCGGGTGTTCAACATTCCCGACTTCACCTGGCACCAGCTGGGCGACGGCGAAGTGTTCGTAGGCAGCTGGGCCGACAGTTTTTTCGGCGCCCGTGCGCCGCTTCAGATCCCTACGGAGCTGTTCGACGGCTATCAGGGCAACCAAAGCGCGATGGTCGCCGCCCTTCCCGGGTTGCGGCCAGGTGCAACGATCAACTACGGCGAGCGCATCACCAGTGTGGCCCTTGCCAATGACCAGATGGCCATCCGATGGAAGACGCAATCCGCCGCGCTGTAGAGCGCCAATTCCCCGAACTCACCGGTGGTTACCACCTGCCGCGCTTTGCCCGGGTTATCGCCGTGGCCGATGCGCCGGCCGGCGCCGGGATCTGCGACGACTTCCGGCCGCGCTACGCCGTGGACATCGAAGTCCTCGGCCAGGATGGTGAACCCGATCCGCAACTGCCACAGCTCGCCGGCGTGCCGTTGCCGCTGCCCACCGGTGGCGAGGAGATGGGCATCTATGCCTTTCCGGAGGAAGGCACTCAGGTCGTGGTGTGCTTTGCCTATGGCCTGCCAAACAAGCCCTACATCCAGACGATCCTGCCCCACGGCCTGAGCATGCCCAAAGTGCCGAAGGGCGATCAGGTGTGGCAGCACAGCGAGGCCGCCCAGCAGCGCGTCGACACCGATGGCAACTGGCTGCGCCAGACCGATGGCAAGATCCAGGACAAGGCGATCGAGCGCGAAGTGGAAGCGCTGGAGAATCGTGAGCAGTACCAGAGCCATACCAGGATGGTGGACGATCATTCGACTGAGTCTGTGGGAGGGGTAAAGACGATCGAGGCGCTGGGCGCGCTCAAGCTGCTGTCGGGCGGCTCCGCGAGTCTGGCAGCCGTGGACGACCTGCATCAGGCTACTGGCCGGGATCTGAACCTGGTGGTGGGGCAGAAGCACAACGCCACAGTGGGTGGGAATATGCAGGAGCGGATTGAAGGCTTGCGCGAGAGTGTAGCGGGGATCAGTCAGCGCCTGACTGCGCCAAAAAACCATATAGGATCGGCGTCCGTGAACATATTCCAGGTGTTGTGCGACACGCTGGATCTGATTGAGCAGATGGCCGGACAGATCGCGAACCATGTTCACGGATCCAGTCCAGCTCCAACGACAGCGGCAACCTTCGTCGCGGACTCAGCCAAAGCTGCACTCTATTCGTCACAGCTTAAGGATATTACACTTTAAAAAGGCCAAAATTAGCTGGCCATTCCGTTCAGTATTTTCTGAAAAGAGAAAGGAAGCGGTTACTTCCTTCAAGTCCGGTTCCAGACAAGAGCCGGATCAAGCTTTGACATTGCTCATCACTTAGTAAGCTTTTAACTCCATATCTGGACTCGAACTCATCTTTAACTTTTTGTATCAAATACAGTGGGGTTGCGATGCAGCAATGTTGTTCCAAAAATAGGTAGGATCCGGTGTCGTCACTCAAATAGACATTTATCCAGTTGAGAATTCCTCCTTCGTCTTTGATTGAGGGTTCAAAGAAGTCAAATTCGGGCTCTGAAAATGTTGCGTGCCGATAGTTAACTGCTTCTCGAGCATCCATCATCCAATCAAAAATTGATTCTCCAGCAACAGTGTTGCTTAGGAGGAGTTCTCCATTGCTCATCTCTTTTTCAAATATATAAATCGTTGTTTTGTGGTCGCCTTTCGTTGTTTCGCCTTTGTGTTTTTGCCCCGTTCGCTTGACTGGGATAGAGCCTGCCTCATTCTTTAATGTGTAGATTCCGTTGCACTTTACAATTCCGTAACCCCGAGCGGCGAAAAGCGCTCTAAGTAAATAGAATACTGAATAGTAAAGCTTGATGATTGCCCACGATTGATATCCCTTAGATGCTGCAGTTAGCGCGTCGACGAATGTGTGGGCGCCCTTATAGAATACGTCTGCTCCGTCTTCAATCAGCGCGTTTCTCATGGCATTCTGCATGTCCTCGGTTAGAACATGCTTTTCAAATGCTGATTTATAGTCGGAAAGTTTTTCCGGATTGCTACAGCCAATCCAACTCTCCATTAACTCCTGTAGCTTAAATCTTTTAGAATTTGTATTCGTCATGGCTGGGTAATGAGTTCAATAGGTTACTTTCGAGAAGATCTTTAATGACCTTGCGAGCGGTTTTACCGTCTTTCCCTTTCAGGTCGTCCCACGTCACTAGTCCTTCTCGATCAAGCCCAATAAAACTTTTCATTGTAGGAATTGAAAAGGAGCCTTTTTCCGCGCATCTTTTAATCAGTGACTCAATAAAGAAATCCATTGCGCCATTAAAGCCAGCTGCTTTTAAAAATGGGTTCTTGGACGTTGAGCCCCACGCTTTGGCTTCAGAATAATAATCTCGAATTGCTTGAAAGTAGTTTGAGATTGAGGCTTTCTGTTTGTCGAAATCTCGTAACCTGTATATGTAAAACGTTCCTGTTTTTGGATGCAGATGGTCTTTCAGTGCTGAAACGAAAGTTGAAAGCTCTATGTTGCCTTGCCCACGAGCCGCACCAGGGAATTTAATTAAATTATATAACGGTGAGGATGGGTCTTCATTAAGATCCCGTGCTAGGTCGGTAGATCTATTTACGCCATGTTCGGCATCGTCTATCACTTCTCCAAACAGATCAAAAACAAGGCTTTTGGGAACAGGTTTCTGTTCCGTGTTAATGTTTAAGAAAATTTGAGCTGCCTCGGGAGTTGATAGTCCCACGCACATTGTTACGAGAAGTTCCTGTTCTCCGATTTCTTCATTGATTTCGATAGCCGCCTCCAGCCCAGCAATGCGGTGCTGGCCATCAATGACCTGAGCCGCATGCGGAACAATTGGGACGGTTATCGCTCCATCTTTGAACTTAGGGGTGAAGTTTTTGTCAGTCCAATTTATTATGAATGAGTTAAAAAATGTGTTTCCATCAAGTACGTACGAACGAATTCCATTAATTCGACGAACGCTCAATGGGCGCTGTACGGCCCCCGCTTCAATATCTTGTCCGCGTACAGCTACGTAATGAAGTGCGATGATATCCTTGGCTTTTACTGCAAATGTGTAAGCGGGTATGTTTCCGAACTTTGTGCTCAAACAAGCTGCGTTGTGTACGGGATGGTCCAGTTTTTTTCTGATAATTTTCTTTGCCATAATATTTCGTCCCTGCTTTGTTAATTGCTTGCGAGCTAGGTACACGCTCCGCACGTTAAAGATCGGCCAAATGTAGCATTGAAATTGCAAAGGACATATCTAAACGAGAGCGTTTTTTTTGAAGGTGGCAAGTGACGTGCGATTCCAGGTGAACCAATTATCATTCGCATATCATGGTCTAGGATTCCTTCTCCGCGAGGCAGGTCGTCGTGTGCTGCTCACCATTACCACCGCTTTGTCACCATTTCTGTGATAACTGAAACGAAGCGTTCGCTAAGTTAACGCGCCCATCTGGCAGATCGTGACTACTCCTTCAGCTCGCTCAACGCAGCTCATGCCCGCACCGACCAGATCAAAATGACGCCCTCATGTCGTTGCTTGTTTGGTATCCACCTCCTCGCGAGAGTGAACGTCAACAAAAAGCATTTCACGAAGAAAAAATCTGTCAAAAAAACACTTATCCCCCTCCCGCCGACGGGCTTTGTGTCCTTTTTTTGTGCAAAGCCGGGCGGTGGTGAAACCATGCCCCCGCCTAGGCCTTCTGCGGGGTCTGTCAGACATTGTGCAATTTCACGGAGTGCAAGGTTTTGCAAAGAAGTGCAGCGGCTTTGCGCAGTGCCCAAAGCAGGCTAGGTCGGTGGCCGATCTCTAAAGGGCCCGGTTTGCAAGGGAGCGTCGTTGGAAAAAAGCGTCTTATCGAGTTTTTGATTTCTCAATAACTCGCACCAAGGGAGCTTTTGACGTGTTCAGGAAGGGTGCCAACTTGCCTGAAAGCCCCAGCGCTACTGGCTTTCAGGCCGTTTAGCGCATTTCACAGGTGACCAGCGGCAATATGGCTAATTTGGACGACCGCAATCGACCCCAAAGTGGACGGTTGGAGCGGCAATGAATCCCAGTCTTGATGCAATGCACCAACACGAAATTTGTCTACTATAGTCTTCACTGTAGCCAGTAGGAGTTAGCAAAACACAAGCCAATTGGGAGTCGAGGAATTGAAACTTTCAAGAGCGAAAATCAAAATAATTACTACTGGCGTAGCATTCTTGGCATCATTCCCTGCTCCAGCAGCTAAATTCTACTGCGACAACAAAAATACTATTGCTACCGCTGATGAAACGACATTAATCGGACAGGTTATTAAGTCAAAGAAAACAGTCGAACTGCAAATATTGATGATTGACTCCGAAAAGCCAACACTAATCAGCACGATCCAGTCCGCCAACACTGTTACCCTTGGAGGAGCAAAATTTAATATCCCGGTCTTTGCGCAGAGTCATAAGAATTCATCGGCAGCAATATCTATGAACGCACAGTTTATAGTTGACCAAAGCATTTCTGATATTGCGAAAGCCTCATATATAAATCAATCAACAAAATACTTCCCTTACAAAACTATTCCAGATGAAAAATTAAAAACAGAAATAGAAAAGCTAATAAAAGATGAAAAAAAGTCTGGCGAACTTGCTGACCTTTTTAACTCTACAGGAAAAAAATGCACGAAACAAATCACGGATCAATATCAACTGGAATTCAATGCTCTTGATGGCCCTGACTTTTTTCAATTCACCAGAGACCTTATAAACAACGAACAGCTATTTAAAGAATCTCACCCCGGCGTCGTTATAGACAAATACAAAAGCTTCATAAAGACAACCAAAAAGCTTCTAGATAACTGTTACCTACCAGCAGAGCTATCAGAATTCGGTAAGAAGCACAACTTACTAAATTCAATAGGGTCTATATACAATGAGAACATGCCAATTTGTACTGGTTTAATATTTAAAAAAAATAATCACGTACTAACTGCTCGTCATTGCTTTGAATTTCTCAAAAATATAGAGCTTCAGAAAAACCTTAGAAACAATTTATGGTTCAAAAAAGCAAGTGAAGACAATGAATATCAAGTCTGTGCAATTTTAGAAAGAGACGCTCTTGACAAAAGAAAATTTGACAAAGCCATTGACGACCAAGTTGTCATAAGGATTGCCGCTCCAAGCACTAATGCACCACCAATTGAAATAGTATCTCGCAACTCGATTAAAATACCCTCCGCTGATACAAGTCCGGCTAACAAACCGACAAGCCTGCTACAAATTTCTCTATTTCCATTCGCAAAACTAATTCGCCCTGAAACCTTTAAGTCTGGATTTGTGCAAAGCACGAACCCAGCATGCATTGCGCTGAGCAAAGAAGAGGGCTGTTTTGGGCATACTTGCAGTGCAATACGCGGCGGGAGTGGAGCATCGATATTCCTTGCCGAGTCGAATAATATCTCCCTGGTAGGAACCCATATTGGAGCAGACTCAAAGGCACTGCCCGACTGCAAAGCACCACAGCAGCGGCAAATTAATAGCGCAACGTACATTGAGAGCGCGCTTAAGAAATAAACAATAACGAACAACAAAAAGCAACCCAAGGAGCATTGTTATGAAAGCCATCGTTCAAGTGATTATTATTTCCCTCTCGTTGTACGGTTGCAGCTCTTCGCAAAAATTAAATTCTAATCAACCCCCAGCGAGTAACGCACCGCCACAGCTTAGGATCGCCTTTGCTCCAGAATGTCCAACTAGATCTGCAGGTACACAGGAAAGCTTTTTGGGCCCCTTGGCGGTGGCTATAGCGGCTAGTATCGGGCAAAAGGCTGCGGAAGGCGCGATCGACGCCCTTTCAAATTATTTGACGAGTGATAAAGGATACACACTGGAAGACTCTGCACGGATGAACGGTTTCGCAAAATGGAAGAAAGACGGAAGCGTGCAGTTAAATGATAAAGAGCAATGCATGATAGTTGTAGTTGGTCAGTCGTTTTCCACGCCAGATATGTCATCAGAAGACATCGGTAAAGCGCTGGAAAGTTATAAAGCCCCTTTCACTGACTATAATAGTATAGCCGTACAGGACGCCACAGGCCTAATAAGCACACCAATGCTCTACCTCGAAGCAAGACTGATCGCCAATGGTTCAGACAAAATACCGAGAACCCATTACGCATTCGTACCTGTCCAGTGGTACTACCCTAAATTTATTGGAAGCAGCAGCTGGCGATTTAATGAAAATCGAGACATTTTACTTAAGATTGAATTCTCTAAGCCTGGAAGCAACGAATTAATTGGCGCATTGGAAATCAAACAAAACGATATAGCACCTGGCTCATTAACAAACGATCTTATCGTAAACGACAAGCAGCCTTGGAACCCATTGCCTAGCGATCTAGATAATGCACCTGAAGGAGTTAAGCTTGATGGCGAAGAAGTGACTTATCCAGTCAATGTCAAAGCGATTTTTGTAGAAACCTCAAAGCCAAGAACGATAGTAAAATATATTGGTGAAGCAGTAGCAGCACAGAAAGCAGGGTTTTCTACAGGCGTCGGAACTGAAATTAAAGAAAGCCTTGATCAAGGAGCGAGGCTATCCAGCAGAAGCACCGCCCTAGATACTGCCTCTAATAGATATAACGATTATATTACCTCATATAGTACTGCTTCTGGAGCCGTTGAAAAGTACCAACAGGCTACTGGAAAGGCCAAGATACAAGCGCAAAATGAAGCACAGTTAGCTAAGAAAAAATTAGCTATCAGCCGGACTTTAGCAAAAGCCGCATTCAAGGACGCCGGCATCAGCAATTTTGAAGAGATGCCTAGCCTCGAAAGTACTGAGTAGTGCTTACCGAACAACAGAGCCCACTTCGAGCAAGAAGGGCTCTGTTGTCAGCCTAAGCACTTTAACCCCTCGGGTTTCTAGGGGTATTTAGCAGACTAACAAAGTCGAAAAGGCACCGGAAAGTGGCTTATTGACCATTTTTCGTTGAAGAATCCAAATCGGTGCTGACTACCCGTAGCAGCCACTTCAAGTCTTGAACTGACTCCCCAATTGACAGCAATAGGCCATTAGCTGCCTAGGTCACCAGCTAGTCCTTTTCCATCGTTCTCAGGCGCGCTAAACCCTGCTTAATAAAACCAGCGTTATCGCCAATTCGATCCAGGGCAGTCCGAGCGTTGTCACCGGCGACAGCGAAGCCTTGCTGTTCTGCCACGAGCGTCAGTTCCATGATCGCTGCTTCCAGGGCTTGCTGGTTTTCGTAGATTCTTTTAAGGACCACAGATAGGGAATATTCGCTGGCCATGACTTCGACTCCATTTGGAAAGTGGGTAGCATAGCAGCGTATCCAGAAGGGCAATTTCAGGTCGAGGGCGGGGAAAGGGTAATTTTGGTAAGGCGATGCGGCGAAGGGGCTGTAGCCCTTATAAACCGTAGCTTTGGCGTATTACCTCAAAGGGTAATATTTGGTAAGGCTGAAGGTAATATTTTGCCAAGTCACTGATTTTAAAGGGTTTGGTAAAGCAGGGGGATTACTAGGGCCAAAGGTAATTTTCTAACCTATTCCTTACCCTATTATTACCTTTGTAGAATTTACTTAAGTCATTGAATTTATTGAGTTATTTTGCCGTATAAAAAGAAAATTACCAAAATTACCTTTTTCCCATGGGTCAACCTAAAACCGGGGGGTATTGCAGGGAGAAAGGGGAGCTTGGCCGGCGCTTCCACACAATTCGCGTAGCTGTCACCAGTCTCGCCTGACGCTACCTCGATACTGCTGGAGGCCTTAAAAATAGTGGGGGCGGGTGAAGGGAATCGAACCCTCGTTATCAGCTTGGAAAGCTTCCGACAAAGCGTGAAAGCACGGCAGCGATAGTGCTCGTGATTGGAGCTGAAAACGGTTGCTTAAATTTTGCTACAACGGGCGGAAGGAAGAAGTAGGCAGGATGGGAGCAAGTGTTGGTGGTACGGAAGTGGTACGGGCGGTTGGGAACAGGTCTATGGGCCTTTGTTTACAAGGGTGGGGCGATTAGTAAGTCCGATCCATCATCGGAGCGACAGAGAAGCGGCGGGAAAGCGGAGCGGGTGTAGCGGTGATTAGGGGCATTGGCGTTTCTGAAATGGATGAGGCTGAGAGGTGGGGGGAGTTTATCAGGATTGGGCTTGCGCAGATCAGGCGAGTCTAGCGGACGTGGTTGAGCAAGTGGACACACGAGCCAGAGGGTTGAGCGATGTGGCACGAGTAAAAAATATGCCCCAATGAAAATGTTTGGTGCGCCATATGCTGCCTGGCGAGGTCAAGAATTAAATAGCATCTCCATTTAATGCCATTGACGCTTGATTTCCTGCCACTGGTTGTCTGACAGCCATTTATCCGCCGCCGGAAAGAAAATATTTTCCTCAGCGTCCATATGGTCATAGTATTTTTTGATGAAGTCGTCGATGGTATCAGCAATTACCCTCGTTTCCTGAGTTGTGTTTTCCAACATCCGCAGCTGTTCGGCGATGCGCCCAAATGCCTGATGATCTCGCTCGATATCCTTGACCCGTGAGTGGATAGGGGCCTGAGTCGCTAGCAAGGCCAGCCGGATTTGTTCTTCATTCTCATGGTGGTGTCGCTCTGCATCACCGTGCAAGGTCTCAAGCATTTTGAACAACTGCTTGCGCTCATCAGCCCCTTGGGGTTCATGTTTCATTTTTCTCAGCAATTCTTTGATCTGAGTAATTTTCGTAGCCACTTCATGATGATAGGCCTGAAGTTCTTTCAATAAGACGTTCATATCAATCCTCGTCGCGACCAACCATCATGGAAAATTTTTAACCCGTAATCAAAAGGGGGCTACACCTTAAATTTCAATACTTTGCGAAACGCATCTGCTGATTTTTAGTATAGGCGAGCACAACGCGCTCACTTCGGGATACTTGCTTCCCTTGGAAGAAATTGAAATATCAAATGTATAGATATGCACGATTCTGACGGATCTCCTTCAACAAGACGTTGGCCCGTGCTCAGGCGATGACGCAACGGTGCAAATGCTTTGCGCCGTTGCGTGAGATTTAACCTTTGGGTGCATGGCGAATTCTGTTTGTGCGGTCTATTTAGCCTCTGGCACCGCGATCCATTGCCCCAGGATTTTCTGGTAATTGCCTGTCACCTTGGCCAGATGCAGCCACTGATCGACATACAGCTTCCAGCTCATATCATCGCGCGGCAACAGATAAGCCTTCTCGCCATACTGCATAAATTGCGTCGGGTTGACGGCACACAGGCCCGGCTTGAGTTTCTGTTGGTAGAGCGCTTCCGAGGCATCGGTGATCATCACGTCAGCCTTCTTGTCCAGCAGTTCCTGGAAGATGGTCACGTTGTCGTGAAGCCGCAATTGCGCCTTGGGCACAAAGGCATGCACGAAGGCTTCGTTGGTGCCACCGGCCGGTTCGACCAGACGAACCGAGGGCTGATTGATTTGTTCGATGCTTTGGTATTTCGCCTGATCTTCGCAGCGCACCAGCGGGATTTTGCCGTCGACATCCAGCGTGGTGCTGAAGAAGGCTTTCTTCTGGCGTTCCAGCGTGACGGAGATGCCACCGACGCCGATGTCGCATTTGCCCGCGAGCATGTCAGGCATCAGGGTTTTCCAGGTGGTCTGAACCCATTCAACGTTGACGCCCAGGCTGTCGGCCAGTGAACGGGCCATGGCGATGTCGATACCCGAGTATTCGCCGTCCTCACCTTTGAAAGTGTAGGGTTTGTAGTCGCCTGTCGTACAAACCCGCAATTGGCCTTTTTGCAGGACGGTGTCCAGATGTGAAGGGTTTTCCTGTGCCTGAGCGCCGTTGGCTAGCGCGAGCAGGCCGCAGAACATCATTGTGCTTTTTATGGTTTTCATGGGTATCGGGCTTTTGTGATGGAGTTGGGCAAGGCAGGATCAGTGTAGTGAAACCGCTTCTTGACTGTCATCCATCACAATGGAGAGGCCGCAGCGGCCACCGCTGGGGGACGATGCTGCGACATCCACCGTTGGCCCGGCTCAGTGACAGCAACAACTGGAGCCCCCACAGCCGGACGTTTTCCTGACACGTTCATCACGGTCTTCTGCCAGCAAGCTGGCCGGATAACCAGCTCCCTTCAGCGCTGAGATCAGGGTGTTGCTTTCTACATCTCCCGTCACCTTGACCCGGCCATGGGGCAGATCCACGGTCACTTCGCCAACTCCCGCCAACGGTTGCAGCGCCGCGTTGACGTGTTTGACGCAGCTGCTGCAACTCATGCCTTCGACCTGCAGTTCAATACTGTTCATGGATGTAACCTCTTTGGTGGAGGCGCTCATCAGCGCTTGAAGTCATCGTTGACCTTGTCACGATGGCAAGGTCAAGTGCTTGTTTCATGCTCGGTCAATCGGGATGTGACGCAGGCGCAAGGCGTTAAACACCACTGAGGCAGAGCTCAAGCTCATGGCCAGTGCAGCCACCAACGGGGACAGCAGGTGCCCGGTCAACGGGTAGAACAATCCGACGGCAAGGGGGGAATACACATCAACCCGGCCATCCATCATGAAGGTGGCTGAAAACAGGCCGGGTGCCAGCGTGGCGACAAGGCTGTAGAGGAAGGCTGCGGCGGTACCGAGGCCGATCAGTGTCCACATGTTGGGGCTGAGCTGAATAATCGAACGCATGCCGCGTACATAAAACGGCCAGCCGGCCCAGAGTACGACAGGCGCGGCGAGCGCCAACTCGATCCCGTTCTGTGTAGCACCGTGAGACAGGTTCAAGGCATGACCACCCATGGCCAGCGCGGTGACGGCCAGGGTCAGCGGCAAGGTCCACCAGAAGCGCCGGGAAAAGTCTTCAAGCTCGGGATTGCTTGCATCCTCCAGTTCGGGCAATACCGGTTCCAGGGTCATGCCGCACTTGGGGCATGTACCCGGGCCGCGCTGGCGGATTTCCGGGTGCATGGGGCAGGTGTACTCTTTCTCGGTCGCCGCCGACTCCCATGCCTGCTGCGTCTGGACAGGTGACTTGAGGCCATCCAGATGCCCGTCATGGCGATGCATGGGTCAACGCCTGCCACCATGGTGGTGATGGCCAAACACGTGCATCAACGGGCACAGCAATAGAATCAGGTAGGGGAAAATCGTAGAGACATGGCCGTAATGCTCGCGGGCCAGGTAAAACAGACCGATCACTAGCAGCATGCCCAGCACGATGCCGGATTTGCTGCGCCAGAAGGAGGGGACCGGAGGCGTCGAGGGAGGTGAGTGGTTCATGTGGCGAACTCCATTGCGACGAACGTATCCCGGAGTCTCATCTGCCAGACAGGCCAGAGTGAGCCTTCGCGACGAGTGAAGTTTATTGGCCCATCGGCATCTTCATCATGCTGGATTGTTGATCCATCATTTTCATCATCATGTCCATCATCGCTGTGCCGTGGCCCTCCTTGCTGCCAGACATGCCTTTGCCCATTCCCATCCCCATGCCTGGGCACTGGTCATGCATCATGCCCATGCTGTTTTTCATCGTGGACATGGCTTCCTGCATCGCCGCCTGGCGTTCGGCCGGGGTTTTGGCGGCGAGCATTTTGTCGTGAGCAGCCTGCATTTTCTGCATCTGTTCGTTCATGGCCTTGTCTTGCATGGGCGTGGCTGGGGTGGTGGTATTTGCCATCGGTGCTGCTGGCGGCTGATCGGGGTGATGTTCGTCGACCGCCAGGGCCATCAGCGGGCTGCAGACAATCAGAGCGGCGAGCGATTTAATGTAGGCGTGCATGGCAATCTCCAGAAAGTAAGCTGATTAGCAGCCGCCAGATGGCCGCGGATCAGAACATGTTCGTATTTCCCATCGAGGGCATGAGCCTGAAACTACGCCATGGCTGCAGCGTGTTATTGATCCATATCAAACGATTCCGTCAGGTTTATTACGCTGCCATTTCCGGGCTCAACGTTCCGAGCCAGGCCACCAAGCCCACGATCACCACCGCCGCCACCCATTCCACCAGCACGCTTCGCCGCAACGCATTCGCCGCCACCTGATACCGCCCGTTCCCTAATGACTGCTCCAGAAACGGTCCCAGGTGAAAACGGTTCAGCGCAGCAAGTACGAGCATCCCGGCAAACAGCACCACTTTGATGAACAGCAACACCCCGTAAGTACTGAGAAACACCTCATCCAGTTTCGGGCCAACAATAAACAAGTAATTCCCAATTCCGGTCACCGTGATGACCACCACGATGACCGCACCCATCACCTCGAATCGATTAACGGCGCGGGCCAACAACCTGATGCGGGCTTCAGTGCGCAGGGCGTTGATTCTTGCCATCAGCGCAAACGCCATCAAGGCGCCAAGCCAGGCCCCTGCCGTCAGCAGGTGCAAAATGTCCACCGTGAAATGCCAGATACGACGGCTGCCTTCATCCATTGCGCCATGCCCGTTCCAGGCCACGCTGGAAAGGGCAACACCGCCGGCAAAAGTTGCGACCCATAAACCGAAACCAGGCGCACGGAGCATCACTGCTAAGCCCGCGACGACCAGCGCAACAATGCGAACCACCCACGCCATACCGACGTTCGTCTCCAACAGCATCATCTCGATGTGCGGACGCAGCTCGGCGAAGTCCGATACCCCGCTCATGGCACTTGCCATCATCACCATGCTCGCGACGGACAACATCACCCCCAGCATCGCCGTCCCCGCCAACATCGGCCGAAACGGCAACACCGCTCCCGTCAGCCGTTCCCCTCCTTTAAGGCTGTACAGCCCGAAGAGCGGCACCCCAAACAACAGCATCAAATCCACATACAACGCAAAGCGCAGGGCAATGCTGATTGAATCGCTCATCCATCACTTCACTTTGAACGTAACGTTGCCGGTGATCGGGTGAGTGTCCGAAGACACGGCGCGCCATTCGACTTTGTAGCTGCCCGTGGGCAGTGGCGAGAGCGGGGTGATGACCATGGTTTTCGGGTCGCTGCCGCCGGAGACTTTAGCCTTCATGGGCATGGGCGAATGGGCCATGCCAGGCATTTCGGTCATGACCAGTTTGGCGCCAGAGAACTGGGTCACAAGGTTTTCCGAGAAGTGCAGTTCGATCTTGCTCGGCGCCGCGCCTTCCGCGCCTTCGGCCGGGGTAGAGGAGAGCAGTTTGGGGTGGGCTTGAGCCAGTGCGCTCATGAGTAGCCCGGTTGAAAGTGCGATGGCAACAGCGGTGGTTTTGATTGTGCGCATGCAAGGCCTCTTACCGCTTTAAGCGGTTGGTTTTTAGTTTTCGAGTTAATACATCTAGAACCACAGCCGAACGCCGACGACAAGGCGGGCTTCGCTGCGGTCCTCGCCTTCGTCCTTGGCGTAATCGGCGGTTTTGCCGTAGGTGCGGTTCCAGGTCACGCCAATGTAGGGCGCGAATTCCCGGCGAATTTCATAGCGCAATCGCAGGCCGGCTTCGGTGTTGGACAGCCCGGAACCGATGCCCCGTTGCGGGTCGTTTTTGCCGTAGACATTAAGCTCGGCGGTCGGCTGCAAAATCAGCCGGTTGGTGAGCAGGATGTCGTAGTCGCCCTCCAGCCGTGCAGCGGTCTGACCACCTTCGCCGATGAAGGCCGTGGCCTCGGCTTCAAAGTTGTACAGCGCCATGCCTTGTACACCGAACGCAGCCCAGGTTTGCGGATCGCCGGGTTTGAAATCCTGGCGCACGCCGGCCACCACGTCCCACCACGGGCTGATCGCGTGGCCCCAAAGGGCCTGAACTTCGGCGTCTTCGGTCTTGCCATTGACGCGTTCGCCTTCGGAGCGCAGCCACAGGCGATCGATGTCGCCGCCGACCCAGCCGGACAGATCCCAAGCCAACGCGCTGCCCTCGTCGGCGTCCTGCCATTCGAGTTTGTCGGCGAGCAAGTAATAGTTGAGTGCGGAGTCATGCACGGCATGGCCAGCGGGGCTGACGTAGACGGCAGCGCGGTCGGCATCGGTCAGTACCGGGATCGGCGTGCGACTTTGGGTCGGCGCGGCGGGCTGCATCTGGCCGTCCATGCTTTGCATTTGGCTGTGATCCATGCCCGGCATCTGGCTATGGTCCATGCCCTGCATATTGTCGGTAGCGGCCATGGCCGAAGAAGCCGTGAAGCCAGCGAGTGCCAATGCGAGGCGGGTAGAGCGAATCAGTCTGGTCATGGGTAGCGCCTCATTCTTCCACGCGAACTTCACGGAACATGCCCATTTCCATGTGATACAGGAGATGGCAGTGATAGGCCCAGCGGCCTAGCGCGTCGGCGGTGACCCGGTAGCTGCGCTTTGATCCCGGTGGCATGTCGATGGTGTGTTTGCGCACCATGAACTGGCCGTTCTCGTCTTCGAGGTCGCTCCACATGCCGTGCAGGTGAATGGGGTGAGTCATCATGGTGTCGTTGACCAGCACCACACGAATGCGCTCGCCGTACTTGAGTCGCAGCGGTTCGGCGTCGGAGAATTTCACGCCGTTGAACGACCAGGCGAACTTCTCCATGTGGCCGGTGAGGTGCAGCTCGATCGTGCGACCGGGCTCGCGGCCATCCGGGTCTTCGAAGGTGCTGCGCAAGTCGGAATAAGTCAGCACTCGACGGCCGTTGTCGCGCAGGCCCAGGCCCGGATCGTTGAGTTTCGGCGAGGTGCTCATGGCTTGCATGTCCACGAGGGGGTTGTCCTTTTCCGTGTCCGGATGGGATTGCATACCGGCCATGGCCATGCTGCTGTGATCCATCCCGGCCATGTTGTCCATGCCCTGCATGTCACCGCCGTCCATGCCCGTCATGCCTTGCGTGGCACTGTGATCCATCCCCGCCATGTCGCCGCCCATGCTGCCGTGATCCATACCGCCCATGCCCATGTCATCCATGGTCACCAGGGGGCGCGGATCCAGCGCTGGCACTGGCGCCGACAACCCGGCTTTCACCGCAAGGGTGCCTCGGGCATAACCGGATCGATCCATCGATTGGGCGAACAAGGTGTAGGTGTCCTGGGTCGGCTCAACGATGACATCGAACGTCTCCGCCACCGCGATGCGGAACTCGTCGACGCTCACCGGTTTGACGTGTTGGCCATCCGCGGCGACCACGGTCATTTTCAGGCCGGGGATGCGCACGTCGAAGTAGGTCATGGACGAGCCGTTGATGAAACGCAGTCGCAGCTTTTCGCCGGGGCGGAATACCCCTGTCCAGTTCATATCCGGCGCCTGGCCGTTCATCAAGTAGGTGTACGTGGCGCCGCTGACATCCGCCAGATCGGTGGGGTTCATTTTCATCTCGGCCCACATCTTGCGATCGGCAACCGTCGAGCCCCAGCCTTTTTCGCTGACGTCATGGATGAAATCGCCCACGGTGCGTTTGTGGTAGTTGTAGTAGTCCGATTGTTTCTTGAGTTTGCTCATCAGGCCGACGGCGTCTTCGTCGGTCCAGTCGGTCAACATCACCACGTAATCGCGCTCGTACTGGAACGGCTCCGGTTCCCTGGCGTCGATCACCAGTGGTCCGTAAACCCCGGACTGTTCCTGAAAGCCGGAATGGCTGTGGTACCAGTAAGTGCCGTTCTGCCGGACCTTGAACGTGTAGACGTACATTCCGTCCGGCTCGATGCCGTGAAAGCTCAGGCCCGGCACGCCGTCCATGTTGGCAGGCAGCAAGATGCCGTGCCAGTGAATGGAGGTGGTGTCCTTGAGTCTGTTTTTCACCCGCAGCGTGACGGTGTCGCCTTCACGCCAGCGCAGCAGGGGACCGGGAATGCCGCCGTTGATGGTCATTGCCGATCGAGGATTGCCGGTGATGTTGACCGGGGTGTCGCCGATGAACAGGTCGAACTCGGTACCGGCCAGTACGTTCGGTTCGCCGGGGCTGGTGACTGCCCAGACTGGCGTGCGCCACAGCCCGAGGCCAGCGAGCACTCCTCCTGCGGCGAGGCCTTTCACGAAGGTGCGTCTTGAAGTGTTGGAATGCATGCCGTTTTGGTTCCCGTCCGTCAGCCGATGAAGCCCACACTTCCAACCTGAGCGGGGAAGAGCGCTTTATGAGGTAGAGGCTAACGGGCGACGCCTTTCAGCAGACTGAGGCCAAGATTACATTTCTGACAGTTTCATGCTGTGTTCAATGATTTGCAGTCGGCCTGGCGGAGTCCGCCACGGTAGCGTTACCACAATTGATATACGAGGAAGACTTCAACCAGCGCTGATCCGGATAATAAGAAAACAACAACTGCCCATCCTTCATCGAGTCGATCAACTGATGCGCAATCGCAGGTCTTACAGCCGGGCAACCCAGGCTTCTGCCGATCCGGCCATTCGTTCGCGCCAGGTCAGGACTGACATACGGCGCACCATGAATGACGATCGCGCGCTCGAATGCATTGTCGTTGAAACCGGGCTCCAGACCTTCCATACGCAACGAATAACCGTTCTGCCCAACATAGCTGGATTGGGTGCGATACAAACCGAGACTGGTGGCGAAACTGGCATTGCGGTTGGAGAACTGACGGGCCATGTTCTCGCCGCTGTTGCGACCATGGGCGACCAGTTCGTGGAACAATAACTTGCGTTTCTTAAGGTCGAATACCCAAAGACGTTGCTCGGTGGAGGGCAGGGAGTAATCGATGACGGCTAGCCTTTGAGCCGGGACCGCGCCTTGGGATCGGCTGCATTGGGAAGCGCGTACGGCCAGGGCAATCACCTTGGCGTTGGCATTAGGGGCCGCTTTGATGAGGGCGGCTTCAAGTGAATCGGCGTAGGCTGCCGGTAAGGTACACGCGGTCAGCAACAGGGCCGTTATTAAAAAGCCGAAGCGGTCTTGGGCCATACGCAAGTCTCATCTGATAATTTCGAGTCTAGCAGCGCGCACGACGCTAGTCGGTTGAAAACGGGAGATTAAGGATTATCCATGGGGCAGTTAACAAGGTTATTCGTCATAAGCCGCATATTTTTTATGGGCTTTCTGATAAGCGGCAGCGCAATTGCAGAAACTTCGCCGATTGAGCCGTCAACTCCCGTTAGCGTGGCTGCGGATGCCGCCCCCGGCGATTTTGTCGGTCAGGCGATTCAGGCGGCGCTGGCGCCTTTGAGTTCGGCGTTCCCTCCGTTGCTCACCTCACCACGTCATCAACGGGTCGACGTTAACCGGGTCGTGCTGGATTTTTATAGTCATCGAGGCTATCGCGCCGCCTGGACGGACGATGACGATGTCGTCCAATTATTGAAAAGCCTCAGCAATACCGAAATCGATGGCCTGGACCCTGATGATTTTCGAGTTGCCGACCTGGTCACGGCCAGAACATCGATGCAGGCAACTGCGCCCACCCCCGGGCAACAGGCCGCTTTTGATATTTCGGCCACCCAGGCATTTATTACGGCGCTGCTGCAGTTGCGCCGCGGCAAGGTCGACCCTTCGCGGCTGGACATCCATTGGAATTTCGATCCGGTGGACATAGACCCTCGGGAGGACGTCAATCTTTTCTTCGCCGCCCTCGACAGTCACAACGTCGCGCACGCGTTCGCCCAGGCGCCACCACAAGAAGCGGTGTATGGCACGTTGCGACAAGGCCTGGCGCAATTGCGCAAGGTTCGCGACAGTGGCGGCTGGCCAAAGATTCCGGCAGGACAGACGCTCAGGCCCGGCATGGATGACGCCTCGGTGGCGCAGTTGCGAGCCCGTTTGGTGGCCGGTGGTTATCTGGCCCCACACATGAGCGGGCGCACCGATTACGACGACACGGTCACGGCGGCAGTGAAAAAGTATCAGAGCGAACAGTATCTTGGGGCGGACGGTGTGGCAGGGCCGGCAACACTGGCGGCATTGAACGTACCGGTCGAGGCGCGAATCGATCAGGTCCGCGTGAACATGGAGCGGGCGCGGTGGCTGCTGTACAAACTCAAGGGCACTTTTGTCATTGTCGACATTGCCGGGTACAAGGTTTCGTTCTATCGCGATGGCAAGCTGATATGGCGCTCTCGAGTGCAGGTGGGTAAACCGTATCGCAGTACACCGATTTTTCAATCCGAGATCACCTACATCACGTTCAACCCGACCTGGACTGTGCCGCCGACCATTCTGGTCCAGGACATGTTGCCGAAGATTCGCAATAACCCAGGCTATCTCGATGCAAACCGGATTCGTGTGATCGATCAGGACGGCAACGTGCTCGACCCGTCGACCGTCGATTGGAGCAACCCGCGCGGCCTTACGTTGCGTCAGGATGCAGGGCCGGATAACTCGCTGGGGCAGGTGGTGATTCGCTTTCCCAATGATTACGCCATTTATCTGCACGACACCCCACATCGCGAATTGTTTGCGCAATCCAATCGTGCGACCAGTTCCGGCTGTATTCGGGTAGAAAACCCGCTGCAATTGGTGGAGTTGTTGTTCAACGACCCGGTTCGCTGGAACAGCGACGGGATTCAAAAGCAGTTAGCCAACGGCAAGACAGAGAACATCAGGCTTCCCGTGAAAGTGCCGGTGCTGTTGGCCTACTGGACGGTGGACCTGAGCCTTGATGGGCGAGTGACGTTCAAACCCGATGTATATGGGTACGACAAGCCGGTATTGCGGGCGCTGAATCTGCCTTCGGAACGGCCAACGCTGGACGGGAGGCGAGCGGCGCCTCCCTCGATGGCGGTGGGGCAGAACAAGCTTTAAAGCCCAAGCCCTTCTTGCACCGCAAGAAGCAGGTTGTGTTCGGTCAGCGCGATCGCATCCGGTTGTTGTCCGGATTGATCGATCGCCTGAAGCCACCAGTGCGTCTCGCCGTGTTCATCGACGGTGCGCAACAGGGCGAGTTCCTTGCCTTGCGAGTGGATTTCGACCCGCCCGGCCCCGTCGGTGGTGAAGCGGGCGACGGGGTCGAAGGTGATGCTGTGGTGATTACCGTCGATCAGCAGTTGGTCGATGGCGTAGTCGTGGGGTGTTCCGTCCGGGGCACTCTCGAATACGTGAGTGGCATTGCGTCGTAATTTCAGACCCACCTCGATCAGTGGCTGAAGCCACGTTTCGATCTGGTGATACAAGTCGTAGACCTGGCCCGGCCAGCTGTCGATGACCTGATCGGCGATGGTCGCGTCGGCACTGGTTTGCCGGGATTGTTTCAGCTTCTCGGCGAGCTCATCTGCTTTACTCATGTCGATTTCCTGTCGTGATGTCAGTTAATCGTAGCCCCTTCAAGATAATGCGGTTTTGCCTTGGATCATATTGGATCATGGGATTGAAACACCGCATGACAAAACAAGCCTGGCTCCTACGAAATGCTATGTACCGACCCTGATTGACCTTGCTGTACGGGCAACCCAAGTGCCACCAGTTCTTCACGCAATTGTCCCGGGTTGAAGAACTGAACCGCATGAAAGCCTTCCCGGCGTGCTCCTTCGATGTTCGGCGCATGATCATCGATGAACACCGCACGATGGCTATCAACGTCAAATCGGGATAGCAGCAACTGAAAAATCTCTGGCGAAGGCTTGATGATTCCTTCCTCTCCCGATACCAGAATGCCTTCGAATCTCTGCAAGAACTCAAAACGCTCAAGGGCAATCGGAAAGGTTTCGGCCGACCAGTTGGTCAACGCCAATAATCGCAGGCCTTTGCCGTGCAGTTCATCGAGGATGTTGACCGTTTCATCGATGGCGCCGTCGAGCATTTCCTCCCAGCGCTCGCGATAGGCGCGAATCAATGCCTCTTGGGATGGATGCCGGGCGATGGCTTCCTCAATTGCCTCCTGCCAGCTTCTGCCTTGGTCCTGTTGTTCATTCCAGGCGGTGTGGCAGACCTCTGACAGAAAAGTTTCCATGGCTTGCAGGTCCTCACCGAATAACTTTCGATAAAGGTTTCTCGGGTTCCAGCGGATAAGAACATTGCCCAGATCGAACACAACAGTATCGATGGATGCAGGGTAGTGCGCAGCGCTCATGTTTCTTCCTCCTGGGTAGACGGGCCTGGATTGGATCCTAACAGAGGTGGCACGCAACGGGTGCTGGCTGATTTGTGACCTTAAGTCAACGGCGCAATAGTTGGGTTATCTGCGATCTTTGAACAACGGCAGCAATGACCGCGTTGTGGTGCAGGCGATCATCAATGCGGGCAATGTCGTGAGGTTTTACCGCAGTTGTCCGGTGCGCAGGCATGCCGCGCTCCAGGCGTTTCCCGCTAAAAGCCTCGCACCTTTAGTCGCCTGTTTCGCTCGCCGCGGCAACTGCCGTGGCGCACCCCGGTCACAACTGGATACCGCCCCATCTGTTGCGAGCGTCGGATCATGAAGAACCTGAAAATCGCTACCTTCAACGTCAACGGCATGCGTGCCCGCTTGCCGAATCTGCTGGCCTGGCTTGCGCGGGAGCAGCCAGATATCGCCTGCTTGCAAGAACTCAAATCGGTCGATGGCGCATTCCCTGTCGCCGAACTGGAAGCAGCCGGGTATGGCGCCGTCTGGCACGGCCAGGTGTCGTGGAACGGGGTGGCGATTCTGGCGCGCGATGCGCAGCCGTTGGAGAGCCGGCGCGGTTTGCCAGGTGACGACAGCGATACTCATAGCCGCTACGTGGAAGCCGCCGTGCACGGGGTTCTGGTGGGATGTCTGTACCTTCCCAATGGCAACCCGCAGCCGGGGCCGAAATTCGATTACAAACTGGCGTGGTTCGAGCGTCTGATTTCGCACGCCAAGGATCTGCAGAGCAGCGACCATCCGGTAGTGCTGGCCGGTGATTACAACGTGGTACCCACCGATCTGGACATCTACAACCCGCGCTCCTGGCTCAAGGATGCGCTGCTTCAACCCGAGAGTCGCGCGTGTTATCAGCGATTGCTGGATCAGGGCTGGACCGATTCCCTGCGTTTTCTGTACCCAGAGGAGCGGATCTACACCTTCTGGGATTATTTCCGGCAGCACTGGCAGAAAAACTCCGGGTTGCGCATCGATCATCTGCTGCTCAACCCGGCCTTGAGTCCTTACCTGCAGGAGGCGGGTGTCGATGCCTGGGTTCGCAACGAACCTCATGCCAGCGATCATGCACCGGCATGGATTCGAGTGGGTTCGCGCAAGCGTCGATAACCTTGGCAGGTGTTGTGATTGGCTAAATCAATTGTCAGTCCGGCGGTGTTTTCCCTTATACATGGCGCCCATCGGTGGAGTGATCCGCGGACCCTGCAAAAAGGATTGAGCGATGAGCGAGACACAGCTGACGAATCTTGCGCTGTACCTGCAACGCCTGGGCTTCGATACGCCTCCGGCGCCTACCCTGGAAACCCTGCACCAACTGCAACTGCGCCACACCAGCGCCTTCCCGTTCGAAAACCTCACCACGTTATTGGGCGAACCGGTGCTGATCGATCTGCCGTCCATCGAGCAGAAAGTATTGCACGACGGTCGCGGTGGCTACTGCTATGAACTCAACCACCTATTCCTGGCCTTGCTTCAGGCGCTGGGCTTCGATGCACGTGGCATCACGGGTCGCGTGGTCATGGGCCAGCCCGAAGGCGCCTGGACCGCTCGAACGCACCGCTTGAGCCTGGTGATTCTCGACGGCGTGCGCTACATCACTGACGTCGGTTTCGGCGGCATGGTGCCCACCGCACCGCTGATGCTGGATACCGAAGATGAGCAGTTCACTCCCCATGAGCGCTATCGCATCGAACCTCACGTCGATGGCTACACCTTGCACGCTAACGTCGGGGGGGAATGGCGGGCGATGTACATCTTCGACCTGCAACGTCAGGAAGACATCGATTACACCCTCGGCAACTGGTACGTCTCGACCCATCCGGAATCGCCCTTTCTCAAGCAATTAATGGTGGCGCGAACAGGGGAAGGGGAGCGGCGCACGCTGAACAACGGCAGTTTTGCCATTCATCGCACGGGCAGCGAGAGCGAGCGACGGCAGGTAGCGGATGTGGATGAGTTGATCGGGTTACTGGAAAGTGAATTCGGGATTCGAGTGCCGGCGCAGGACGTGTTGAAGCGAGTGCTTGAACGGTTGATTGAGCCTGTGTCGCAGGAAAACTGAGCCCCATGTAAAGGGGGGCGGATCCGACCAATTCGCCCCTTTTCTTTGATCGAGCCACCGTGGGTGTTTTGGCTTTGTGTCTAGGAACGAACTTCAAGCTCCATCACATGATGGATTTCGCTGAGAACCTCGGACAACTTTTTCTCCAGGCTTTTCAGCTCGGAGGCGGTGAGGCCTTTTTTGAGATGCCCGACATGGGCAGCAGCGGTGTTCTGATCAGGCTTCGCCTTTTTGCCTTTATCGCTGAGCAATGCCTGGCGCAGAGTATTGTTGATCACCGTCTGGTAGCCATATCCCTCGCTTTCTGCCAACGCACGCGCGGCCTCTATGACGACATCATCGAGCATGATGGTGATTCGGGTCTTGCCTTTGCTGGAGGCAACCGCCCCACGCTTGGCATTGCTGAAGTCGTATTCATCTTTCATCGGTCAAGCCTCCATATAGTGGCGACGCTCGTTTTTGGTGGCGATGCGCGCGGAAATGATTCGTACGAAATTCGGGTCGCGGTAGGTGTATGCAACGACCAGCAGCCGACCTTTTGCGTCCAGTCCGATGATGATCCATCGCTGCTCATCATGGTGGTTGTCCTGAAGCGTCAACGCTCGTTCGTCATAAAACACGTGTTCTGTCTCGGCGAGGCTGATGCCTTGGTGCTTCAGTTTGTTGGCCGCGTTCTTTGCCTTGTGGTATTGAATTTCGAATGGCTTCATTATGCATACTTTATATGTATAAGCGAGGGGGCGGCCGTGCCGGCGGTCGCTTGGAAAGCAAAAGATTAGCGGTGAGGAGGGCAAGGGGAGGAGGGATGTATTTCAAGAGTTTTAGGCTGGGAGCTATACGGCGAAAGGGCTGTGTGAATATCTGTCCGTAATCTGACTGATTGGTTGTATACAACTCTATGGACATTTGTCCTGACTATTGAATACAGTGTGCGCACAACAAAAACCAGGGAACCCCCCAACCATGAAAACGCCCCATGTTTCACACCAACGGCCTGAGGATGAGAATCTCGGGATCGGCGCGAATATGGCTTATGGCCTGCAACACGTTCTGACCATGTATGGCGGTATTGTCGCGGTGCCTTTGATCATCGGCCAGGCGGCTGGGCTTTCGCCGGCGGACATCGGTTTGTTGATTGCTGCTTCATTGTTTGCAGGGGGGCTGGCGACATTGCTGCAAACCCTGGGCTTACCGTTTTTCGGTTGTCAGTTGCCGCTGGTGCAGGGCGTGTCGTTCTCTGGCGTTGCAACCATGGTGGCGATTGTCAGCAGCGGTGGAGAAGGCGGCTTTCAGTCGATTCTCGGGGCGGTGATTGCCGCGTCACTGATCGGCTTGCTGATCACGCCGGTATTCTCGCGAATCACCAAGTTCTTTCCGCCGTTGGTAACCGGCATTGTGATCACCACTATCGGCCTGACGCTGATGCCGGTGGCCGCGCGCTGGGCCATGGGCGGCAATAGTCATGCCCCGGACTTCGGCAGCATGGCCAACATCGGCCTGGCGGCGGTGACGCTGGTGCTGGTGCTGTTACTGAGCAAAGTCGGCAGTGCGACCATCTCCCGTTTGTCGATCCTGCTGGCGATGGTCATCGGCACAGTCATCGCTGTGTTTCTCGGCATGGCGGATTTCTCGTCCGTCACCCAAGGCCCGATGTTCGGCTTCCCGGCACCGTTTCATTTCGGCATGCCGACCTTCCACTTCGCCGCGATCCTGTCGATGTGCATCGTGATCATGGTGACCCTGGTGGAAACCTCGGCCGACATTCTGGCCGTCGGTGAAATCATCGACACCAAAGTCGACTCCAAACGTCTGGGCAATGGCCTGCGCGCCGACATGCTGTCGAGCATGATCGCGCCGATCTTCGGCTCCTTCACCCAGAGCGCCTTCGCCCAGAACGTCGGGCTGGTGGCGGTCACCGGAATCAAGAGCCGTTTTGTGGTGGCCACCGGCGGTGTGTTCCTGGTGGTGCTCGGTTTACTGCCCTTCATGGGCCGGGTCATCGCCGCTGTGCCAACCTCCGTCCTCGGCGGTGCTGGCATCGTGTTGTTCGGCACCGTGGCGGCCAGCGGTATTCGGACACTGTCCAAGGTCGACTACCGCAACAATGTCAACCTGATCATCGTCGCCACCTCCATCGGTTTCGGCATGATCCCCATCGCCGCACCGAATTTCTACGACCACTTCCCTGACTGGTTCGCAACGATCTTCCATTCGGGCATCAGCTCCTCGGCGATCATGGCCATCGTGCTGAACCTGGCCTTCAACCACCTCACCGCCGGCAACTCGGATCAACAATCGGTGTTTGCCGCCGGTACCGAGCGCGTCTTGCGTTATCAGGATCTGGCAGCCTTGCGGGAAGGGGATTACTTCAGCGAAGGCAAGCTGCGTGACTGCGACGGGAACGAGATTCCGGTGGTGGAGACAGAGCATGAGCATGCCGGGCCGCGGGCGGCGCATGCGAAAAGCAGTGAGCATGTCTGACGGCGGTACCTGGTAAAAAGGCAGGTAGATCAAAAGATCGCAGCCTGCGGCATTTCCTGCATGATCCGTTTCGTCGCGTACGAAACGGATCGCATCCGGTCGGGATAAAACGCGACCGGTGTAGGAGCTGCCCCGGGCTGCGATCTTTTGAATTTATGGCGAGCACAAAAAAGCCTCTGAATCTTTCGATTCAGGGGCTTTTCGATTTTGGACTCGAACAGAAAAATAAGCCCCTCTTTTTACAATGAAACTGTGCTGATTTCTAAAATTTCTATCCCTACGATTATCCTAATCAAACCAGTATTTTATGCGAATTCGTCGCCTCCTAGTTGGGAATCAAAATCCTTTAGATAGTCCCGTCACCCACGCCGCAGTGAGTAAAGATTTGCCGTCAGGAGCAACCCGAAATCCTTTCCTGCCTCAACACGTGCTCCGTCCGGGCGAATTATCGTTACTCCGCCGCCAATATTTGAAACGACATAACCGCCATCTGGGGTCTGGACAACTCCGACCGGCGTTTGTAGATCGTCAATGACTGTCTCCAGTTGGCCATTTTCGGTTACGACGAGAATCTGGTTGGTGCGCCGGTTGGCGATTAGCAAACGCCTGCGCGATCAAAGCCAATCCCGGCCGGCGTGGCTAGTCGCTGGTGTGTTCCAAACTTTTTCACGTAAGCACCGATCACGCACGGAAAATCTCTCTTGTGTCTTTTGTTGGCTTGTTATAGCCTTTTCCAAAGCGCTTTGGATTGTTTAAAAGCGTCGATTTAACAATCAAAAGCGCTTCTGTTTAGCGTGTTGGTTGCAACGACAAAAAATAAAAATAAGTTGGAGACATGCGATGCTTAAGACAGCGAGAAGGGTCCCGGTTATGCAGCAGTCAGTAAGGTTCCGAAAAACACTGCTGGGCGCCATGATCGGTACTCTGGTCATCTGCCAGAATGCGGGCGCTGACCCGTCGAAAGTGGCCCCGGGCGTCCCGGGCGCCGCGCCGTTCTGGTCCTATTCGGGCAAGACCGGTATCGGCACCTCCTACGAGCAGTACAAGGACGGGCAGTACTCCTCTGAGGCGGCCACCGGCGAGGTCTCGAAAGTCTGGTTCTCTCTGGCCAAGGGCGTCGTCACCGAAACCATGTTCGGGCTGATCCACGAAGCCCAGCTCAGGGAGCTGCAACTTGTCGTCCAGGGGCCGGACTTCGTCGATCTGGAGACCGAAGACACCGACAGCGAAATCAGCTACCTGTCGGTCGACAGCGAGGGACGTCCCAACTCACTCGCCTACAAGATCGTCAACCGCGACAAGCAGGGCCTCTACGAGATCGAAAAGCACATCTTCACTGATCCCGACGCCAACGCCCTGATGATTCGGGTAATCTTTCGCAGCAAGGACCCGCGCATCCAGGTCTATTTGCACGTCGATCCGGCCGTCGGCAACGACGGCAGTGGAGACACCGCCTTCGTCGACAATCGGGCGCTGTACGCCCAGCAAGGCGAGACGACCCTGGTGGTCAAGGCCAGCCGGCCCCTGGAACGGCCCACTGTCGGCTTTGCCGGGGTTTCTGACGGTCTGACCGACCTCAAGGACGGCACCCTCGACAACCTGTACGACAGCACAGGACCATCGCAGCCTGGTAACGTCGCTATGCTGGCACGTTTGCCCCAGACAGGCACCGAGACCACGCTCGATCTGGTCGTCGGCTTCGGCCACAGCCGCCAGCAGGCGGACCAGGCCGCAGACGCCACCCTGACGCGGGGCTATGCCAAGGTACTGGCCCACTACAACGGCGAAGGCCCGGCGATCGGCTGGCAGGATTACCTGCAATCCCTGTCCTCCCTGCCGGCCATGTATGCGCAGAGCACTGACAAGGGCAAGCTGCTCAACGTTAGCGCCATGGTCCTCAAGGCACAGGAGGACAAGAGCAACGCCGGCGCGCTGATTGCCTCCCTGTCCAACCCCTGGGGCGAGACAGTCCCGGCCACCCAGGGCACCACCGGCTATAAGGCGGTCTGGCCGCGTGACTTCTACCAGTGCGCCATGGCCCTGCTGGCCCTCGGCGATAAGCAGACCCCGAAGGTAGCCTTCGAATACCTGAAGAAGGTCCAGGTCACCGCCGATACTCCGACCATGCAGACCGAAACCTCGTCCAAAAACCATGAGCAGAAGCAGGGCGGTAAGCCAGGCGCGACCGGCTGGTTCCTGCAAAAGACCCACGTCGACGGCGAGGTCGAATGGGTCGGGGTCCAGCTCGACCAGACTGCCATGCCCATTATGCTGGGTTACAAGCTGTGGAAGGCCGGGGTGCTGGACGACACTCAGATCAAGCACTGGTACCAGAGCATGCTCAAGCCTGCGGCGGAGTTCCTGAGCGAAGGCGGCAATGTGAAGATGGGCTGGAACGACTGGAAGGTCGTCCCGCCGCAGACCCAGCAGGATCGCTGGGAAGAACAACCGGGCTATTCGCCCTCGACCACCGCGGCGGTCATCGCGGGCCTGGTCTTAGCCTCCGAAGTCGCGACTCAGACGGGGGATGGCGAGGCGGCCAAACGCTTCCTGGCCACGGCTAAGGGTTATTCGGACAGGGTCGAGAAGAGCATGTTCACCCAGAGCGGCAGCTTCGGCGACGGACGCTACTACCTCCGTATCACCGGGAACGACGACCCCAACGAAGGCAAGCCTCTGCTCGACAACAACAGCCGTCCGGGCCTGCCGGAGAGCCAGATTCTCGATGCCGGCTTCCTCGAACTGGTGCGCTACGGCGTCCGTCCGGCTACCGATTCGCACATCGTCAGTAGCCTGGACGAATTGGACAGCCAGGAGCTGCCCGAGAACCTGAAGGTCAAGTACGACTTCACCTTCCCTGGCGTCGAGGGCGTGTTTCCCGGCTGGCGCCGCTACGGCAACGACGGCTACGGCGAGAGCGAGGTCTCTGCCATCAACTACCCAGCCACCGGAGTACCTGTGCCGAACTCCGGATTGCGCGGCCGCGTCTGGCCGATTTTCACCGGCGAGCGTGGTCATTACGAGCTGGCCCGCAGCAAGGGCCAACTGCCGCCGGGGGTCAAGGCGTTGAGCGCCGAGCAGCTTGCGCAGCTTAAGAACACCTACGTCAAGGCCATGGAGCTGTTCGCCAACGACGGTCTGATGCTGCCGGAACAGGTCTGGGACGGCGTGGGCAACAACCGCCGGCACGGTTACGTGAAAGGTGAAGGCACGGACACCGCCACTCCTCTGGCCTGGAGTCACGCCGAATACATCAAGCTAGTCCGCTCTCTGACCGACCAGGCAGTCTGGGACCACTATCCCGTCGTCTCGGAAAAGCTCTCGCAGTGATTTGAGCGAGCAACGGGCGCCAGGCTGCGTGTGCACCATCTCTTGGCGCCATCCATCCACAACAAGAAAGGTTTTCATATCCAAACATGCCTCCGTAACCTCTCGCCCATCGGCCGTGCCTGTGCACACAGCCTTTCTCGTCGCCGTCTGTGCCGGCGTCCTGCCGCTAAGCCCGGTTAGCTCCGCTTGGGCGGAGGCCTCCAAGGCGCAGACTCGAACTGGCGACAGCACTGTCACAGTGTTGGCAGGTTGCTGAGCTGACCTCTACATACCTAGGCCCAGAAATGCACATCCTTATCCTGAGGCGCTTCGCGTCACGCACCCGAGGCAGGAGCCGTATGTGGTAGTTCTGCACGTACGGATCTGTGCGGGGTGGGGGCAGGTAGCTGTCATCCCTGTCGCGACCGTCCGTGCTTCTATCTGTGGATAACTGAAGGCAACAGTACCTATAAAGCAGGTGGAATTACTGTGGTTCAGATGTTAACTGGGCAGGGGCCATCGGAGGTGCCGATTTTCAAGGTGGGCTGCCACAGTACCTGAAGGTTTTCAGGTGATTCGCCGTCAAGCAGTGCGAGCATCAACTCTATGAGTTTCCTACCGACGGCGAGAGGTTCGGAGGATTGTAGGGCAGTGATGTCGTACCCCATGAACGCGTCCGGCGGCAGACCGTCATGGACAATGATCGACATTTCGTTGCGCAGTTCGACGCCCGCTTCAATGAGTGCACGCAGGGCGCCAGCGCCGGCGGGAGGGTTATCCACAATGACTGCGGTCGGTCGAGGATTACATGAGAGGAGGCGAGTCATGGCCTCGTATCCCCCGGCACGATCCAGGGTGCCTTCCACCATGTACTGCTGTTCTATCGGCAGTTGCGCGTCCCCCATCGCTTTGAGATATCCCTCGCGGGATTGAGTCACAAAATACAGATCCTGTGGTCCGCTCAGTAGGGCTATACGCTGGTGATTAAGGCTAACCAGTCGCTCCACAGCCATGCGCAGTCCCGCTGCTGTGTCGAAGTCGAGCCAGGCATACGGCGCAGGAAGGATACTCCGACCGTAGGCAACAAACGGGATGCCTTTCTGGGCAAGATACGACAACCGGGCATCGTTCAATCGAGTTCGGGCCACAACCATCCCGTCTATGCGTCGTCCCTCGATCATGCGTTGGTAGGTGCGGATTTCATCGGTTTTAGAGGCTGAAGCAAGCATCAGATCCATATCCGATTTGCCCAAGGCTTCGGTCATGCCGGAGACCACTTGTAGAAAGTATGGATCGTCAAGGTCATGGATCATAAGCGGATAGATGATGCCGATGGCATCTGCGCGGCCGGTAGCCAATCGACGTGCCACGGGACTGGGGCGATAGCCCGCGGCGGCGGCCGCGGTCACGATTCGTTCTCGGGTTTTTTCGCTGACATCCGTGTAGCCATTTAGGGCACGACTGACCGTTGTCTGTGACAACCCCAGCTTATTGGCAAGTTCTTTGAGATTCATACGACGATGATTGACCTGAAAGGCGAGAGCGCTGTGTGATTGCACAAAACGCCATAATTTTTGGATTTTCTCGAATACTACATTTCCCCACCTACATCCTCAAAGCGCTTTGCCTGGCCCGAACGGTGGCCCCTTGAGCAATCTGCGTAATTATCACTGGGTATCCCCTCTCACTTGAACGATTGCACAGGTGGTGGCATTGGCGGCTGTCAGTCGCTGGCGTGTTCCAAACCTTTTCACGTAAGCACCGATCACGCACGGAAAATCGCTCTTGTGTCTTTTGTTGGCTTGTTATAGTCTTTTTCCAAAGCGCTTTGGATGATTGGAAAAGCGTCGATCTAAACAATCAAAAGCGCTTTGGTTTGACGTGTTGGTTGAAACAAAAAAATAAAAATAAGTTGGAGGCATGCCATGCCTAAAACAGCGAGAAGGGTCCGGTTGGTCGCCCTCATTCATGCGGGAGTCTGTGCTGGCACAGCCGGAAAATAAGATGAGAGCTTCCGGGCTGTTGAAGCATTCGGTTGGCAGGCAATCGAGAATTTTGGCGGTCAGTTGGTGGGCATTTATCAGCGTTATATCGCCCCAAACGGGTCGCAGACTTGGGTATCCAAACTGCGTGGGGGTTTTTACGCGCAGGTTTTGCCGGATGAGCACAATAAAAATAATGGGGTGGTTCTTGAAAACAACAATAAATCTCAACCTTGTAGCGGCGGGCGTGTGCCTGGCGTTACCGTTATCGGCCCATGCGCTGGAGTTCGCCGGCTATGTGCGTAGCGGTGTCGGCACCTCGGTCAACAGCAGTTCCCAGTCATGTTTTCAATTGCCGGGCGCGCAGTCGAAATACCGCCTCGGCAATGAATGCGAACAGTATGCGGAGCTGGAGTTGCGTCAGGATCTGTTCACCCTGGACGACGGCTCGGTACTCAGTGTCGATGGCATGGCTTCGCTGTATAACCAGTACGACCGCAGCCTGACGTTCAACGGGGATAACGGTTCGGTGCGCATGCCGCAGCTGTATGCGCAATGGTCGAACATGCCCAGC
>NZ_MUNM01000055.1 GCF_002286815.1 Pseudomonas sp. PICF141
GTCAAGAAATGAAAAAGCGAACTGGCGAGCTGCTCTTTCGGGAAATCTGATCGTATTTAGACCATTTGCTTTGTCCAGACGACTTCACCAGACGCTTACAAAAAAGTTAGTCAGGCGACTTACTTATAAATGCGGTTCAGGCTCTTGCAACCATATTTTTGCTTGTAAAAGCTAACCACGGTACCCACTGTCAGTAAGGTACTGATCAGCAGTGGCGCCTAAGCAAAGACGGATCGTAGTAAAAAAATCCGGCCAGCGCTGACGAAAATAGCGTTCGGCTAAATTGCGTAGCCCTTGTTGCGCACTAAAACCAGCATCGCGCTGCCTTTTCTTGCTGCGCTCAATTTCTCTGCTGATGGTCAACCTTGCTGTCGATAGTCGTTCGCAGTTGAGGTTTAGCATCTTTATTGTGTGCTGAACTAGCTCTTGTACATCCGTATGCTGATTGCCAGGCCAAACGGTGAAGGTTGCACACGCAACTTCATTAGGAAATAATTTTCCGGTACTTCTCTCCAGACGGAATAGGAGAGGTGACCGGGGTAGATCAAGCGGGTTGATGATCCAGCCTTCACATTGCTGCGGTAATACACCCGCTTGAATCATCCGATCCTTGTGCGCATCGCAGCTCAAATTTTCACTCAATGGTTCAAGCGCATAAGGTGCGCTTGCATGCTTCCAAGAACCGCCAGAGCAAACCGCCAAGAGATTGTTCCAATCTAGCGCCCAATTATGCTCCGGTGAAATATCCGCTTTGGGGTGGAAATGCTCGACCCTACATTTCAATGGATCATTTTCATGAATACCAATTTCACAGAATGCACAGAGCCCTCCTTGGTCACTGATGAGCTGCGTACGGCAAGTAGTGTAGGCGACAGGTCCATTAAAGAGGGTATCAGTTCGCATTTGCTCCCAACTACTATCCGGCGCAGCATTGCGGTAGGCAGTTAGCTGTGCAGGTTCGGCTTCCCGAGGTACGTCCTTCAATCCTCTTGCTCCCATTTACGGTTTTCTATATGCAAGTCGGCTTCAAGAAGTTCAGGCTCATTGCCCTGATAGCGAGCGTCCAAAATCTGCCTTAGCTCCAAAGCACGAGGGCTACTCCAATCATCCCGGTCTACCAATGCTAGATACTCCCTAAGCTCCTTAGTCGCATTATTAGTAGATGGACGTACATCCTCCAATCCCAATACTTGCTTCAGCATACGTTCAGGTTCAGCTCCCTCAGTTCCAGGTGGGGCTGAGAAGATTTTGTTATCTCGAAGAATACGAATACATTCAGATGGAACCGTAGTTAGTACCTGAGGACTGTGAGTAGTGACAATGAATTGTGTTTTTGGGAACGTGCGTAGCAAGTCCTCCAAGACCCTTTGCTGCCAAGCAGGGTGTAGATGAAGGTCAATCTCATCGATCAGCATGACTCCGGGCGCAAGTAAAACAGGTGTACCAAAGGAGGGGATATCGTCAATCGCCGAGTCCTCAAACCATGTCGGATTGAGTTCTCGCACCTCGTCAAGGAAGGCGGTAGCTGCTTCCTCGTTAGAAAAGTCGAATAGTTGATGTAAATGGCTATTACCAATTGCGAGGCGCCGAGCAAAATCCATAGCCAGTGCCAGCATGCTCTGGTAACCCTGACTAAGCTGACTGACCTGAAGTGGGCTCGGTCCGTGCCCGGCATCAACTACAAACTTGTGTTCCCGATTAAACCTAGGATTGTTGTAGTCACCGCCTAAGACTTGATTTATGGCCGATCTAACTGCGCTCAGTGCTACGCTTTCTTCGTATTCTTCGGGGCGGCAGCCCTTGTTACTCCGCAGTTCAACTGACTCTTCGACATCAAACCACTTGAGCATCTCCCGAAAATCACTTCGCGCATGCAGAGCATCGAATAAAGCAGAAGTCGGATGGCTATAGTTCTGATTTCCTGCACGCAATCGCTGAGGAATTTCGATGTAGCCTCTCTGGGCACCGTAGTAGGCAAAAATCGGCAGAAGCTCAGGCGCGTCCGACTTCAAGCTCTCGTTGATACGAGCCAAATCTCGTGACAGCTCGGACTCACCGATTTTTTTTGACGGTGCCTTGCCTCTCCAGATATCCCATTTTAATGGCGTAGTGGTTTCGACAATCACCTGTGAGGAGTCGCAAGCTCCCCAACGCTCCTGAGCACCGCGTGTACCCCAAGACTCGATTCTAAAGTCGGTATCTTTGATCCCAACTCCAGACAACCGCTGATTGGGCGAAGACAGATACCGAAGAACAGGCGAAAGCCCAACAGAAATCCCATCCAAAATAGCAGTTTTCCCGCCACCATTTTTGCCAACGATGACAGTCAGCCGAGGATGAAGAGTCAGCTCCAAATTATCGAAGCAGCGAAAATTATTCAGGGTGACCTTGCTCAAACGCATGTCAGGTAACCTTTTCTATTGAGGCTTCTACTAAAAGCCGAATTCACAGTTCAACCCACTGATCCGTCTAAGGGCTTAAGTCATTCGATGTAGCCTCATGGGCACGTTTTTAGTCTGACGAATGATCCCCTTGTCTTTGTTCACTTTAACAAAAACCTTAGCGATAGGGCCGGGGTTTTGCTCTATTGGCCTACAACAGACATTTTCGGCTCTTACGTCTTTAGTTTCGTTGAGGCCTCGTAACCAATACTTGGTATTTTTTGGGAAGCGTAAGGGAGGTAGAAGGCCAACGTAATCAGCTGTGGGAGCTATTTTTTGTAGGATCGTGCCTGGATCAGTGAAGGACATCGGTGAAAGAGTGTTGACGGTCTTGTCTGATCTAGGTTGTTGCTTAACATGTACTGCAGAAAGAAGCCTCAGGAGGTGCGAATGAACCGTATTGGAATGCGCCCGATTCATCCTGGCGAAATCCTCAGTCAAGAGTTTATGGAGCCGGTGGGCATGACCTTCGCGGTTTTGGCAGGCTCGCTGAATGAGTCTGAGAGTGAAGTCAGCAGCCTCGTAATGTGCCAGATCGGGGTCAGTGCCGATCTGGCCAAGAAGCTTTCCATCCATCTCAAAACAACACCCGAGTTCTGGCTTAACCTGCAATCGACTTACGAGTTGCGTAAGGCCCAGGTGAGGCGCGGCTGAGCTCCGGGTGCTCAAAGCGATTGCAGCACCCGCGAAGCCCTTTTCCACCACGATCCATTCGCTGTACATCGTGGCAGTTCCCGACCAGGCAGCATGGATGGAACATCCTGCAACCGAATCCACGGCTGATTATTCCAGTGCAGCAAACTCAACGACATCTGCGGCCAATTCAGCAGGCTCAGAATCGGGCGCTCTGTTGAGGCGGGTTGCTGGGCGTCTCTGAGCACTGGCACCACGTCGTGGGTCAGCCATTCGCGCAGGCCTCGGTATTCTGGGCAGTAGTGGTAAACCAGTAACGCGTAGACGCCGGATTCGCTGATCAGCAGTGTGTTTTCGACGGTGCCGTGGATGAGCATCTGCAGATTTTGGTGTTGGTCGGGATCGAGTTTGCGTAGCGCTCGTTCGTCGAGGAAGAGGCGGAGCAATCGGCCGAGGTCGCGGGCGCTGAACCAGGCTTGGTTTTCCAGGAGGAGGGCGTGGAGGTAGAGTTTGTGGCGGGTGAAAATGTGGGGGATTAGATAGTTTTCGTCCATGGTGCAGCTCCCGGATTCGTATGAAGGAAACTGCCTCTGATCGTCGCCAAACGAAAAGGGTGGCAGCTATACGCGGGTTGGCGAACCGGTGCATCCGGAAACCGGCAGACCCGAAGGTCTCCCACGCACAGCCGCCATAATTCGAGATGGGATAATTCCCCGGTTCGAACGTGGTCGCAGTGCGTCGGATGCTATCCGGGTCGCCAAACCCAGTGCTGAACATTCAGCATTGGGTGAGCTTAGAAACCGGGGCTTTGCGACGCAATCGGACGGCGGTGGTTTTCTTGTAGGACGTTGCCGGGGTTTTTGAAGGCTTAAAGATCAAAGGATCGCAGCCTTCGGCAGCTCCTACAGGGGTGGTCTGTCCCATGTGGGAGGGCTGGTAGACCGAGGCGTCCCCATTCGCGGGCAAGCCCGCTCCCACAGGGATTACGGTGTTACTCGGTCGGTGGATTGAGCTTCGCTTCCAGCTCCGCCACTTTCGCCTCAAGGCTTTCCAACCGGGCGCGGGTGCGTGCCAGTACGACCATCTGGCTATCGAATTCTTCCCGGCTGACCAGATCCAGCTTGCTGAAGCCGCTCTGCAACAGAGCCTTGAACTGGCTTTCGATTTCGCTTTTCGGCAGTGGGGTGTCGCCGCTGAAGAGGCGGGAAGCGGTGCCGCTCAGGGCGTCGAGGAAATCTTTGGGCGCGAGCATGGGAAATGTCCTGTCAACAATGGCGAGCAGTGTATCACGCAGTGTCTATAGTCAATCTCGGCAACTGCGATGCACGCTTTTCGCGCAATCGAGTGGGCGGCCGCGCACTGTTGTTGTGCGTAACGGTTGCCTCAATCGGGCGGAAGGCGCTTCGGCCGCGGCCAAGGCATTGAAATCAATGGGATTTAGATAGATGGCAAGCTTTCTGCTTAGTCGCTGGTGACCCATGCACTGATGCAGTCGCTGTGACGAATGCAGTGCGCCAAGCGGAACGGGGGATGTTTCGTGCGGAGTGGTTCGCTGGCGTCGGACGGCAGGTAAGGCCGACGATGCGTTACAAAGCCAGGCACTGCGCTTAGACTTGAGTCGGGTTTGTTTTCCTGGGGCAAGTCCACCAATTCGGGAGAGAGTTTCATGAAGCTAGTCACTGCCATCATCAAGCCGTTCAAACTGGACGACGTGCGCGAGTCGCTGTCCGAAATCGGCGTGCAGGGCATTACCGTTACTGAGGTCAAAGGCTTCGGCCGGCAGAAGGGTCACACCGAGCTGTATCGCGGCGCGGAATACGTGGTCGATTTCCTGCCCAAGGTGAAGATCGATGTCGCCATTGACGACAAGGATCTGGACCGGGTTATCGAGGCGATAACCAAGGCCGCCAACACCGGCAAGATCGGTGACGGCAAGATCTTCGTGGTCAATCTGGAACAGGCGATTCGCATCCGTACCGGCGAAACCGATACCGACGCAATCTAAGCCGCCACAAACCCAACGCCCCAGGAGAAAACAATATGACTCTGCGTAAAATCGCAGGGCTAGGAGCCCTGTTGTCCCTCGTAATGCCCGGCCTGGCCATGGCGGCAGACGAAGTGGCGGCCCCAGTCCTCAATTCCGGCGACACCGCCTGGATGATGACCTCGACAGCCCTCGTGCTGTTCATGACCATTCCCGGTCTCGCGCTGTTCTACGGCGGCATGGTTCGCTCGAAAAACATTCTTTCCGTGATGATGCAGTGCTTCGCCATTACCGGTCTGATCAGCATTCTGTGGGTCATTTATGGCTACAGCATTGCGTTCGACACCACCGGCATGGAACAGGGCGTCGTCAACTTCAACTCGTTCTTCGGTGGCATGGGCAAGGCGTTCCTCGCCGGTGTCACGCCTTCGAGCCTGACCGGCCCCGCGGCACTGTTCCCCGAGGCGGTCTTCATTACCTTCCAGATGACTTTCGCCATCATCACCCCCGCGTTGATCGTCGGTGCTTTCGCCGAGCGGATGAAGTTCTCCGCCATGCTGATTTTCATGGGCATCTGGTTCACCCTGGTTTATGCACCGATCGCGCACATGGTCTGGTCCGGTAACGGCGGCCTGATGTGGGACTGGGGCGTTCTCGACTTCGCCGGCGGCACCGTGGTGCATATCAACGCCGGTGTGGCTGGCCTGATTGCCTGCCTGGTGCTGGGCAAGCGTAAAGGTTTCCCGACCACCCCGATGGCCCCGCACAACCTTGGTTATACCTTGATGGGCGCCGCGATGCTGTGGGTCGGCTGGTTCGGCTTCAACGCCGGTTCCGCTGCCGCCGCCAACGGCACTGCCGGCATGGCGATGCTGGTCACCCAGATCGCCACCGCTGCGGCGGCGCTGGGCTGGATGTTTGCCGAGTGGATCACGCACGGCAAACCAAGCGCACTGGGTATCGCTTCGGGTGTGGTGGCCGGTCTGGTTGCAATCACTCCGGCGGCCGGCACCGTGGGCCCGATGGGCGCTCTGGTGATCGGTCTGGCGGCGGGCGTGGTGTGCTTCTTCTGCGCCACCACCCTGAAACGCAAACTCGGTTATGACGACTCCCTGGATGCCTTCGGCGTGCACGGCATCGGCGGTATCCTCGGCGCAATCCTGACGGGTGTATTCGCGGCACCGGCTCTTGGTGGCTTCGGCACCGTCACCGACATCGGTGCACAAGTCTGGGTCCAGTGCAAAGGCGTTGGCTTCACGGTGATCTACACCGCGATCGTCACGTTCATCATCCTCAAGGTCCTGGATGCCGTCATGGGGCTGCGTATCACCGAGGAAGAAGAAGCTGTCGGCATCGATCTGGCGCTTCACAACGAACGCGGCTACAACTTGTAAGCACGCCCATGAAAAAATTGCCCGGCTTGCCGGGCATTTTTTTGTCTGGGATTTGTCAGTGAAGGAAGGGCTGAAAGGTTTTTTCATACACGTTCAGTCCCGTTTGCGACGGGGGTTTTTATGCGGCCAATGGCTTACATGATTGAAGGAATATTAGGGCCTTTGTTTTTTTCCAGAGCGCGCTAGAATGCGCCCCGAACGTGCGGAGAACAGTATGTGGCAACAGACTCTGATCACCTTGCGAGCACGGCCCCGGGGGTTTCATCTGGTAACGGATGAATTGCTCGCCGGCTTGCCTGAACTCAAGGCGTGTCGGGTCGGTCTGTTGCATTTGTGGCTACAGCATACCTCGGCGTCGTTGACCATCAACGAGAACGCCGATCCGGCGGTACGTCGCGACTTCGAACGATTTTTCAATCGTCTGATCCCACAAGGAACAGACGGCTATGAGCATAACGACGAAGGCCTGGACGACCTCCCGGCGCACTTCAAGGCCAGCGTACTTGGCTGTCAGCTCAGTTTGCCGATCTCGGCAGGCCGACTGGCGTTGGGGACCTGGCAAGGTGTTTATCTGGGCGAGCACCGTGATCACGGCGGTGCCCGTAAAGTCCTCGCCACCGTGCACGGTGAAGGGGCATGAAAACCGCTGGTCACCAGTGGTGGTTGATTTTTTCCGGCAGCCGTCGACAGACAGCAAAGCTGGGCTATAACTAATTTGCTTTTCGCAAGTCATGAGGTAGAACATGAGCGACGATGATCTGGAAAACGACGACCTCGAAGTAGGCGACGAAGACGAAACCGAAGAAGGCCTTGATGCGGCGGCAGAAGACGTCGCTGAAGACGACGGCGGTGATGTGCCCGTTCCGACTGCCAAAGGCAAGGCCAAGGCTGCGGTATCGGTCGATGAGCTGCCGAGCGTCGAAGCCAAGAACAAGGAACGCGACGCCCTGGCCAAGGCCATGGAAGAGTTTCTTGCACGGGGCGGCAAGGTGCAGGAAGTGGAGGCCAATGTGGTCGCCGATCCTCCCAAAAAGCCTGATAACAAGTACGGCAGCCGGCCTATCTAAGCGCCTGCTTCTTGCTTGCTGAAAAAGCCCGCCGTCGCTGCGGGCTTTTTCATGGGGAAGGATAAATGGGCCGAAGAGCTTCGCGGGCAAGCCTCACTCCTACAGGATTTGTGTCGTTCGCAAATATCGCGCACGACGCAAATCCTGTAGGAGTGAGGCTTGCCCGCGAAGGCGATCTCAAAGCCGCTACAAAACCGAATTCCAGCGCGCCAACAACCCCGGCAACTCGGTCAAACTGCGAATCTCGGCATCCGGCGCCTTCTCTGCCTCCCACACCTTGCCCGCCGGGTTGAACCAGATTGCCCGCAACCCCGCCTGCTGGGCGCCGGCAATGTCATCGCCGGGATGATCGCCGATATGCACTGCGGTTTCGGCAGTCGCGCCGCCCCGCAGCAATGCTTCATGAAAGAGTCGCGCATCGGGCTTGGCGATGCCGATGTCTTCGGCGCACAGGGCAAACTTGAAATAATCTGCCAGCCCCAATCGACGCACATCGGCATTGCCGTTGGTCACCACGCCAAGCGCATAGTGATTGGCCAGAGTTTCCAGGGTCGGTTGCACCTCCGGGAAGATCTCCAGCTGATGCCGTGCATGCAGAAACACTTCAAAACCCTGATCGGCCAGGTCGGCTGCTTCAGCATGTCCATAACCGGCTTCTTCCAGTGCATGGAACAGCACCCGCCGACGCAAGGCACTGATGCGGTGTTTGAGGCTCGGTTCGTGGCTCAGCACCCGTTCGCGAATCGACCACAGATGTTCTACCGGTACTGCGCCCAGGGTCGGCGCTTGCTCGGTCAGCCATTCACGCAATACGACTTCGGCGCTGGCGATCACCGGGGCGGTGTCCCACAAGGTGTCATCGAGGTCGAAGGTGATCAATTGGATGGTCATGAATCGTCGCCTTTAATGCGTTTGGCCCGTGGATGGACGCTGTCGTAGACCGTCGCCAGGTGCTGGAAGTCCAGATGGGTATAGATCTGGGTGGTCTTGATGTCTGAGTGGCCGAGCAGTTCCTGCACCGCCCGCAAGTCCTGAGAGGACTCCAGCAAATGGCTGGCGAAGGAATGTCGCAACATGTGCGGGTGCAGGTTCTGCCCCAGTTCGCGCTCGCCGGCAGCCTTGACCCGTACCTGAATCGCCCGTGGACCGAGGCGCCGGCCTTGCTGGCTGACAAACACTGCGTCGTCCGCCGGGTTGGTCATTGCCCGCAAAGGCAACCATAGCTCCAGCGCTTCGCGAGCCTTTTTACCCACCGGCAACAGCCGCGTCTTGCTGCCCTTGCCCAGCACTTGAACCATACCGTCAGCCAGGTCCAGCTGATCAAGGTTGAGCCCGGTCAGTTCCGAAAGCCGCAAGCCGGAGGAATAGAACAGCTCCAGAATCGCCTGATCCCGACGCGCGAGAAAATCGTCCTCCACCGCGCCCTCAAGCAGTTGCAGCGCGCGGTCGGTGTCGAGGGTTTTCGGCAGGCGACGTTCGCCCTTGGGCGGCGCCAGGCCGTTGGCCGGGTCGTGATCGCACAGACCTTCGCGGTTCAGATAGTGATAAAGCCCGCGCACGGCCGAGAGCAGCCGCGCCAGGCTGCGGGAGGATTGGCCCTGGGCATGCAGGCGGGCGATCAGGCTGCGCAGGCGCTGAATGTCCAGCGCGGCCCAACTGCCAATGTTCTGTTTGACGCACCAACCCAATACTTTGTCGAGGTCGCGGCGATAGGCGTACAGCGTGTGCGGCGACACCTGCCGCTCACTGCGCAGGTGTTCGCAGTAAGCGTCCAGTTGTCGTTCCATGGTCAGCGTACCGAGCGCAGGGAACTGTTGACCCGAGGCAGCACGCGGCCCATGACTTCGGCGATGTAACTCAGGAACAGCGTACCCACCGAGCTCTTGTAGTGCTGCGGATCGCGGCTGGCGATGGCCAGGACGCCGTGGATGCCCTGGTGGCAAATGGCGACGACGGCGGTGGAGCCGATCTGCTTGCGCTGTTCCTCGCCGAACAGGAAGTCCAGTTCATGCTCTCGCAGGCTGCCGCTGACGCTTTTGTCTTCCGAGAGCAAGCCACCGATCGCTGTTTGCGCCTCGGCATGCGTCACCCAACGACCCACCGGCATCGGGTTGTCGCCCAGCAGGATCAGGCTGACGAAGGGCACCTGGAAGTCTTGTCGCAGGCTGTCTTCAACGCTGATTACCACATCTTCCAGGCTGGTGGCGTCCATCAGCGCGAGAATCAGGCGGCGGGTCTTGTCGAAGAGTCGATCATTGTCCCGGGCCACGTCCATCAAGTGCGAGAGGCGATGACGCAACTCGATATTGCGGTCGCGCAGAATCGTCATCTGGCGTTCGACCAGCGAAATGGTGTCGCCGCGCTGATGCGGAATGCGTAGCGCCGGAAGCAGTTCTTCGTGCTCGATGAAGAAATCCGGATGAGCCTCCAGGTACGCGGCAATCGCCGCCGCCTCAAGGCTTTCGCAAGGAGATTCGTCGGGCTGCGGGGCGGGAACCTGGGGCTTGTCGGTCATGGATTTGGCTCACTCAAAGACGCACTTGTCCTTCGTATACGCGTACTGCCGGGCCGGTCATCATGACCGGTTGGCCAGGGCCTGCCCATTCAATGGACAGACGCCCGCCGGGCAGGTCGATCAATAGCGGCGAATCCATCCACCCCTGGCTGATCGCGGCGACTGCGGCAGCACAGGCGCCGGTTCCGCACGCCTGGGTTTCCCCGGCCCCGCGTTCCCAGACGCGCAACTGCGCACGGTTCCGGTCGATGACCTGGAGAAAACCGACATTGACCCGTGCCGGAAAGCGCGGGTGATGTTCGATTTTCGGCCCCAGTTCATGCACCGGTGCGTTGTTGATATCGCTGACCCGCAACACGGCATGGGGGTTGCCCATGGACACCGCGGCCAGTTCGACCTGGGTGCCGTCGACGTCGACCTGATAGCTCAGGGCCTGGCTCGGGGCATCGAATGGAATCTCGGCCGGCACCAGGCGCGGGGCGCCCATGTTGACGCAGATCTGGCCATCGTTGCGGATGTCCAGTTCGATAATGCCGCTTTTGGTCTCGACGCGAATCAGCCGCTTGGCGGTCAGGCGCTTGTCGAGTACGAAGCGGGCGAAGCAGCGCGCACCGTTGCCGCACTGTTCCACTTCGGAGCCGTCGGCGTTGAAGATCCGATAGCGGAAGTCCACGTCCGGGTTGCTCGGCGCCTCGACGATCAACAACTGGTCGAAACCGATCCCCGTGTGCCGATCGCCCCATTGTTTGGCGTGCTTGGGCAGGATGTGCGCGTGCTGGCTGACCAGGTCGAGGACCATGAAATCATTGCCCAGGCCGTGCATCTTGGTAAAACGCAGCAGCATGGTTTTACTCCGGCAGCAGGCTTTCGCCAGCAAACAACTCGGCTACCGTCTCACGGCGACGCACTTCAAATGCCTGATCACCGTCCACCAACACTTCAGCGGCGCGGCCGCGGGTGTTGTAGTTGGAACTCATGACAAACCCATAGGCACCGGCCGAATGCACAGCCAGCAGGTCGCCTTCTTCCAGGGCCAGTTGACGATCCTTGGCCAGGAAGTCGCCGGTTTCGCAGATCGGGCCGACGATGTCGTAGGCACGAGCGGCGCTGTTGCGCGGGCGCACGGCGGTGACGTCCATCCAGGCTTGATACAGCGCCGGGCGGATCAGGTCGTTCATGGCCGCATCGACGATGGCGAAGTCTTTGTGTTCGGTGTGCTTGAGGTACTCGACCTGGGTCAGCAGCACGCCGGCGTTGGCGACAATGAAACGGCCCGGCTCGAATACCAGCGCCAGGTCACGACCGTCGAGACGTTCGCGCACGGCTTTGATGTAGTCGCCAGCCAATGGCGGCTCTTCATCGCGATAACGCACGCCCAAACCGCCACCGAGATCGATGTGGCGCAGGTAGATGCCGCAATCGCCGAGGCGGTCGACCAGGCCCAGCAGGCGGTCGAGGGCATCGATGAACGGTGGCAGGGTGGTCAGTTGCGAACCGATGTGGCAATCGACGCCGACCACTTCCAGGTTAGGCAGTTGTGCGGCGCGCACGTACACGTCCTCGGCGTCGGCGATGGCGATGCCGAACTTGTTTTCCTTGAGGCCGGTGGAAATGTACGGGTGGGTGCCGGCATCAACATCCGGGTTCACGCGCAACGAGATCGGCGCGCGAACGCCCAGCTCCGCGGCCACCACTTGCAGACGTTCGAGCTCATCGGTGGATTCGACGTTGAAGCAGTGCACGCCGACTTCCAGCGCACGACGCATGTCATCACGGGTCTTGCCGACACCGGAGAACACGATCTTGTCCGCAGTGCCGCCAGCGGCCAGCACGCGTTCCAGCTCGCCACGGGAAACGATGTCGAAACCGGCGCCCAAACGCGCCAGGACATTCAGTACACCCAGGTTGGAGTTGGCCTTGACCGCAAAGCAGACCAGGTGTGGCATGCCGGCCAACGCATCGGCATACGCCAGGTATTGGGCTTCGATGTGGGCACGGGAGTAAACGTAGGTCGGTGTACCAAAGCGCTCGGCGATGGCGGACAGGGCAACCCCTTCCGCGAACAGCTCACCGTCACGGTAGTTAAAAGCGTCCATAGCGTTCCCTTAGTAGACGTCGTGCTTGTGGGCTTTCGACGGAGTCTGCTGCGACGATTTGGCTTGCTCTGCGGGGTCCTGATTTTCATCAGGCAGGTACAGCGGGCCTTTTTGACCACAGGCCGATAACAAGCTGACAAAAGCGACGAGCGAAGTGAGCGCAGCAAGGGAAGAGATCAGGCGCTTCATGGCGAAATCCTTGAAAATGCGTTAATTGCGCCGGAGTATACCGGCCACCCGGCAGCTTGCCTATGCGACGCACCTCCCGTCCGGCGGGGCTTGTCTTGTCACCGCCGGAACGCGGCTCTCCTTGTGAGATGCTCGCGATGGCGGTATGTCAGTCACCCGCGATGTTGCAAGTGCCCTCGCTTCGCAAACAGGCTCGCTCTCACAGAGAGCAGTGTTGGATGTACCGACAGGGCCCTGGGTGGTTATCCTTTGCAATCACCGGGGCTCGCCCGTATCTTGCGGCGCTTGAGCGTGAGTAGACACTTTTTGAGGTTCCCGCAATGAGTTTGACCGAAGCCCGCTTCCACGACCTGGTCGATGCGACCCAGCAGACGCTGGAGGATATTTTTGACGATAGTGAACTGGATATCGATCTGGAGAGCTCGGCCGGTGTGCTCACCGTCAAGTTCGAAAACGGCACCGCGCTGATCTTCAGTCGCCAGGAGCCGCTGCGGCAGTTGTGGCTGGCGGCGGTGTCCGGCGGCTTTCACTTCGACTACGACGAGGAGAGCGAGCGTTGGATGTGCGACAAGAGCGAAGAGCAGCTGGGCGAAATGCTTGAACGCATCGTCAAGCAGCAGGCTGACGTCGAACTCGATTTCGAAGGTTTGTGAGATCGTGACTCAGCCTGCGTCCGTTCGTCCGCCCAAACCGCTTTACAGCAATATCAGCCCGGCGGTGCCTTCGCCGTGCAGTGGCGTGTGTCGGCTGGATGAGCAGAAGGTTTGCCTGGGGTGTTTCCGTCATGTCGAAGATATTCGCGAATGGCGCTCGGCGGATGATGAGCGGCGGCGGGTGATTTGTGCGCAGGCTGTTCAGCGAAAATCTGCGGTCTGATCACTCTATTGGGTAGCGATGCTTACCTGTGGCGAGGGGGCTTGCCCCCGTTGGGTCGCCAAGCGCCCCCAAAAAGCTGACGACTGCTGCGCAGCCGAACGGGGGCAAGCCCCCTCGCCACAAAGTTATTCGCCAACCCTAAACACAAAGTTACTCGCTAGCCCTAAAGAGGGTGTTCGGCGGCCTCGCTTGTATATTTATTGAGCTGTGATAGTGTCCAGAGACGCCTCAACCCACCGAGGCTCGTGAAAACCCCGCCTTCTTCTGGCGGGGTTTTGCTTTTTTCGTGCAGAAGAAAGGAGTCTGCCCTGATCATGACCGCACCTTCCATCACCCTTACCCGTCTGGACGTGCAACGTCTGGAGCGCCTGATCGACAGCCTGGATAACACGCTGCCGGGCGTGATCGCGCTGCAAACCGAACTGGATCGCGCCGATACCCTGGTCGGTCACGAAGAGGTGCCCGCCGACGTCGTGACGATGAACTCCCGCGTGCATTGCCGTGAAGAAAGCAGCGGCAAGGACTATCACCTGACCCTGGTTTACCCCAAGGATGCCAACGCCGACGAAGGCCGGATTTCCATTCTGGCGCCGGTGGGCAGTGCTTTGCTGGGCTTGAGAGTCGGTCAGCACATCGACTGGCCGGCACCGGGCGGCAAGACCCTCAAACTGACGTTGCTTGAAGTCGAATCGCAACCTGACCATGGCGGTGATTTCAACGTTTGACCACGCCTCAGACCTGCTCGAGCGCCTCGTTCAGTGCGCGTTCCAGGTCGGCCTTGTAGCGCAGATACAGATGGCTTGAACCCTGACCATCACCGAGCAGCCCCGACAGGTCCAGATCGGTGATGTAGCAGCGATAGCGTTCGGCCTCGCGGCGCTGCTCGACGATTTCCCGGGCGACCACGCTGAACAGTTGGTCGCCATATTCCAGTTCGCAAAATTCCCGCTGGTTGCAATATAGCGTGACCTGCACCTGCCCTGGTGCGGCTTTGCCGATGATGGCTTGCACGTCATAGAACGGCTTGTTGACGGGGGATTGCGGTGCCGGCCGGGTTTCGACGCGACGCGCCCGTGCGGTACCTGAAGGCAACAACTGGTAATACAAAGTGTCCAGACTTAATGGTTGGGCAGCGTCCATCGGCAGCAAGGCATCACGCCGGTACTGGATCGATTGCAGGAAGCGCTGCAGCGGCACCAGCAGGCTCTGTTCGTCGTGATAGGGCAAGCGCTGCTGCCACAGGGCATTGAACTCATCCAGAACATACACCTCGGCCTGATGTTCGTTGATCCGGTAGAACACCTGAACGCAATCGGGTTGCCCCATGGGCAGGATCAGCGCCAGGTCGTGATCTTCCAGTGCCATCGGATCCAGATGAAACGGGCTGTAGCTCACCAGTTCTTCGCCAAGGTAATCGAACAGCGCTGGCAGGGTGGCGAGGGCAATGTGATTGACCTGGCCCGGCACCAGTTCCAGCACGTGGTAGTGCTGCTGGACCTGAATCAGGTAACGATGATTGAGTTTGCTCAGTAGCAGGTTCTGCGCGGTGTCGAGAATGTCCTCGACTCGCCGGGCAATGAATTGCGCGCGGTTGTGGCAGAAACAACGTACCCGCACCTTGGGCTGTTGTGGCCCGTCCGGCAGGGTGTTGAGGTAATCGCGCAGGCAGTCGAGCAGGGCATGGGGGCCGTCAAAGCGGCTGACCAGCACTTCGTTCCAGCTATTGAGCGTGACCTGGTCCAGGGTCAGCACCAGGTTTTCCCGCACGCCGGCGTAACTCAGGGAATCGGTGCGTTCGGTGGTCATCAGGATGTTCAGGTCGCGATGGTGCTTGAGCGGGTCGATGCCGACATTCACCAGAATCAGTACTTCGCTTGGCACGCTGGCGCGCAGTAAAGGCTCTTCGGCGACAGTACTCAGGGGCAGGGCGATGCTTTGTTGCAGGCTGCCGAGCAGGTTGAACAGTTCGAACTCGCTCAAATCGCTGGTGCCGGGATGCAGGGCCAGGCGGGTGCTGCTGTCGATCACGCCGTTGCGGTGGCACCAGGTGAGCAATTCCAATAACTGACGGCTGCGCTTGATCGGCGCGAAATGTTCCCACTCATGGGCCGTCAGGCTGCCGTTGTACAGACCCCATTGGGTTTGCCCCGGTTCTTTCTTGTTTGGCGCCTGCACCAGCGTCAGAGTGTCTTCGGCCAGATCAGGGGCAATGCCCGGGTTGATGAATTCGACCTTGTCGGCCTTGCGCTCGAAGGCCGCGTACAAACGCCGCCCCAGTACATTGAGGTCGCGTTTGTTGATCAGGCTGACGGTCTGCTCGTTGCGGGCAAACTGCGTCAGGAAGCGGTAGCTGTAATTCAGCTCGCCGACCAAGGCTCGGCGTTCGGCGCTGACCTGGCGGACCTTCCATTGGCTGCGGCTATCGAGCAACGCAAGCTGACGCTGATCCCACTGCCATTCGTGGGCCAGGCGTTCGAGCAACGAACGCTGCCAGTTCTGGGTGCGACCGCTGCTGCCGGTGAGTTTGCGGTTGACCTTCAAGTACAGCGCGCGGCGCACCAGCTCCAGGCGTTCCGATTCGCCCCGGGCCGTGAGGTATTCCTCGATACGCCGGTAAACCACGACGTATGGATCCAGTTCATCCAGGTCCAGCTGATTGGCAAACACCGCCTGCTTGAAGCGCAGGCTCAGGCAGTGGACCTTGGGGTGTTCACTGGCATAGACCTCGGTCAGCAACAGTTTGAGCACGGATTTGTAGGGTGACTCAATGCCTTTGAACAATTGCCAGAGCCCGGCACCGATGAATTCTCCGGGCGGGATATAGGCCAGATGCCCCAGGTCCAGGGTTTCGTCGGAACGGATGAAACGCTTGGATAACAGCGTGTGGGTATAACGGTCATACGCTGCCTCTTCATAAACCGGCACCAGCCACCAGATGGGGGTGCGGCCGGCCAGCCAGATCGCGGTGCGGTAGAACTCGTCCAGCAGCAGGTAATGCTGGGTGGTGCCGCAATCTTCCGAACTCAATTGGGTATCGCGCTCACCGAGCACGAACCGCGCAGGGTCGATCAGGAAGAGATGCGCCTCGGCACCCTGGCTGGCCGCCCATGTTTCAAGTAGCTGGCATTTTTTGCGCAGCTCCGTGAGCTCGCTTTCGCTCAAGTCCGGCCCGTGGCAGACCCACACGTCCATATCGCTCTGATCGGCCTGGGCCAAGGTGCCGAGGCTGCCCATCAGGAACAGGCCGTGGATCGGTCGCGGCGGGTTGCTGCCGTGGCGTGGTTTGTAGGAAAACGAGCGGGTCAGGCGCTGGGCTTCGGCGAGGGTATTGGCGTCAGGTTCGAAATTTGACAGCCCTGCCGGGGTGCTACCTGAAACGTAACCCGGCAACAGCGGATGATTGACGTGGAAAAACAGCGGCAGCAGGCTCAGCACCGTTTGCTGGCGGGTCGATAGCCCTTCCATGGCGCGGGCCATGCGGCCCTCGTTGAGCTTCAGAAAACGGGCGCGCAACTGGCTGAGAACCTTGCGGTCGATTCCCTCGTCCAGATCGGGGCGGATTTCATGGGTGCGGGTCATGTCAGCTCAATCCGGCTCGCGGGCTCGAATGTGGAGGGCTCGGGATGAGGGGCAGTTTAGCGCCTCGGCCCCGGGACTTTTAAGCTGATTTTGTATTTCTGGCGTCAGGTTTTTATCGCGCGGCGACGGCGGGCACCAAGGTGTGCCCGCGGAAATCCCGTGACAGAGCTTTCCGTGGGCGATGCGCTGATGTTCAGGCTGTTTCGCGTACGGACAAAATGGTTAGAAGGGTTTGTACATTTTGAGCAGCGTCACGCCCCAGGCTGGTCAGATAACCGCCATCGGGCTGGGTAATCAATTCTTTGTCGAACAGTCGTTGGGCAGCGGCAATGGCTTTCGGGGCAGCGGTCTGATGAATTTTCAAACCTTCCTGGGAACTGTCCAGGTTGAAGAGGGCGAGGATTTCCAGTTCGGCAACCAACTCAGGGGTAAGCGACATAAGGACTCCAGACTTTCTAGGAATTGGACGATAGCGCTCCTAAGGTGAGCCCACTCGCGCAGCATGTCCAGTGCTCGTAACAGGGTTTTTCACTTGAGGTGGTTTCCAGTTCAGTCAGCGTCTGGGGCAAGGCAATACGGATGGATGACAAATCCATGTGGAGGCGGGCTTTTGTGGCGAGGGGGCTTGCCCCCGTTCGGCTGCGAAGCAGTCGCAAAGCTTTTGGGGCCGCTTCGCGACCCAACGGGGGTAAACCCCCTCGCCACAGTCCCGTGCCCGAAACGGATTGGGCTTATTTCTTTTCCGGCGGCAACTCTGGCAGCGCGCGCAACGCGGTTTCATACCATTCGGTATTGAAGGCACGGTCGTCATCGAGCATGGCATCGATTTCATAAGCCAGCACGTGGGCCATCAGGTTGAGGATTTCCTCACGCTCGTAACCCACCAGGGTCAGCTTGTTGAACGTGGCCTTGGCCGCCGGTGGATTGTCGCTTTCGATCTGGTTTTCGATGGCTTCGATCAGCGTCGTTTCGGTGAACTCTTCTTCGTCGTTGTCGATGTCAGTTGGCTCGCTCATGGCAGGCTCCTCAAGTTAAGGCGGCCAGTTTACCTGCATTCAGCGCTGTGATGCTGCTGGCGAGAAGTGCCCGGGCGTTCTATAACTGGCGCTGCCAACCCCTTGCACGGCCTGGAGGCTAACTAATGCTCAAGCTTTATGGATTTTGCGTCAGCAACTACTACAACATGGTCAAGCTGGCGTTGCTGGAAAAGGGATTGCCGTTCGAAGAGGTGCTGTTTTACCCAGGCACTACCCCCGAGACGCTAGCGATCAGCCCGCGCGGAAAGGTCCCGGTGCTGTGTGTCGAACAAGGTTTCATCAACGAAACCAGCGTGATTCTCGAGTACCTCGAGCAGAGCCAGACAGGCACGCCGCTGCTGCCGGACAATCCCTTCGAGCGAGCGCAGGCGCTGGCTTTGGCCAAGGAAATCGAGTTGTACATCGAACTGCCGGCGCGCGCCTGCTACCCCGAAGCGTTTTTCGGCATGTCTGTGCCGGAGGCGATCAAGGACAAGACCAAGGCCGAGCTACTGCTGGGATTTGCCTCGCTGGGCAGGCATGGCAAATTCGCCCCCTATGTGGCGGGTGACAGCCTGAGCGTGGCCGATCTGTATTTTCTCTACAGCGTACCGATGGCTTGTGCCGTGGCGCGGAAGCTGTTTGATATCGATCTGTTGGCCGAGATGCCGGCGGCCAGGGCGCTGCTGGAGCGTCTGGAGCACAATCGGCATGTGCAGCGGATCGCAAAGGACAAGGACGCGGCGATGCCGGCGTTCCTGGCGATGATCGCGTCCAAAAAGTAGACGTGTAACGATCTTGAGAATGCCTTCGCGGGCAAGCCTCGCTCCTACAAGGACAAATACAGTCCCCTAATGTAGGAGCGAGGCTTGCCCGCGAAGCTTTTAACGGCTGGCGAGCAACGCCTGACCGCGAGCAACAGCCTTCTTGACCTGCGCCGGCGCCGTCCCGCCGATGTGATCGCGGGCATTCACCGAGCCTTCCAGAGTCAGCACGGCAAATACGTCCTGCTCGATCTGGTCGCTGAACTTGCGCAGTTCTTCCAGGCTCATTTCCGCCAGGTCCTTGCCGGTGTCCACGCCATACTTCACCGCATGGCCGACGATTTCGTGGCAATCCCGGAACGGCAGGCCACGGCGTACCAGGTAGTCAGCCAGGTCGGTGGCGGTGGAGAAACCGCGCAGTGCCGCTTCGCGCATCATGGCGTGCTTGGGCTTGATCGCCGGGATCATGTCGGCGAAGGCGCGTAGCGAGTCGCGCAGGGTATCGGCGGCGTCGAACAGCGGTTCCTTGTCTTCCTGGTTGTCCTTGTTGTAGGCCAGCGGCTGGCCTTTCATCAGGGTCAGCAGGCCCATCAACGCGCCGAATACCCGGCCGGTCTTGCCGCGAACCAGTTCTGGCACGTCCGGGTTTTTCTTTTGCGGCATGATCGAGCTGCCGGTGCAGAAACGGTCCGGCAGATCGATGAACTGGAACTGCGCGCTGGTCCACAACACCAATTCTTCGGAGAACCGCGACAAGTGCATCATCGCGATGCTCGCGGCCGAGCAGAATTCGATGGCGAAGTCGCGATCGGACACGTTGTCCAGGGAATTACCACCGACCGCGTCGAAGCCCAGCAATTGAGCGGTGTACTCGCGGTCGATCGGGTACGTGGTGCCGGCCAGCGCGGCGCTGCCCAGCGGCATGCGGTTGGTGCGTTTGCGGCAGTCGACCAGGCGCTCGTAGTCGCGGCTGAGCATTTCGAACCAGGCCAGCATGTGATGCCCGAAGGTCACTGGCTGCGCGGTTTGCAGGTGAGTGAAGCCTGGCATGATGCTGGCGGCTTCGCGCTCGGCCTGCTCCAGCAAGCCTTGTTGCAGGCGGGTGATTTCGCCCAGGATCAGTTCGATCTCGTCCCGCAGCCACAGGCGGATGTCGGTGGCGACCTGATCGTTACGGCTGCGGCCGGTGTGCAGTTTTTTACCGGTTATGCCGATGCGGTCGGTCAAACGCGCCTCGATGTTCATGTGCACATCTTCAAGGTCGATGCGCCAGTCGAACTGGCCGGCCTCGATTTCACCCTGGATGGTGTTCAGGCCATCGATGATGCTGTCGCGCTCGGCATCGGTCAGCACGCCAACCTTGGCCAGCATGCTGGCGTGGGCGATCGAACCCATGATGTCGTGGCGATACAGGCGCTGGTCGAAGGTGACGGAGGCGGTGAAGCGGGCGACGAAGGCGTCGACGGGTTCACTGAAGCGGCCGCCCCAGGACTGATTGGTCTTGTCAGTGCTCATGAATTCGCTCGTATCGGCTTGAAGAAAGATGGCGTGAAACGCTGACGCGGATAATAACAGGGTTGCCAATCCTGTCGCTGACACTGGTCGACAGGTTTTTTTCTCATCGCGCCACCCCCTGCTCGAAGCAAGCAATGCGCAAATTGCGCAAGGATATTTTTCAATTGAGCAATATCGTCCCGGCAACCGTCTACAGTTGGACAGAGGATCAGCGCACTTCTCGATGCTGCAGCTGACTATAGAGAGAAGAGGGGTGTTCATATTGTGTATCAGCAAACCCTACGGCGATGTCTCGCCAGTGCGGGCCTGGGCCGCCAGTCACGCGGCAAATGAAAATTTAGCCGCCGGTCTCGCGGCACTTTTTGGCCCTCGCGCTAGTCTTAGCGTGGATCGCGGTGACGGACGTCACTTCACCTGTCTACGCTATCCTTGTGCGAGACTCACGCAGGAATCCAGCGCAATATGAATGTCCTGATCGTTGATGACGAACCCCTGGCCCGCGAGCGCCTGAGCCGAATGGTTGGCGAGCTCGAGGGATACAATGTCCTGGAGCCCAGCGCCACGAACGGCGAAGAGGCGTTGGCACTGATCGACAGCCACAAACCGGATATCGTACTGCTCGATATTCGCATGCCCGGCCTCGATGGCCTGCAAGTGGCTGCACGATTGTGCGAACGCGAAACCCCGCCCGCCGTGGTGTTTTGCACCGGGCCCGATGAATTTGCCGTGGAAGCCCTGCAGGCCAGCGCCGTGGGCTATCTGGTGAAGCCAGTGCGCACAGAACAGTTACAGGAAGCATTAAAGAAAGCCGAGCGACCCAATCGCGTCCAGCTTGCGGCGTTGACTCGCCCGGCGGCCGAAACCGGCAGCGGTCCGCGCAGCCACATCAGCGCTCGCACCCGAAAAGGCATTGAACTGATTCCGTTGGGTCAGGTGGTCTACTTCATCGCCGACCACAAGTACGTCACCTTGCGTCATGAAGGTGGTGAAGTACTGCTCGACGAACCACTCAAGGCCCTTGAAGACGAATTTGGCGAACGTTTTGTGCGGATCCACCGCAATGCACTGGTGGCTCGCGAACGCATCGAGCGGTTGCAGCGCACGCCCCTTGGGCATTTTCAATTATTTCTCAAAGGCCTGAACGGCGATGCCCTGATCGTCAGTCGACGTCATGTGGCCGGCGTGCGCAAAATGATGCAACAGCTTTAAAAGCGGATTTTCAGCCTGTTACCGGACATAGAAGGCCAGGGAGGCCACGCGGTTTCTGATACAAGTCAAAGCGGATTTGGCTGAGCTGTTATTATCTGCCGTATCTATTTCAGTACGGATTGATCCATGTCCTCTCGCGAAATCCGCATCGCCACCCGCAAAAGTGCTCTCGCCCTATGGCAGGCCGAGTACGTAAAGGCTCGTCTGGAAGAGGCCCATCCGGGCCTGCTCGTGACGCTGGTTCCGATGGTCAGTCGTGGCGACAAGCTGCTCGATTCGCCGCTGTCGAAAATTGGCGGCAAGGGCCTGTTCGTCAAAGAGCTGGAAACCGCGCTGCTGGAAAACGCAGCCGACATCGCCGTGCATTCCATGAAAGACGTGCCGATGGACTTCCCTGAAGGCCTCGGTCTGTTCTGCATCTGCGAGCGCGAAGACCCACGCGATGCCTTTGTCTCCAATACCTACGCCAGTCTGGCTGAGTTGCCGCCAGGCAGCATCGTCGGCACCTCCAGCCTGCGTCGTCAGGCGCAGTTGCTGAGCCGTCGCCCGGACCTGGAAATCCGCTTCCTGCGCGGCAACGTCAATACTCGCCTGGCCAAGCTCGATGCCGGTGAATACGACGCGATCATTCTCGCCGCGGCGGGTTTGATTCGCCTGGGCTTCGAAGACCGCATCACCTCGGCCATCAGCGTCGAAGACAGTCTGCCGGCCGGTGGCCAGGGCGCGGTCGGTATCGAATGCCGTAGCGCCGACACAGAGATCCACGCGTTGCTGGCGCCGCTGCATCACCAGGACACGGCCACTCGCGTTACCGCCGAACGTGCGCTCAATAAACATCTGAATGGCGGCTGCCAGGTGCCCATCGCTTGCTACGCCGTGCTTGAAGGCGAGCAGATCTGGTTGCGCGGTTTGGTGGGGGATCCGGGCGGCGGTCTGTTGCTCAGCGCGCAGGCCCGGGCGCCGCGGGCTGATGCCCAGGCTTTGGGTGTGCAAGTGGCTGAAGACCTGCTGAACCAGGGCGCTGCCGACATTTTGAAAGCAGTCTACGGCGAGGCGGGGCACGAGTGACCGGCTGGCGCCTGTTGCTGACACGCCCTGCGCAGGAGTCGGCGGCGCTCGCCCGGGTGCTGGCCGACGCGGGGGTTTTCAGCAGCACGTTGCCGCTTTTGGATATCGAGCCGATTCCTGCCTCTGACACAATGCGCGAAGTGATTCAGCACCTGGAAAACTATCGCGCGGTGATCGTGGTCAGCAAACCGGCCGCCAGAATCGCTGTCGATCTGCTCAACCAGTACGGGTCGCAGCCATCGGGCCTGAAGTGGTTCAGCGTGGGCGCGGCGACGGCGCAGATTCTCAAGGACAGCGGGCTGGATGTGAGCTTCCCGGTGGACGGCGATGACAGCGAAGCCTTGCTTGAGCTTGCGCCGTTGCGCGAGGCTGTCGTCGGCCCTGATCCGCGGGTGCTGATCCTGCGCGGGGAGGGTGGGCGCGAGCTGCTGGCTGAGCGTTTACGTGAGCTTGGTGCTAGTGTCGAATATCTGGAGTTGTACCGGCGCGGTTTACCGCGGTACCCGTCGGCGACCTTGCCAGACCGGATCAGGGCGGAACGCTTGAACGGGCTGGTGGTCAGCAGTGGACAGGGTTTTGAGCACCTGCACCGATTGGCTGGCGATGCCTGGCCGAGCATGGTGCGGTTGCCGTTGTTTGTTCCAAGCCCCAGGGTCGCCGCGCTGGCACATGCCGCCGGGGCCCAAACAGTTGTGGATTGTCGTGGCGCCAGTGCCGCGGCCTTGCTGGCGGCGTTACGGGAACATCCCGTGCCCGTTTTCTAATGCAAAGGATGGATACGTGAGCGAAACAGCCTTGCCTAAAGATGACGTCCGGCCTGTGCTTGATGCATCGGCTGATGCACCGGTTGAAACTACGCCAACTGCTGTTGAGCAGCGCCGAGGCAATGGGTTGGCAATCGTCGCGCTGCTGTTGGGCGCCGCCGGTGTTGCCGTGGGCGGTTGGGGAGTCTGGCAGGTGCGTCACCTGCAAGCCACTAACCAGCAACAGTTGAATCAGGTGCAGGCGTTGAGTGATCAGGCCCAGAGCCTGAAGCTCAACGAGCAACGCCTGACGGCTCGCCTCGAGCAAATACCGGCCGCCGAGGAGCTCGACGCGCGCAATCGTCTGGTCACTCAGCTCCAAGGCGATCAGCAACGCCTGAATCAACGTCTGGAAACCGTCCTCGGCGCGAGCCGCAAGGACTGGCGTCTGGCCGAAGCCGAGCACTTGCTGCGTCTGGCCAGCCTGCGTCTGTCTGCATTGCAGGACATCAACAGCGCCCAGGCCCTGGTGCAAGGCGCCGACGAAATTCTCCGTGAACAGAACGACCCCGGGGCTTTCGCCGCTCGAGAGCAAGTGGCCAAAACCCTGGTGGCCCTGCGCAGTACCGAACAACCGGATCGCACCGGGTTGTTCCTGCAACTGGGTGCCTTGCGTGATCAGGTGATCAACCTCACCGAGTTGGCACCTGAGTACAAGGATCGTGGCGAATCCCTGTTGGGCCTGACCGCTGATGGCGACGGCGCCAGTCGCTGGGCGCAATGGTGGGACCAGATCTCGCGTTATATCCGCATCGATTTCAACGCCGACAAGAATGTCCGTCCGCTGCTGGCGGGGCAGAGCCTGAGCCAGGTGCGTCTGGCGCTGAGTCTGGCGCTGGAACAGGCGCAATGGGCCGCGCTCAATGGTCAGGCCGCGGTGTACACCCAAGCGCTGGCTGAAGCGCGGGATGTACTCAAGAACAACTTCAACCCGGACAACCCACAGAGCAAAGTCATGCTCGAGCAGGTGGTCGAGTTGAGCAAGCAGCCAGTCACGGTGGTCACGCCAGATCTGACGGGCACCTTGAGTACGGTTCAGGCCTATCTTGAACGTCGTAATATCAATGCCGAGGAGTCGGTGAAACCTCTGGCCAAACCTGCCGCGAGCACCCCCCAGGAGGCCACGCCATGAAGCGCCTCTATGTCATCGTGTTCGTCGTCATCGCGGCGGCTGCCGCGCTCGGGCTGGCGATTGCCGAGCATTCCGGCTACGTGCTGATCGCCTACAAAACATTCCGTTATGAATCGAGCCTGTGGGCAACCCTCGCCCTGGTGGCTGTGCTGTGGCTGGTGTTCTGGGGCATCAAGGCGCTGATCGAGCTGGTGACGACTTCCGGTGGCGTGGTCAATCCATGGTCCCGGCGCAATCGCAGTCGGCGGGTACAAGTGGCCATCGAACACGGTCAGCTGGATTTGGCCGAGGGCCGTTGGGCCAGTGCGCAGCGTCATTTATATCGCGCAGCGGAAGCCGAACGCCAACCGCTGCTCTATTACCTCGGTGCCGCCCGTGCCGCGAACGAACAAGGTCACTACGAGGAAAGCGACAACCTGCTGGAACGTGCCCTCGAGCGGCAGCCCCAGGCCGAGCTGGCGATTGCCTTGAGCCATGCCCAGTTACAGACAGACCGCGGCGATACTGACGGTGCGCTGGTGACCCTGCAGGCCATGCACGAACGCCATCCCCATAACGTCCAGACCCTGCGCCAGTTGCAACGCCTGCATCAGCAGCGGGGCGACTGGTCGGCCGTGATTCGCTTGTTGCCGGAGTTACGCAAGGACAAGGTATTGCCACCGGCCGAACTGGCTGAGCTGGAGCGCCGCGCCTGGGGTGAAAATCTTTCGTTGGCGGCCCACCAGGAAGAAGACGGAACAGTTGGTTTGCAATCGCTGCAGCGCGCCTGGCAACAACTCACCAGCGCTCAGCGCCAGGAACCACAACTGGTGCTGGCCTATGCCGAGCAATTGCGGCAACTGGGCGCGCAGGTCGAGGCCGAAGAAGTTTTGCGGACAGCCCTCAAGCGCCAATACGACAGTCATCTGGCGCGTCTGTACGGGCTGGTTCGCGGCAGTGATCCGGCCAGGCAGCTGCACACCGCCGAGGGTTGGCTCAAGGATCATCCCGCCGACCCGAGCCTGCTGCTGACGCTGGGCCGTTTGTGCCTGCAAAGCAGTCTGTGGGGCAAAGCCCGGGATTATCTGGAGAGCAGCCTGCGCGTGCAGCGCAACCCTGAAGCCTGCGCCGAGCTGGCGCGGTTGCTGGCGCAACTGGGTGATACCCAACGCAGTAATCAGCTGTTTCAGGAGGGCTTGGGCCTGCTGGATGAGCGCTTGCTGGCGGCACCGCTGCCGGTGCCGGCTCACGCCTGATTTCGCTGTAGCTGTAGCAGCTGGCGCAGCCTGCGTTCGGCTGCGCAGCAGTCGCCCAGATTTAATGCGACTTGGCTGACCAAACCGTGTCTGTTTTACGGCTGCTGCGCAGCCGAACACCGCCTTCGGCAGCTGCTGCAACGGGCGGAAATCGCTTCGAATCCGTCTCTGTTTCAGCGCTGTAATCCTTCGGCGGCAAAGTCCTACAGAGGACTACATCAAATCCTCTCGACACTGTCGGGAATTCCCTACACTTCTGGTGAAGTGTCCGTGGCGGCCTGCCTTGAAAGGCTGCTGCGCTTTCCTCTACCGTAACCGCCTGTCTCTACTGTTACGGAAAAGCCATGTCTTTGGCCTGCTCACGCTCCTTGTTTTTCATGGTTTTCATTGCAGGTGCCCTGGCCTTGGGCGTTTCCTATCACCTGGAATATGCCGTCGGCCTCAAGCCATGCGGGTTGTGCCTATTGCAGCGGGTTTGCCTGGCGCTGTTGACGGGTATCTGTCTGGCGGCTTCAGTGCAGGGGCCTGGCCGCTTCGGATTGTTCCTGTATTGGTTGCTGGGTCTGCTCTGCAGTCTGGCGGGCACCATCACAGCGTGGCGCCAGGTGGTGTTGCAGAGCGATCCGGCACATCAGTTATCGGCATGCTCGCCTGATCTGGCTGATCTGTTCGCCAGTACGCCCTGGCTGTGTGTCGTACAGCGAATGTTCAAAGGAACCGCCGATTGCGCGGAAATTTCCTGGACGCTGTTCGACCTGAGCATCCCGGAATGGAGTCTGTTGTTCTTCGTTGCGATGATGATTCTGGGCGGGTATCAGTTGCTGCGCCTTGTCTGGATCGCATGCCAGCGACCGCTCAGCGGCGAGTCGTCGCACCGGGCGTTGGCGGGAGATTAAACACTTGTATGAACTTTATCTCCTGCGTACCTTGAAGCTATAAGCGCGCGGGCATAATCTGGCCCGCACGTGTCATTGGATTTATGTTGCTCGAATGACGCTCTGCCTGGTCGATCCGTGATTTCAAGTGCGACAGGTGTAGAGCAGCATGACCCACAAGGGAAGAGAGAATCACCATGCTCGAAAGTTGTCAGAATGCTCAGGAACGCTGGGGTGGAGTGCATCTGCTGATCGATCGCTGGTTGCAGGAGCGTCACGAACTGGTTCGGGCCTATGATGCTCTCGGCGACAAGCCCGAGGCTCTGAGCGAGGACCGAAAACGGTTGCAGGAGTTCTGCGGTGTGCTGGTCGACTACGTGTCTGCCGGGCATTTCGAGATCTACGAACAACTGACAAGTGAGGCCAAGGCCTTCAACGACAAGCGTGGCCTGGAACTCGCCGAGCAGATCTACCCGCGCATCGACGTCATCACCGAAAAGCTGCTGGCGTTCAACGATCTGTGTGATGCCGGCAAGTGTGTCGCGGAGAAATTCAAGGAGCTGGGTGGCTTGTTGCACGAACGCTTCGAACTGGAAGATTGCCTGATTGAAGTGCTGCACACCGCTCACAAGCAAGAGGATTCGGTTCAGGCCTGAACCGTATCCGGCAACACCCTCAAAACGGTGCGCCTATGCGCGCCGTTTTTCGTTCACGGCTTTCAGCTTTTAGCACCCAGCAATTCGACCTCGAATACCAGCGGCGTGAACGGCGCGATCACATCGCCGGCACCGTCGGCGCCGTAGGCTTGCGCCGACGGAATCACCAGGCGCCATTTCGCGCCGACCGGCATGTTTTGCAGCGCACTGCGCCATCCACTGATTACGCTATCGAGACTGAACCACTGCGCCTGGCTGTTCTGGTCGAACACCGAGCCGTCAGGCAGGCGTCCGGTATACAGCACCTGGACTTTGCCATTCGGACCGGCCTTGGCGCCGGTGCCCTGCACCCACTCGGTCAGCAGTATTCCATCGGCCAGTTCGCGCACGCCGGGTTTGGCTTTTTCTTCAATGAGAAACCGTCGCTCGTTTTCCAGTGCCAATTCGCTTTGCGGTACCGGTGACTGCATGGCAATCCGGGCTTCATGCTCAGCCAGAATCTGTTCGATCCGCTCATCTTTCAGCGCCAGCGGCTTGCCTTGATAGGCTTGTTGCAAACCTTCGAGCAGGGCCTGAAGTTGCAGGTCCGGAACTTCCTGGCGCAAGCGTTCGCCAAGACTTGCGCCCAAGCTGTAAGCGAGATCGTGAGTGTCATTTGCGGCGTTTTTTTCGGTGGCTTGTGCCACAGAAAAACACACGCACAACGATAAAAAAAGGTAGCGCGACATGGGCACTCTCCAGCCTGGGATGAGCAGGATTATGCCAGTGTGGATGCGCTCGAAGGTGAACTGGTTTTGGCTGCGCGCAGAACATTTTGGCGATGTTGCAACGGCGTGCTTTCGATACTGTCAACAGGCCCTAGCGGCGGTTGCAGCAGAGGTCTAGTATGAGCCGCATTCACGTCAGCCAGGAGGTAAATCATGTCGGCCACCAAGAAGCCAGTAAATACTCCGTTGCACTTACTCCAACAACTCTCGGGCAGCCTGCTCGAGCATTTGGAAAACGCTTGTTCCCAAGCCTTGGCTGATGCTGAAAAACTGCTCGCCAAACTGGAGAAGCAGCGCGGAAAAGCGCAGGAAAAACTGCACAAATCCCGGACCAAATTGCAGGATGCGGCGGCGGCCGGCAAAGCCAAGGCGCAAGCCAAGGCCAAGGAGGCGGTGAAAGAACTTGAGAACTTGCTCGATGCCCTCAAGGATCGCCAGTCCGAAACGCGCAGCTACATCCTGCAACTCAAACGCGATGCTCAAGAAAGCCTGAAACTGGCCCAGGGTGTCGGTCGTGTCCAGGAGGCTGTCGGCAAGGCGTTATCCCTGCGTTCGGCCAAGCCAGCGGCGGCACCTGTGAAGAAGGCTGCGGCCAAACCAGCTGCTGCGAAAGCACCAGCCAAAACTGCGGTGAAAACCACAGCCAAGCCAGCCGTAAAACCGGCGGCGAAAAAAACAGTCGCTGCCAGTGCTGCAAAACCAGCAGCTAAAACGACGGCTGCCAAACCTGCCGCCAAGCCTGCTGCTGCCAAAACAACTGCCGCCAAAACAACTGCCGCCAAAACAACTGCTGCCAAAACAGCTGCCGCTAAACCGGCTGCAAAAACCACGGCTGCCAAACCCGCCGCAAAAACGGCAGCGGCTAAACCTGCTGCCAAGCCAGCCGCTAAAACTGCCGCCGCCAAACCGGCTGTAGCTAAAACCGCCGCGGCCAAGCCTGCTGCGAAAACCGCTGTAAAAACGGCGGCTAAACCCGCTGCTAAACCAGCTACCAGAACCGCTGCTGCCAAACCCGCTGCCGCTGCCAAGCCAGCCGCCAAGCCAGCCGCCAAACCGACTGCGAAACCAGCAGCCAAAACCGCGGCCAAGCCAGCAGCAAAACCGGCCGTGAAAAAGCCGGTCGCTGCTGCCAAACCGGCCACTGCGCCTGCTGCCAAGCCAGCGACTGCAGCACCCGCACCCGCTGCTTCGGCTGCGCCCGTACCTGCAGCAACCACCCCGACAACTGCGTCTGTGCCAACGCCAGCCGCGCCGTCGAGCACCAGCACTACCCCGACCAGCGCTTCCTAAGTGCCGGTTGCCGCGACGCGCAGCTGATGCAGCGCGTCGCGGTCCAGGTTGGCGGCGCCTGCCGCCACACCTTCCAGCCAGGCCGAGAGATCGGTCGCCTCATCCTGCGGCCAACGCTGCGTCAAACGTTCCAGTCGCAGCAACAAATGCCTTTCGGCTTCCATCTCCAGTGTCTTCACGCGTCCGCGTAAATCATCCAGCCCGGCATCCTCGCTCGCAGCGGCTTTCCATTGCTGGCGCAAGGTGCGCAATGGTTGCACGACATCCGCATCCCAAGGCCCGGCTACATCGCGTAGCTGCTGCAAGCGTCGCTCGCTGCAGGCAACGCCCCGTTCTCCCAGCCATAACCCGCACAGCAGCAGGCACACGTTCACACCCCTGGACTGCAAGTGCAGGCATGCGCGTTCAACGCCACGACGAGAATACGTGGTAACGGAAAAGCTCCACAGGTCAGAGGACATAGTGCTACTCGCGCCAGTTGCGAGCGAAGCTGGTAGACTCCGCCGCCATTATGATTCGACTTCAGAACCTCACTTTACAGCGTGGCCCGCAACGTCTGCTAGAAGACGCCGAGCTGACCCTGCACGCCGGCCACAAAGCCGGCCTCATCGGTGCCAACGGCGCCGGCAAATCGAGCCTGTTCGCCTTGATTCGTGGCGAACTGCATCCGGACTCGGGTGACTGCTTCTTGCCGGCCGACTGGCGCATCGCCCACATGCGCCAGGAAATCGAGACACTCGAACGCCTGGCGGTCGACTACGTGCTCGATGGCGACCTGCGCCTGCGCGAGGTGCAACGCGACCTCGCCGCAGCCGAAGCGGCCCATGACGGTGCCGCTCAGGCCCGCCTGCACTCGGAGCTCGACAGCGCCGACGGCTACACCGCCGATGCCCGGGCCCGCAAGTTGCTGGCCGGCCTTGGGTTCACCAACGAGCAGATGGATCGGCAAGTAGGAGATTTCTCCGGTGGCTGGCGGATGCGTCTGAATCTGGCGCAGGCTTTGATGTGCCCTTCGGACCTGTTGCTGCTCGACGAACCGACCAACCACTTGGACCTCGACGCCATCATCTGGCTCGAAGAGTGGCTTAAAAGCTATCCCGGCACTTTGCTGCTGATCTCCCACGACCGGGACTTCCTCGATGCCGTGGTCGATCACGTCGCCCACGTCGATCAACGCAAGATCACCCTGTATCGCGGTGGTTACAGCGCTTTCGAACGTGCCCGTGCCGAACGTCTGGCCCAGCAACAACAGGCCTACGAGAAGCAGCAGGCGCAACGTGCGCACATGGAAAGCTACATCGCCCGCTTCAAGGCTCAGGCCACCAAGGCCCGTCAGGCCCAAAGCCGGATCAAGGCACTGGAGCGGATGGAAGAGCTGTCCGCCGCCCACGTCGATTCGCCGTTCGATTTCGTCTTCCGCGAGTCGACGAAAATTTCCAGCCCGCTGATCGACCTGTCAGATGCTCGACTGGGTTACGGCGACAAAGCCGTGCTGGAGAAGGTCAAGCTGCAACTGACCCCTGGTGCGCGCATCGGTTTGCTCGGCCCGAACGGCGCCGGTAAATCGACCCTGATCAAAAACCTCTCCGGTGAGCTTGAGCCGTTGGCGGGTCGCCTGACGCGCGGTGAAAATACCGTCGTGGGTTACTTCGCCCAGCATCAACTGGATTCTCTCGACGCCAAAGCCAGCCCGTTGCTGCATTTGCAGCGCCTGGCGCCGACCGAACGAGAGCAAACCTTGCGTGATTTCCTCGGTGGTTTCGACTTCCGTGGCGCGCGTATCGATGAGCCAGTCCTTAATTTCTCTGGCGGTGAGAAGGCACGTCTGGCCTTGGCATTGATCGCTTGGGATCGACCGAACCTGCTGCTGCTCGACGAACCGACCAACCACCTGGATCTGGAAATGCGTCTGGCGCTGACCATGGCGCTGCAGGAGTTCAGTGGCGCGGTTTTGGTGGTCTCACACGATCGCCATCTGCTCAAAAGCACCACTGACAATTTCTATCTGGTGGCAGACGGCAAGGTCGAGGAGTTCGACGGCGACCTGGAGGATTACGCCCGTTGGCTGGTGGAATACCGTCAACGCAATGCCCCGGTCAGCAATACGCCGGTCAATCCGGACAAGACCGACAAGAAAGCCCAGCGCCAGGCGGCTGCTGCGTTGCGTCAGCAACTGGCACCGCACAAGCGTGAGGCTGACAAGCTTGAAGCCGAGCTGGGCAAGCTGCACGAGAAGCTGGCGAAAATCGATACCAGCCTCGGCGACAGCGACATTTACGAGCCGATGCGCAAGAACGATTTGCGTGATTTGCTGGCTGAACAGGCCAAGCTGAAGGTGCGTGAAGCGGAGCTGGAAGAAGCCTGGATGGAAGCGCTCGAACTGCTCGAAAGCATGCAGGCGGAGCTGGAGGCGTTGTCCTGATGGAAGCCTTCAAGTTGCCGCTGCCGGCTGGGTGGGGCGAGCCGCTCTGGCTGGTCGTGCAAATTCTGCTGATCCTGCTGGCCGGTTATATCGCTCAGCGCGTCGTCGCTAAATGCCTGACTCGCCTGGGCGAACGCTATCCGTTTCCGCCGCAGTTTTTCATGCCGCTGCGCGGTGGTTTGCGCTGGCTGATCATGGGCAGTGCGTTGATCTTTGTGCTGGAACGCCTTGGCGTGTCGGCCACAGTGCTCTGGACGGCATTGTCCGGTTTCGTTGCAGTGGCCGCCGTGGCGTTTTTCGCCATGTGGAGCGTGCTCTCCAACTTGCTGTGCGCGATCCTGATCTTTACCGTCGGCCCGTTTCGTATCGGCGATGTGGTCGAGTTGGTGGATACCACCGACAAGCCCGGTGTCAAAGGCCGGGTGGTGGCGATCAATCTGCTCTACACCACGCTGATCGAAGCCGAAGAACTCGGTACCGGCAGCGCCATGGTGCAGGTGCCCAATAGCCTGTTTTTCCAGCGTTCGGTCCGGCGTTGGCGTGGGACGGATGTGCTCCCTTCGAACGGGTTCGAAAAGTAAGTCTTCTGTTGCCTGACACACCGCCATCGCGGGCAAGCCCGCTCCCACAGTTTTTTGGGGGCGGATTACAGGTTTGTGATCAGCCCGAAACCCTGTGAAGCGAGCTTGCTCGCGATGGCGGTCCGTCAGACGATGGGCCCTTCAAGCCGTAAGCGCAGATCGACAGTCGCCATATCCCACAAAAAATCGGTAGTCATCGGCCCGAAGGCGCATTAGTTTAGGTGTCTGTCACGAGTCTGAATCGAGGTGTGCGATGGTGCTTCAAACATGGCTGGCTTTTTTTGCCGCCTGCTGGGTGATCAGTCTTTCACCCGGTGCCGGCGCCATTGCGTCGATGTCCAGCGGTTTGCGCTACGGTTTCTGGCGCGGCTACTGGAATGCTCTGGGCCTGCAACTGGGCCTGGCCTTGCAGATCGCGATTGTCGCGGCCGGTGTGGGGGCGATCCTCGCGGCTTCGGCCACGGCTTTTTATGCGATCAAATGGTTTGGCGTGGCTTACTTGGTCTACCTCGCGGTCAAGCAATGGCGCGCGCTGCCCAATGACATGAGCGACGATGCCGCCATCCGACAGATCGGCAAGCCGATGGCGCTGGTGTTCCGGGGCTTTCTGGTGAACATCAGCAACCCCAAGGCCTTGGTGTTCATGCTTGCGGTGCTGCCGCAATTCATCGACCCTCACGCGCCGCTGGTGGCCCAGTACCTGATTCTCGGCGTGACCATGATCGGCGTCGACCTGATCGTCATGGCCGGCTACACCGGGCTGGCGGCCAAGGTGCTGCGTTTGCTGCGCACACCCAAGCAGCAACAACGCATGAACCGGACTTTTGCCGGATTGTTCATTGGCGCGGCGGCGTTCATGGCGACCCTGCGCAAAGCGGCGGCATAGACCGTCAGGCACAAAAAAGGCGACCTCTTCAGGTCGCCTGATCGTTCCCATGCTCTGCGTGGGAATGCCTCAACGGACGCTTCGCGTTCGGCTCTTTGGGACGCAGAGCGTCCCTGGCTGCATTCCCACGCGGGGCGTGGGAACGATCAGAACGGGAGCAAGCTCCCTCGCCACAAAGCCCCCTCGCCACAGAAAGCCAACCTGAGGTCAGTGCAAAATCACCGGCGCCGTATCCTGCGGCAGGTTATTGCGCAGCGGCGCTTGCCTCGGCTGCTCGTAGCCACCATCGCCACCGAGCTGTTGGCTCAGTTGCGCAGCCACGTCCTCACCCAGCGCCTTGGACACATCACGTACCACCCGTGGGCGGTTCAGCGAAATCCTGATGTCCCGGCCATTCACCAGTTTGGTGTCCTGACCTTCGCCCATCGCTGTGAACGCCGAGGTGATTTCAAACGTCTTGGTGTTGATCAGGCTGAAGTCCGCCACCAACGTCAGCCCCAGCACCGCCGAATAACTGTCGGTATTGGCCAGCTCGTTCATGTCGCGGGTGAAATCGATGTCCGACACGGTGCCGAACAGCACGTAGTCGGCACCCTTGAAGCTGCCGGCCTTGATCCGCTTGATCACGTCATACACATCACCTTTGGACGATGCTGTGTAAGGCGTGCCTTGCACCAGTTGGAACATGCCGGTGCGCAGAATCTCGCCCTTGATGTCGCCGGTGAATTTACGCAGCTCGCCTTGCTCGATGTAGCTGCTGGTCGCTTCGATCTCGTTGTAACTCGAAGAGCCGCTGGCGCCGTAATAACTCTGGCTGTGGTTGCTCTGTGCCGAAACGATGTGGATGTATTGCTCCACCCGCTCCTGATACGCCAGATCCGTCACCGCGACTTTCGGGGCCGCTTGCACGCTGAACGCGCAAGCCAGGGCCATCATGCCAATCCATGCGCGCATCGATTAACGCTCCGTGGTCTTGCGGATCTCTTTTTCGTCCATCCACTCGGCCAGGCCGCTTTCAACGTCGATCAACTGCAGGCTGAATTTGTAGAAGACGTCCTTGTAATCGCTGCTGCGCTTGACGATCGAGCTGATCGAACCTTCAAGACGGTATTGGGCGGCGATCATGTTGCCCGTCTTGGCCACGGTGCTTTTCTTGTACAAACCGCTCTGGTTTTGCAGCTTGAGCTGGTCGACCTGGCTTTGCATGGCGGTGTTGTCGCTGGCGAAGCGGGCAGTGCCGGACTTCATCAGTTGAGTCTTGATGCTGGTGGTGATTTCGCGGGTATCGATGTACTCGCTGGTCTTGTTCTTCACGTCGTAGACCTGAACCACCGGGCGGCCTTGCAAGATGCCGGACTGGGCCAGGGAGCGGGTCATGGATTCAGCGATCATCTGCAGATCAGTGGAACCGAATTCGTTGGTCACGGTTTCCACGGCCTTGGTGTCGCCGTAGCTGATGTTTTTGTTGCCAAGCGTCGGCGAAGTGTTGGCGCAACCGCTGGCCAGCAGGGCGATGAAGGCGATGAACGAAAAGCGTGCAAACATGGGAATGCTCTCTAGAACTGAACGAATAGGGTGTCGGGCTTAAGGCGTTTTGATTTCGAGACGGAAATCCACGGCTTTGGCGGTCGGGGCAATGGCCTGGATAAAACTGGTCTGCTCGCCATACATCATCTGGCTTTTCCAGGTTTCCTCTTCGGCAACCGGAAAACCTTCAGGGCCGAGCCAGGCAAAGCGGTAGTAGAAGGTCTTGTTGTTGTAGCTGGTGTTACTCAGCTGCGCATTGACCGTCATGAAGCCGTTTTCCCGGGCCACGCGCATGGCGCCGACCACGACGCTCTTGAGCTTGCCCATGGTCACGACCTTGCTGGCCGCGCTGCCTGGCTCTGGCGGTGGCGGGGTGGCGCAGCCGGCCAGCAAGGCCAGGGCGACGACAGCGATGAATTTGAAACGCATGCAAAGACTCCGTTCTTAAGGTTGTTTGAGGCTGGCCACGGCGGTCGGGTTGGCGCTCGGGATCACATGCGCAGCCAGGACGCTGGCGAACACGTGATTGCCCACGGCGCGCAGGGTGATGACCTGAAAGCGCTGATCGACGGTGACCTTGACCACCGAGCCACCCACGGCGCTCGGCAACGTGACGCTGTGCTCGCCTTTCTTCAAACGCAGCCGCACCACCTGAGTGTTGTCCGGCAGCGTGCGCCACGTACGGGTATCGGCGCCTTCGAGTACGGCTGAAGTGATGCCGACCGCAAGACCCGCCAGCGGGTTGGTTTCGTTGATCTGCTTCTGTGCCACGCCACGAGTGATCGCCCGCACGGTAGTGCGCAGGATGATGCCTGGCATGTCATCACGCAGCGCGCGACGGGACATGGCAGTGGTGCTGTTGAGTGGGGTCAGGTCCAACTGCTGACCGTCCACGCCGATTTGGGCAAACACGGCGGTGGAGGTGTCCGGCTTGATGATCGGGAATGACAGCGGCGTAATCACCACGTTATTGCTGATCGGCAACGGCAGCGGAATGCGGATCGAATCACGGGACGGCGCCAGACCGCTTTGCACCACGATCAGGATGTCGCTGTCCTCGTTCTTGGCGGGTTTGTCGAGATTCACCAGCGCCTGCTCCAGCAGCGGCGTGTTCGGACGCAGCTCGGCGGCCTTGCGATAACCTGGTGCCGCCAGATCTTTCTCGCCCAGGGCTTCATAGACGAAGCCGGCCAGATAATGGCTGAACGCGCTCTGGTAGCTGTTTTTCAGGCTGACCACTTCCGGCGCATCGAGGCTGGCCACCGGGTAACCCTGCAAATCCTTGTACTGGGTTTTGACGCCTTGTTTCTCGGCTTGCTCTTCGCTCTTGAGGTATTCCTTGTCACGCAGGTCGGCAATCACCGCTTCACGCTCGTGAGTCTTCTTGATCGCCGTGCGCGCGCCATCGAAGTCATTCACCGCCAGCAGGTTGAGGGCCATCTGCGTGGTCAGCATGACTTTTTCGTAATCGTAGCCTTCGTAGCGACGCACTTTATCGTTGACCAGGAAGCTGCCGAACTGAGCCAGGTATTTGTCGGTGTCGAGCTTGACCGAGTCTTCCCACTTACCCACCACCTGATCGGCACTGGACCAGGCGTTCTGGCTGCCGGACAAGTCGCCCTTGGCGCGCAGCAATTCACCTTTCTCGAAGTAATAGAGCAGGTCTTTGTCTTTGCTGGTGTTGTTCTTTTCCAGCAGGGTCAAGGCGGCGTCGACGTTGCCGGAGGCCAGTTGCTGGTTGGTTTGTGCAAGTTCCGAATCGTAGTTACGAAAGGCCGAGCAGCCGCAAAGCAAGGTGACAGCGCTGAGCGCGATCAAGGTGGGGGCATGGAATGCCATAAGGGGTACGTCTTCCCTGAATTAAGCAGCCGCGTGCTGGTCGGGCTGTTGGGACCCATCGGCAGGGCTGTTGGCCTCCTGCCAATTCCTCATAAAAAAAGGAGCTTAAATGCCATATCGCAATAACGAAGGCGCGGCATTATAAACAGGGATGCTGGCCATGTAATGGCTTTTTAATTGCAAATTTCCGCGATGTGCCATCACTTATTTCAGGCCGAACACCACAGCGCTTTCCCAGGAAATTCCAACAAAGCTTGAGTGAAACTCATTCGAAGTGAACAATGTGTTACTTCGTATTTCCATTTGAGAGTTATTCATGACTGCTTCCTCTCGTTTTCTGGCGTGGCTTGTGCTGCCGATGATTGCGTTCTGCAGCTTCAATACGCTGGCCGAAACCGCAGAAGGTGCGCCCAAGGCCTTGCATTTGCTCGATTACATCGGCGCCGATTACCCGGCGACGGTGGAGGCGGGCAACGTCATCGATGAACCTGAGTACCGCGAACAACAGGAATTCCTCAAAGTGCTGCAAGGTTTGATCGCCGATTTGCCGGCCAAACCCGAGCGCGCAGAGCTGGAGCAGGGCGTCGACAGCCTTGGCACTGCCATCGCTGCACGCAAGAATGGCGCGGATGTTGCCCGTCAGGCGCGTCAGCTGGGGGCCAGACTGGCGGTGACCTATGAGGTCAGCCAGGCCCCGGTCATTACCCCCGACCCGACTCGCGGTGCGCCGCTGTATGCCCAGCAATGTTCGGTATGCCATGGCGATGCGGGGGCCGGTGACGGCCCGGCGGGCGTCGGCATGACGCCGCCGCCGGCCAATCTGCGTGATGCCGTGCGACTGGACCGTCTGAGCCTCTATGGGATCTACAACACGCTGGGCATGGGGGTCGAAGGCACCGACATGCCGGCCTTCGCCGATCAACTGGATGATCGTCAACGTTGGGACCTGGCAACCTACATCGCCAGCTTCAGCGCCGATCCGGCTGCGGCCACATCCGGGAAAACCTACAACATCGCCGACCTCGCGCGTCAGACACCAGCCGAAGTGCTGGCCGCCGAAGGCCCGCAAGCAGCCGCTACCTTCCGTGCACAACGGGCGCAACCGCCGCAGGTCAAGCGTGGGCCGGGGCAGTTGCTTGATTACACGGCCGCCACCCTGGACAAGAGCATCGCAGCCTACCGCGCCGGCGATCACGATCAGGCTTATGACTTGTCGGTAGCGGCGTACCTGGAAGGCTTCGAGCTGGTTGAAAGCTCGCTGGACAACGTCGACGCCAACGTGCGCAAAGACACCGAAAAATCCCTCATGGCGTACCGTCAGTCGTTGCAGGACGGCTTGCCGGTGGCCCAGGCCGAGCAGCGTCTGGAAGCGGCCAAAGCCAAGTTGAAAGAGTCCGCTGGCCTGCTAGGCAGTGATGGCTTGAGCTGGTCGCTGAGCTACATTTCCGGTCTGTTGATTTTGCTGCGCGAAGGTCTGGAAGCGATTCTGGTGCTCGCGGCGATTCTCGCCTTCCTGCGCAATACCGGCCAGCAATCGGCGGTGCGCAGCGTCAACATCGGCTGGGGCCTGGCACTGCTGGCCGGGCTGGCGACCTGGGCAGTGGCGGCGTATGTGATCGACGTCAGCGGCGCGCAACGTGAATTGCTGGAAGGTGCGACGGCGTTGTTTGCCAGTGTCATGGTGCTCTGGCTCGGCGTGTGGATGCACGACCGCCGCCACGCAGCGGCCTGGCAGGATTACATCAAGAGCAGCCTGGTGAGCGGCGGCGGGCGTTTCGGCTTTGCAATCCTGGCGTTCTTCTCGGTGTATCGCGAGCTGTTCGAAGTGATCCTGTTTTACGAAACCCTGTGGCTGCAAGCCGGGCCGGCAGGGCACAACGCCGTAATGGCGGGCGGAGCGACGGCGCTGGTATTGCTGATTGGTCTGGCGTGGGTGATTCTGCGCGGCTCGGCGAAACTGCCGCTGGCGTTGTTCTTCGGCATCAATGCCGGTTTGCTCTGCGCGTTGTCGGTGGTGTTTGCCGGCCATGGCGTGAAGGCATTGCAGGAAGCCGGGATCTTCGGCACGCGGCCGGTACCATTCTTTGACTTCGACTGGCTGGGGATCCACGCTGATGCGTATTCGCTGAGTGCTCAGGCTGTGGCGATCATTGCGATCATTGTGTTGTACAGCCGTAGCCGAATGGCCGAGAAGCGGCGGATGCAGGTTTCTTAAAAGCATTCGCTGCGCTCATATTCGCGGGCAAGCCTCGCTCCCACAGGTTAAGCGCTAACCTTGTGGGAGCGGGCTTGCCCGCGATGCTTTTCAATAGAGGAAACGCTATGCGCGTGTGGATCGATGCCGACGCTTGCCCTCGGGCAGCCAAGGATCTGGTGGTGAAGTTCGCCCTCAAGCGCCAGTTCGAAGTGGTGCTGGTGGCCGGTCAGCCACAGATCAAACCGGGCCTCGCCTTGGTGAAACTGATCGTGGTGCCCAGCGGCCCGGATGCCGCCGACGATTACCTGGTGGAACACGCGACGCCGGGTGAGCTGGTGATTTGCAGCGATGTACCGCTGGCGGATCGGCTGGTAAAGAAGGGCGTCGCGGCGCTGGACCCACGGGGCAAGGAGTTCGATGCGCAGAACATGGGCGATCGACTGGCGGTGCGTAACCTGTTCACCGATCTGCGCGAGCAAGGCCAGATGAGCGGCGGACCGGCGCCGTTTGGCGACCGTGAGAAGCAGGCGTTCGCCAATGCGCTGGACCGGATACTCACGCGGTTATCGCGCAAAGCCTGAAAAGATCGCAGCCTTCGGCAGCTCCTACAGGATTCGCATAAACCTGTAATTTGCGTCGGTCACGGTCCATGTAGGAGCTGGCGAAGCCTGCGATCTTTTGATCTTGCTTCTTTACTCGTCGTTCTCGTGGGTCAGTTCCAGCACGCGGTCGACCAGTTTATTGATGCCAGAAGCGGCCTCGCTGATCGATTGGGCCAGCATGTACGCCGGCGTGCTTACCAGTTTGCGCGCCTTGTCTTCGACGATGTCGGTCACCGCGCACTCGGCATGGGTGGCGCCCATTTTACTCATCGCGGCGGCTGTATCGGCATCGTTGCCGATGGTGCAGGTCACGCCTGGGCCGTAGATCTTGGCCGCCAGCGCCGGCGAGATGCAGATCAGGCCCACCGGTTTGCCGGCTTCGGCGAACGCTTCGGTCAACGCCAGCACATCAGGCTGAACGCTGCATCCGGCACCTTCGACGGCAAAGTTCGACAGATTCTTGGCTGATCCGAATCCGCCGGGAATGATCAGCGCATCGAAATCTTCGACGCTGGCTTCACGGATATCCTTGATGTTGCCTCGGGCGATCCGTGCCGATTCCACCAGCACGTTGCGCGCCTCGGGCATTTCTTCGCCAGTCAGGTGGTTGATCACATGCAATTGCGCGATATCGGGTGCGAAACACTGCACCTGGGCACCGCGCTGGTCCAGCCGCAGCAGGGTGATCACGCTTTCGTGGATCTCGGCGCCGTCGTACACGCCGCAGCCGGAAAGGATCACTGCAATTTTTTTGCTCATGGGCTTTTCTCCAGATTCATGGCGTTAAATGTCCACTAATTTGTCATTCGTTGCCATAGGGTTAATACGCGGCTACACCTAATCTCTGCTGAACGATTCTGATCAGGGCGCGTCATGGACTTCATTCTGTATGCGGTGCCGTTTTTCTTTGTGCTGATTGCAGTCGAGTTGCTGGCTGACCGTTGGCGCGCAGTGAGCAATTACCGCTTGGCAGACGCGATCAACAGCCTCAGCACGGGTGTGCTGTCGACTACCACGGGCCTGCTTACCAAAGGCGTCGGCCTGGTGACTTATGCTTTCGCCCTGAAGCATCTGGCCGTGATCGAGCTGTCGGCCGACAGCGTCTGGGTCTGGGTGTTCGCTTTCGTTTTCTACGACTTCTGCTACTACTGGCTGCACCGCATGGGCCACGAACGCAACATCCTCTGGGCCGCGCACTCGGTGCATCATCAGAGCGAGGAGTACAACCTCTCCACGGCCTTGCGCCAGACCAGCACCGGGTTCCTGTTGAGCTGGATTTTCTACCTGCCCATGGCCGTGCTCGGCGTGCCGCTGGTGGTGTTCGTCAGCGTTGCGGCGCTGAATCTGCTGTACCAATTCTGGGTGCATACCCGGCACATTCCCAAGCTTGGCTGGTTCGAATGGTGCTTCGTCACGCCGTCCAATCATCGGGCTCACCATGCACAGAACGCTCTTTACATGGATCGCAACTACGGCGGGGTGTTCATTATTTGGGACCGTCTATTTGGCTCGTTCCAGGAAGAGGATGACAACGAACCGGTGATTTTCGGCGTGACCACGCCGCTGGCGAGCTGGAATCCGTTGTGGGCGAACGTGCAGTTCTATGTGCAGCTGTGGGATGACGCCCGGCGCGCAGAAAGCAGATGGGACAAACTGCGGATCTGGTTCATGCGCACCGGTTGGCGGCCGGCGGATGTGGCGGCCAAGTACCCGATGAACAAACCGGACCTTAGCCAGTTCCGCAAATTCGAGGTTCCACTCGACGGACGCCAGCAGTGGTATGTGGCGCTGCAATTTTGCGTCTACATCGCCTTGGGCAGTTACTTGATGAACCTGGAGCACAGTCTGCCCACCGCAGCCTTGGTGTTGGGCTGGGGCGCCGTGGCGCTGGGGTTGTTTGTGTTGGGCATGGCCCTGGAAAATCGCCCGCAGGCATTGAAGCTGGAGCTGTTGCGGCTGGCGTCAAACCTGCCGCTGGTATGGCTGGCGCCAATGGTCGGGTTATGGCCGGCCCATGTAATGGGAGGCGCGGCGGGCTGGGTGGGGCTGCTCAGTTACAGCCTGCTCAGCGGAATCGGTCTCTACTGTTGCACAAACCGCTTCACTCGATGGGCGTCGTAGGCTCGCTGGATTTGGCCTGTTCGGCTTTCAACGCTTGCTCGTCGGCATAGATCTGCTTCGCCAGACGGGCATTCTTGAAGCGCCGGCGCAGCCACAGGAAAAAGCCCAATACCAGCAGGGCGCCCAGCACCCACAGCTCATACTTCTTGACGCTACCGAGCATGCCTTCGAGCACTGCGCCAAAGTGATAAGCGGCGGACGCCAGCGCGGCGGCCCAGATGGCTGCGCCAATCCCGTTGAGCAGCAGATAACGTCCCGGCGGATAGCCCGACAGACCGATCGCCACCGGCATCACGGTGCGCAGTCCATAGACAAAGCGAAAGCTCAGCACCCAGATATCCGGATGCTTGCGGATATGTTCCAGCGCCCGATCGCCCATCAGTTGCCAGCGCGGTTTGCGCGCCAGCAATTTGCGCCCGTGCTTGCGTCCCAGGAAGTACCACAGCTGATCGCCGGCATAGCTGCCGAGGAATGCCACGAGCATCACCACTTTGATGTCCATGTATCCACGGAACGCAAGGAAGCCTGCGAGCACCAGGATGGTTTCGCCTTCGAAGAACGTGCCGAGAAAGAGGGCGAAGTAGCCGAATTCCTGAAGAAATTGTTGGAGCATTGTCTGGGTGCTGGCGAAATGAACGCGCAGCCTAACCCCTCGGACACATTCAGGAAAGTGTCAAAATGTGTCTCGACGTGAACATTTCCTACAGGGACAATGGAATGCGGCGTGCTGAAGCACAACTGTCATCCGTTCGTCATAATGGCCGCTTATAACTGTCACGCTCGCCCGCCAGCGCGGGCTCAGGAGTCTGCCGTGAGTTTTACCCCCGCCAATCGTTTGTTTCCTGCAACCCGCCTGCGTCGTAATCGTCGTGATGATTTCTCGCGTCGACTGGTCCGTGAAAACGTACTGACCGTCGATGACCTGATCCTGCCGGTGTTCGTGCTGGACGGTGAAAACCGTCGCGAAGCGGTGGCATCGATGCCGGGCGTCGAGCGCCTGACCATCGACCTGTTGCTGGAAGAAGCGGCCAAGTGGGTCGACCTGGGAATTCCGGCCCTGGCATTGTTCCCGGTAACGCCGCCGGAGCTCAAATCCCTGGACGCCGCCGAAGCCTGGAATCCTGACGGCATCGCCCAGCGCGCCACCCGAGCGCTGCGTGACCGATTCCCGGAACTGGGGGTGATCACCGACGTCGCTCTGGACCCGTTTACCACCCACGGTCAAGACGGCATTCTTGATGAAGAAGGCTATGTGCAGAACGACATTACCGTCGACGCGCTGGTTAAACAGGCCCTGTCCCACGCCGAAGCCGGCGCTCAGGTGGTGGCGCCTTCGGACATGATGGACGGGCGCATTCAGGCGATCCGCGAAGCGCTGGAGCTGGCCGGTCACGTCAACGTGCGGATCATGGCTTACTCGGCCAAATACGCCAGCGCCTACTACGGCCCGTTCCGCGATGCGGTGGGTTCGGCGCTGAACCTGGGCAAGGCCAACAAGGCCTCCTATCAGATGGACCCGGCCAACAGCAACGAAGCCCTGCACGAAGTGGCGGCGGACTTGTCAGAAGGTGCGGACATGGTCATGGTCAAGCCAGGCATGCCGTATCTGGATATCCTTTGCCGGGTCAAGGAAGAATTCAAAGTGCCGACCTTTGTCTATCAGGTCAGCGGCGAATACGCCATGCACATGGCAGCGATCCAGAATGGCTGGTTGAGCGAAGGGGTTATCCTCGAATCCCTGACCGCTTTTAAACGTGCAGGCGCTGATGGCATCCTGACTTACTTTGCCGTCCGTGCTGCTCAATTGTTACGAGAGCAAAAATAGCCCTCCCAGGAACATTCGATGAATACCGAAGGACTCACTGAAGTTGCCGTAAAAGACGCTCAACCTGTGGTGGAGCCAATCGCCGAAACCCCGCCGGAGCTGGAGCCTGCTCCTCCCGCGGTGGTGGCCGAGCCTGTTGTTGCGGCGGCGCCAGCGATTGCCATTCCCGGCCTGGATGACAGCAGCCTGTACATCCATCGTGAGCTCTCGCAACTGCAGTTCAACATCCGCGTGCTGGAGCAGGCGCTTGATGAGTCCTACCCATTGCTGGAGCGGCTGAAGTTTTTGCTGATTTTCTCCAGCAACCTGGACGAGTTCTTCGAGATTCGTGTGGCCGGCCTGAAGAAGCAGATCACCTTCGCTCGCGAACAGGCTGGCGCCGATGGCCTGCAACCGCACCAGGCCCTGGCTCGCATCAGTGAACTGGTGCACGGCCACGTCGATCGTCAGTATGCGATCCTCAATGACATTCTGTTGCCGGAACTGGAAAAACATCAGGTCCGCTTCATCCGTCGCCGTTACTGGACCACCAAGCTCAAGACTTGGGTTCGACGTTATTTCCGCGACGAGATCGCGCCGATCATCACCCCGATCGGCCTCGACCCGACGCACCCGTTTCCGTTGCTGGTGAACAAGAGCCTGAACTTCATCGTCGAGCTCGAAGGCATCGACGCCTTCGGTCGCGACTCCGGTCTGGCGATTATCCCGGCACCGCGTCTGCTGCCGCGGATCATCAAGGTGCCGGAAGAAGTCGGCGGCCCCGGCGACAACTATGTGTTCCTGTCGTCGATGATCCACGCCCACGCCGACGACCTGTTCCAGGGCATGAAGGTCAAGGGTTGCTACCAGTTCCGCCTGACCCGAAACGCCGACCTCGCGGTCGACACCGAAGATGTCGAAGACCTGGCTCGCGCCCTGCGCGGTGAGTTGTTCTCCCGTCGCTACGGTGACGCGGTGCGTCTGGAAGTGGCCGATACCTGCCCCAAACACCTGTCCGATTACCTGCTCAAGCAGTTCAACCTGCATGAGACCGAGCTGTACCAGGTCAACGGCCCGGTCAACCTGACCCGGCTGTTCAGCATCACCGGCCTGGACAGTCATCCGGAGCTGCAATACACGCCGTTCACACCGCAGATCCCGAAACTGCTGCAAAACAGCGAGAACATTTTCAGCGTGATCAGCAAGCAGGACATTCTGCTGCTGCACCCGTTCGAGTCGTTCACCCCGGTGGTCGACTTGCTGCGTCAGGCGGCCAAGGATCCGCACGTGTTGGCGGTTCGCCAGACGTTGTATCGCAGCGGCGCCAACTCCGAGATCGTCGACGCGCTGGTGGACGCTGCGCGCAACGGCAAGGAAGTGACGGCGGTAATCGAATTGCGCGCGCGCTTCGATGAAGAATCCAACCTGCAACTGGCCAGCCGTCTGCAAGCGGCCGGCGCGGTGGTGATCTACGGCGTGGTCGGCTTCAAGACCCACGCCAAGATGATGCTGATTTTACGCCGCGAGGCGGGCGAAATTGTCCGTTACGCCCACTTGGGGACCGGCAACTACCACGCAGCCAACGCCCGTCTGTACACCGACTACAGCCTGCTGACTTCCGACGATGCCTTGTGCGAAGACGTCGGCAAACTGTTCAGCCAGTTGATTGGCATGGGCAAGACCCTGCGCATGAAGAAACTGCTGCACGCGCCGTTCACGTTGAAGAAGGGCATGCTCGACATGATTGCCCGGGAGATGCAATTCGCTCTAGACGGCAAACCGGCGCACATCATCGCCAAGTTCAACTCGCTGACCGACCCGAAGGTCATCCGCGCGTTGTACAAGGCCAGCCAGTCCGGGGTGCGTATCGATCTGGTGGTGCGCGGCATGTGCTGCCTGCGCCCAGGCATCGCCGGCGTGTCCCACAACATCCACGTGCGCTCGATCATCGGCCGCTTCCTGGAACACACCCGGGTCTTTTACTTCCTCAATGGCGGCGAAGAGCAGATGTTCTTGTCCAGCGCCGACTGGATGGAGCGCAACCTCGACAAACGCGTCGAGACTTGCTTCCCGGTCGAGGGCAAGAAGCTGATATTGCGGGTCAAGAAAGAGCTGGAGCTTTATCTCACCGATAACACCCACAGCTGGAGCCTGCAGTCGGACGGTCGCTATATCCGCAATACGCCGACCGGCAACCAGAACCCGCGCAGTGCCCAGGCCACCTTGCTGGAGCGTTTGGGTAGCCCGATTCTGGCGGTTCGTTAACGCGCAGAACCTGTGTGGCGAGGGGGCTTGCCCCCGTTCGGCTGCGTAGCAGTCGTAGAACATTGCACGCGGTGTACCCGATACACCACGAGCGCAGATTCTGGGGCCGCTTCGCGACCCAACGGGGGTAAGCCCCCTCGCCACATAAGCCCGCTCCCACATGGGGATTGCATCGTCTGCTGAATCGCGGGCACAAAAAAAGGCCTTCCGAAGAAGGCCTTTTTCAATTTCAACGAACGTTAAGCACGAAGCTGACGCGGGTCAGCCATTCCGCTTCGAGGGCGAAGTCGGCCTGGGTCAACTGGTTGTCGTCCAGCCAGTGTTCGGGGAACAACACATCCAGGCTGTGGCCGTTGGCGTGCAATACGACCTGAGGCATTTGCTGGGTGCCGCGGATGTGGTGGAACAGAATCGCAAAACGCAGTAGCACGCACAGGCGAATCAGCTTGATGCCGTCGTCGCCGAATTCGGCGAACTTGTCCTTGGGAATGTTGCGTCGGTGGCCACGTACCAGTAGCGCAAGCATTTGCTGGTCTTCGCGGGAGAACCCGGCCAGGTCCGAGTGCTCGATCAGGTAGGCGCCGTGCTTGTGGTACTGATAGTGGGCGATGTCCAGGCCCACTTCATGGACCTTGGCCGCCCAGCTCAGCAGTTCACGCCAGACGCCGTCATCCAGCTCCCAATCCACGGCCACCTGATCGAAGGCGTGCAGCGCCTTGCGTTCAACCCGGGCGGCTTGCTCCAGGTCAACGTGGTAACGCTCCATCAGCGAGCTGAGGGTGCGCTCACGCACGTCTTCATGATGATGACGGCCCAACAGGTCGTAGAGCACGCCTTCGCGCAGGGCGCCTTCACAGTGGTCCATGCGTTGCAATTCGAGGGCGTCGAAGATTGCTTCGAGAATTGCCAGCCCGGCGGGGAAGATTGCCCGACGGTCGGGCTTGATGCCTTCGAAATCGATTTTTTCGGCATCGCCGAGTTTGAACAGCTTGCGCTTGAGCCAGGCCAGGCCTTCGGCATTCACTTCGCCCGTGCCATGCCCGCCGGCCTTCAGTGCCAGGCCAATGGCGCGAATGGTGCCCGAGGAGCCGATGGCTTCATCCCAGGTCAGGCGGTGCAGGGCGTGTTCGATGCTCATGATCTCCAGCCGCGCCGCGGTGTATGCCTGGGCATAGCGGGCCGGGGTAATCTTGCCATCCTTGAAATAGCGCTGGGTATAACTGACGCAACCCATTTGCAGGCTTTCGCGCAGCAGCGGTTCGAAGCGCTGGCCGATGATGAATTCGGTACTGCCGCCACCGATGTCAGCCACCAGGCGCTTGCCCGGCGTATCGGCGAGGGTGTGGGAGACGCCGAGGTAAATCAGGCGTGCTTCTTCACGGCCCGAGATGACTTCCACCGGATGGCCAAGAATTTCTTCGGCGCGGTGGATGAATTCGGCGCGGTTACGGGCTTCGCGCAGGGCGTTGGTGCCGACGATCCGCACGGTGCCCGGTGGCATACCGCTGATCAGTTGGGCGAAGCGCTTCAGGCAATCGAGCCCGCGCTGCATGGATTCTTCGCTGAGTTGACGTTCTTCGTCGATGCCGGCGGCCAGCTGAACCTTTTCCCCGAGACGCTCGAGAATCCGGATTTCGCCGTTCTGGGCCTTGGCCACGACCATGTGAAAGCTGTTGGAGCCCAGGTCGATTGCGGCGATCAGGGACAGATTCTTGGCTTGGGATAGCGGCATGGTCAGGGGGTCTCGGTCGATAACCCCGACATCCTGCCACGATCAAACGCTGCCGCCAACGCGTAGGCGCTGTCGAAGGCTGCGATCTTTTACCACGGGGCATCCGTGGTGTTGCGAATGACCTCTTCGCGGGCAAGCCCGCTCCCACAGGTTTTTGCGTCGAACACATGATCGCGTTCCAGCAGAGAACCCTGTGGGAGCGGGCTTGCCCGCGAAGGCGGCCTCAAAGGCACTAAGTTTCCTTCAGCCTGCCGCTTCCACCGTCCCGATAAAATTCGCCAGCTCCGTCGTCTGCGGGTTGGCGAACAGCACCTTCGGATCCCCCACTTCATGCACCTTGCCCTGGTGCATGAACACCAATTTGTCCCCCACCTCGCGGGCAAAACGCATTTCATGGGTGACCATGATCAGCGTCATGCCCTCCCTGGCCAGTTGCCGGACCACGCTCAGCACTTCGTTGACCAGTTCCGGGTCCAGCGCCGAGGTGATTTCATCGCACAACAGCACCTTCGGCGACATCGCCAGCGCCCGGGCAATCGCCACCCGCTGTTGCTGGCCACCAGACAGCCGGTCGGGGAAGGCATCGAACTTTTCCCCCAGCCCGACCCGTTCCAGCATGTGCCGCGCCAGTTCGGCGGCTTTGGCTTTCTGCACTTTTTGCACCACTTGCGGCGCGAGCATGACGTTTTCGCCCACAGTGAGGTGCGGGAACAGATTGAACTGCTGGAACACCATCCCGACTTTCTGCCGCAAGCTACGCAGGTCGGCACGGGCAGCGTCGAGGTATTCGCCATCAACTTCGATCACGCCGTCATTGATCGATTCCAGGCCATTGAGGGTGCGCAGCAAGGTGGATTTGCCCGAGCCGCTGCGACCGATGATCGCCACCACTTGGCCTTCCTCGACACTCAGGTCGATGCCTTTGAGCACATGATGGTCGCCGTAATATTTATGCAGGGCGGAAATTCTAAGCAGAGGCATGCAGTCTCCTTTCCAGGTAGCGCGCACTGAGGGACAAGGGGTAGCAGAGCAGGAAGTAACCGAGCGCCACCAGGCCGTAGACCATGAAGGGCTCGAAGGTCGCGTTGGCGAGCATGCCGCCGGTCTTGGTCAGTTCGGTGAAGCCGATGATCGAGGTCACGGCGGTGCCTTTGACCACTTGCACCGAGAAGCCCACGGTCGGCGCCACGGCAATGCGCAAGGCTTGCGGCAGGATCACGTAACGCAGTTGCTCCAGCGGATTGAGCGCCAGGCTCGAGGAGGCTTCCCACTGGCCATTGGGGATCGAATCGACACAACCGCGCCAGATCTCCGCCAGATAGGCGCTGGTGAACAGCGTCAAGGCTATCGCCGCGGCCATCCACGGCGAAATCTCCACACCGGCCAGCGCCACACCGAAGAACACCAGAAACAGCTGCATCAACAGCGGCGTGCCCTGGAACAGTTCGATGTAGGTGCGGGCGAAGTGGCTGGGCAAGGACTTTTTTGAAATCCGCATCACCATGATCAACAAACCGATCAGCCCGCCGCCGATAAATGCCACCAGCGACAGCGCGAGGGTCCATTGCAGGCCGGTGAGCAGGTTGCGCAGGATGTCCCAGAAGGTGAAATCGCTCATTGGCTGCTGCTCCTTGCTATGTAGCGCCGGCCGATCCAGTTCAGCAATTGGCGGATCAGCAGCGCCATACACAGGTAGATCAGTGTGGTCAGGGCATAGGTTTCAAAGGCGCGGAAGTTGCGCGATTGAATGAAGTTGGCGGCGAAGCTCAGCTCTTCGGTGGCGATCTGCGAACAGACCGCCGAGCCGAGCATCACGATGATGATCTGGCTGCTCAGGGCCGGCCAGACCTTGCCCAGCGCCGGTAGCAGCACCACGTGGCGGAAGGCTTCGAAGCGGGTCATCGCCAGGGCGGCTGCGGCTTCCAGCTGCCCGCGCGGAATTGCTTGAATGCCGGCGCGGATGATCTCGGTCGAATAGGCGCCAAGGTTGATCACCATCGCCAGCACCGCCGCCTGCCATTCGGAAATCTGCAGGCCCAGCGACGGCAAACCGAAGAAGATGAAAAACAACTGCACCAGGAATGGCGTGTTGCGGATCAACTCGACGTAAACCCCGAAAATGCCGGCGAACGGGCGGATGTTCCACGCCCGCACCAGTGCCCCGACGATACCCAGACCGACTCCGAGTACCGCGCCAATGGCCGTCAACTCAAGGGTGAACAGCGCGCCGCGCAGCAGCAGATCGGTGTTTTCCACCACCGGCAAGAAATCGAACTGATAAGCCATAAGTCGTCTCCGCGAACGATCAGAGATCGGCCGGCAGCGGCTCTTTCAGCCAGGTTTGCGAGTTCTTTTCCAGCGCACCGTCAGCCTTGGCCGAGGTGAGGATGTCATTCACCTTGCCCAGCAGCGCTGGCTCGTTCTTGTTCACGCCGACGTAAACCGGCGAATCCTTGAGCTTCACCTTGAGGGCTGGCACGCGTTTCGGGTTTTTCTCGCTGATCGCCACCATCACCACGTTGCCACTGGCGATCAGGTCGACTTGCCCTGCGAGGTAGGCGGCGATGGTCGAGTTGTTGTCTTCGAAGCGTTTGATCGTCGCGCCTTCAGGAGCGACTTTGGTCAGCTCGATGTCTTCGATGGCGCCACGGGTGACGCTGATGGTTTTGCCTTTGAGATCGTCCAGGCCCTTGATGGCGGCGTCTGGCGGGCCGAATACGGCGAGGTAGAACGGCGCGTAGGCACGGGAGAAGTCGATGACCTTTTCGCGCTCAGGGTTCTTGCCGAGGCTGGAAATCACCAGGTCGACTTTGCCGGTGGTCAGGAACGGAATGCGGTTGGTGCTGTTGACCGGGGTCAGTTCGAGTTTGACCTTGAGTTGGTCGGCCAGCAGTTTGGCGGTGTCAATATCGAGGCCGCGCGGTTTCATGTCCGGGCCGACCGAACCGAACGGCGGGAAGTCCTGGGGCACGGCGACTTTGAGGGTGCCGCGCTTGACCACATCCTCCAGACCGTCGGCGTGGGCGGGTGCCTGGCTCAGCATCAGGCTGGCAAACAAGGCGGCGAGGAGGGCGCTGTAACGCAGGGTCATGGCAAATCTCCGGATCGGCGAGAAGTGATTTCTGCGGATCGACAGAGCACGGGCCATGCCAAAAATGGTTTTTGGGGGGCGCAGGCCACGGTTTTGCTGGTGTCGTTCGGTCTTACTGGTCTGAACAGTTGAGTGACATTTCGCACCCTGATGGCGCACCCGTGAAAATTCCCGAACCCCCATGGGGCACGACTTGCCGGGCGTTGCGAATAGCTTTACAACTAGCCGCTCATTGGCCTGGTTCGTCTGAAAAAACCATGAACTCGATCTCCCGCGCCGTACCCGAAGTGGCGCTGCAAGCCATCCGCAAACTGATTACCGAACAAGGCTTCGGGGCGGGGGACGCGTTGCCGTCGCAACGGGATCTGGCAGCTCAGTTGGGCGTCAGTCGGGCGTCATTGCGCGAGGCGTTGTCGTCCCTGAGCGCGCTGGGGGTGGTCAGTATCCAGCCGGGCAAGGGGGTGTTCGTGCAATCGCCGGTAGATCTGCCCCGGGGCGATGCGGCGCCGGGCTGGCCGTTCGCGGCTCAGGCATCGCCATTGGACATTTTCCAGCTGCGCTACGCGCTGGAAGGTTTTGCCGCCGGGCTGGCGGCCGTGACCTTGAGCACCGATGAACTCGATGCCCTGGAAGACAATGTCGCCGCCATGCGCAACGAACTGCGGACCGCCGACTTCGATGCAGCGGCGCGACTGGATTTCGAGTTTCATCGACGTATCCTCCTGGCCAGTGGCAATCAGGCGATGCTAAGCATCCTTTCCGCCAGCGCCGACATCTTCCTGGAGAGCCAGAAGCTACCGTTCATCAGGGCCGAACGGGCGATGGAAACCTGGCAGGAGCACCGTAAAATCCTCCGCGCACTGGCCCGTCGGGCCTCTGGCGCCGCGCAGAAGGCCATGCAAGAGCATGTGCGCAATGCCGCCCTGCGGACCGGAATTGCTTTTGTCGCTCCCGCCACCTCATGACTTGAGCTATACCCAAACTCATGGGCCACCATAGCGAGACTCAATCATCTGCGGCTTCCTGAACACGGGAAGGGCGGCTATGATGGGCCACGTTTTTTATTGCTTACAACCCGGAGACATCCATGAGCAGCGATCTTATCAAGCACGTCACCGACGCTAACTTCGAAGAAGAAGTACTGAAGGCTGCTGGCCCTGTGCTTGTTGACTACTGGGCTGAGTGGTGCGGCCCTTGCAAAATGATCGCCCCGGTTCTGGACGAGATTGCTGGCACCTATGCTGGCAAGCTCACCGTTGCCAAGCTGAACATCGATGAAAACCAGGAAACCCCGGCCAAGCACGGCGTACGCGGTATCCCGACGCTGATGCTGTTCAAGAACGGCAACGTCGAAGCCACCAAGGTCGGTGCGCTGTCGAAGTCGCAACTGGCTGCTTTCCTCGACGCCAACATCTAAGCGTTGTTATAAAGCGTCATGAAAAGGCCCCGCATAATGCGGGGCCTTTTCGTTATTGAGGGCTAGACGCTCCGAAATTCAGGTGGTACATTCGGCCCCGCACTGGTTTCTCCACTGCCCCCTGCTAGCCGTCGCCGACGCACTCCTTTTCGAATAAGTACGCGATCCTGTCGCCTTCTCTGCGGCGCGGCCTCATTAAGCCAAAAGCTTAATTTCCCCCCTCCATAAATGATTACGTCATTCCTATATGAATCTGACTGAACTCAAGCAAAAGCCGATTACCGAACTGCTCGAATTGGCCGAACAGATGGGCATAGAAAATATGGCCCGTTCGCGCAAGCAGGACGTGATTTTCTCCCTGCTCAAAAAGCACGCTAAAAGCGGCGAGGAAATCTCCGGTGATGGCGTGCTGGAGATTCTCCAGGACGGCTTCGGCTTCCTGCGCTCCGCTGACGCTTCCTATCTTGCCGGCCCGGACGATATCTACGTCTCGCCGAGCCAGATCCGCCGCTTCAACTTGCGCACCGGTGACACCATCGTTGGCAAGATCCGCCCTCCAAAGGAAGGCGAGCGGTATTTCGCGCTGCTCAAGGTTGACACGATCAACTACGATCGTCCCGAGAACGCGAAAAACAAGATTCTCTTCGAGAACCTGACCCCGCTGTTCCCGACCGTGCGCATGAAGATGGAAGCCGGCAACGGTTCCACCGAAGACTTGACCGGTCGTGTCATCGACCTGTGCGCCCCGATCGGCAAGGGCCAGCGAGGCCTGATCGTTGCACCGCCGAAAGCCGGTAAAACGATCATGCTGCAAAACATCGCGGCGAACATCGCACGTAACAATCCTGAAGTTCATCTGATCGTATTGCTGATCGACGAACGTCCGGAAGAAGTGACCGAAATGCAGCGCACCGTGCGCGGCGAAGTGGTTGCCTCGACGTTCGACGAACCGCCAACCCGCCACGTGCAGGTTGCCGAAATGGTGATCGAGAAGGCCAAGCGCCTGGTCGAACACAAAAAGGACGTGGTGATCCTGCTCGACTCCATCACCCGTCTGGCGCGTGCCTACAACACCGTGATCCCGAGCTCCGGCAAGGTGCTGACCGGTGGTGTCGATGCCCACGCCCTGGAGAAACCGAAACGTTTCTTCGGCGCTGCACGGAACATCGAAGAAGGCGGCTCGCTGACCATCATCGCGACCGCGCTGGTTGAAACCGGCTCGAAAATGGATGAAGTGATCTACGAAGAATTCAAAGGCACCGGCAACATGGAACTGCCTCTGGACCGCAAGATCGCCGAAAAGCGTGTATTCCCGGCCATCAACATCAACCGTTCCGGTACTCGCCGCGAAGAGCTGCTGACGGCCGACGACGAGCTGCAGCGTATGTGGATCCTGCGCAAGTTGCTGCACCCGATGGACGAAGTCTCTGCCATCGAGTTCCTGGTCGACAAGCTGAAACAGACCAAGACCAACGACGAGTTCTTCCTGTCGATGAAGCGCAAGTAAATCGCAGAAAGTCAGCAAAAGCCGGGGAAACCCGGCTTTTTGCTATCTGATTTTTGATCAACGGCAGTTCGTGGTTCTGAATAGAGGGGTTCGGCGCTAAACTGCCTGCCCCGAACGCCACGGCCAACACGAGGCTCACGCATGCAGTATCGCGACTTGCGCGACTTTATCAGCGGCCTGGAACAGCGCGGCGAACTCAAGCGCATCCAGGTTCCGGTGTCCCCAGTGCTCGAAATGACCGAGGTCTGCGATCGCACGTTGCGCGCCAAGGGCCCGGCGCTGCTTTTCGAAAACCCTACCGGTTATGACATTCCCGTACTCGGCAACCTGTTCGGCACCCCTGAGCGCGTGGCGCTGGGCATGGGCGCAGAAGCGGTCAGCGAGCTGCGCGAAATCGGCAAGCTGTTGGCGTTCCTCAAGGAGCCCGAGCCGCCGAAGGGCCTCAAAGACGCCTGGTCCAAGCTGCCGATCTTCCGCAAGATCATTGCCATGGCGCCCAAAGTCGTCAAAGACGCGGTGTGCCAGGAAGTGGTCATCGAAGGTGACGATGTCGATCTGGCGATGTTGCCGGTGCAGACCTGCTGGCCGGGCGATGTCGGTCCACTGATTACCTGGGGCCTGACCGTCACCAAAGGTCCGAACAAGGATCGCCAGAACCTCGGTATCTATCGTCAGCAGGTGATCGGCCGCAACAAGGTGATCATGCGCTGGTTGAGCCACCGTGGCGGCGCGCTGGATTACCGTGAATGGTGCGAGAAACACCCCGGCCAGCCGTTCCCGGTCTCCGTGGCCTTGGGCGCTGACCCGGCAACCATTCTGGGCGCCGTGACCCCGGTGCCGGACAGCCTGTCCGAATATGCTTTCGCCGGCCTGTTACGCGGCAATCGCACCGAACTGGTGAAGTGCCGCGGCAATGACCTGCAAGTGCCGGCTACCGCCGAGATCATCCTCGAAGGCGTGATCCATCCCGGCGAAATGGCCGACGAAGGCCCGTATGGCGACCACACTGGCTATTACAACGAAGTCGACAGCTTCCCGGTGTTCACCGTCGAGCGCATCACCCATCGAATCAAACCGATTTATCACAGCACCTACACCGGCCGTCCGCCGGATGAGCCGGCGATTCTCGGTGTGGCGCTGAATGAAGTGTTCGTGCCGATCCTGCAGAAGCAGTTTCCGGAGATCACCGACTTCTATCTGCCGCCCGAGGGCTGCTCGTACCGCATGGCCATCGTGACCATGAAGAAGTCGTATCCTGGGCATGCCAAGCGGGTAATGCTCGGTGTCTGGTCGTTTTTGCGACAGTTCATGTACACCAAGTTCGTTATCGTCACTGATGACGATATCAACGCACGGGACTGGAACGACGTGATCTGGGCCATCACCACGCGCATGGACCCCAAGCGTGACACGGTGATGATCGACAACACGCCGATCGACTACCTCGACTTCGCCTCGCCGGTTTCCGGCCTGGGTTCGAAGATGGGACTCGATGCCACGCATAAGTGGCCCGGTGAAACCACTCGCGAGTGGGGCCGGGTCATCGTCAAGGATGAAGCCGTTACCCAACGGATCGATGCCATCTGGAATCAGTTAGGAATAGATTGATGCGTGTAACTTTGCAGCCTTCCGGAGCAGTGCTGGATATTCTGCCCGGCGAGCGGATTCTCGATGGCGCGCGGCGCCTGGGCTATGAATGCCCGCAAAGCTGTCGAAACGGCAATTGCCATGTGTGCGGCGCGTTGCTGGTGGAAGGGCGGGTCCAACAAGCCGGCGATGTGCGCGACCATGGCGAGTTCTACACTTGCATTGCAGAGCCGCTGGAAGACTGCATCGTGCTGTGGGATGGCGTGCTCGCGCTGGGAGAATTGCCGGTGCGCAGCGTGTCGTGTCAGGTCATTGAATGCAGGGACGTCGGCGGCGATACCTGGCGCGTGCGTCTGCGTGCCCCGGCGGGCAAGCCGCCGCGCTATCACGCCGGCCAGTACCTGATGATCGAGCGTGAAAACGGCGAGAAATCCGCCTTCTCCCTGGCCTCTGCACCGCATTCCGGGCGCGACCTGGAAATTCATGTACTGGCGCGCGAAAGCAGTGCGCTGAGCCTGATCGAACAGCTTCAGCGCAACCCGATGGTGCGCATCGAGATGCCGTTCGGCGATACCCATCTGGCGGAACTACCAGACGGTCCATTGGTGCTGATTGCTGCCGGGACCGGCATGGGCCAGATTCACAGCCTGATCGAACATTGCCGGGCTGCGGGGTTCAAGCATCCGGTGCATCTGTATTGGGGCGTACGTCGTCCTGAAGACTTTTATGACATCGAACATTGGGATGAATGGGAAAAACTGCCCAATCTGTTCCTGCATAAAGTCGTCAGCGATCAGTGTGGTTGGGGAGGGCGCTGCGGCATGTTGCATGAGGCAGTGTGTGAAGATTTCCCCGATCTCAAAGCCCTGCACGTCTACGCCAGCGGCTCTCCGGCGATGGTCTATGGCACGCTGGATGCGCTGGTCGAAGCGGGGATGGATGCCCATCAAATGCGCGCGGATGTGTTCGCTTACGCGCCGCGATCTTGAATCGTTATAACTCCTCATATAGCCGATCGGTATTTATATAATTATATAAATGCCGGTAGGTTATATCCCATTCAGGCAATAAGTTTTAGAGCGCCGCCATGGCACTTAAATTGCCTTAAACCTATGTGCCTTATTGTTACAACGGTGCGTTCTATTAAGTAATTCTTCACCCGCGGGGAGCTGAACGCTATTCGCCATGAGCGCCATTGAATCTGCTTTTTTGAATCTGGCTTACCCTCCGCGGCTCGATCTGGGGCCGCAACTTACGCATGAACAACTGCTCAACTCGATGCAATCGACCATGGCGCGCCACAAGGGTGGGCCGGTCTGGCTATTCGCTTATGGTTCGCTGATCTGGCGCCCTGAATGTGCGGCGGTTGAGCGAGTACGCGGTCGCGTGCATGGCTACCATCGCGGTTTATACCTGTGGTCCCACGAACATCGCGGTACGCCGGAAGCGCCCGGGCTGGTATTTGGCCTGGATCGCGGCGGCTCATGCAGCGGGTTTGCCTATCGCTTGCCCGAAGAGCAACTCGACGCTTCGCTTTATGCGCTCTGGCAGCGTGAAATGCCATTCCCGTCCTATCGCCCACACTGGCTCAACTGCCGTCTCGAAGACGGAAGCCAGGTTCAGGCATTGGGATTCGTTTTGGAGCGACACCTGCCCAGCTATGCCGGCAACTTGCCGGATCATGTGCTGAGCCAGGTGTTCGAAAGTGCTTGCGGGCGTTATGGCACGACGCGCGAGTATGTCGAGCAGACTGCCCACGCCCTGCGTAGCCACGCCATGCCAGACCGGAATCTGGAGGCGCGGCTCAAGCGCTGCAAATCAAAAGCCGATCAGGCGATCGCTTCGCGGCTCTGACTGGCGACGTTTTTGTGACCCAAAGTAGGCGCCAGGAACGCCATCGCCAGCAGGCAGGCAACAACCAGCAGGATGAAGCCGCCATCCCAGCCGAAATAGTCCACCGTGTAGCCCATCAGGGCACTGGCCGCGACTGAACCACCCAAATAACCAAACAAACCGGTAAAGCCCGCGGCCGTTCCTGCAGCTTTCTTCGGAACCAGCTCCAGCGCCTGCAGGCCGACCAGCATCACCGGGCCGTAGATCAGGAAGCCGATCGCGAACAGCGAGATCATGTCGACCATCGGATTGCCCGGCGGATTGAGCCAGTAAACGATCGTCGCAACGGTCACCAGTGCCATGAAGACCATGCCCGTCAGGCCACGGTTACCCCGGAAGATCTTGTCCGACATCCAGCCGCACAGCAGCGTGCCGGGAATGCCTGCCCACTCATACAGGAAGTAAGCCCAGGACGTCTTGTCGAAGTTGAAATGCTTGACCTCCTTAAGGTAGGTCGGCGCCCAGTCCAGAATGCCGTAGCGCAACAAATAGACGAAGACGTTGGCCAGTGCGATGAACCAGAGCATTTTGTTGCGCAGCACGTATTTGACGAAGATGTCTTTGGCGCTGAATTCTTCTTCATGGCTGGCGTCGTAGCCTTCCGGGTAATCGTTCTTGTACTTCTCGATCGGCGGCAGGCCCGTCGATTGCGGGGTATCACGCATGACGATGAAGGCAAATACAGCGACCAGCAACGCCACCGCTGCCGGCACATAGAACTTGCTGTGCCAGTCGTTGAACCAGCCCATGCCGAGTATTGCCAGCGGGCCGATCAAACCACCGCCGACGTTATGCGCGGTGTTCCATACCGAAACCACACCGCCGCGTTCTTTCTGTGACCACCAGTGCACCATGGTGCGCCCGCTCGGCGGCCAGCCCATGCCTTGCGCCCAGCCGTTGATGAACAACAGGATGAACATCATGGTCACGCTGGACGTCGCCCACGGCGCGAAACCGAAAATGAACATGACTCCGGCGGACACTATCAGGCCAAAAGGCAGGAAATAACGAGGGTTTGAGCGGTCGGACACGATGCCCATCAAAAACTTGGAAAGGCCGTAAGCGATCGCAATCGCCGACATGGCCACACCCAGCTGGCCTTTTGTATAGCCTTGAGCAATCAGATCCGGGATCGCCAGGGTGAAGTTCTTGCGCAGCAGGTAGTAACCCGCGTACCCAATGAAAATGCCGGCGAAGATTTGCCAGCGAAGTCGTTTGTAGGTGTCGTCTATTTTTTCTTCAGGCAATGGAGCCTGATGTGCGGCAGGACGAAAGAAAGCAAACATTCAAGAGCTCCAGATTTCTTGTTTTTACTGCGGATGCGAATGTTACAGTTTCGTTACCGAAAATAGCATCGGTTCGCAGTCGCAAAACAGCGGAAAAATTGGAGATGGCATGTTCTTTTATGAACATGTCGCTCAAGTATAAATAAAGGACGGTATGGGAATGGTGAGCCCGGGTCGCAGGGGGACAACCCGGGCAGGCAACAATCAGCGAACCTGAACGACCACCTTCCCTACCGCCTTGCGCTGGCCAAGGTCATTGATCGCCTGCGCCGCGTTGCTCAGCGGATACACCTGCGACACCAGGGGCTTCAACTTGCCTTGGGCAAACCATCCAAACAGCTGCTGGAAGTTTGCTGCGTTGTCTTGTGGCTGGCGTTGGGCGAAGGAGCCCCAGAACACGCCGACCACCGCTGCGCCTTTGAGCAGTGCCAGGTTCACGGGCAGCTCCGGGATTCGTCCGCTGGCGAAACCGACCACCAATAGCCGGCCGTTCCAGGCGATGGCGCGGATGGCCTGGTCGAACAGATCACCGCCAACCGGATCGTAGATCACGTCGGCGCCCTGGCCGTCGGTCAGGCGTTTGATCTCGTCCTTGAGACTGGTTTCGCTGTAGTTGATCAGCTCATCGGCGCCGGCGGCCTTGGCCACCGCGAGTTTTTCTGCGCTGCTGGCGGCGGCTATGACGCGAGCACCCATGGCTTTGCCGATTTCCACCGCGGCGAGGCCGACACCGCCAGAAGCGCCGAGCACCAGCAAGGTTTCGCCGGGTTGCAGCTGGCCCCGTTGCCTTAGGGCGTGCATCGAAGTGCCGTAGGTCATGCTGAATGCGGCGGCGGTGTTGAAGTCCATCGATGAGGGGATTGGCAATACGTTGTAGCTCGGCACCGCGACTTGCTCGGCAAAGCTGCCCCAGCCAGTCAAGGCCATGACCCGATCACCGACCTTGAGGTGACTGACCTTTTCGCCCACCTCGCTGACCACACCCGCCGCTTCGCCCCCCGGCGAAAATGGGAAGGGCGGCTTGAATTGGTATTTGCCCTCTATGATCAGCGTGTCCGGGAAGTTCACCCCGGCGGCATGCACGTCCAGCAGGATTTCATTCTTCTTCGCCACAGGGCTGGCGACGTCTTCCAGCACCAGCGATTCGGCAGGGCCGAAGGCTTTGCACAGCACGGCTTTCATCAGGGCTATTCCTTTGGGAGTGATGGCCGATAAGTGTAGGTGTGTGAGTCATCGGGTCAACGAGCATGCCCGACCCTGATAGTCAGCCATAAGCTTGTGCTTGAGCGGCGGGTCGTTATGCTTGGCCGCAAACCGGATAAGGAGTGAATTGTGAAAGCGTGGATCATGTTGATGCTGGCCCTGTCTCTGCCTGTGGCAGCGATGGCCGAAGAAGCCAAAGAAGGTGAAGCCCCGAAGGTCAACTACATCACCCTGAGCCCGCCATTCGTGGGCAACTATGGGCTGGACGGCACGCCCAAACTCAAGGTCTACAAGGCCGATGTAGCATTGCGGGTGACCGGTGACGAGGCAACCAAAGCGGTAAAGGCCAATGAGCCATTGATCCGTAACAAGCTGGTGGCGCTGTTTGCCCAGCAGACCACGGAAGCCATGAACAATGTCGAAGCCAAGGAAAAGCTGCGTCAGGAAGCCTTGAAGCAGACCCAGCAAGTGATGAACGACGAAACCGGCAAACCGGTGGTTGAGGATTTGTTGTTCAACAACCTGATCATTCAATAGGCAGAGGGGGGCTGATGCCGATGAGTTAAGCTGTCATACGATCTGTAGCAGCTGCCGAAGGCTGCGTTCGGCTGCGAAGCAATCGTAAAATCAGAAACTGTGGTGTATCAGACAGACCTCATTAGCCGGACTCACGACTGCTGCGCAGCCGAACGCAGCCTTCGGCAGCTGCTACAAGGCGCGCGCCGCAGTTTAGCTTGCCGGTATCAGGGCCTGCTCTTCGCCACTGTTCAGGACGCCAGGCTCTTGCGAAACCGCATCAGCGCAATGGTAAAAAACAGCAGGCCGATGGCGCTCAATGCCAGTAAGTCCGGCCAGACCACGCCGATGCCCGCGTCGCGAAACAATATCGCGGCGCTGAGGCTGACGAAGTGCGTGGAAGGCGAGCCCTGCATCACCCATTGCAGCCATTGCGGCATGCTGTCGAGCGGGGTGCTGCCGCCAGAGAGCAGCAACATCGGAATAATCACCGGAATCGCCAACAAACCGAACTGCGGTGTCGAGCGGGCGAGGGTCGCGAGGAATATCCCCAGCGCCGTGCTGGCGAACAGATAAACCGCCGTCACCAGCAAAAACAAGGTCAAGGAGCCGGCCAGCGGCACGCCGAGCGCACCTTTGACGATCACTTCCAGTGATACCCAGGTGCACAGCACCACCACCAGCATATTGCTCCAGATTTTAGCCAGCATGATCTCCAGTGCTGTCAGCGGCAGCACCAGCAAATGGTCGAGGGTGCCGTGTTCACGCTCACGCAGCAGTGCTGTGCCGGTCAGGATGATGGCGAGGATGGTGATGTTGTTGACGATCTGAATGACCGCCAGGAACCAGCCACCTTCCAGGTTGGTATTGAACAAGGCTCGCGTCGTTAACAGCACGGGGGATTTGTTCGCCGCATCGTCCTGGCCACTGTAGGTCAGCAGCTCGCGCTGGAAAATCCGTCCAATGTAGCCCGCGCCCATGAATGCCTGGCTCATGGCCGTGGCATCGACGTTGACTTGCAGCGCCGGCTGGCGGGCGGCTAACAGATCCGCCTGAAAATTTGCCGGAACATTGATCACGAAGGTGTATCGGCCGCTGTCCAGCACTTCGTCCATTTGTTCATAAGGCAGCGACACCGGCGGCTGGAATTCCGGTGGTTGCAGGGCTTGGGCCAATTGCCGTGACAGGTGACTGTGATCTTCATCGACCATGGCCACACTGGCGTTGTGCACGCCGATCACGGAGCCCGCGGCCGGCATGTAGATTGCCACCGTAAAGGCGTAGAACAGAAACAACAGCAACACACTGTCGTGTCGCAGGCTCGTGAGTTCCTTGAGGCCAAGACGCAGGATGTGCGCAAGCTTGTGCATCAGACCTCCTGCTTTTTCAGCATGGCCAGGCTAAGCCCGGTGAACACGAGAAAAAACCCGAACAATGCCAGGCATTGAGGCCACAGCTGGCGGATATCCAGCGCCTTGGTAAAGGTGCCGACGGCGATATCGAGGAAGTAGCCCGCCGGAAACAGCATCCCCATGACTGCCGCCGCGCCGTCAAGGGAGGAGCGCGGCACGATCAAGCCGGAAAACTGAATGGTCGGCAGGCTGGTGATGATCATGGTGCCCAAAATGGCGGCAATCTGGGTTCGGGTGAATGCCGAGATCAACAGACCCATGCTGGTGGTTGCCAGCACATAGAGCAGCCCGCCGAAGGCCAGGGTCAGTGCGCTGCCCTTGAAGGGCACGCCGAACAGCCAGCGATTCATGGCCGCCAGGACGGCGAGGTTGATCAGGCTGATTGCCAGATACGGCGCCTGTTTGCCTAACAGGAATTCCAGGCGCGTCAGCGGTGTCGCGTAGAAGTTGGTGATCGAGCCCAATTCCTTCTCCCGCACAATACCCAGCGCGGTCAGCATGGCGGGGATGAACGCCAGGATCAACGCCATCACCCCGGGGCCGATGGCGTTGACGCTGATGACGTCCTGGTTGTAGCGGAAGCGGGTTTCCAATGCGGCCGCTGCTGGCCGGTTCAGTGCGGGGCTGGACTGCTCGGCCAATTGCTCCAGGTTGGCCAGGTGGACCGCTTCCACATAATTGCGGCTGGTTTCGGCGCGAAACGGCATGCCGCCATCGAGCCAGGCCGCCACCACGGGTTGACGACCGGCGAACAGGTCTCGGCCGAACCCGGGCGGGATCTCCAGCGCCAGTTTGATTTCCGAGCGTTGCAGGCGTCGATGCAACTGCTCCGCATCGTTGATGGGAGGATGCTCATCGAAGTAGCGGGAGCCGCGGAAGGCCTCCAGATAAGCCCGGCTTTGCGGGGTCTGGTCCTGGTCGTAAACCGCGAAGGCGAGTTCTTCCACATCCAGGGAAATGCCGTAGCCGAAGATCACCATCATGAGGATCGCCCCGAGCAAGGCGAAGGCCATGCGTACTTTATCGCGCAACAGTTCCTTGCTTTCACGGCTTGCCAGTGCCCGCAACCGTCCAAAACTGAAGCGACGGTCTATCGGTGTGGTCAGTGCGAGCGTGGCGTCGACGGGCGCTGGCGGCGTTGCGATGGGGCCCTGCGCCTGTTCCAGGCAGGTGACGAACGCTGCCTCCAGTGTCTGGCCCTTGAACCGCTGTTGCAGGGCTGCCGGGGTGTCGCAGGCCAATACCTTGCCGGCGTGCATCAACGAGATGCGGTCGCAGCGTTGGGCTTCGTTCATGAAATGGGTGGACAGGAAGATCGTCACGCCCTGTTCGCGGGACAGTTCGATCAGCAGCCGCCAGAAATCGTCCCGGGCCGCCGGATCGACACCGGAAGTCGGTTCGTCGAGGATCAGCACTTCCGGGCGATGCAGCACCGCCACCGCCAGGGATAACCGTTGACGCAGGCCAAGCGGCAACGCCCCGGACGGCTGATGAGCGACGCTGCCCAGATTGAAACGCTGGATCAGCTCATTGATGCGCGGCGCGCTATCGACCTTGGGCAAATCGAACAGTCGCGCGTGCAAGTCCAGATTCTGTCGCACGCTCAGTTCGCCGTACAAAGAGAAACTCTGGGACATGAAACCAACGCGTTTGCGGGTGGCCAGATCCTTGGCGTTCACCGGATTGCCCAGCAGCGTGGCACTGCCTTCGCTGGCGGGAATCAGCCCGGTGAGCACTTTCATGGTGGTGGTTTTGCCGCAGCCATTGGAGCCCAGAAACCCGAAGATCTCGCCGCGGCCGATGGCGAAGCTGACCTTGTCCACAGCCGTGAAATCGCCGAAGCGCAGGGTCAGGTCGTGGGCTTCGATGGCGATGTCGGTGGTGGCATTGACTTGAGGAGGGATTACCAGCGGCTGGTTGTCATGGACGGTGTCGCCCTGAAATTGGGTGAAGGCCGCATCGAGTTTGCCGCCAGGAGTGACCGCCTCCAGTTCGCGGGTCAAACCGGCGGCGATCAGCTTGCCGCCATCAAGCATCAGGCAGTGTTCGAACTGCTCGGCCTCCTCCATGTAGGCGGTGGCGACCAATAGCGTCAGTTGCGGGCGTTGGCGCCGAACGTCATCAATCAACTCCCAGAAACGCCGTCGGGACAAGGGATCGACGCCAGTGGTCGGTTCATCGAGGATCAACAGGTCCGGTTCATGGATCAACGCACAACAGAGGCCGAGCTTCTGTTTCATCCCGCCCGATAGTTTGCCGGCCGGTCGCTCGGCAAATCGCAGTAGATCCGTGGCCAACAGCAGGTTATGCATGCGCTGATCACACTCGGTCCCGGACAGCCCGAACAGTGTGGCGAAAAAGTGAATGTTCTCGCTGATCGACAACTCGGGATACAGGTTGCCACCCAGGCCCTGAGGCATGAACGCGATACGCGAGTAGAGGCTGTTGCGGTGGCGACGGTCCTGGATCGAGCCACCAAGTACTTCCAGTTGGCCGTCTTGTAATGTCTTCACGCCGGCGATCAATCCCAGCAAGCTGGATTTACCGGCGCCATCCGGACCAATCAAACCGCACCGGGTGCCGGCGGGCAGGCTGAATGAGATGTCGCTCAGCGCATTCTGTTGGCCGTAATGGTGCTGAAGGCCAGTGGCATGCAGCGCCAGGCCGGTCATTGAAGGTTGGCCGGCCAGTCAATGGGAGCGGTGCGCACGTAGCCGTTACCGGGCATCCCCGGTTTGGCCTGGGGCACGGCGCTGGGTTGGGTCAGACGTAGCTTGACTCGAAACACCAGTTTCTGACGCTCGTCGCGGGTCTCGACTTCTTTGGGGGTGAACTGTGATTTGGCCGCCACGAAGCTGATTTTCGCCGGCAACGGCTGACCGGGCAGGGCGTCCAGCAAGATCCGGGCTTCGTCGCCGACCGCCAGGCGTCCGGCTACGGATGCCGCAAGATAAAGGTTCATGTATTGGTCGTTCGGGTCAATCAGCAGCAGTACCCGCCCACCGGCACCGAGCACTTCACCGGGCTCGGCGGTGCGAAGCTGAATGACCCCATCGATGGGGGCCCGTAGGCTGCAATCGTCAATTTCGCTGGTTAACTGAGCGACTTGTGCCTGTGCCGCACCAATGGCTGCGCCAACGGCAGACACCTGAGCGCGGGCGGCGGTGACAGCCGCATTGCCGGTGTCGAAGCGTGACTGCTGCTGATCAATGATCTGGCCACTGGCGAAACCGCGCTTGAACAATTCCTGGGAGCGTTTGAGTTCTTGATGGGCAAGCAGTTGCTCACTCTGGCGCAGTTGCAGATTGGCCTGAGCGGCCGAAAGGTTTTCCCGGGCGCGTATCACTTCAGCTTCAGCCTGCTTGCGCTGGGCTTCAAGGGTGCGGGTGTCCATGCGGGCCAACAGTTGACCTTTGGTGACTTTGTCGCCTTCGTCCACCCAAACTTCAGCCAGCCGGCCGGGTGTCTTGCTGGCGATCTGCACTTCAGTGGCTTCGAGCCGACCATTGCCGACATACAACCCTTCGGGCAGTCGGTTAAGCGTCGACTTCCAGTAACCGAATCCCCCAGCGGCCAGTAGCAAAGCCCCCAGTAAAAAAACGAAGAAAAGCGAAGAGCGGCTGTGGGTCGACATGTAGGCATCCTGCATCTGTAGCGCCGTAGTCTGACAGGCAAGCGCCTGAGCGACTTGATGTCCGTCAACTGAGGGTCAAACCTGACCGATGGGTAAGGTAAACCAAAGGACAACGGTCCTGCTTCATTTAGCGCAGGCCAAGCACCGCCGTCCATTGCTCAGCGGTGACGGGCATCACCGACAGCCGCGAGCCTTTTTGTACCAATGGCATCTCGGCCAGCGCGGTTTGCTGCTTCAGATGATCGAGCCTCAGCACCTTGGGGAACGTCTCGACGTGAGCAACATCGATCGCGCTCCAGGCGTTTTTCTCGGCAGTGGCCTTGGAATCGAAATAATGACTTTCAGCTTCCAGTGCCGTTGGGTCCGGATACGCCGCCTCGACAATCTTGCCGATCCCGGCAATCCCAGGCTCGGGGCAGCTGGAGTGATAGAAGAAAAACTCGTCACCCACCGCCATGGCCCGCAGGAAGTTACGTGCCTGATAGTTGCGAACCCCGTCCCAGCGCGCTCGGCCTAGCTTCTCCAGGTCATGGATCGAGAGTTCATCGGGCTCGGATTTCATCAGCCAATAGGCCATGGTTTTGCTCCTTGCGAGGTGAGTGGGCAAGTGGTCGGTCAATTTTATGACAAACCGACGGTCGGTTGACGCCAGTGTTTGCGTGCCGGTTCACGTTGTCGCAAAATGCCGGCCTTCTAAGCTTGACGCTGCTGCACGGCCTACACCTACAACGGAACCGCTGCTGTCATCGTGTTGATATGCCTTTGGGGGGCAATCGATGAAACGCAAACCGGATTTACTATGGATTTTGGTTGTTCTATTTGGCCTTGGTGTCGTGACCACCGGCTATGCCCAAAGCCTGTGGAACAATAAACCCGATGCTCCGGTCGAGATCGCGCAGCAACAGCCGTCGGCCTTCAAGCGCTGAACCTGTCTTGATGGACGCCGCTGATACCAGTGGCGTCTAGTCCGCGAAATACCACGCCTTGTCCGTGACCGTTCCTTGCAACGGCACATCCCAGCTCGCCTGAGCCAATCGTTGCACCTTCTGGCATTCATGGGCCAGGCCCAGCAGCGTCGGCTTGCGCCAGTTTTTGCGCCGTGCCAGGTACGCCAGGCTTCGGTCGTAGAAGCCGCCGCCCATTCCCAGGCGTCCGCCGACATCGTCAAAGCCCACCAGCGGCAACAACACCAGATCCAGCGCCCAGACCTTGCGTTGCCGGGCAATGTTGTGCCGTGGTTCGGGAATGCGAAAACGGTTGGGCTTGAGCTTTTCCCCGGGGCGGATCCGCTGGAACACCATTTTGGTTCGCGGCCAGGCACTGAGCACCGGCAGATACGTCGTTTTGCCCCGACGTTGCGCGGCACGCATCAACAGGCGCGGATCGATTTCTCCGTCGGTGGGCAGGTACAGGGAAATGTGTTTTGCGCGGCGGAACAGCGGGTGCTGGATCAATTGCTTATACAGCCCGCGAGCGGCCTCGCGCTGCTGACAGGGTGTCAGTGCGCGGCGGGCCTTGCGCAGCATGCGTCGAAGTTGCGGGCGGGGCAGCAGCGCAGGTTCGGTCATGGATTCAGGCTTCAGAAGTGCGAGTACCAAAGCGTACCCGTAAAAAAGCCGATGCCGGTATTTGAACCGGCATCGGACTGGAATAAGGCTCCCCGGATGAACCGCTGTCGACTTAGCCCTTGAACCCGAAAGTTCAAGGTGGAAGATGCAGTAGGCTTTAAGGCTTTCCGTCTAGCGGACATGCACACCAGCCCAACGTGCAACCTCCAGGGTAGTGCGAATCGGCTCAGGGACGTCGTCAACTGGCAAGCACCCCAGGGAGTGATGCGAGTATACCCCAAGCGGTTTCGCGTTTCAGCCCTTGGTGACATCCGGATCGGTCGACAGCGCCAGATCGACGCGGTCCAGCAGGTCGCGAACCTGCTCACGGGTCGAGCTGCTGGCCTGCACATCCGGGCGTTCTTCCTTGTGCAGAAGCTCGTGTGTGATGTTCAGGGCTGCCATCACGGCGATGCGGTCGGCGCCGATGACTTTGCCGCTGCTGCGGATTTCGCGCATCTTGCCGTCCAGGTAACGGGCAGCGCTCACCAGATTGCTGCGCTCTTCCTGGGGGCAAATGATCGAATATTCTTTGTCGAGGATCTGCACGGTTACGCTATTGCTTGAACTCATGAGTCTTGCTCCAGGGCCTTGAGGCGCGAAATCATCGATTCGACCTTACGCCGGGCGATTTCATTTTTTTCAATGAGGTGCGCGCGTTCCTCGCGCCAACTCTTTTCCTGAGCTAATAGGAGTCCGTTCTGACTCTTTAGTTGCTCGACTCGAGTAATCAGCAATTCGAGTCTGGCCATCAGCGCTTGCAGGTCGGTGTCTTCCATTGGGTCCACTGGTTGTGTCTGATGCGTGATAGCTGGCGGACAGCCTTTAATAGTCTTGGCGAGTCTGTCGATGTAGGATACAAGGCCTTCATTCTAGACATAGCGCCGTCTGGCGCCTAGCTGCCCATGCCCATTCAGAATTCTCCGTACCAAGCCTTCGCCACCCTGCTGAGCACCAGCGGCCATCCCGTCTCGCCTGCCGAACTGCACGGCCTGTTGCTCGGTCGCAGTTGCGCCGGTGCCGGCTTTGAAGCCGACAGCTGGTTGGCCGACGCCGCCGAGCTGCTCGAAGGCGAGCCACAAGACAACGTTCGCAACGCCTTGATCGGGCTGCAAGAGATGGTCAAGGGCGAGCTGACCAGCGACGACATGACCGTTGTTCTGCTGCTGCCGACCGACGACGCGCCACTCACCGAGCGTGCGGCCGCGCTGGGTCAGTGGTGCCAGGGCTTCCTCGCCGGCTTTGGCTTGACCCGCCGTGAATACGCGTTGAGCGAAGAAGCTAAAGAAGTGTTGCAAGACCTGGCGGCGATTTCTCAGGTCCAGGATGCTCTGGAAGAGTCCGACGACGGCGAAAGCGATTACATGGAAGTGATGGAGTACCTGCGCGTCGCTCCTTTGCTGCTTTTTACCGAAACCAGGAAAACCGACAAAGCGGCTGCCAAACCGTCGTTGCATTAATCGCGTGCCAGGGAAAGCCATCTGCCCATGATTCATATCCCGAAATCGGAATACAGCCGTCGCCGCAAGGCGCTGATGGCGCAGATGGAACCCAACAGCATCGCCATCCTGCCCGCCGCCGCGGTGGCCATCCGCAACCGTGACGTCGAGCACGTCTACCGTCAGGACAGCGACTTCCAGTACCTCAGCGGTTTCCCCGAGCCTCAAGCCGTCATCGTGTTGATGCCCGGCCGTGAGCACGGCGAATACGTGCTGTTTTGCCGGGAACGTAATGCCGAACGGGAATTGTGGGATGGCCTGCGTGCCGGCCAGGAAGGCGCGATCCGTGATTACGGCGCCGACGACGCATTTCCCATCACCGACATCGACGACATCCTGCCGGGCCTGATCGAAGGCCGTGACCGGGTGTACTCGGCCATGGGCAGCAACCCGGAATTCGATCGGCACCTGATGGACTGGATCAACGTAATCCGCTCTAAAGCGCACCTCGGCGCCCAGCCGCCGAACGAATACGTTGCCCTGGATCATCTGCTTCACGACATGCGCCTGTATAAATCGGCGGCGGAAGTGAAGGTGATGCGTGAAGCCGCACGGATTTCCGCCCAGGCCCATATTCGTGCGATGCAGGCCAGCCGTGCCGGTTTGCATGAGTTCAGCCTCGAAGCCGAGCTCGATTACGAGTTTCGCAAGGGCGGGGCAAAGATGCCGGCTTACGGGTCGATCGTCGCCGCCGGGCGCAACAGCTGCATCCTGCATTACCAGCAGAATGATGCGGTGCTCAAGGACGGCGATCTGGTGCTGATCGATGCCGGTTGCGAGATCGACTGTTACGCCAGCGACATCACTCGCACGTGGCCGGTCAACGGCAAGTATTCACCGGAGCAGAAAGCGATTTACGAGTTGGTGCTGGCTTCCCAGGAAGCGGCGTTTGCCGAAATCGCACCGAACAAACACTGGAATCAGGCGCACGAAGCCACGGTCCGGGTGATTACCGCCGGTCTGGTGAAGTTGGGCCTGTTGCAGGGCGACGTCGACGAGTTGATCGCCAGCGAAGCCTATAAAGCGTTTTACATGCACCGCGCCGGCCACTGGCTGGGCATGGATGTGCACGACGTTGGCGAGTACAAGGTCGGTGGTGAATGGCGTGTGCTGGAAGTCGGCATGGCGCTGACAGTCGAACCGGGCATTTACATTGCGCCGGACAACCAGAACGTGGCGAAGAAATGGCGCGGCATTGGCGTACGCATCGAGGACGACGTGGTGGTCACTAAAACCGGTTGTGAAATCCTGACGAACGGCGTGCCGAAAACGGTCGCCGACATCGAGGCCTTGATGGCCGCCGCACGGGCACACGCGACATGAGTCGAGTCAATCTGGCAATCATCGGCGGTGGCCTGGTCGGCGCCAGTCTGGCGTTGGCATTGCAGGCCGGGGCCAAGGCCCGTGGCTGGAAGATCGTGCTGATCGAACCGTTTGCCCCCGGCGACAACTATCAACCGAGTTATGACGCCCGCTCTTCGGCGTTGTCCTTTGGTGCCCGGCAGATTTATCAACGGTTGGGCGTATGGCAGGAAATCTCCCGCCGCGCCGAGCCGATCAAACAGATTCATGTCTCCGACCGTGGACGTTTCTCCACCGCGCGGCTGTCGGCGATGGAAGAGGGCGTTCCGGCGCTGGGTTATGTGGTGGAAAACGCCTGGCTTGGCCAATGCCTCTGGCACAGTCTGGACAAGGACGTGATCAGTTGGCGTTGCCCGGCGGAGGTCACCGCCATGGAACCGCTGACCGACGGCTATCGCCTGGCGCTCAATGATGAAACCCTGGTGGAATGCGACCTTGCGGTACTCGCCGATGGCGGCCGTTCCGGCTTGCGTGAGCAACTGGGGATCGGCATCAAGAAACGCCCCTACAACCAGAGCGCGCTGATCGCCAACATCACCCCCAGCGAAGCGCACAACGGCATGGCCTTCGAACGTTTCACCGATGATGGGCCGATGGCCTTGCTGCCGTTGCCGGACAACCGTTGCGCGCTGGTCTGGACCCGTCTGGGCATGGACGCGCAACGGCTGGCAGCCCTTGATGACCGCAGTTTTCTCACTGAACTACAGGGCGTCTTCGGTTATCGCCTCGGCACACTGAAACAGGTCGGTGCACGGCATTTGTATCCGTTGTCGCTGATCGAAGCCGAGGAACAGGTCCGCCCGCATCTGGCAATCCTCGGCAACGCCGCCCACAGCCTGCATCCGATTGCCGGGCAAGGGTTCAACCTGTCGTTGCGCGATGCCCAGGCGCTGGCCGACAGTTTGTTGGGCAGCGAGACATCGCCCGGTGATTTCGCCACCTTGCAGGCCTACCGCGAGCGTCAACGCATGGACCAGAACCTGACCGTGGGCTTCTCCGATCAGGTCACCCGGTTATTCGGCAGCACTCAGCCGCTGGTTTCCCTGGGTCGCAACATCGGGCTGCTTGGCCTCGATCTGCTGCCGCCGGCCAAACGCTGGTTCGCCCGCCAAGCCATGGGCCTGCGTACGCGTCCCGATGACTAAGAGAAAGCCGGGCAGGGGGCACCTGCAAGTCGTTATTCACGACGGCGCGAGCTCTTGGGTGATGCGAGTCGAAAAAAAACTTTATGTGCGGCTCAAGCCGCAAGCGAGACAGGTTTAAGCATGGAAATGCGCGCAGATCTGCTGATTGTCGGGGCTGGAATGGTCGGCAGTGCCTTGGCGCTGGCGTTACAAAACAGTGGGCTGGAGGTCCTGCTGCTGGACGGCAGCCCCCTGAGCGTCAAACCCTTCGATGAACAGGCGCCGTTCGAACCGCGGGTGAGCGCCTTGTCGGCGGCCAGCCAGCGAATACTCGAACACTTGGGCGTTTGGGATGGCATCGTCAGCCGGCGCAGCAGTCCTTATACAGACATGCACGTCTGGGATGGCAGCGGCACCGGGCAGATCCACTTCTCGGCGACCAGCGTGCATGCCGAAGTGCTTGGGCATATCGTCGAGAACCGTGTGGTGCAGGACGCCTTGCTCGATCGACTGCACGATTGCGATCTCGGGTTGCTGGCCAATGCGCGCCTGGAGCGGATGCGTCGCTCCGGTGACGACTGGCTGCTGACCCTGGCCGATGGCCGTACTTTGCGGGCCCCCTTGGTGATCGCGGCGGATGGCGCCAACTCGGCCGTTCGGCGCCTCACTGGTGTGGCGACTCGCGAATGGGACTACATGCACCACGCGATCGTAACCAGCGTGCGCAGCTCAAAACCTCATCAAATGACCGCGTGGCAACGATTCACCGACAACGGCCCGCTGGCGTTTCTGCCGCTGGAGCGGGACGGTCAACAGGATTGGTGCTCGATCGTCTGGTCAACCACGCCGAGCGAAGCCGAACGCCTGATGGCGCTGGATGACGAAGGCTTCTGCAAGGCGCTGGAACGGGCCTTTGAAGGCTGCCTCGGCACCGTGCTGCGCGTCGACCCGCGTTTGTGTGTGCCGCTGCGTCAGCGTCATGCCAAGCGTTACGTGGCTGAAGGCCTGGCACTGATCGGCGATGCGGCCCACACCATCCATCCGCTGGCCGGGCAAGGCGTGAACCTTGGTTTTCTCGATGCCGCGGTGCTGGCCGAAGTGCTGCTGCAAGCGGCCGCGCGCGGTGAGCGGTTGGCGGACGTGAAAGTACTCAGTCGCTACGAGCGTCGGCGCATGCCCCACAACCTGGCGTTGATGGCCGCGATGGAAGGGCTCGAGCGATTGTTCCAGGCCGATCCGTTGCCGGTGCGCTGGTTGCGCAATACCGGGTTGAAGATGGTCGATCAAATGCCCGAGGCCAAGGCATTGTTCGTGCGAGAAGCGCTTGGGTTGATCGGGGATCTGCCGGCACTTGCCAAGGCCTGACAGGGATGGCCTTGTGGCGAGGGGGCTTGCCCCCGTTGGGCTGCGAAGCAGTCCCGGCATTTATCCCAGACAAAGTTTGCTATCCGGTCTGCGACCGCTACGCGGCCGAACGGGGGCAAGCCCCCTCGCCACATTTGTCTTTCATTCGGCTGTGCAACATCCGGTAACGCCTCCACCCACTGTCCGATTGAGATGCGAAATGTGAGTCCTTATCATTTGCTCTCACTCCCCCATTCGAGAGACCACTCCCATGTTGGCACCCAAGCGTCTACTGACCGCCCTGGCCCTGACCCTGATTGGCAGCACCGCCGCCCAGGCCGCCGACGAGGTGGTGGTTTACTCCTCGCGTATCGATGAGTTGATCAAACCGGTCTTCGATATGTACACCCAGAAAACCGGCGTGCAGGTGAAATTCATCACCGACAAGGAAGCGCCGCTGATGCAGCGGATCAAGGCCGAGGGCGAAAATGCCACTGCCGACCTGCTGCTGACCGTCGATGCCGGCAACCTCTGGCAGGCCGAGCAAATGGGCATCCTCCAGCCGTTCACTTCCAAGGTGATCGACGCCAACATCCCGTCGCAATACCGCGCATCCTCCCATGCCTGGACCGGCCTCAGCCTGCGGGCACGGACCATCGCCTATTCCACCGACCGGGTAAAACCCGGTGAACTGACCACCTACGAAGCGCTGGCGGACAAACAATGGGAAGGTCGTCTGTGCCTGCGCACGGCGAAGAAGGTCTACAACCAGTCTCTGACGGCCACCATGATCGAAGTCCATGGCGCCGAGAAAACCGAGAAAATCCTCAAGGGCTGGGTCAACAACCTGTCCACCGACGTGTTCTCCGATGACGTTGCCGTGCTGGAGGCGATCAACGCCGGCCAGTGCGATGTCGGCATCGTCAACACTTACTACTATGGCCGTCTGCACCAACAGAAGCCGGACCTGCCGGTGAAACTGTTCTGGCCGAATCAGGGCGACCGCGGCGTGCACGTCAACCTGTCGGGCATCGGCCTGACCAAACACGCTCCACACCCAGAAGCCGCCAAGGCGCTGGTGGAGTGGATGACCACGCCTGACGCACAGAAGATTTTCGCTGACGTGAACCAGGAATTCCCGGCCAACCCTGCCGTTGAGCCTTCAGCTGAAGTCGCGAGCTGGGGCAAGTTCAAGGCTGACACCTTGCCGGTGGAAATCGCCGGTAAACGTCAGGCTGAAGCGATCCGGATGATGGATCGGGCTGGCTGGAACTGAGTCTGCTGTTTTAAAGGTCAAAAGATCGCAGCCTTCGGCAGCTCCTACCGGGTGTACATCATCCCAACGTAGGAGCTGCCGAAGGCTGCGATCTTTTTGCATTTTTTCCTTACACTTCACGATTTCCTCGCGAGACACCTTCCTTGGCCCACCCTGCCCAACGCCGCTGGTATCCCCTGGTCTTCGCCATTGCTGCGCTGGTGCTGCTGCCCCTGAGCGTTCTGCTTTTTTCCTGGCAAATCATTGATCAGCAGATCTGGTCCCACCTGTGGGACACGCAAATGCCGCGGTTGCTGGGCAATACCCTGACGTTGGTACTCGGCGTCGGCTTTGGCGTAACGCTGCTGGGCGTCAGCCTGGCCTGGCTCACAAGCCTCTGCGAATTCCCCGGTCGGCGTTGGCTGGACTGGGCGCTGATGTTGCCCTTTGCGATTCCCGCTTATGTGCTGGCATTCGTCTTCGTCGGCCTGCTGGATTTCGCCGGCCCCGTGCAAACCTTGCTGCGCGAATGGTTTGGCAGCGGTTTGAGGCTACCGCGAGTGCGCTCCACCGGCGGAGTGATTCTGGTGCTGGTGCTGGTTTTCTATCCGTATGTTTACCTGTTGGCGCGTAGCGCATTCCTGGCTCAAGGCAAAGGCTTGATGGAAGCAGCGCGAGTCCTTGGGCAATCCCCTTGGCAGGCGTTCTGGCGAGTGGCATTGCCGATGGCGCGTCCGGCCATCGGCGCGGGCGTGGCGTTGGCGCTGATGGAAACCCTGGCGGATTTCGGTGCCGTGTCGGTGTTCAACTTCGATACGTTCACCACCGCTATCTACAAGACCTGGTACGGCTTCTTCAGCCTCTCCACCGCCGCGCAACTGGCCAGCCTGTTGCTGTTGGTGGTGATGGTCGTGCTGTATGGCGAGCGCCGTGCCCGCGGGGCCAACCGGGCGAGCAACGAACGGCCACGGGTCAAGGCGTTGTATCACCTGAGCGGGTTCAAGGCGCTGGCGGCCATGAGCTGGTGCGCTCTGGTGTTCGCCTGCGCCTTCGTCATTCCCGTGCTGCAACTGATGGTGTGGTTCTGGCAACGCGGGCGCTTCGATCTGGATGAGCGTTATGCCGGATTGATCCTCCATACCCTGTACCTGGGCGGCATGGCCGCAGTGATCACCGTCAGTGTCGCTCTGGTACTGGCCTTTGCCCGTCGATTGGCGCCGACTCGGGCGATCCGCTCCGGCATCAGTCTGGCCAACCTTGGCTACGCCTTGCCGGGCTCGGTGCTGGCGGTGTCGATCATGCTGGCGTTCAGTTACCTGGATCGCGAACTGGTGGTCCCGTTGTCTGGCTGGCTTGGCGGCGCGGGCAAACCGCTGCTGCTGGGCAGTCTGTCGGCGTTGTTGCTGGCCTATCTGGTGCGCTTCATCGCGGTGGCCTATGGGCCGCTTGAAAGCAGCCTGGCGCGAATACGGCCCTCTTTGCCCGAAGCAGCACGTAGCCTTGGCGTCAGTGGGCCACGACTGTTTTTCAAAGTGTATCTGCCGCTGCTGCTGCCGGGCACATTGAGCGCGGCGTTGCTGGTGTTCGTCGACGTGCTCAAGGAAATGCCCGCAACCCTGCTGATGCGCCCGTTTGGCTGGGACACGCTGGCGGTGCGGATCTTTGAAATGACCAGCGAGGGCGAGTGGGCGAGGGCCTCGTTGCCGGCATTGACCCTGGTGTTGGTCGGGCTGTTACCGGTCATCGGATTGATCCGACGTTCGGCGCATCGAAACGCGTAGGTGTCAGTCCTACACCTTGCGGCTACAATGCGCGGCATTCGGTGCGGTCCGTCCTCGGATCGGGTTGCTGAAATCGGCTGAAAGCCTTTATTTCAAGGCATTTATCCCGTACAGCGCCTGCCCGCACCTTCGCCACGCCCGGAAGGAGAAACCCATGGGACAGCGTACGCCTCTGTATGACCTTCATCTCGCCCTCGGCGCGAAGATGGTCGATTTTGGCGGTTGGGACATGCCCTTGCATTACGGCTCGCAGGTCGAGGAACACCATCAGGTGCGCCGCGATTGCGGGGTTTTCGATGTATCCCACATGACCGTGATCGATGTCGACGGCCCCCAGGCCAAGGCCTGGCTGCAGTATTTACTGGCCAATGACGTCGAACGTCTGCACAGCCCCGGCCGTGCCTTGTACAGCGCCATGCTCAACGAGCACGGTGGCATCGTCGACGACATGATCGTCTACCGTCTCCAGGACGGTTATCGCCTGGTGGTCAACGCCTCCACCCGCAATCAGGATCTGGCCTGGATGCAGGCGCATCTCGACGACTTCGATGTACGGCTCAACGAGCGCTCCGAACTGGCGATGCTGGCCATTCAAGGGCCTCACGCCCGGCACAAGATTGCCGAACTGGTGACTCAGTCCCGCGGCACGCTGATTGAGAAGCTCAAATATTTCGAAGGCCAGACCGACGGTGACTGGTTCATCGCGCGCACCGGTTACACCGGTGAGGATGGTCTGGAAATCCTGCTGCCAGCCGATCAGGCCCCGGGCTTCTTCAACGATCTGGTGGGCGCGGGTATTTCCCCGATCGGCCTCGGCGCGCGAGATACCTTGCGCGTCGAAGCCGGCATGAACCTCTACGGGCAAGACATCCATCAAGAGGTTTCGCCATTGGCCTCCAACATGGCCTGGAGCATTGCCTGGGAACCGGACACGCGCCAGTTCATTGGCCGCACTGCCCTGGAAGCCGAACAGGCCAATGGCGTACAGCACAAACTGGTGGGGCTGGTCCTGGAAGAACGTGGTGTTTTGCGGGCCCATCAAGTGGTTCGCATCGCTGATGTTGGCGAAGGGGAGATCACCAGTGGTAGTTTCTCTCCTACGCTTAGCAAGTCGATTGCACTGGCGCGCGTACCGGTGGCCACCGCCGACCGCGCTGAAGTGGAAATCCGTGGCAAGTGGTACCCGGTTCGAGTGGTCAAACCGACCTTCGTACGCCACGGCAAAACCTTGATCTAACTTTTTTGGCGGCAATGACCGCTGACATTTTTCTTGAGGACACAAAACATGAGCGAAATCCCAGTCGACCTGCGTTTTGCCGAAAGTCACGAATGGGCCCGTCTAGACCATGATGGCGGCGTGAAAGTGGGTATTTCAGACCATGCTCAAGAAGCCTTGGGTGATGTCGTGTTCGTCGAGCTGCCGGAAATCGGCAAAGTGTTCGAGGCCGGTGAATCTGCGGGTGTCGTGGAGTCAGTCAAGGCTGCGTCCGATATTTACTCGCCGGTTTCCGGCACCGTCATTGCCGTCAACGAAGAGTTGGCCAACAACCCGGAACTGGTCAACAGCGCGCCTTATGACAGCTGGTTCTTCAAACTCGAACCAACCGATACCTCCGAGCTGAACAACTTGCTGGACCCGGCGGCCTACAAGGTCGCCATCGGCGAGTAATGCTCGCCCCGTAGGAGCTGCCGAAGGCTGCGATCTTTTGATCTTGTATTCTTAAAATCAAAGATCAAAAGATCGCAGCCTTCGGCAGCTCCTACATCGTTTACCGACTCCTTCTTCAATGGCTCCCCGACAGCGACTGCTATGCTGGTTTGACCGCATTGCATCGACGCCGAGCGCCAGTCAAGAGAGAGCCCGTCATGTCCCAGTTGCCGTCCTTGAGCCAGTTACGCGACCCCAATACCTTCCTGCGCCGCCACTTGGGCCCCGATGCCGCCGAGCAGCAGGCGATGCTCGACAGCCTCGGTCTTGGCAGCCGGATCGAACTGATCGAGCAGACGGTGCCGCCGGGAATCCGCCTCAACCGGCCGCTGGACTTGCCGCCGGCCCTCGACGAACAAGCCGCGCTGGCCAGGTTGCGGGGTTACGCCGAGCAGAACCAGGTCTGGACCAGCCTGATTGGCATGGGATACCACGGGACCCTCACGCCGGCCGTCATCCTGCGCAACGTGCTGGAAAATCCCGGTTGGTACACCGCCTATACCCCCTATCAACCAGAGATCGCTCAAGGCCGGCTCGAAGCGTTGCTGAATTTCCAGCAGTTGACCATCGACCTGACCGGCCTGGAATTGGCCAACGCCTCGCTGCTGGATGAGGCCACGGCGGCAGCCGAGGCCATGGCATTGGCCAAGCGCGTGGCCAAATCCCGAAGCAACCTGTTTTTTGTCGATGAGAACTGCCACCCGCAGACCATTTCCGTGGTGCGGACCCGGGCCGAAGGGTTCGGTTTCGAGCTGATCGTCGACGCTGTGGATAACTTGCAACAGCACCAAGTGTTCGGCGCGTTGCTGCAATACCCCGACACCCACGGTGAAGTGCGCGATCTGCGTCCATTGATCGATCAATTGCATGCCCAACAAGCTCTGGCTTGCGTGGCGACCGATCTGCTAAGCCTGTTATTGCTGACCCCACCGGGGGAGTTGGGCGCCGATGTGGTGTTCGGTTCATCCCAGCGATTTGGCGTGCCTATGGGATACGGCGGCCCTCATGCGGCGTTTTTTGCCAGCCGCGACGAATACAAACGGGCGATTCCCGGGCGGATCATCGGTGTGTCGAAAGATGCTCGCGGCAATGTCGCCCTGCGCATGGCCCTGCAAACCCGCGAGCAACATATCCGCCGGGAGAAGGCCAACTCCAACATCTGCACCGCCCAGGTGCTGCTGGCCAATATCGCCAGTTTCTACGCGGTCTACCATGGACCGGAAGGGCTTAAACGGATTGCCCAACGTGTCCATCGGCTGACCTGCATCCTCGCCGCTGGCCTGGAGCGTCACGGAATTACCCGTCTCAACCAGAATTTCTTCGACACCTTGACCCTGGAGGTCGGTGGCACTCAGACGGCGATCATCGAAAGCGCTCAGACGGCGCAGATCAATTTGCGCATTCTCGGCCGCGGGCACCTGGGCCTGAGCCTCGACGAAACCTGCGATGAAAGCACCGTGGCGAAGCTGTTCGATGTGTTTCTCGGTGCCGATCATGGGCTCAACGTCGACGACCTGGACGCTGAAACGCTGGCATCCGGTATTCCTGCCGGGTTGCAACGCAGTACGCCTTATCTGCGTCATCCGGTGTTCAACGCTCATCACAGCGAAACCGAAATGCTGCGTTACCTCAAGCAGCTGGAAAACAAAGACCTGGCGCTCAATCAATCGATGATTCCGCTGGGCTCTTGCACCATGAAGCTCAATGCCACCAGCGAGATGATCCCCATCACCTGGCCACAGTTCGCCAACCTGCATCCGTTTGTGCCGAAAGAGCAGGTGGTGGGTTATTCCTTGATGATCGAGGAACTGGAGCGCTGGCTTTGCGCAATCACCGGTTTCGATGCGATCTGCATGCAACCCAACTCGGGTGCCCAGGGCGAGTACGCCGGGTTACTGGCGATTCGCAAATATCACGAGAGCCGCCATCAGGGCGCGCGGGATGTTTGCCTGATCCCGGCTTCGGCCCACGGCACCAACCCGGCCTCGGCGCAAATGGCCGGGATGCGCGTGGTGATCGTCGAGTGCGATGAGGCGGGTAATGTCGATCTGGATGATCTGAAGGAAAAGGCCACGGCAGCGGGGGATAAACTCGCCTGCCTGATGGCGACTTATCCTTCGACCCATGGGGTTTACGAGGAAGGCATCAGCGAGATCTGTGAAGTTATCCACAGCCATGGCGGTCAGGTGTACATGGATGGTGCCAACCTCAATGCGCAAGTCGGATTGGCACGGCCGGCAGACATCGGTGCCGACGTGTCGCACATGAACTTGCACAAAACGTTTTGCATTCCCCACGGCGGCGGTGGGCCGGGCATGGGGCCGATCGGTGTTCGCGCGCATTTGGCGCCGTTCGTCGCCAATCACCCGGTAGTGCCCATCGATGGCCCGCTGCCGGCAAACGGCGCGGTGAGCGCGGCCCCTTGGGGCAGTGCGAGCATTTTGCCCATCAGCTGGATGTACATCGCCATGATGGGACCGCAATTGGCGGATGCGAGTGAGGTGGCGATCCTCGCCGCGAATTACCTGGCGCAGCATTTGGCCGGCGCATTTCCAGTGCTCTACACGGGGCGCAACGAGCGAGTGGCCCACGAATGCATCCTCGACTTGCGCCCGCTCAAGGCGCAGACCGGGATTAGTGAAGAGGATGTTGCCAAGCGTCTGATGGACTATGGCTTCCATGCGCCGACCATGTCATTCCCGGTGCCGGGGACGTTAATGGTCGAACCGACCGAGAGTGAATCGAAGGCGGAACTGGACCGTTTTATCGGCGCGATGCTGAGTATTCGCGCGGAAATTACCGAGGTGCAGAACGGCAATTGGCCGGCGGAGGACAACCCGTTGAAACGCTCACCGCATACCTTGGCCGATATCACCGGGGTTTGGGAGCGCCCGTACAGCATCGAGCAGGCGGTGACGCCAGATGCGCACACCAAGGCCCATAAATATTGGCCGGTGGTGAACCGTGTGGACAATGTCTACGGTGACCGCAATCTGTTTTGCGCGTGTGTGCCGGTGGACGAATACCGCTGACAGCGGGAGGCTGATCGTGCCCACGCTCTGCGTGGGAATGCCTCCCGGGACGCTCCGCGTCCCAAGAGCGGACGCAGAGCGTCCATGGCGGTGCTACCACGCGCAGCGTGGGGAGCGATCATTGACAGGGTTTTGTATCGGGCAAAAAAAATGCCGCTCATCCAGAGCGGCATTTTTTGTTCAGCAACGAACCTTATTTCGAAGCGATGGCATTCTTCGCCAGGAGGGCGTTCGCCAGTTCCATGTCCGTGGCTTGCAGGCCAGGGTTATCGGCGCGGACTTTCTGTATCGCAGCTTCCAGGTAGGGGCCGCGGATGGCGCCGTCACTGGCAACAAAGCTGCCGGCGTCGTCCTGGGCGGCGACGACCAGCTTGTGATCCCTGGAGGTCAGGTAAGAGGTGCCGGTGGTGGCACCGGATGTAAGGACGTTACGCCAAAAGCTGTCATCAGCCATCGCCGAACCGACTGGAAGGGACAACACGGCGAAGGTAGCGACAGCAAGTTTGAGACGCATAAAAGGTGACTCCACTGGGTTTTAACTGCGGGCTTTGATTGCCAATTACCCAATCGAGTTCCGTGACGGCTGTCGGAGCTGCCGCAGGCTGCGATCTTTTGTTGTTGTTTTTAAAGCGAAAATCAAAAGATCGCAGCCTGCGGCAGCTCCTGCCAGGCATGCAGGCTTGGCAGTTGCTACAAACAAGGAGTGTGTAGCGGTTGAAATGGCCTACTTCTGCTCACTCTGCGGCGTCACCCGCAGCACCTCTTCGATCGTGGTCAGCCCCGCCGCCACTTTCTGTGCCCCTGACAAGCGCAAACTGCGCATGCCTTCCTTGAAGGCCTGACGGCGGACCGCCAGTAAATCGGTATCGGGGTTGATCAGTGCTTTGATGCCGTCCGTCAGCTGCATGATTTCGTACACTCCGGCGCGGCCGCGATAGCCGGTTTCGCGACATTCCAGACAACCGATGGCGCGTTGTGCGTTACCTGGCAGTGGCGCTTGCCAAGGTCGGGTCAGGGTTTGCCAGTCGTCCTCGCCCAAAGTTAATGGCGCCTTGCAATGCGGGCAGAGGGTTCGGACCAGGCGCTGAGCCATGACTCCGAGTACCGTGGCCTTGATCAAATAGTGCGGCACGCCGAGTTCCAGCAGGCGGCTGATGGCGCTCGGGGCGTCGTTGGTGTGCAATGTCGACAGCACCAAATGGCCGGTGAGTGCGGCCTGAATCGCCATTTCGGCGGTTTCGAGGTCGCGGATTTCGCCGATCATGATGATGTCCGGGTCTTGGCGCATCAGTGCGCGCACGCCGGCGGCAAAGGTCAGCTCGATGTTGTGCTGGACCTGCATCTGATTGAACGCTGGCTCGACCATTTCGATCGGGTCTTCAATGGTGCAGAGGTTCACCTCTGGCGTCGCCAGTTTCTTCAGGGTGGTGTACAGCGTGGTGGTCTTGCCCGAACCGGTCGGCCCGGTTACCAGAATGATGCCATTGGGCTGGCGAGTCATGTCCTGCCAACGGCGCAAGTCATCGGCGGAAAAACCCAGCTGATCGAAATCCTTGAGCAGCACTTCCGGGTCAAAGATCCGCATGACCATTTTTTCGCCGAACGCGGTCGGTAATGTCGACAGGCGCAATTCGACTTCGCCGCCATCCGGGGTTTTGGTTTTGACCCGGCCGTCCTGGGGTTTGCGCTTTTCTGCGACGTTCATCCGCCCCAGGCTTTTCAGGCGGCTGACGATGGCCATGGTCACCTGCGGCGGGAATTGATAGACGTTGTGCAGCACGCCGTCGATGCGAAAGCGCACCGTGCCTTGCTCGCGCCGGGGTTCGATGTGGATATCGCTGGCCCGTTGCTGGAACGCGTACTGGAACAGCCAGTCGACGATGTTGACGATGTGCGCATCGTTGGCGTCCGGCTCCTGGTCGCTGGCGCCGAGGTTGAGCAACTGTTCGAAGTTGCCCAGGGTGCTGTTTTGCTGATCCGCGTTGGTGGCGCCCGTGACCGATTTGGCCAGCCGGAAAAACTCCACGCTGAAACGCTGGATGTCCACCGGGTTGGCGACTACGCGTTTGATCGGCAGCTTCAGCACGTGGGTCAGGTCGGCTTCCCAGCTGCTGACGAAGGGCTGGGCGCTGGCGACGGTAACGGCGTCGCGGTCGATGGACACCGCCAGAATCTTGTGGCGTTGGGCGAAGGCATAGGACATCAGCGGCGTGATGGCCGCGACGTTGATTTTCAGCGGGTCGATGCGCAAGTAAGGCTGACCGGCCCGCTGAGACAGCCAGAGTGTCAGGCTTTCCAGATCGAGGTGTTTGCCGGGACGGCTGAGATCGTCCAGGTGTTGGCTGGCGATGAATTCCAGCGGGTGCTGTTGACCATTTATGGCATGACGGCGGCGGGCGTTGAGCGCGTGCTCGGCCGAATCCTGACTGATAAAACCTTGGGCGACCAATTCACGCAGCAAATCATTAAGGTCCAGCCAGCGGTCCTGAGTGGCGAGTTGAACGGACATGCGGGCTCCTTTTGAACAACCGTTCGCAAAGGATAGTCGCGCACCCGCAGACCGTTGGGCCACTACCCGACCAAGGCATGTCGTTTCTTTTCAGCCTGTCGCCTGAGCCGGCTCTACCCACGCAGAATCAACCACTTGCAGGTTCACCGAGCAGACGCTGATCAGGTTACGTAATTTTTCCGCAATCACTTGAGCCCGGTGCCCGCTCAGGCCGTCCATGACGATGTCGACCGACAGCAGATCGTCCATGCGCTGCACGTTGACTTGCTGAGGTGTAAGAAACTGCAGGGCGAACAGGTTAAGCGCCCGACACAGCAGGTCCGGCTCGGCCTCGGCCAGTAATTGATAGTGAACGCGGCAATGGGCGTTGTTGACGTTCCAGACATCGGCGCGGGCAGGCAAGGTGGTCACGGATTCTAAATGCGGCATGGTCGAGCTCCAAAATCACTGGGGGAATTTTTACATTCGGTGCCGGGCATTTCTTATCTATGATTGGGCGAATTGGTGATTTATCGAATCGATCAATTCGTATTCATATCATTTACAGGTTTTTCTATGCACAGCGAGATGGATAACTACGACCGCATGATTCTGGCGTTGCTGCAAGAGGACGCTTCGCTCTCCAGTGCGCAGATCGCCGAACAGGTGGGGCTCTCGCAGTCGCCGTGCTGGCGGCGGATCCAGCGGATGAAGGAAGAGGGGATAATTCGCGCTCAGGTGACGTTGCTTGACCGCAAGAAAATCGGCCTGAACACGCAGATCTTCGCCGAGATCAAACTCAACGCCCACGGACGTTCGAACTTCACTGAGTTCACCGAGGCGATTCGCGGTTTTCCCGAGGTGCTGGAATGTTATGTGCTGATGGGGTCGGTGGATTTCTTGCTGCGGATCGTCACAGCAGATATCGAGGCTTATGAGCGCTTCTTCTTCGAGAAACTGTCGATGGTGCCGGGGATTCAGGAGGTCAACTCGATCGTGGCGTTATCGGAGATCAAGTCCACGACGAGTTTGCCGGTGTTGCGGGGGGGTAGAGATTTATAGCGCTTGTGCGGGCCTCTTCGCGGGCAAGCCTCGCTCCTACAAGAGATCCTGCTGCCCTTGTAGGAGCGAGGCTTGCCCGCGAAGGCGATTTTACAGACGCAGCAAAGTCTTCCAGGCGCGATTCTGATACACCGCGATGGCCTGCTGCTTGCGCGCATCCAGCGATTCATCGGTGATCGGCTCGTTGGCCAGTTGCGCCAGTTTGTTCAATTCACCGTACAGGCGATCCATTTCCGGGATCTCCAGTACATTGCGGGCATGGTGCAGCCACGCCTGGATGCGTTCGATACGCGGCAACTGTTCGGCCAGGTCTTCCGGCTGTTGCTGATAACGCTGCAACTGCAGCGAGTTGGCTTCTTCGCCCAGCATGCGTGGCAACCAGCTGCCCAGTTGTGCAGCGCCCTGGCGATTACCGCGGGTGTTGCGATCGCTGGCCCAGGTGCGAGCCAGCAACCAGCGCGAAGTGTTCAGGGAGAACAGGCCCCAGCGCGGGTCTTCGAGTTCTTCGAGGAACTGCTCCGGCGCGGCTTTGCGCACGTCTTCGTCGTCCAGGCCGGCTTGTACCAGTGGGCGCCAGTCTTCCAGCAGGGCATCCAGCGCGATGCGCAGATCATGCGTCGACTGACGCGGTGCGGCCTGACCGAGGCTGCTGATCAGCGCGCGCATCTCAGCGAGGTTCTCGACCCAGTCTTGCAACAGACGCCAGTGGCCATTGAAGCGATATTGCTCGGCCAATCGCTGGCTACTGCTCAGCAAATGCCAGCTCAATGCGGCGAACGCATCGTCCAGCGGCATCTCGGCAGTGATTTGCGGCGCAGCCAGGCTCAGCGAGTAGCTGTTGGCGTCGAACAGGCGATAACCGCGTTCGGCCTTGCTGATGTCACACGGCATCAGTGGAAGGGTCGCGGCCAGTTCGGCGGCCAGTTCCAGCAGCGCGGCCGGTTCGCCTTCGCGCAGTTCCAGTTCCAGCTCGCAGATTTCTTCTTTTTGCTTGCCGACCACCACGTGGCCCAAATCCAGCGCGGCTTCGATGACCACTTTGGTCTTGCCACGGCCCCAGGCGATTTCGGCGCGTTCGCGAACGAAATCGGTGGTGAAGATGGCTTTCAGGGTTTTCTTGTCCAGTTCGGCCAGCTCTTGGGGCCAGCATTCGCCGTCGAGTTTTTTCACGTCGAGCTTGGCTTTGGCCAGAGGCCAGTCGTACTCGTGACGCTCGGACAAACCGGCGACGCTCTGGCCACGGGTCTTGAGGGTCTGAATCACTTCGTCGCCATCGCGGCGCAGGCGCAGGGCAACCTTGGCGCGGGCCAGGTCGCGCTCAGGCGTGTCGAAGTACTGGTTCATCAACTCACGGCGTTCCCAGCCACTTTTGTTGCGTTTTTTCAGTAACGGGTGCTCGCGCAAGGCGGCGAGGGTTTCGCGGCTGACGCGGAGTTTGATTTCGGTTTCTTTCTGCATGGCCGGAAAATCCAGGATCGGGAGCGCAGCCGGGGGAATGTGTGGCTGCCAAGGTCGTGCAGTGTACAGGACTCATTCGAGATAGGGTCTGTTGACGCTTGGTGACGCGCGCCGCGACAGTTTATTCCTGTCACCGGATGGTTCTATGATGGACTTCAATTCGCGAGTGGGGAGTCAGCGATGCCTTTGCCGTCCATGAAAGATCAGTTCGCTGCGCTGATCGCCGCGCCGTCCGTCAGCTGTACCCAACCTCGCCTGGATCAAACCAATCGGCCGGTCATCGACTTGTTGGCGACTTGGCTGGGGGACTTGGGTTTTGCCTGCGATATCCAGCAGGTCAGCCCCGGCAAATTCAATCTGCTGGCCAGTTTTGGCTCCGGCCCCGGCGGCCTGGTGCTCGCCGGTCACAGCGATACGGTGCCGTACGACGAGGCGTTGTGGCAGACCGATCCGCTGAAACTGACGGAAGTAGAGGGTCGTTGGGTCGGTTTGGGCAGTTGTGACATGAAGGGTTTCTTCGCCTTGGCCATCGAAGCCGTCAAACCCTTGCTCGACCAACCGTTCAAGCAACCCTTGCTGATTCTCGCCACCTGCGATGAAGAAAGCTCAATGGCCGGAGCTCGTGCCCTGGCCGAAGCCGGACGGCCCTTGGGTCGCGCGGCGGTGATCGGCGAGCCGACCGGGCTGAAGCCGATCAGGATGCACAAAGGCATCATGATGGAACGCATCGACATCCTCGGTCAGAGTGGCCATTCCTCGGACCCGCGCCTGGGTCACAGCGCCCTCGAAGCCATGCACGACGCCATGGGCGAACTGCGCGGCCTGCGCCTGGCGTGGCAGCGCGAGTTTCGTAACCCACAGTTCAGCGTGCCGCAGCCGACCCTGAATTTCGGTTGCATCCACGGTGGGGACAACCCTAATCGCATTTGCGGCCAGTGTTCGCTGGAATTCGACTTGAGGCCTTTGCCAGGCATGGACCCCAAAGCGCTGCGCGCAGCGATTTTGCAGAAGCTCAATCCGATTGCCGAACGGCATCAAGTGAAGATCGATTACGCGCCGCTGTTCCCTGAAGTGCCCCCCTTCGAGCAGGCCGAAGACTCGGAATTGGTCAGGGTCGCAGAAAAACTCACCGGCCATCGCGCCGAAGCAGTGGCGTTTGGCACAGAAGCGCCTTATCTTCAGCGTCTTGGTTGTGAAACACTGGTACTGGGCCCGGGCGACATCGCCTGCGCGCACCAACCGGGGGAATACCTCGAAATGTCACGTTTGCAACCTACCGTGCATCTATTACGTCAACTGATTGAACATTACTGCCTGACACCGGCCAAAACGGTGTAGGAGCTGCCGAAGGCTGCGATCTTTTGATCTTTGCATTTTAAAAACAAGATCAAAAGATCGCAGCCTTCGGCAGCTCCTACAGAGCGTGTATAAATTGCCGATGTCCCAACCCGTATTCATGAGGAGAGCGCGCGTGTCGCCAAGCCTGTTCCGACGATAACCATCAGCCCGCTGTGCGTTTACTGCTTTACCCTTTTTTCGGCTGCTATTTATTACAGGCCCAGGTTCATGCCCGAATACGTCAATTGGCTTCGTCACGCTTCGCCTTACATTAACGCCCACCGCGATTGCACGTTTGTCGTCATGCTGCCCGGCGACGGCGTGGAGCACCCGAACTTCGGCAACATCGTCCACGACCTGGTGCTGCTGCACAGCCTGGGCGTGCGACTGGTGCTGGTTCACGGTTCGCGCCCGCAAATTGAAACCCGCCTCGCTGCTCGCGGTCTGATTCCGCATTACCACCACGGCATGCGCATCACCGATGCGGCGACGCTTGAGTGCGTGATCGATGCGGTGGGTCAACTGCGCATCGCCATCGAAGCCCGGCTGTCCATGGACATGGCCTCCTCGCCAATGCAGGGGTCGCGCCTGCGGGTGGCCAGCGGCAATCTGGTCACGGCACGGCCGATTGGCGTACTTGAAGGTGTCGACTACCACCACACCGGCGAAGTGCGCCGGGTTGACCGCAAGGGCATCAATCGCCTGCTGGACGAACGCTCCATCGTGCTGTTGTCGCCATTGGGTTATTCGCCGACCGGTGAGATCTTCAACCTCGCCTGCGAAGACGTTGCCACCCGCGCCGCTATCGATCTGGGGGCGGACAAGCTGCTGCTGTTCGGCGCCGATCCTGGCTTGATCGATGAAAATGGCCGGCTGGTCCGCGAATTGCGACCGCAGCAAGTACCCGCTCACTTGCAGCGTTTGGGCAACAACTATCAAGCCGAGCTGCTGGATGCGGCCGCTGAAGCGTGTCGGGGCGGGGTGGCGCGCAGCCACATCGTCAGTTACGCCGAAGATGGCGCGCTGCTGACCGAACTGTTCACCCGTGACGGTGGCGGTACGCTGGTGGCCCAGGAGCAATTCGAGGTGGTGCGCGAGGCGGCCATCGAGGACGTCGGCGGTTTGCTGGACTTGATCAGCCCGCTGGAAGAGCAGGGCATTCTGGTACGGCGTTCCCGGGAGGTGCTGGAACGTGAGATCGAGCAGTTCAGCGTGGTCGAACGTGAAGGGATGATCATCGCCTGCGCGGCGCTGTATCAGATTGCCGATTCGGATGCCGGGGAGTTGGCGTGTCTGGCGGTGAACCCGGAGTACCGCCATGGCGGTCGCGGCGATGAACTGCTGGAGCGCATCGAAACCCGTGCCAGGGCCCAGGGGCTGAAAACCCTGTTCGTGCTGACGACCCGCACAGCCCATTGGTTCCGTGAGCGGGGCTTTGTGCCAAGCAGCGTCGAACGCCTGCCGTCGGCGCGGGCGTCGCTTTACAACTATCAGCGTAATTCGAAGATCTTCGAAAAAGCCCTGTGATGCCCCAAGCCTTGTAGGAGCAAGGCTTGTTCGCGAAGGTGGCCTGACATTCAACACTTGTGTCGGCAGATATGGCCTCTTCGCGGGCAAGCCTCGCTCCTACCGGGGCGGGGGTGTTACTCAGTGATGAATTTCGCGCTGACATACGGCGCGACCTTATCCCTTCCAGCACTTCGCTGTTTCGCCCATCGCCTTGGCTGCAAATGCCGAGCTGGCGCGTGCTTCGGCACATTATTGGCGCCGGTCATCTTGGCGTAAATCCTGTGAACGACCCCCTCCGTCGGCGGAAAAAAGAAAATATCAGCGATACACAAACTGTAACAATTTGACTGGATAGTGCGCGCTTGGCCATCATGGGCGTCGCCTTTTCGATACTGATTGACGTTTGGGGAATACGTCGAAAGCTAATCGATCTAAAAAAACGTCAATAAATACCATTTAGGAATTAGCTTATGAGCCGATACCTTGTGTCCCGGTTCGGATACTGGCGACCGAGCGATATTCCTAAAGAGTATTAAAAAGATAGAAATAATTCTTTTTGGGTTTATAAGGAAGTCATTAACCTGCAGGAGCAAATCACGGGCGGTTAGACCTTGGTCGTAGACACACATGGTTACGATTGACTTGTCAGTCATGGACCAGTGCTAATCGCGCATCTTGGATCCGGGGCGTTAGACCCTGGACCAAAGAGCATAAAAATTAGAACGAGAGGAGCGAAACAATGAAGAAGTCCACCTTGGCCCTGGCAGTGGCCGTAGGGGTTTTGGCGCAGCAGGCAAGCGCCGCCGGTTTTATCGAAGACAGCAAGGCATCCGTCAGTTCCCGTACCCTTTACTTCAATAACGATAACCGCGAAGGCGGTTCCGACCAGCGCGAAACGGCTACCGGTTTGAAGTTCGACTACAAGTCCGGTTTCACCCAAGGCGTTGTAGGTTTTGGTATCGACGCCCAAGCCCTGGTCGGTATCCACCTCGATGGCGGCAAAGGTCACCACCCGGATAACAACTCCTTCGTCCCAAGCGACACCGACGGTTCGGCTGTACACAACTGGAGTCGTCTGTCTGGCAACGTAAAGGCGCTATTGTCCAAGACCGAGGCTCACCTGGGTGGTGCCTTGATGCCTAACTTGCCGATTCTGGTGGCCAGCGATGGTCGTTTGCTGCCGCAAACCTTTGAAGGTGGCACCATCACCTCCAAAGAAATCGACAATGTAACCTTCAACGGCGGTCAACTGGAGCACGCTGTTGGACGTGCGGGAACCAACAGCACCGGCCTGGCAGTGAACGGCGGTACTCAGGACAGCAACCAGTTCCGTTATGGTGGCGCGGACTGGAAAGTCACCAAAGACCTGACCCTGCAGTACTACTACGCCAACCTGCAGGATTATTACAAACAGCACTTCCTGGGCGCGGTACATGTTTTCCCGATCACCGAAGGCCAGTCGTTCAAGACTGACCTGCGTTACTTCGACAGCAGCTCAGATGGTCGCAATGGTGACGCTGGCTATCGGTTCAACAACAATGGTGGCTATGCCAAGACCCCGGGCGAGGTCGATAACAAGACCTGGAGCGCCATGTTCACTTATACCCTGGGTGGCAGCGCCTTCCTGTTGGGTCACCAGCAAGTTGGGGATGACGGCGGCTTCGTCTACCTGAACCAGGGCAGCCTTTTGAATGACAGTGGTCGTAACGAAGGGGCTGGCGGCTCAAGCTTCTATCTGTTTACCGATAGCATGATCCATCAGTTTGTCCGCGCCGGTGAGAACACCACGTTCGGTCAATACTCGTACGACTTCACCGCCCTGGGCGTTCCGGGCTTGAAGGCTGCAATTGCCTACCTCCACGGTGACGACATCAAATCCGTCAATGGCGCAAGCGAATCGTCCGAGTGGGAACGCGACATGCGCCTGGACTACGTTGTCCAGCAAGGCCCTCTGAAAGGCTTTGGTACTACCCTGCGTCACGGCACCTACCGTGGCAGCAGTACCGGTATCGCCGATCAGGATCAGACTCGCCTGATCTTTAACTACACTTACAACTTCATGTAAGACGTAGAAAAAAAGCCCCGCCCGGCATCTCGCCAGGCGGGGCTTTTGCGTTTTCAAGGGGGGCTCACCCCCGTAAACCCTCCTTGAAATTCCCCTCTTTTGCAGCAACTCAAGGCCTTCTCGAACCTTGTGGCCGATGTTCGTCTCGATGACTATTCAGGTCCAGTGAATAGATTTTTAATATTCATTTTTAATCTAAATAAATCGCCATACCTGCGTCTGACACCACAGCCGAATCGTTGATTTTCTGTAGGAGCGAGGCTTGCCCGCGAAGGCGTATTTGGGCGGGGCCAGAGATACCGAGTTGTACCGTTCGCGGGCAAGCCTCGCTCCTACAGGTCTACCAAAGCAGGGGATTTTGGGCCGTTTCGACGGCTCTTTTTTTGTCCGGGAAAGACCATCGCCATATTCATTAAAAGAATAAACAAATGAATAAATATGATTTATGGATATATGAATCAGCTGTTAATGTCACTCCATCGACGCGAGATCGCACGCCGCGAAATCGCCAACATCGCTCAAGGAAATGTCTGAATGCTGGTCGTCTCACTCGGTGGCAGTCCCAGCCCGCGTTCCCGTTCCGGGGTTTTGCTGGAGCGCTCGCGACGCTGGTTGCAAGAGCAAGGTGTGGAAGTGGTGAATTACCAGGTACGGGACTTCCCGGCTGAAGATTTGCTGCATGCCCGCTTCGACAGCCCGAAAGTGATCGACCTGCTGCAACAGATTGAAAACGCCGATGGTTTGCTGATCGCCACGCCGGTTTACAAGGCGTCGTTCTCAGGTGCGCTGAAAACCTTGCTCGATCTGCTGCCCGAACGTGCCCTCAACCACAAGGTGGTTTTGCCGATGGCTACCGGCGGCAGCATCGCTCATATGCTGGCGGTGGATTACGCGCTCAAACCGGTGCTGTCAGCGTTGAAAGCCCAGGAGATGTTGCAGGGGATTTTCGCCGTGGACAGCCAGATCGCTTACGGCGAAGGCAGCGCCCAGGCGCAGTTGGCGCCGGAGCTTGCGCAACGATTGTTTGAAGCGCTGGAGCAGTTTTTCAGCGCCATGGCTCGACGGCCCAAGCCGCTCGATCCGAACCTGTTGAACGAACGTTTGTTGAGTGCTCGCTGGAGCATTTAAGCCAGCCCTCAAACCACATCTGAATTTGAAGTACTCACCTTACTCAGCCGCTAACGGCCAAGCAGGTGCAGCCAAAACCCAACTGCAAAAAGGAGAGCGCTATGCGCACTGTCATTTTGCGTCGTGGTCTGGTCGCTCTGTTTGCTGCGGCTGTTACCTTCGGCGCCATTACTCAAGTTCAGGCACTTTCTACCCATGAAGGCGTCCTGCGGATCGGTTATCAAAAGTACGGCACCCTGGTGCTGCTCAAAGCCAAGGGCACACTGGAAAAACGCCTCGCCGCTCAAGGCGTGGACGTGCAATGGACTGAATTCCCCGGTGGCCCGCAACTGCTCGAAGGCCTGAACGTCGGCTCCATCGACTTTGGTGTTACCGGCGAAACGCCGCCCGTGTTCGCTCAGGCGGCCGGCGCCGATCTGCTTTATGTCGCCTACGAACCACCAGCGCCCCACAGCGAAGCGATCCTGGTGCCGAAGGACTCGCCGATCAAATCGGTGCAGGACCTCAAGGGCAAGAAAGTCGTGCTCAACAAGGGCTCCAACGTGCACTACCTGCTGGTGCGTGCGCTTGAAGACGCCGGCCTCAAATACACCGACATCCAGACCGTGTTCCTGCCGCCGGCCGATGCCCGCGCTGCATTCGAGCGTGGCAGTGTCGATGCCTGGGTGATCTGGGACCCGTACCAGGCCGCCGCCGAACAGCAACTGCAAGCACGCACGCTGCGCGACGGCAAAGGCCTCGTCGACAACCATCAGTTCTACTTGGCGACCAAACCTTACGCGCAGAAAAATCCTCAAGTGATCAAGGCGCTGGTGGAAGAAGTGCGTGCGGTTGGCGAATGGTCCAAGGCCAATCCCGAGGACGTGACCCGGCAAGTTTCGCCACTGCTCGGCCTGCCAGCGGACATCACCCTAACCTCGATGAAACGCCAGGGCTACGGCGCGCTGTTCCTGACGCCGGAAGTCGCCGCCGCCCAGCAAAAGATTGCCGACAGCTTTTACCAGCTCAAGCTGATTCCCAAACCCTTGAGCATTAAAGATGTGATCTGGACGCCACCTGCCACCGTGGCCAAAGCGCCGTAATTCGATTCCCTGAGGAGACCACTCCATGAGCCTTAATATCTTCTGGTTCCTGCCTACCCATGGCGATGGCCATTACCTTGGCACCGCCGAAGGCGCTCGCGCCGTCGATCACGGTTACCTGCAACAGGTCGCGCAAGCGGCGGATCGTCTGGGCTTTGGCGGGGTGTTGATTCCTACCGGTCGCTCCTGCGAAGACTCGTGGCTGGTGGCCGCATCGCTGATCCCGGTGACCCAGCGTTTGAAGTTCCTGGTTGCCCTGCGCCCCGGGATCATTTCCCCGACGGTGGCGGCGCGTCAGGCCGCGACACTGGATCGCTTGTCTGGCGGTCGGGCGCTGTTCAACCTGGTCACTGGTGGCGATCCGGAAGAACTGGCCGGCGACGGTTTGTTCCTCAGTCACGAGGAACGCTATCAGGCCTCGGTGGAATTCACCCGCATCTGGCGCCGGGTGCTGGAAGGTGAAACGGTTGATTACGACGGTCAGCACATCAGCGTGAAGGGTGCCAAGTTGCTCTATCCGCCGATCCAGCAACCGCGCCCGCCGCTGTATTTCGGTGGCTCGTCGGAAGCCGCCCAAGACCTCGCGGCAGAGCAGGTCGAAATGGTTCTGACCTGGGGCGAGCCGCCTGCCGCCGTGGCGGAAAAAATCGAACAGGTTCGTGCCAAAGCCGCGAAGCTCGGTCGCACCGTGCGCTTCGGTATTCGCCTGCATGTGATCGTTCGCGAAACCAATGCCGAGGCGTGGCAAGCGGCGGAGCGACTGATCTCGCATCTGGACGATGACACCATTGCCCGTGCCCAGGCGTCTCTGGCGCGTTTCGATTCGGTCGGCCAGCAACGGATGGCCGCGTTGCATGGTGGCAGCCGCGACCATCTGGAAGTCAGCCCCAACCTTTGGGCCGGTGTCGGTCTGGTGCGCGGCGGGGCCGGAACGGCGCTGGTCGGCGATGGCCCGACCGTGGCCGCTCGGGTGAAGGAATACGCGGACCTGGGCATCGATACATTCATCTTCTCCGGTTATCCACACCTGGAAGAGTCCTATCGCGTGGCTGAATTGCTGTTCCCGCACCTGGATATCGAGCGTGCGCAGTTGCCGAAAAGTGGCGGTTACGTCAGCCCGTTCGGCGAGATGGTAGCCAACGACATTCTTCCCAAAGCCGCGTCCCAGCGCTGAGTTACCGCCATGAAGAAAATTATCCACAACCTCACGCCCTGGGCGTTGCCGGTCTTGTTGCTGGCAGTGTGGCAGTTGTCGGTGTCGACGGGCTGGTTGTCGACGCGGATTCTGCCGGCGCCGATCGCGGTGATCGAAGCCGGTGTGAGCCTGGTCGGCAGCGGTGAAATCTGGACTCACCTGGCCATCAGCGGCTGGCGCGCGGCGCTCGGTTTCGTCATTGGCGGCGGCATCGGCCTGGCCTTGGGCTTCATCACCGGCTTGTCGAAATGGGGCGAACGCCTGCTCGACAGCTCGGTGCAGATGATCCGCAACGTGCCGCACCTGGCACTGATTCCACTGGTGATTCTGTGGTTCGGCATCGACGAGACGGCGAAGATTTTTCTGGTGGCGTTGGGCACGTTATTCCCGATCTACCTCAACACGTATCACGGCATTCGCAACGTCGACCCGGCGCTGGTGGAGATGGCGCGCAGTTACGGCCTGTCCGGTTTCAGCCTGTTTCGCCAAGTGATTTTGCCGGGCGCGCTGCCTTCGATTCTGGTCGGCGTGCGTTTTGCCCTGGGTTTCATGTGGCTGACCTTGATCGTGGCGGAAACCATTTCCGCGAGCTCGGGCATCGGCTACCTGGCGATGAATGCCCGGGAATTCTTGCAGACCGACGTGGTGGTGCTGGCGATTCTGTTGTACGCGGTGCTCGGCAAGCTGGCCGACCTTGCGGCGCGTGGGCTTGAGCGTGTGTGGCTGCGCTGGCATCCGGCTTATCAGGTACCCAAGGGAGGTGCCGCATGACAGCTCAACAACCTCCACGTTTGCGGCGCGGTATTCCGCTGGCCGTGCGCAAGCTGCAAAAAACCTTCGGTTTGCGGCAAGTGTTGCGTGAAATCGATTTGCACATTCCGGCCGGGCAGTTTGTGGCGGTGGTCGGGCGTAGCGGCTGCGGCAAAAGTACTTTGCTACGCCTGCTCGCCGGTCTCGACACACCCACCGGGGGAGAGCTGCATGCAGGCTCCGCGCCGCTGAGCAATGCACGGGAAGACACTCGGTTGATGTTCCAGGAAGCGCGTTTGCTGCCTTGGAAAAAGATCATCGACAACGTCGGTCTCGGGCTCAAGGGCAACTGGCGGCCGCAAGCATTGCAAGCGCTGGACGCCGTCGGCCTGGCGGATCGCGCCCACGAATGGCCGGCAGCGTTGTCCGGCGGGCAGAAGCAGCGTGTGGCCCTGGCCCGCGCGTTGATCCATCAACCGCGCTTGCTGTTGCTGGACGAACCGCTGGGCGCACTGGATGCCCTGACCCGAATCGAAATGCAGCAGTTGATCGAACGGCTCTGGCAACAACATGGCTTCACCGTGTTGCTGGTGACCCACGACGTCAGCGAAGCGGTGGCAATTGCCGATCGGGTGATTCTGATTGAAGAGGGCGAAGTCGGCCTCGACCTGCCTGTGGAACTGCCGCGCCCTCGGGCCCGTGGCTCCCATCGGCTGGCGGCGCTGGAAACCGAAGTGCTCAACCGCGTGCTGTCCCTGCCAGGCCAACCGCCGGCACCGGAACCTGTTTCACCACTGCCTGCGCAATTGCGTTGGGCGCAATAAGAGCAGCGCAAGCCTCACGCTTGAAGCTGCAAGTAAAAGCGCTCTGCTTCTTCTTGCAGCTTGTAGTTTGCAACTTGCAGCTCATTTCGACCTCAGGAGAAATCTCATGACTATCAAAGCCATCAACGTTCGTAACCAGTTCAAAGGCTCGATCAAGGAAATCGTGCTGGGTGACGTGCTGTCGGAAATCGACGTGCAGACGGCCTCCGGCATCGTCACTTCGGTGATTACCACCCGTTCAGTGAAAGAGCTGGAACTGGTGGTCGGCAGTGAAGTGATCGCGTTTGTGAAATCCACCGAGGTGTCGATCGCCAAGTTGTAAGCGCGAGCGCCAACCCCCCGGAGGACTGATCGTTCCCACGCTCTGCGTGGGAATGCAGCCCGGGACGCTCTGCGTCCCACAAGCCGAACGCGGAGCGTCCGAAGAGGCATTCCCACGCAGAGCGTGGGAATGATCAAAGCACTTCGCGTTTGGGCAAATATGGCGGCAGATAAAGCCCCAAATAGGCATCAAACACCCGCATCCCTTCTTCAGCCATCCGCGGCGTGATCTGCCCATGCTGCTGCACCGAGCGCGCATACACCCGATCGCCCAGTTCCATGGCCAGCGCAAACACATCGACATCACTGGGCAACCTCGGCAATTCGAAATGGTGGTCGAACAGCTTGTGCATCAGGTCGCCGAGTTCGATGTCGTGCTGGCGGTCGGCCTGGGTGACTTCGGTCAGGCCATGCTGGGCGAGGATCAGTTGACGGGCGGCGGCGTCTTCGTCGTAGATGGCAAGCATGCGCTGTTCCACCAGGCGTGACAGGTCGCGCCAGCCGTTGAGGGCGTGGTGATCGATTGGCGCTTGCAGGCAGGCACGAAACGCGGCGTGGACATCGGCGGTCAGGGCTTCAAGCAGGGCCGGGACGCTGGCGAAAAAATGGTAGACGGAGGAGGGCGGAATCTCCGCGCGTTCGGCGACGCTGTAAATCGACAGGCTGGCCACGCCCTCGGCGGCCAGCAGCGTGCGGGCGGCATCGAGTATCGAGTCGATCCGGGCCTGACTGCGGGCGCGGGGTTTGCGAATAGTGGCGGTGCGCGTCATTGAAGTCTCCTGCGGGGCAGCGGGCATTGTACGAGCAGGGTTTGATGTTGTCTTCCCGGCCGCCATCGCGGGCAAGCCCGCTCCCACAATGTCATGTGTTGAATGCAGATATTGAATACGCAGACGATCCCTGTGGGAGCGGGCTTGCCCGCGATCCGCCGTAGGCGGCCATAAAAAAACGCCGCTCGGCCTTATCAGCCGGCGGCGTTGTTTTTACTGCAACCGCTTAAACGGTATGCAGGTACCAGTTGTATTCGAGGTCGGAGATGGAGTGTTCGAACTCCTCCAGCTCGCTCTCTTTACAGGCAACAAAAATGTCGATGTATTTCGGATCGATGTACTTGGCCATGACTTCGCTGTCGTCCAGCTCGCGCAGTGCATCACGCAGGTTGTTCGGCAGGCTTTGCTCGTTCTGCTCGTAGGAGTTGCCTTCCACGGGCGCGCCCGGCTCGATCTTGTTGGTCAGGCCGTGGTGCACGCCCGCCAAAACCGAAGCCATCAACAGATACGGGTTGGCGTCGGCACCGGCGACACGATGCTCGATGCGCACGGCATCGGAAGAACCGGTCGGTACGCGAATGGCCACGGTACGGTTGTCCAGGCCCCAGCACGGCGAATTTGGCACATAGAACTGGGCGCCGAAACGACGGTAGGAGTTGACGTTCGGGCAGAGGAAAGCCATCTGCGCCGGCAGGGTCTCGAGCACACCGCCGATCGCGTGACGCAGTGCGGCGTTCTGCTCGGGATCCTCGCTGGCAAAAATGTTTTTGCCCTCTTTATCAAGAATCGAGATGTGGACGTGCAGACCGTTACCCGCCTGGCCTGGGTAAGGCTTGGCCATGAAGGTGGTGTCCATCTCATGGTCGTAGGCGATGTTTTTGATCAGACGCTTGAGCAGGACCGCATAGTCGCAGGCCTTGATCGGGTCGGCCACGTGGTGCAGGTTCACTTCGAACTGTGCCGGGGCACTTTCCTTGACGATGGCGTCGGCCGGGATGCCTTGCTCTTTCGCACCTTCCAGAATGTCCTGGAGGCAGTCGACGTATTCGTCGAGGTCGTCGATCAGGTAGACCTGGGTCGAATGCGGGCGTTTGCCGGAGATCGGCGAGCGCGGCGGTTGTGGGCGACCGTTCACGTTTTCCTGGTCGATCAGGTAGAACTCCAGTTCGAACGCGGCGCAAATGGTCAGGCCCATCTCGTCAAACTTGGCTACGACTTGTCGCAGGACTTCGCGCGGGTCGGCGAAGAAAGGATCACCTTCGAGTTCGTGCATGGTCATCAGCAGTTGCGCGGTCGGGCGCTTCTGCCAGGGCTCATTGCACAGGGTATCGGGGATTGGATAACAGATTCGGTCAGCATCGCCGATGTCCAGGCCCAGGCCGGTGCTTTCCACCGTCGAGCCATTGATATCCAGAGCAAATAGAGAGGCCGGCAGGTTGATGCCTTTCTCGTAAACCTTGTGGAGGCTGGTGCGTTCAATGCGCTTGCCGCGCACCACACCATTCATATCCGCAATCAGAAGGTCAACGTACAGAACCTCAGGATGTTCCTTAAGGAACGCGTTCGCTTCGTTAAGCTGAACGGCACGCGGGGGTACCGACATGATGCAACACCTTTGTTGTTAAAAATATCAATCATTGATCTCTTCGGATTCCAGTCAACCCGAACGGCATGCCGAAGTCAAGCGAGGCCTTTTTTGCCCTAAAAAAGCACTGGCCGGGCTTTTTTGAGGCACTTTGGGGCGTTTTTTTGCCTTCGGCCTTCTTGGCGCCCGCGAGCTTGAGCGGGCCGTGTTGTATTTTTTACGGGGGTGTTGTGTAAAAAAATGAACAAGGCTAAGCTCGATTCAAACCCATAACAGCAATAATACCGGGGTGCTTCATGTCTCGCCTGCCGTTAATCGGCGTCACCGCCTGCTCAAAGCAGATCGGTCTGCATGCTTATCACATCAGTGGCGACAAATACGTACGCGCCGTGGCTTCAGCTGCCAAGGGCCTGCCGTTGATTCTTCCATCCCTGGCGGATCTACTGACATCGTCCGATATTCTGGACGCTCTGGACGGCATTCTCTTTACAGGCTCTCCTTCCAATATAGAACCGTTTCACTATAAAGGCCCGGCCAGTGCGCCAGGTACTGCTCATGATTCTGCACGCGATGCCATCACTCTCCCGCTGATCCGCGCTGCTGTCGAGGCGGGTGTGCCCGTGCTCGGTATTTGCCGCGGCTTCCAGGAAATGAATGTGGCGTTCGGTGGCAGTCTGCATCAGAAGGTTCACGAGGCCGGTCCATTCATGGATCACCGTGAAGACGACAGCTTGCCGCTGGAAGGGCAATACGCGCCAAGTCACCTTGTACACGTTCAACCGGGCGGTGTACTTGCCAGGCTGGGCCTGAAGAGCGAGATTGAAGTCAATTCGATTCACGGTCAGGGCATCGAGCGTCTGGCGCCAGGCCTTCGCGTGGAAGCGGTGGCTCCCGACGGGTTGATCGAAGCCATCTCTGTCATCGAAGGCAAGGCTTTTGCTTTAGGGGTGCAATGGCATCCCGAATGGCAGGTAAGCTTGAATCCTGACTACCTTGCGATTTTCCAGGCATTTGGCGATGCCTGCCGCAAGCGCGCACTACAACGCGACGCCGATGCGTCAAACAACGCCTGACTTATAAGAGTCAGGAAACTCAGCCTAAGAGGCATTTATGAGTAACAACCTCGACCAGCTCACCGATTGGTTGAAAGACCACAAGATCACAGAAGTCGAATGCATGATTGGCGACCTGACGGGCATTACCCGGGGCAAGATCTCGCCGACCAACAAGTTCATTGCTGAAAAAGGCATGCGCCTGCCCGAAAGCGTTCTGTTGCAGACCGTCACCGGCGACTACGTCGAAGACGACATCTATTACGAACTGCTCGACCCGGCCGACATCGACATGATCTGCCGTCCCGACCAGAACGCGGTGTTTCTGGTGCCATGGGCCATCGAGCCCACCGCCATCGTGATTCACGACACTTACGACAAGCAAGGCAACCCGATCGAGCTGTCGCCACGCAACGTGCTCAAGAAGGTGCTCAAACTCTACGCCGACCACGGCTGGCAGCCGATCGTGGCGCCGGAAATGGAGTTTTACCTCACCAAGCGCAGCGATGACCCGGACTACCCGCTGCAACCGCCGATTGGCCGCTCCGGTCGCCCGGAAACCGGCCGTCAGTCGTTCTCGATTGAAGCGGCGAACGAATTCGACCCGTTGTTCGAAGACGTCTACGACTGGTGCGAACTGCAGGAGCTGGACCTCGACACGCTGATCCACGAGGACGGCACGGCGCAGATGGAAATCAACTTCCGTCATGGCGATGCCCTGTCCCTGGCCGACCAGATTCTGGTGTTCAAGCGCACCATGCGCGAGGCCGCGCTCAAGCACAACGTGGCGGCGACCTTCATGGCCAAGCCCATGACCGGCGAGCCGGGCAGCGCCATGCACTTGCACCAGAGCATCATTAGCCTTGAGACCGGCAAAAACGTTTTCTCCAATGAAGACGGGACCATGAGCCAGCTGTTCCTCAACCACATTGGCGGCCTGCAGAAATTCATTCCTGAGCTGCTGCCGTTGTTCGCTCCCAACGTCAATTCATTCCGCCGCTTCCTGCCGGATACCTCGGCCCCGGTGAACGTGGAGTGGGGCGAAGAGAACCGCACCGTAGGCCTGCGGGTTCCGGACGCCGGGCCGCAGAACCGTCGGGTGGAAAACCGTCTGCCGGGTGCCGATGCCAACCCTTACCTGGCCATCGCCGCCAGCCTGTTGTGTGGCTTGATCGGCATGGTCGAAGGGCATAACCCCAGTGCGCCGGTCGTGGGGCGTGGTTACGAGCGACGCAACCTGCGCCTGCCCCTGACCATTGAAGATGCCCTGGATCGCATGGAAAACAGCAAGACCATCGAAAAATACCTGGGCACGAAATTCATCACGGGCTACGTCGCGGTCAAGCGAGCCGAGCATGAAAACTTCAAGCGCGTGATCAGTTCGTGGGAGCGGGAATTCCTGCTCTTTGCCGTCTGATGCGCCGAGCGCGGCTGTCAATCGCCGCGCCTTCACTGGAATCCAAGGAGAATTGGCATGACCAGCAACAACCCGCAAACCCGTGAATGGCAAGCCCTGAGCAGTGATTACCACCTGGCCCCGTTCAGCGACTTCAAGCAGCTGAAAGAAAAAGGCCCGCGGATCATCACCCATGCCAAGGGCGTTTACCTCTGGGACAGCGAAGGCAACAAGATCCTCGACGGCATGGCCGGCCTGTGGTGCGTCGCCGTCGGCTACGGTCGCGATGAGCTGGCCGATGCCGCCAGCAAACAGATGCGCGAACTGCCTTATTACAACCTGTTCTTCCAGACCGCTCACCCGCCGGTGCTGGAACTGGCCAAGGTCATTGCCGACGTTGCGCCTGAAGGCATGAATCACGTGTTCTTCACTGGTTCCGGGTCCGAAGGCAACGACACCATGTTGCGGATGGTTCGCCACTATTGGGCGATCAAGGGCCAGCCGAAGAAGAAAGTCATCATCAGTCGCAAGAACGGCTATCACGGCTCCACCGTGGCCGGCGCGAGCCTGGGTGGCATGACCTATATGCACGAACAGGGCGACTTGCCGATCCCGGGCATCGTCCACATTGCCCAGCCGTACTGGTTCGGCGAAGGCGGTGACATGACGCCGGACGAGTTCGGTATCTGGGCGGCCAATCAGCTGGAAGAGAAGATTCTGGAAGTCGGCGTCGACAATGTCGGTGCCTTTATTGCCGAGCCGATCCAGGGCGCCGGCGGCGTGATCATCCCGCCAGACACCTACTGGCCGCGCATCAAGGAAATCCTCGCCAAGTACGACATTCTGTTCGTGGCCGACGAAGTGATCTGCGGTTTCGGCCGTACCGGTGAATGGTTCGGCAGCGATTTCTACGACCTCAAACCTCACATGATGACCATCGCCAAGGGCCTGACGTCCGGCTACATCCCGATGGGCGGCCTGATCGTGCATGACGACGTAGTCGAGGTGCTCAACGAAGGTGGCGACTTCAACCACGGTTTCACCTATTCCGGGCACCCGGTGGCCGCTGCGGTGGCGCTGGAAAACATCCGCATCTTGCGCGACGAGAAAATTGTCGAGCGCGTGCGGACAGAAACGGCACCTTATTTGCAAAAGCGTCTACGGGAACTGAGCGATCATCCGTTGGTGGGGGAAGTGCGTGGGGTCGGTCTGTTGGGGGCCATTGAACTGGTCCAGGACAAAGCCACCCGCAAACGTTACGAAGGCAAGGGTGTCGGCATGATCTGCCGCACGTTCTGCTTCGAAAACGGCCTGATCATGCGCGCCGTCGGCGACACCATGATCATTGCTCCGCCCCTGGTGATTACACCGGCTGAAATCGACGAGTTGGTGACCAAGGCGCGCAAGTGCCTGGACCTGACCCTGAGTGCGTTGCAGGGCTAAGTGCTAGGCTCTGAACGAGGTGCGAAGTTTGCACTTCGTTCAGTGCAAACAAAGGATGGGTCTTTCCTTGAAAGCCTGCCTTGGAACTTGCCAGACTAACGGTTGTTCGGATGCCCGGTAACCGGCCGCCGAGCACGTGGTTAAAAAGAAAAACTGGAGCATTACCCATGAAGGCATTAGGTATGAAGATAGCTGGCAAGACCCTCCTCGCCATGTCCCTGATGGGCATGATGGCGGGCGCCGTTCAGGCGGACGACAAAGTGCTGCGCGTGTACAACTGGTCCGATTACATCGCACCGGATACCGTCAAGAAGTTCGAAGCCGAGTCGGGTATCAAAGTCGTCTACGACGTGTTCGACAGTAACGAAACCCTGGAAGCCAAGCTGCTGGCAGGCAAGTCCGGCTATGACATCGTCGTGCCGTCGAACAACTTCCTGGCCAAGCAGATCAAGGCCGGCGTTTACCAGAAGCTGGACAAGTCCAAGCTGCCTAACTGGAAAAACCTGAACCCGGACCTGCTTAAAGCCGTATCGGTAAGCGACCCGGGCAACGAACACGCCTTCCCTTACATGTGGGGTTCGATCGGTATCGGTTTCAACCCCGACAAGGTCAAGGCTGCACTGGGTGCCGATGCGCCGACCAACTCCTGGGACTTGCTGTTCAAACCTGAAAACGCTGCCAAGTTGAAGTCGTGTGGTATCAGCTTCCTCGATTCGCCAACCGAGATGATTCCGGTGGCGTTGCATTACCTGGGCTATCCAACCGACACCCAGGACAAGAAACAACTGGCTGAAGCCGAAGCGCTGTTCCTCAAAATCCGTCCTTCGGTGGGCTACTTCCACTCGTCCAAATACATCTCCGACCTGGCCAACGGCAACATCTGCGTCGCCGTGGGTTACTCGGGCGACATCTACCAGGCCAAGGCTCGCGCCGCTGAAGCCGGTGACAAGGTGAAAGTCAGCTACAACATTCCAAAAGAAGGTGCCGGCAGCTTCTACGACATGGTCGCCATCCCTAAAGATGCCGAAAACGTCGAAGGCGCCTACAAGTTCATGACCTTCCTGCAGAAGCCGGAAATCATGGCCGAGATCACCAACGCCGTGCGTTTCCCGAACGGTAACGCGGCATCTACCGCATTGGTCGATAAAGAAATCACCAGCGATCCTGGCATCTACCCGCCAGCAGAAGTACTGGCCAAGCTGTACGCGATTGCCGATTTGCCGGCCGCCACCCAGCGGATCCTGACTCGCAGCTGGACCAAGATCAAATCCGGTAAATAAGCCATAAACCTGTAGCAGCTGCCGCAGGCTGCGTTGAGGTCCCAAGGACCTCCGCTTTTCGACAGCACAACTGCTTCGCAGTTGAACGCAGCCTTTGGCAGCTGCTACAGGGTTCTGCATAAAAGTTTTGCTGGAACGGTTTTTCGAGGGTAAGTTGCGCGCCGGTTTTGTTGTCAGGCAGCCATGGCTGTCATGTAACGCGGGGCAACTTGGGCCCAACTAATTTTAGAGGACCTCCACTTGCCTATTTTTTCTTTGTTGCGCAATGCCCTGTTGGTCGGCGCCGGGCTGACACTCGCTGTCAGTGCTCAGGCGGCTGGCACAGTGCATATTTATAACTGGTCGGACTACATCGGTGAGACCACCCTGGCCGACTTCCAGAAAGAAACCGGCATCAAGCCGGTGTATGACGTATTCGATTCCAACGAAACCCTGGAAGGCAAGTTGCTGGCCGGGCGTACCGGTTATGACGTGGTCGTGCCGTCCAACCACTTTCTTGGCAAACAGATCAAGGCCGGGGCTTTCCAGAAGCTCGACAAATCGAAGCTGACCCACTATTCCAACCTCGATCCGGTGCTGCTCAAGCGCCTGGAGCAGAATGATCCGGGCAATCAGTACGCCGTACCGTATCTGTGGGGCACCAACGGCATCGGTTACAACGTCGACAAGGTCAAGGCCGTGCTGGGTCTCGACAAGATCGATTCCTGGGATGTGGTATTCGAACCGCAGAACATCAAGAAGCTGCACAGCTGCGGCGTGGCGTTCCTCGACTCCGCCGATGAAATGATGCCCACGGTCCTCAACTACATGGGCCTGGATGCCAACAGTACCAACCCTGAAGACTACAAAAAGGCCGAAGCCAAGTTGCTGGCGGTGCGGCCTTACGTGACGTATTTCCACTCGTCCAAATACATCGCAGACCTGGCCAACGGTGATATCTGCGTGGCGATCGGTTTCTCCGGCGATATGTTCCAGGCCAAGGCCCGCGCGGCTGAAGCTGGCAAAGGCATAAACATTGCCTATTCGATTCCGAAAGAGGGCGGCGCGCTCTGGTTCGACATGCTGGCGATCCCCAAGGATGCCGCCAACGTCAAGGAAGCCCATGCCTTCATCAACTATTTGCTGAAACCCGAGGTGATTGCCCAGGTCAGCGATTCCGTAGGCTACGCCAACCCGAATCCCGGGTCGGACAAACTGATGGAACAGTCCATACGCACCGACGAATCGGTCTATCCACCTCAAGCGGTCCTCGACAAGACCTACGTTTCCACCGAGTTGCCACCAAACATTCAACGTTTGATGACGCGCAGCTGGACCAAGGTCAAGTCGGGCAAATAGCTGCAAACTATCCAGGTTCGCCACGTTGGGCGAACTGCAAATTCTGTTGGGAGTTTCGTAAATGGCAGTTGCCTCCGGCGCCTATAAGAAAGCCCTCGAGGGCGACCAGACACCTAAACAGGTGCTGGTCAAAATCGACCGGGTCACAAAAAAGTTCGACGAGACGATTGCCGTGGACGACGTGTCCCTGGAAATCAGGAAAGGCGAAATCTTCGCCTTGCTCGGCGGCTCGGGTTCGGGCAAATCCACCTTGCTGCGGATGCTGGCAGGTTTCGAACGGCCCACGGAGGGGCGCATTTACCTCGATGGCGTCGACATCACGGACATGCCGCCGTACGAGCGGCCGATCAACATGATGTTCCAGTCTTACGCGCTGTTCCCGCACATGACCGTGGCGCAGAACATCGCCTTCGGCCTCAAGCAGGACAAACTGCCTGCCGCTGAAATCGATGCGCGCGTGGCCGACATGCTCAAACTGGTGCAGATGACTCAGTACGCCAAGCGCAAACCGCACCAATTGTCCGGTGGCCAGCGTCAGCGTGTGGCGCTGGCGCGTTCCTTGGCCAAACGACCGAAGCTGTTGCTGCTCGACGAGCCAATGGGCGCGCTGGATAAAAAGCTGCGCTCGCAAATGCAACTGGAGCTGGTGGAAATCATCGAGCGGGTCGGCGTGACCTGCGTGATGGTCACCCACGACCAGGAAGAGGCCATGACCATGGCCGAGCGCATCGCGATCATGCACCTGGGCTGGATCGCCCAGATCGGCAGCCCGATCGACATCTACGAAACCCCGACCAGCCGTCTGGTCTGCGAATTCATCGGCAACGTCAACATCTTCGACGGTGAAGTGATCGACGACGCCGAAGGCCACGCGATCATCACCTGCAAGGACCTGGACCGGCAGATTTATGTGGGCCACGGCATCAGCACGTCGGTGCAGGACAAATCCGTGACCTACGCGATCCGTCCGGAAAAACTGCTGGTGACGCCGACCATGCCGACCTGCGAATACAACTGGTCCAGCGGCAAAGTGCATGACATCGCCTACCTCGGTGGCCACTCGGTGTTCTATGTCGAACTGCCGAGCGGCAAGATCGTCCAGTCGTTCGTCGCCAATGCCGAACGCCGTGGCGCGCGCCCGACTTGGGGTGACCAGGTTTACGTGTGGTGGGAAGACGACAGCGGCGTGGTACTTCGCTCATGAACCTGCGCAAATTCAAACGCCGGCTCAATCGAATAATTCCCGGTGGCCGCCAGTTGGTCATCGGGGTGCCGTTCATCTGGCTGTTCCTGTTCTTCATGCTGCCGTTCTTCATCGTCTTGAAGATCAGCTTTGCCGAAGCCGACGTGGCCATTCCGCCGTACACCGAGATTTACAGCTTCATCGACCAGAAGCTCCAGGTGCTGCTTAACCTGAGCAACTACGCGATGCTCGGCGACGACGATTTGTACATCGCCGCTTACCTGGGTTCGCTCAAGATGGCGCTGATCAGCACCGTCCTCTGCCTGTTGATCGGCTACCCGATGGCCTACGCCATTGCCAGTGCCCGCAAAGAGCTGCAGACGGTGCTGGTGTTGCTGATCATGATGCCGACCTGGACCGCGATCCTGATCCGCGTGTATGCGTGGATGGGCATTCTCAGCAACAACGGTTTGCTTAACGGCTTTTTGATGAGCATGGGCTGGATCGACCAGCCGCTGCAGATTCTCAACACCAACCTCGCGGTTTATATCGGGGTCGTTTACTCCTATCTGCCGTTCATGATCCTGCCGCTCTACGCCAACCTGGTCAAACATGACACCAGCCTGCTGGAAGCCGCGTCGGACCTGGGTTCGAGCACCTTCAACAGTTTCTGGAAGATCACCGTGCCGCTGTCGAAAAACGGCATCATTGCCGGCTGCATGCTGGTGTTCATCCCGGTGGTGGGCGAGTTCGTGATTCCGGAACTGCTCGGCGGTCCGGAAACCCTGATGATCGGTAAAGTGCTCTGGCAAGAGTTCTTCAACAACCGTGACTGGCCGGTGGCGTCCGCGCTGGCGGTGGTGATGCTGGCGATCCTGATTGTGCCGATCATTCTGTTCAACCGTAGTCAGGCCAAAGAAATGGAGGGCAAGGAATGAAGCGCTTCCGTTTCTCGAGTTTCATGCTGGTAGCGGGTTTGCTGTTCATCTACGCGCCGATGCTGATCCTGGTGATCTACTCGTTCAACGCCTCCAAACTCGTGACGGTGTGGGGCGGTTGGTCGATCAAGTGGTACGTGGGGTTGATGGACAACACCCAACTGATGGGCTCGGTGGTGCGCTCGCTGGAAATCGCCTGCTACACGGCGATTGCCGCGGTGGCACTGGGGACACTGGCGGCCTTCGTGCTGACCCGTATCACCCACTTCAAGGGCCGCACGCTGTTCGGTGGTCTGGTCACCGCGCCGTTGGTGATGCCGGAAGTGATCACCGGTCTGTCGCTGTTGCTGCTGTTCGTGGCCATGGCGCAGATGATCGGCTGGCCGCAGGAACGCGGCATCGTCACCATCTGGATCGCCCACACCACGTTCTGCGCGGCGTATGTGGCGGTGGTGGTGTCGGCGCGCTTGCGTGAGCTGGACCTGTCCATCGAAGAGGCGGCCATGGACCTGGGCGCGCGGCCGTGGAAGGTGTTCTTCCTGATCACCATCCCGATGATCGCGCCGTCGCTGGCGGCGGGCGGGATGATGTCGTTCGCCTTGTCTCTGGATGACCTGGTGCTGGCGAGCTTCGTATCGGGTCCGGGTTCCACGACCCTGCCAATGGAAGTGTTCTCGGCGGTGCGCCTGGGCGTGAAGCCTGAGATCAATGCCGTGGCCAGCCTGATTCTGCTGGCGGTGTCGTTCGTCACGTTCCTGGTCTGGTTCTTCAGCCGTCGTGCCGAAGAGATTCGCAAGCGTGCGATCCAGCAGGCCATCGAAGAAGGCGCCGCCGACTCCTGGAAACAACCGGACGTGCGCCGGACGCAGGCGCCGGAAGCGGCTTGATCCTGAGGCCGGGTTGACCACCGTTGCGGGGCCAACCCAAATCCAGGCTTGTTCGCGATAGCGGTCTGTCCGTCGATATCTATGTTGACGGTGATGCCGTTATCGCGGGCAAGCCCGCTCCCACAGTGATCGGTGTGAAGCAACAGTTTTGTGATCAACACAAAACCTGTGGGAGCGGCGGTGCGACGATTCGACTTGCCCGCGATTACGTCAGTTAAACCAACAGAAATCTATTGCCCTGAACGCGCTGGCAACAGCTTCAACGTACTGCGGGTATTGGCCGTCACTTCTTCATCGTTTAAATACGCCTGGTAATAAACCCCTTCGATATACGCCTCGGACTGATCGTCATAGTGACGGTCGAACGGCACGCCGCTCTGGCCGACCGGGTTGATGGTCAGGCTGTGGGCCGGGTCGGCGAAGTCGATCAGCCGCCGCGTCGACGGGCCGTAAGTCACAGGCCACGGCGCCGGGCCGATCTTGGCCGAGAGGTTGTTTGGCACTTCATGGGTGCCGGGCGCCGCGAATGGCCCGACATTGAAGATCCGCTCCAGTGGCTTTTGCGTTCCCAGCGGATGGCCGTGGGTCAGGGTATGTGCCTTGCCCCACTGCCATTGCGCGGAGTCGGCGCCAAGGGTGGTGTTGAGGTGAGCCATGCTCGCTTGCCAGGCCACCTTGACCGTATCGGCGCGGGTTTCTTTACCGGAAGTGTTGCGGTTGTCCCACCACGGTGAATCGGCGGAGGCCGCCAGACGCGGCAGTGCGGCATCGATCACCCGGGTCGGCAGCAGCGTTTCGAAGAAGTCGTTGCCCAGTTCATCGCGCATCGCGGCGTCGGCGAGGTTGAACAGAAACTGGTTGAACAGCGTGGCGCTGATCGAGTCCAGCGGGTAATCGCCAGTCCATTGCGCCAGTTGCTCCACGAGTTTGAGCTCGGCGGGATCGCTCACCCCTTCACGCAGTACCGGTAGCAACGGCGCGAGCAAGCGCGGACCGTAGTCGGTGGTGGTGCCCAGTTGCAGCTTCTGGCCGGACTCGTTGTCCCACTTCACATTTTTGTCGCTGAGTTGACGATTGAGCTGCTGACCGCGATCGGCAAGGTTGTAGTAACCGGGAATTTCCATGCCGGTCGGCGACACTGGCTGGAAGTTGGCCGAGACGATATAGCCCCGCGCCGGGTTTTCTTCCTGTGGGTTGGCGCTGAACGGGTAGAAACCTTCCTTGTCCGCCTGAGGGGTGCTGCCGTCGAGGATGAACCCGGGTTTCACCCCGGCCGGGCGCTTGGGCAGCAGCGCCGAGGCCCACCAACCGATGTCGCCCTTGGCGTTGGCGTAGACGATGTTCAGCCCCGGCGCCTGAACCTTGGCCGAGGCGGCGCGGGCCTTGGCCAAAGTGTCGGCGCGGTTGAGCTGGTAGAAACCGTCGAGGATCGGATTCGGCGTCTCGAGGAAAGCCCACCACATGGCGACCGGTGTCTTGCCGGCGGCAGTGCCGAGCGCATCGTTGATGATCGGGCCATGGGGCGACTGGCGCAGGGGCAGCGTGACCGGTGGCTGGCCTTTGACCGCGATCTGTTGTTCGGTGTTGACCAGGTCAGTCCAGTTGCCGCGATACCAGACCTGGTTCGGGTTCTCCGGGTTGACCTTCTCGGCAATCAGGTCCAGGTCGTCGTTCTGGAACATGGTCAGGCTCCAGCCGAAGTCCAGGTTGTGGCCCAGAAACGCAAACGGCACCAGCGCCTGATGGTAACCGTAAAGCTCGAAGCCTGGTGCCGACAGGTGCGCTTCGTACCACACCGACGGCGCCGAGAAGCGAATGTGCGGGTCACCGGCCAGCAGTGGCTTGCCGCTTTTGCTGCGGCTGCCGGCAATCACCCAGGCATTGCTGCCTTCGAATTGCGGCAGGCCATTGTCGGCCAAGGCGTGCTCACTCAAACGGGCGAGGGCATTCAGATCCTTCCAGTCATTGGCGGTGAGGGCCGGTGCAGGGTTGGCGCGCCTCTTGGCCAGCACGCCCTTGGGCTGCCAGTCGAGATCGAAGATAGTCAGGTACTCGGCGCCCAGTTGGTCACGCACGTAAGTCAGCAAGGGTTCGGTGCGAAACGCCGCGGCAAAGCTGTAGGCCATGTAGCCGGCGATGCTGATGCTGTCTTCGGCAGTGAAAGGGCGCTTGGGGATCCCCAGCACGTCGAACTCGGCGGGCGCCGCGTGGCTGTCCTGATATTGATTGATGCCGTCCAGATAGGCTTGCAGAGCCTTCCATGCCGGCGACTGACGATCCAGCGCGGCCACATAACTGTCTGCCCGTTCGCGGATACGCAGGCTGCGAAACAGTTTGTCGGTGTCGATCAGTTTCGGGCCGAGGACTTCGGCCAGTTCACCGCGGGCCAGGCGCCGCATGGCTTCCATCTGGAACAGTCGGTCCTGGGCGTGCACGTAGCCGAGGGCGCGGTAGAGGTCGGTTTCGTTTTCGGCGCGGATATGCGGCACGCCGCGCTCGTCGTAGCGCACGGTCACCGAACCTTGCAGGTGCTGCAACGCCACCTGGCCCTGACGCGTCGGTTGCTTGCTGTACACATACCAGCCGCCTCCGGCGACGAGCACGATGATCAGCACGGCAAGTATGGTCAGGACGCGTTTCATGGTGACTCCTTGTTCTTACGGGATTGCCGCCCGTGGGGCTGCAAACGTGTAGCACAGACCTTCTGCGCCGGCCATCGCGGTCCTGGAAAAGTCAGCAATGCCTTTACTGCATCTCAGCAGGCCACGGGCAGTAGCAACCCACCGCCAGCGTATGGGTGGCGTTCACCGCTCGACCTTCGTTCAGCGCTTGCAGGATGGGCTCGATAAAACTGTTGCTCGAATTGCAGGTCAGGCCTTCGCTGTACGGCCCGAAATACGCCAGCCTGCCACTGCGGTCCCAGATCGCCACCGCCGGGCTGGCAGGGATTTGTTCGGAACCAGGCAGGACCGTGATGGTTTTAAGGCGGCTCAACGTGCTGGGCAATTGACCGTGGCTGCCGGGCCTTTGAACCGCATAGAACTCGATGCCCTGCGGTACATACTGCTCGACCAGTTCGGTCAGGTGTTGTTGATTGCCGACATTGCACGGGCAGGCCGGGTCCCAGAAATGCACCAGGCGAATGGCGCCGGGGCCGGCGAGCTCGTCCGGCAGGCGCAATGGATCGCCGGAAAACATCGCAGTGTGCGAACTGAAGGCGCGCAAGTAGCGCCCCTGAAACCAGTCATAGGCGGCCCACAGCACGCCGGCACACACAAGGGCGAGCAGGCTGGCAAGCAATGTGGTGCGGTAGACCGGACGCATGGGTTTCAATCCTCGAAGGTCGGCTAGCTTGCCATGCTTGCCGCGACAGATGAATATCGCAGGCCCATAAAGTCCATTTCGCGCTCTGGAATCGCCCATGTCTGCCACTTTCGACCCCGATCATTTGCGTGCCAGCCTGCGGCCATTGGCCGAGTGGCAGCCGCTGTCGACCGAGGCCATGGCCTATCAGCATTTTTATGGGCTGGATTTCCCCCGGCGAACCTTGCGCAGTGGCCTGGGGCGTTTCGAGGTCGATGGCTATGAAGTGGTCAGCCAGCTCTGGTGGCCCGAACGGGCGAAGGCGACGCTGTTTCTGTTTCACGGTTTCTACGATCACACCGGGCTCTATCGGCATGTGATCGAGTGGGCGCTGGACCAGGGTTTTGCAGTAATCGCCTGTGACCTGCCGGGCCATGGCCTGTCCAGCGGCGAACGGGCGAGCATCAAGGACTTCGCCGAGTATCAGAGCGCGTTGCAAGGCCTGTTGGTCGAGGCGCAATCGCTCGGCCTTCCGCAGCCCTGGCATTTGTGCGGGCAAAGTACCGGCGGGGCGATCGTGATTGATCATGTGCTCAATCAAGGCGCGAGCAGTCCGGCCCAAGGGCAAGTGATTCTGCTGTCACCACTGGTGCGGCCGCGAGCCTGGGGCTGGTCGCAGCTCAGTTATTACCTGCTCAAGCCATTTGTCAAAGGCATCGCCCGGCGTTTCAGCGAGAATTCCAACGACCCTGACTTCCTCGCATTCCTGCAAGCCGATCCGCTGCAGCCGCTGCGTCTGCCAACGGCCTGGGTCGGTGCGCTGGGGCGCTGGATCAAGCGCATCGAAGCGGCACCGAGCAGCCCGCGGCAGCCGCTGATCGTGCAGGGGCAGGCGGACATGACCGTGGATTGGAAGCACAACCTTGATGTATTGCGGGGCAAGTTTGATCGGCCCCAAGTACTGATGCTGCCCAAGGCGCGGCATCATCTGGCGAATGAGTCAGCCGGATTGCGGCAGGAGTATTTCGGGTTTTTGAGCAAGCGGATGAAGGGGCGGAATCTTTAGCGGTAGTCAGGGCCCCATCGCGGGCTTGCCCGCGAAGGCGATTTGGCAGACGCCAAAAATTACTGGGCCAGGCTCGACGTACTCTGCCCCACCGCCAACCCCGCCCGAATCGCTGCCAATGCTGCCTGGTAGTAAGCCTTGCCTTCAGCGGACTCGGCAAATGTGGCGAACTCTTCCAGTTCTTCATCCGACAGGTCGCGATAGACATACAGCAGCGTGTTATTCAGGTCAGCGCCGATCTGCTCCATCAGACGCTGGCGCTGGCCGTTCAGCATGCCTTGTGCCTGGCCGCCACCGAGCAGGCCGGGGATCATCGAGCTCAGGCTGTCGGCCGCCACGCCCGCGATGGCGAGGCTGACTTCAGCACCGGCCTCGCGGGCAGGCAAGGCCTGGGCGAGGTGGCCGATGATCAGCTGACGGGTATCGCTGGCCTGCATTCTCGGCAAACCCTTGGCGTTTTTGGCCAATTGATCGCGACGGGTCGCCAGCAGTTCGGCGGCGACGATTTTCTTGCCCAAGGGCGATTGGAAGAAGGTCAATGCAGGTTTCGGATCGGCAAGCTTTTTGCGCAGCTGCGCTTCAGCACGTTGATCCATGGCTTTGGGCGCAAAGCGCTGATTACTGTTGTTGACCAAGGCCTGAAACACCGCCGGCGGCAGGCTGTTCTGATAACGCTGCTGAGCGGCAGAAAGAGCATCGTTGAAGTGCGCACGTTGTTCTGGCCAACCGGCAACCTTGTACAACTGGTCGTGGCCGTCCGCCCAGGCGGGCAAAACACAGAACATCAGCAGTGAAAAAAGCAAACGGCGCATAGGGACTCCTGTCAGCAGGCGACTATTCTCCGTGCGGCATTCGTACTTGTCGAGAATTCGTATCAGGTTGCGTGCCTTATCCGACCAATCCTCCGCTGCGCGGCTCTGTCGGATTTGCGGGCACAGGAATACTATGCGCGCCATGCAAATATCCTCTGATCATCCGCTGCTGTTACGTATCGTCGACGACCTGGCTGAGCGCGGCTGGTCGCAGCAGACTATTTTCCTGCCTCTGGATCTGACCCGGGCGCTGGCGGCCGAGTGCCAAAAACGTGCCGCCGAGGGCGAACTTGCGCCGGCCGGTGTGGGGCGCGGGCCGTTTTCGGAGATCCGCGAAGGCATTCGTGGTGACCATATCCAATGGCTCGAACCCGGCCAGGCCGAGGCTTGCGACCGCTATCTGGGGTTGATGGACAGCCTGCGTGAGGCGATGAATCGCAGTTTGTTTCTGGGCCTGGAAGATTTCGAAAGCCATTTCGCCCTGTACCCGCCTGGCGCTTTCTACCTCAAGCATGTCGACCGGTTCCGCGATGACGACCGGCGCATGGTTTCGGCGGTGATCTACCTCAATGACGCCTGGCTGCCCGAGCATGGCGGTCAGTTGCGCATGTACCTGGATGAAGGCGTTGAACACGATGTAGTGCCTACCGGCGGATGCCTGGTGGTGTTCCTGTCGGGCGAAGTTCCCCACGAAGTGCTGCCCGCGACCCGGGATCGCCTGTCGTTGACGGGCTGGTTCCGGCGTCGTGGCAATGAGCCGTTCTGATCATGCATAAGATTCTGGTAAGCCGTTGTTTGCTCGGTCACCGCGTCCGTTACGACGGCGGCGCCAGTGGGCCATTCAATCTGTTGGAACAGTGGATTGCCGAAGGCCGGGTAGTGCCGTTTTGCCCGGAAGTCGCCGGTGGTTTGCCGACGCCAAGGGCCGCGGCGGAGATTGCGGGCGGGCAGGGCGGTGAAGTGCTTGATGGCCTGGCATCGGTCATCACCACCGAGGGCGAGGACGTCAGTGCCGAGTTTCTTTCCGGCGCCTGTCAGGCGCTAGAGTTGGTGCAGCGGCACGGCATTCGCATCGCCGTGCTCAAGGCCAACAGCCCGTCGTGCGGGAATCTGTTGACCTATGACGGAACGTTCAGTGGCGTGAAGGTCAGTGGCGAGGGTGTCACCGCGGCATTGCTCAAGCGCCATGGCGTGCAAGTGTTCAGCGAGCTGGAGTTGGCTGAAGCGGCGCAAGCGTTGGCCGCGCAGGACTAGCAGTCACCCCAAGACCTGTGGGAGCGGGCTTGCCCGCGATGGCGGTTCAACATTCAATATCGATGTTGGATGTTAGGGCCTCATCGCGGGCAAGCCCGCTCCCGCAGGGGTTATTCATCAACCTTGAATCAGGGTTTCGGCGCATCCGCCCCGAACCATTTCTGCTCCAGCGTCTCCAGCCGGCCATCAGCCTTGATCCGCTGCAAGGCGTTTTCCAGGCTGGCTTGAAATGCCGGGTTACCCTTCTGAAACGGAATGGCCAGGCTCACAGCCGGGGCGGCTTTGGGCTTTTCTTCCGTCAGCGACTGCACCAACAGGATTGAACGCGGCGGCTCTTCTTTCTGCGCGATCAATTGTGAATTGGTGTGAATGTAAGGTTCGCTGAAGTCGAAACGATCCTTCAGCTCCGGGGTCTGTGCTATGTGATTGATGGCGACGTCGTACTTGCCGCTTTCGACGCCGGCCAGCAGGTCGACCGAATCGGTGACGACGAAGTCGGCCCTTACATCCAGTTCATTGGCCAGCATTTGGCCCAATTCCACCTCGAAGCCGGTCAGTTTGCCGTCATCCTTGAAATTGAAGGGCGGGGTATTAGCCTCAAGGGCAATGCGCAATTCGCCGCGGTCGTTAACATCGTCAATCAGTTCGGCATGAGCCAAAGGGCTCAAAAGGGGTAGCAGGCAGATCAGGCCAGGCAAAAAGCGCATGGTCACTCCTTTGAATTCATTTATCGCGATGCGCTGTTCAGGCTCGCTTTGCTATGGTTGTTGTCGTGTGCCTTCGACAACGAATGGCCGTTAAGTTGTCACGGCCGAGCGAATTTTACGGAAAAAATGGAGAAGAGAATGAAAAGCTTTGTGTCACGTGCAGCATGGACTGGCCTATTACTGAGTGCTTCGATGCTGGCAACGGCTGCGACTCCGGCCCCCAAGGGTGCCGAAGTGTTTATCGTTTCTCCTGAGGACGGTGCCACGGTACCCCAGACTTTCATCGTCAAATTCGCTGTGAAAAACATAGCCTTGGCACCTGCCGGTGATGTCACCAAAAACACGGGGCATCATCACCTACTGATCGATGCCGACAAACTGCCTGCGGCCGGTGCGCCGATCCCGACGGATGCCAACCATATGCATTTCGGCAAAGCGCAGACCCAGGCTGAAATAAAACTGGCACCGGGCAAGCACACCTTGCAGCTGGAATTGGGCGATGCCGGGCACATGCCGTTCGAGCCGCCTATTGTTTCGAAGAAAATCACCGTGAATGTGAAATAAAAAACGGGAGCCTCAGGGGCTCCCGTTTTTTTATAGCGGCAAGGTTTAAGCGGCAAGCTTCAAGTAGAAGCCAACGCTGACTCGGCTTGCCGCTTGTAGCTTGCCGCTCGAAGCTGCTGTTAAAACAACACTCGGCAACGAATGGTGCCGTTGATGTGCTGCAGCTTCTCTTGCGCCATTTCCGAGTATTCGGCATCGACGTCGATCACGACGTAGCCGACTTTGTCGTTGGTCTGCAGGAACTGACCGGAAATGTTGATGCCGTTTTCGGCGAAGACCTTGTTGATCTCGCTCATCACACCCGGAATGTTCTCGTGGACGTGCAGCAAACGGTGCTTGCCAGGGTGAGCCGGCAGGGCCACTTCCGGGAAGTTCACGGACGATACCGATGTACCGTTGTCGCTGTACTTGACCAGTTTTTCCGCCACTTCCAGACCGATGTTGGCTTGCGCCTCAGCGGTAGAACCACCGATGTGCGGGGTCAGGATCACGTTGTCCAGGCCTCGCAGCGGGCTTTCGAACTCTTCTTCGTTGGAGCGTGGCTCCACCGGGAAGACGTCGATGGCCGCGCCGATCAGGTGCTTGTCCTTGATTGCGTCCGCCAGGGCGTCCAGTTCAACCACGGTGCCGCGAGCAGCGTTGATCAGAATGCCGCCCTTCTTGATGGCGCGGATTTCCTTCTCGCCGATCATCCACTGAGTCGCTGCGGTTTCCGGAACGTGCAGGGTGACGATGTCGGACATGCCCAGCAGCTCGTGCAGGTTGCCCACCTGGGTCGCGTTGCCCAGTGGCAGCTTGGTCACGGTGTCGTAGAAATACACCTGCATCCCCAGGCCTTCAGCCAGGACCGACAGCTGAGTACCGATCGAGCCGTAACCGACGATGCCCAGCTTCTTGCCACGGATCTCGAAGGAGTTGGCTGCGCTCTTGATCCAGCCGCCACGGTGGCAGGAAGCGTTTTTCTCAGGGATGCCACGCAGCAACAGGATCGCCTCGGCCAATACCAGCTCGGCTACGGAACGAGTGTTGGAGTACGGAGCGTTGAATACGGCGATGCCGCGTTCGCGAGCCGCGTTGAGGTCGACCTGGTTGGTGCCGATGCAGAAACAGCCGACAGCCACCAGTTTCTTCGCGTGATCGAAGATCTCTTCGGTCAGTTGAGTGCGGGAGCGAATGCCGATGAAGTGCGCATCAGCGATCTTTTCCTTGAGCTGGGCTTCCGGCAGAGAACCTGTGAGGTACTCGATGCTGGTGTAGCCCGCCGCCTTGAGGACGTCGACAGCCGATTGGTGGACGCCTTCGAGAAGAAGGAACTTGATCTTGCTCTTATCGAGAGAAGTCTTGCTCATCTGCGTAAACCTGTATCCCGGAGAAAATTGGCAGGAAATAGCCAGCAGACGCTGACCTGGACGGCAGGAAAGCCGTCACCGCAGAACAGCCGTTGGGCACTATCCTGCGGGGTCGGTATGCTAGCATATGCACCCCGCTAAACACTCATTCCTGCGACGTGAAGCGTTCTCAGGATGACCATGAATTGTTCGAGAGTTCTGTCGATGACCGATCCTGCGCTGATTGATGAGCTGAAGACCCTGGTTGAGCCTGGCAAGGTCCTGACCGACGCCGACTCCCTGAATGCTTACGGCAAGGATTGGACCAAGCATTTCGCCCCGGCCCCGACGGCCATTGTGTTCCCCAAGACTACCGAACAGGTCCAGGCCATTGTCCGTTGGGCTAATGAACACAAGGTGGCGCTGGTGCCGTCCGGCGGTCGTACCGGGCTTTCGGCTGCCGCCGTGGCAGCCCATGGCGAAGTAGTCGTGTCTTTCGATTACATGAACCAGATCCTCGACGTGAACCTGACCGACCGCACGGCCGTGTGTCAGCCGGGAGTGGTTACCGAGCAATTGCAGAACAAGGCCCAAGAGCACGGTTTGTACTATCCCGTGGATTTCGCGTCCGCAGGCTCCAGTCAGATTGGCGGCAATATCGGCACCAATGCCGGCGGGATCAAGGTCATTCGCTACGGCATGACCCGCAACTGGGTGGCCGGCATGAAAGTCGTCACTGGCAAGGGCGATCTGCTGGAACTGAACAAAGACCTGATCAAGAACGCCACGGGCTACGACCTGCGTCAGCTGTTCATCGGCGCCGAAGGCACGCTGGGCTTTGTGGTCGAGGCCACCATGCGCCTGGACCGCGCACCGAAAAACCTCACCGCGATGGTCCTTGGCACCGCCGATTTCGATTCGATCATGCCGGTGTTGCATGCATTCCAGAGCAAGCTTGACCTGACCGCCTTCGAATTTTTCTCCGATAAAGCGCTGACCAAGGTCATGGCCCGCGGTGATGTGCCTGCACCATTCGAATCCGATTGCCCGTTCTACGCGCTGCTGGAATTCGAGGCGACCACCGAAGAAGTGGCCAATCATGCCCTGGAAACCTTCGAGCACTGCGTCGAGCAAGGCTGGGTACTGGACGGCGTGATGAGCCAGAGCGAAACCCAGTTGCACAATCTATGGAAATTGCGCGAGTACATCTCCGAAACCATTTCCCACTGGACGCCGTACAAGAACGACATTTCGGTCACTGTGTCGAAAGTCCCGGCGTTCCTGAAAGAAATCGACGCGATCGTCGGCGAACACTACCCCGATTTCGAAATTGTCTGGTTCGGTCACATCGGCGACGGCAACCTGCATTTGAATATCCTTAAGCCGGACAACCTGAGCAAGGACGAGTTCTTCGCCAAGTGCGCGACCGTCAACAAGTGGGTGTTCGAAACCGTGGAGAAGTACAACGGTTCGATTTCCGCCGAACACGGCGTGGGCATGACCAAGCGTGATTACTTGACCTACAGTCGCTCGCCGGTTGAGATCGAGTACATGAAAGCCGTCAAAGCGGTGTTCGACCCGAACGGCATCATGAACCCGGGCAAGATTTTCGCTGTTTGAATCACTGAATCAGGAGTCGGTCAATGAGCTATCAGCACCAGTATGTCGACGGCACGCGCATTCACTTCCCGTTGGGCAAAGTGGTGTGCATCGGCCGTAACTACGCCGAACACGCCAAGGAACTGGACAACCCGGTGCCTACTGAACCGCTTCTGTTCATCAAGCCGGGCAGTTGCGTGGTGCCGCTGGAAGGCGGTTTCAGCATTCCGACCGAACGTGGCTCGGTGCATTACGAAGCGGAAATCGCTGTGTTGATCGGCAAGCCACTGTCGACCAAACCGAGCCGTGAAGAAGTACTGGATGCCATCTCGGGCATCGCTCCGGCGCTGGACCTGACCCTGCGCGACAAGCAGGCCGAGCTGAAAGCCAAGGGCCTGCCGTGGGAAATCGCCAAGTCCTTCGACGGAGCGGCAGTGATTGCGCCGTTCGTGGCAAGCAGCACCTTCGCCGATCTGGCCGACATCGGCATCCGCCTGACCATCAATGGTGAAGTGCGCCAGGACGGCAATAGCAAGGACATGCTCAATCCGATCGTGCCGATGATCCAGTACATGGCTGGCTGCTTTTCGCTGCAGGCCGGTGACGTGATCCTCACCGGTACGCCGATGGGCGTTGGCCCGTTGAATGTCGGTGACGAACTGGTGCTCGAGCTGCCAGGCGTCAGCCGCTTCACCAGCAGCGTGCGCTAAAAAAGCAAAAGATCGCAGCCTTCGGCAGCTCCTACACCAATCTCTGTAGGAGCTGCCGAAGGCTGCGATCTTTTGATCTTGGCCGCCCGCACAGGGCAATCCCGCCATTTCCCGTTTTTTTCACATCTTTTCCGGATAATTCCCAGGCTTCTGGCGTCTGAGCCAGTCCAATGTGCTATTACCCAAGCCTGAATTTCTGGAACGCACCCCCGCATGGCCACCCAACCGCTGTCCAAGCTGAAAACTGCTCGCCGCTCGCGCTTTGTCATGCGTTGGTATTCCTGGCTTTTGCTGGTGGCGGCTGCTGTGTATGGCCTCGCCGTTGCGATGCACTGGGATGATCGCGGCGTGCTCTGGGTGATGGAGCGTTTCGAAAGCCCGGCTGAACGAAAAGAAAGTATCTGGCTGCCGGATTACCGGGCAGTGATCGACGCCAAGTTGCTGCCGGGCATGGAAAGGGACGAAGCGTCAGACGTCACTTATGACCCTCAGACCAAAACCCTGTTTGCGGTGATGGGCAAGAAGCCGTTTCTGGTAGAGCTGACATTACAGGGCGATGTGTTGCGCAAAATGCCATTGGTGGGCTGGGGTAACCCGGAAGGCGTGGCGGCCATGGGCAATGGTTTGCTGGCAATCACCGATGAGCGCAAACACTTGCTTTCCATCGTCAAGGTTGAGGCCGATACTCGAGAACTGAATATCGACAGTTTCCCGAAATACGATTTGGGCCCGTCGAAAGATCAGAATAAAGCCTTCGAGGCGATCGTCTGGGATGCGCCTAACCAGCGACTGCTGCTGGGCGAAGAGCGTCCGCCAGCATTGTTCAGCTGGAAAAGCGATGGCAGTCAAATCCTCAAGGGCGACAAGCAAAAGCTGTCCGGCGATGCATTGGATATCCGCAACCTGTCGGCCCTGGCGATTGATCCGCGCACGGGCCATACCCTCGTACTGTCCGCCGATTCGCATCTGTTGCTGGAATTGGACGAGAATGGCGAGCAGGTCAGTTTCATGACCCTGTTGGGTGGTTTCAATGGCTTGAAAAAAACCATTCCCCGAGCCGAAGGCGTGACCGTGGACGAGGCGGGCACGTTGTACATGGTGAGTGAGCCGAACCTGTTCTATCGCTTCGAAAAACAACGGTAGGCGTTCGGTAATTGTGGTCAAAGGCCATTGGCCATTAAGCTTGAATTCATACTGCCGTGGTATTTCATTCGCCCGTCTTGTTTCCGAGCCCGCCTGAATGCGCCGACTTGCCCGCCCCAAACCCCTGATGCTGATCCTGTCGGTCATTGCGCTGATTGTGCTGATTGCCATTGGCCAATACCTGCGCCTGTTCGAGCGCACCTGGTTCAATGTGCAAACGCTATGGCAGCCGATGAATGCCCAGTCGATTGGCCTGGATCAATATCAGGTCGTGGTCGAGGCGCGAGCCATCGAGGGGCTGGACGATGATGTTTCGGCACTGACTTTCGATCCCGTGCGCAAAAGCCTGTTCACGGTGACCAACAAAAATGCCGAGCTGATCGAATTGTCCCTGGAAGGCAAAATCCTGCGGCGTGTGGCGCTGATCGGGTTTGGCGATCCGGAGGCGGTGGAGTTCATCAGCGCTGACACGTACGTGATCACCGACGAACGCCAGCAACGGTTGATCAAGATTCATCTGGAGGCGGACACGACCTTCCTCGATGCTGCTGATGCTGAACAGATCACGCTCGGTGTGCACATGCGTGGCAACAAGGGGTTCGAAGGATTGGCCTATGACTCGGTGGGCAAGCGCTTGTTCGTCGCCAAGGAACGCGACCCGATGCTGATCTACGAAGTGCAGGGTTTTCCGCACTACAACCCGGAGAAGTCCTACGCGGTGCATGTGGTGAACAACCCCAAGCGCGATGCCGGGATGTTCGTGCGAGACCTGTCGAGCCTGCAATACGACGAGCGTAGCGGCCATTTGCTGGCGCTGTCCGATGAATCGCGGTTGATTCTGGAGCTGGACGTCGACGGGCGACCACTGACCACCCTGTCACTGAGCAAGGGGCGTCAAGGGTTGCAGAAAACGGTGCCGCAAGCGGAAGGCATCGCCATGGACGACGACGGTACCCTGTACCTCGTCAGCGAGCCGAACCTGTTCTACGTCTTCAAAAAACCAACGCAACCCTGATCAGCACCCATACCCCCTGTAGGAGCGAAGCTTGCTCGCGAAGGCGGCGCATCAGTCAATAGAGACGTCGACTGATACGCCGCCTTCGCGAGCAAGCTTCGCTCCTACAGGGGTTTTGTGTTTGGCTTACTCGGCGCGCAGGGTTTTCACGCCTTCGCTCGTGCCCAGCAGCAACAAATCAGCCGGGCGGGCCGCGAACAGGCCGTTGGTGACCACGCCGACGATGGCATTGATCTGAGTTTCCAGCTCCACCGGATTGGTGATCTGCATGTTGAACACATCGAGGATGATGTTGCCGTTGTCGGTCAGTACGCCTTCACGGTAAACCGGGTCGCCGCCGAGCTTCACCAGTTGGCGGGCGACGTGGCTGCGGGCCATCGGGATCACTTCCACCGGCAACGGGAACGCACCGAGCACCGGCACCAGTTTGCTGGCGTCGGCGATGCAGATGAAGGTCTTGGCCACGGCTGCAACAATCTTTTCGCGGGTCAGGGCCGCGCCACCGCCCTTGATCAGGTGCAGGTGCTCATCGCTTTCGTCGGCGCCATCGACGTAGAACTCCAGGTCGCTGACGGTATTGAGCTCATACACCGGAATGCCGTGGCCTTTGAGGCGGGCGGCGGTGGCTTCGGAGCTGGCGACCGCGCCATCGAACGCGCTTTTGTGCTTGGCCAGGGCATCGATGAAGCAATTGGCGGTGGAGCCGGTGCCGACCCCGACGATGCTCTTGTCATCGAGTTTCGGAAGGATGAAGTCGACGGCGGCCTGAGCCACTGCCTGTTTGAGTTGATCCTGGGTCATGCGGGCTCCGAAGTGCCGAAAAGGGGGACGAAAGGCCGGCATTATAGGCCTCGCGATGGGGAAGGTCATTGCCCGATTGGCGGGTCAAATGCACGCGCAAGACAACTGATTAACTGTAGGAGCGAGGCTTGCCCGCGAAGAGGTTGTCATATCCAGCATAAATATTGGCAGTAAGATAGCTTTCGCGGGCAAGCCTCGCTCCTACAAGTGTGGTCGCCCGCCCAAAAGCCGGGTTAGACTCCTTGGCCCTGCCCAACCCGCTCAGTGATGCTTTCCGATGCTCGAACAGTACGTCAAAAAGATCCTCACCTCGCGCGTTTATGACGTTGCCGTAGAAACCCCATTGCAGACTGCCCGCCAGCTTTCCGAGCGGCTGGGCAACGATATCTGGCTCAAGCGTGAAGACTTGCAGCCAGTGTTCTCGTTCAAAATTCGCGGCGCCTATAACAAGCTCACGCAACTGAGCGATGAAGAGCGTGCTCGTGGCGTGGTCACCGCATCGGCGGGCAACCATGCGCAAGGCCTGGCCCTGGCGGCCAAGGTTCTGGGCGTGAAAGCGACCATCGTGATGCCCAAGACCACTCCGGAAATCAAGGTCGAAGGCGTGCGCTCGCGCGGCGGCAAAGTGGTGCTGCACGGGGACTCGTTCCCGGAAGCCCTGGCCTACTCGCTGAAACTGGTCGACGAAAAAGGCTATGTCTACATTCACCCTTACGATGATCCCCACACCATTGCCGGGCAGGGCACGGTGGCCATGGAGATTCTGCGCCAGCACCCGGGGCGTCTGGATGCGATCTTCGTTCCGGTGGGCGGCGGCGGGCTGATCGCCGGGATCGCGGCCTACGTGAAATACCTGCGCCCGGAGATCAAAATCATCGGTGTCGAACCGGATGATTCCAACTGCCTGCAAGCCGCGATGGCGGCCGGCGAGCGCGTGGTTTTGCCGACCGTGGGTCTTTTCGCCGACGGCGTCGCAGTGGCGCAGATTGGCCAGCACACGTTTGATATCTGCAAAGACTATGTAGATGAAGTGATCACTGTCAGCACCGACGAGATCTGTGCGGCAATCAAGGATATCTACGACGATACCCGCTCGATCACAGAACCCGCCGGTGCCTTGGGCGTAGCCGGGATCAAGAAGTACGTTGAGCAACGCGGTATCACGGGGCATACCTTCGTGGCCATCGACTCCGGCGCCAACGTCAATTTCGACCGCTTGCGCCACGTGGCCGAGCGCGCTGAACTGGGCGAGGGCCGCGAAGCCATCATCGCCGTGACCATTCCCGAGAAACCGGGTAGCTTCAAGGCGTTCTGCGAAGCCATCGGCAAGCGCCAGATCACCGAATTCAACTACCGCTACAACACCGGCAGCGAAGCGCACATCTTTGTCGGCGTGCAGACGCATCCGGAAAGCGACCCGCGCAGTGCGCTGCTCGCCAGCCTCACCGAACAGGGTTTTCCGGTGCTCGACCTGACCGACAACGAACTGGCCAAGTTACACATTCGCCACATGGTCGGCGGGCGTGCTGTCCATGTGGTCGATGAAGTGGTGCTGCGCTTCGAATTCCCGGAGCGTCCGGGTGCGTTGTTCAACTTCCTCAACAAACTCGGCGGGCGCTGGAACATTTCGATGTTTCATTACCGTAACCACGGCGCGGCCGATGGCCGTGTGGTCGCGGGGCTGCAAGTGCCGCACGACGAGCGGCATCTGGTACCGGCCGCGCTGGAGGAAATCGGTTACCCGTACTGGGACGAAAGCGACAACCCGGCCTATCTGCTGTTTCTCGGCTGAGCGGCTACGCTGATCGGCAGGCCATAAGGAAATCGAACAATGGAAACGTTAACCGCCCTGAAAATCGCTCATAGCGTGGCGACGATATTGCTGTTGATCAGTGCGCTGGGGCTGGCGATCTGGGTCTGGCGCGCACGCCGTAACGGCGATGCGAGCGCTCACACTCGTACCGTGCAGCGACCGCTGGTGTTCATTTGGCTATTGATGGGCCTGGCATTGCTGAGCATGCCGTTCACCGGTTGGTGGATGGTGCATCTGGTGGGCTGGCCGTTGGGGCAGACCTGGCTGCTGGCTTCCAGTGTGCTCTACACCGTGGCGGCGTTGGGCTGGTTCTGGCTGGTGGTGCGGCTCAATCGGTTGCGCAAGGCACCCGCGGCGGTGAATGGGAAGTTTACGTTTGCGTTGGCGCTGTTCAGCTTTGTCTGCTTTATCGCCATTGCGGGGTTAATGGGGGCCAAGCCGGTATAGCGCGGAATCTGTAGCAGCTGCCGAGGTACGAGGCTGCGATGGGCTGCGAAGCGGCCCCAAAGGGCGGTCCTGCGGACCGCAACGCAGCCTCGTACCTCGGCAGCTGCTACAGGCTTAATCAATCGCGCAGACTGATCACCGGCCAACCCCGCTTCTCGGCCTCGGCCCGCAGATTGGGATCCGGGTCGACAGCGATCGGATTCGCCACCTGTTCCAGCAGCGACAAGTCATTCATCGAGTCACTGTAGAAATAGCTGTCTTCCAGGTTATGGCCGGTTTCTTCCAGCCAACGATTCAACCGGGTCACCTTGCCTTCGCGAAAGCACGGGACATCAGTGCTGCGGCCGGTGTAACGGCCGTCGATCATTTCGCATTCCGTGGCGATCAGGGTTTCAACGCCTAAACGTGTTGCGATAGGCCCGGTCACGAAGCGGTTGGTGGCGGTGATGATCACCAGTTTGTCGCCGGCCTCACGGTGCTTGGTCAGCAGTTCAATCGCCTTGGGCAGCACGATCGGTTCGATGCAGTCGCGCATGTAGTCCAGGTGCCACTGATCCAGCGTGGCCATCTCGGTGCGGCCGAGCACTTCCAGGCAGAAGTTCAGGTAGGCGTCGTTATCCAGTTTGCCGGCCAGGTAATCCTGATAGAACTCGTCGTTGCGTGCCTTGTAGGCGACGGCGTCGAGGAAACCGCGTTCGCACAGATAATCGCCCCAGGCGTGGTCACTGTCACCGCCCAGAAGTGTGTTGTCCAAGTCGAATAAAGCCAGCCGCATTGCAGTTACTCGCTGAAAAGTCTGTAGAAAGGTGTCCAGAATACGGACTTTTCACAAGAGTGCACATAAGGTAGGTCGGCTCGTTGCTGCTTTCACAACCTTTGTGGAACAATGCGACGACATGCGTTTGCGAGGTTGTTGCCGTGATCGACCCCGATGGTTTCCGCCCCAATGTCGGGATCATTCTGACGAATGATGCCGGCCAGGTGCTATGGGCTCGCCGTATCAATCAAGATGCCTGGCAGTTTCCACAGGGAGGGATCAACCCTCAGGAGACGCCGGAAGACGCCTTGTACCGCGAGTTGAACGAAGAAGTGGGCCTGGAGCGCGAAGATGTTGAAATACTCGCCTGCACCCGGGGCTGGTTGCGTTATCGTTTGCCGCAACGTCTGGTAAGAACGCACAGCCAACCGCTGTGCATCGGCCAGAAGCAGAAATGGTTTCTCTTGCGCCTGATCTCCAACGAGCAGCGGGTGCGGATGGATTTGACCGGTAAACCGGAGTTCGATGGCTGGCGCTGGGTCAGTTATTGGTATCCGTTGGGCCAGGTGGTGACATTCAAGCGCGAGGTTTATCGCCGCGCTCTCAAAGAGCTTGCCCCGCGCCTTTTAGCGCGCGACTGACGACGGAGTTCGACCCCGAGCCATGCTCAATACGCTGCGCAAGATCGTCCAGGAAGTTAACTCCGCCAAGGATCTCAAGGCGGCGTTGGGGATTATTGTGTTGCGCGTCAAAGAGGCCATGGGCAGCCAGGTCTGCTCGGTCTACCTGCTTGACCCGGAGACCAACCGCTTCGTGTTGATGGCCACCGAGGGCTTGAACAAGCGCTCGATCGGCAAAGTCAGCATGGCGCCCAACGAAGGTCTGGTCGGCCTGGTCGGCACGCGTGAAGAACCCCTGAACCTCGAAAACGCCGCGGATCACCCGCGCTATCGTTACTTCGCCGAGACCGGTGAAGAACGCTACGCCTCATTCCTGGGGGCACCGATCATTCACCACCGTCGCGTCGTCGGCGTGTTGGTCATTCAGCAAAAAGAACGCCGCCAGTTCGATGAGGGTGAAGAAGCCTTCCTCGTGACCATGAGCGCGCAACTTGCCGGCGTTATCGCCCACGCCGAGGCCACCGGTTCGATCCGTGGCCTGGGCCGGCAGGGCAAAGGTATCCAGGAAGCAAAGTTCGTCGGGGTACCAGGTTCGCCGGGCGCGGCGGTCGGAACCGCGGTCGTCATGCTGCCGCCGGCGGATCTGGATGTGGTGCCGGACAAGACCATCACCGACATCAACGCCGAGCTTGGCCTGTTCAAGACTGCCATCGAAGGCGTGCGCGCCGACATGCGGGCGTTGTCCGCCAAGCTGGCGACCCAGCTGCGGCCTGAAGAACGGGCGCTGTTCGACGTTTACCTGATGATGCTCGACGATGCCTCGCTGGGCAGCGAAATCACCACGGTGATCAAGACCGGCCAGTGGGCTCAGGGCGCCTTGCGCCAAGTGGTCACCGAACACGTCAACCGATTCGAACTGATGGACGACGCCTACCTGCGTGAGCGCGCCTCGGACGTCAAAGACCTCGGTCGGCGCTTGCTGGCTTATCTGCAGGAAGAGCGGCAGCAGACCCTGGTCTACCCCGACAACACCATTCTGGTCAGCGAAGAACTCACGCCGGCGATGCTCGGCGAGGTGCCGGAAGGCAAGCTGGTCGGTCTGGTGTCGGTACTCGGTTCCGGCAACTCCCACGTGGCGATCCTGGCGCGCGCCATGGGTATTCCGACGGTGATGGGCCTGGTCGACTTGCCGTACTCCAAGGTCGACGGCATCCAGATGATCGTCGACGGCTACCACGGCGAGGTCTATACCAACCCCAGTGACGTGCTGCGCAAGCAGTTCGCCGATGTGGTCGAGGAAGAGAAACAACTGGCCCTCGGGCTGGATGCATTGCGGGACTTGCCGTGTGTGACGCTCGACGGTTACCGGATGCCGCTGTGGGTCAATACCGGCCTGCTGGCGGACGTGGCCCGGGCGCAGAAGCGCGGTGCCGAGGGTGTGGGTTTGTACCGCACCGAAGTGCCGTTCATGATCAACCAGCGCTTCCCGAGCGAAAAAGAGCAGTTGGCGATTTATCGTGAGCAGCTCGCCGCGTTCCATCCACAACCGGTGACCATGCGCAGCCTGGACATCGGTGGCGACAAGGCGCTCTCGTACTTCCCGATCAAGGAAGACAACCCGTTCCTCGGCTGGCGCGGCATTCGTGTGACCCTCGACCACCCGGAAATCTTCCTGGTGCAGACCCGCGCCATGCTCAAGGCCAGCGAAGGCCTGAACAACCTGCGCATTCTGCTGCCGATGATTTCCGGTATCCATGAACTGGAAGAAGCCCTGCACCTGATCCATCGAGCCTGGGGCGAAGTTCGCGATGAAGGCACCGATGTGCCAATGCCGCCGATTGGCGTGATGATCGAAATTCCGGCGGCGGTGTATCAAACCAAGGAACTGGCGCGACAAGTGGACTTCCTGTCAGTCGGCTCCAACGACCTGACCCAGTACCTGCTGGCCGTGGACCGCAACAACCCGCGGGTGGCCGATCTCTACGACTACCTGCATCCGGCCGTGTTGCAAGCCTTGCAGAACGTGGTGCGCGACGCCCATGCCGAAGGCAAGCCCGTGAGCATCTGTGGCGAAATGGCCGGTGACCCGGCCGCAGCGGTGCTGTTGATGGCGATGGGCTTCGACAGCCTGTCGATGAACGCCACCAACTTGCCGAAAGTGAAGTGGATGCTGCGTCAGATCAACCTGAGCAAGGCCAAGGAGTTACTGGCTGAGCTGATGACCATCGACAACCCGCAAGTTATCCACAGCTCGCTGCAACTGGCGCTGAAGAACCTTGGGTTGGCGCGGATGATTAATCCGGCTTCGGTCAAGACTCTTTAAAAGGCTGATGGCCTCTTCGCGGGCAAGCCTCGCTCCTACAGATGACGCGTCGTGTCCATTCCGGCGACCAACACAAACCCTGTAGGAGCGAGGCTTGCCCGCGAAGGCGGCCGCAAACACACCACATCTTCAAATCCTGACTTCAACTTCCCCCAAATGCCCCCCATACGGCCCGAAACTCCGTTCAACCATATGCCGCTGCCCATCCGCCTGAACGATCAACGCCGTGCTCGCCCGTGTCCCGTAAGTCGGGCTCTTGATAAACACGCTCGACAATAACGTCTCGGTAGCCTGTCCCACGCCGGTGTCCGGCAATTCGGCAAGCGGCGCCGTCTGCGGATCGCTGAGCAGGGCCAATAGCGCTTGCGGCTGTGGATCGCCCAATACCTCGCTCAATGCTGCCTTGGCCTTGAGCACTTTCGGCCACGGCGTATCCAGGCCCGCGTTCGATAACCCATAAATGCCCGGTTGGAGCATGACCGCCTCTGTCTCCCGGGCATTGAAATGCCAGAGCTCATGGGCATTGCCAACCAACAGATTAAAACCGGCATATTCAGGCGAACGTCCGACAACGTCCTTTAAATAGTCGGCAATCGACCTGTCCCCACTGAGAAATTGCGCCACCAGTTCACCTCGCGACTTGCGCGCCGGCGGTTGAAGGGGATCACGGATGTTGGTCAGTGCGGCGAAGCGCCCGTTGGCGCCGACACCGAGCCACGTGCCTCCCGCCTCGAGGTCGCGACCGGCGTACACGTGCGGGGCGTCTGACCATTGCGCCAGAGGCAGACTGGGCCGGGCATAGAATTCGTCGCGGTTGGCCGCCACGACCAGCGGCTGGGCATGACCTGGCCGCCAGGCAAAAACAATCAGGCACATAAGGTGGTCCTTGTGTGTTTTTTGCTCACTCTACGCAGACATCGCTCATCGATCCATCGCCATCCGCAGTGGAGCCTGAGGCCATGCATCCGTTACCATGCCGCTCCTGATTCGGGATGCTTGGGGATGTGGCCATGGAATTTCTGCTCTATCTGGCGCTGGGCGCCTGTGCGGGCGTGCTGGCCGGGCTGTTTGGGGTAGGTGGCGGGATTATCATTGTCCCGGTGCTGGTATTCAGTTTCACCTTGCAGGGATTTGATGCGTCGATCCTGACGCATCTGGCCGTCGGCACCTCCCTGGCGACGATCATCTTTACGTCAATCAATGCGGTTCGCGAGCACCATCGCCGCGGCGCCGTGCGCTGGCCGATTTTTGCCTGGATGACCCTCGGCATACTGATCGGTGCCGGTTTCGGTGCGCTGACGGCAGAAGCGATCTCCGGGCCGAATTTACAGAAGATCATTGGGGTATTTGCGCTGGTCATCGCCGTTCAGCTCGCGTTGGACTTCAAACCCAAGGCCAGCCGAACAGTGCCCGGTAAAGTCGGTCTGACCGTGGCCGGCAGTGTGATTGGCTGGGCCTCGGCGATTTTCGGCATCGGCGGCGGCTCGTTGACCGTGCCGTTCCTGACCTGGCGCAGCGTACCGATGCAGCAGGCGGTAGCCACTTCGTCGGCCTGTGGCCTGCCAATTGCCTTGGCCAGTGCATTAAGTTTCATGATTCTGGGGTGGCACGATCCACTGCTGCCGGCCCATAGTCTCGGTTTTGTTTATTTGCCGGCGCTGCTGGGGATTGCCCTGACCAGCATGGTGTTCGCCCGCCTCGGTGCGCGACTGGCCCACAGGCTGTCGCCGCGCTTGCTGAAAAGATTGTTTGCCGCTTTGCTGTTTTGCGTCGGCTTGAGCTTCTTGCTCTGACGCATAGCGCAATCCTGGCTTAATCCTGGCGTGACAGCGTCGCCCGGGAATTTGAAGGTTTCAACTCTAACGAGGAGTCGCAATGCTGCCTTACCCGCAGATCGACCCGGTGGCCCTGGCCATCGGTCCGCTGAAAATCCACTGGTACGGCCTGATGTACCTGATCGGCATCGGCGGCGCGTGGTGGCTGGCATCACGCCGGCTGAACCGCTTCGACCCGACCTGGACCAAGGAGAAACTCTCCGACATGGTGTTCTGGATGTCGATGGGCGTCATCGTCGGTGGCCGTTTGGGTTATGTGCTGTTTTACGATCTGAACGCCTACCTGGCCAACCCGACCCTGATCTTCGAAGTGTGGAAGGGCGGCATGTCGTTCCACGGCGGGTTTATCGGTGTGATGCTGGCGGCGCTGTGGTTTGGTAAAAAGAACGACAAGTCGTTTTTCCAGCTGATGGACTTCGTCGCGCCGATGGTGCCGATCGGCCTGGGCGCCGGGCGCATTGGCAACTTCATCAACGCCGAGTTGTGGGGCAAAGCGACCGATGTGCCGTGGGCGATGGTCTTCCCGACCGATCCGGCGCAACTGGCGCGTCATCCCTCGCAGCTGTACCAGTTCGCGCTGGAAGGCGTGGCGCTGTTCGCGATTCTCTGGCTGTTCTCGCGCAAGCCGCGGCCGACCATGGCGGTGTCCGGGATGTTCGCGCTGTTCTATGGCATCTTCCGTTTCATCGTCGAATTCGTTCGCGTACCGGATGCGCAACTGGGTTATCTGGCCTGGAACTGGCTGACCATGGGTCAGGTACTGTGCCTGCCGATGATCGTCGGCGGGTTGTTCCTGATCTGGCTGGCTTATCGACGCGCCCCGGCGGCCCCCGCAGCTGCTGTATAAGAAGCAGGCGCTATAAATTCGAACCCCGGGGCGACGGTCCCGGGTTCAAGGACACAGGTAATTCATGAAGCAATATCTCGAACTGGTCGCCCACGTCATCAAGAACGGCACCAAACAGGCCAACCGCACCGGCGTGAGCACCATCAGCTTTCCGGGCGCGATGCTGCGCTTCGATCTGCAGGAAGGTTTCCCGGCGATCACCACTCGCAAGATGGCCTTCAAATCCGCCATCGGCGAGATGTGCGGTTTTCTGCGCGGGGTGAACAACGCCGCCCAATTCCGTGCGCTGGGCTGCAAGGTCTGGGACCAGAACGCCAACGAAAACGCCCAATGGCTGGCCAACCCCTTCCGTCAGGGTGAAGACGACCTCGGCGAAATCTACGGCGTGCAATGGCGCAAATGGCCGGCGTACAAGCAGATCCCGGTCAGCAACCAGGCGGCCATCGAGCAGACGCTGAGCCAGGGTTATCGTCAGATCGCCGAAGGCGAAGAAGAGGGTCAGGCCTACGTTGTGCTGTACAAGGCGATCGACCAGGTCCGTCAGTGCGTCGACACCATCATCAAGGATCCGGGCAGCCGTCGCATTCTGTTCCACGGCTGGAACGTTGCACAGCTCGACGAAATGGCCCTGCCGCCCTGCCACTTGCTGTACCAGTTCCACCCGAATGTCGAGACCAGGGAAATCTCCCTGACCCTCTACATCCGTTCCAACGACCTGGGCCTGGGCACGCCGTTCAACCTCACCGAAGGCGCCGCGTTGCTGAGCCTGATCGGTCGCCTGACCGGATACACTCCGCGCTGGTTCACCTATTTCATCGGCGACGCCCACGTCTACGAAAACCACCTGGACATGCTCAACGAACAGCTCAAGCGCGAGCCGTTCGCCATGCCGAAGCTGAAGATATCCGACCGCGTGCCGGAATTCGCCAAGACCGGCGTGTATCAGCCGGAGTGGCTGGAGTTGATCGAGCCGGGCGATTTCTCGCTGGAAGGCTATGAACACCACGCGCCGATGACCGCGCCGATGGCGGTCTGAAGCATCACGCCAATCCCCTGTACCTGATCGTTCCCACGCTCCGCGTGGCAATGAATCCCGTGACGCTCTGCGTCACAGTGGAGCGTCCATGGCTGCATTCCCACGCAGAACGTGGGAACGATCATAATCCCGTAGGAGCGAGGCTTGCCCGCGAAGGCGTCCTCAATGACCATGACTTCTCCCGACATGGGAGGGCTCAACTTCCGTCGCCACAACCCCGCCGCTCACTTCCAGCCGCTGCAAAATCCCGCACTGATCGATATCCGGCCCTTCGCTGCAACGTTGGCGCAGGTCGAGCAGTTGTGTCTGCAAGGCCAGCAAGCCATCGATCCGAGCCTTTACATGGTGGATGTGTTCGTCGATCAACGCGTTGACGTTTTCGCATTGATCCTGCGGGCTGTCGCGCAGGGCCAGCAGGCTGCGGATTTCCTCGAGGGTCATGTCGAGGGTGCGGCAGTTGCGGATGAAGGTCAGGCGCTCGGCGTGGGCCTGGGTGTAGACGCGGTAATTGCCGTCGCTGCGGGCCGGCTCCGGCAGCAGGTTTTCGCGCTCGTAGTAGCGGATGGTTTCTACGGCGCAGTCGGTGAGTTTCGCCAGTTCTCCGATTTTCATCGCGACAATCTCCCAAAAGGTTGCTTGACCCTATAGTGGCTACAGGGTCTTTACTTGGCAACAGGCACCTTCATGGACGCGACCAATGAGCGATTCTCTTCACACCCACAAACCCGAGACCGGGCACGACCACGCAAGCCATAAGCATGGCAGCCATGGCGATTCCTGCTGTTCCTCCAAAGCAGCAGCGCCATCACTGATCAAACTCAGTGAAGCGCCGACGGCCAGTGCCCGTTTGAGCAGCTTTCGCATCGAGGCCATGGACTGCCCGACCGAACAGACGCTGATCCAGAACAAACTCGGCAAGCTGTCGGGTGTGCATCAGCTGGAGTTCAACCTGATCAATCGGGTGTTGGGCGTGACCCATGACCTGCCAGACACCCTGCCGATCATCGACGCGATCAAGTCCCTGGGCATGCACGCCGAGCCCATGGAGCAGGGCGTCGAAGCACCGGTATCGAGCCCTGCGCCAGGGAAAAAGCCCTGGTGGCCACTGGCGTTGTCCGGTGTCGCGGCGCTGGCCGCCGAACTTATCCACTTCACCAGTGCGGCGCCGAACTGGGTGGTGGCGGTGATCGCGCTGGTCTCGATCCTCAGCGGTGGCCTTAGCACTTACAAAAAGGGCTGGATTGCCCTGAAAAACCTCAACCTGAACATCAACGCGCTGATGAGCATCGCGGTGACCGGTGCAATTCTGATCGGCCAATGGCCGGAAGCGGCGATGGTGATGTTCCTGTTCACCGTGGCCGAGTTGATCGAAGCCAGGTCTCTGGACCGGGCGCGCAACGCCATCGGTGGGCTGATGCAGATGGCCCCCGAGCAAGCCACGGTGCAGCAGGCCGACGGCAGTTGGGTCGCGCAACCGGTAAAAGACATCGAACTGGGTGCGCGGGTGCGGGTGCGTCCCGGCGAGCGGATTGGTCTGGACGGCGAAGTGCTGTCCGGTAACTCGACCATCAATCAGGCGCCGATCACCGGTGAAAGCCTGCCGGTGGAGAAAGCCATCGGCGACAAAGTGTTCGCCGGCACCATCAATCAGTCCGGTTCGCTGGAATACACGGTAACCGCTGCGGCAAACAATTCGACCCTGGCGCGGATTATCCACGCCGTGGAACAGGCTCAGGGCGCGCGCGCTCCGACCCAGCGTTTCGTCGACAGCTTCTCGAAAATCTACACCCCGGCGGTGTTCATCCTGGCCCTGGCCGTGGCGGTGATCCCGCCGCTGTTCATGGATGCGCTGTGGTTCGACTGGATCTACCGGGCGCTGGTGTTGCTGGTGGTCGCCTGCCCGTGTGCCTTGGTGATTTCCACCCCGGTGACCATCGTCAGCGGCCTTGCGGCAGCGGCGCGCAAAGGGATTCTGGTCAAGGGCGGCGTTTATCTGGAGCACGGCTACAAACTCGATTACCTGGCCCTCGACAAGACCGGCACCCTCACGCACGGCAAACCGGTGCAGACCGACTATTTGTCCCTCGATCCAACCGTTGCTGAAACGGCGCCAGCCATTGCCGCGGCATTGGCCGGTCGCTCGGATCACCCGGTGTCGCTGGCCATCGCCAGCGAGGCTGTGGATAAGCATCCGGTGCCGTTGACTGTGGATAACTTCGCAGCACTGGCGGGGCGTGGTGTACGCGGCGAGATCAACGGTGAGCTCTACCACTTGGGCAACCACCGCCTGGTGGAAGATCTGGGCCTGTGTTCGCCAGCGCTGGAAGAGCAGCTGTTTGCTCTGGAGAAACAGGGCAAATCGGTGGTGCTGTTGCTCGATAAATCCGGTCCGTTGGCATTGTTTGCCGTCGCGGACACCGTGAAAGCGTCCAGTCGCGAAGCGATCGAGCAGTTGCATGAGTTGGGCATCAAAACCTTGATGCTGACCGGCGACAACGTTCACACCGCTCAAGTCATCGCCGCCCACGTGGGCATCGATCAGGCGCAGGGCGATCTGTTGCCGACCGAGAAGCTGCAAGCCATCGAAGCGCTGTATGCCCAGGGCTATCGGGTCGGAATGGTGGGTGATGGCATCAACGACGCCCCGGCCCTGGCACGGGCCGAGATCGGTTTCGCCATGGCAGCCGCTGGCACCGACACCGCCATCGAAACCGCTGATGTCGCCCTGATGGATGACGATCTACGCAAGGTTCCGGCTTTTATCCGGCTGTCGCGGCAGACCTCGAATATCCTCAAACAGAACATTGCCCTCGCATTGGTCATCAAAGTGATCTTTCTTGGGGTAACCTTCGCCGGGATCGCCACCATGTGGATGGCGGTGTTCGCCGACATGGGCGTAAGCCTGTTGGTGGTGTTCAACGGTTTGCGCCTGTTGCGCAAATAGACGATGAGGCAAGGGTGTGCTGAGTGCCGAGCTGAAGGCGTTTTACATGGTGGCCCGGCTGGGCAGCATTACCCTGGCGGCGAAAAAGCTTGGCCTGAGCCAGCCGACGGTGACGACCCAGATCCGGCATCTGGAAAGCCAGTATTCGGTGGAGCTGTTCTACCGTGGCGGCCGTCGCCTCAGTGTCAGTGATGAAGGCGCGCGGTTGTTGCCGATGGTCAAAGCGCTGTTGCAACAAGAAGCCGACATCGAGTTCTTCCTGCGTAACAGCGGTCAAGTCCAGGGCGCGTTACGCATCGCCGCCACCGCGCCGTATTACATCCTTGATCTGGTGAAAACCTTTCGCGAGCGCTTGCCGCAGGTGGAGGTGTCGGTGGAAATCGGCAACTCCCAACAAGTGCTCGAAGCGCTGGAGGATTACCGGGTCGATGTCGCGGCGTCCTCGCAGTTGCTGGACGATGCGCGGTTGATCCGCCGGGTGCTCGGCAGTGATCCGCTGGTGCTGGCGGTGCACCGCAATCATCCGCTGGCGGTGCATGATCATGTGCCGCTCAGTGCGCTGGCGGGGCATACCTTGTTGATGCGCGAATCGGGCTCGACCACTCGGCGCTTGACCGAAGAATTGCTGGCCAGCGCCGGGGTGAGTTTCGGGCCGTGGCTGGAGATTGGCAGCCGCGAATCGATCCGTGAGGCAGTATTGCGCAACATCGGCATCAGCATCATTGCCCGCCAGGAAGTGCCGCACGATCCGCAATTGCGGGTGCTGACCCTCGAAAATGCGCCGCAGATTCCCGAGTACCTGTACTGCCTCAAGGAGCGAAAAGGTGCGCGGCTGCCGGCGGCGTTTCTCGGGTTGGCGCAGGAAATGGCCCCGGCGTAGATGATCGTTCCCACGCTCCGCGTGGGAATGCAGCCCGGGACGCTCTGGGTTCCAAGAGCCGAACGCGGAGCGTCCGTTGAGGCATTCCCACGCAGAGCGTGGGAACGATCAACACAGAACCTGAACCCCCAACCCAAATCCCCGAATACCACTATCGGCCGTTTTTGCCTCGTTGCCACATGACGGACGCATTACAAACCTAGGATGGCACTCATCTGCTTGATGAGGTCTGTCCATGAACCACTCGACTGCAACTGCCCTGACCAACCCCGGCGCACCGATGAAAGTGCGCGGCGTGCAGAAACGCTTCGGCGCCTTCACCGTGCTGGATAACGTTTCCCTCGACGTGGCGGCGGGTGAGCTGGTGTGTCTGCTCGGTCCGTCGGGCTGTGGCAAAACCACTTTGTTGCGCTGCATCGCCGGCCTCGAGAAGCAGGACAGCGGCGAGTTGTACCTGGGCGATCGCGACGTTTCCCACTTGGCACCTCAGGCTCGGGACTACGGCATTCTCTTCCAGTCCTACGCGTTGTTTCCCAATCTCAGCGTCGAAGCGAACATTGCCTACGGCCTCGCGGGCAGCGGTCGCGATGAAGTGCGCCAGCGTGTCGGTCAGATGCTGGAGCTGGTCGGCCTGACCGGCAGTGAGAAAAAATACCCCGGCCAATTGTCCGGTGGTCAGCAGCAACGGGTCGCCCTGGCGCGAGCCTTGGCGCCGGCGCCGTCGTTGTTGCTGCTGGACGAGCCGATGTCGGCGCTCGACGCCCGGGTCCGCGAGCACCTGTGCACCGAACTGCGCCAATTGCAGCGCAACCTCGGCGTCACCACCTTGATGGTCACCCACAATCAGGACGAAGCCATGCTGATGGCCGACCGCATCGCCGTGATGAACAACGGCAAGGTCGAGCAGTACGCCACGCCGCAGGACATCTACGATCGCCCGGCCACACCGTTTGTGGCGGAGTTCGTCGGTCAGGGCAACTGGCTGCCGTTCCGCCGTAGCAGCGACAGTCATGCTCAGGTCGGCGGGATGAAGATGCGCCTGGCCGAAGGCAGCGCTAAAACTGCCTCGGGCCGTTTGTTCTGCCGCCCTGAGGCGATCAACGTCAACCCGCCGGTGCATGAAGAAAACCTGTTCCCGGCCAAGGTTCGCGAAATCACTTTTCTCGGCAACCGCTGCCGCATGAGCTTCGAACTCGATCAGCTGCCGGGCCATGCACTACTGGCGGAACTGGCGCCGGAAGCCATGCCGCGTTTAGGCGCGCAGCAAATCATGGTCGCCTTGCCGCCGCGCAGCCTGCAGGTGTTTGCCTGATGAGCGCGAACGTCGCGCTGCCGATACCGCACAAGCAGGTTCGGCAGGCCTCCCGTGCCGAGATCGGCGACCGGCTATTCGTGGTCGGTGGCAAAGTCCTGCTGCTGGTGTTGCTCGGCGTGGCGGTGTTGATGCCATTGCTGGCGATCTTCTGGCGCGGCTTCAGTTCCGAAGCCGGGCAGGGCGGCGGTCTGCTGGCTGCCAGCGAACTGCTGAGCAGCGCCAATTTCCACTGGTTGCTGGGCAACAGCCTGAAAGTGTCTGTCAGTGTCGCGGCCATCGTCGTACCGCTGGCTTATCTGTTTGCCTACGCGCTGCAACGTACATTGATTCCCGGTAAAGGCATCTGGCGCGGCATGTCGTTGTTGCCGCTGATGGCGCCGTCGATGCTGCCGGGGATTGCGCTGGTTTACCTGTTCGGCAATCAGGGCATGCTGCGCGGTTTGCTTTCGGACAATATCTACGGCTTCTGGGGCATTGTTCTGGGCGAGGTCATCTACACCTTCCCACACGCCTTGATGATTTTGCTGTCGGCCCTGTCCCTGGCGGATGCGCGATTGTTCGATGCGGCTTCCAGCATGGGCGCCAGTCCGGCGAAAGCTTTCCGTAGCATCACCTGGCCAGCGACCCGTCAGGCGGTGTTCGCGGCGTTCTGCCTTGTCTTCACTCTGACCATCACCGACTTCGGCGTGCCCGTGGTGGTCGGGGGCGACTATCAAGTGCTGGCGCTGGAGGCCTACAAAGCCGTGGTCGGCCAGCAGCAATTCGGTCGCGGCGCGTTGATCGGCATGGTCCTGCTGCTGCCGGCGCTGTTCAGCTTTGGCGTCGATGCTTGGCTGCGTCGGCGTCATGGCGATTCCATGAGTGGTCGGACGCAAGTGTTTCAACCGGCGCCATCGATGCTGCGCGACAGTTGTTATCTGGCCATCGTGCTGTTGATCTGCGCGGTGTTGCTGTTGGTGTTCGGCATGGCGGTGTTCTCATCACTGGTGAAGTTCTGGCCATACAACCTGTCGTTGTCACTCAACCATTACCAGTTCAACGACACGGCGGGCGGCGGTTGGCTGGCCTACGGCAACAGCGTGAAGATGGCGTTGTGTACGGCGTTGATCGGCAGTGTGCTGATCTTCACCGGTGCTTACCTGATGGAGAAAACCCGTGGCCAGCGCGGACTGAATCTGACACTGCGCATGCTCAGTTTCGTACCGATGGCGGTGCCGGGTCTGGTGTTGGGCCTGGGTTATGTCTTCTTCTTCAATCTGACCGGCAACCCGCTGCATGTGCTCTACGGGACCATGACCCTGCTGGTGGTCTGCACCATTGCTCACTATTTGACCACCGCACAAATGACCGCCACCACCGCGCTGCGTCAACTCGATGCCGAATTCGAAGCCGCCGCGCTGTCGCTCAAAGCGCCCCTGTACCGGCACTACCTGCGGGTCACCGTGCCGATCTGCCTGCCAGCATTGCTGGACATCGTGCGCTACCTGTTCGTCTCGGCCATGACCACCGTCTCGGCGGCGATCTTCCTCTACAGCCCCGACACCATCCTCGCGGCGGTGGCGGTGCTGAACATGGACGATGCCGGCAACGTCGGCGGCGCGGCGGCGATGTCGACCCTGATTCTGTTCACCTCGGCGGGGGTGTCCCTGCTGCTGGCCTGGGCTTCGCGCGGTTTGTTGCGCCGCTCCCAGGCCTGGCGGCAGACCGCGCCCAGTCATTGATTTGCCCCCCACACCTCAACTCAAACAGGAAAAGATCATGTTCAAGCCTTTGGCCCTGGCCGCTGCTGTCCTCACCGCTTTCAGCCTGAATGCCTTTGCGGCGAAAACCGAGTTGACGGTGTACACCGCCCTCGAAGCCGAACAACTGAAGACCTACAAAGAAGCCTTTGAAAAGGCCAACCCGGACGTCGAGATCAAGTGGGTGCGCGATTCCACCGGCATCATCACCGCCAAACTCCTGGCCGAAAAAGCCCGCCCGCAGGCTGACGCCATATGGGGCCTGGCGGCGTCGAGCCTGGCGATTCTCGACCATCAAGGCATGCTGCAACGCTACGCACCGAAAGACCTGGGCAAGATCGGTGGCAACTACCGTGACGCGGCCAACCCGCCAGCCTGGGTCGGCATGGACGTCTGGGCGGCGACCATTTGCTTCAACACCATCGAGGCCGAAAAGCAGGGTTTGAACAAGCCCGTGAGCTGGCAGGACCTGACCAGGCCTGAGTACAAAGGCAAGATCGTCATGCCTAACCCGGCCTCGTCCGGCACCGGTTTCCTCGACGTCAGCGCCTGGCTGCAAACCTTCGGCGAGAAGCAGGGCTGGCAGTACATGGACGACCTGCACCAGAACATCGGCCAGTACGTTCACTCTGGTTCCAAGCCGTGCAAGCTTGCGGCCGCCGGTGAATTCCCGATCGGCATTTCCTTTGAATACCCGGCTGTTCAATTGAAACGCCAGGGCGCGCCGCTGGACATCATCCTGCCGAAGGAAGGCCTGGGCTGGGAGATCGAAGCCACCGCCGTGATCAAAGGCACGCCCCATGAAGACGCGGCGAAGCAGCTGGCGGACTTCTCGGCGAGCCCGGCGGCGATGGAGCTTTATAAAGAGAACTTCGCCGTGCTCGCGCAACCGGGTATCGCCAAGCCGCAAACCGAACTGCCGGCGGATTACGAGCAGCGCCTGATCAAGAACGACTTTGCCTGGGCCTCGAAGAATCGCGACCAGATCCTGACTGAATGGCGCAAGCGTTATGACGGCAAGTCCGAGAAAGTGGCGGCCAAGTAAGCACCACCGATCGTTCCCACGCTCTGCGTGGGAATGCAGCAAAGGACGCTCCGCGTCATTGGAGAACTCCATGACTCATCACAACGACATGCTGATCGTCGGCGCCGGCATCCTCGGTCTGTCCCACGCCTATGCCGCCGCCCGGCGCGGTCTGAAAGTCACCCTTTTCGAACGCAGCGAAACCCCTTTGGGCGCCTCGGTCCGCAACTTCGGCCAGGCACTGGTCACCGGCCAGCCTCCCGGCCCAATGCTTGAACTGGCCAAGTCCAGCCGCGACATCTGGAGCCAATGGGCCCAGCTCGCTGGCTTGCAACTCAAGCGCAACGGCTCGTACCTGTTCGCCCGCACCGAAGCCGAAGAACACCTGTTGGAAGCCTTCTGCGCCGGCCGCGCCGTGCAGCATGGTTATCGCGTCGAACTGCTGCGCGGTGCGCCATTGCGTGATCTGTACAACGGCCAGTTCAGCCATCACCGCGCCGCGTTGCACGGCATGGACGATCAGCAACTGTATTCCCGCGAAGCCATTCCAGCGCTGATCGACTACCTGCGCCGCGAACTCGGCGTGACGTTTCACTTCTCCACACTCGTGCGTGACATCGAGCCCGGCCGCTTGCACAGCACCGCCGGCACCTTTAGCGCCGAGCAGATCATTGTCTGCTCCGGCCACGATTATCAGACGCTGCTGGCCGAGCCGATTGCCGAACTCAATCCGCAAATCTGCCGCCTGCAAATGCTCCGCGCCCGCCCGCGGATCAACCTCAACCTGCAACACGCGCTGCTCACCGGTCTGAGTTGCGTCCATTACGGCGCCTTCGCCGATCTGCCGGAAGCCGCCGCGGTGCAGGCGCAGATTCTGCGCGAGGCACCCCATCTGCATGAAAACGGCATTCACCTGCTGATCAGCCCGACGCCTTACGGTGAGTTGATCATCGGCGATTCCCACCATTACGGCAGCGATCCATCACCATTCAATGCCGAGCAGGTGGATGACTGGATGATTGAACTGGCCGAGCAGACCTTGGGCTGCAAGGTGCAAGTGGTCGAACGCTGGCAGGGCGTCTATGGTTCACGCGGACCGGGGCCGTTCTCCTTTTTGCGTCCGATGCCAGGGGTGAGCGTGGCGCTGATGCACACCGGCGTCGGCATGAGCGTCGGGCCGGCGATGGCCGAACGTAACGTCGCGTCTTTATTGGGAGACAGTTGATGGACCGCCATGAGCAGGTGATCGCCGAAGTGTTCGGTCTGTACGAGCGATTTGGCGGCAACGATTACATCGGTGAACCGGTATCACAGATCGAGCACATGTCGCAGGCGGCGGAACTGGCGATGGCCGAGGGGTTCGATGATGAAGTGGTGCTGGCGGCGTTCTTTCACGATATCGGGCATCTGTGTCATAAGGGTGCCGAGAGCATGGGTGGCTTTGGAGTGGTCAGCCATGAGCGTTTGGGCGCCGATTATTTGCGTCGCGCCGGCTTCAGCGAACGCCTGGCGCAGTTAGTGGAATACCACGTTCAGGCCAAGCGTTATCTGACGCTCAAAGCGCCCGGGTACTACGAGCGCTTGAGCGAAGCCAGTCGGCGGACGCTGGCGTATCAGGGCGGGATGATGACGGCTGCCGAGGCCGAGGCGTTCGAGCGAGATCCGTTGTGTGCCGTCAGCTTGCGGATGCGCCAGTGGGATGAATTGGCCAAGCAGAAGTGGCTGCCGGTGATGGATCTGGGCATCTTGAAGGCAAAGGCGTTGCGGCTGCTGGCTGAGTAAAGTTCGATAACCCAGTCGCGCCCATCGCGGGCAAGCCCGCTCCCACAGGTTGAGTGATACAGAGATCGTATAAACACCGAAGATCCCTGTGGGAGCGTGGCTTGCCCGCGATGAGGCCAGCGCTGACACCGCAGATTGCGGGTCTTTAAAGTTGCTGTGCCAACACCTCAACCTGCTCTTGGCGCTCCGCCTGACTCAACTTCGAATTCGGATTGAGCGACGACCACTGCGGATGGGCCCGGGCCTTGTTCAGCGCTTCGGGCAGTTTGCCTTCGCGCCAGGTTTTGTCCTGCGGCGTGGCGACCTGAATGCTGTCCATCGCTGCGTGGCCCCGGGAACTCAGTGCTTGTAGCAATTGCCGCTGACGTAACGCCAACAGCCGCAGAACGCTGTCGTCGACGGTCAGTTCTCGCTGCCCCTTTATCTTGCCCAGCAATCGGCTGCCGTAACTGCGAGCGGTTTGCAGGGCGCCGCCGGCAATCGCACCGGCCAGCGCCGCCGCGCCGAGGGTCAGGCCGCCCACCAGCAAGTCAACACCGGCCCCGGCCGCCGCGCCGGCTGCGATACCGCCGCCCACCCGTACACCGAGCTGCCTCAACGTTTCGGGGTTGAACAGGTCATCGCCCCAGCGACCATCGAGCAACGGCAAGTCACTGGCCGCCGCATCCTGCGGGCGGAAAGCGTAAAGCTTGAGCAGCGCTTCGACACAGCGTTGTTCGCGTTGTCGCACCGCTTTGCGCAGTTCGCTGATCGCTTGCTGTTCTTGCGCCGCCTCGCTGACCACACTGCGGCGACAGGCGGCGCAATCGATCAATAAATCGGCAATCAGTCGCGCTGCACTCTGCTGACGGGCCAGGCGTTGGGCCTGCTGATCAGCGATCAAACGCTCCAGTTGTTCGCGGGCGTTTTCCAGCAGCAGCGCCAGGCTTTCGTAGAGTCGACGTTCGCCATCTTCCGGTGGCGCGACGCTGTCGAAACGCACCAAGGCATGTAAGCCGAGACGCGCCAGGGCTTCACGCCAATCGGGCTCGCGATGCTGGGCGCTGCTGACAAAATTCAGCACCGGCAGCAGCGGTTTGCCGCAACTGGCCAGCACCTCCAATTCGTCGCGGTACTTGGCCAGCACCGGCTCCCGGGCATCGATTACATAAAGCCCGGCGTCCGAGGCGAGCAGTTGCCGCAGCACCTTGGCTTCCTGTTCGAAGCGCTGCCTGGCTTCGCTGCTCTCCAGAAAACGCGCCAATCGTGCCGGGCCGTCGAGGCGTTCGCCGGGTCGTTCCAGGCGCTCGAGGTAGTCGAGCAGGGCGATGGCGTCTTCCAGGCCCGGCGTGTCGAACAGATCAAGTAACGGCTCGCCGTCCACCGACAGGCGCGCGCCTTCGACGTGCCGCGTGGTGCTGGGGCGATGGGACACTTCGCCGAAGCCGACGTCCCGCGTCAGCGTTCGCAGCAACGAGGTTTTGCCGACGTTGGTGTGGCCGACCACGGCGAGCTTCAACGGCTGTTTCCAGGCATCAGTCATGACCCGTCTCCAGCCAGTTCAACGGCGCGCAATCGGCGAAAGGCAGGTTCAGTTGTTGTAGCGCAACATGCCAGTCGCCCAAGCGCTCGGCATCCAGCGCTTCGCCAGGCGGCGCTTGCAACAACCACACACGGGTGGCGCTGGCGCTGCGGGCCAGTTCGGTGATCAGCGCCAGGCTGCCACGGTCTGGCGAACGCCGTGGATCGCAGGCGATGGCCAGACGGGCCGGTGGGAAGCGACTCAGTTGTTCGAGCAGCTTGTGCCGGGATTCGCGGCTGTCGAGGACGCCGGCGTTGTTGACGTTTTTCGGCAACGGCGGCGGCCAGGGACGTTGATCGTCCAGCTCGATGGCCACCAACAGTGCGCCATCGCTTTGCAGATCGCTGGCAGCGTTTTCAAGCCGATGCAGTTGCGCAGGCGCGACGTCGCTGATGCCCAGGCGTTCGCTGGTGGGCATCAACCGTTCGCGCAGTTGGGCGTAGCCGGGCAGGTTCAAATCCAGATGCAGGGCTGCTTGTCCGGTTTTCCAGCGCCACAGGCAGAATAATGCGAGCAGCAATCGCGGCAAAACGCCGTACACCAGCAGCACCCCCACCAGCCACGCCGCCCAAGCCTGGCGGGCACTTTCGATGTTCAGCGCGGCATCGCCGCTGGCGCGGATCATCTCCACACCGGGCACACTGAAACCGAGCAAGGCCGGCAGGGCGCCGAGGGCTTGGGTCATGGCGACGAAGGTGTTGCCGCCCAGAATGGTGGTTTCCCAGACGAAACCGTAGCGCCGGGTCGCCATCAGCGTCAGCACCATCACCAAGGCGCTGAGCATCGCCAGCAACCACAACCCGTTGACCAGCACGCCCAGCGCCCAACGATTGAGTTTGTGCCGTTGCAGCAACAGCAACAGAGCCGGCGCCAGTTGCGCGGCATTGGCGTCGCGGGCGAGTTTTTCACTGAGCCACAGCCATAAGCGCCCGAGGGCGGCGCCTTGTTCACCGGCGAACACCAGACCCAGGGCCCAGCTCAGCAAAAGAATCAGATTCAGCCCGAGCAGGCTGCCCAATGCCCAGAACACATTGACCGGGCTCTGGCCGTCGCCCAATGCGGCAAACGCCAGGCCGGCGCCGCTGATCACGGCGAGAACGGCCAGTACTATCAGCGCAAGGCGCGCGCCTTGCAGCCAGTGTTTGAGGGCGAGGGCCTGTCCATCGCGCTCGGCCAGCCACAAGGCGCGGCGGTGAATGCGCATTGGCAGGTCGCCGCCGGCGCTGCGGGCGATTCGATTGGCTTCCAGATCGTCCAAGGGGCCGGCGTGTTCTTCACGCAGGCGTATGGTTTCACTCAGCCAGAGGTTTTGCAGTGGAGTCAGTTCAGTCACGCGGCTTCCCGTCGCTTAATTGAGCGGTGAGCATAACCGCTGTGACGCTTATCGGGGTAAGGGAGGCTCTGGTATCCTCGCCGACATGACTAAATCACTCCCCCTCAGCCTGATCGCAGCCCTCGGTGAAAACCGTGTGATCGGCGTCGACAACAGCATGCCCTGGCACTTGCCGGGGGACTTCAAATACTTCAAGGCCACCACCCTCGGCAAACCGATCATCATGGGTCGCAAGACCTGGGATTCCCTCGGTCGTCCGCTGCCCGGCCGCTTAAACATTGTGGTCAGCCGTCAGGCGGATCTGCAGCTGGAAGGCGCGGAGGTTTATCCGTCGCTGGAGGCAGCGGTGGTTCGCGCTCAGCAATGGGCGAACGAGCAGGGCGTTGATGAAGTGATGCTGATTGGCGGGGCGCAGTTGTATGCCCAAGGGTTGGCACAGGCTGATCGGCTGTACCTGACCCGCGTGGCGCTCAGCCCTGAAGGGGATGCGTGGTTTCCGGAATTTGATTTGAACCAGTGGAAGCTGGTGTCGAATGTTCCGAATCCGGCGGAGGGCGACAAGCCGGCGTACAGTTTCGAGGTTTGGGAGCGCACGTAGATCGTTCCCACGCTCTGCGTGGGAATGCAGCCCGTGACGCTCCGCGTCACTGGACGCTCCGCGTCCCTTGAGGCATTCCCACGCGGGAGCGTGGGAACGATCAGTACGGGTCAAGCGTGAGCCAACTCCGAATGCTCATCCGCATCCAGCAACGCTTTATCCGTCTGCTGCATCATCTGGCTGGTAATCGCACCCGCCGTGATCGAACCACTCACGTTCAACGCCGTACGACCCATATCGATCAACGGCTCAACCGAAATCAGCAACGCCACCAGTGACATCGGCAAACCCATCGCCGGCAGCACGATCAACGCGGCGAAGGTCGCGCCGCCACCCACCCCGGCCACACCGGCCGAACTCAGCGTCACAATCGCCACCAGCGTCGCGATCCACAGCGGGTCCAGCGGGTTGATGCCCACGGTCGGCGCGACCATCACCGCCAGCATTGCCGGGTACAGACCGGCACAACCGTTCTGGCCAATGGTCGCGCCGAACGAGGCAGCAAAACTGGCGATGGATGGCGCAATCCCCAAGCGGCTGGTCTGGGCTTCGATACTCAGTGGAATGGTGGCGGCGCTGGAGCGGCTGGTGAAGGCAAACGTCAGCACCGGCCAGATCTTGCGGAAGAAGCGCAGCGGGTTGATCCCGGCCGCCGACACCAGCAAGCCATGGACCACAAACATCAAGCCCAGGCCGATGTAGGACACCACCACAAAACCGCCGAGCTTGAGGATGTCTTGCAGGTTGGAGCCGGCGACCACTTTGGTCATCAGCGCCAATACGCCGTACGGGGTCAGCTTCATCACCAGACGCACCAGACGCATCACCCAGGCTTGCAGGGTGTCGATGGCGTTGATCACTTTCTGACCTTTCTCGACATCATCCTTGAGCAGTTGCAGCGCTGCGACCCCAAGGAGCGTTGCGAAGATCACCACGCTGATGATCGAGGTCGGCTTGGCGCGAGCGAGGTCGGCGAACGGGTTCTGCGGGATGAACGACAGCAGCAACTGCGGCACATTCAGGTCAGCAACCTTGCCCGCGTAATCGCTCTGGATGGTTTGCAGACGAGCCATTTCCTGGGTGCCGGCGACCAGGCCTTCGGCGGTCAGGCCGAACAGGTTGGTCAGGCCGATGCCGATCAACGCTGCGATAGCGGTGGTGAACAGCAATGTGCCGATAGTCAGGAAGCTGATCTTGCCCAGCGACGAAGCGTTATGCAGGCGTGCCACGGCGCTGAGGATCGAGGCGAATACCAGTGGAATCACGATCATCTGCAGCAACTGCACGTAACCGTTGCCCACCAGGTCGAACCAACTGATCGAGGATTTCAGTACCGGGTTGCCCGCACCATAAATCGTGTGCAGAGCGACACCAAATGCCACGCCCAGGACCAGCGCCAGCAGCACTTTTTTGGCCAGGCTCCAGGTGGTGTGACAGGTTTGCGCCAAGCCAAAGAGCAAGGCGAGGAACACCAGCAGATTGAGAATCAGCGGCAGATTCATAGAAGCTCCATAGACGTGTGCCAGCCACCTTCGTGTGTGACTGCGAACCGGAAAGCCTAACAGCTTGAAATGTAATGAATTAATATCAAAAACAGCGGTGGACTGTCGTTTTTGGAATAAGCCGATGCCGCTGTGAGGAATGCAGTTGGCGGAATCAGGATGCAAGCGGTCGCGGGGAAGCGGGGACTGTCATACGGATTTGTTAGCGTCGATATCTTTAAATCAGGGAGAAACGCCGATGAAGCTCGCACCGAAATTTCTGGCTGCCGCACTGAGTTTGGGACTGGGCCTTGCCGGCCAGGTTTTCGCCACGGATTTGAAGCACTGGCCAGCCGATCAGGCCAAGGCGCTGGACGCCATGATCGCGGCCAATGCCAACAAAGGTAACTTCGCGGTGTTCGACATGGACAACACCAGTTATCGCTACGACCTTGAAGAATCGTTGCTGCCGTTCATGGAAAACAAGGGCCTGATCACCCGCGAGAGCCTCGATCCCTCCCTGAAACTGATGCCGTTCAAGGACACCGCCGACCACAAGGAAAGTTTGTTCAGCTACTACTATCGCCTCTGCGAATTAGACGACATGGTTTGCTATCCATGGGTCGCCCAAGTGTTTTCCGGCTTCACGCTTCAGGAACTCAAGGCCAACGTTGACGAGCTGATGGCGTCAGGCAAACCAGTGCCTAGCACTTATTACGACGGCGACGTGGTCAAGACCATCGATGTCAATCCACCGAAAATCTTCACCGGTCAGAAAGAGCTCTACACCAAGCTGATGGAGAACGGCATCGAGGTCTACGTGATGACCGCCGCCTCCGAAGAACTGGTGCGCATGGTCGCCTCCGATCCGAAGTACGGCTACAACGTCAAACCGCAGAACGTGATTGGCGTGAGCCTGTTGCTCAAGGACCGCAAGACCGGCGAGTTGACCACTGCACGCAAGCAAGTCACCGCGGGCAAGTATGACGAGAAGGCTAACCTGGGCCTCGAACTGACGCCGTACCTGTGGACTCCGGCAACCTGGATGGCCGGCAAGCAGGCGGCGATCCTGACCTACATTGATGAGTGGAAGAAACCGGTCCTGGTGGGCGGCGACACTCCGACCAGCGACGGCTACATGCTGTTCCACAGTGTCGACGTGTCCAAGGGCGGCATCCATTTGTGGGTCAACCGCAAAGACAAGTACATGACCCAGATTAACGGCATGATGGCCAAAAACGCAGCAGCCCAGGCGAAAGAAGGGTTAGCGGTGACGGCGGACAAGAACTGGGTGATCGTCAAGCCTGAAGAGATTCAGTAGGCCTAGCCGAGATTCAACTATGGAGCAGCCTTCGGCCGCTCCTACAGTTGATCGAGATGATGCGCTGAAGTGTTGGTGCCTGATCTACGTCTATCCACTTGCTTTGTAAAGCTAAGGGATGAACGCAGACAATTTCTATCTGATGCCAATGTCGATCTGATAGAAAATTCGCCTCTGTTTCAAATTAGGCTCAGCTTTTTTCACGCTCTCGAGTAGGAGGTGATGGCGAACGTGAGCTTCCCTGCGCAGCTTTCAAGGACTCTTGCTTCCATGTGGGCCACTGGTCTACGACACGGCGAGACTCATTGAGATGATTGATAAAATCTTGCTTATTGCTATTCATATTAGTTTTCCTCTATGTACCTTGATAGCAGAGCTGCAGCTATGGTTTCACGTTCCATGTACGAACAAGGCAACATCTGGGTGCGCAATTTAGCATCTGATTCTTTCCAGTCAATGATTTCACCTTGGTCGGATTTCCGAATTACCGGATACCCGCTACCGAGATTTGTTGAGAATAGGTTAAAAAAGCTCCTAGGTCCAACTCCAATAAAAGGTTCGAAAACAACATTGTTACTGTCTTTATCTAGGGATATTGAGTCTGAGTGGAACTCCAGAGCTTTGCTCTTAGGGTAGGGTTCTACGTACACGACTCTTTTGATTCCAGCTGCAACTATGTGTTTTGCACAATTATGGCAAGGAAAGGTTGTGCAATATAAGTGGCTGCCAGCCGTACTTGTCCCGGATCTCGCGCTAGAGAGCAGAGCCTCCATTTCAGCATGAACAACGCGCCCGTACTCCGTAATGTCCTTTATTTTGCTATTCTTGATAAGTGGGCCTAGTTCTTCTCGATATTGTTCTGGAACAGCCTCTATTATTCCTTCGATAATTAATCTTTTTTGAATTGCGTTAGAGTCTTCCCCTTTCATGTAGTCGCGACCATCGGCAATATCTACTATTTCTTGTGTCTTCTCGTCGATATCTGGCCAGTATAGCCCTCCATGTGCTTTAGGAACGTCATTGGCTCCTGTTGAAATTATACAGCGACTTTTTGTAAGTACGGCGCCGACTTGGCGCGATAAATCTGCAGACCTTAAAGAGGCAGAGAAAGCCATAAACATAGCGTATTCATCAAATGTTGGTGTTATGTATGGTTTTCCAAAAAGTAGATCCAGTATTCTCCATATTTGTTTTTTTAGAGAGTCTGAGTTTCCGTTGTAATCAATAAAAAAATCTGAGAGGTGATAAGTGTCGCGCGTGTGCTGACCATATTCTTCTCTCTCATCAGCGTCTCGTTCAATTAATCGTGATGCTTGCTCCTGTGACATAGATTTGTCTTTTGTTAAGTATTCATGTCTGCGCGTATGGTCAGCATGAACTCCGATCAAGAAAAATCCGTCTGAATATATTTTTCTCAATTTCTGAACTTCGGCTGGGCTCTTTAAAGAGTTTATAATAAACGCGCTTCGGCGAAGTGGCTCCTGTGTTCCCCTTGATTTATTTATTTGGGCCGCTGCGCCTAGAGCTAGAATTGAATTGTCCTGGCTTTCTTTTCGCAGTCTGTTACCTTCCTCCATGTATGAGCTGATTCTATCAAATTCGTGAGTGCTTTTTGATGGGTTCCCAATATTTGCAATTATATCGGTGGATATTTTTATGTTTCGTGTTTCATATTTGAAGGTTTTCAATCTGTCTGTTATGAGTTTTGATACTTCCGGAAGATCCGTTCCGATTGTTCCAACAAGGCCTATTATTAATTCTGAGTCGGAGTAGGTGTCATTAATGAAATAGGCATTTTCTGAGGTGTCTTCAATTGATAACTCGTCAACTATGTTTTTTGTGTTCCCAGAGATGTCTCTGGCCTCGGCTTCGCTTTGTGTTTCAGTATTCAAAAGTGGCTCTACTGATATTTTTAGCTTTTGTGAGGAATGAGCTTTTCCTTGAAAGTGAATTCCCCCCGTCGACGGGTACCAGTTTAAGATGCCTTTGCTTTTTGTCTTGAATTGGTATTGGTTTCTATTTATCTCTATCCATTCGCCGGCTGATGAGATTGGCTCAAGTTTTTTCTTTAACTCATCTATGCTTCCGTCAAAGCGCATACTAAATCCCTTTTAAGAAGAACTTTTAATAGATGGTGATAACCGTCATGGCGTTGTATGCCAATTTGATCAAGATAGCCCTGAATGTACTCACTGGCTAGGTGTTGAACCGTACTTTTTTTATATGGCTTTTTGCATCACTTTTTGTACTCTGCGGCTGCGTTCGGATTGGGAAACGGACTTCGTATGCGTAGGATAGTTCTTGTTGTCTCGACGGAGTTTGGTGTGAGATCACAGCGGCCTGATTTTTCGATCTGAGACTGGCCGTAATAGCTAGCGTTTTTTTCACGCCATGGCAGCGTAATACGTAACTGGTGTCCAGATTACTTAATCATTTCAGCTTGCTCGCGATGGGACATAGCATTCAGTAGTAAAGTCGACTAAATCGTTTTTGCGAGCAAAAAAATGCCCCGCACTTGGCGGGGCATTTTTTTGTTCGACGGTTAAGGATTACAAGCCGTCGAGCATCGCCTTGTTACGTACCGCACCCTTGTCGGCGCTGGTGGCCAACAGGGCATAGGCTTTGAGCGCCGTGGTCACTTTACGCGGGCGCACTTCCACCGGTTTCCAGCCTTTCTTGTCCTGCTCGGCACGGCGCGCGACCAGTTCTTCATCGCTGATCAACAGGTTGATCGAGCGGTTAGGAATGTCGATCAATATTTTATCGCCATCCTGCACCAGACCGATTGCGCCGCCGGCAGCGGCTTCTGGCGAAGCATGGCCAATGGACAGGCCCGAAGTGCCGCCAGAGAAACGGCCATCGGTGAGCAGGGCGCAGGCTTTGCCCAGGCCTTTGGATTTCAGGTAAGACGTCGGGTACAGCATTTCCTGCATGCCCGGGCCGCCTTTCGGGCCTTCGTAACGAATGATCACGATGTCGCCGGCCTTCACTTCATCGGCGAGGATGCCGCGTACGGCACTGTCCTGGCTTTCGAAGATCTTCGCGTTGCCTTCGAAGACGTGGATCGACTCGTCGACGCCGGCGGTTTTCACCACGCAGCCGTCCAGAGCGATGTTGCCGTACAGAACGGCCAGGCCGCCTTCTTTCGAGTAAGCGTGTTCGACACTGCGGATGCAGCCGTTTTCACGGTCGTCGTCCAGGGTTTCCCAACGGGTCGACTGGCTGAACGCAGTTTGCGTCGGAATGCCCGCCGGGCCGGCCTTGAAGAAGTGATGCACGGCTTCGTCGGTGGTCTGGGTGATGTCCCACTTGGCGATACCTTCGGCCATGCTCTTGCTGTGCACGGTCGGCAGGTCGGTGTGCAACAGACCGCCACGGGCCAGGGAGCCGAGGATACTGAAGATCCCGCCGGCACGGTGCACGTCTTCCATGTGGTACTTCTGGATGTTCGGCGCGACTTTGCACAGTTGCGGTACGTGACGGGAAAGGCGGTCGATGTCGCGCAGGTCGAAATCGATCTCGGCTTCCTGGGCCGCGGCCAGCAAGTGCAGGATGGTGTTGGTGGAACCGCCCATGGCGATGTCCAGGGTCATGGCATTTTCGAATGCCTTGAAGTTGGCGATGTTGCGCGGCAACACCGACTCGTCGTTCTCGCCGTAATAACGTTTGCACAGCTCGACGATGGTGCGGCCGGCCTGCAGGAACAGCTGTTCGCGATCACTGTGGGTGGCCAGGGTCGAACCGTTGCCCGGCAATGCCAGGCCCAGGGCTTCAACCAGGCAGTTCATCGAGTTGGCGGTGAACATACCGGAACAGGAGCCGCATGTCGGGCAGGCGCTACGCTCGTACTCGGCGACTTTCTCGTCAGATGCGCTGGAGTCGGCGGCAATCACCATGGCGTCGACCAGGTCAAGACCGTGACTGGCCAGTTTGGTCTTGCCGGCTTCCATCGGGCCACCGGACACGAAGATCACCGGGATGTTCAGGCGCAAGGAGGCCATCAGCATGCCGGGGGTGATCTTGTCGCAGTTGGAGATGCAGACGATAGCATCGGCGCAATGGGCGTTGACCATGTATTCGACGGAATCGGCGATGATCTCGCGGCTCGGCAGCGAATAGAGCATGCCGTCATGGCCCATGGCGATGCCGTCGTCCACGGCGATGGTGTTGAATTCTTTGGCGACGCCGCCGGCCCGCTCGATTTCGCGAGCGACCAGTTGCCCCAGGTCCTTGAGGTGCACATGGCCCGGTACGAACTGGGTAAAGGAGTTGGCAATGGCGATGATCGGCTTCTTGAAGTCGTCATCTTTCATCCCCGTGGCGCGCCACAATGCGCGGGCACCGGCCATGTTGCGGCCGTGGGTGGATGTTTTCGAGCGGTAATCAGGCATGAAGCACTCCGGGCGGCTAATCAGGTATCAAAAAGGGAAGTGAGCTTCTATTGACGTCTGGAACACTCAGAAATGGCCGTGTGTCCGGAAGTTGCCGATAACTTTGCGGGATCGCCGCGCGCTTCAGCTTGAGCTCATAAACCCGCCGGGGGATGACTGGCGATGAATCTCGCGATTCTACACCGCTGGCGTCAGGAGGGAATGCCGGAAAACGTTGATCCAGCGCCGATGAAGCGCATGGGGTGACGATCGGCGGCGTTATTCGATGCCCGGGTTGGCTTTTGGGCTTTTGGCTCGTTGATTGATACGACGGTTGAGCACCAGCGCCACGCTGCTCAGGATGACGAAACTGTATCCAAGGGTGGATTGCAGGTTGCCCGGCCCCAAGCTGATAAGGGCACTGATCAACCCGCCGCAGATGAAAATCACCGTGCTGCCGGCCGACGCCGAGGTTCCCGAATTTTCGGGGAACAGGCTCATGGCTTTGGACGTGGCGGCCGGTCGGACAATGGTAGTGCCTGCGGTGCAGATGAGCATCGGTACCAGCACGGTGACCGGTGACAGTGCAACATGCTTTGAGAGGTAAAGCATGATGAGACCGGACACCAGGATCAGGCTCAGCCCGCTGATGATCTGATGACGGGGGCTGATATGTTGGCCCAACATAACCGCAGCCATGCCGCCGACGATGTAGGCGCCGCCGTATACCAGCAGGATCAGCGCGTAGTCATGGGCCGATAACTGGAGTTGGTCCATGAAGATCAGCGGCGAAATCACGATGAACGAGAAATGGCAGGCGAACGCAAAGCCTGAAATCAACCAGTAAGGCAGGAAGTCGGCATCCTGCAGGACCCGACGGTAGGACTGGAGGATGTTTGGTCGCGGGCGGGTTGCTGGCGGGCGGGTATTGTCGAGAAACAGCCAGGCTTTGAGCAGCACCACGCCGGCCAATGCGGTAAACACCCAGAAGCTGCCCTGCCAGCCGAGTGTGGCTTGCAGGAATGCACCGGCCAACGGCGAAACCGAAATGAAAATGCCGGTGGCGGTGACCATCAGAATCCGCAACCGGTCACGTTCCTCACCCCCGAACAGATCCTGAATCAGTGCTTGTGACAGCACGAAACATCCGCAGCCGAACGCCTGAACGACACGCAGCAGCAGAAAATGGACATAGTCGGTGGTCAGTACGCAGCCCACCGCGCCCAGCATCGAAACGGTGATTCCGGCGAGCAAAAGCCCTTTGCGCCCGATCACATCCGACAGCGGCCCGATCAGCAATTGAGAGGCCGCGATACCGACGGCAAACAGACTGATCGACAGCGCAATGTCGGCGGGCGGGCTGCGAAAGTGTTCGGCCAGTGCAGGGAATGAGGGAAGCAGGACATCCAGCGGGAATACGCCAAGCAGCACCATCGCCAACAACAGGCTGACCGCCCCACGACGCTGTCTGGCAGTTGCCGCAGGATGTCCTTCATTCATCGATAAGTCCTGCCTTCACGAACAGCTGCTGGTTGTAGGGCAGGGCGAAGAATCCGGCTTTTTTCAACGCATCGAGTGTCGCGCCACTGCCGGCTCGGGCACGCTGAAGGGTGGCTTGGCGGCTGGTGAGTTCTCCGAGAATTTCTGTGACGGCGGTCTCGTTAACACCCTCGCTGTGCAGGCTTTCCCGCAACCATCGCTCATCGGTTTCGAAGAAAATCCGCATGCTGTCCAGCAGGAGCCTGCTGGCGAACGTGCGTTGGCGGCTGTTCAGGGTCAACCACAAGTAATGGAACACTTCAGCGAAATAGCGGCTGTGAAGCGCCTCGTCCGAAAGATGATCCCTGAGCATTGCCTGCACGCTGGACACCAGCTCATCACGGCAGATGTCGAGCAGCTCCTTGGCAATGATCGTCTCCGACACGAATCCGACGAGAAACCAGGCCAGTGCCCTGTTTTTTTCAGGTGTGTGGTCGAGCAAGGCGTTCAATCGCGTGATGCGGTGAGGCATGGCTGGGCGCGAACTGATCCCGTAAACCCCGGCAACCTGTTCGGCAAGACTGTTGGAGAACAGGGCGTGATAACCCTCGTCGGTATAAAGCTGAAGTGCGGCGGTCTTCATCCGTGGGGAGACGTAGGCCTTCAGCTCGCCGTGGATGATGGTTTCCACGGATCGGTTGACGATGCGGTGTTCGAGCAAGGTGGTGTAGTCGAGGAAATACACCAGGTGATTGGCCGACAGCCGATGAATGACGGTTTGGCCCAGCGCTTCGATCGCCGGGTGCTTCAGATAAGCGAGGAAGGCCGGGGGAAACCAGTGGCGTGTTTCCAGTTGCTGTTCCAGGTCTGGCGGCAACAGATAGTCGTGCTCGCTGGTTCGCACCGAAGCGCGGGCATTCCAGTCGCCGAGGGTGAAACGCAGGGCCCAGGAGACGGGGCGCTCCGAGGGCTCGATGATGGCATTCATTGCGCCAGCTCCTGGCTGCTGAGCAGCGCCTTCAATTCCTTGCACATGACCTGACCGTCGCTTTTGCCACAGCCGACAAAAAACAACGGTTGCTCTGCACTGTCTTCAAGCCCCAGCAACGCCTCGACCTGATCATCTGCCAGTGCGCCCGTCAGCCAGGTGTTCAGCCCCAGCGCAGTGGCTACCAGCTGGAATGTCTGGGAAATGTGCCCCGCTTCCACGAAGGCCATTCGGTAGGCTCGCGAGTGTTGATACTTCCACCACAGCTTGTCGAATCGACTGGTGATGAACAGGCCCACAGGCAGGTTATTGATGAAGTGCTGCCCACACAGCAATTGGCCCAGTGACGAATCAAGTGCCGGGTTGACGAAACTCAGTGCGTGGTCGACAGGATGATAGGCGTAGAACCCGGGCTCAAGGCCGCTGACGTTTCGTATGTGAAGAAAGCCTTCACAGGCATTCAGCCCGCCACCGGAGGGGCTGCTGCGCCGGGCATCGAGACCTTCGACGAGGCCATCATCGACGTCATTTTCCCGTTCATGCAGGTAGCCCAGGGACAGGTAAAGCAGTGTGCCAAGATCTTCCAGTGAAACCGCTGCATCTGTGAACGTGCGGCAGGTTTTGCGGCCGATCAGGACGTTGGCAAGCGAGCCTTGCGGCAGGCAGGAGGGTTTTGGCAGGACAATCAGCTCCCGTGCCCGGTATTCAGCGGGCCTGTTGCCCGGCGCGGGTGTTGCCAGTACTTCGCTGCAATGGTCCAGATAGTGCTTCGACCATTCATGAACATTCTGAGGGACATGTTCGCAGGGAATGTTCTTGGTGCCGATATGGAATATCTTCGACAGTTCGTCCCAGCCCCATTCAACAGTGTTTTGTTTAGAGTGGGTTAATATTCCTGAGTTCAGAAGTTGGGTGTCTACGCTGTTGCTGTCGTTATACAGTTTGGGGTTGTTGATAAGTTGTGCGAGCCGGGTTGAATATTCAAGGTTAAGTTCAAATTGTTTGTGGTTTTTATAATCCCAGACTATTTGACCTGGCGTACGGGGAAGTATGAATAAATATGGATTTATCTGCATGATGGACAGTTCGCTCTGGGTAATGCCATAGAAAACGCTGGGTAGCCGGCACTCCCCAGCGCTTCATTTACTTAGCGGGTTTTTGGCGCAACCAGAAAAGCCAGGTTGGCGATTTTGTTTGTTTCCAGAGTAATTGCTTTCATGTTTTTTGACTCCTTGTCATTGATAGTGAGTGTCACTTCGCGGTGACAACTCAATCATAGGCGGTAATGAGTCCTTATCAAGGGGATATTAAGTAGGAATATTCTAGTAATTTTGTCGGAGCGATCTGGCGCTGGGGGAAAGGTTGTAAGTTATATTCTTTTAAGTAAGAGATGCAGGGAAACGTCCTGCAAGTTTGTAGGACCGCAAGAGTAAGAAGCAGAGCCAGAAGAGAGGATGTTGTGGCGTTGAAACGGCTGACGGAGAGCCTTGGCTCCCCGTCAAACCGGCGTACTCAGCTGTTTGGCAGCAGACGGCAGGTGATGCTCTTGATGTAGCGAGTCTCGGCAATCGCTGGGTGTACCGGGTGATCCGGGCCCTGACCGCCACGTTCCAGCATCTGGATGTTGCGGTCCAGGTGACGGGCGCTGGTCAGCAGAATGTTCTGCAGATCATCTTCCGGCAGGTGCATCGAGCACGAAGCGCTGACCAGGATGCCGTCCTTGGTAAGCAGGCGCATGGCTTGCTCGTTCAGGCGACGGTAGGCGCCTTCACCGTTTTTCATGTCTTTCTTGCGTTTGATGAAGGCAGGAGGATCGGCCACGATGACGTCGAAACGCTCTTCGCTGGCTTTCAGCTCCTTCAGGGCTTCGAACACGTCGCCTTCGATGCAGGTCATTTTTTCGGCGACGCCATTCAGTGCGGCGTTGCGCTCGACCCCGTCGAGGGCGAAGGCCGAAGCGTCGACGCAGAACACTTCACTGGCGCCGAACGCCGCCGCTTGCACGCCCCAGCCGCCAATGTAGCTGTACAGGTCGAGGACACGCTTGCCTTTGGCATAAGGTGCCAGGCGCGCGCGGTTCATGCGGTGGTCGTAGAACCAGCCGGTTTTCTGCCCCTGGATAACGGGCGCTTCGAATTTCACGCCGTTCTCTTCCAGAGCGACCCATTCCGGCACCAGGCCGAACACGGTTTCGACGTAGCGATTGAGGCCTTCGGCGTCACGGGCGGCGGAGTCGTTCTTGAACAGAATGCCGCTTGGCTTGAGCACTTGGGTCAGTGCCGCGATCACGTCGTCTTTGTGAACTTCCATGGTCGCGGAGGCAATCTGCACCACCAGGATGTCGCCGAAACGGTCGACCACCAGGCCTGGCAGCAGGTCGGAGTCGCCGTAGACCAGGCGATAGAACGGCTTGTCGAACAGGCGATCGCGCAGGGACAGGGCAACGTTCAGGCGGTGCACCAGCAGCGACTTGTCCAGCGGCAACTTGATATCGCGCGATAGCAGGCGGGCGCAGATCAGGTTGTTCGGGCTCATGGCAACGATGCCCAGCGGCTTGCCGCTGGCGGCTTCGAGGATCGCCTGGTCACCGGCCTTGAAACCGTGCAAAGGCGTAGCGGCTACATCGATTTCGTTGCTGTACACCCACAGGTGGCCGTTTCGCAGGCGACGGTCGGCGTTGGCTTTGAGGCGCAGGCTAGGCAGGGACATGACGTCGCTCCGGAAAAAAGAGCGGGAGTATAGCGTGTTGAGATCCCGGATAGGCCGGCGAGTGGACATGTGGCGAGGGGGTTTACCCCCGTTCGGCTGCGAAGCAGTCGTAGATTCGCCCAATGCGGCTTGTCTGTTGAGTCTTTCAAGACCGCTTCGCGCCCCAACGGGGGTAAACCCCTTCGCCACCAGGGCGCGTCCCTGTCTGACAATAAATGAAATGTCGATGGCTCACCGGCAGATGTGTCAGACCCATCTTCTTAAAGGTTAGAATCCCCGCCTGACCCGGAGTGTGCACTTATGTCCCAAGAGTTGACGACCGAACAGATTCAACAGTCCCTGCAAGGCATCAGTGTGCCGCCCCAACCACAGATCATGGTGGATCTGCAGATGGAGCAGTACATGCCCGACCCGGATCTGGAAGTGATCGCGAAGCTGATCTCCCAGGACCCGGGCCTGTCCGGCGCCTTGCTGAAAATCGTCAATTCGCCGTACTACGGCTTGAGCAACAAGATCACCGCAATCCAGCGAGCCGTGAATCTGTTGGGCAGCCGCTCGATCATCAACCTGATCAATGCGCAGTCGATCAAGGGCGAGCTGAGCGACGATGCCATCGTCACACTCAACCGTTTCTGGGACACGGCGCAGGACGTGGCGATGACGTGCCTGACCCTGGCCAAGCGTGTCGGTGTCCAGGCCGGTGATGAAGCCTATGCGCTGGGCCTGTTCCACGATTGCGGCATCCCGTTGATGATCAAGAAATTCCCCGACTACATGAGAGTGCTGGAACAGGCCTATGCCAATGCCAGCGTCGAATGCCGGGTGGTGGATACCGAAAACAGGCAATACAACACCAACCATGCCGTGGTCGGGTATTACACCGCCAAGTCCTGGCGCCTGCCGGAACATGTCACCCAGGCCATTGCCAACCATCACAACGCCCTGGCCATTTTCAGCGATGAATCGTCACGCAACACGCCGCTGAAAAACTTGCTGGCGATCCTGAAGATGGCTGAACACATTTGTGCCTCCTTCCGGGTATTAGGCAACCAGTCCGAAGACCACGAGTGGAACAGTGTCGGGCCCCTTGTGCTCGATTACATCGGTCTATCGGAATACGATTTCGAAACCCAGAAACAAGAGATTCGCGACCTCGCCACGCGTTGAGTGTCGAACCTCGCCTGATTCGAGAGCCCCATGCCTGAACTGCCGGAAGTCGAAACCACCCGCCGCGGGATTGCACCGTACCTGGAAGGCCAGCGCGTCAGCCGGGTGATCGTGCGTGAGCGCCGTCTGCGCTGGCCGATCCCCGAAGACCTGGATGTGCGGCTGTCCGGCCAGCGCATCGTGTTGGTGGAACGACGCGCCAAGTACCTGCTGATCAACGCCGAAGTCGGCACGCTGATCAGTCATTTGGGGATGTCGGGCAATCTGCGGCTGGTGGAAGCCGGCCTGCCGGCGGCCAAGCATGAGCATGTGGACATTGAGCTGGAATCGGGCCTGGCCCTGCGCTATACCGACCCGCGACGGTTTGGCGCAATGCTCTGGAGCCTGGACCCGTTGAACCATGAACTGCTGATTCGCCTCGGGCCAGAGCCGTTGACCGACCTGTTTGACGGCCAGCGGCTGTTCGAGCAATCCCGCGGGCGTTCCATGGCGGTCAAACCGTTCATCATGGACAACGCGGTGGTGGTCGGCGTCGGCAATATCTACGCCACAGAAGCATTGTTTGCGGCGGGCATCGACCCGCGCCGCGAAGCCAAGAGCATTTCCCGGGCACGCTATTTGAAGCTGGGAATCGAGATCAAGCGCATCCTTGCCCATGCCATCGAACGTGGCGGCACTACATTGCGGGACTTTATCGGTGGCGACGGACAACCGGGTTACTTTCAGCAGGAACTGTTCGTGTACGGCCGTGGTGGTGAGCACTGCAAGGTCTGTGGCACAGGGTTGCGGGAAATCAAGCTTGGGCAGCGCGCCAGCGTCTTTTGTCCGCGTTGTCAGAGCTGATACCGGCTACGGTCTATAGTCAGTGTTCTCACTGCCTTGCCGAAGGACCGTGCCATGAATCTGTTTCGAACCCTTGTTGTTGCGCTGCTGCTGAGCGTCGGTGCATCCGCGCTGGCGGCTGAGAACGGCAGCGGCGATCCGCGTTACACCATCCAGAACCCACCGGCCTACGCCATGCTTGGCGACTTGCTGATTGCTCGACCTTTGTTAGTGGCGGCGACAGTTATCGGTGCCGGGGCATTTGTGCTGTCGTTGCCGTTTACCGCGCTGGGCGGCGGCATTGGCGATGCGGGGCAGGCGTTGGTGGTCGACCCGGCGAAAGCCGCATTTGTGCGGTGTTTGGGGTGTATCGGGGAGGGGTTTGAGCAGCGGGAGTGAGGCAGAATCAAAAGATCGCAGCCTTCGGCAGCTCCTACTGGTGTACGCATTACAGGGTAGGAGTTGCCGAAGGCTGCGATCTTTTCAGGCTTTCAAGCCTTACCGGTAATCTTGCGGTACTTCGCCATCAACTGTTCTTCAGTCTCTGGATGAGCCTCGTCCAGCGGGATGCAATCCACTGGGCAGACCTGCTGGCACTGCGGTTCGTCGTAGTGGCCGACACATTGTGTGCACAGGTTCGGGTCGATCACGTAGATCTCTTCGCCCTGGGAGATGGCGGCGTTCGGGCACTCGGGTTCGCAGACGTCGCAGTTGATGCAATCGTCGGTGATGATCAGGGACATGCTAACTCCAGCCAGGGCGACAGGCCCGGGCGCAATAAATCAATGCGCACAATTGTGCCGCATTGGCGCCCGCAGTGCACGCGGGCGCGATCAAGTGCAGCCTTCGGCAGCTCCTACTTTTTAAAGCGTAGGGTGAGGGCGTCGGCCACCGCCGGGTGGACGAACTTGGTGATATCGCCGCCCAAGGCTGCGATTTCACGAACCAGCGTCGAGGAAATGAACGAATAACGCTCGGACGGCGTAAGAAACAGGCTTTCCACATCCGGCGCCAATTGACGGTTCATGTTGGCCAGCTGGAATTCGTATTCGAAGTCCGATACCGCGCGCAAACCACGCAGGAACACGTTGGCGTTCTTCTCTTTGGCGAAATGCGCGAGCAGCGTCGAGAAACCGACGACTTCAACGTTCGGCAAATGTTTAGTGACCTCGCGAGCCAGCTCCACACGTTGTTCCAGAGGAAACAGCGGGTTTTTTTTCGGGCTGGCGGCGACGGCGATGATCACGTGATCGAACAGGCGCGAGGCGCGTTCGACCAGATCGCCATGGCCCTTGGTAATAGGGTCGAAGGTACCTGGGTACAACACTCGGTTCATCGCGTCGTCCTGGCGGGAGTCCGTTGGGGAGTCGGATGGTATCGCAGCCTTCCCGGTCGGCCAAGTCGCCTGTTGGGTAAGAAAGCACTATAGACGATGGGAATATTCCGCCTTTTCATGGGTTTTTCAAACGTTCGGCCAGCGAAGTGGCCAATTGCGCCGTCAGCCCGTAGACCGACAATTGCGGGTTTGCGCCAATGCTGGTGGGGAAAAGCGAGCCGTCATGAATCGACAAGTTGGTGAGCTGGTGATGTTGGCCGAGGCTGTTGGTCACGGCATTTTTCGGGTCTTCACCCATGGCACAACCGCCCATCACATGGGCACTGCCCAGACGTGTGCGATACAACTCAAGGCTCAGGCCATCAATCAGTGTGCGTGCTTCGGCCAGGGTTTTCACGTAGCGCGCGTCGGCGTGCACCGGCATCACGGCGTTGGCGCCACCGGCGAACTGGATCTCGGCCATGCTGTGGAAAGCCCGGCGCAACCCGTCCCAGGCATACGGTGAAACCTGATAGTCGAGCACCGGTGTGCCGTCACCGCGCAATTCAACGCTGCCGCCAGGGCTGTCCGGGTGAAAACCGTCGCGCAGCAATGCCAGCATGGCGTGGGTGTGCGGCAGGTTTTCCATATGCCGGGCGTTTTGCGTGCCAAAGCCGCCAAGCAGGGTGCTGGCCAGTGCCGGGTGCAATGGCGGGACTTCCAGTTTGTAGGACATCTTGCCGGTGGTGCCATCCTGCCATTGGAAATGGTCGCAATAGATCGATTGCGGTGCGCCGTAGAACGGATTGATTACCTCATCGAACAATCCGGCGGACATGTTCACCAAGTGCAGGAAGGTCCGTTTACCCAGCCGCTCGTGAGGATCCGGCGCCTCGGAGCGCAATAGCAGCGCCGGGCTGTTGATCCCGCCGCCGGCCAGTACGTAATGCCGCGCCTTGACCGTAATCATGCGTCCGGTGGGTGCAACGCAACGCTCATCCATCGCTACACATTGCAGCTGCGTAACCCTGCCGTCTTTGATCGACAGCCTTTCGGCGCGGGCCAGATAGAGCAGCTCGCCACCTCTTTCCAGGGTTGCCGGGATGGTTGTGACCAGCATCGATTGCTTGGCGTTGGTCGGACAACCCATGCCGCAGTAGCCGATGTTCCAGCAACCGCGCACATTGCGCGCAATCACATGCCAGGCGTAGCCAAGTTTTTCGCAGCCCTTGCGGATGACGTCGTTGTTGGCATTGGGCGGCACCCTCCACGGGGCGACACCCAGGCGTTGTTCCATGTTCTCGAACCAGGGCGCCATCTCGGCGGGCGAGTGGCCGATGACGTCGTGCTCTTTGGCCCAATGTTCCAGCGTCGGGTCCGGGGTGCGAAAGCTTGAGGTCCAGTTGACCAGCGTAGTGCCGCCCACCGCCCGACCCTGAAGGATGGTAATTGCGCCGTCCTTGCTCATGCGCCCGATGCCTTCCTGATAGAGGCTGGTGTAGGCCTGGTCTTCGAGCATCTTGAAGTCGCTGCTGGTCTTGAGCGGGCCTTCTTCGATCAGCAACACCTTGTAGCCGGCAGCGCTGAGGATTTCGGCGGTGGTCCCGCCGCCGGCCCCGCTGCCGATGATCGCCACGTCTGCTTCGAGGGTCAGGTCCTGGGTCAGGCGGGCGCCATTGAAGGTTTTCCAGCCTCGGGCCAGGCCTTCGCGGAATGGATCGGGTACGGGCATGCTTGGGTTCTCTTATTATTTTGGGTTCTGTGGTGAGGCGGCTGACGTCTTCGCGGGCAAGCCACGCTCCCACAGGTTCTGAGATGGACCACCCTTTTGTGAGCGACTCAAAACCTGTGGGAGCGTGGCTTGCCCGCGATAGGGGTCGACTCGGTCTCAAACCGTAGGCGGCCCCGGGTACCCACAATGTGCCCACGACTCCGCCCGGCTGTACCACGCCATCATCACCATTTGCACTAATGAGCTGTGGCCCATGCGCAGCAGGCTCAATGAGCTGTTTTGCCAACGGTCGAGAAAGTGCCGGATCTGGTCGCTGCTGGCGTTCTCCCAACTGCCCCAGATCCCGGTCAGTGGTCCGCGAGTCACGGCCATCCCCAACACATCGAACAATTGCAGGGTCAGTTTGAGCATTTCCGGTGACAGGTGATTCAGGCCGTTATCCAGGCTGTGCAGGGTCTGGGCGACGGCGGTCGGGATTTTTTCGACGGCCACGGCGCCGTCGAGCATCACCGGAATCACTGCCCGCAGAAACAGCAGGTCGTCACTGCGCAGAATTGCGAAACCGCTGGCCGGCGTACTCGATGAGCAGCCGCTGAGGCTCGCGCCGAATCCGGCCGTGACCAGAAAGGCGCTGGCGCCGAGGCTGAATTTGAGCAGGCCGCGCCGTGACAGTGCGGGTGTATCGGACAGGCTTGGGCTCATTATTGTTATTACCCGGCGGTGAGGATGCTTAGCGGATAAACAGCTTCTGGATCAGTTTCTGAATAGCCTTGCCGTAGGGCGGATAGATCAATTTCGCGGCATTGAAGCGTTGTTTGATCAGCACGCCTTTGGCCTTGCTGAAGGTCAGGAAGCCTTCGTGGCCGTGGTAGTGGCCCATGCCCGAGGCACCGATGCCGCCGAACGGCATATCGTCCTGAGCAACGTGCAGCAAGGTGTCATTGAGGCAAACACCACCGGAATGGGTTTCGTGGAGAACGCGATTTTGCTCGCGTTTGTCGTAGCCGAAGTAATACAGCGCCAACGGGCGAGGCCGTTGGTTGATGTAGGCAAACGCTTCATCGAGATCCTTGTACGGCACGATCGGCAGCAACGGGCCGAAGATTTCATCCTGCATCACTGTCATGTCGTCGCTGACATTGAGCAACAGGCTATGGCTCATGCGCCGACCCTGGCCCTTATCGAACAGCGGAATCAGCAACGCGCCCTTGCTGGTGGCGTCGCTGAGGTAGCCATTGAGCCGCGCCAGTTGCCGGTCGTTGATAATGGCGGTGTAGTCCGGGTTGTCGGCCAGGGTTGGATAAAACCCGCGAACCGCTTGGCGATAGGCTTCGACGAAAGAGCCGACGCGGTCTTCCGGCACCAGTACGTAGTCGGGCGCGACACAGGTTTGCCCGGCGTTGAGGGTTTTGCCGAAAGCGATGCGTTCGGCGGCGTCCTTGAGCGGCACATCGCGGGAAACGATGGCCGGGGACTTGCCGCCCAGCTCGAGGGTCACCGGGGTCAGGTTCTCGGCCGCCGCGCGCATCACATGTTTGCCGATGCTGGTAGCGCCTGTGAACAGCAAGTGATCGAAACGCAACCGCGAGAACGCCACACCGATATCAGCCTCGCCCAGCACCACGCAGACCAGGTCCTGGGGAAAGATTCGCCCCAGCAATTCCTTGAGCAGCAAACCGGTGGCGGGGGTCGATTCGCTGAGTTTGAGCATCACGCGGTTACCCGCCGACAACGCCCCCACCAGCGGCCCGATGGCCAGGAAAAGCGGGTAGTTCCACGGCACAATCACGCCGACCACGCCCAACGGCTGATACACCACTTTGGCCGACGCTGGCTGAAAGGCGAGGCCGACGTTGCGCCGCGAAGCTTTCATCCAGCTTTTGAGGTGCCGGCTGGCGTAGTGAATGCCGTGCAGGCTGGGCATCAGTTCGGCGAGCAGGGTTTCATCGGCGCTGCGGTGGCTGAAATCCTGGCTGATCGCCTTGATCAGGGCCTGGCGCTCATCACTCAACAACGCCTTCAGCGCCTTTAGCCATTGCAGGCGTTGAGCTGCGGGCGGCATCGGGTTGGCGGCATACGCTGCGCGCTGAGCATCGAACAGAGATTGGAGCTCGTCCAGGGGCTGCTGCAGGTTCTTCAGGTAAGCAATGTCAGCAGGCATGGTCGGCACCGGATTTATTGGAATGAGGGACTTTTTAGAGTCTATGCTCTAGAAAGTCAAATGACACTTTGGTGCAGCTTTGTTTTAACCCCATGCGGATAGGTCGTAAGATGCCCCTCATCGCACTCTGAATTAAAGCTCAAGCCATGGCCCCTCGGATCAAAACCAGCGAGCGCATCGTGCAGAACAGCCTGGAGCTGTTCAATCAACAGGGCGAGCGCAGTATCAGCACGAACCACATTGCTGCCCACATGGAAATTTCCCCGGGCAACCTGTACTACCACTTCCCCAACAAGCAGGCGATCATCGCTGTGTTGTTCAGTGAGTACGAAAACCTGGTGGACAGTTTTTTGCGCCCGCCCCAGGGCCGCGCCGCGACGGTCGAAGACAAGCGCTTCTATCTCAAGGAACTGCTCGCCGCCATGTGGCAATACCGCTTTCTGCATCGCGACCTCGAGCACTTGCTCGACAGCGATCCTGAGCTGGCTGCCCGTTACCGGCGTTTTTCCCAGCGCTGCCTGATCCAGGGCACACACATCTATGCGGGTTTCGTTGAGGCCGGCATCCTGTGCATGGACAAGGTTCAGATCGAATCCCTGACCCTCAACGCCTGGATCATCCTCACCTCGTGGGTGCGCTTTCTGTGCACGACGCGGGAAAACTCCAACCATCTGAGTGAACAGGCCATCAAGCGGGGCGTTTACCAGGTGCTGGTGCTCGAGGCTGGATTCGTTACCGATCAGGCTCGCGAGGCAGTGAATGCGCTGTTCCAGGAGTTTTATGTGCCGCTGGCCCAGGCGCTGGAAGAAGTGAGATAAAGCGTGCAGCAGGACAGAAACCGACAACATCACAGGAGCCCGTTATGCCCATTGCGCAATTGATCAGCCCGCAAGCGTTGGACCTGAAAAAGGAGACGCCGGGGCTGGTGATTCTGGATTGTCGTTTTGCCCTGGAAGACCCTGATTACGGTCAGCGCAGCTACGCCGAAGGGCACATTGCCGGATCAAGCTTTGCCGATCTTGAGCGTGATTTGAGCGGGGCAGTGGTCAAGGGGGTTACCGGACGTCATCCCTTGCCGAAGCCCGCCGATTTGATCGAACGCTTTCAAGCCTGGGGCATCAATGCCGACAGCGAAGTGGTTTTGTACGATGACGGTCCCGGCGCTTACGCCGCGCGGGCCTGGTGGTTGCTGGCGTGGCTGGGCAAGCGCGATGGCGTGTTCATTCTCGATGGCGGGCTGAAAGCCTGGCACGCCGCCGGATTGCCCCTGAGTCTTGATCCTCCGTCGATCACCCGCGGCACCTTCACCGGGACGCCGGATGCTTCGTTGGTGCTCAGCGCCGAACAACTTCAGCAACGTCTCGGCCAGCCTGCGTTGACCTTGCTCGACGCCCGTGGCTTGCCGCGCTTCAAGGGCGAAGTGGAGCCGATCGATCCGGTTGCCGGGCACATACCCGGCGCACAATGTGCCGCGTTCACCGACAACCTGGGCAGCGACGGTCGATTCCTGCCAGCCGAACAGCTCAAGCAGCGCTTTGCCGCCAAGCTCGGTGATCGTTCGCCAACGGAGTTGGTCGCGTATTGCGGTTCCGGTGTGACCGCTTGCCACAACTTGTTCGCCCTGTGCCTGGCGGGTTATCCGTTGGGAGCGTTGTATGCCGGGTCGTGGAGCGAGTGGATCAACGATCCTGCGCGAGGCGTCGCCAAGGGCGAATGAAAGATCAAAAGATCGCAGCTTTCGAGGCTGCGATCTTTTAGCGGCACATTGTTATTCCAGGCCCGATCCACCCCTATCGGTTACTGCGCCCTGTGGTGGCGAGCCATTGGGGAATGCGCCGTTCCAGATAGTAACCCGGCTGCCGGAACGTGCCCTCGACGAAGCCGACATGCCCACCCTTGGCCTGCAACTCGAATTGGGTGCAGGCAGACAATTCGTCGGCTTGCGGCAGGCTATGCGGAAAGACAAACGGGTCGTCGGCCGCCTGGATAATCAGGGTCGGTGTGCGAATCTCCCCAAGGAAATAACGACTCGAAGCGCGGCGATAGTAATCGGCTGCATCGGCGAACCCATTGAGCGGTGCGGTGACCCGGCCATCGAAATCCCAGAAGGTGCGCATATTCTCCAGCGAGCCCAGCGCCGCTAATGCCGCCAAGCCATCCTGATGCCCTTCATGCTGGAACCTGCGCTGCTTGTTCTTGATGTAGGCGACCATCTCCCGCATGAAATGCGCTTGATAGAATTTGGAGAAACCCTGGCTGATACGATCGGCGCACTGATCGAGCCGAAACGGCACTGACACCGCCACTGCACCGAGTACGCCGCTGTTGCTGCCAGTTTCGCCCAGGTGCTTGAGCAACACGTTGCCACCCATGGAATAACCGACCGCGTATAGCGGTGCGAGAGGGCGCTGGGTTCGCAAGTGCTTGATGGTTTCGGCCAGGTCTTCACTGGCCCCGGAATGGTAACTGCGTGGCAACAGATTGGGTTCGCCGGAACAGCCTCGCCAGTTCAACGCAACGCTGGCCCAACCCTGGGCGCCCAGCGCCTTCTGCACACCGGCCACGTAAGGCGAATTCGATGAGCCGGTCAGGCCATGCAGCACCAGCACCAATGGCGCATTCGTGCTGTGGGGCCCGTGCCAGTCCAGGTCAAGGAAGTCGCCGTCCTCGAGCCACAAGCGTTCGCGTTCGCGGTCGATATGCGTGGTTTTGCGCCATAGCGGTCCCCACAAGGTTTGTAAGTGTGGATTGCCCAGGCCGTAGGCGGGGCTGAATTGGGGGGTGAAACGTTCTGGCAGATGGGACACGATTGCTCTCGATGCAGCGGTGCTTACCCGCAGCGTTAACTGACTGAGCTTCGCACCGTTTTTACAGGCCGGACTAACCGGCGATCCCTGCCATACGTTGCCATAACGCGTAGTACACCCGTCCTGATTTTTGCTCCCGATGCAGGCGCCAATTTTCTGGCAAACCCAATATCGACGGTGCCGTTTCGCTTTCAGTGTAGACCCACGCATCGTCACTCAGCCACTGACGCCCCTCGAGCAAGGTGCAAACGGCAGGCAACAGATTCTGATTGAACGGCGGGTCGAGAAACACCAGATCGAACGCCGTGGCCGGTTGGGTTTCGAGATAGCGCAAGGCATCGGCAGTCTGTACCTGACCGGTTGTGCAGCGCAGGGTGCCCAGATGTTCCTTGATGCTCGCTACCGCGATGTTGCTGGCATCCAGTGCCTGGCCCATTGCTGCGCCACGGGACAAAGCCTCGAGAAACAACGCGCCGCTACCGGCAAATGGATCGAGTACCTTGGCCCCGGCGACATAGGGCGCGAGCCAGTTGAACAGGGTTTCACGGACTCGGTCCGGCGTTGGGCGCAGACCGGGCGCATCGGGGAAGCTCAGCTTTCGGCTGCGCCATTCGCCACCGATGATGCGCAGTTGGTTCACACCGTTATGCACGTTGTGAACAGGTTTTTTTGGACGCGATGGGCGGGCCATTAATGCTCCGGAACCCCGAGCGGTTGCTCGGCAGGTTTGTCAGTAGGGGCCGGCAACGGCTTTTGTGGCACGGTCGGGCCAGCGCTGACGATGACCAGTTTGTCCGTGCTCAGGTGTTTGTTCAGTGCGGTTTTGACTTGCTCGACGGTCAGGCTCTGGGATTGTTGCATGAAGTCTTCCAGGTAGCTCAGCGGCAAGTTGTAAAAGCCCATGGCGCCGAGCTGCCCGACGATATCGGCGTTGCTGGCGGTGGACAACGGAAAGCTGCCGGCCAGTTCACGCTTGGCGTCGTCGAGTTCTTTCTCGGTGGGGCCGGTTTCAAGGTAGTCGGCGAGTACGTCCTGCACCAGTTTCAGCGTGCCTTCGCTCATCTCTGCGCGGGTTTGCAGGTTGATCATGAACGGGCCGCGAACCTGCATCGGGCTGAAACCCGAATACACGCCGTAGGCCAGGCCACGTTTCTCGCGCACTTCGCTCATCAACCGGGTGCCGAAGCCACCACCGCCAAGGATCTGATTGCCCAGCGACAGCGCTGCGTAATCCGGATCGTCACGGTCGATGCCCAGTTGCGCGATCATCAGGTTGGTCTGCTTGGACGGAAACTCGATGTGGCCGATGCTGGGCTTAGGGTCGATCGGTTGTTCGATTTTCGCCAGGGCCGGTCCTTTGGGCAGGTCGGCGGACACTTGTGCGGCAACCGCCTCGGCCTCGGCGCGGGACAGGTCGCCCACCAGTGCAATCACCACGTTACCGGCGGCGTAGGCTTTCTGATGGAAGGCCCGCAACTGCGCCAGGGTAATCGGTGGAATGCTTTTCGCCGTGCCGTCGCTGGAATGCGCGTACGGGTGATTGCCATACAAGCGGTTCATCAGCTCCAGGCTGGCGAGCTTGCCGGGGTTCTGTTTCTGGTATTCGAAGCCGGCCAGCATCTGGTTCTTGATACGGGCAAAGGAATCGGCGGGGAGGGTCGGTTTGCCGACCACTTCAGCAAACAGCTTCAACGCAGGCTCGCGTTTATCCAAGGCACTGAGGCTGCGCAGCGAGGCAATCGCCATGTCTTTATAGGCGCCGTTGCCGAAGTCGGCCCCCAGGCCTTCGAAGCCCTGGGCGATAGCGCTGACATCCTTGCCGGCCACCCCTTCATTGAGCATGGCATTGGTCAGCAGTGCCAGGCCGGGAGCATCGCCATCCTGGCTGCTACCGGCAGCGAAGATCAGGCGCATATCGAACATCGGCAGCTCACGGGCTTCGACGAACAATACCTTGGCGCCTTCGGCGGTGTTCCAGGTTTGCACGTTCAGCGAGCGATGGCTTGGGGCCTTGCCGTCGAGTTCTGCCAACGATTGCAGTTTCTGGCTGGCCTTGGCCTTGTCGAGGGCTTCGCTGGCGCTGGTTTTGTCAGACTGGAAGAAATAGAAGACGCCAGCCCCCAGCAAAGCAATGACGATCAGGCCGATCAGGGCCAGGCGCGATGTTTTACGCTCACTCATGAGTCGTCTCCTGTGGCAGTACATGGGCGACGCTGAGACGTGCGCGAGTGAAATACTGCTTGGCAGCCTTCTGAATGTCCTGCGGGGTCACGCTTTCCAGATCGGCAAGCTCGGTGTCCATCAGTTTCCAGGACAGCCCTACGGTTTCCAGTTGGCCGATGGCAGTGGCCTGGCTGGTGATCGAGTCGCGCTCGTAGACCAGGCCGGCAATGACCTGCGCCCGCACGCGCTCCAGCTCTTCATTGGACGGCGCCGTGGTTTTCAGCTGCTCAAGCAGTTTCCACAGGCCGGCTTCCGCCTGGGCCATGGTTTTCTTTTTCTGGGTGTTGGGCGTGGCCGACAGGGTAAACAGGCTGTCGCCGCGGGTATAAGCGTTGTAGCTCGACGAACCGCCGGACACCAGCTCTTCGCCGCGTTCCAGTTGCGTCGGGATCCGGCCGCTGTAGCCGCCATCGAGCAGCGCGGAAATCAGGCGCAGAGCGTTCACCGAGCGTTTGTCTTCAGCGGTGGCGATACTTGGCACGTTGAAGGCCAGCATCAGGCTCGGCAATTGAGTCTGCACATGCAGGGTGATCTTGCGTTCGCCGGGCTCGGCCAGCTCCAGCGGGATTTTCGCGGATGGCACGGCGCGCTTGGCGATCGGGCCGAAGTAGCGCTGGGCCAGGGTTTTGACTTCGTCCGGGGTGACATCGCCGACCACCACCAGAGTGGCGTTATTCGGCACATACCAGGATTGATACCAGTGGCGCAGTTCTTCGATCTTCATGCGGTCCAGGTCCGCCATCCAGCCGATGGTCGGCGTGTGATAACCGCTGGCGGGATAGGCCATGGCGATGAAACGCTCGTAGGCCTTGGCCATCGGCTTGTCATCGGTGCGCAGGCGACGTTCTTCCTTGATCACCTCGATTTCCCGGGTGAACTCGTCGGCCGGCAGGCGCAGATTGGCCATGCGGTCCGCTTCCAGCTCGAAGGCCACGCCCAGACGATCACGGGCCAGCACTTGGTAATAGGCAGTGAAGTCATCGCTGGTGAAGGCGTTCTCTTCGGCACCGAGGTCACGCAGGATCAGCGACGCTTCACCGGGGCCGACCTTCTCGCTGCCCTTGAACATCATGTGTTCCAGTGCATGGGACAGCCCCGTCTGCCCTGGGGTCTCATAACTTGAACCGACCTTGTACCAGACCTGGGAAACGACGACGGGCGCACGATGGTCTTCGCGCACGACGACCTTCAGGCCGTTGTCGAGGGTGAATTCGTGGGTGGGTTGTGGATCGGCAGCCAGGGCTGAAAGTGGCAGACAAACTGTGCTGAACAGCAGGCCTGCAGCGCGGCGGGCTAGAGCATTCATTCGTTTTTAAACCTGTTGGGCTGCCCGCTTGGTCTTAGCGTCGGCGGGCGAGAGGGTGCTAGGATACTGATCCGTTTTAGCGGCGGCCACGCCTATCAGGCTTTTGTGCTTGATCAGGCTGTATAGGTTTGCGGCGGAAGGCGTGCTTTTATCAGCTAAACTCTGATTTTTCGCCGATTTTGCCGGTCCAGTCCTTCGTGAAATCGTTTCTTTTGAGGTGCCGTTGGTACCTCGACAAAATGTTGCGCGTGAACAAGCTGGATGAATCGCAGTCTGTTCTGCATCGAATTATTTATTGCCGAGGCGCCCTTTGGCGCGTCGCTACCGTGAGATAGCCGTCCTCCATGTTTGGTTCCAATGACGACAAGAAGACCCCAGCTGCGGCTGGCGAGAAGAAAAGCCTGTTCGGATGGCTGCGCAAAAAGCCGCAGGAACCCGTAGTCGAACAGCCACAACCACTTTCTGAGCCAACACCTGCGCCGGTCGTGGAAGAGGCGCTCGCGCCGATTGCCCTGCCGATTGCCGAGTCGGTGCTGCAACCCGCGGCCGAGCCTGCGCCTGAGCCTGAAGCCAAAGTCGTAGCCCCGTTGCCGCTGACGCCAGCCGCCGAGCCATGGCTGACGTTGCCGGTGGCGGAAGAGCCGGTGGCATTGGTCGAAGATGAACAGGCAGCTCATTTCACGCCGCCGATCCCGGCCCCGACTGCGTTTGCCCCCGAGCCGGTTCGTGCACCAGTGGTTGAGCCGGTGGCTGAACCTGTGTTCGTGGCCGAACCTGCACCGGTTGCTCCAGAACCTGTAGGACCGGCCCCTGTTGGTCCCGCTCCGGTTGCTCCAATTGCTCAAACGCCAGAGCCTGCACCTGCACCTGCACCTGCACCTGCACCTGCACCTGCACCGGTTATCGCTCCTGTCGCCGCCACGCCTGTCGCGCCCACCGAACCTGCGGTCGAGCCTGTGCGTACCGAAGAGACCAAAGCCGGTTTCTTCGCCCGCCTCAAACAAGGCTTGTCCAAGACCAGCGCCAGCATTGGCGAGGGCATGGCCAGCCTGTTCCTGGGCAGGAAAACCATCGATGACGAGTTGCTCGAAGACATCGAAACCCGTCTGCTGACCGCCGATGTCGGCGTCGAGGCGACCTCGGTGATCATTCAGCGCCTGACCCAGAAAGTCGCCCGCAAAGAGCTGGCCGACGCCAATGCGTTGTACAAATCCCTGCAGGCCGAACTGGCAGCGATGCTCAAGCCGGTCGAGCAACCTCTGAAAATCAACTCGCAAAACAAGCCGTTCGTGATTCTGGTAGTGGGCGTCAACGGTGCCGGCAAGACCACCACCATCGGCAAACTGGCGAAGAAGCTGCAACTGGAAGGCAAGAAAGTCATGCTCGCTGCCGGTGACACCTTCCGCGCCGCCGCGGTGGAGCAATTGCAGGTCTGGGGTGAGCGCAACAAGATCCCGGTCATCGCCCAGCACACCGGTGCCGATTCGGCTTCAGTCATCTTCGATGCCGTGCAGGCCGCCAAGGCCCGTGGCATTGACGTGCTGATCGCCGATACCGCCGGTCGCTTGCACACCAAAGACAACCTGATGGAAGAACTGAAAAAGGTTCGCCGGGTGATCGGCAAGCTCGACGCCGATGCGCCGCACGAAGTGCTGTTGGTGCTCGACGCCGGTACCGGTCAGAACGCCATCAACCAGGCCAAGCAATTCAACCAGGCCGTCGAATTGACCGGCCTGGCGCTGACCAAACTCGACGGCACCGCCAAGGGTGGGGTGATTTTCGCTCTGGCCAAGCAGTTTGGTTTGCCAATTCGCTATATCGGCGTCGGTGAAGGCATCGACGATTTGCGTACTTTTGAAGCAGAACCCTTTGTCCAGGCATTGTTTGCCGAGCGGGAGCGTTCATGATTCGTTTCGAACAGGTCGGTAAACGCTATCCGAATGGTCACGTCGGCTTGCATGAGCTGAGCTTTCGAGTCCGTCGGGGCGAATTCTTGTTTGTCACCGGCCATTCCGGCGCCGGTAAAAGCACCTTGTTGCGCCTGCTGCTGGCGATGGAACGTCCGACCACCGGCAAATTGCTGCTGGCAGGGCAAGACCTGAGCACCATCAGCAATGCGCAGATCCCTTTCCTGCGTCGGCAAATCGGCGTGGTGTTCCAGAATCACCAGCTGCTGTTCGATCGCACGGTGTTCAACAACGTCGCATTGCCGTTGCAGATCCTTGGCTTGTCCAAGGCTGAAGTCGCCAAGCGCGTGGATTCGGCCCTGGAGCGCGTGGCGCTCTCGGACAAGACCGATCTCTACCCCGGCGATCTCTCCACCGGCCAGCAACAGCGGGTCGGCATCGCTCGCGCCATTGTTCACCGTCCGGCCTTGCTGCTGGCAGACGAACCGACCGGTAACCTCGATCCGCGTCTGGCGGCAGAAATCATGGGCGTGTTCGAAGACATTAACCGTCTGGGTACCAGCGTACTGATCGCCAGTCACGACCTGGCGTTGATTGCCCGCATGCGTCACCGCATGCTCACCCTGCAGCGTGGCCGATTGATTGGCGACGGGGAGGCTGGCGTATGAGTGCGACACGTAGCCCCAAGGTTTCCGAGCGTGTGGCCCCGAAGGCTGCCGATCCGCAACCGCAGTCACAGAAGAAAAAGCGCGACGATGACGATGGCCCGGACTTCCCGACGCTGTTCCGCGCCTGGATCGAAAGTCATCGCGCCAGTCTGCTCGACAGCTTGCGCCGCTTGGGTAAACACCCGATCGGCAGCTTTTTCACCTGCATGGTGATGGCCGTTGCCCTGAGTTTGCCGATGGGCCTGTCACTTTTGCTAGGTAACGTCGAGCGTCTCGGTGGGTCCTGGCAGCGAGCGGCGCAGATTTCCTTGTACCTGCAACTCGATGCCAGCCCTGAACAGGGCGAGTCGTTGCGCGAGCAGATCAAGGGCATGCCGGGGGTGGCCGACGCCGAATACGTGGGGCGCGACCAGGCACTTGATGAGTTTCAGCAGCAATCCGGACTGGGCGAAGCGCTCAAGGAACTACCGGAAAACCCGCTGCCGGGCGTGGTTCTGGTCACCCCGAACGAGGTCGACAAACCGGCGCTTGAAGCATTGAGACAAAAACTTTCCGAATTGCCAAAGGTACAACAGGCGCAACTTGATCTAGTCTGGGTCGAGCGTCTGGCAGCTATCCTCAAGCTGGGCGACCGATTTGTCTTCGGTCTGACCGTGCTTCTGGTTTCTGCATTACTTTTGGTGATAGGCAATACCATTCGTCTTCATATTGAAAACCGCCGCACAGAGATAGAAGTGATTAAACTCGTCGGCGGCACTGACAGCTATGTGCGCAGGCCCTTTCTGTACATGGGCGCGCTGTATGGCTTTGGTGCGGGGATTCTTTCCTGGGGAGTATTGGCGTTCGGCCTGAACTGGCTGAACGACGCGGTAGTTGGACTGGCCGGTTTGTACGGCAGTGATTTTGCGCTGGCCGGAGTGCCAGTTGCCGACGGTCTATCGCTCTTGCTTGGCGCGGTGCTGTTGGGGTATATCGGTGCATGGATTGCAGTCGCACGCCACCTGCGGGAGCTTGCGCCAAAGTAATATCATTTTGCTCGTATTGACCTTTCAGCTTTTATGGGAACTTGCCTTTTGGTTTCCGGTCAATTTTCGCAGTGCTGAACTGCACGAGTTATGTAAGTCGGAGGTTTTTTCGTATGACCAATTCTTTGCAGCCTGCATATGCTCTGGTCCCGGGTGCGAACCTGGAGGCCTATGTGCACACCGTCAACAGCATTCCATTGCTGACGCCGGAGCAGGAGCGTGAACTGGCCGAGAGTCTCTATTATGAGCAGGATTTGGGGGCGGCTCGGCAGATGGTGCTCGCCCACCTGCGTTTTGTCGTGCACATTGCCCGTAGCTATTCCGGCTACGGCCTGGCCCAGGCTGACCTGATCCAGGAAGGCAACGTCGGCCTGATGAAGGCAGTCAAGCGTTTCAATCCGGAAATGGGTGTGCGCCTGGTGTCCTTTGCCGTGCACTGGATCAAAGCGGAAATCCACGAGTTCATTCTGCGCAACTGGCGGATCGTGAAAGTCGCGACCACCAAGGCTCAGCGCAAGCTGTTCTTTAACCTGCGTGGCCAGAAGAAACGTCTGGCCTGGCTGAACAATGAGGAGGTCCATCGCGTGGCGGAAAGCCTCGGCGTAGAGCCGCGGGAAGTGCGCGAGATGGAAAGTCGTCTGACCGGTCATGACATGGCTTTCGATCCAGCCGCGGAAGCGGACGACGACAGTGCATTCCAGTCGCCGGCCAACTATCTGGAAGACCACCGGTACGACCCGGCCCGTCAACTGGAAGACGCTGACTGGAGCGACAACTCCAATCACAACCTGCACGAAGCGCTTGAAGTGCTGGACGACCGCAGCCGCGACATCCTCTACCAGCGCTGGCTGGCAGAAGAAAAAGCCACGCTGCACGACCTGGCGCAGAAGTACAACGTGTCGGCCGAGCGTATTCGCCAGCTCGAGAAGAGCGCGATGAACAAGCTCAAGTTGTCGATTGCCGCATAACTTGCGCACCGACAATAAAAAACGCCCCGATCCTTGATCGGGGCGTTTTTTTTTGGTGCCCCGCCTGCACCTAATCCTTTGGAGCTTGCCCGCGAAGGCGGTGTGTCATTCAGCAATGATGTGTGTCTGACACACCGTCTTCGCGGGCAAGCCTCGCTCCAACAGGGGGGGGGGCGGGTTCAGGTTCTGCGACGAGCTATTGAGACCAGGGCGCGCGGCGTGAATCGTTGAGGCCGACCAGATAACTGTCTCCACCCAGCTGGTTCATCTGCTGGCGAATCCACCCGGCTCGTCTTGCAACGTAAGAGGTCGGATGGCTGGCGCTCCACACCCGAGGGTTTGGCAATACAGCCGCCAGCAGACTTGCCTGCTGTCGGGATATCGAGCGAGCGCCCACACCAAAGTGATGTCGGGCCGCTGCTTCGGCGCCAAATACCCCTTCATCCCACTCGACGCTGTTGAGGTACACCTCAAGAATCCGCTGCTTGGGCCAGAGTACCTCGATCAGCCCGGTAAACCAGGCTTCCAGGCCTTTGCGCAGCCAGCTGCGGCCAGACCATAGAAACAGGTTTTTCGACACTTGCTGGCTCAAGGTGCTGGCGCCCCGAAGCGAGCCGCCGCGCTCGTTATGCGCAAACGCTGCCTGAATCGCACCGATATCGAAGCCCCAATGCTCGGGAAACTTCTGGTCTTCACCGGCTATCACCGCGACTTTCAGGTCGTCGGAGATTTCATCCCAGGGTTTCCAGTTGCGTTGCAGGTCAATGGGTTCACCGTCGAACCAGGATTCGATCTTGCGCTCGACCATCAACGCCGTTCCCGGTGGCGGAACCACCCGGAACAGCAACACCAGCAATACGCTGCCAGCCCCAAACCAGAGCAAGGCCTTCGTGAAACGACGGAAAATTAACTGCAGCATAGAGATGGCTTGGCCGAACCCGTTGAGCCGGCCATTATACAGACCCTGTTGATCGAGTCTGAGTGGAGTTCTCATGTTGCGCAGCTTCCTGATGCTGGCTGCTTTTTTCGGCTTCACCGGTGTTGCCTTGGGCGCGTTCGCCGCCCATGGCCTGAAAAGCCGCCTGAGCGCCGAGTACCTGGCGATTTTCCATACCGGCGTCACCTATCAACTGGTGCATACCCTGGCGTTACTGGGTGTAGCGCTGTTGGCCACGCAGATTCCCGGTCGACTGATTACGTGGGCTGGCGCATCATTTGCCATTGGCATTCTGTTGTTTTCCGGCAGCCTGTACCTGCTGACGTTAACGGGTATCAGCAAGCTCGGGATCGTGACGCCCTTCGGTGGCCTGGCGTTCCTGGTTGGTTGGTTTTGCCTGGGGCTTGCCGCCTGGCGGTTGAGCTGACCACGCGGTCCATTTCGTGACGAATGGCTTGGGTCGGCCTGACTGATCGGGCTAGAATGCCAGCCCCTAAAAGTGATGGCGGCATTCGGTATGCGCATTCAATTGAACGGCGAATCCCTTGAACTGCCCGACGGTGAAACCGTTGCGGCCCTGCTGACCCGTCTGGAACTGACCGGACGCCGGGTGGCGGTCGAGCTCAATCTGGATATCGTCCCGCGCAGCCAGCACGCTGAAACCACGCTGAACGACGGCGATTGCGTCGAGGTGGTACACGCCATCGGCGGCGGCTAGCTGCCCGGCCCGAACGGCCACAGAATCATTCTGCAAGAACCTCACCCCTACAGAGGATTTCCCATGAGCATCGTTCGTAGCGACAAGCCCTTCGTCCTGGCCGGTCGTACTTACCAGTCGCGTTTGCTGGTAGGCACCGGCAAGTACCGCGACATGGAAGAAACCCGCCTGGCCATCGAAGCCTCGGGCGCCGAGATTGTCACCTTCGCCGTGCGCCGGACCAATCTGGGTCAGAACCCGGGCGAACCGAACCTGCTCGAAGTCCTGTCGCCGGATCGCTACACCTTCTTGCCTAATACCGCTGGCTGCTTCGACGCTACCGAGGCTGTGCGCACCTGTCGTCTGGCCCGCGAGCTGCTCGGCGGCCACAACCTGGTGAAGCTGGAAGTGCTGGCGGACCAGAAAACCCTGTTCCCCAACGTGATCGAAACCCTCAAGGCCGCCGAAGTGCTGGTCAAGGAAGGCTTCGAGGTGATGGTGTACACCAGCGATGATCCGATCATTGCCCGGCAACTGGCGGAAATCGGTTGCGTCGCGGTGATGCCACTCGCCGGTCTGATCGGCACGGGCCTGGGGATCTGCAACCCGTACAACCTGCAGATCATCCTTGAAGAAGCGAAAATTCCAGTGTTGGTGGATGCCGGTGTCGGTACGGCTTCCGACGCCACCATCGCCATGGAACTGGGTTGTGAAGCGGTGCTGATGAATTCGGCCATCGCCCATGCCCAGCAGCCGATCATGATGGCTGAAGCCATGAAACACGCCATCGTTGCAGGTCGCTTGGCCTACCTCGCCGGCCGCATGCCGAAAAAACTCTATGCCAGCGCCTCCTCGCCGCTGGATGGTCTGATCAAGTAAGAGCCATTGATGATTGAATCAAACGACACGCCTATCCAGATGGAAGAAGGCGAAGAGCGCCAACACCGTCGCATCAAGAGTTTCGTGATGCGCGCCGGGCGCATGACCGAAGGCCAGCAGCGTGGTCTGGACCAAGGAGCGCCGCTGTTCGTACTGCCTTTGGCCGATGCACCGGTGGACTTCGATCAGGTGTTCGGGCGTTCGGCGCCGCGCTCGCTGGAAATCGGCTTCGGCATGGGCCATTCGCTGCTGGAAATGGCTGCCGCCTCGCCGGAGCAGGATTTCATTGGCGTCGAAGTTCACCGTCCGGGTGTCGGCGCGCTGCTCAATGGCGTGTTGACCCAGGGCCTGACCAACCTGCGGGTCTACGATTGCGATGCGATCGAAGTGCTCAACCGCTGCATCGCCGACAACAGCCTCGATCGCCTGATGCTGTTTTTCCCGGACCCGTGGCACAAGAGCCGTCACCACAAGCGTCGTATCGTTCAGGCGTCGTTCGCCGAACTGGTGCGCAGCAAGTTGAAGGTCGGCGGTGTGTTGCACATGGCCACCGACTGGGAACCGTACGCCGAGTACATGCTGGAAGTGATGAACGTCGCCCCGGGCTATCGCAACCTCGCCGAAGACGGCAAATGCGTGCCGCGCCCGGCCGAACGCCCGATCACCAAGTTCGAACGCCGCGGCGAACGCCTTGGGCATGGCGTGTGGGATCTGAAGTTCGAAAAACAGTCCTGAACGATCATACAAAACAGTCGTAAAACCTGTGGGAGCGGGCTTGCCCGCGATGGCGGTTTGACAGTCAACAAGGATGTTGAATGTTATGGCCTCATCGCGGGCAAGCCCGCTCCCACATTGTTTTGTGTGCTATTCGAATTTAGCGGCGATCAGCGACCACGCCAATCAACACCAGCACCACCAACAACACCGGCGCCAGGCTGTAGTTGTTGAACTGGCTCAGGCCTTTGATGATCCATGGCGTGGCATAGATCAGCGCCACGCCACTGCCGACCATGCACAGCAGGGCCATCAGCGGGACGCGCAAGGCGCCGGCGATGCTGCCCAGGCGTTGGTCGACCCAGCCCTTGATGTCGGCGCCAAACAGCACCAGCAAACAGCCCACCAGCGCCAGCGAGATTTCCGACAGGTTGCTGCGGCTCCAGCGGGACACGGTGGCGAGCAGGTCGAGTACCAGATCCATTCGATTTCCTTATGTCAGAAATTTCTGCAGCAAGTCATTGAGAAAGAGTTGTCCGCGTAGCGTGGCCGCCAGACGTGACGGTTCGACCTGCAACAAGCCACTTTGTTCGGCCTCGCGACGGCCTTCGGCGAGGCTTTCCAGGGGCAGCCCGGTGCGCTCTGGATACAACCGCGCTTCGACGCCCTCAGTCAGGCGCAAGGCGTTCATCAGGAACTCGAACGGCAGTTCTTCGTTGGTGAGGGCTTTCTCGCCGGCCTGGAAGCTTTTGGCCGGGTTGAGGTAGTCCTTCGGCAGGCGGGTCTTCCAGGTGCGTACGATGCGCCCGTCCGGATGGCTGAGCTTGCCGTGGGCACCGGCACCGATGCCGATGAAGTCGCCGAAACTCCAGTAATTGAGGTTATGCCGCGCCGCACGACCGGGCAGGGCATAGGCCGAGACTTCGTATTGCGCGTAACCGTGTTCGGCCAACAATGCCTGACCGGCCTCCTGAATGTCCCACAGGGTGTCGTCTTCCGGCAGCGTCGGCGGCTGATTCCAGAACACTGTGTTCGGTTCCAGCGTCAGCTGGTACCAGGACAGGTGCGTCGGCTTCAGGGCAATGGCCTGGCGCAGGTCGTTCAGGGCATCGTCCAGGGACTGATCGGGCAAACCATGCATCAGGTCCAGATTGAAGTTGTCGAAACCGGCCTGGCGGGCCATGCCGGCGGCACGCACGGCTTCATCGCTGTTGTGAATCCGCCCCAGGGCCTTGAGTTTCTCTTCCTGAAAGCTCTGGATGCCGATCGACAGGCGATTGATGCCCAGCCCCCGGTAAGCGCGGAATTTCTCCTGCTCGAAGGTTCCGGGGTTGGCTTCCAGGGTGATTTCAATGTCGCTGGCAAACGCAATACGTTGCTCGACACCCTTGAGCAGGCGGCCCAGGGCCTTGGCGCTGAACAGGCTCGGCGTGCCGCCCCCGAAGAAGATCGAGCTCAGCTCACGGCCATAAACCGCATGCAGGTCCTGATCGAGGTCGGCCAGCAGAGCGTCGACATAGTCTTCTTCCGGGAGCACGGGGCTGGCGGTGTGGGAGTTGAAGTCGCAATAAGGGCATTTGCGTACACACCACGGGATGTGGATGTACAACGCCAGGGGCGGCAGCACGGGCAGGGCCGCTCGAGGCGATTGTGCGTCGCCGCCGAAAATCAGCGGCGACGCGGACGAGTCATGGGTCATTTGAGGCCCAGACGCTGGCGCAGCAGATCCATTGCTCGGGCGCGGTGGCTGATCCGGTTCTTGTCGCTCGGGCTCAATTCGGCGCTGGAGCACTCGCGCTCCGGCACCCAGAACAGCGGGTCGTAGCCGAAACCGTGTTCGCCGCTGGCCTGGGTCAGGATGCGCCCATGCCACAGGCCTTCACAGAGAATCGGCAACGGATCGTCGGCATGGCGCACCAGCGCCAGCACACAGACGAACTGCGCACCGCGCTCGGCTTCGGGCACGTCTTTCAAAACCTCAAGCAGTTTGGCGTTGTTCGCCGCATCGCCTTTACCGTCGGCGTAACGGGCCGAGTAAATGCCCGGCGCACCGCCGAGGAAATCCACCGCCAGCCCCGAATCATCGGCCAAGGCCGGCAGGCCGGAAATGCGCGAGGCATTGCGGGCCTTGAGAATGGCGTTCTCGACGAACGACAGGCCGGTTTCTTCAGGCTCGACGCTGCTGAACTCGCCGATCGAGCGCAAGTGCACCGATTCGCCGAGCATGGCCTGGAGTTCCTTGAGTTTGCCGGCGTTATGGCTGGCCAGTACGAGTTGGGTGAAATTCATCATTGGCCGGGGAAAAGCTCTTGTTGGAAACTGATGGTGTTGGTTTTGTCGCCGGTCTGCACTTTGATGTCAAAGGTGCGGATTTCCTGCTGATCCACCGGGAACTGGGCGATGTAGTACACCGCGCCTGTTTCGGTGATCTGTTTGAACTTCAGCGGGATGCTTTGGCTGGTCAGGTCTTTGACCGTGCCGCTGACCTGAGCCGTCTGTGGTTTACCTTCCTTGAGGACCGAAACGTTGATCACGCCCTGGTTCTTGCTGCGGGTCAGCTCGGCCGCTTTGGCGATCTCCGGCGTCAGGAAGGTGGAATTGAAGGTGTTGTAATGCACCGTCACGTCGCCAAAGGTTTCCTTGCGCTCGCCCTTGATAACGTCGGCGGCCATGGCGGTGACGCTCAGGCAGGCAGTAAGTAAAAACAGCGCTAGACGACCCATGCTCGTTCTCCTCGAAATGTCGTGATTCAGACCGCGATCTTGTGGTCCGGCAGGCCGGGGCTGCTGACGCGGTAGATGCCGATCTCACCTAACAGATTAGGCCATAGCTTACTGGCCCACCCATGCCGATGCTGTTGATCCACGGCAAGCCGATCAATGACCTTGGCTTCACGTTCGCGACACAGCGCTTCAAAGTCTTCGAAAGTGCAGAAGTGGATGTTCGGCGTGTTGTACCAGGTGTATGGCAGAAACTCCGAAACCGGCATCCGGCCCTTGCTCGCCAGGTACCAGCGGCAGCGCCAGTGACCGAAATTGGGGAAGGTGATGATGCACTGGCGACCGACGCGCAGCATTTCGTCGAGGATCCTGTCCGGGTAGTGCACCGCTTGCAGGGCCTGGGTCATGACCACGATGTCGAAGCTGTTGCTGGCGAAGTTGCCCAAGCCCTTGTCCAGATCCTGCTCGATGACGTTGATGCCCTTGGCCACGCACTCGGCAATGTTGTCCGGGTCGTTTTCCAGGCCATAACCGGTGACTTGTTTGTTATCGCGCAGCCAGGTCAACAACTCGCCATTGCCGCAACCGAGGTCGAGCACGCGGCTGCCGGCGGGGATCCATTCCTGGATGATTTCCAGATCGGCTCTCATGTCTTCCTCAAAGCGCTATACGGTTCATGTAATTGCTGAAGGCCTGCAAATAACGCGGGATCGGAATCAGGAAGGCATCGTGGCCTTGCGGAGCGTCGATCTCCAGGTAGCAGACGTCTTTCCTGGCCGCCATCAGCGCGTCCACCAGTTCCCGCGAGCGGGCAGGGGAGAAGCGCCAGTCGGTGGTGAAAGACATCACGCAGAATCTGGCCTGGGCATTGGCGAAAGTTTTCGCCAGGTCATTGTCGAAATTCGCCGCCGGATCGAAGTAATCCAGTGCCTTGGTCATCAGCAGGTAAGTGTTGGCGTCGAAACGTCCGGAAAACTCCTCGCCCTGATAGCGCAGGTAGCTCTCGACCTGGAACTCGACGCTGTGGAAGTCGTAGTTGAGCTTTTCGCTCTTCAGGCCGCGACCGAATTTCTCGCCCATCGAGTCGTCGGACAGATACGTGATGTGCCCGACCATCCGCGCCAGCATCAGCCCGCGCTTGGGGATCACACCCGCTTCCTGGAACGAGCCGCCGTGGAACTCCGGGTCGGTGAGGATCGCCTGGCGTGCGACTTCGTTGAACGCAATGTTCTGTGCCGACAATTTCGGTGCCGAGGCAATCGCCAGGCAGTGCCGCACGCGGTCCGGGTAGGTGATGGTCCACTGCAAGGCCTGCATGCCGCCGAGGCTGCCGCCAATCACTGCCGCCCATTGGTGGATGCCGAGCAAATCAGCCAGGCGCGCCTGGCTGTGAACCCAGTCTTCCACGGTCAGGACCGGGAAGTCGGCGCCGAATGGCTTGCCGGTTTCCGGATTGATGCTGCTGGGGCCGGTGGAACCATTGCACCCGCCGAGATTATTCAGGCTGACCACGAAGAACTTGTTGGTGTCGATCGGCTTGCCGGGGCCGATGCAGCTATCCCACCAACCGGGTTTGCGGTCGTCGGGGCTGTGGAAGCCGGCAGCGTGATGGTGACCGGACAACGCATGGCAGATCAGCACGGCGTTGCTCGCCATAGCATTCAGCGTGCCGTAGGTTTCGTAGATCAGGTCATAAGCGGGCAGGGAACGTCCGCAGGCCAAGGCCAGGGGTTCACTGAAGTGCGCCACGTGCGGCGTCACCAGACCAACAGAATCGGGGGGGAAGGCAGCTGGCATCGACCCTGCTCTCATTGAATTGAGGCGTAAGTCTAAAGACCGCTGACCCTAGCAGCAAGCTAACTTCCCCACCGTTAACGATCGTTCCCACGCTCTGCGTGGGAATGCCTCGCTGGACGCTCTGCGTCCGCTTCGGCTGGGACGCGGAGCGTCCCGGGCTGCATTCCCACGCGGAGCGTGGGGACGATCAGGGGAGGGTGAGATCCGGCAAATCCGGCAGCTTCTTCGGCGAACAGATCCGCACCCGTTTCTGCCGGTTCAGCTCCCCGCTGAGCAAACTCACCTGACTTTTGGAAACCCCGAATGCCTTCGCCAGAAATGCCATCAAATACGCATTGGCCTTGCCCTCGACGGGTGGTGCGGTCAGGCGGATCTTCAAGCGATCACCGTGCAGCCCGCAGAAATCATCGCTGCGGGCCGCCGGTTGCAGGTGACATTCCAGAATCAGGTCATCACCGTCCCAGCGAAAGTAGCTCATCAGATCAGGCCGAGCAGCCCCTGCGGCATGAGGGCGTAGTACGCGAGTCGCGGGATCAGCCAGCTTTGCAGTAACTGGATCGCGATAAACGCGAAGATCGGCGAGATGTCGAGGCCGCCCAGGTTCGGAATGATACGGCGGAACGGGGCGAGTACCGGTTCAGTGATCTGCTGTACCAGCTCTGCGCCCGGGTTGTGGCTTCCCGGGGCGACCCAGGACAGAATCACGCTGATGATCATCGCGTAGAACAGAACACTCAGAAACAGCGAGAAGACTGCGATCAGTGCCCAAGGCACCAACAGCAGCACGTCGACCTCGAAGCCTTTGAGCAGCAGGATGACCGCTATCAGCACCATCTGCACCATCAGCGCCAGTACCAGTGACGACATGTCCAGCCCGAACATGCTCGGGATGATCCGGCGCAGGGGTTTGAGCAGCGGTTGAGTGGCTTTGACGATGAACTGGCAGAGCGGGTTGTAAAAATTCGCCCGAACCAATTGCAGGATGAAGCGCAGCAGCACGATCAGCAGGTACAGGCTGCCCAGGGTTTTGATGATGAAAATGGCAGCGTCATTGAGTCCGAGCATCATTGATTCCTTTGTAGGGGCTGATTAGCGGCCGAGTTGCTCAGCCATCTCGGCCGAGCGGTGCGCGGCGGCGCCGAGTGCTTTTTCCACCAGGGCTTCGAAACCACCCGCCTGGAACGACTTGATTGCAGCTTCGGTGGTGCCCGCAGGCGATGTCACGCGACGACGCAGTTCAGCCGCGTCGACATCACTGGCGACCGCCATCTGTGCAGCCCCCAAAGCGGTTTGCACGGTCAGGCGGGCGGCGATGTCCGCTGGCAGGCCCAGCTTCACGCCCGCGGCGGTCATGGCTTCGATCAACAGGAAGAAATACGCCGGGCCCGAGCCGGAAACGGCGGTGACCGCGTCCAGTTGCTGTTCTTCGTCCAGCCACAGGGCAATGCCAACCGCCGACAGCAGCTCTTCAGCTTGCTGGCGTTGTTCGGCGCTCACTTGGCCGGTGGCGAACAAACCGCTCACGCCCTGACGCAGCAGCGCCGGGGTGTTGGGCATGCAGCGCACGATAGGCTGGGCGCCAAGCCAGTTGTTCATGCTGGCGCAGGTGATGCCGGCCGCGATCGAGACCACCAGTTGATTCGGCGCAAGGCTTGGGCGAATGGCTTCGCATACGGCTTTCATCGCCTGGGGTTTGACCGCCAGCACGATCACGTCCGCGCCCTGAATGGCTTCGGCGTTATCGGCAAACACTTCGATGCCGTGTTCGGCATGCACGCGGGCGCGGGTTTGTTCGCCCGGATCGCTGGCGCGGATCTGTGCGGCGTCCAGACCTTTGGCGCGCAGGCCGCCGATCAGGCTGGCGGCCATGTTGCCGGCTCCGATAAAGGCAATACGTGTCTTGCTCATGTCAGGTCCTTATAAAGAGAGAGGTCCGCCATCTCACGGTTGACCGTAATCACGGGCACCAAACAGGGCCGTACCGATACGGACCCAAGTGGCGCCCATGGCAATGGCCGACTCGAGGTCGTGGCTCATGCCCATGGAAAGTGTGTCGAGTGGCAGGTTCAGGCTGGCTTGCATGCTTTTGATTAAGTCGCGCACGGCAGCGAAAGCCGCGTCCTGGGCGGCGCGATTATCAGTCGGCTCGGGAATTGCCATCAGCCCGCGCAATTTCAGGCGCGGCAGAGCGCTGATGGCATTGGCCAGGGCAGGCAGGTCGGCCGGGGTGCAGCCAGACTTGCTGGCTTCACCGCTGACGTTGACCTGGATGCAAATGTTCAAAGGAGGCAAATCGGCCGGGCGTTGTTCGGACAGGCGTTGTGCGATTTTCAAGCGATCCACGGAGTGCACCCAGTCGAAATGCTCGGCGATAGCGCGAGTCTTGTTCGATTGAATGGGGCCGATGAAGTGCCAGATCAAGGGCAGGTCGGCCAATTCGAGCTGTTTGCCCAGGGCTTCCTGCAGGTAGTTTTCGCCAAAGTCGCGGATCCCGGCGGCGTAGGCTTCACGCAGGGCTGCGACGGGTTTGGTCTTGCTCACGGCCAGCAGCTGGATGCTGTGCTCGTTGCGCCCGGCGGCGAGGGCGGCAGCACGGATGCGTGAACTAACCTGAGCGATGTTGTCTGCTATCGTGGACATCAAGAGGCGCCAGCGGTCTGAAGGTTCGCGGCATTCTACTGGAATTGAGGAGCGCTATGGATATCACTGAGCTGCTGGCTTTCAGCGCCAAACAAGGCGCGTCTGACCTGCACCTGTCCGCCGGCCTGCCACCGATGATCCGTGTCGACGGCGATGTGCGGCGTATCAACCTGCCGGCCCTGGATCACAAGGAAGTGCATGATCTGATCTACGACATCATGAACGACCTTCAGCGGGTGGATTTCGAGAAGCATCTTGAAACCGACTTTTCCTTCGAAGTGCCTGGCGTGGCGCGGTTTCGGGTCAATGCCTTCAACCAGAACCGGGGGGCGGGCGCGGTATTCCGGACCATTCCGTCCAAGGTGCTGAGCATGGACGATCTGGGGATGGGGGAAGTGTTTCGCAAGATTACCGAAGCCCCCCGGGGCCTGGTGCTGGTGACCGGGCCGACCGGTTCGGGCAAGTCCACCACGCTGGCGGCGATGATCGATTACCTGAACAATCATCGCCATCACCACATCCTCACCATCGAAGACCCCATCGAGTTCGTCCACGAATCGCGCAAATGCCTGATCAATCAGCGCGAAGTTCATCGCGATACTCGCAGCTTCGCCACGGCGCTGCGCTCGGCCCTGCGCGAGGACCCGGACGTGATTCTGGTGGGGGAGATGCGTGATCTGGAGACTATTCGGCTGGCGTTGACTGCCGCCGAGACCGGTCACCTGGTCTTCGGCACGCTGCACACCACGTCGGCGGCGAAAACCATCGACCGGGTGGTGGACGTGTTTCCGGGGGACGAAAAATCGATGGTGCGCTCGATGCTCTCCGAGTCCTTGCTGGCGGTGGTGTCACAGACATTGATCAAGAAAATCGGCGGTGGGCGGATTGCCGCCCACGAAATCATGATCGGCACTTCGGCGATCCGTAACCTGATCCGCGAAGACAAGGTGGCGCAGATGTATTCGTCGATTCAGACCGGAGGGTCGCTGGGGATGCAAACCCTGGACATGTGCCTGAAGGAACTGGTGACCAAGGGGGTGATCAGCCGCGAGCATGCGCGGGAGAAGGCGCGCTCGCCGGATAACTTCTGAGAAGAGCAGCGCGGGACCTGTGGCGAGGGGGCTTGCCCCCATTCGACTGCGAAGCAGTCGCAAGCTCGGGCAATGCGGTCTTTCTGATTAAGCTTGGTGGCAGGTATTGGGGCCGCTTCGCAGCCCAACGGGGGCAAGCCCCCTCGCCACAATCAAATCAACGCTGAACAACCCGCAATGCGTTCTGTTCTTTGGGCAGAACCCGCTTGGCCACGACGTAGTGGTTTTCCCAGTACGGTTTCTTCAGGGTGTCGATGGTCACCGACTTGCCACGGCGGGGTGCGTGGATGAAGCGGTCGTTGCCCAGGTAAATGGCAACATGATTGACCCGACGGCTCTTGATGTTGAAGAAAATCAGGTCGCCTGGCTTCAGATCGTTGCGATCGACCTTCTCGCCATGACCGCTGGCCATGGCGTTGGAGGTACGTGGCAGATCAAACGTGGCGTCGTTGAACGCGTATTTCACCAGCCCGCTGCAATCGAACCCTTTGCTTGGGCTGCTGCCGCCCCAACGATAAGGCGTACCGAGCACGTTTACCGCGCGGCTCAACACGTTGCTGCTTTCCTTGCTGGCCATTGGCGGTACCAGCTTGCGGTTAGCGCTACTGAGTTGGGTGGAGCGTTTTACTGTCTGTTTGTTGTTTTTGCTTGAAGGAGCAGAAACATGGGATTTGGGGGTGTAACCATTAACGTTGGGAAGACGTTGCTCACGATTGGTGGCGTGGGCGGCCAGGGGCAATAATAGGCAAATGGTTAGCCATGTCTTGAAAAATGGACGCATTAGGCAAGGCTCGTAGGGGGAACGCGCAACTTTATAACAGCTTTTTTTGCCCTTCCGAGGCCGTTTGTCGATTCAAGCGGCGGGGCACGGAACTAAAAAGCGACAAAATTGACGGGAGCTGTCGGATAAAAGTCAGGAATTACAAGGCTTTGCCCGAAATGAACGTAATAATTGCCGTATGTCGGCCGCCTGTAAAAAAGTCACAAAGAATTCAAGAATATTTCTCTATCGTGTGAGTCGAGGTCATCAATGAACCCCTATCAACACCCCGTTTCAAAGCAAGACACACACAGCAAAGTGATTGGTTATCTGTTGTGGATTTTCGGTTTTACCGGGGCTCACCGCTTCTATTACGGCAAACCGGTGACCGGGACGATCTGGTTTTTTACCTTGGGTTTGCTGGGTATCGGCTGGTTGATCGACCTGTTTCTGATCCCATCCATGGACCGCGAAGCGGACCTGCGCTTTACCGCTGGACCCATCGAATACAACGTGGCGTGGATTCTGCTGACGTTTCTCGGGGTCTTCGGTGTGCACCGGATGTATCAGGGGAAATGGATCAGCGGGTTGCTGTACCTGGTGACAGGCGGGTTGTTCTTTCTGGGAGTGTTGTATGACTTCTGGACGTTGAATGACCAGGTGTCTATTCGCAATGCGCAGAACCGCTGATTAATTGTGGCGAGGGGGCTTGCCCCGTTGGGCTGCGAAGCGGCCCCATTATTGGCAACCGCATTCCTTCAGACAGAACTCCATTGCTGATTTGCGACTGCTACGCAGCCGAACGGGGGCAAGCCCCCTCGCCACAGGTTTACGCCTGGTGACTGATCCGTCCATCCACCAGGGTGTAACGCACCACACCCGGCAAGCTATGGCCAATGAACGGGCAGTTTTCGCCCTTCGACAACCAGTTTTCACCGGCCACGGTCGAGGCCGCAGGGTCGAACAGCACGATATCTGCCGGCCCTCCCACCGCCAATTTGCCCGCTGGTAAACGCAACGCGTCGGCAGGGCCGGTGCTCAAGCGTGCGAGCAGCGTTGGCAGATCCAGCAAACCGTCTTCCACCAGGGTCATCGCCAGCGGCAGCATCAGTTCAACACTGCTGATACCCGGCTCGGTCGCACCGAACGGCGCCAGTTTGGCATCGCGCTCATGGGGCTGGTGATGGCTGGAGATGGCCGATACCACCCCCGACTTCACCGCTGCCCGCAGGCCGTCGCGGTCGGCGCGGGTGCGCAGCGGCGGCTGCACGTGATAGAGGCTGCTGAAGTCGATCAGCGCTTCGTCGGTGAGGATCAGTTGATACAACGCCACGTCCGCCGTGACCTTCAGGCCACGGGTCTGGGCCTGAGCGATCAGTGCCACACCGCGAGCGCTGGTGAGCTGGCTGAAGTGTGCACGCACGCCGCTTTGCTCGACCAGCAGCAGATCCCGGGCCAGGGCCACGGTTTCAGCGGTTTCCGGAATGCCCGGTAAACCGAGGAAACTTGCCGTCGGGCCTTCGTGAGCCAAGCCACCTTCTGCCAGATCATGGTCTTGCGAGTTGAAAATCACCGTCAGGTCGAACGTCGCTGCATATTCCAGCGCCCGGCACAGGGTGCGGGTGTTGCGAAAGCTCTCCAGACCGTTGCCGAAGGCCACGCAGCCGGCATCGCGCAAGGCGACCAGTTCGGCCAGCTGTTCGCCGTCCAGGCCTTTGCTCAAGGCGCCAATCGGGAAGACCTTGGTGTTGCCGGCTTCGCGGGCGCGGTCGAGGATCAATTCGGCCACGGCCGAGGTGTCCAGCACCGGTTTGGTTTTCGGTGGGCAGCACAGGCTGGTCACGCCACCGGCCGCCGCTGCGCGGGTTTCGCTGGCGATCGAGCCTTTGCGGCTGTAACCCGGCTCGCGCAAGGCGACGTTCAGGTCAACCAGGCCGGGGGCGGCCACCAGACCTTTGGCGTCGATGGTGTCTACTGCAACGAAACCCGCTGGAGCGGCGCCGAGGGCGACGATCTTGCAGGCTTCAACGTGGATATCAGTCACTTGATCCAGGCCGCTGGCCGGATCGATAACGCGTGCGCCGAGAATGCTGAGCTTCACTGGGCGTTCTCCTGCTCGAATTGGCGCTGGGCTGTTTGCCCGCTCATGGCCATGGACAGCACAGCCATACGAATCGCGATGCCGTAGGTCACCTGGTTGAGGATCACCGAGTGTGGGCCATCGGCCACCGCCGACTCAATTTCTACCCCGCGGTTGATCGGCCCCGGGTGCATGACGATGCAATCGGGTTTGGCGCCGGCCAGGCGCGCGGTGGTCAGGCCGAACAGGCGATAGAACTCGCCTTCGCTCGGCAGCAGCCCGCCGGTCATGCGTTCACGCTGCAGGCGCAGCATGATCACCACATCGACGTCCTTCAGGCCTTCGGTCATGTCGGTGTAAACCTTCACACCGTATTGCTCGATGCCGATCGGCAACAGGGTTTTCGGCGCAATCACGCGAATGTCCGGGCAGCCAAGGGTTTTCAGGGCCAGCATGTTCGAGCGCGCTACCCGCGAATGCAGGATGTCGCCGACGATGGCCACCGAAAGGTTTTCGAAGCCGCCCTTGTGCCGACGAATAGTGAGCATGTCGAGCATGCCCTGGGTCGGGTGGGCGTGACGGCCGTCGCCGCCGTTGATGATGGCCACCTGCGGGCAGACATGCTCGGCAATGAAGTGCGCCGCGCCGGAATCCCCGTGACGCACGACGAACATGTCGGCGGCCATGGCTTCCAGGTTGCGCAGGGTGTCGAGCAGGGTTTCGCCCTTGCTCGCCGACGACGTGGACACGTTCAAAGTGATCACATCGGCCGACAGCCGCTGGGCCGCCAGTTCGAAGGTGGTGCGGGTGCGGGTGGAGTTCTCGAAGAACACGTTGCACACGGTCTTGCCGCGCAGCAACGGGACTTTCTTCACCGCCCGGGCGCCGACTTCGAGGAACGAGTCGGCGGTGTCGAGGATTTCCGTCAGCAACTCGCGGCGCAAACCGTCGAGCGAGAGGAAGTGGCGCAGCTGGCCCTGATCATTGAGCTGCAGCGGGCGCTTGGTTTCTAGAGGCGTCATCGCGAGGGGGACTCTCAATAGGGCGAATTAAAGGGCGAGGTCTTGAAGCTCGAGCTTGAGTTCCGGGCCGGACAGTTTCACGCGTTCGTGGGCCGCCAGCGACAGCGTCGCGCCGACCACGTTCGGGCGGATCGGCAGCTCACCGGCGTCCAGGTCCAGCAGGCATACCAGCGTGACGCTGGCTGGGCGACCGTAATCGAAGAGCTCGTTCATCGCCGCGCGGATGGTCCGACCGCTCATCAGCACGTCATCGATCAGCACCAGGTGCTGGCCTTCGATCTCGAACGGCAGCGCCGATGGGCGTACTTGTGGATGCAGGCCGTTCTGGCTGAAGTCGTCGCGGTAGAACGAAACGTCCAGCGTGCCCAGTGGCGAATCGCTGCCCAGTTCATCGAGCAATGCCTGCGCGACCCAGACGCCACCGGTCCGAATACCGATATAGCGCGGTTCACTGATGCCACGGTTTTCCAGATAAGCCTTCAGACGGATCGCCATCTGGCTGATCAGTTCGGCGGGATTGGGCAGGCTCATGGTTTGCTCCTTCTTTGTCCCCAGCCAAATGCTGCTTGAGAGGTGGCTCGGGTTGTCGCTAAGGGAGTCGCCGCAGCGGCTCTTCAGAATTAGGTGCGGTCAGGATTCGAACAATGCGCTGTTTTCGTCAAGCCAGCCCTGCAACAGCAGAGCGGCGGCGATGGCATCGACCGGGTTGTCGCGGTAACTGCCTTTCTGGCCGCCACGGACCAGGCGTTCGCCCTTGGCCTCGAAGGTGGTCAGGCGCTCGTCATGGGTATAAAAGGGCAGGTTGTAGCGGCCGTTCAGGCGTCGGGCGAACTTCTCGGCCCGCAGGCACATGTCGCTCGGCGTGCCGTCCATGTTCAGCGGCAGGCCGACCACCACGGCGTCGGGTTTCCACTCTTTAATCAGGGCTTCGACCTGATTCCAGTCCGGAATGCCGTTTTGCGCCTTCAAGGTGCACAGCTCACGGGCCTGCCCGGTAATCACCTGGCCGACCGCAACGCCGATCTGTTTGGTGCCGTAATCGAAACCCAGAATCAGCCGCAGGGCCATCAGGCGTGCCCTGCCTGGCTGGTGAGCAGACTGAGATTGATGCCCAGATGCCTGGCCGCCGCTTCAAGGCGTAATTCGCTGCTGGTATTGAACAGGATGTCGGCGTTGAACGGGCAGGTCAGCCAGGCGTTGTCGGCCAGTTCGGCTTCCAGTTGCCCGGCTTCCCAGCCGGCGTAGCCGAGGGTGATCACACTTTTCGTGGGGCCAACGCCGTCGGCAATGGCGAACAGCACATCCTGCGAAGTCGACAGCGACAACTCGCCGTCCAGATCAACGGTTGCCTGATAGGTTTTCCCCGACGGGTGCAGGACAAAGCCGCGATCGGTTTGCACCGGGCCACCCATGAAGATGGGCACATGCTGGCAGAGTACCGGCGGTTCGATTTCGGGGCGCAATTGCTCGAGGATATCGGCCAGGTTCAAGTCCTGCGGGCGGTTGACCACCAGCCCCATGGCTCCATTGGCCGTGTGCTCGACGATATAGGTCAAGGTGTGCGCAAAGTTCGGGTCGGCCATGTGAGGCATGGCGATCAGGAAGTGATGCTTGAGGTAGCTGGGGCTGACGTTCTTCATGAGCGCTAGTGTGGCGTTGGAGGGGCAAACTGACAAGCCGAAGCAAGTCAAAAGATCGCAGCCTTCGGCAGCTCCTACATTGAAATGTGTACATCTGTAGGAGCTGCCGAAGGCTGCGATCTTTTGATTATCGGTCAATTACTGGACAACCGGTCCCCACGGGCAAACTTCCACGTGCGAATGATTTCCAGACGATCAATGTCCGACAGATCCCCGGTGAACGGTGCAAACGGCGCCGCGAGCCTTACGATGCGCTGCGCCGCCTGGTCCAGCAGCGGCTGGCCGGACGATTCCAGCACCAGCACTTCATACAACGAGCCGTCGCGATTGATCGAGACCATCAGTCGCAAATTGCCGTAAATCTGTTTGCGCCGGGCTTCATCGGGATAGTTGAGGTTGCCGATGCGCTCGACCTTTTTGCGCCATTCATCTTTGTACCAGGCACCCTTGTCGCGCATGGTCGACGCGGCGCTCAAACGGTGAATGCGCGGGCGCTTGGCATACAGCTGTTGTTCACTGGCCAGTTCCGCCTCCAGGCTGGCGATGTCGCTGGACAGCTGCGCGCTGTCGAAGGTAGGTGCCACGACCTTGGGTTTGGTCTCGGTCTTGATCTCTTCGCGCTTGGTCGCGGTTTTTTTCGGTTTCGGCGCGACAGTCGTCACGGCTGCCTTGGGGGCGGCTTCCGGCACTGGCGGCGTGGCGGTTGGCGGTGGGGTGACTGGCTGCACCTTGTTGTCCTGGAAGGGCGCGACCTCGGTGGTCTTGGGCGTCGCCTTTTTTTCCAGGGTGCCACTGCCTTCCTGATTTTCCTGGGCGAGAAAGTCAGCTTTCGCAGGCTTCTTTTCGCTTTTGAACGTGGCGAGGGTAATTTCCAGGGTTTTGCTGATTTGCTTGGGTTCGACCATGGAGAACCCGACGCCCAACAGCAAGGCCAGGTGAATCAGCGCCGCCAGAAACAGGGTGAAACCGAGGCGATCAGCCGGACGCACGCCACGGTAGGCGAGTTCAGGGGGCAGATCGGACGGAAGTGTCATAACCAAAAACCAACATAGAGTTTTTCACGAGCCCGGCATGATAACGCAATGTTGGTTTTTAGCTTCAAGCTACAAGTTTCAAGCGACAAGCTGTATGCCGCGTGCTTCAAGCTTGCGGCTTGAGGCTTGCAACTTGCAGCTTTTTCTCTATGGCATCCATCAGAAGGCCACCAATGTCGGTGCCGAAAGCGTTATCGATCTCGCGAATACAGGTCGGGCTGGTGACGTTGATTTCGGTCAGATGCTCACCGATTACGTCGAGACCGACGAACAGCAAGCCCTTCTCACGCAGGGTCGGGCCGACTTGCGCGGCGATCCAGCGATCTTTCTCGGTCAGCGGTCGGGCTTCGCCACGACCACCGGCGGCGAGGTTGCCACGGGTTTCACCGAGCGCGGGAATCCGGGCCAGGCAGTAATCCACCGGCTCGCCGTCGATCATCAGGATGCGCTTGTCGCCATCAACGATCGCCGGCAGGTAACCCTGGATCATGATTTGCTGACGGCCATGCAAGGTCAGGGTTTCGAGGATCACCGACAGGTTCGGGTGGCCCGCGGTGTGGCGGAAAATCGATGAGCCGCCCATGCCGTCCAGCGGCTTGAGGATCACATCACCATGATGATCGGCGAATTCACGCAACACATCCGGACGACGGCTGACGATGGTCGGTGGCGTGCACTGCGGGAACAACGTGGCGAAGAGCTTTTCGTTGCAGTCACGCAGGCTTTGCGGCTTGTTGACCACCAGTACACCCGCATTTTCCGCTTGTTCCAGCAAATACGTGGAGTAGACGAACTCCATGTCGAACGGCGGATCCTTGCGCATCAGGATCACGTCCAGATCGCTCAGCAGCGCGTCGCTTTCGGCGCCCAGCTCAAACCATTTTTCCGGGTTGGCGAATACCTTCAGCGGACGCATCCGCCCGCGAGCCTGGCCTTCGGCCTGATACAAATCGCGCTGTTCCATATAGAACAGTTCCCAGCCACGCTTTTGCGCGGCCAGTAGCATGGCCAGCGAACTATCCTTTTTATAGGAGATGCTGGCGATAGGATCCATGACAATCCCGACGCGAACGCTCATGGGGTTTTCCTCGAAATTGGGGTGAAAAGCGTTGTGAAAAAGTGGCGTCAGAGTGGCGCTGAGCGGGTTCCCGGTCAAGGAAAAACCACCGCCAGGGTCGCCCGATAGATCGGATGGGGAGACTGTGCTAAAAAGGCTGGCATGTCGTGCTGGCCCTTGATCAATAAGGGTTTCGAGCCCTCGACTGCCCGTAGAGGGACAATTTGATTCACAAAGGCGACGGTAGAGCCACTATGGAACAGCATTCCAGCGCCTTGAAGGTCATGGTGATCGATGATTCGAAAACGATTCGTCGCACCGCCGAAACGCTGTTGAAAAATGTGGGCTGTGAAGTCATCACCGCAATCGATGGTTTCGATGCCCTGGCCAAGATTGCCGACAATCACCCCGGTATCATCTTTGTCGACATCATGATGCCCCGTCTGGATGGTTATCAGACCTGCGCTTTAATCAAGAACAACAGTGCGTTCAAGTCCACGCCAGTGATTATGCTGTCGTCCAGGGACGGGTTGTTCGACAAGGCCAAGGGACGGATTGTCGGTTCCGACCAGTTTTTGACCAAGCCTTTCAGCAAGGAAGAACTGCTGAACGCGATTCAGGCCCATGTTCCGGGCTTCACCGCCGTTTCGCCGCAGTAAGACACGCACAGTGATGCTCGGCCATGGGGCCTGGTGTCGACAAGAAATGGGGAAGACCATGGCACGTATTCTGATCGTCGATGACTCGCCGACCGAAATGTACAAACTGACCGGCATGCTCGAAAAGCACGGTCATGAAGTGTTGAAAGCTGAAAACGGCGCCGACGGCGTGGCCCTGGCCCGCCAGGAAAAACCCGACGCAGTGCTGATGGACATCGTCATGCCCGGCCTTAACGGTTTCCAGGCGACTCGTCAGCTGACCAAAGACCCGGAAACCGGGCACATTCCAGTGATCATCATCACCACCAAGGATCAGGAAACCGATAAAGTCTGGGGCACGCGCCAGGGCGCCAGGGACTATCTGACCAAACCGGTCGACGAAGACACCCTGATCAAGACCCTGAATAACGTGCTGGCCGGTTGATCGTTCGGCCATGACCGAGTCGCTGACGGCTTTCGAACTGCTGCTGCAGATAGACCAGCGCTGTCGTCTGCTGGCGGCGGACTTGCCGTCCCAGCCGACCCGACAGGACCGCTGGAGCGGCATCGGCTTTCGTTTGGGTGAGCATTGGTACGTCGCACCCATGCGTGAAGTCAGCGAAGTCCTGCACGAACCGCGTGTTACCCAATTGCCGGGGGTCAAGCCCTGGGTCAAGGGCGTGGCGAACCTGCGGGGGCGCCTGCTGCCGATCATGGATTTGCATGGCTTTTTTTATGGCTACGAGCCCGGCCATGAACGGCCTTTGCGCAAGCAACGGCGAATATTGGTGGTGGAACACAACGACGTGTTTGCAGGGCTGATGGTCGATGAGGTCTTCGGCTTGCAGCACTTTGCCCAGGACAGCCTGGAACCGGCAGATACCTTGAACGGCGCGATTGCACCGTTCATCCAGGGCCGGTTTGAGCGTGAGCAGAATTGGCAGGTTTTCAGCCCGTTTGCGTTGGCGCAGTCGCAGAGCTTCATGAACGTAGCGCGGGGCGACGCTGCAATCCTGTAGGAGCGAGGCTTGCCCGCGAAGAATGATAACGCGGTGTTCCTGCGGGACCGCAGCGCCTGCTTCGCGGGCAAGCCTCGCTCCTACAAGGGCATTGGGTGAATTAAGCAGGGCAGGCGAGAACCGATGATAAAAGCAAAGACAGACAAGCCAGAAGGGTCGCGCAGCCGGGCGCAGATCATTGCGCTGTTCATCGCATTGATCGTCTTCATCATGCTGCTGTTCGCCAACTTCGCGTACCTCAACACCCAGGCGAATTATGACAAGCAGTACATTGGCCACGCCGGTGAGTTGCGCGTGCTGTCCCAACGCATCGCCAAGAACGCCACCGAAGCCGCCGCCGGCAAGGCCGCGGCGTTCAAGTTGCTCAGCGATGCACGCAATGACTTCGCCCAGCGTTGGGGCTACCTGAAAAAAGGCGATCCCTCCACCGGCCTGCCGCCGGCACCGTCCACCGTGCGCCCGGAAATGCGCGCCGTGCAGCTGGATTGGGAGCGTCTGCTGAAAAATACCGACGCCATCCTCTCCAGCGAGCAGACCGTGTTGTCCTTGCATCAAGTCGCCGCGACCCTGGCCGAAACCGTGCCGCAGTTGCAGGTCGAATATGAAAAAGTCGTCGAAACCCTCTTGCAACGTGGTGCCCCCGCCACTCAGGTGGCGGTGGCCCAGCGTCAGACGCTGCTGGCCGAGCGGATTCTTGGTGCGGTGAACACCGTGCTGTCGGGCGATGAAAATTCGCAGCAGGCGGCCGACGCTTTCGGTCGCGACGCGGCGCGTTTCGGCCTGGTGCTCAACGGCATGCTTCAAGGCAACGCGGCGCTGAAAATCAGCCAGGTCGAAGACCGCGACGCGCGCGCCCGGTTGACCGAGATTTCCGAGCTGTTCGAATTCGTATCCGGTTCGGTGGATGAAATCCTCGAAACGTCGCCGCAACTGTTCAAGGTCCGTGAATCGGCCACCAACATTTTTACCCTGTCGCAAACCCTGCTCGATGAGGCTTCGCAACTGGCCAGCCGTTTCGAAAACCTCGCTGGCGGGCGCAACACCGGCACGATCGGTGGTTATGTACTGGCCTTGCTGGCGCTGATGTCGATCATCCTCATCGGCCTGGTGATGGTGCGTGAAACCAACCGTCAACTGCGTGAAACCGCCGAAAAGAACGAGCGCAACCAGAACGCGATCATGCGTTTGCTGGACGAAATCGAAGACCTTGCCGACGGCGACCTGACCGTGACCGCCTCGGTGACCGAGGACTTCACCGGGACCATCGCGGATTCGATCAACTATTCCGTCGACCAATTGCGCGATTTGGTGGCGACCATCAACCTCACCGCCGGGCAGGTCGCCGCCGCCGTGCAGGAAACCCAGGCCACCGCCATGCACCTGGCCCAGGCCTCGGAGCATCAGGCGCAGCAGATTTGCGAAGCCTCCACGGCCATCAATGACATGGCCCGGTCCATCGATCAGGTCTCGGCCAACGCCGCCGAATCCTCTGCGGTGGCCGAACGCTCGGTGGAAATCGCCAACAAGGGCAACGAAGTGGTGCACAACACCATTCATGGCATGGACAATATTCGCGAGCAGATCCAGGACACCGCCAAGCGCATCAAGCGGTTGGGTGAGTCCTCTCAGGAAATCGGCGACATTGTCAGCCTGATCGATGACATTGCCGATCAGACCAACATCCTCGCCCTCAACGCGGCGATTCAGGCCTCCATGGCTGGCGATGCCGGGCGCGGTTTTGCGGTGGTAGCCGATGAAGTCCAGCGTCTGGCCGAGCGTTCGTCCGCGGCGACCCGGCAGATCGAAACGCTGGTGCGGGCGATTCAGGCCGACACCAACGAAGCGGTGATTTCCATGGAGCAGACCACCACCGAAGTAGTGCGCGGCGCACGTCTGGCGCAGGATGCCGGGGTGGCCCTGGAAGAAATCGAAGGTGTATCGAAGATCCTTGCGGCATTGATCCAGAGTATTTCCAATGCCGCGCAGCAACAGACTTCGTCCGCCGGCCAGATTTCCCTGACGATGAACGTGATCCAGCAGATCACTACGCAGACCTCGTCCGGCTCCACCGCCACCGCCGAGAGCATTGGCAACCTGGCGAAGATGGCCAGCCAGCTGCGACGTTCGGTGTCCGGTTTCACCTTGCCGGCCAAGTCTGCGGACAACGCTTGAACCGCCTCTGGGCGGATGCATCTTGATTGGAGTGGTTATGGGTGATCGGCACGACTATGTGGCCCTTGAGTGGGTCAAAGGCGAGATTGCCGAAACGCTGAAGCAGGCTCATCAGGCAATCGAAACCCTGATCGACGACCCGCAGGCGACGCAGGCGCTGAGCGAGTGTCTGGCCTGTGTCCATCAGGTTCACGGTAGTTTGCAGATGGTCGAATTCTACGGCGCGGCCCTGCTCGCCGAAGAAATCGAGCAGTTGACCGGCGCCGTGCAGCAGAACCGCGTCAGCCATCGTGACGAGGCGATCCATCTGTTGTTGCATGCCCTGGGGCAATTGCCGACGTACCTGGACCGGGTGCAGGGTGCCCGTCGCGATTCGCCTCTGGTCGTGTTGCCGTTGATCAATGATCTGCGCAGTGCCCGTGGCGAAAGCCTGTTGTCGGAAACCAGCCTGTTCAACCCGCAACTGCCACAGCTGGCGCCCCTGAGCCAGGAAGCCCTGGCGCTGCTGGAACCGGCCGATTTGCCGAATGTGCTGCGCAAATTGCGGCAGATGCTGCAGATGGCCCTGGTCGGTTTGTTGCGCGAACAGGATGACGAAACCCACTTCGGTTATCTGGCCCGGGTGTTTGCGCGCCTCGAAGCGCTGTGCGCCAATGCGCCGCTGAGCCCATTGTGGCAAGTCGCTTCGGCGCTGGTCGAGGGCATGCGCAATGGCTCGATCGCCAATAGCCCGGCGTTGCGCAGCCTGTTCAAGGACACCGATAAAGAGCTCAAGCGTCTGCTCGAACACGGCATGCCTGATATCAATCAACCGGCACCGCCGCAGCTGCTCAAGAGTTTGTTGTTCTATATTGCCAAGGCCGAACACCCCACCGGGCAGATGCTGACCATGAAAGATCGCTACTCACTTGACGACGCGCTACCCGACGGCGCGATGGTCGATGAAGAACGGGCACGGCTGGCCGGCCCTGACCGCGACGCCATGCGCTCGGTATTGTCGGCGCTGTGCGAAGAGCTGGTGCGGGTCAAGGAGCGCCTGGACTTGTTCGTGCGCAGCGACCGCCAGCACGCCTCGGACCTCGAAAGCCTGCTGGCGCCACTGCGACAAATCGCCGACACCCTGGCGGTACTCGGTTTCGGCCAGCCACGCAAGGTCATCATCGATCAACTGGCGGTGGTGCTGAGCCTTGCCCAAGGCCAGCGTGAACCCAACGACGCGACCCTCATGGACGTCGCCGGGGCTTTGCTCTACGTCGAAGCGACCCTGGCCGGCATGGTCGGCACCGTGGAGCCGCAAAGCCAGGAAGACAGCCGTCTGCCGACCACCGACCTGACACAGATCCACCAGATCGTGATCAAGGAAGCGCGCATTTGCCTGCAACAGGCCAAGGACATGATCGTCGACTACATCGACGCCGACTGGGACCGCCAGCATTTGCAACCCTTGCCGGCGTTGCTGACCCAGGTGCGCGGTGCGTTGGCGATGATTCCGCTGGCCCGCGCGGCGAGCCTGGTCGAAACCTGCAACGGCTTTATTCGCGAGCATCTGCTGGTGGACCCGGGCCAACCCGGCTGGCAGCAACTGGACAGCCTGGCTGACGTCATCACCGGCATCGAGTATTACCTGGAGCGCCTCAGCGATGACCCCGAAGCGCCGGGGGAACACCTGCTCGATGTTGCGGAAAAAGGTCTGGCCTCACTCGGTTTCTTCCCCATTGAACAGCAGGTGCCGATGCTCAAGGATGTGCTCAGCCCCAGTGAAGCGCGGGTCATGCAGGACATACAGGAACTCGACGACCCCGAAACCGTTCAGTCTCTGGCCGATGTACTGGCCAGCCCGCTCTCGTCCGTCAACCCGCCAGCCCTGACCACGCCGGGTAGCCTGTTACCGCCGCCCGCCGGTGAAGAACCGGTGGACGATGACCTGCGGGACGTGTTCCTCGAAGAGACGGACGAGGTGCTGGAAATCCTCGAAGAGTATTTGCCACGCTGGTCGGCCAGCCCCGACAGCACATCGGTCTTGAGTGAATTGCGTCGTGCCTTCCACACCCTCAAAGGCAGTGGCCGGATGGTCCGCGCGCTGGTACTCGGTGAGTTGGCCTGGGCGGTGGAAAACCTGCTCAATCGCGTACTGGAACACAGCGTTGCGCCAGGGCCTGCGGTGCAGCAACTGGTGGGCGATGCGCTGAAGCTGTTGCCGGAACTGGTGGCCGAGTTTGCCGCCAATGCCCAGCGCCAGCGCAGCGATGTCGATCAGTTGGCCGCCCGCGCCCATGCCCTCGCCAAGGGTGACAAGCCGGTGTCCGATGAGAACGTGCAGGACGTCACGGGACTCGACCCACTGTTGCTGGAGATCTTCCGCAACGAAGCCGAAACCCATTTGAGCAGCCTCAATCGCTTCCTTGACCAAGCCGCCGAGCATGTACCGCTTCAGGCCAGCGACGAGTTGCAGCGGGCGTTGCACACGCTCAAAGGCAGCGCCTCGATGGCCGGTGTACTGCCGATCGCCGAGCTGGCGGCGCCCTTGGATCAACTGGCCCGGGAATACAAAGCCCACCGAATAGCCTTTGATCTGGACGAAGTCGAATTGCTGCTGGAAGCCGAAGGGTTATTCCGGCTTGGGCTGCGACAGCTCAAGAGCGATCCGCTGGCCGAAATCCCCGACGCTCGCTCACTGGTCGAGCGAACCCAGGCATTGCTGGCCGAGCGTCTGCAAAGCCTGTTGAGCGCGCCCAATACGAAGCTGCGGATCAAGCGCGATCCGCAACTGATCAACAACTTCCTCGCCCAGGGCATGGACATCCTGCTGGACGCCGAAAGCCTGTTGCAGCGCTGGCAGCAACATCCCGGCGAGCGACAGGAACTCAGCGCGCTACTGGACGAACTGACCACCCTGGGCGAAGGCGCGCACCTGGCCGATCTGCATCCGGTGGATGAGCTCTGCGAAGCCTTGCTCGACCTGTATGGCGCGGTGGAAGAAAGCAGCCTGGCGGTCAGCGACAGGTTTTTCCACGAAGCGCAAAGCGCCCATGAAGCGCTGATCAACATGCTCGACGAACTGGCCGCCGGCCAGGAAGTCACGGCGCAACCGCAGCGGGTGCGTGCCCTGCGCGGCTTACTCGATGAGAGTCTCGATCCATCCTCCATGGGCCTGATCCGCAGTGACGGCAGTCGCACCTTGAGCATCCGCGAACTGGGCAGCGTCACCGCCGAGCTGGAGCAGAGCACGACACAGGTGGAGCTGGACGACGAAATCGTTTCGATCTTCCTTGAAGAGGCGGTGGATATTCTCGAGAACGCCGGTCAGGTTTTGCAGCGCTGGCTGAATGAACCGGACAACGCCGCGCCGCTGTCGTCCTTGCAGCGCGATCTGCATACCCTCAAGGGCGGTGCGCGAATGGCCGAGGTCGAGCCGGTCGGCGATCTGGCCCATGAACTGGAAAACCTTTACGAAGGCCTGGTGGACCGCCGTTACAGCCACAGCGAAGCGCTGGTGCCATTGCTGCTACAGAGCCATGACCGACTGGCCCTGTTCCTTGATCAGTTGCAGCACAACCGTCCGTTGGGTGATCCGGGTGAGTTGATCGCGGCCATTCGTGAATTCCGCCAGGGCAATGCCGGCAGCGCCGAGATGATCGAGCCAGCGGTCAGCAATGACTCCACGGGCCATGACCCCGAGCTTCTGGAGATCTTCCTCGAGGAAGGTTTCGACATCATTGAAAACTCCGGCGCGGCCCTGTTGCGCTGGCAGGCCGAGCCGTCGAATCGCCAGGAAGTGGAAACCCTGTTGCGCGATCTGCACACCCTCAAGGGTGGCGCACGAATGGTTGAAATCGCGCCGATTGGCGACCTGGCCCACGAACTGGAATTTCTCTACGAAGGCTTGTCGGCAGGCGTGCTGCAACCCACCGCCGAGCTGTTCTCGCTGTTGCAACGCAGCCATGACCGACTGGCGCAGATGCTCGACGCCACCCGCGCCAGTCAGCCATTGCCGCCGGCCGATCGGCTGATCGATGCGATCAAGAATTTCAGCCATCCGGCAGCGCCCCAAACATTGGCCCCCGTGTCCCTGCCCATAGCGCCCAAGACCGAGCCAACCGCGCTGCAACCGGAAGGCACCGACACGGTCAAGGTCTCGGCGGAGTTGCTCGACGACCTGGTTAACTTGGCCGGGGAAACTTCAATCTTTCGCGGGCGCATCGAGCAACAGGTCAACGATGCACGGGTGGCGTTGAGCGAGATGGAAACCACCATCGAGCGCATGCGCGACCAGTTGCGCCGCCTCGATACCGAAACCCAGGGGCGGATTCTCAGCCGTCAGCAAGTCGAAGCCGAGCGCCTGGGTTACGAAGAGTTCGATCCACTGGAGATGGACCGTCACTCGCAGCTGCAACAGCTGTCGCGAGCGCTGTTCGAATCCGCCTCCGACCTGCTCGACCTCAAGGAAACCCTTGAGCGGCGCAATCACGACGCGGAAAACCTGCTGCAACAGCAGGGCCGCATCAACACCGAATTGCAGGAAGGCCTGATGCGCACGCGCATGGTGCCGTTCGAGCGGATGCTGCCGCGTTTGAAACGCATCGTGCGGCAGGTCGCCAGCGAATTGGGCAAGGACGTGGACTTCGTCGTTGGCAACGCCGAAGGCGAGATGGACCGCAACGTTCTTGAACGCATGGCCGCGCCGCTGGAACACATGCTGCGCAACGCCGTCGACCATGGGCTGGAATCGGCCGAGGTGCGAATCGCGGCGGGTAAACCGGCCCAAGGCAAGATCACCCTGGATTTGTCCCGAGAGGGTGGCGACATCATTTTCGACATCCGCGACGACGGTGCCGGTGTGCCGCTGGATGCTGTGCGGCGCAAAGCGATCAAGCGCGGATTGCTCGACCCGGACAGCGACATCAGCGACCGCGACGTGCTGCAATTCATCCTGCAACCGGGGTTCTCCACCGCCGAAAAAATCACCCAGATCTCCGGGCGTGGCGTGGGCATGGACGTGGTTCACGAAGAAGTCCGGCAGCTCGGTGGCAGCATGAGCATCGACTCTGTGCCGGGGCAGGGCGTGCATTTCCGGATTCGTCTGCCATTCACCGTGTCGGTCAACCGTGCGCTGATGGTGCACTGTGGGGAGGATCAATACGCAATCCCGCTGAACACCATCGACGGCATCGTGCGGGTACTGCCCAGCGAACTCGAAGGGCATTACCGGCTCGATCCGCCGACCTATGAATACGCCGGGCAACGTTATGAGTTGTGCTATCTCGGTGAATTGCTGAAAACCAGCTCCCGTCCGAAACTGCTGGGCCAGAGCCTGCCGTTACCCGTGTTGCTGGTGCAATGCAATGAACGGCACGTCGCGGTGCAAGTGGATGCCATGGCCGGCACCCGGGAAATCGTGGTCAAAAGCCTTGGCCCGCAGTTCGCTGCGGTGCAGGGTTTGTCTGGCGCGACGATTTTGGGCGATGGCCGGGTGGTGCTGATTCTCGACTTGCTGGCGCCGATCCGCGCCATGCAAGCGCGAATGCCGCAACAACCGGTGACGCCGGACGTAGAGCCTGACTCGCAACGGCCGTTGCTGGTGCTGGTGGTCGATGATTCGGTCACTGTGCGCAAGGTCACCAGCCGTTTGCTGGAACGCCACGGCATGAACGTGCTGACGGCCAAGGACGGTGTCGACGCCATGTTGCTGCTGGAAGAACACAGGCCCGACCTGATGCTGCTGGACATCGAAATGCCGCGCATGGACGGCTTCGAAGTGGCGACCCAGGTACGCGCCGACGAACGCTTGCGGCATCTGCCCATCATCATGATCACCTCCCGCACCGGCCAGAAACACCGCGACCGCGCCATGGCCATCGGGGTCAACGACTACCTCGGCAAGCCGTATCAGGAATCGGTGCTGCTCGACAGCATCGCCCGGTGGAGCAAAACCCATGCATGAACACCGCTCCAGCAACCTCACAGGGCTTTTATTGCCCTTGGCTGATCGCAACCTCATCCTGCCCAACGTTGCTGTCGCCGAGCTCATTGATTACCAGTCCGGCACCTTCGACCTCGACACACCGCCTTGGTATCTGGGGCGGGTGACGTGGCGGGAGCGGCAAATTCCATTACTCAGTTTCGAGTCGGCGTGTGGCAACAAAGTGGTGATCGGTGAGCGAGCACGGATTGTCATCCTCAACGCCCTCGGCGGGCGGCCTGAGCTGAAGTTCATTGCGTTGCTGGTGCAGGGGATTCCGCGGTCTTACAAGCTCGACAGTCAGTTGAGTTATGTCGATGTGCCGTTGTGCGCGCTGGAGCAGGCGGCGGTGCAGGTGGGTGAGCAAGTGGCCAAGGTGCCGGATTTGTTGGCGTTGGAAGAGTTGCTTGTAAGTGCCGGTCTGGTCTGACCGAATCCTGTTTGGACCGAGGACATGGTGAACACTGTGGCGAGGGGGCTTGCCCCCGTTCGGCTGCGCAGCAGTCGTAAACCATTGTCCTCGGTTTACCTGATACAGCTCGGTTGCAGGTTTTGGGGTTGCTTCGCAACCCAACGGGGGCAAGCCCCCTCGCCACAGGGGTTCTGCGTTAAACCCCAGTCCGAGCCTTCATCTGCAACGACTCATGGTGATCCAGAACTGCACGCCATCGGCCAAACGGCTGAGCGCCAAGGCTACAGAGCGGCGTGAGCCTTCCACATCGTCCGCCAGATCGGCAGCAATGGCGCTGATGGACAGCAGGTCTTCGGAAGCGTTGGCCAGAAGGGCTTCGGTGTCGATATCGGGGGCGACGGCGAAGAGCTGGGACTTACGGCGTTTGGCCGGTTTTTCGTGGAGTGGGGGGAAGTAATGGGAAAAGGCGCGGTCGGCGGCTTCCTTCATTTTTTCTGCATCGAGGGATGCTTGGGAATCGACGTCGGTTTCCGGGGGGTTGGGAGTAGCTTTGAACATAGTGAAGCTCCGCTTATGGTTTGGAGCTGGCCCTTTCGGTTTCCGAACGAAGGGGTGGCAGCTGTACGCAGGCTGGAAACCCGGGAAACGGCAACCCGGTTGACCCGAAGGTCTCCCGCGCACAGCCGCCATAACGGAGTGCACACTTTAAAGGTGCGCAAGCATACGTCATGAGTGGCGCTTTCACGCCGTTTACTCGTCGGGGTTTCCAATCCCGGTCGCTGAATTGGCAGCGACCCGTAAACGATATAGCTCAGCGCAAAAACCCACCAGTCAGCGGGTTCCGGCATTGCTGTAGGCAGCAACGCCAGACTGCGTAGCCTCTCACCGTTCCTGCGGACAAACTTTTAAACACAAAACCCCAAGCGGTCGGACCCTTTGGCGAGGGAGCTTGCCCCGTTCGGCTGCGCAGCAGTCGTAAACCATTGTTCTCTGTGTACCTGATACACCTCGGTTGCAGGTTTTGGGGCCGCTTCGCAACCCAACGGGGGCAAGCCCCCTCGCCACAAAGGTTTCTGCGCCAGGTTGAAGATTCCCAAAAAGGGACCGATCGGTCCTGTTTTGGGACTTATCGGATTGCCGTGAAAAACCTGTCACTAAGCGAAGCCTTGTTCACCCCCCCCACAAAAAGTGCTTGGCCTGCTATCCCACAAGGTATGCGTTCCCCTGTGGGAACGTGGCTTGTCCGCGATGCAGACGCCACGGTCTGTCAGGCTTGCCGATTGGCATACATCCGGTCAGGCGGCATGCTTTCGAGCACGTCCTGGATCAGCTTCTGCGCCCGTTCTTCCAGCACATAAGCGCTTTCGAGTGGGGTCAGGTTACGGCCTTCGTGTTTGAATAGCGGGCAACGCAGAGCGCTTTCCAGGGAGTGAATAGCTCGGTGCACGCTGACATTATTAGCTGACGTTTGGCTCGATGGCTTTCGTAGGAGCTGCCGAAGGCTGCGATCTTTTGGTCTTTGGCATCTTTGAGGGCGCTAAGAACCAAGATCTGAGGTTTGGCTCGATGGCTTTTGTAGGAGCTGCCGAAGGCTGCGATCTTTTGATCTTTGGCATCCTAAGATCAAGATCAAAAGATCGCAGCCTCGTTTCACTCGACAGCTCCTACACAGTTCCTACAGGGCTTTGGGTTGATGAATTTCGAGGTGAGCAACACATGTATCACGGGGAAAGATTGAACGCCTGGACGCATCTGGTCGGGGCGGTGGCGTCGTTTGTCGGGGGCGTGTGGCTGCTGGTGATTGCCAGTATGGATGGCAGCCCGTGGAAGATCGTCAGTGTGGCGATTTATGCGTTCACCTTGCTGGTGCTCTACAGCGCTTCGACTGTGTACCACAGCGTACGCGGGCGCAAGAAAGCGATCATGCAGAAGGTCGATCACTTTTCGATCTACCTGCTGATTGCCGGCAGCTACACACCGTTTTGCCTGGTGACCCTGCGCGGGCCGTGGGGCTGGACCTTGTTCGGGATCGTCTGGGGGCTGGCGCTGATCGGCATTCTGCAAGAGATCAAACCCCGCTCGGAAGCGCGGATCCTCTCGATCGTGATTTACGCGGTGATGGGCTGGATCGTGCTGGTGGCGGTCAAGCCATTACTGGCGGCGCTGGGGCCAGTCGGCTTTGCCTGGCTGGCGTCGGGCGGGGTGTTGTACACCGTGGGGATCATCTTTTTTGCCCTCGACCATCGCCTGCGACATGCCCATGGGGTCTGGCATTTGTTTGTGATTGCCGGGAGCGTGCTGCACTTTGTGGCGATTTTGTTTTATGTCCTCTGAGGCCATCACGGGATTAAGCGATCCAACTGCGCCTGCGCCCGTCGGCTGAACACCTGCAACAAATCGCTCAAGGTGTGAGGGGGTGGCTCGTCGGCGCGGGTTACCGCGTACAGCGTGATGGGCAACGCCGGCGTCAGCGGTCGAATCGCCGTGGTGGCGGCAGACGCGCCGAGTGCGGTGAACGGGTCGATTACCGCCAAACCGGCCCCGGATTCCACCATCGCCCGCGCCAGCGAATAGGTCTGCACCGCGATGCGGATCTTTGGCGCTGGATTGACCGCTTCAAGGTAGCTGTCGAGTCGGGCGGCCAGCGGGTCAGCGCTGGACAGGCCGATCAGCGGTGCGCCGGCCAGTTCGCTCAACGGCAGCGGCTGGCTCAGGACGTCATCGCGCCAATAGCCCAACGGTGCCAGCGCTACCAAAACCCCGCAGGCCAAAACCTGGGCCTTCAGGCCAGGATGATCCGGCAGTTGCAGCGTCAGGGCGAGATCCACTTCGCGCATCAGCAGGTTCTGCATCAGCTCGCGGCTGTGGGCGCTGGACAGTTCGCAGGCGATTTGCGGGTAGCGTTGCGTCCATTCGTTGATCGCCGGCGGCAGCAGCGACAAGGCCAGCGCCGGGATCGCACCGATTCGTACACTGTGGCCCGGCTCGCGGCGCAGGCTCTGGGCCAGACGTCGCACGCCTTGCAGGCTTTCGGTGACCTTGTCGACCTCGCGCTCAAGCTCCAGGGCTTCGGGCGTCGGCTGCAATTTACCGCGCACCCGCAGGAATAATGGAAAGCCCAGTTGCTGTTCGGCGTGTTGCAGCACTTTGCTCACCGCCGGCTGCGACACGTGCAGCAATTGAGCGGCGCCACTGACCGAACCGGTCTGGCGGATGGCCTGAAAAATCTCGATGTGTCGCAGTCGCATGACAAGTCCATAACCTTTGTTTATGGGTAAGGCATCTTTATGCATTGTTCAACGGCTGTCACCTGGTCCTAACCTCAAGTACGTTCCAACAACGCTTAAGGACTGACATGGCTCAGCGGGTTTGCATCATCGGTGGCGGCGTCATCGGGCTGACGACGGCTTACGCACTGGTGCGCGACGGCATCGATGTGACGCTGATCGAGGCCAGGGATTCGTTTGCCAGCGAAACCAGTTTCGCCAACGGCGGCCAGTTGTCCTACCGCTATGTCGCGCCACTGGCCGATGCCGGCGTACCGTTGCAGGCGCTGGGCTGGATGTTGCGCGCTGACTCGCCCTTGAAGCTGCGTCCGCGCCTGGACCCGGCGCAATGGCGCTGGATGGCGTCCTTTCTGGCGGCCTGCCGGCGTTCGGTGAATCAGCGCAACGGCGCACACCTGCTGCGCCTGGCGCTGCTGAGCCAGGCCACGCTGCAACGCTGGCGCGACGAAGATCGCCTCGACGGTTTTAATTGGCGGCGCAACGGCAAACTGGTGACGTTTCGTGAAGCCGCAAGCTTCGAGCATGCGCGCCACAGTCTGGCTGATCCGCAACAGCAACAGGTGTTGTCCCGGACCGAGTGCGCACAGCTGGAGCCGGCACTCGCCGAGGCGCCGTTTGTGGGCGCGATCTACACGCCCGATGAAGAAGTCGCCGATTGCCATGGGTTCTGCCTGCAACTGGTGGCCCGGCTCAAGGCGTCGGGGCGTTGCGAGTTTTTGCCGGGGCGCACGGTCACCGGCATTCGCCACGGCGACGGCGCGGTGCAGGCCATCGAAATGGGCGCGCAGGTATTACCGGTCGAGCAATTGGTGATCGCTGCCGGTCATCGCAGCCCGGCGCTGGCGTTGCCGGGCATGAACCTGCCGCTGTACCCGCTCAAGGGCTACAGCCTGACCCTGCCGATCCGCGCCGAACACCGCGCGCCAGAGCTGAGCATCACCGATTACAACCGCAAAATCGTTTACGCCCGCATCGGGGAACAACTGCGGGTGGCGGCAATGGTCGACATTGTCGGCTTCGACCCGGCGCTCGATCCCAAGCGTCTGGCGCTGATCAAACGCCAGGCCCAGGAAACCTTGCCCAATGCCGGCGATTACGACGCTGCCATTGAATGGGCCGGCATGCGCCCGGCGACCCCCAGCGGCGTGCCGTTGATTGGCGCCACGGCGTACCGCAACCTCTGGGTCAACCTCGGGCATGGCGCCCTGGGTTTCACTTTGGCCTGCGGTAGCGCGCGGCTGCTGAGTGAGTTGATTGCCCGACGCGCGCCCTCGATTGAAATGCAGGGGCTCGGCCCCGCTCGCTGCTAAACGCTTAACCCACAACGGAGAATAACAATGCAAACAATCACGTTGATCGGCTGCACACTCGGCCTGCTGCTCGCCAGTCAGGTCCAGGCCAATGAAGCGCCGCTGACCGGCACGCTGAACAAGGTCGCCAATGCCAGGAGCATCACGCTGGGCTATCGCGATGCATCGGTGCCGTTCTCTTATGTGGGTGATCACACGGGGCAGCCGATGGGCTATTCGGTGGACCTGGCGAGCAAGATTGTCGAGCGCATCAAGCAAAAGCTTGAACTGCCGGATTTGCAGGTGAAGTACACCCTGGTGACCTCGCAAACACGTATTCCACTGGTACAGAACGGCACGGTCGACCTTGAATGTGGCTCCACCGGCGTGACTGCCGAGCGCATGCGGCAAGTGGCGTTTTCCTATGGGTTCATCTACGTGAAGGGGCAGCTGCTCACGGCGAAGGACAGCGGCATCAAGCGCTTCGCCGACCTGCGCGGCAAGAACGTGGTGACCACTGCCGGCACCACCAATGAGCGGTTTCTGAAGAGCTACAACGTCGATCACAAGATCGACATGTTCGTGATCAGCGCCAAGGACCACGGCGAAGCCTTCCAGATGCTGCAGTCAGGGCGGGCGGCGGCGTTCTACATGGACGATGCATTGCTTTACGGTGAGCGCGCCAAGGCCCACGATCCGCATAAGTGGGTGGTGGTGGGCGAGGAGCAATCACGGGAAATCTACAGTTGCATGGTGCGCAAGGGCGATCCGCAATTTCTCGAGCTGGTGAATTCGACGCTTGCTGATTTGTATAGCTCAGGGGAAATCAATAGTATCTACAACCGCTGGTTCCAGCAGCCGATTCCGCCTAAAGGTTTGAATCTTGAGTTTCCGATGACCAGCGAACTGAAGGCGATCATTGCGAAGCCGGTGAGTGATCCGGTGCAATAGTTCCTGAAAGATCGTTCCCGCGCAGAGCGTGGGAACGATCAAAACGATCAAACCTAGAAGTCGCCCCACAACTGTTGAGCCACCGCCAACGCGACCACCGGCGCGGTTTCGGTGCGCAATACGCGAGGGCCGAGGCGGGCGGCGTGGAAACCGCCTGCCTTGGCCTGCTCGACTTCAGTGTCGGACAACCCGCCTTCCGGGCCGATCAGAAACGCCAGTGTCGCCGGCTTCGCATGGCTCACCAGTGGCTCGGCCACCGGGTGCAACACCAGCTTCAATTCGGCTTCCGTCTGCTTCAACCAGTCGGCCAACAGCAGCGGTGGGTGAATCACCGGCACCGATGAACGCCCACACTGCTCGCAAGCGCTGATCGCCACCTGACGCCAGTGCATCAGGCGTTTGTCGGCGCGCTCGTCCTTGAGGCGAACTTCGCAGCGGTCGGTGAAGATCGGCGTGATTTCGCTGACCCCCAGTTCGGTGGCTTTCTGAATCGCCCAGTCCATCCGCTCGCCACGGGACAAGCCTTGGCCGAGATGGACCGCAAGCGACGACTCGACCTGCCCGGCAAAGCGTTCATCGATTTTCACCACGACGCGCTTCTTGCCGACGTCCGCCAGCGTGCCGCGAAACTCATGGCCCGAACCGTCGAACAATTGCACCGCATCACCCTCGGCCATGCGCAGCACGCGGCTGATGTAATGCGCCTGGGCCTCGGGAAGCTCGTGTTCGCCGATGCTCAAGGGGGCGTCGATAAAGAAGCGGGACAGTCTCATCAATGGTCTCTGTAAAAAGTCGAATGTAGCTTGGCACTGATCTGCGGCAACGGCTTTTGTGGCGAGGGGGCTTGCCCCCGTCCGGCTGCGCAGCAGTCGTAAATCTGGCTGATGCGTTTTAACTGACAAAACCCGGTGGCCGGTTTTAGGGCCGCTTCGCGACCCAACGGGGGCAAGCCCCCTCGCCACAGAAGCTCTTTCACACAGGAGTTTGCATAAGGCTTCAGCCCGGATCACGGTAGCCCGGATGAAAGTCCTTTGGCACTGCCACGCTGATGCTGTCACGGGTGGCGAGGTCGATGCCTTCGCTGGCCACTTCGGCCAGAAAATCGATCTGCTCGGGGGTAATCACGTACGGCGGCAGGAAATACACCACGCTGCCCAGCGGCCGGAGTAATGCACCACGCTCCAGTGCATGCTGGAACACCCTCAAACCGCGACGCTCCTGCCACGGGTAAGCGGTCTTGCTGGCTTTGTCCTTGACCATCTCGATGGCCAGCACCATGCCGGTCTGACGCACTTCGGCAACATTCGGGTGGTCAACCAGGTGCGCGGTGGAGGAGGCCATGCGTTGAGCCAGGGCCTTGTTGTTCTCGATGACGTTGTCTTCTTCGAAGATATCCAGCGTCGCCAATGCCGCCGCGCACGCCAGCGGATTGCCGGTGTAGCTGTGGGAATGCAGGAAGGCGCGCAAGGTCGGGTAGTCATCGTAGAAGGCGCTGTAGACCTCATCGGTGGTCAGCACCGCCGCCAACGGCAGGTAACCGCCGGTCAGGGCCTTGGACAGGCAGAGGAAGTCAGGACGGATGCCGGCCTGTTCGCAGGCGAACATCGTTCCGGTGCGGCCGAAACCGACGGCGATTTCATCATGAATCAAGTGCACGCCATAACGATCGCAGGCGTCGCGCAGCAACTTCAGGTACACCGGATGATACATGCGCATCCCACCGGCGCCTTGAATCAGCGGCTCCAGAATCACGGCAGCCACGCTGTCGTGGTTGTCGGCCAGGGTCTGCTCCATGGCGGCGAACATGTTGCGCGAGTGTTCTTCCCAGCTCATGCCCTCGGGGCGCAGATAGCAATCGGGGCTCGGCACCTTGATGGTGTCCATCAGCAGGGCTTTGTAGGTTTCGGTGAACAACGGCACATCGCCCACCGCCATCGCCGCCATGGTTTCACCGTGATATCCGTTGGTGAGGGTGACGAAGCGCTTCTTGTTCGGCTGGCCGCGGTTGAGCCAGTAGTGAAAGCTCATTTTCAGCGCGACTTCGATGCACGACGAACCGTTATCGGCGTAGAAGCACCGGGTCAGGCCTTCAGGCGTCATCTTCACCAGACGCTCCGACAGTTCGATCACCGGCTGATGGCTGAAACCGGCGAGGATCACATGTTCCAGCTGATCGACCTGATCCTTGATGCGCTGGTTGATCCGCGGGTTGGCGTGGCCGAACACATTGACCCACCAGGAGCTGACTGCGTCGAGGTAGCGCTTGCCTTCGAAGTCTTCCAGCCAGACGCCTTCGCCGCGCTTGATCGGGATCAGCGGCAGCTGTTCGTGGTCTTTCATCTGGGTGCAGGGATGCCACAACACCGAAAGATCGCGTTGCATCCACTGATTATTCAGGCCCATGTTCAGTCTCCTCGAGGCAGCTCGCTTGGTGCGCGGGCAAACAATCGCGCAAGCCTATGCAATGCGCGTCATCGGGACAACCCATTGTGTCAATTGAGCTACTTTGTATAAGGCCGTAGACGTGGCTGGCGGCGTTTTGATGGCTGACGTATTCTTCGCGGTCCTTTGAGTCGTCTGACTCGTAAAACCGCTATTTCCTCATGTATTTCCGGAGTTCGCTGAATGTCTGCTGGTTGGCTGCGCGCCTGTGCGCTGGTGATGTTGGGGCTGTTCAGCGTTTCGGCGCTGGCCAAGGATAAAACGGTGATCGTGGTCGGCGGCGGGCTTTCGGGCCTCACCGCGGCGTACGAACTTCAGAACAAAGGCTGGCAAGTCACCTTGCTGGAAGCCAAGCCGACGTTGGGCGGTCGCTCCGGCATGGCCACCAGTGAGTGGATCGGCAACGACAAGACCCAGCCGGTGCTGAACAAATACGTCTCGACGTTCAAGCTGACCACCACGCCTGCCCCTGAATTCGTGCGGACCCCGAGCTACTTGATCGACGGTGAATATTTCACCGCCGCCGATCTGGCGACCAAACAGCCGGCCACCGCCGAGGCACTGAAACGCTACGAAAAAACGCTGGATGAGCTGGCGCGTTCGATCGAAGATCCGCAGAACCCGGCCGCCAACAGCACATTGTTCGCCCTGGACCAGATCACCGTGTCCAACTGGCTCGATCGCTTGAGCTTGCCAGCCACTGCACGTCAGTTGGTGAATCAGCAGATCCGCACCCGTTATGACGAACCTTCGCGTCTGTCGCTGCTGTACTTCGCACAGCAGAGCCGCGTCTACCGTGGCGTTGCCGACCGTGACCTGCGGGCCTCACGTCTGCCCGGTGGCAGCCCGGTGCTGGCCCAGGCCTTCGCCAAACAATTGAAAACCATCAAGACCAGTTCCCCGGTTTCGTCCATAAGCCAGGACAAGGACGGCGTCACCGTCAAAGTCGGCAGCGTTGGCTATCAGGCCGATTACGTTGTGCTGGCCGTGCCATTGCGTGCATTGAACAAGATCCAGATGACCCCGGCGCTGGACGCCCAGCACCTGGGCGCTATCAAAGGCACCAACTACGGCTGGCGTGACCAGATCATGCTGAAGTTCAAAACGCCGGTGTGGGAAAGCAAGGCGCGCATGTCCGGCGAGATCTACAGCAACACCGGCCTGGGCATGTTGTGGGTCGAGCCGGCCCTCAAAGGCGGCGCCAATGTGGTGATCAACCTGTCTGGTGACAACGCACGGGTGATGCAGGCCTTCGGCGACAAGCAGATAGTCGATCAGGTACTGATCCGCCTGCATGCGTTTTATCCACAGGCACGTGGTTCGTTCACTGGTTATGAAATCCGTCGCTACAGCACCGACCCGTCGATGGGTGGTGCATACCTGGCCTTCGGCCCGGGCCAGATCAGCAAGTACTGGCGTCTGTGGGAGCGTCCGCTGCAACGTGTAGCCTTTGCCGGCGAACACACCGACGCCTTGTACCCAGGCACCCTGGAAGGCGCATTGCGCACCGGTCAGCGTGCAGCCAGTCAGGTAGAAGACCTGGCGGCGGGCAAGTCGTTTGAACCGGCGAAAGTTGTTCCGGCGGCGAGCGCGGCAGCGGCAGGTGCCGTGGCAGCGAAGAAAGGCAATTTCTTCACCAACCTGTTCGGCGGCTCAGACGACAAACCGGCACCGGCCAAGGCACCAGCTCCCGTGACCCCGGTGGCTCCGGCACCCGCCCCGGCACCTGCACCGACTCCAGCGCCAGCACCGGTTGAGGCGCCGAAACCTGCGACACCCGTGAAAGCAGAGCCTGCCAAGAAAGCACCGGTGAAAAAGCCTGCTGCCAAGACCGAGGCTAAAAAAGCCCCGGTCAAGGCGACGGCGAAAAAGCCTGAGCCGGTGAAGAAGCCAGCGGTCAGTACTGCTGCGAAGACCCCAGTGACGACTGAAACCAAGACGCAGTAAGTTCTGGAATCAAAAAAAAAGCGCGGCAGTGATGCCGCGCTTTTTTTATGTCTTGCATAGGTCGCTGCTGATTTTTCTTTGACGCTAAGCTAGATCCACACTATGCACTTCGTCGCTTTGGTAGTCGCTGACGTAGGCATGGTTATATTGATCAAGAACCATGTCATACGGTTCGCAAGCACCAGGGATGGGCACCCGGCGCATAATTTCATGCGTGGCGGTATTAATTTCCACGACCTCTTTTTTGATTTGATCAACGGCATAAGCGTTTTTTTCGCCGAACACTATTTTCCCTTCGCAGGTCACAAAATCGAAATGCCTGGTAGTCGATAACCTGGGGTCCAGTACGGTCAGTTTTTGAGCGTCCAGACACACGACATACACTTCTTTGTCGTCGGGACTGACGGTAACTGCTGACGGATACCTTTGGGTTTTGATGATATCGAGGACTTTGAAAGTCTTGCTGCTGATGATCGTCAATGCGTCCTGATAAGGGCCATCAGGAGAGTTTGTGCTGGAAATATAAAGACGCGAATCGTCCTGGCTGATATCCACACTTATGGAAGGGGAGGGTAATCCTTTTACTCTGCTCACCGCATAAGTGCGGGTGTCGATAATTGCCAGCCACTCTTCATTTTGTCGAACGGTGACGTAAACATGCTTCCCGTCTCGGCTCACGACGAGTCCCCGAGGGTATTTTCCCACCGTGACGTTACCCACCGCATAGGTTTCAGTATCAATAACCGAAACCGAACTTGACCCGTAGTTGGTCACATAAGCTCTTTTCCCTCCATGGGCAAGGATGATGTTCTGGGGATAATGCTCGACGGCGATGGTGCGGATTACCTTTCTGTTACGGGTGTTGATCACTGACACATTGCCTGAAATGTAATTGCAAACAAAAACCCGGGATCCATCGTCGTTGATGGCTATCCCTCGCGGTCCTTCCCCTACGGGTATCGAATTGGATCGGTTACGCGTAATGACGGGAAATGAACTCGAATGGTGACTCATGGTAGAACTCCTGTTCAGACGCTCGGACAATCGCCCGAGATCAGGTTCATCAATGACCTGTGATGTGGCTACTGTCAGATATGACAGTTCTGACGAGTGGTAAAGGTTTTTTTTAAGTGGGAATGGGACGGCGTCTGTAGGTTTTTTCGTTTGGTTAACACTCTCTTAACCTCTCGACCGCAAGGTCTTCATCGTATTTCTCGATATTTCAGAGCGAAATTTTCCGCTTTAAATCGATAGATAACTCGATAGTCTTGGACGCAGTTCTTACAGGATTTGAGCAATGCAATTACGTAACTCGTCTTCCCGCTACGGTTGGATCAGCCTCTTCATGCATTGGGGTGTGGCGCTCGCGGTCTATGGTCTGTTCGCGTTGGGGTTGTGGATGGTGGGTCTGGACTACTACAGCGCCTGGCGCAAAGATGCGCCGGACCTGCATAAAAGCATTGGCCTGCTGTTGTTCGCGGTCATGTTGCTGCGGGTGTTGTGGCGCTTTATCAGTCCACCACCGCCGACCCTGCAAAGTTATAGCCGCATGACGCGTCTTGGTGCCGTGTTCGGCCATGCCTTCCTTTATCTCGCGCTGTTCGCTGTGATGATTGCCGGTTACCTGATTTCCACCGCAGACGGTGTCGGGATCCCGGTGTTTGGCCTGTTTGAAGTGCCTGCATTGGTGTCCGGACTGCCGGACCAGGCAGACACCGCCGGTGTGATCCATTTGTACCTGGCTTGGGCGCTGGTAATTTTTTCCGGCCTCCATGCGTTGGCAGCATTGAAACACCACTTTATCGATCGTGATGCGACCCTGACCCGAATGCTGGGTCGCAAAGCCTGATGTTCAACCTCGACTCCAAAGGAATAGAAAGCATGTTGAAAAAGACGCTCGCCGCTCTGGCCATCGGTTCTGCTCTGCTGTCCGCTAACGTCATGGCGGCCGATTATGTTGTCGACAAAGAAGGCCAGCACGCCTTCGTTGATTTCAAAATCAGCCACCTGGGTTACAGCTACATCACTGGCACCTTCAAGGACATTGACGGCAAGTTCAGCTTTGACGCAGCCAAGCCTGAAGACAGCAAGATCGAGTTCAATGTGAATACCGCCAGCGTGTTCACCAACCATGCCGAACGCGACAAGCACATCGCCAGCAAAGATTTTCTGGATGTGGACAAGTTCGGCAAGGCGACCTTTGTTTCCACCAGCGTCAAATCCACTGGCAAAAACGCCGCTGGCAAAGACACTGCCGACGTAACCGGTAACCTGACCTTGCTGGGTGTGACCAAGCCAATCGTGGTCAAGGCTACCTTCCTGGGTGAAGGCAAGGATCCATGGGGCGGCTACCGTGCCGGCTTCGAAGGCACCACCAGCATCAAACGTTCCGATTTCGGCAAGCAGAAAGACCTGGGTCCACAGTCTGACGCGGTCGAGCTGTACGTTACATTTGAAGGTGTGAAAGCGAAGTAATGCTGAGACGTAGGAGCTGCCGCAGGCTGCGATCTTTTCA